>CAVXMQ010000014.1:0-455000 GCA_963762995.1 uncultured Acidobacteriota bacterium | reverse complement strand
AAACCCGACCAGGCTAATACCTGGTTATCCTCAGCTGAATACATAGGCTGTGAGAAGACAACCCGGGGAAGTGAACCATCTCAGTACCCGGAGGAAAAGAAAACAACAGTGATTCCGCTAGTAGCGGCGAGCGAACGCGGATATAGCCCAAACCATCGTGCTTGCACGGTGGGGTTGTAGGGCCTGTCTGGCTTTAATGCCAGCGAGTTACCAATCAGCAGATTAGTCGAACGATCTGGAACGATCGGCCATAGAGGGTGACAGCCCCGTAGGCGACAATCCGTTGACTCGCGATAGGTACCTGAGTACCGCGGGACACGTGAAATCCCGTGGGAATCTACGAGGACCATCTCGTAAGGCTAAATACTCCCTGGCGACCGATAGTGAACCAGTACCGTGAGGGAAAGGTGAAAAGAACCCCTGCGAGGGGAGTGAAATAGTACCTGAAACCGTATGCCTACAAGCAGTGGGAGGGCTATGCCGGACTTCGGTTCGGAATGCCTGACCGCGTGCCTTTTGCATAATGAGCCGGCTAGTTACTCTAAGTGGCAAGGTTAAGCGAAAGCGAGCCGCAGCGAAAGCGAGTCCGAAATGGGCGACAAGTCGCTTGGAGTAGACGCGAAGCGAGGTGATCTACCCATGGCCAGGGTGAAGTACGGGTAACACCGTATGGAGGCCCGAACCAGTGTTGGTTGAAAACAGCTTGGATGAGCTGTGGGTAGGGGTGAAAGGCTAATCAAACCTCGTGATTGCCCGTTCTCCTCGAAATATCTTTAGGGATAGCCTCGAGAGGTCGGCGCTGGTGGTAGAGAACTGAATGGACTAGGGGCCTTACCAGGTTACTGAATCCAATCAAACTGCGAATGCCAGCGACACGTATCTCGGGAGTCAGACAGTGGGGGCTAAGCTTCATTGTCGAGAGGGAAACAGCCCAGACTACCGGCTAAGGTCCCTAACTCTGTACTAAGTGGTAAAGGATCTGGAGACGCTCAGACAACCAGGAGGTTGGCTTAGAAGCAGCCATCCTTTAAAGAAAGCGTAATAGCTCACTGGTCAAGCGGCTCTGGGCCGACAATATAACGGGGCTCAAGTACAGGACCGAAGCCGTAGAATAGACGGAATCCTGCGGGATTCCATATTGGTAGAGGAGCGTTCTCAACGCAGCGAAGTCAGACCGTGAGGACTGGTGGAGCGTTGAGAAGTGACCCTGCCGGCATAAGTAGCGATAAGGGAAGTGAGAATCTTCCCCGCCGTAAGCGTAAGGTTTCCTGAGGAAGGTTCGTCCGCTCAGGGTCAGTCGGGGGCTAACGCGAGGCCGAAAGGCGTAGCGGATGCACATCCGGTTAATATTCCGGAACTACCTACTTTTCGTTATCACGATGGGGGGACGCAGGAGGCTAGACGAGCCTACGATTGGACGTGTAGGTTCAGGCATGTAGGGGGATTCGCCAGGAAAATCCGGTGAGTCACATTCCCTGAGGTGCCATGTCGAGACCGCAAGGTCGCAAAGTCGTCGACGCCATGCTGCCAAGAAAAGCCTCTAAGGAGAGAAGTGGGTACCCGTACCGCAAACCGACACAGGTACGCGAGGAGAAAATCCTAAGGCGCGAGTGTGATCCCTCGTTTAGGAACTCGGCAAACTGGCCCCGTAACTTCGGAAGAAGGGGTGCTCGAGTAATGTGCGTGACCCTCGCGGTTGCGTGCACGAACGAGTTGCAATAAAGAGGCCCAAGCAACTGTTTACTAAAAACACAGGGCTATGCTAAGTCGAACACGACGTATATGGCCTGACGCCTGCCCGGTGCCGGAAGGTTAAAGGGAGAGGTTAGCCGCAAGGCGAAGCTTCGAGCTGAAGCCCCGGTAAACGGCGGCCGTAACTATAACGGTCCTAAGGTAGCGAAATTCCTTGTCGGGTAAGTTCCGACCTGCACGAATGGCGTAATGATTTGGGCGCTGTCTCAACGAGGGGCACTGCGAATTTGTGGTACCGGTGAAGACGCCGGTTGCCCGTGACTAGACGAAAAGACCCCGTGCACCTTTACTACATCTTAGTAGTGAATGCTGGCGTGTTATGCGCAGGATAGGTGGGAGGCTTTGAACCCAGGCTTTCGGGCTTGGGGGAGCCAACGGTGAGATACCACCCTTAACACTCCGGCGTTCTAACCTCGACCTGTTATCCAGGTCAGGGACACTGCTAGGTGGGTAGTTTGACTGGGGCGGTCGCCTCCTAAACTGTAACGGAGGCGCTCGAAGGTTCGCTCAGGCTGTTTGGAAATCAGCCGTAGAGTGCAAAGGCATAAGCGAGCTTGACTGCGAGTCCTACAAGACGAGCAGGTGGGAAACCAGGACTTAGTGATCCGGTGGTTCCGCATGGAAGGGCCATCGCTCAACGGATAAAAGGTACGCCGGGGATAACAGGCTGATCTGAGCCAAGAGTTCACATCGACGCTCAGGTTTGGCACCTCGATGTCGGCTCATCGCATCCTGGAGCTGTAGCAGGTTCCAAGGGTCCGGCTGTTCGCCGGTTAAAGCGGTACGTGAGCTGGGTTTAGAACGTCGCGAGACAGTTCGGTCTCTATCTGTCATGGGCGGAGGAAATTTGAGTGGGGCTGTCCTTAGTACGAGAGGACCGGGATGGACGCACCTCTAGTGTACGAGTTGTCGTGCCAACGGCAGCGCTCGGTAGCTACGTGCGGAAGGGAGAAACGCTGAATGCATCTAAGCGTGAAACCCTCCACAAGATGAGATTTCCCAGGCCGCAAGGCCTCTAAAGGCTCCTGGAAGATGACCAGGTAATAGGTCGGGTGTGGAAGCGCAGCGATGCGTGGAGCTAACCGATACTAATCAGCCGTGAGGCTTGACCATAATTCTTTTAATGCACACCACGACCGTGTGCTGGAACGAAGAAACTACCGTTTGCAGGATGTTCAGTTGTCGAAGAGCCGAAAAACGCTCTTTTACAACATCGTCTGGGACTACCGTCGACCGACCGCGCCGATATCGGGCGCATACACGTCGCCGGCCCCCAGGCAATACCAAGTTTGCCTTTCCCGGTGGTCATAGGAGAGGGGTCACACCCGTTCCCATTCCGAACACGGAAGTTAAGCTCTCTACCGCCGATGGTACTGCGTGGGCAACTGCGTGGGAGAGTAGGTCACTGCCGGGATTTTTTCTAGAAGGCCCGTCGCGCAAGCGGCGGGCCTCTTTTTTTGTACGCCTACCACCAGAGTAATTCCCCCAGCGCGTAGAGAGGGTCCATCAGTTCAGAGGGACCGAGGGTTGGTTGTATGCTGGCCCCGCGCTGGAGGCGTTCAATGGACACACGCGGACCCAAAGACCAGAGTCGCCGTGATTTTGCCCGCCTTTTTGCCCTCGGCGGTTCCGCCGCGCTCTTCGCCGCTCGGAGCGACGCGTGGCCAGTCGTGGCTCCCGAGCAGGCGCCCGACGTGCCGGACGAGCGTTACTGGCAGCGCATCCGCGAGGCCTTCATCATGCCCGCCGGCTTCGCGTGCCTGAATGCCGCCAACCTGTGTCCGTCTCCGGCGAGCGTCGTGACCGCTGCCGACCGCGCGACGCGGTCGGTCGACGCGGACCCGTCCTACCAGAACAGGGCGAAGACGCACGACGGCCGTGAGGCCACGCGCCGCAAGATTGCCGCGGCCCTCAAGGTCAGTCCGGAAGAGATCGTCATCACGCGCAACACCAGCGAATCGAACAACTTCGTCTCGAGCGGTCTCGATCTCAAGGCAGGCGACGAAGTGCTGGTGTTCGCCGACAATCATCCCAGCAACCTCGCGGCGTGGCGCCAGAAGGCGCAGCGTTTTGGCTTCACCGTGAAGGTCGTCGCCCAGGTGAACCCGCACCCGGGGGCGGACCATTACGTCGATGCCTTCCGCCGCGCGATGACCGCCGCCACCAGGGTCGTGGCGATCACCCACGTCACTTCGACGGTCGGCGACGTCTTGCCCGTCCGCGAGATCTGCCGCGTGGCGCGCGAGCAGGGCGCGTTGTCGCTGGTTGACGGCGCGCAGTCGTTCGGGGTGCTGGATGTGAACCTCGCGGAGCTCCAGCCGGACTTCTACTCCGGCAGCGCCCACAAGTGGCCGTGCGGCTCGAAGGAGAACGGCGTCCTGTTCGTCAGCTCGCGCGTGCACGACCGGATCAAGCCGAGCATCGTCAGTCTCTACCCGGGCGACGTAGGGATTTCGCGCACGCTCGAGGCCTTCGGCCAGCGCGACGAGGCGTCGATCATCGGCTTCGGTGAAGCGGTCGATCTCCAGCAGAAAGTGGGGGCCGCCGCGATCGAAAAGCGCGCGCGACACCTGGCTGCGCTCATCATCAGAGGCTTGAAGCAGATCGACGGTGTGAAGGTGTGGACGCACGACGACCCGGCACGTTCCGCGGCTGTGGTGTCGTTCCTTCCGTCGAATCTCGACATTCGCAAGCTTCACCAGGCGCTTTACGAAAAGGACCAGATCGTGTGCGCGACGCGCGGCGGAACCGACCGCGCTGGCCTTCGTTTTTCTCCGCACTTTTACAATCTGGAAACCGACGTCGAGCGTGCCGTTGCGGCCGTCAGGCGCTATGTCGCGAAGGGATTGTAACGACGTGCCGATCCGATTCGCCGCTGTCGTCGCCATCGTCCTCTCGCTCGCCAGTCTCGAGTCGGCGCCTCAGCCGACGAGCGGCGTATTGAAGGCGATGGTCGGTGGGACCCTGATCGACGGGTTCGGTGGGCCGCCGATCCGGAACAGCGTCATCCTGATCGAAGGGGAACGCATCAAGGCGGTGGGCCAGGTCGGCACGCTCGCAGTGCCGCAGGGCGCTGAAGTGATCTCGACCGAAGGCATGAGTGTGCTCCCGGGGCTGTGGGACATGCACGTGCACTTGATGATCAACGGCCACTCCGATTACGAACACTGGGACAAGACCTATCCGGCCCAGTTCGAACCGGTCATCATGCCGGCCTCGGCGAAGCAGCTGTTGCTTGCCGGCGTGACCAGTGCGCGGGACCTCGGCGCACCGCTCGAAGCCAGCATCAACGTTCGAGATCGCATCAATTCGGGAAAGCTTCCCGGTCCGACCCTCTTCGTTTCAGGACCGTTCATCCAGAAGGCACCGTACCCCGGCACGGAACTATTTCGCTGGGGCGTCAGCGACCCGGCGGACGCACGCGCGAAGGTCGGCAAGCTCGCATCCGCGGGTGTCAACTGCATCAAGCTGATCGACCAGGATCAGATGACGATGGACGAGGTGCGCGCCGTCGTGGACGAGGCCCACAAGCGTGGCCTGATGGTTGTTGGCCATTCGCACCGTCCCGAAGAGATTCGCCGCGGCCTCGCCGCGGGCGTGGACAACTTCGAGCACACCGGCCTGTCGAGTGCCCCCGAGTACCCGGAAGACATCGTCCGGATGATTGCCGAGAGGACCGCCCAGATGAGCCGCGGCCCGCTCTACTGGACCCCCACGATCGAAGGTCTGTTCAACTACGAGTACGTGCGCGACAACCCCGAGCAACTCGACGACCCGGCCTGGCAGGCGGGCTTGCCGCCCGACATCATTGCCGACATCCGGAAGTCCATCGCGACGCCCGACCGCCTTCCCTACTTCCAGCTCACTGCGATTCGCCGTCCGACGTTGGCGCGGAAGTTCAAGCAGCTGTCGGAGGCGGGCGTGGTCATGCTGGTCGGCACCGACTCCGGGATTCCCATGAAATTCCACAGCAGCTCGACCTGGCGCGAGCTGGATGCCTGGGTGAACATCCTCGGCGTATCGCCGATGCAAGCGATCCGCGGCGCGACCTATTGGCCGTCGGTTGCCATGAAAGTCGATCGGGAGGTCGGCACCGTCACGCCGGGCAAGTATGCGGACGTTATCGCCGTGCGCGGCGACGTCCTGCGCTACATTGCCCTTCTGCAGCGAGTCGACGTCGTTGTCAAGCGAGGCACCCGCCACAAGTAGGCAGGGCCGACTTGCCAAAGGCGCAAGCCGCCGGTTATGGTTGCACCACTTTCCAAGCCGCAACCGGGAGAGACTTGATGGCACAGGCCGCGTGGCCTCTGGTAGAACGCCGTTTCGGGCAGACTCGTCGCCGCGACGCATGGTGGGTGCAACCCCTCGTGACCTTCCTCGGGCTGTCCGCCTTTTTGGTGTATTCGACGTGGGCAGCATTCCAGGGCGAGCACTACGAGTTCGGGCCGTATCTCTCGCCTATGTACTCGCCGCTCCTGTTCGGTGAGGGAGGGCATTCCTGGTTTGGGCCCAAGCCCGGCTGGTGGCCTGGAGCGTTACCGTTCTCAGCCGCGCTCCTCATCCTGTGGGCGCCGGGTGGATTCCGGGTCACCTGCTATTACTATCGGGGCGCGTATTACAAGGCGTTCTGGGCGGACCCGCCGTCGTGCGCGGTCGGCGAGCCGCGCAAGCGATACCTCGGCGAGCGCTCGTTCCCACTGATCCTGCAGAACGTGCACCGCTACTTCCTCTACCTCGCGCTCATCTTTATCGTGATTCTCACCTACGACACCTGGAAGGCGTTGTGGTTCACCGACGCGGACGGCGTCACGCGGTTCGGGCTCGGCGTCGGCACGCTGGTGCTCGCGGTGAATACGACCTTGCTTGCCGGCTACACGTTTGGCTGCCATTCGCTGCGGCACCTGGTTGGCGGCAACCGCGACGAGATTTCCAAGTCATCGATCTGCTCCGCCAGCTACGCGTGCGCGAGCGGGCTCAACCGCCGGCACATGCTCTTTGCCTGGCTGAGCCTGGTCTGGGTTGGCTTCGCGGATATCTACGTCCGCCTGTGCTCGATGGGCATCTGGCAGGATGTCCGGATCTTCTAGGCAGACGAGGCGGCCCTGAAGGGCCTCACTACGACGAACACGCGTTCCGCATGAATCACGAGACACACGAATACGACGTCATTGTTGTGGGTGCCGGAGGCGCGGGGCTGCGCGCGGCCATCGAGGCGTCCGCAGCCGGCGTCAAGGTCGGGCTGATCTGCAAGTCTCTCCTCGGCAAGGCGCACACGGTCATGGCGGAGGGGGGCATTGCGGCAGCGCTCTCGAACGTCGACGACCGCGACAGCTGGAAGGTCCATTTCGCCGACACCATGCGAGGTGGCCAGTACGTGAACAACTGGCGAATGGCGGAACTCCACGCCCGAGAGGCGCCGGACCGCGTGCGGGAACTCGAGGCGTGGGGAGCGGTCTTCGACCGGACGTCGGACGGCAGGATCCTGCAGCGCAACTTCGGTGGGCACCGGTATCCCCGGCTCGCACACGTGGGTGATCGCACCGGCCTGGAGATGATCCGCACGCTCCAGGACCACGGTATTCACCGCGGCATCGACGTCCACATGGAGTTCACGGTCGTCTCATTGGTCAAGGATGGCGGGCGCGTCGCCGGGGTCTTTGGCTACGAGCGCGAGCGTGGGCGGTTCACGTTGTTTCGCGCTCCCGCCGTCGTGCTCGCGACCGGCGGCCTGGGGCGTGCCTACAAGATCACCAGCAACAGCTGGGAAGGCACCGGCGATGGGCACTCGCTCGCCTATCACGCTGGTGCCGAGCTGATCGACATGGAGTTCATCCAGTTCCACCCGACCGGCATGATTTGGCCGCCGAGCGTACAGGGCATCCTGGTGACCGAGGGGGTTCGGGGTGAGGGAGGCATCCTTCTGAACAAGGAAGGACGCCGCTTCATGTTCGACGATATCCCCGAGCCGTACCGCAATCAGACGGCCGATAACGAAGACGAGGGGTGGCGTTATACGCAGGGGGACAAATCAGCCCGACGCCCGCCAGAACTGCTGACGCGCGACCACGTGGCGCGCTGCATCAACCGCGAAGTGCGCGAGGGGCGCGGCAGCCCGCATGGCGGCGTCTTCCTCGACATCTCCTGGATCAAGAAGCGCCTCCAGAACTCCGAGGATCACATCCGGCGGAAGCTGCCGAGCATGTATCACCAGTTCAAGCAGCTCGCCGACATCGACATTACGAAAGAGCCGATGGAGGTCGGGCCCACCACGCACTACGTGATGGGCGGCGTGCGGGTGGATGCCGATACGCAGATGTCGAGCGTTCCTGGTCTTTTTGCGGCCGGCGAATGCGCCGCCGGGATCAACGGCGCGAATCGACTCGGGGGCAACTCCCTCTCCGACCTCCTGGTGTTCGGCAAGCGGGCGGGCGAGTACGCCGCGCAGTTTTCGAAGCAGAACCCGCGGCCGTCGGTCGACAACGCGCAACTCGACGCGGCGTCTCGGGACGCGCTGGCGCCGTTCGAGGCCGGGCGCAAAGAAAACCCCTACACCATTCAGCAAGAGTTGCAGGAGTTCATGCAGCGCCTCGTCGGCATCGTTCGACAGCAAGACGAGATGCTGAACGCGCTTGGCAACATCGAGCGGCTCTGGGAGCGTGCCCGCGTGGTGGGTGTCACCGGCCAGCGTGAGTACAACCCTGGCTGGCACACCGCCCTCGACCTGCGGCACCTGTTGACGGTCTCGGAAGCCATTACCCGCTGCGCCATCGAGCGCAAGGAAAGCCGCGGTGGGCACTTCCGCGAGGACCACCCGGAGAAGATGCCTGAATTCGGCAAGATCAACATGGTGGTGCGGAAAGCCGACGATGGAGCCATGGATCTGCAACGAGTTCCGCTGCCCGAGATGCCGCCGGAATTGAAGCAGGTCATCGAGGAAAATAAATAACATGCAGCAGGCGACCTTCAGAGTCTGGCGCGGCGAAGGAAAGACCGGGCAGTTCCGCGATTACACCACCGAGATTGTTCCCGGCATGGTGGTCCTCGATGCCATCCATCGCATCCAGGCGACGCAGGCGACCGACCTGGCTTGTCGGTGGAACTGCAAGGCGGGCAAGTGTGGCTCCTGCTCCGCCGAGATCAACGGGAAGCCGCGGCTGATGTGCATGACGAGGCTCAACGATCTGCCGTTGGCCGAGCCGGTGACCGTCGAGCCGATGCGGGCCTTCCCTCCGATTCGCGACCTGGTGACCGACGTCTCCTGGAACTTCGAGGTGAAAAAGCGCATCAGCCCGTTCAAGCCGCGGAAGCCGGATGCCCCGGACGGGACCTGGCGGATGTCGCAGGCGGACGTCGATCGCGTCCAGGAGTTCCGCAAGTGCATCGAGTGTTTCCTGTGCCAGGACGTCTGTCACGTCCTGCGCGAACACGCGCTGCATCCGGAGTTCATCGGGCCCCGTTTTCTGACGTACGTGGCGGCACTCGAGATGCATCCACTGGACGCAGCCGACCGCGTGCCGGAATTGCAGGCGCAGCACGGCATTGGCTACTGCAATATCACCCGGTGCTGCACGAAGGTCTGCCCGGAGAACATTACGATCACGGAAAATGCGATCATTCCGTTGAAAGAGCGGGTGGTCGACCGGTTCTACGACCCCGTCAGCAAACTTCTGCGTGTCTTCCAGGGATAGCGACATGTTCGAGTTGAAAACCCTCTCGAAGAGCGCCGTTCCAGCGGCCCTGGCGCAGGCGCAGCGGTATCGGCTCCTGAACGAGCCGGCCGAAGCCGGAAGCATCTGCCTCGACGTGCTGCGGATCGATCCCGACAACCAGGAGGCGCTGGTCACGCTCGTGCTGTCGTACACGGACCAGTTTCCCGACGGCGCCGCGGCGCGGCCGGCGGCGGCCGCCGAGAAAGCCGTCGCGCGCCTTGCCGACGAGTACAAGCGGCATTACTACTCGGGCATCATCCGCGAGCGTCGAGGGAAAGCGGTGCTGAAACAGGATCGACCTGGCTCGGGGCGCACGGCACAGGAGTGGCTGCGCGATGCCATGCAGTGTTATGAAAAGGCTGAGGCGCTCCGTCCCGAAGAGAACGACGAAGCGTTGCTGCGGTGGAATACCTGCGCGCGGATTTTGATGGACCTGCCGGCGCCGGAACCCGATCTCCAGGAAGTCGACGCGATTCAGTCCGAGTAAGCCAGGAGTTCTCCATGACCCGGAACCAGGTTTGGTGCGCCTCCGCACTGGCGGCCGTTGTCCTCGTTGTCGGTGCGCAGCAGGCGCAGACGCAGCAGGCCACCCCTCCGCAGCAGCCTCAGCGACCGGCGCAACAGCAGCAGGGTGAAGAAGGGCGCGGTGGCCGCGGCGGCTGGCAGGGGCCGATGGACGAGGCCCGCGCGCGCCAGCTGTACGTGAGCAACGCGCACGCCGACCACCCCCGGCGCAATCACGAGAACGACATCAAGGCGAAGGCCGAACAGGACCAGCGACAGGCTGACGTCGCGAAGGGCCTTGTCGATTTCCAGAAGGTCACCTACCGGAGCAGTGTGGGGGACATGGACATCCCTGCCTACCTGTTCCAGCCGCTGAAGAAACGCGGTCCGCGCGGCCATGCGGCGCTCGTCTGGGTTCACGGCGGCGTCCATGGCTCGTGGGGCATCAACATGTGGCCGTTCGTCCGCGAAGCCGTCGAGCGCGGTTACGTCGTGATCTGTCCGGAGTATCGCGGCAGCACCGGCTACGGCGAGAAGCACTACACGGAAATCGATTACGGCGGCTACGAGATCGATGACGTGATGTCGTCGGTGGATTTCCTGAAGACGCTGCCGCACGTGGATAGCGAGCGGCTCGGGATCATGGGCTGGAGCCACGGCGGCTACATCACGCTGTTCTCGGTCTTCCGCGACACGACGCCGTTCAAGGCGGCGGCGGCGATCGTGCCGGTGACGAACCTGATTCATCGCCTGTCGTTTTCAGGCCCTGGCTATCAGCGGAGCTTCGCCACGCAGAAGCGGATTGGGGGGCTTCCCTTCGAGAAGCGCGACGAGTACATCAAGCGTTCACCGCTGTATCACGTCGACCAGCTGAAGACGCCGTTGCTCGTGCATGTCGCGACGAATGACACGGACGTTTATTACTTCGAGGACCAGCAGATCGTGGACGCGCTGCGGTCGCGCAAGTCGGACCTCGCGGAAACAAAGGTCTACGTCGATCCGCCACCGGGACCGGCGAGCGGCGGGCACACGTTCAGCCGGCGCGTGAACGCGAAGACACTCGAGCGCGACGACTCGCCCGAGCAAATCGACTCGTGGAATCGCGTCTGGGCGCTCTTCAGCGAGCACCTACGCCCGTACCACGACGCGTCAAAGCCGGCCAAGTAGTCCTGAAGCGCGTTGATCGCGATTCCAGCGCTCCTTCTTTCGGTGCTCCTCGCGCAGGCTCCGCCGGCCGAGCGCCGGTATTCCCTCGAGCCGATTCCGAAAACCGCTGCCGAGTTGTCGAAGCGCTTCACGCCGGAACAAATCGACATCATCGAAAAGTTGAATCGACGGGATCGCGAGCACCTGCTGCGAGCGGATCCACCGACGCCCGGCATCGTGGTTCCTCTCGCCTGGGACTCCGACGAGCTCGCTTACAGCCCGTTCCCTCTGGAATGGCCCGCTGCGGAGGAGTTCGCGAAGTACCTGGTGGTCCATCAGCCCGCCCAGACGTTCGCCGCGTACGAATACGGAAAGCTCGTGAGGTGGGGGCCGGTCAGCAGCGGCCGCAAGGAAACCGCCACGCCTCCGGGGAGCTATAACCTGACGTGGCGGTCACGAAGCCGGCGCAGCACCGACAACGATGCCTGGCTGCTCGAGTGGTACTTCAACTTCATCAACGAGCGCGGCATCTCGTTCCACCAGTTCGAACTGCCTGGGTACGCGGCCAGTCATGCCTGCGTGCGGCTGCTGAAGCGCGACGCGCAGTGGGTCTACGCGTGGGGGGAGCAGTGGACGCTATCGGCGGACAAGCGGAAAGTCGACATGCCGGGCACGCCGGTCCTGATCATTGGCGAGTTCGGCGCACGGGAAGCCCGGCCCGTGGACGTCGTTCGACGCGCTGGCTTCGACGATCGAGCTTCCGCCGACCGCCGCGCCACGCTGACCGCTTCGCGCGCCCATTGTTCGAGCTCCGGCGCGGTCTCGAGCACTGCGAGCGGCACCTCGTAGTACTGCATCGTGCCGGCGCGATCCGGATACGGCCGGAACGGTTTCATCTTCGCCCTCACGAATCGAGCGCGAGTCGTTTTGTCGACCTTCAGGTAGAGCCGATCGCGAGCGATGATTCCAAAGAAATACTCGCCCGAATACAGGCCCGTACCCCCGAACATCGATCGGGCGCGAACGTCGAGCGTCTCGAGCTGGTCGAGCACGAACTGTCGAAACCCTTCGGTGCTCCGTAACGAGCGCAGCTTCGCGGCGGTCATTTGATTCGGACCACCCCCTCGGCAACGCGCTCGAACCTCTCGAACACCGCCGGATCGTGCCCGGGGACGATCAGGGTGGGACTCGAGGCGATGGAGCGAATGCGATCCTGTGCCTTCAGGTTGCTCGCCGCATCCAGCGTCTGTGCGATCGGCACGCGTTTTTCGATGTTCTCGTACAGATAGACGTTGTCGGACGTGAAGACGGCCGTGCCGCCGGCCGTACGCACGCCGACGTACTGCGACTGCCAGGTGTGCTTGCCGCCCGTATAGCACCGAATGCCGGGGAGGATCTCCTGGTCGTCGCCGTTGACGAAGCGGAGTCGTCCTTCGGTGTTGATCTTCAGGAGCGCCAGCATGTCGTCCGGGTCCACGCCGCCGTGCGTATTGCGCGCGTGCCAGGCCTCTCCCGTGTAATACGAGTATTCGTCACGCTGGATCCAGATCGTGGCTTTCGGAAACAGGTCGGCCCCGTCCACATGATCCCAATGCGCGTGCGTGATCACGATGTCGGTGACCTCTTCCGGTTTCACGCCAGCCGCCGCGACGGCCTCCGCCGGCGACCTGAAGTTCTGGGGCTTCCATTGCTCGATGAACTTCTGCCGATAGAAGCCGGAGTCGATCAGCACACGCTTTCCATCGCTCCCTTTCAACAGCCACACCATCACAGGAATGTCGAGCCGCCGCGTCGTATCGGCGCCGGCGATGAGGCCCGACACGCGGAATTGCGGCAACGTGCCGAAGCGAACGGCATATGCCTCGTAGGTCACCGGCGGAGTGGCCTGGGACTCGAGCGTCAGTCCAGAGGCGAGGGCCACGAGTAAGGTCATGCAGAAGCGGGCGGTCATGCGGTTCTCTCCCCGCGACGATGGGCAAATTCCACCACCTTGCTGACGGTGGACCAGTTTCGTGTCGTCCCCACCGCGCCGAGCGCCTGTTCGAGGAAGTTGTTGGGGAACCCGTAGAATCCGTTCGGCTTCGGGCGACTCACGATCAACGCGTCCCGGCCGGTGACACCGATTACCTCGAGCGCATCCTTCTCGTGGGTCAGCGGAAACCTGACGGATGTCGAAGGCTTTTCGGCGAGGAAGGCCACGTAGAACTTGGCCGTGCGGTCGTGGCGCAGTTTCCGGAATGGGTCCCTGGCGACAAGCGCCTCGAGATCCTTCAGCGTGCGAAGCATGATGGCGGGCTCCATCGCGACCCGGTCCGCTATCGCGCGGCGAATCTTCCGGACCAACGCGACGTCGTTGCTGACCCCGGATTCGAACAGGATGTTGCCGCTCGCGATGTAGCTGCGGACGTTTCGGCAGCCTGCGTTGACGAAGGCCTCGCAGAGATCGGCCATACGAACGATCGAGCTACCGCCTACGTTGATGGCACGCAGGAAGGCGATGTACTCAGCCACCGGCGATCCGCTTCATTTCGCGGACAACAGGAGCCGACGTTTCGCCGCCTTGTCCACCGCGGGACGCGTGAAGGCGAGCTGGAAGTACTTCTCATCCCCCCACAGCTTCGCGAGGTTGTCGTAGAACGGGCTGCCGGGCTGACCGGACTGGCCCGGCGTATTGATCACGAGCGAGCGATCCCAGTTCGACACGTCGAAGATCTCGCGGTAGCTGGCGCCATCGGCCGCGACGGTTCCGGCGCCGCCGTTGCGCTCGACGGCCGGGATGTTGAAGGCCGCGACGAATGGGTGCGGAAACGGCCGCGCGTGCATGCGTCCCCATCGCCACTGGCTCCAATCGGCGCCCTGTTCTTTTGTGAGCCGATCGATCGCCTGTTTCAGGCGCGCCTCGATCGCTTCACGCGTCGGCGGCCCCTGTTCTTCGGCGGCGGCGCCACGGCCAGCGCCGCGTCCTCCGCCGCGACCACCGCCGGCCGCGCCCGATCGAATGGCTTCATACAGCGCGGCCGCCGCGCTATCGCGCGCATATACGGCATCCCACTGCTCGAGCATTCGGCGTGCGCGCTCGACGGCGGTGTCCGATGACGTCCAACCGGCCAACGCCTTCAGGTCGGCCGCCGCCCGCGGCGAGAGCGCATCGTGCTGCATGCGGCCGTGATCTTCGAGCGTGAACTTTCGGCCGGGCTGGAGCATCTGATACAGCCGCGTGATGCGCTCGAACTGTGTTCCCGCTGTCTTGAACATGAACGGCGGCGCGTAGCCTTTCGGCTGTACGTTGTGGTTCGCTGTGGCGATGAATCCGCGTGCCGGGTTCAGTTCGGTTGGAAGGTCCTTGCGGAAGCCCTGCCACTCGTAGGTGCCGGTTCCCGGCACCGGCAGGCGGCCGGTCCATCCCTTTCGGGAAGGCGTCAGGGCGGAGGGGCGCCACGAGATGTTTCCGTCGACGTCTCCGCAGATCAGGTTCTCAGACGGCGAGTTCCAGTACGCGGCCGCATCGAGGAATGTCTTGCAGTCCCGCACCTGCGAGAGCCGCAGGCCTGCGAGATACGGCGCGGTGCCAGGCTCGTGCAACGCCGAGCGCAGGGCATAGGCACGGTTGCGCGCGCGATCCACGTGGAAGATCGGCCCGTGCCGGCTGAATTTCATCTCGACGACTTCCGCCGGCGCTCCCTTGACCTTGATCTCTTCGCGGACGGTGCGAAGCGGCTCCCACTTGCCGTTCCACTTCACCTCGTTTTGGTTCGCGGGATTCAGCTCCTCGACATACACATCGTGCTGATCGGTGCCGACGATCGTCAGGCCCCACCCGATACGTTCGTTGTGACCGATCTGCACGCCCAGAAACGGCGGCTCGGACGCACCGGCCACGTTCCATCCCGGCGCGTTCAGGTGGACGATGTACCGCAGCGACGGATTCGACACCGTGCGGTGCGGATCATTGGCGACGACCGGCTTGCCCGTGGCGGACATCGCGCCGCTGACGACCCAGTTGTTGCTTCCGGGCTCGCGAACGCTTCCGTCCGGCTGATCGCCCGAGGACGAAACGAGGGCCGCGTACTGCGGCAGAATCTGCGGTCGCGGGGTGCCGCCGCCGCCGCGACCTCCAGCTTGAACGGTCTCGTCGATTGTGGATACATCGAGTCCGGACGGGACGACCAGGTCCTCGTACGGATCGGGATTCCTCCGGCGGTTCGCCTCGGCGGCCCCGAGTTGGGCGACGCTCCGCGCCAGCTGCAGCTCCGCGCCGGCGTCGCCGAACGAGGTTTGCCGTGACAGGAGGGTTTCAACCGCCCACGGTTCTGGCGTGATGCCGGTGAGGACGAACTCCACGGGGAGCTTGCCCGCCTTGGAGGCGCCGGCGATGAAGGCGTTGACGCCGGCGACATACGCCGTCATGATCCGGCGCGCATCCGGGTGGTAGGTGGTCAGTTCCCGATCGTCAACAGGTCCTCGGTACTTGAGCAGGCGAGCCTGGCGATCGCGCGGGATTGCCGCCGCGCCGAGCACCTCGGCGAGCCGCCCTTCGGCCTCGCGCCGCCACATTTCCATCTGCCACAGCCTGTCCTGGGCCAGGACGTAACCCTGCGCAAAGAAGAGGTCTTCAGTGGACTGCGCGTAGATGTGAGGAACTCCCCATTCATCCCGCAGCACCTGGACGTCTGCTTTCAGGCCGGGGACCCGAATCGTGCCCTCCAGCTGTGACAGTGACGCCCGTGCGAGGGACGCCAGTGTGGGTGCCTGCACCGCAGGGGCATCAGCGCTGCGGCCAGCCAGGCTCCACAGGAGAACGAGAGTGAGGATCAGCGCTCGCATCATCGCAGGAATCTAACTCAGCCTGCCTCCTTTCGCCAGCGCCGCCACTTGCGCGATGATGACGGGATGGACAGGCACTTCGATCCGCGCATCGAGATCGGTCACGTGCACTTGAAGGTGGCGGACCTGGAACGCGCGATTGCGTTCTACTCGGGCGTGCTCGGCTTCGAGCTGACCCAGCGAATGGGTTCGACCGCGGCGTTCCTCAGCGCCGGGGGCTATCACCACCATATCGGCCTCAACACGCGGGACGGCCGTAACGGCGCCCCTCCGGCCGCGGGGACCACGGGGCTGTACCATTTCGCCATCCGCTATCCCGATCGCGCGTCGCTTGGGGACGCGCTCCGGCGCCTCAATTCGGCTGGCATCCCGATCGACGGCGCCAGCGACCACGGCGTCAGCGAGGCCGTGTATCTGCGCGACCCCGACGGCAACGGAATCGAGTTGTACAGGGACCGGCCGAGTGACGAATGGCCGCGTGGCTCGGACGGAACGCTCCAGATACTGACCAATCCTCTGGATCTCGAGGCGTTGGTGCGGGAGGCGCAAGCGCCGCGTGCCGCCGGCGCCCGCGCGGCGCAACCACCGATTCCTCCCGCACCCGCGCTCACCGAGCCCCGGCGCACGCAACTCGCGGAACTGCGGACGCGCCTGCTGCAGCTTCACAAGACGCTGCTCGACGACGCCCGGACGGCGTACGAACTGGATCGGGGGAGCGTCGGATCGAGCGCGAACCTCCTGCAACTGGTGATCAACGACCCGTGGTTTGCGTGGCTCCACTCCGTGTCGGAGCTCGTCGTGAGGATCGACGAGACCCTGGTGGGGGACGTGCCTGCCAATCACGGGGATGGGATGGCGCTGGCCGAGCAGGTAGAGAAACTGCTCACCGCATCGGAAAACGGGGAAGGGTTCCAGCGGCGTTACTTCGAGGCGCTGCAGCGACAGCCCGCGGTCGTGCTCGCGCACGCGGAAGTGCGGCGCACGCTCAAGTCGATGAAGTCGTAGCGGCTGAGCGCCTGTTATGATTCACAGTCCGTGTCAGGAGATGCGACCCCCACACACGCTGCGGCGGCGGCCGAGGCAGCGACCGGTTCCCCGTCCGACATGACGCCGGGGGCGGTGCCTCCTGCTGTCTCGAAGCCCGCGCGTAAAAAGCTCGATCGCTCGATCGTCGAAGGTCCCATCGGGAGCGCCGTGTGGAAGCTGGCCTGGCCCACGGTGCTGCAGAACGCCATCGGCGGGCTCCAGGGAATCATCGACCACGCGATGGTCGGCCACTTCGTCGGCTACACCGGCAACGCGGCCGTCGGTGTCAGTTGGCAGATCTTCCTCGTGGTGGTCGTCTTCATCGTTTCGCTCTTCACGGGAATGGGCGTGCTCGTCTCCCGTTTTGCCGGAGCGAACGACCACGACAAGGTGGATCGCACGGTCTACCAGGCGTTCCTGACGGCGCTGTTTCTTGCGGTCGGTATCCTCGCCCCGCTCGGGTACGTCCTCTCGCCATCCTTGCTGGGCATGGTGAACGCGAGCCCCGCGGTGCAGGCGGAGGCGCTGCCGTACATTCGAACGCTGTTTCTCTTCAGCATCGGCATGCTGATGTTCTTCATGATCGGCGGGGCTCTCCGCTCTGCCGGGGATGCGCGAACGCCACTCTATCTGGGTGCGGCGTTGACGGTGTTGAACATCACGTTCAACGTCATCCTGATCCGCGGGTGGGGCCCGATTCCAGCGTTCGGTACCGTGGGTGCGGCACTGGGGACCGTCGTGGCCAGCGGCATCGTCTCGCTGGTGGCCATCTGGATGATCATCGCCGGCAAGCTGGTGATCCATTTCCCGCGCTCGATGTCGTGGAGGCCGGATTGGCAAATTATTCGCGCCCTGTTCAAGTACGGGCTGCCAGCTGGCTTCCAGGGGATCGCGATGAACATCGCCGGAGTGCTCCTTCTCCGGTTCATCGGCTCGCTCGAGCACAGCGCCGAAGCGCAGGCCGCGTTTGCCGTGTGCTACGCCGAGCTGTTCTCGTTGATTACGTGGACATCGGTGGGCTTGATGGGGGCGGCGGCTGCCGTCGCCGGGCAAAACCTTGGTGCGGGCCGCCCGGATCGCAGCGCCCAGGCGGTCTTCCTGGCAGCGCGATATGGCGTGGGCGTCGCGAGTTTCATCGGTGCCCTTTTCTGGCTGATCCCCGAACAACTCCTGGCCATCTTCGACATTCGCGAGCCCATCGTCGTCGACCTCGGACGCGAGCTATTGCGCTACCTGAGCATTTCGGGACTCTTTATTACCGTCGCCCTTACCTATACCGGTGGCCTGCAGGGAACTGGTGATACCCGCAGTCCGCTGGTCATCACGCTGATTTCTCAGCTGCTCGTCCCCCTGGGGATCTGTTTCACCGCCCAAAGCATGGGCGTTCTTCAGTCCTATACCGTCTGGACTGCCATTCTCGCCGGTCACTTCACCCGATGCGCCCTGTCCGTTGCCCGCTTCCAGCAGGGCCGCTGGCGCACCATTGCTGTTCAGCTTCGGTAGCGGACCCGGACCAAACCCGGAACCGACGTTGCACTGTTCCGGTGTGGAGGGCTGTAACGATGAGGTGGACGCCTGGTAACCGGGGCAACATCGAGGATCTTCGGGGACGTAGCGGTGGCGGAGGCATGCGGGCCGTCCCTATGGGCATCGGCGGCGTGCTCGTACTGCTCGTTCTCAGCTGGTTTACAGGGATCGACTTCCTGTCGCTGCTGGGGGGGGACGGGGCGCCGACGCAGTATGAGGAAACGTCCGGCACGTCTGGCACCGTTCGCGCCACCCCTGAGGAGGAGCGGATGGTCGACATGGTGGACGCCATCGTAGAGGACACCCAGGAAACCTGGAGCCAGTTACTCGGCGGGCGCTATCAACCGACCCGCGCCGTCCTGTTCAGGGATGCGGTGCAGTCCACCTGCGGCTTCGCGCAGAGTGCGGTCGGTCCGTTCTACTGCCCCGGAGACCGCAAGGTCTACCTCGATCTCAACTTTTTCAACGAATTACACAGCCGCTTCCGCGCTCCCGGTGACTTCGCGCAGGCGTATGTGCTTGCCCACGAAGTCGGTCACCACGTGCAGACGTTGCTCGGCGTCGAGTCACAGATCCGGCAACGCCAGCAGGGCGATCCCGGCAATCGCAACGCGTTGTCGGTCCGCATGGAACTGCAGGCCGACTGCTTCGCCGGCGTGTGGGGTCACTACGCCTCCAAGCCGGGCCGCGCCGCGAAAGGGGACGTCGAGCTCGATCCGGATGACCTGGAGGAAGGGCTCCGCGCCGCTGCGGCCATTGGCGACGACACCATCCAGAAACGTTCGACCGGCCACGTGATGCCCGATAAGTTCACGCATGGCTCGTCCGAGCAGCGCGTCACCTGGTTCCGCCGTGGCTTCGACTCCGGGGATCCGCAGGCGTGCAACACCTTTCAGTAAGTGAAGGAGAGATCAATGGGATTTCGAGCACTCGCCGTGACGGCCGCGCTTCTCGCCGGATTCGGAGCAGCGGCCGATGCACAGACGACGCAAACGCGGTCGCAGGCGGAGATCGACGCCGCGCGCGAGCAGCAGCGATTCCGCGCCATGGACGTCAACAAGGACCGTGTGATCACCCGCCGTGAGTGGCGCGGTAACGCCAACTCGTTCGATCGGCATGACACGAACAGAGACGGCCTGCTGTCGGGTAGCGAGATCTGGATTCCGGCGCGACGGACTCCCGCGGCTGCCGAGCGTGGGTACAGCGAAGAAGATCAGGTGCGCGAAGAACTCCTCGCGACCTTCCACCGTGCGGACCGCAACAATGACGGGCGGCTCGGACGCAACGAGTGGTGGAGCGATGCGGCGACCTTCGCCCGCGTCGATCGCAACCGCGATGGCTTGCTCACGCCGGCCGAATACATCGGAACTGACGAATCGATTGACCTGCCAACGGGCACGACCGGGAATGATGCGCAGCGACAGACGCGGGCCTATAAGACCGGCTACGAGCGCGGGTTGGTCGAGGGACGGCAGGCGGGCAAGGAAGACAAGGAAGGTCCCAATCGCTGGGATCTCGAAGGTCAGCGAGAACTCGAACAGGCCGACTCCGGGTACAACATCGAGTTCGGCCGGCGCGACGATTACCAGGCCGGCTATCGCTCCGGATTCCGCCTCGGCTACCGCCAGGGCTTCGGCCAGCGGTAACCGGACGCGGGTTAAGGGTTACGATTGCGGGCGCATGACTTCGTCGCCCGCAATCGGCCGATCTATTCCCCGCCGCGACGGGCGTGCAAAGGTTACGGGCAGCGCCCGCTACATCGACGACTTGACACTCCCTGGCATGCTTCACGGCCTCACCGTGCGGAGCCCTGCGCCGCGCGGGGTCATCAAAAGCATTAGCTTCAACGACGGTGTTCCATGGGACGAGATCGTCGTTGTAACCGCCGCCGACATCCCAGGGCGTAACGTCGTCATGCTGATCACCGACGACCAGCCCTATCTGGCAGACGCCAGAGTGAATCATGCCGAAGAGCCGGTGGTGCTGCTCGCTCATGCCGATCGCGAGCTGCTCGAAGAGGCCAGGCGCCTGGTAGACATCGACATCGATCCCGAGCCGGCGATTTTCACGATCGCCGAATCGCTCGCGGCCCGCGAGGTGATCTGGCGCGACGACAACATTTTCAAGAGTTACCGCGTCGGGCGAGGCGACGTGGACGCCGCGTGGCTGCAGGCCAGCGCGATCGTCGAGGGGGAGTACGAGACGCACGCACAGGAGCAGCTGTACATCGAGACGAACGGCATGCTAGCGGTCGCGGATTCCTCGGTCGGCGTGACAGTGTGGGGATCGATGCAGTGTCCCTATTACGTGCACAAGGCGCTGGCGATGCTGTTTGCTCTCCCAGGGGAGAAGATCCGCGTCGTGCAGATGGAAACCGGCGGCGGCTTTGGCGGGAAGGAAGAGTATCCGTCGATCATCGCGGGGCATGCCGCCTTGCTGGCCTGGAAATCTGGTCGTCCTGTGAAGCTCGTGTACGACCGTGCCGAAGACATGGTGGCGACGACGAAACGGCATCCCGCCCGCACGCGCATTCGAAGTGCAGTCGATGCCGAGGGGAAGCTGCAGGCCCTCGACATCGACTTCGTGATCGATGGCGGTGCCTACTGCACGCTTTCACCGGTCGTGCTCTCGCGCGGCACCATCCACGCATCGGGACCCTACTTTTGCCCCAACGTCAGGATCCGCGGCCGTGCCGTGGCGACCAACGTACCTCCGCACGGCGCCTTCCGGGGCTTCGGCGCCCCACAAAGCATCTTTGCGCTCGAGCGTCACATGGACCGCGTGGCCGCGGCCGCCGGCCTCTCACCCGAGGAGTTGCGCCGGCGGAACTTCATTCGCCCCGGCCAGGTCAGCGCGGTTGGCCAGGTCATGCGCGATCCCGTGGACATGAGCGCGATCCTGGACAAGGCCCTCGAGCTGTCGTCGTTCCAGACAAAGCGCCAGCGCTTCGCCGCGGACAACGCGACCCACCCGCGTCTTCGCAAGGGGATCGGCCTCGCGACCTTCATGCACGGCGCCGGGTTCACCGGATCCGGGGAAGACATGCTCGCCTCGGTCGCGGACGTTGAGATCACTGCCGAGGGGCGGGTGCGCGTCCTGACGTCCAGCACCGAGATCGGGCAGGGAACGGTCACGATCTTCTCCCAGATTGCGGCTGATGCGCTGGGCGTGAGCGTGGAGGACATCGACGTCGTGCAGCCCGATACCGCGCGGGTGCCCAACAGCGGCCCCACCGTGGCCTCGCGCACGTGCATGGTCGTCGGCAAGTTAGTCGAGACCGCCGCGCGCACATTGAAGCGAACGCTCGTCGACGGCGGCTTGCCGTCCGAGGGATACACGCGCGACGAGTTCATCGGCGCCGCACGCGTGCACGTCGACCGGCAGGGCACGCTGCGCGCGTCCGCGCAGTATGAACCGCGTCCTGATGCACGATGGGACGACGAGAAATACGAGGGGGACGCCTATGGCTCGTATGCCTGGGCAGCCTACGTCGCCGAGGTGACGGTCGACATGGCGACGTTCGAGATTCGCGTGGACGATTTCGTCGCCGTGCAGGAGGTCGGCAAGGTGATCAACCCTGTGCTGGCGGCCGGACAGATCGAAGGAGGAGTCGCGCAGGCAATCGGCTGGGCGCTCTACGAAGACGTGGTCTGGCGAGAGGGCCGGATGGCGAACGCGCAGATGACCAACTACATCATGCCGACCGCGGTGGATCTTCCGACCATTCGTGTGCACTTCGAGGAAGTGCCCTATCCCCTCGGCCCCTCTGGAGCCAAGGGGATCGGGGAACTACCCATGGACGGTCCGGCTCCTGCGATTGCCAATGCCGTGGCCCACGCGACCGGCGTCGACGTGCACCGCATTCCGTTGACGCCCGAAGCCCTGGCGGCGCTCGCGGAGGTCGGGGTTGGATAGGCCTGGAGTCGAGATCCGATGCCGCGTCAACGGCGGAGCCGTCACGTTGCAGGGGCACCCGATGGCCAGGCTGTTGGACGTGCTGCGGACCTCCCTGCACCTCACGGGGACCAAGGAAGGCTGCGGCGAAGGGGAGTGCGGCGCCTGCAGCGTCGTCATCGACGGCCGGCTGGTGAACAGCTGTCTTGTCCCGTTGCTCCAGGTCGAGGGGACGTCCATCATCACCATCGAGGGGCTGGCGGCGGGGGAAGATCTCCATGCACTGCAGCAGGCCTTCATCGAGCACGGCGGCGCCCAATGTGGCATCTGCACGCCCGGGATGCTGATGGCGGCGGCCACACTCCTCGAACACGCACCGAATCCCGGACTGGACGAGATCAAGGTCGCGCTGGCAGGGAATCTCTGCAGGTGTACCGGTTACATGCGGATCTTCGAGGCGGTCTCGTCGGCAGCTGTCGCGCGCGCCGGCAGGGAGACCGCATGAGAACCTGGCTCGCCGCCTACGACCTGCGGCCGGTGGAGACCCTGGATGCCGCACTGCGCACCCTGGCGGCCGAACCGGGCGTGTGGACGCCCTTCGCGGGTGGAACCGACCTGATGGTCCTGATGGAGGCGGGAAAACTCCCGCGAAAGAAATACCTGAGTATCTGGAATCTCGAAGAGCTCCGCGGGGTTCATGTCACTGAGAACGAGGTCGTTCTCGGCGCCTTGGCCACCTACACGGACCTGCTATCGGATCTCACACTCCAGGCTGGGTTTCCGCTCATCTGTGCTGCCGCTCGGGAGACAGGAGCGGTCGCGATCCAGAATCGAGGCACCGTAGGGGGGAACATCGCGAACGCCTCCCCGGCGGCCGACCTCCCTCCGGCGCTCCTGGTTTACGACGCCGTGATAACCGTGGCCTCGATACGCGGCGAGCGACGTATCCCCTACGAACACTTTCACAAAGGCTACAAAGTGATGGATCTCGCTGCCGATGAACTGATCACGGCAGTCACGCTTCCCCGTCGTCCCTCTGGCTGGGTGCAGACGTACCGCAAGGTCGGCACGCGGCGCGCCCAGGCGATTTCAAAGGTGTGCTTCGCGGCCGCGGCGTCGCTGGCGAACGGAGCGATTGACGACCTGCGGATCGCGCTCGGCAGCGTGGCGCCGACGGTCGTCAGATGCAAGAAGACCGAAAAGGCGCTACGCGGCAGCGCGAGGGGGGACGAGCATGTCCTCCGCGTGGCGCGGAAGACGCTTGAAGAGGAGATAGCGCCGATCGACGATATTCGATCGAACGCACGCTATCGGCGGCTGGTTGCCGGAAACTTATTGGAAGAGTTCGTACGGGGGGCTTCGTGATCGTTGGACGATGTTTTTGGTTCGCTGTGGCGTTATCGCTGGCGCCCGGTTCAGTGTCTGCCCAGTCGGCCGCGGCGCAGGACGCGGCGGCCGTCGCTAGCGCGCTCTCCAAGGTTGCTCCGAGCCTGGTTCGAATTCACGTCGTCTCGGTGGATCACGAAGAAGGGCGAGAACTGAAGCGCGAGGCGTCCGGCAGCGGCACGATCATCACCCCGGAAGGCCATGTCGTGACGAATCACCACGTGGCCGGCCGCACCAAGACAATCATCTGCACGCTGCCCACTCGTGAAGAGATCCCGGCCGAACTGGTCGGCACCGATCCGTTGTCCGACATCGCGGTGCTGAAATTGAAGCCAGCGAAGCCGCGCACGTTCCCGGCGGCGCGATTCGGTGATTCGTCCGCGCTCAAGGCGGGTGACCGCGTGCTGGCATTGGGAAGCCCGCTCGCCCTTTCTCAATCCGTGACGATGGGCATCGTCAGCAACACCGAGATGATCATGCCCGGCCTGTTCTGGCCCTTCAATCAGATGACGCTCGACGGCGAAGACGTCGGCTCGATCGTTCGTTGGATCGGTCACGACGCGGCGATCTTCGGCGGCAATTCCGGCGGGCCGCTCGTGAACATGGCGGGCGAGATCGTCGGTGTGAACGAGATGAGCATGGGGCTCGCCGGCGCCATCCCGGCCGACATTGCGCAGGAAGTCGCCACCGCCTTGATGAAGGAAGGCCGCGTGCGCCGCGCCTGGATCGGCCTCGAAGTGCAGCCACTGCTGAAATCGTCGAGCGTGGCGCGGGGTGCCCTGGTCGGTGGAACGATCGAGGGTTCGCCGGCGGAGAAGGCGGGCTTCGCCTCCGGCGACGTCCTGGTGAAGCTGGGGGGCGCGGACGTCACGATTCGCTTCGCCGAAGAGATCCCACTCTTCAACCGCCTCGTCATGGGGCTGCCGATCGGCAAGCCCGCTGAGGCTGTCGTTCTCCGAAACGGCACGGAGAAAAAGCTGACGGTCGTCACGGACGACCGTGAAAGCGTGGAAGCGGAGATTGTCGAAGTGACCGGCCTCGGGGTCACGGCTTCGAACGTCACATCGTGGGCGGCCAAGGAGCTGCGACGTGCCGACCGGTCGGGCGTTCGCGTCCGCGGAATCCGTCCCGGCGGTGCTGCGGACGATGCAAAGCCGTCGCTCAGGGAAGATGATGTCATCGTCGCGCTCAATGAAGCGACAGTGAAGGACGTGACGACCCTGTCGTCAACCGTGGAGCGGTTGCTGCGCGGACGCACCGAGCCGCTGCCGGTCCTGGTCGCGTTCGATCGACGCGCGGAACGGCTGCTGACCGTGGTCGAGATCGGGCGGCCCGGCATCGAGGATCCGGGGATGGAGGCGCGAAAGGCATGGGTGCCGGTGTCGGTGCAGACCTTGACGTCCGAGCTGGCCGACAAGCTAGGACTCCCGGGCAAGTCCGGCGTCAGAGTCACACGCGTAATCGGTCCGGCGAAGGATCGCGCGCTTGAAGTAGGGGACGTGATCACGGCGATCGATGGCGAACCCGTGCAAGCGACCCAGCCGTCGGATGCGGACGTTTTTCATACGATGATTCGCCAGTACAAGATCGGGTCGACTGTGACGCTGACGACGTTCAGGGGCAAGCAGGAACGCCCGGTCAAAATCGCGCTCGTCAGCTCGCCGAGACTGCCGCGCGAGATGAAGAAGTACCGAAGATCCGACCTTTGAGTTCCGCGTCCGCAATATCTCGGAGACCGATCGGCGCGAGCTGGGCGTGCCGGACACCCAGCAAGGGGTGCTGGTCGAGGCCGTCCGCGAAGGGGGCTGGGCGGCCCTCGCCCATCTGGGCGATGGAGACATTGTCCTGGCTATCGATGGAGAGCCGGTGGCGGACGTCGCCGACGTGCAGAAGAAGATGGAGCGCATCGCTACCGCCAAACCGCGGGCCGTGGTGTTGCATGTGAGGCGAGGGGTGCGGACATTTTTCGTCGAGATGCTGACAGGGAGCGAACGTGAGTAGAACGTGGGCCGTGTTGATCGTGATGGCGCTCTTGCCGGCGACGGCTGACGCGCAGGATAACCGGGCCGCGATGCGCGAGGTCGGCAAGCGGTGGCAGGACGCGATCGTGAGCGTGCGGGTCTCTCTGAAAGTCCGGATGTCGATGGGTGGCCGGGAAGTGCAGTCCATGGACGACACGCTCGAAACCGTGGCGACGGTCGTCGATCCTGGCGGCCTCACGGTCATGTCGCTCAGCTCGCTCGACCCGGGCGCGATGATGAGCCGGTTAATGGGGGCCGCCGGCGGCGAGGAGAAGATGTCGATCGTGTCGGAGCCGTCCGACGTCCGCATTCGCCTGGCGGACGGCCGCGAGCTGCCGGCACGGATCGTGTTGCGGGACCAGGATCTGGACCTGGCCTTCATCCGTCCGACCACCAAGCCCTCGGCTCCGTTGACGGCGATCAATCTCGCCGACGCGGCGCGGCCGGGAATACTGGACGATGTGGTGGTGCTGTCGCGCCTCGGCCGCGTCGGAGGGTGGGCGCCGGCGGCCGTGCTCTACAGCATCGGCGCGATCATCGAAAAGCCGCGTACGTTTTTCGTGCTGAACGGCCAGGCCGGCACTGGCACGCCGGCGTTCCTGCCGAACGGGAAGCTCGTGGGCTTGCTCACGATCCGGCAGATCGACCCCGGCCGCATGAGCATGTTCGGCATGATGGGGGGCACCGACGGAGCGGGCGTGATCGCCGTCATCCTCCCCGCGGCCGACGTCCTCGAGATCGCCAAACAGGCGCAAGAGGGCAAGTAGGCCGAGTACCCGTCGTAGTGCCGGGTCTTTAGACCCGGCGAAAGTGAACCAATGCCAATGCAGACGAAGAAGTTTCCTGTCGAGAAAACCGACGCCGAATGGCGGGAGATTCTGACGCCCGAGCAATACATGGTGCTCCGGGAGCACGCGACCGAACGGCCCGGATCGTGTGCATTGCTGCACGAGAAGCGCGCCGGCACGTTCAGCTGCGCAGGATGCGGCACGCCGCTGTTCATTGCGACTCGCAAGTTCGAAAGCGGAACGGGCTGGCCGAGCTTCTTCGACCCGATCGAAGGGGCGACCGAGACGACCGTGGATCGCAGCCACTTCATGGTGCGGACGGAAGTTCATTGCAGCCAGTGCGGCGGCCATCTGGGCCACGTCTTCGAAGACGGGCCTCCTCCGACCGGATTGCGTTACTGCATCAACGGCGTCGCGCTGGATTTCGAGCCGGCCTAGTCCGAAAACAAATCCCCGAAACGGAAGACATCCGCGTGGCCGATCGGGTCGGCCGGCTTGCTGCCACGCGTGACGCGCCATTGCATGTCCTTCACCCGCTGCTCCTGCTCCTTCAGGTCCTCGATCTGGCGCTGACGCGAACGCTCGAGACCGCCTCCCTGGATGAATTGCACGATGGCTTGCAACTCCCCACGATCGAGGAACGTCCCATGGTTCTTGCACACGTCAACCACCGTTCCTGACACCTTCGCGAAGTTCACGCGGTTCATCATCGTCCCGCACTGCAGGCAGGGGCGGTAGCGCACCTCACGCTCCATGAGCCGCGACTCTGCCGTCACGTGGTGGAGTAGCGCGGCCTGGGCTTCCCGGCTGCTGCAGAGCCGTTCGAATGACTCGGCGGCGATCCACAGCCCGTCACATTTCTGGCAGTCGAGCAGTTGCGTTTCGCCGAGCGAGACTTCCGTCATGGCACTGCGGCACGCCGGGCATTTAGCATCGGCGGGGCGCTCCGCCCTGGCGCGGCGGGCGCCGCAGGAAGGACAGAACGCGGCGCTGTCGAACATCAGCGCCATGCAGGACGGACAACTGACCGTAGCGAGGCGCGCCTTGCAGTACTTGCAGCGCTGCGCGCCAGGCTCGGCGTTGGCGCCGCAGGCGGGACAGCGCAGAGTGGCGGCATCGGCCGTCATAACGGCACTAGAATAGCCGCTGGCGCGGAAATGCCGAACTGACGGGAGATTGATTGATGGGCATTATGGATTTCCTGAAGGGCGAGCTGATCGAGATCATCGACTGGACCGATGACTCGCGCGATACCCTGTCGTACCGCTTTCCAGACGACGACAAGGCAATCAAGAACGGGGCGCAGCTGATCGTTCGCGAGTCGCAGCAGGTGCAGTTCGTCTACCTCGGTGAGTTTGGCGATACGTTCGGGCCGGGGAAGCACACGCTCACCACCGACAACATTCCGATCCTGACGAGATTGAAGTCGTGGAAATTCGGTTTCCACTCGCCGTTCAAGGCGGACGTGTACTTCCTCAACACGCGCCTGTTCACCGGCAACAAGTGGGGAACTGCCAACCCGATCATGATGCGTGACGATGACCTCGGGATCGTCAGGGCGAGGGCCTTCGGCACGTTTGACTTCAAGATCATCGACCCCAAACTGTTCCTGAAGGAAGTGGCCGGCTCCGACCACAACTTCCGCCTCGACGAGTTCGCCGAGACGATGCGTTCGCGCGTCGTGAGCGTCTTCGCCGACGCGCTGGCGTCGGCAAAGGTGCCGGTGTTCGACGTGGCGAGCCGCTACACGGAGCTCGGAGAAGCCTTGCTGCCGCTCCTCAATCCCGTCGTCGCCGCGAAGTACGGGATTCAGCTCGCGAGCTTCATCATCGAGAACGTGTCAGTGCCGCCGGAAGTCGAACAGGCGATCGACAAGCGCTCGAGCATGGCGGCGGTCGGGAACCTCAACGACTACGTGAAGTTCCAGATGGCGCAGGGGATGGAGAAGGGGGGGAGTTCCGGCGGCATGGCGACGGAGCTGGCGGTGGGCATGTCGATCGCCCAGCAGATCATGCAGCAGCAGGGAATGCCGGCGGCGACGGCCAAGACGGCGGCGTCGGGTGCCGTTGTCTTGCCGGATCTTCTCGCGCCAGAGGACGTCGCCAAGGCCCTGGGCGTTTCCGAAGCGGATGTGATGGCGATCATCCAGGCTGGTGAGCTGGCGGCCAAGAAGATCGGCACGTCGTTCAGGATCAAGCGGTCGGCGCTCGACGAGTACCTCGCCAAGTAACCGAGGTGGGCAGCATTGCGGCGGTCGACAAGTACCCGTGCGCCGCGTGCGGGGCGCAGGCGGAGTGGAATCCGTCGCGGCAGATGCTCGTCTGCTCCTTTTGCGGAACGGCGGCGCCGTTCTCGGTCGACGATACGACCGGCGCCCTCGTCGAACACGATCTCGTCAAGGCGCTGCGCGAGATCCCCGACGCGGAACGAGGCTGGCTCGATGCACGACGCACCGTCCAGTGCCAGAGCTGCAAGGCCGTGTCGGTCTTCGAGGCCGGACGCGTCGGCCAGAACTGCGAATTCTGCGGGTCTCCTTCCCTGCTCGACTACCAGGAGATCCGCGCGCCGATCCGTCCGCAGGGGATCCTGCCCTTCAAGGTAGACGCCGGCCACGTCCGCGAACAGATCCGGCGCTGGTTCGGGTCGAAGTGGCTGGCGCCGTCGAACCTGAAGAGCCGCGCGATGGTCGATCGCGTCAGCGGCATCTACATCCCGTATTGGACGTTCGACGCCGAAGTGCACTGCCCGTGGGAGGCGGACGCCGGTCACTACTACTACACGACCGAGCAGTACCGCGACAGCCAGGGGCGCACGCAGACACGGCGCGTGCGGCACGTGCGCTGGGAGCCGGCCGCGGGCGAGATCCGGCATTTTTTTGACGACGTGCCGGTTCCCGGAACGCATGGCGTCCATCACGACCTTTTGCGGCAGGTGGAACCGTTCGCCACGAAGGAGCTCGTCGGTTACGAAACGGCGTATGTCTCAGGGTTTGTCGTCGAGCATTACCAGATCGTCCTCTTCGACGCCGCCGAACGGTCGCAGCAGTCGATGAACGAACAGCTGATGGAGCTCTGCGCCGCGCAGGTGCCCGGCGACACGCACCGCAACCTCCGCATCCACCCCAATTACAGCGGGCAGACATTCAAGCACGTGCTCGTACCGATCTGGATGCTCTCCTACATCTACGCCGCCAAGGCCTACCAGGTCGTCGTAAACGGGTATTCCGGGCAGATGGCCGGCGAATATCCGAAGAGTTTCTGGAAGATCGCGCTCCTGATATGTGTTGTATTGATAGTGGTGCTCGTCCTCGCCATGTTCGGTGAAGGGTGAAAGTGGGCTCGATATGTTCGATAAAAAAGTGAAGATGGTCGATTCGCGGGAGGCGCTACCAGGGCGCCAGGACCGGATGCCGGTGCCGGAGGCGCATCACGTGCTCGGCACGCGGCTCAAGCCGCCGTTTCCCGACGGCCTGGAACAGGCGATGTTCGGGATGGGCTGTTTCTGGGGAGCGGAGCGGAAGTTCTGGAAGTTGAAGGGGATCTATTCGACGGCCGCCGGGTACGCTGCGGGCTTCACGCCGAACGCGACGTATCGCGAAGTGTGCTCCGGGGCGACCGGGCACGCCGAAGTGGTGCTCATCGTGTACGACCCGAAGCAGATTTCCTACAACGACCTGCTGAAGGTCTTCTGGGAGAATCACGATCCCACGCAGGGCATGCGGCAGGGGAACGACATCGGCACGCAGTACCGCTCCGGCATTTACTACTACGGTGACGCTCAACGTGAGGCCGCGGAACGCTCGCGCGAGGCCTTCCAGCAGAAGCTTACGGATGCGGGCTACGACCGCATCACGACCGAGGTCATTCCCGCTCCGGAGTTCTATTACGCGGAGGACTACCACCAGCAGTACCTGTCGAAGAACCCTGACGGCTACTGCGGACTGGGAGGGACGGGGGTGAGCTGTCCGGTGGGCGTCGAAGTCCACTAGAACCGTGACAGTCGTTGTCGGCATCCACACGTTCGCTGCCAGTGGTGAGGGCGCCCGCCGACAGCAGGCCGCGATGCGGGTCCTTACGTCCCTGCGTGGCGTGACACCAGAGAACGTGCAGTTCGCCGAAGGTGGACATGCGGTGGACGGGATCCACACGCTGCGGGTACTGACCCGGGATTCGGGCGTGGCAACGGGGAAGACAGGCCCGCGCAAGCCGATCGTCAGCGACATTCTCCACGCGCTCTGCGCCCGAGCCGAACAGCTCGGCGCGCGGCATTTCTGCTTCATGAACGCTGACATCCTGCTGTCGCAGGAGGCCGTCGACTGGATTGCGGCCGACGAATACGAAGCGTGGCTGTTCAGCCGGGAGGATTTCGACGGGACGTCTGGCGCATCGCTCGGGATGGCGACCGCCGGCATGGACGTCATCGCATTGACCACCGGCTGGTGGCGTCAGCACCGCGCGCGGTTCCGTCCTTATATCGCTGGAGAAGCGGTGTGGGACAACGTCTACACCGCCCTCGTGATGTGCCATGCGAAGGCCGCGCTCGAGAACCGGCGTCCGCTCGTGCGCCACGAGGCGCACTCAGCGGCCTGGACGCCGGGTAGCGGTCCTTATGCGCGTTACACGCAGTACCTGGCTGCCCGTGACGCTGGCTATTTTTCTCTGTGGTGCCGTTACTGGGACCAGTTGCAGGACATCAGGCGCCGCGGAGGCGACGAACACGCAGAACGTGGGCTCGCGCAGGACGTTTTTGTGTGGGATCCAGGTCCGAGGGCGCGAGTTCTCCAGCATTTGCGCGATGTGAAGGCGGCGCTCCGCTACAGGTTGAGGTTGCCGCTGGTTCCATCCGCGCCGTAGAATCCGGCCACCCATGGTCTGCCGGTTCTCTGCGGCCAGCCTCACCGTTGTCGCCCTCGCCCTGGCGACTGCGGCGTTGCCCGCGCAGCAGGGAGCGCGATTCAAGTCAGGCGTCGATCTGGTCACCGTCGATGTCGCGGTGCTGAACGACAGCGGCCAGCCGATCCCGGGACTGACGGTCGATGACTTCGAGCTTTCTGTCGACGGCGCCAAGCGCCGAATCGCGTGGGCAGAGTTCGTCCCTCACCGCAGCGCCGCTCCCGCCTCGATCACCACGGATCATTTTTCGAGCAACGAGGGGCTGAACGCCGGGCGGATCGTCCTTGTCGCCGTCGACCAGTCGCACATCCGCCGCGTCGAGGGGCTCGCCGCGTTGAAAGCTGCCGCCGCCTTCATCGACACGCTGGATCGAGAAGATCGTGTAGCGGTCAGCTCGCTTCGACAGATCGGCGCCGTGGAGTTCACCCGCGAGCATTCCGTCGCGAAACGTCATCTCGAGGGGCTCACCGGTTCCTCCTCGCCGCCGACGCTGTTCTACAACCTCGGACTGAGCGAGTCGCTCGCCATCAGCGAAGGGGCGCGCCTCACGCTCGACCAGGTCGTCCGCCGCGAATGTGGCGCTCCCATCGGCCGCATCACCGACGCGCGCCGTCTCGCCGAGCGGGAGGGGGCGCTGGATCCGTGTCCGTCGCAGGTGGAGTTGGAGGCCCGCACGGTCGCCCAGCACGCGCGCAACGACGCGAGGCAATCGCTGAACGCGCTGAGCACCTGGATCGCGCGCCTCGCCGAAGTCGACGGGCCGAAGACGATCGTGCTCGTCTCGGAGGGGATGGTTGCCGAGCCGCAGCAATTCGATCTCAGTCCCCTGGGCGCCGCCGCCCATGCCGCGCGCGTCACGATCCACGTGCTCCAGCTCGAAAGCCCGATGCTCGATGCGTCCGATTCCGTGATCTCCCCCACCGCCAATGCCGACGTCAACCTTCGAGGCGACGGCCTGACGCGGTTGGCCGGTACCGCGCGTGGCGGCATGTTCAAGCTCGTCGGCGCTGACCCAAAGCCGTTCCGGCGCATCCTGTCGGAGATCTCTGGGTATTACTTGCTGGCCTTCGAGCCCGTCGAGGCCGATCGCAGCAGCGGCATGCGCCGGCTCGATGTCAAGGCACGCGGCGCCTCGATCGTCAGGGCGCGCCCGAGCTTTACGATTCCCGCCGCACCGAAACCGGAAACGACCGAAGCCGAGCTGGTCCGCCTGCTCCGCGATCCGCGCACGGTGACGGATCTGTCTATTCGTGTCGGCACGTACTCATACCGCCAGCCCGCCGGTGAGGGTTTCAAGACCATCATCGCTGCCGAGACGGGGCGTGACCAGGACGTGACCTTCGGCTACGTGATCGTCAACCGGAGCGGCGTGATCGCCGCCAGCGGCGGCGACATCGCGGCCAAAGGCCGTTACGTGGTGACGACGACGCTCCCGGGAGGCGGTTACATGCTCAAGGCCGCGGTCATCGACAGCGCCGGACGACGGGGAAGCGTCGAGCGCCACTTCGAGGTGCGGCTCGGCAAGGCGGGCAGCGCGAATTACGGGGACCTGATGGTCGCGGAGCCCGGACCGGGTTCGAGCAGCGAGATCGCCATGCACCCGGTGGTCGCGTTGCTCCGAGGGCCAGAGCTGGTGGCGTACATGGAGCTTTACGGCCCGCCGGATTGGGCGCCCGGCCCCGGAGTCGTGAAGCTGGAACTGGTGAGCGGCGGTGAGAAGGCCGAATCAGTCACGCCGCTCACCGCCAAGATTGAACGCACCGCGCCGGGTCATTGGACCATTACCGCGCGAACGCCGATCGATGCGGCACAGTCCGGGACTCGCTTCGTCCGCGCCACGATTACGGCACCTGGCGCCGATCCCACCCAGATCACGCGCGTGTTTTCTCTCGATCGCCCGCGCTGACACTCCCAAAATAAAAGAGGGCGAGATGCGAAGCATCTCGCCCTTCTACAAATCGTTCTTAGTTCTTAGTTCGTAGTTCTTAGTTTTCTAGCCGCCCGAATCACCCCACTGCCCGAGAGCAGCCGGGTGACTCGAACGGCACCAATCCTAGAATTCGAAACGAAGCGACATCTGCATGCAGCGGCCGGCGCGGCCGTCGCAGGTCGCCAGCGTCCCGTTGTAGGACCCGAACGTCGTCAACTGGTCCGGCGTCATCGTGACGTTGCCGGTGTCGAAGCGCACGGTGTTGGTCAGGTTGAACACGTCCCAGCGGAAGCGCAGGCGCGTGCCGTACGGCATCTGGAAGGCCTTGGCGACGCCCACGTCGGCGCCGATGTAGCCATCGCCGCGCAACATGTTGCGGAAGCCGACTTCACCGGGGTTCGCGAAGCGCAGCTTCGCGGCCGCCTCGGCCGGATCCTTGAACGGGCTGGGGAAGCCAAAGTTGCCGTTGGCATCCTTGGTCACGACGTTGCGCACCGCGGGGCTGGTCGTCTCTGGGAAGTCACCGGGGGTGGCCAGTTCGGCATTGCCCTGGAGGTTCCAGTTGGTCGGCCAGCAGCAGCGGGCGTTGATGATGTTGAACGGCAGGCCGCTCGTCCACCGGAAGATGCCGGAGAACTGCCAGTCGCCGATCACCGCGTTGAGCCAGCCCGGGGCGCCGCTGCCAATCGCGCGGCCGCGTCCGAACGGCAGGTCCGCCACCCAGTTCGTGTTCAGCTGGTGCCGGATGTCGAAGTCCGAGTACCAGGTACTGGAGGTCGGGGTCGAACGGGTTCATCAGGATGCCCGAGTAACCGCCGAGGCCAATCGTTCCCCGCTCGACCGCCGAGCCGTGGTCCTTCGACTCGCTCAACGTGTAGTTGACGTCGAACTGGAACCCCCGGCTCCAGCGCTTGCGCAGCGTCAACTGCAGCGAGTCGTAGTCGGCGCGCGCGATCGAGCTCTGCGCCGCCAGATAGGAGTACTGGCTGTTGAAGAACGCGTAGGGCCCGTAGATGCTGCACGCCGGCGAGCACCCGGTGTCGAGCGAGAAGATCGCCGACGAGAAGTCGGGATCGTTCTGGAAGAACAGCCGGGCAATGCGCTGCGTCGCCGTGAGCGCGACTCCGGAAACCGCTCCCGCGGCGCCGGGGAACAAGTTCTCCCAGTAAGGGATCGCAGGAATGCCGGTGTAATCACCCGCGTTGGCCGTCGCGATGCCGCGCGACTGGTAGGCGTCGATCACGGCCTTGGCGGCCGTGAAGTAATCCATGCCCGAGCGGCTGTCGGTCAGGTTCATCGGCATCGCCATGTCCCGGCGGATCAGGAGGTTGCGACCCCGACGCCCGACATAGGCCCCTTCGATCGCGAAGTTACGCGACAGCTCGCGACCGACGACCGCGTTGAAGACATGGTGGTACGGCGTCGTGATGGTGTCATCCAGGCTGCTGTAAATCGCCACGCCACCGACCTGCGGTGTTGCCGGGAACCCCGCCGGCGGTGGCGGAGGCAGTGTCGCCGGTAACGTGTTGAGATTCACGAAGCGCGCGCCGGGAACCGTTTCGTCGGACGTGCCGAACACCGCTGGAATGCGGCTGGACATGCCGAACGAGCTGTTCTGGTCGAAGATGGTCGCCAGCGCGAAGCCGACGCGATCGTAGAGCAGCGAGTAGCCGCCGCGAATCACCAGCTTGTCCTCGCCGGTCAACGTACGCAGGAAGCCGTCCTTGGCCGTCGGTGACCACGCCACCGCGATGCGCGGGCCGAAGTTGTTCTTGTCCCAGTCGTAGAAGCCCTTCTTGTTGTTCGCAGGACCCGCGAGATCGAGCTGCAGCGGCGGCAGCTGATTGTCGGGGATCCCGTTGTTCATGTTCTGGACCCGGGTATCGAACCACTGGCCCAGCGACACCGTTGGCGCCACCTGGAGGCCGTTGGTTTCCCACGGCGGCGAGTAGAGGCTGTAGCGAATCCCGCCGGTGACCGTCAGGTTCGACTTGACGCGCCAGCTGTCCTGCACATAGAACTCGTACTCGTCAGCCGCGTACTTCCGTCGCACCGGCTCGCCAGAGGGAAGCGCGCTCCCGTCGCGATCGAAGTTGTAGTTCGCCGTCGGCTGCGAAATGACGCCGAGCAGTGTCAGCCACGGATCACCGAAACCCGACGCGAAGCTCGTGGCCACGGCGGGCACCTCGTTGCAGCCCGGCGTCGGGCAGGTTGCGCTGCCGGGCATGTAGCGCCGTCCGGTGCCGGTGACCCACGACGGATTCAGGTTCCCTTCGTGGAACGACGCCGCGTTCGAGAAGCGGGGGTTCCGGGTGAAGCGGATGTTTGTCCCGAGCTTGACCGTGTGGCTGCCTTTCAACCACGCGAGGTCGTTGACGAAATTATGTGTAGGCACTTCGCGGCCTGTCGTCGAGCTGAGCGCATCCAGGCTGGTGATGAAGCGGAAGATCACCGCGTCGTCGTCCTGTAGCCCAATCGTGGCCTCGTCGATCTTCGTCAACCCGTACCGGAACGTGTTCACGAGATTTGGCGACAGCACCGCGTCGTGGCCGATCGCGAAGCCCCAGTTGTTGTTCTCGGACAACGATTGGGGTGGCTGGTCCGGGAACGACGGCGTGGAGTCGATCACGTCGTCCTGTTTGACACCGCGGAAGAACAGTTTGTGGTTCCCCTGGCCGTCGAGGCGTGCATCGAGGCGTGTCGTAAAGGTCTTGAACCTGTTTTCCAGCGGCGCCGCGAAGCGGTAGCCCATGTAGTTGATGCCGTCGCGTCCGGGGTCGTTCGGCATCGGGAACTGCTTGAAGTAATCGGCGACTGCGCGGCTCGGGCCGATCGCGAGCGGGTCGAGGCGCGCGATCTCCGAGGGTCTGAGGCCGTAGCGGCCGGCCGCGATCGAGTGGGAGTTCGAAAAGCCCTGGACGGTGCCGCCGGGGCACTGCGAGGCCACCGCGCACACGTAAACGAGCACGCCGTCGCGCAGCGTCGGCGATGGCACGGCGCGCAGCACCGGCGACTCGCTCGACTCGTTCAACCCCTCGTAGTTGCCGAAGAAGAAGAACCGGTCCTTCTTGATCGGTCCGCCGAGGGCGCCGCCGAAGCTGTGCTTATCGAGCTTGGGAGGCGTGCTGGGCAGTCCCTGTGCGAGCTGCGAGCGCTTCTGGAAGTACTCGTTGCTCGACCAGTTGGTGTTGCGGTGCGACCAGTAGCCGGCGCCGTTGAACTGGTTCGTGCCGCTCTTGGTGACGAGCGACACCTGCGCGGCGCTCGATCGACCCATGTCGGCGGTGTAGTTGCTCGTGCTGACACGGAACTCCTGCAGCGACTCGGGCGTCACGCGCAGGACGGTCGTGTATGCGTAGCTCCACTGGGCGTCGTTGACGTCGATGCCGTCGAGGGTGACGTTCGATTGGTCGCTGCGCGCCCCGCTCACCGCTCCGCTGCGCTGGTCACCGGTGGGCAGATACACCGCGCCCGTCTGGAGGCTCAGCAGGCTGACCGGGTTGCGTGCCTCGAGCGGCAGCTGCTGGATCTGCAGCTGCGTCATGACGTTTCCGAGGCTCGCGTCGCTGACGTTGATGATCGGCGTGGCTTCCGTGACGGTGACGGTCTGCGTGAGTTCGCCGACCGACATCAAGGCGTCGACCTGTGTCGTGGTGTCGACCTGCAGCGCGATCTGGTCGCGCACGTAGGTCTTGAAGCCCTGCAGCTCGAACTTCACGTTGTACAAGCCAGGGGCCAACCCGGGGAACCGGTACACGCCCTGCTCACCTGACACCGTATTGCGCGACGATCCGGTCGCCGGCTGCGTGGCCGTGACGGTGACGCCAGGCATGACCCCGCCCTGCGAGTCCTTGACCGTTCCTGTCAACGTCGACGTGCCGGCCTGCGCCCAGGCCTGGGAGGACGTCCCGAGCATCACGGTGAGCAGAACGCCCAGCGTGACCGTGAATCTTGTGACAGCACACCGTCTCACATTCCACCTCCACGGACGAAGCCGAACCGGCGCCGCGAGGACACCCGGTCCGGGCCGACAGACAGCACTTCTCGGAAGAGCACGCACCTGCTCTGATGAGTCGCGGGAGTATACGTCCGACTTATGGGGAAATGAAAAGGGGGCGTGACGAATGGTGGGGACCAGTGTCACGCCCCGCGGGGTGATTGGCGGCTACCTGGGGAGGGGCACCACGCTAAACAGCTGCGGTTCGCCCAACGGCGTCACCTTGTCCCCGGCCGCCGTCGCCAGGGTGGCCCGGTAGCGCCCAGCGGCAACCACGGGACCCTGCGGCCCGCCGCGCCCGCCCCCTTGGGCCGCGAGCAGGGCCGCCAGCTCCGGATCGACTTCGCCCCCCCCACCTCCACGTCCTCCACCTTGACCAGGTTGGGCCTCTCCCCTGAGATTCCAGGCAATCCGGTGCATCCCCGGTTCCCTGGATAGCTGGAGCTGCCGCACCTGCTTGCCAGTTTCGTCAGCAATCGTCAGCACGAGCCTCGCGTCGCCCGCCGGCGGTTTGGCGACGTGGTAGGTGAAGATCGCGCCGAACGGCGGGTTGGGGGTCGATGGATCGCCCCACGCCGCGCGGACCTGCCCGAGCTCCTCGAAGAGGTACGCGTCGCGCAGTTGGAAGAGCGCCGCGTCCTGCGTCATCGCTTGCGGCGACAGGTCGCGCAGCGCCGTGTAGTCGTCGAGAATGTAGGCACCGCGACCGAACGATCCCACCACGAGGTCGTTTTCCCGTTTCTGGATCTCGATGTCCCGCGCCTGCGTCGTTGGGATGCCCCCGCGCAGCTGGGTCCAGTGCGCGCCGCCGTCAACGCTGAAGAAGACCCCGAACTCCAGCCCCGCGAACAGCAGGTTGCCGTTGACGTGATCCTGCGCGATCGCCCAGGCCCCCGACCGCTGCGGAAGATCGCCGGCAATCGACCCCCAGCGTGCGCCCGCGGTCGGTGCTCTTCAAGACGTACGGCTTGAAGTCACCACGTTGATAGTTATTGATCGTGACAAACAGCGTGCTCGCATCCCGCGGCGAGGCGTAGACGTCGGTGACATACGTGTACTGCGGGACACCCGGGAACTGCTCGACTTTGCGCCAGTTCTTCCCACCGTCCTCAGTGATCTGCACGAGCCCGTCATCGGTTCCGGCGATGATCAGCCCCTCGAGGAGTGGTGATTCATCGATCGTCGTGATCGTGCTGAGTGTGGTCGTCGCCTGGTTGAAGGCCACGGAGTCTTCGGGCCAGACCTTCCCCATGATCGGCAACTTCCTCGCGTCCAGCTGCCGCGTAAGGTCGGGGCTGATCGCCGTCCAGAGATCTCCGCGGCTATCGCTCCGGAAGACGCGGTCTCCCCCGTAATACAGCCGGCGATTGTTGTGCGGGCTGATGATCAGCGGCGCGTCCCAGTGCCAGCGGCCGACGCCGCCGCCACCGCCGCGTCCGCCACCGCGGCCACCCTGGCCGCCGGCCTCGGGAGGCGCCGGCGGCAAGCCGCTGGTATTCGTCCGGCTCGGACGAATCCCGACGCTCTGGCCGGTGCGAAGGTCGAGCCGCGAGAGCGACCCGTTCTGTGACTGCGTGTAAACGACGTTCGGATCGGTCGGATCGACGCGTGCCTGGAACCCGTCGCCGCCGCCTACCGTGTACCAGTCGCTCGTCCTGATCCCGCCGCGCCCATTGGGCGTGCGTGAGGGGCCGCAGATAGTGCCGTTGTCCTGCGCTCCGCCGCACACGCGATAGAACGGCCGCGAGTTGTCGGTGTTGATCCGGTAGAACTGGGACAGCGGCAGGTTGGTGAAATGGCGGAACGTTGCGAAGCTGTCGTACGTCTCGTAGACGCCACCATCGTTTCCGATGATGTAGTGCCGTGGGTCAGCGGGATCCGAAAGGATCTCGTGATGATCCACGTGCACGCCGGGCAGCTGGACCTGCGCCCACGTCTTGCCGCCGTCCGTGCTGCGGAGCATCTGCGTTTGCGGTGACCAGATCGTCTCGGGATCGTTGCCGTCCACGATGATCTCGTTGTAGTAGCCGGGGTCTCCGCCGCGGTAGCAATCGTCGTTCGATCCACCACGACCCCCTCGGCCGGCGGGAGGCTGCTCTCCCGCGGGAGGTGCAGCGGGTGCTGCCGGTTCAGAACCAATCGGCATGCACGCCGGCGGAGGCTGCGGCGGCGGTTGGTCCGCACCGCCGCCACGTCCCCCGCGCCCTGCGCCTGCGACCGTGCGTCCAATCCGCGTCCATGACGTTCCGCCGTCATCGGAGCGGTAGAACCCACCCTGGCCGCGCTGCGCTGTGACGAGCGCATAGACGCTGTTGGGATTGCGCCAGTTGATGCCGAGTCCGATGCGGCCGATCTCGACCGTCGGCAGGCCCTTGGTGAGCTTCGTCCACTTCGCGCCGCCGTCTGTCGTCTTGTAGAGTCCGCTCTCAGGTCCGCCACCGATCAACTGGCCGACGTGCCGCCGGCGCTGATAGGCAGCGGCGTAGAGCGTGTCCGGACGCTTCGGATCCATAACCAGATCCGTGACGCCGGTGTCTGGACTGATCGTGAGGACGGCCTTCCAGTTCTGTCCGCCATCAGTCGTCTTGTAAAGGCCGCGGTCGCCGCCCGATGACCAGAGCGGTCCGATGGCGCTGACGTAGACGACGCTGGAGTTGCGCGGGTCGATGAGGATGTTTTGAATGTGCTCGGAGTTCTCGAGCCCCATCCGCTTCCACGTCTTGCCCGCATCAGTCGACTTGTAGATGCCGTCGCCAAAGCTGACGCTGCGCTGATTGTTGTTTTCCCCGGTTCCGAGCCAAACGACATTGGGTTCCTTGGGATCGACCACAACCGCGCCCAGGGAATAGGACCCGTAGGTTTCGAAAATCGGGGCCCAGGTGTTGCCGCGATTCTCGGTCTTCCAGAGATTCCCGGCGCTGGCGGCGACGTACCAGATACTCGGATTTTTCGGGTCGATGGCGATGTCGGAAATGCGCCCGGACGTCAGGCCGGGGCCGATCGACCGGAAGGCGAACCTGTCGAAGGCGTTGCCAGCCGGCGGGTTCTGGCCGTTGATCCCGGCCACCGCCATCACGCCAACGATCACGGCGAAGAGCGCTTTTTTCATACGCGGATTCTTATGCAGATTGTCGCGAATTCGCGCGGATTATTTGCCTGGATTCGCGCTAATCTGCGTGCATGCGCGGGCGAGACCTGGCCCTGTTGCTGGCTTTCGGGTGTGTCGCTGTCGTCGGAGCGAGGCAGGAGCCGACCACCGCGCAGATCCCGCTCCGCATTGTGGTGAGCGATCCCCGCGGGCGCGACGTCAAGGGGCTGACCTCCGCGGATCTCGAGATCACCGAGGCCAGCCGCGAGCTCAAGATCGAATCCTTGTCGCGCGTCGCCACCGGCCCTCGCAAGATCGCGATTCTGATGGACGAGTACCACGTCTCCGATGGTGCTTCCGTGCAGCGCGCGCGTGCCGCGCTCCAACAGTTCGCCCAGTCAGTCGCTGCGCGCCGACGACGTGGTCTTTGTGATGAAGCCGCTCGATCCGGCTGGCACGCTCTCTCCGGTCAAGACGGGCGAGGGGCTGTCGGATTTGCTCGCCGCGTTCGCTGGACGCAAAGGCAATTACGCGCCGCTCACGCCGCTCGAAGCCGAACTCATGAGCACCGTACCCCCCTCCGCCGCGCGGCAGCGCGCGCAGGTCGTTCGCGCCGCCATGCAGGCGCTGGTGATTGCGTTGAATCGAACCGAGCCGAAGGGCTCCGGTGTGCCGAGCGCCCTGCTCGTGGTCAGCGAGGGGTTCGCGCCAGAAGACCGCGGTCGAGAACGGCTCACATCCCTGCGCGTGGTCACACGAGCGGCGCGGATGTCGAACGTCGCCGTGTACGTGCTCGATCCGTCGATGGAAACGCCGTCCGCCTCACCGTTCACCGAACCGTGGCGAGTGCTCACGACGCAGACCGGTGGCGTGCTGACAACCGGCGCCGTGCCGCTCGAGCCGGCGCTGACGCGGATCGCCGCTGACCTCGAGAGCCACTATGTCGCCACGATCGCGCCGACGTTCCAGGAGGACGGCGCGTACCATCCCCTCGACATCAAGGCGAAGCGCCGCGACGTGTCCGTGCGCGCGCCAACGGGGTACTGGACGCCGATCGCGGCGGAGCGATTGGTCCCCGCGTTGCGTCCGCCGATGTCGACGTACCTGAAGACACCGCACATCAGCGGCCTGATCCAACCGTGGTTCCGAATGGCGAGGGGCCCGAACGGACGCACGCAGGTCATCTTCTCGTGGGCGCCGAAGGCGAAGGTCAAGCCGGCGGCGAACGTGAAGGTGTCGGCCGTGACGTTCGAAGGGGTCAAACTGCACGACAGCGCGGTGGCGGCGCAAAGCGCGAATGACCACGCGCGTGCCGTCTTCGAGGCGCTCCCCGGCCCCATCCAGGTCGCCATGGAGATCACCGACCGCAATGGCACTACGCTCGACACCGAGGTGCGTTACCTCGAGGTTCCCAAGCTCGACGCGCGCGGCGCGATGATCACCGCCGTCGAAGTCGTCCGCACGAGTTCGCTTCCCGAGTTCCTCGCCCGCCAGACCCAGCCCGACGTCATGCCGGTCGACACGCGCGACTTCTACCGCCACGACCGCCTCATCGTCCGCGTCCGCGCGCTCGGCGGCGGCGACGACTCGCCGGTCATCCGTGCGCGGCTCCTCAACACGCGCGGGCAGCCGATGCGCGAGCTCGACGTGTTGCCTTCGGTCGACGGTATGCCGCAATTCGACCTGCCGCTGTTCCCCTTCGCACGCGGCGACTACCAAATCGAAATCCGGGCCACCGCCGGGACGTCCTCCGTCTCCCAGCTCGTGACCTTCCGGCTCGTCGGGTAACCTCAATCAGCGACAGCCACTCACTACTCACAGAAGACCAGGAGACCAGGAGTTCATCTCTTGATCTCCTGTTCGGGGTGAGTGGCTGTCGTTGAATTGGCTTAGACGCCGCGCAGCCGCGCCGCGGCGGCTTCGAGCGTTTCGTCTTTCTTCGCGAAACAGAAGCGGACAACCTTGGGCGCCTTCGAGCGATACAGGAACGGTGACGTCGGGATGGAGGCGACGCCGTACTCCTTGGTGATGCGGATGGCGAACTCCGCATCGGGCTCGTCGGAGATCGCGGAGTAGTCCATCAGCTGGAAATAACTTCCACGGCACGGGAGCGGACGGAAACGCGAGCCTTCCATGAGCCGGAGGAACAAGTCGCGCTTGGCCTGGTAGAACGGCGCCAGTTCGCGCAGGCCGGCCTGTGTCGCCAGCACGTCGGCGAGCGCGTATTGCACGGGGGTGTTGGTCGCGAACGTGACGAACTGGTGGACTTTTCTGAACTCCGCCGTCAGTGCGGCCGGCGCCACGGCGTACCCGATCTTCCAGCCGGTGACGTGGTACGTCTTTCCGAACGAGCCAATGATGAAAGCGCGCGCCGCCAGCTCGGGATACCGGGCCAGGCTTTCATGTTGCGCACCGTCGAAAATGATGTGCTCGTAGACTTCGTCGCTGACGATCAGGATGTCGGTGTCGCTGACGATCGCCGCCAGCTCACGGATATCGTCCCCCGTCCAGATGGATCCGGTCGGATTGTGCGGGGTATTGATGATGATCAGGCGCGTCCTCGGGGTGATCGCGCGTCGCACCGTCGCCCAGTCCACCCGGTAATCGGGAAGCTGCAGGGGGACGACGATGGGCGTTCCGCCGCTGAGCTCGATCGCGGGAACGTAGGAGTCGTAGCACGGCTCCAGCACGATCGCTTCGTCTCCGGGGCCCACCACGGCGGCGACGGCATCGAAGATGGCCTCGGTGCCGCCAGAGGTCACCGTCACTTCCGTGTCGGGCTCGTACCGCCTGCCGTGAAAGGTTTCGTACTTCGCCGCGATCGCCTGGCGAAGCGCCGGCACGCCCTGCATGGGGGCGTACTGGTTGCGCGCCTCGCGCATGTAGTGCGCGACCGCGTCCACGAGCGCGGGATCGCAATCGAAGTCGGGAAATCCTTGCGACAGGTTAATCGCGCTGAGATCCGTCGCCAGCTTGGACATGACGGTGAAAATCGTCGTGCCTACCGACGGGAGCTTCGATTCCAGCCTGAAGGTGGTCGTCATAGAGTCTCGAAGCAGCCTGTCGCCTTGTTCTTGCGGCACGCATCCCATCGGAAATGCTGGCCGTTCATCGCGACGTACACGTCCGGCGGCAGCACTTGCACGAACGACAGCGCGCTGCCAAGGTTGAAGAGCCCGTCCGAGCTGCCGAAGGCATACGGCACCATCGCTCCGGTGAGCACGATGGTCTTTCCCGAGATCCCCGAGGTGGCGAGTGCCTGCGCGGTCTCGACCATCGTGTCGGTGCCGTGGGAGATCACGATCGCGCGCTCCTCGCAGTCCCGGGCGCGCTCCACGATCCTGGCGCGGGTCCCATCGGAAATGCTGACCGTTCATCGCACGTACACGTCCGGCGGCAGCACTTGCACGAACGACAGCGCGCTGCCAAGGTTGAAGAGCCCGTCCGAGCTGCCGAAGGCATACGGCACCATCGCTCCGGTGAGCACGATGGTCTTTCCCGAGATCCCCGAGGTGGCGAGTGCCTGCGCGGTCTCGACCATCGTGTCGGTGCCGTGGGAGATCACGATCGCGCGCTCCTCGCAGTCCCGGGCGCGCTGCACGATCCTGGCGCGGTCGGCATCGGTCATCTCGAGGCTGTCGATCATCATCACCGTCTCGAACTCGATATCCAGCCTCGAACGGCCGCGCTGAAGCATGTCGGGGAGGTGGGTCTCCCGGAAGAAAAGGCGGCCGGTCAGCTCGTCGTATTCCTTGTCGAACGTGCCACCAGTTACGAGGATTCGGATTCGCATTGCGATTCTGTCTGCGGAGCCATTGTAGTGTGGTGTGCGGAAGTGGCCGGCAACCGGCGGAACCGGCTGTGGCTCAATAAGTTAGCCGTGCGCACCGGGCCGCGGCACCCTGCTTGCGACGAGACCCGGGAACACGCGGACCGCCTGGCGCGGTCCCATAGGGGGAAACATGTTTATTGCAACCACGATCGTCGTCGGCGCCATGGCCATCTTCTACCTGCGCAAACGCCGCAACCGGAAGTCTGAGCCGCACGTTCCGGCGTCAGCGTAACGCGCTCGCCCTGAACAGGTCGTCGGCCGAAGACAGGATCACCCGGCGCAAGCGGTCCGGGTAGTCCTGGGGCAGGCCGTCGACAAAGGTCCGAACGGTCTGCGCCGCGTTTCGCGTGGCGTGACCGGAGAGCGTCGCGTCCATCCAGCGCTTGGGGAAGAAGATGTCTCCCGTTCGCTGGATATCGCGTACGAGGTCCAGGCTCGGGCGGATATATTTTTCGCTCGAGGGGGCGCGCAGCGGATGGTGCAGGTAAGCGACCGCCTCGAGGACCCACGTCTCCCGCCGCCGGTTCCGCACCTCCTTCAGCGTCTCGAAGAACGTCTCCCTGACCTTCTCGTCCGGCGAGAGCGCCGGCCGGACGAATTCCATCTGCGCCTTGCGGTCGGGGTTCTGCGTGCGGGCTATCTGCTCCGCCAGGATTTCATCGGAGCCTTTCACGCCCCGCACCGCGAGCGCCTGTGCGAGCTGGATGTAATCCGGATCGGCGAGGACGAGCCCCGGTACTTCTTCGGTCTTCCTCCACACCCGTTCCAGCCGCTGCACGGTTGAAGGCGTCATGAGCCACGTCGCGGAGCGCTGAGAACCACGCGGATTTCAGGCTCGGGTTTCCAGCGGCGGACAGTCCGGCGCTGAGCACCTGCTCGATGCGCGGTGCGAAAGCCGAGCGGGCCTTCGCGTCCATGAACTTCCAGTAGGCACGTTCGAGGTAGCCGAGCATCCGTTGCACGTTTTGTTCGTCGCGTTCGACGGCGACGCTTCGCAGCAACAGTTCCGCGAGCACTTCTGGCGCGACACGGGCATCGAGCATCGACTCCCACAGCGTGATCGCCGCGGCGCCGCGGGTGAGGGGATCGGGAACGTCGGGCAGGTGCTTCGACAACCACGTCAGCGATGCGGCGTCGAGCGTGAATCCGCCGTAGCCCACGCCGGCGCCGGTCGGCAGAACGAACGACGGCACGGCAAGTCCTCTCGCAGCGGCGACTTCCACGGTTGGCGCATCAATGGTGATGTCGAGCATCTCGATCTTCGACGCGTACCCGAGCGCCACCTTCAGGCGCTGCGACCACATGAGGCGGCGCGTGGGAATGGGATCGCGCTGCGTGAAAGCCAGCCGCTCGATCCGGCCGCCGGCGACCGTGAGCTCCGTCCCGATCTGAGGCCGGCCCGGCTCTTCGACCCATGCGCGGCTCCAGGCCGCGAGGTCGTCCGGCGTGCGGGGATCCAGTACGGCGATGAGATCTCGCCAGGTCGCATTGCCGAACGCGTGCGCTTTCAGGTACTCGCGAAGCCCCTCTCGGAAGCCTTCGGGCCCGACGATCGTTTCGAGCTGGCGCATCACGATCGGCGCCTTCTGGTAGATGATCGCGCCGTAGAGACTGCCGGCCTCGTTCAGGTTCGCGAGATCCTGGCGGATCGCGTTGGAACCTGTCGTGCGATCGACGCCGTAGGCGGCGGGGTAGTGGGCGAGCAGGAACCGCAGGTCGTGGTTGATCTCGGGGAAGGCGGGGCTCACGATCTTCGCGGCCATGAAGTTGGCGAAGACCTCCTTCGTCCAGACATCGTTGAACCACCGCATCGTGACCAGGTCCCCGAACCACATGTGCGCGGTTTCGTGAGCGATCAGGCTCGCGCGTCCGAGCTTGTCATCCTGCGTGGCCGAAGGGTCCAGCAGCAGCGCTGACGCCCGGTAGAAGATCGAGCCGGGATGTTCCATGCCGCCGAACTGGAACGCCGGCACGAGAAGAAAGTCGAACTTCCCGAAGGGATAGTCGATGCCGGTGTACTGCTCGAGCCAGTCGAGCGCGCCGGCGTGCAGATCGAAGATCGCCTCGCGGTTCCGGGCGACCTTCTCGGCGTCCGGCTCACGGTGCAGCATGCGAAACTGCCGCTTGCCGCGTTCGGCCGTTTCGACCTTGAACTTTCCCGCCGCGAAGGTGAAGAGGTACGTGGGGATCGGCTTGGTTTCCGCGAAGCTGTATTGGTTCCCATCGCGCGCGATCCAGTTCCCGTTCGAGAGCGCTTCCCACTCGGGCGGCACCGCGAGCGACAGCGTGTACTTCGCCTTGAGGTCCGGCTGATCGAAGCATGGAAATGCCTGCCGCGCGCGGGCTGGAACGAACAGCGCGTACAGGAACTCGGGATTCCTGTTCAGCGGCGCGTCGGCGCTGCGGAACTCGAGGCTGATCTCGTTGGCGCCGTTACGCAGGTCCGCCGCCGGAATGAGGACGTGTTCGTTGACCCAGCGCGCGTTGACGCTGCGACCGTTGGCCTTCACGGCTCCGAGCGCATCGGCGGGCCCGGCAAAATCCACCACCAGTCCGCGCGCTGCCTCCTTCAAATCGAACCGCATCGTGACGTGCCCGCGGACCGCCTCCGACTGGGTCCCCGGGACGGCGAAATGGATCTGGTAGCGCAGGTTCGAAATGCGAGCCGCGCGGTCTTGCGCCAGGTCGAGAGGGACGCCGGGTGCGGGGTCGGGCCCGCCGGGTTGAGGTGCAGCGGTCACAGCGGTCAGCAGCAGTGCAAGAACGGCGACGCGGTTCACCAGCAGACGATATACCGAGCGGCCTCTTCGGCGACGCCCCCTCGCGCTTCAGCACACGCCTCCCGCGTCAACCACCGTTTCCCCTGGGGTCAGATCTCGATTTTCTACACCTGTCGCGTTAGAAAATCGAGATCTGACCCCAATGGGCGTGGGCGGCTTCCGCTCACGCCACTCGGCGCAGGCGCAGTGTTGCGAGCGCAACGATAACGACGACGAAACAGACGGTAATGACCGACCAGTCCATGAAGGCGCGGTAGCGCTGTCGTCCGAGCAGGTCGTAGAGCGACAGGCCGATCACCGCGATCGTGATCCAGGTGAGGAGACGAAGCGGCTTCGGCAGATCGACGTCGTAGTTGGCCAGGAGCGCGATCGCGGGGGTCGAGACCAGGAAGACGTAATCCCATCCCTGCGGTGAGATCAGCGGCACTAGCGTGAGCAACAGGGCGCCTTCGAGTACTTCGCGGCGTACGAGGCCGCGCCCGCGCAGCACGACGAACGCCGCAAACCCCAGCAAGGTGAGCGAGACGACCGCAGCCGCTAGCGAGGCTTCGTTGCCCGCCCCGAGCCATTTGGCCGCAAACGCCGCGACCGACACATTGTCGGGATTGGTGAGGTTCGGTGCGGTTGACGTCGTCACGGTCGCCAACCAGTTCTTGTGCAGATCGACTGTGCCGCGAACGCCGTAGAGGCCGACGGGCGCAACAAGTACGGCCGCCATCCCGGCAGCGGCGCTCAACGCCGCGCGCCAACCGCCCAACAACACGACCCACGGCAGGAACAACACCGCGTAGGGCTTGACGACTACCGCTGCGACGAGGGCAGCGGCAGCGAGGACCGGTCGATCGCGTCCCAGCGCAGCGATTCCGAGCACGACGAGCACCGCGAACGCAAGATTGACCTGCCCCAGGGTGAGTTCGTGGCCGTAGAACTTGGCCATCGCGACGATGATCACGACGACGAGCATCCATGCCGGACGTCGTGGTTGCGGAAGGATGGCGACGCTGAGGGCGACGAGCGCAACGATCAGCGCGATCGAGATGGTCAGCCACTTGCCCTTGGCGGTCTCGAGCGAAAACCAGGACGCCGGCGACGTCACCACCGCGAACGCGGGCAGGTACTTGAACTGGAAGTGGCCGTCGTCCACGCGGTAGAGCGGGGCCGCGTCGGCGGCGCGCGACGCGGCCGTCCAATAGACCTCGAAGTCGCGCATCTTGTTGACGTCAGAGATGCGAAGAGGGGCAAGGAGGCCGGCGAGCCAAACGAGGAACAGGATGAGCAGCCAGACCCGCGCTCTGGGCAGGTCCCTATTGATCATCGCTCCAGGCCGCGTGTCACGGCTGACCACTATATCCGGTGTTCGGACCCGGTACTTGTATGTTCGGGTCCTCGGTCACCGAACACCGAACAACGAACACCGAATACCGAATACCGAATACCGAATACCGAATACCGAATACCGGGCTACTCGACGCGTAGCGCAGCGATCGGGTCGAGGCGCGTGGCCCGGCGGGCCGGGACGAGGCACGCGATGAGCATCACCAGCGACAGGACCACGGCGATCGTGCCGAACGTCACCGGATCGCGCGATGGAATCTGGACCATCACCACCTGGAGCACATTCGCGAGGAACCAGCCGGCCACGAGGCCGAGACTCAAGCCGATGCCGAGTTGAGTAAGGCCCTGGCGTAGCACCATCCACCACACCTGACCGGGCTGCGCTCCGAGCGCCATGCGCACGCCGATCTCCGGCGTCCGCTGCGTCACCGAGTACGAGGTCACCGCGTAGATGCCTACCGCCGACAGCGCGAGCGCGACCAGCGCGAAGATCGCGAACATCGACCCAAAGACCCGATACGGCCAGCGCATCTGCGCGAGCTGCTCGCTCATCGTGCGCACCTGGTAGACAGGTTGATCCGGATCCGCCTGCTGGATCGCCTGGCGCACTGAGGTGGTCAGAGGTGCGGGGTTTGCCTGCGTGCGCGCGATGATCGTCATCGAGCCGTAACCGAACTGGCGGTACGGCCGGTAGATCACCGCATCCGGTTCCAACGCCTGCGGATCGCCCTGGCGGATCGTCGGGCTGACACCGACGATGGTCAGCCAGTCACTCGGTTTCGCAGTCGTGTTGCGCGGATTTCTGACGCGAATGCGCTTGCCCAGCGGATCCTCAGTCGGGAAGAAACGCGAGACGAAGCGCTCGTTCACGATGACGGTGGCGTTGCCGGAGGCCCCATCGTTGGCGTCGAAGATGCGGCCGCGGCGCAGCGCGACGCCGACCGTCTGGAAGTACTCGGGCGTAATCGTCAGCGACACCGCGAGCGCGGGTGCGCTCCCCGGGGCCTCGGGCCTCCCGTCGATCTCCACCGCCGCCCGGCCCCCGCCGCCGAGCGGAATCGATTCCGCCAGCGACGCCGACACGACGCCGGGCACACCTTGCACCTTCGACAGGATGGCCTCGAATTGCAGTCGCCGCTTCTCCGGCGTGTCGAACTTGACCACCGGCAGGTCGGCGCGCATCGTCAGCAGATGGTCCGTGTCGATCCCGAGGTCGATGGAGTAGAGCTTCATGAAGCTCCGCACCATGAGTCCCGCTCCGATCAGCAGGACGACCGTGAGTGCGAGCTCGGCGATGACGAGCGCGGACCGCATTCGGCGCGCGCGCGGTCCGCCTGCGGTGCCGCGCCCGCCCTCCTTGAGGATCTCGTTGACGTTCGTTTTCGACACCTGCAGCGCGGGAGCGATGCCGAACAGCACGCCGGTCAGCAGGCAGATCGCCGCCATGTAGGCGAAGACGGTGAAATCCATGCTGAACACGATCCAATAGGGCTTGCCGCTGTCGGCGACCGCGGCGTCGAAAGCGCGGATCCCGAACCAGGAGAGGAACAGTCCGGACGTGCCGGCGATGAATGCCAGCAGCGTGCTCTCGATCAACAACTGGCGAACAACGCGCGCGCGGCTGGCACCCAGCGCGAAGCGGATCGCCACCTCGCGGCCGCGCTTGGCGGAACGCGAGAGGAGCAGATTCGCCACGTTGGCGCAGGCGATCAGCAGCACGAAACCGACGGCGCCAAGGAGTGCCAGGAACACGACGCGAATCGGTCCGCCGTTGAACCGTTCGTTGAACGTCATCACCTGGGCGTCGGTGTCTTTGTTCGAGTCGGGATACTGCTGCTGAAGCTGTTTCGCAAAGCCACTCAGCTCGGTCTGCGCCTGGGCGCGCGTGGCGTGCGGGTGGAGACGGCCGACGATCCGGTAGGACCGATCCGTGCGGTCGGTCGCCTTCGTCGGAACCAGCGGCCGCCAGAGGTCGTGGTTGTTCGGGAACCGCATCCCCTCTGGCATGACGCCGACGATCGTGCAGACGACATCGTTGACTTTGATGACGTGCCCGACGATGTTCGGGTCGCCGCTGTAGCGGCTCTTCCACAGGCTGTGCCCGATGAGGACGACCGGCTGCGCGTTGGCCTGGGCGTCGGCATCCGCGAAATCGCGCCCGAGGGACGGCTGCTGGCGCAGCATGCGGAACATGTTGGGCGTGATCATCGCCCCCGAGACCCGTTCCGGCGCGCGCTCCTTTTCGCTGATGTTTGTCGCCATGCCACGGAAGGCGGCAAGCTCGCTGAACGTCTTCGTCCGGCTCTTCCACTCCTCGGTACTCAGGCCACGATGCCGGGAATTCTGCTTGCGTCTGCGTGTTGCGCAAGTCCACGTGCAGGAGCTGGTGTGAGTCTTCGAACGGCAGGCCGCGGATCAACACGGCGTTCACGAAGGTGAAGACCGTCGTGTTCATGCCGATGCCGAGCGCGAGCGCCAGGATGGCGACCGCCGTGAACCCCGGGTCTTTCACCAGGAGCCGCGCTGCAAATCGAAGGTCTTGCCACAACGCCATGGGTGCGTATACGAAACTCATCGTGGATGCGTTCCTGCGATAGCATTTCTGCTGTCATGCCCCACGGGACCGCTCACGTCGCGACCTCCACCCTCGCGACCCGATTCGCCGCCTTCGTCACCGAACGACATCCGTTTGCCGCCGCCGCCGCGGCCCAGGCCTTCGAGGCGGCCGGTGGCGCCGCCGCCCGCGACGAGCAGGCGATCGAGTCGTTGAGGCGCCGCATCGGTCGCCGAACTGCGCCGCCGCGTGGCATCGCTCGATCCCGAGATGGCGGCGAGACGACGCCTGGCGTGACCGCAGCGAACGATTCGACAGCGGCGTCGAAGAATTACTGCAGGATTGCGACGGCTTCCTGCGGCGGGAGGCGATCCGCGCGTCGCTCACGCCGGAGGAGCGTCGCGAGATGCTGCGCGGCATGATCCTGACGCGCGCCACCGACAATCGGCTCAAGGCCTTTTTCGCCGGTGGCGAGGTTCGTTACGGCGACGGCGCGTTCCAGGGGAAGGGCTTCCGCTCGCTCGGGCAGGAGGCGATCTACGCGGCGGGCATTCGCCTGCGACGAGGCGAACAGTTCCGGACCGCGGAGGGCTGGCGCGGCGACGTCGTCGCGCCCCTTATCCGCGATCTCGGCGTGGCGCTGGCGATGAAGCCGGACGCCGAGAACGTGCGCATGGTGCTGTCGGGACAGATGGCCAAGGCGGGCCCGCCGATGAACGGGAAGGACCTCCACATTGGCGATTTCGACAACGGCATCCTGCCCGCGGCGGCGCCGCTCGCCATCAGCACGCTCTCGGCCACCGGCATGGCCATGGCGTTCGCGCTGGAGAAAGCGGGCGCGTGGCGCTCTCGTTCATCGGCGAGGGGGGCTCGTCGCTGGGGGAATGGCACGAGGCGATCAACCTGTGCGCGGCGCGGAAACTCCCGGCGGTCTTCTGCGTGCAGAACAACCAGACCGCTCTGTCGACTCCCCTGGCGGACCAGACCGCCGTTCGAGTGTTCGCGGACAAGGCGCGCGGTTACGGCATCCCGGGCGTCACCATCGACGGCACCGACGCGGACGAGATCGCGGCCGCGTTCGCGTGGGCTGTCGAGCGCGCGCGCGCCGGCGAGGGCGCGACGCTCATCGAACTGGTGTGCATGCGGATGTGCGGGCACGCGCACCACGACGACATGCTCTACCTCGGAAAAGATGCGGCCGGCGCCTGGGACTATCCGCCGCTCACCGAGCAGGGGTACGCCAACCGCGAGCTGTACGCCTACTGGTCCGCACGCGACCCGCTCGCCACTTACGCATCGCGGCTCGAGGGGGACGGCGTGATCGCGGCCGGCGACAGCGACGAGTTCAAGAAAGAGGCGTAGGCGCTCGTCGAGGCCGAGGCGCGCGCGGTCATCGAGGCCCCCTGGCCCGATGCGGCGACGCCGGCACGGGTGTGTTCGCCGGCGAGCCGCCGCGCGCCCGTGTCGAGGTTCTCGACGAGGCATTCCGGCGCACGCTCGACTACGCCCCCGGGTTGCCCGAGGTGGAAACGGGGCCGGCGTTCGACCGGAAGGGCACCACGTTCCTCGAGGCCGTGATGCTCGGGTTGCAAGATGCGCTGCGCGCCGACCCTCGCGTGTTCCTCTTCGGCGAAGACGTGGGCGGCAAGTACGGGAACGCATTCCTGCTCCTTCGTCCGCTGCTTGCCGAGTTCGGCGACCGGATGATCAACTCGCCGCTCGCGGAAAGTGCGGTGCTGGGCGTTTGCGTGGGCGCGGCGCTGGCCGGGCAGCGGCCGATCGGAGAAATTCAGTTCAACGACTTCGTGGCAACCGGCTTCAATCAGCTCGTGAACAACGCCGCGAAGATTCGCTATCGCTGGGGCGGGTCGGTGCCGATGGTGGTGCGCATGCCCTGGGGCGGTCTCCGTCACGCGGGTCCGTACCACAGCCAGAACACCGAGCCGTGGTTCTACCGCACGCCCGGCTTGAAGATCGTGACGCCGTCGACGCCGGCTGACGCGCGGGCGCTGATGGCCAGCGCCGTGGCGGATCCGGATCCGGTGCTCTACTACGAGCACATAGCGCTCTACCGCGATCCGCGCGTGAAACAGGCGTTGCCGGAGGCCGCGCCGGAGCCGATCCCTATTGGACGCGCCGCGTTACGCCGCGCCGGGGATGACCTGGCCATCATTTCCTATGGCGCCTACGTTCACGTCGCGATGCGTGTCGCCGAGCGTCTCGCTGCGGACGGGTTCGAGGCGTCGGTGCTGGATCTGCGGACCATCGCTCCCCTCGACCGTGGGGCCGCGCTGCGCGTGGCCCGACACTGCAGCCGCGTCCTCATCGTCCACGAAGATTCCCGCACCGGTGGGATTGGCGAGAGCCTCGCCGCGATCATCCAGGAGGAGGCGTTCGAGTCGCTCGACGCTCCCGTCCGTGTCATCGGCGCCCTCGATACGCCGGTTCCGTACTCTCCCCCGCTGGAACAGGTGTTCCTCCCCAGCGAAGAGGAAATCGAACGCGCGGCTCGCGCGCTCCTGCGCTACTAACCCTCCCTGTGTCACCAACGCCGCCCGAAGTGTCGCATTTGACACATATGACTCTTCCTGTCAGAATGTGACCTTAACTCCCCAGACAATCTTGTAAGTTGCGGTTTGGTCCCGCGAAATGGGCCGTTCTGTGACTGAGGGCGCGAGCCCCCCGGATCTTCTTTTATGCCTAAAGAATCTGTCGCCGAGAGCCGCCTGGATGAGGTGCCGACCGAGGTGCCGCTTGCGCTGGTTGGAGCGTCGGACGCGGCAACCGCCGCCCGGCTCGCGATGTCACAGGCCGCGGCCGGGCGTGGCCCGGTGCTGCTGACAGGTGAAATAGGCTGCCGGCCTGCCGAGGTCGCGCACGCGCTACACGCCGCCGCCGCTCCCGGGAGCCCGTTCATCACGATCGACTGCGCGGCGGCGGTCGCCGCCGACATCGAACACCGGTTGTTCGGGTCGGGCCCGCGGCGTGCGCCGCAAGAGCTCGAGATGGTTGGCGCCGGCGCCGCGGTCGTCGCCGCGGAATCCGGCACGCTCTACCTGGAACACATCGACGAGCTTCCCGCCTCCGCGCAGCGCCGGCTTGCGCGGATTCTCCGCGACGGCGAAGTGCGGATCGATGGCAGCCGCGCCGCGTCGCGGGCCTCGTTTCGATTGATTGGCGCGACGTCGAAGGATCTCGAGGCGGAGGCGATCGAAGGACGTTTTCGCGCGGAGCTCCTGCGCCGCTTCGTCGCACGCGTGCACGCTGCCGAGCCTGCGCCAGCGGCCACAAGATATTTCCGTTCATCCTCGAGCGCGTCGCGCGGGATGCCGGCCGCGCCGGAATGACCATCACGGCGCCGGCCCAGACGATCCTGTCGGCGATGCCCTGGCCGGGCAACCTCGACGAACTGGCCACGGCCTTTACGCGCATCCTCGAGGCGACCGGCGGGACGATTCGGCAGGAAGACGTCCTGGTCCACCTGCCGATCCAGGGCAACGTCACGCGGCCGGACCTGACGGCGAGCCTGCGCGAGGCGCGTCGGCGCTTCGAACGCGACTACATCGCGGCCGTCCTCGAACACCATCACTGGCGCATGAGCGACGCGGCCCGCACGCTCGGGATCGAGCGTGCCAATCTCTATCGCAAGACGCGACAGCTCGGCATCACACGGGGCGTTCGCGGAGAAGCACCGGTGGTGAACCGGTGAATCGCTCCGCGACTCTCTTTGCGCGGGTTCGCGATCCTGGCGGTGGCGCTGTCGATGCCGTCAGTGACCGGCGCACAAACACCGCCGCCCGGCGGCGACGAGCGGCCGACGCTCACGCTCGGGCCCGGTCGAGCTGCGCCCGCGGCTCGTCCTGCACAGCATCGGCGTTGACAACAACGTCTTCAACGAGGCCGACAACCCGAAGCGCGACTTCACGTTCGGGACGCAGCCCGACATCGAGCTCACCGTCAAGCCAGGTCCGCTGAAGGTCGTCTGGCTCGTGGGGACGGACTACATTTGGTACAAGGACTACCCGAGCGAGCGCACCCTCAGCCGCTCGTCGAACCTGAACGTCGACCTGGCGTTGCGGGCGTTTCGGCCGTTCTTCAATTTCACCATCGCCGACACCAGTTCCCGCCCCTCACCCGAGATCGATGCCCGCGCCCGCCGGTATCCCCGCACGTTCGCGGCGGGAGCCACCGTGAAAGTGGCGACCCGTACGACCCTGGGTTTCAAGTGGGCCGACGGCCGCGAGCGCTATGAAGAGGACGAACAATTCCGCGGGCAGGATCTCGCGTCAACGCTGAACAACGACTCGAAAACGCTCGAAGGATCGGTCGCGTTCGAAGTGTCGCCGCTGACGACCTTCAGCGTGATCGTTGGCCGCGACGAGCTCACGTTCGAGCCGGCCCCGTTGCGGAACTCGACCTCGATACGCGTGTATCCGACGTTGACCTTCAACCCGGCTGGGGTGATCAACGGGACGGCATCGATCGGTTACAAAACGTTCGACGGCGACGACCCGGCCCTGCCCGACTACAAGGGGCTGGCGATGAACGGTTCGGTCTCGGTCGTGCTCGGGCAACGCTACCGGGTCGAGTCCCGCTTTACGCGCGACGTCCAGTACCCTACGAGGAAGCACTGCCGGACCGACGTGCTGACGGGCGTTCGCGGCACGCTCTCGACACAACTGACCAACCTGCTCGATTTCCGGGTCACCGCCGGCCAGGAGCGCATGCGCTACGAGGCCTATGGCGATGCCGGGTCGCCGGGGACGGATCGGCAGCGGGTGCTCGGCGGCGGCATCGGATTCCGCATTGGCGACCGCAAGCGGCTGGTCATCCAGGCGGAGTTCATCGAGAGAGATTCCCCGCGAGATCGGTTGCGCGAATTCACGAACCACCGCATTTTCGGAACAGTGACGTGGGGAGCCTAGCCATGAAGACCCTGATCCTCGCTCTGATTTCGCTGCTGGCGCAGGGCAGCGTCGGCTCGACGGGACTCTCGAACGAATACATCGTCGGCCCGCAGGATGTGCTCGAAATCGTGGTGCACGGCCAGGCCGACCTGTCCAGCCCGCGCGTGGCGGTCGACAGTGACGGCACCATCGAGATGGAGCACATCGGCCGCGTGCATGTCGCCGGGAAGTCCCCGCGGCAGATCGAGGACGAGCTGAAGAAAGCCCTCCTCGACAGGGCGATCCTGACGAAGGTCAGCGTGACCGTGACGGTCAAGGAGTTCCGCAGCCAGAACATCCACGTCATGGGTGCGGTCAAGGCACAGGGGATCTTCCCGATCAAGGGTGGCACGTCGATGTTGGCGACCGCGATCGCCGAAGCGGGTGGGTTTGCCGAGAACGCCGGTAGCTACATCGTCGTCGTGCGCAAGACCGGTAACAACCCTGGCACCGCACCCAAGATCAGCGACGTGAAGGACGACCAGAAAATCGTCATTCAACGTGCGCACATCGAAGAGGCGCGGCCGGAGTCGCGCATCGCGCTGCGCAGCGGGGACACGATTTTCGTACCGAAGGCGGATGTTTTCTACGTGGGCGGCTATGTGAAGAACCCCGGCGAATACGTGTTGCGCCCGAATCTCACGGTGGCGATGGCGATCAACCTCGCCGGCGGCTACACCGACCGCGCCAAGAAGAGCCCGGAAATCCATCGCATGATCGAGGGAAGGCTCGAAAAGAAGGGCGCCAAGGAGTCCGACCGCGTGAGCGCAGGGGATACGGTCCATGTGCCGGCCCGCTGGTGGTAACGGTCCTCCATTGTTGCGCCGGTAACCTCTACGGAGGCATCGAGCGGATCGTCGCGGAGTGTGCGGCGGACCGTCACCTGGTGCCGCACATGCTCACGCGGTTCGCGACGTGCTTCGATGGCAGGCTGGCAGGAGAGCTGGATGCCAGCGGTGCCGGGTGCACACGGCTCGGGGAGGTGCGCGTCAGCCGTCCGCATACGCTGATGCGCGCGCGCCGTCGGCTCGGTGATCCGTCCAGGCCGACCGTCCGGCCGCGGCGATCTGTCATTCGCCCTGGATGTATGGGCTTGCCGCTCCCGTGCTTCGGCGCGCCGCGATTCCCGCGATCCTCTGGGTTCACGATCGCCTTTCCGGCCGCACCTGGTCCGAACGCTGGGCGGCGTTGACGCCACCCGCGGCGATCACTTCCAACAGCCACTACACCGCGGCATCGATCTCGCCGGTGTTTCCGATCTGCGTCCTGCCGTGGTGTATGCACCGGTGCCGACGCTCAGCGCATCACTGCCGGCGAACGTCAGCAAATTCGCATCAGGCTCGGCGTGCCGGACGCGCGCACCTGTGTCCTGGAGATTGCGGCCCGCCTCGAGCGCTGGAAGGGGCACGTCGAGATGCTGACCGCACTTAAGGAGTTCCCGGCGACTGGCGCCTGTGGATCGCAGGCGCCCCGCAGAAGGACGGCGAGGCCGATTACCAGCAGGTGCTCCGCTCCGAGTGCTCCGCGCGCGGTCTCGCGGATCGCGTGCAGTTCCTCGGCGAGCGGCGCGGTACCGGCACTCCTGCAGGCAGCCGACGTCCACTGTCAGCCGAACACCGCACCGGAACCGTTCGGCCTCGCGTTTGTCGAGGCGCTGTACGCGGGGTTGCCCGTCGTCACCATGGACATGGGCGGCGCCGCAGAGGTCCTCACGCGGGTATTGGCGTGCTGGTGCCGCCGGGTGACCTGGGGGCCCTCGCACCGCGCTCCGGCGGCTGATCGAGAACCCGGATGCGCGTCGCCTGCTCGGCGCCGCCGGGCCCTGGCGCGCGCTGGCGCTATGCGATCCGGCACGGCAGCTGGCACAGCTGGCATCGGTCGTGGAGACGGTGGCGGTGTGAGCGGGCGGCACATCTCGAGCAGCGTGCGCGCCAGACGCTCGGGACCAGTCACGACGCGATTTACTCCGCCGTCGACGCCGTGCTTGCACGGCAGCCCACGTCGGGGACACTCGCGGACATCGGCTGCGGAACAGGCCGCCTCTGGGAACGGCTGCGTAGCCGCTTCCAGCGCTGCATCGGGGTGGATGCCGTTCGCTTCGAAGGACTGCCGGCGGACGTCGAGTTCCGCGGAGCCGACCTCGATATGGGGGCCTTCCTGTTTTGACCTGCGAGGCCGACGCGGTCGTTGCGGTCGAGACGATCGAGCATCTCGAGAATCCACGAGCGTTCGTTCGGGAGCTGACGCGGATCGCGCGTCCCGGCAGCCTCGTCGTTGTGACGACCCCGAATCAGTTGAGTGCGCTCAGCCTGCTGACGCTGGTGACCAGGCGCCAGTTCTCCGCGTTCCAGGACAATTCCTATCCGGCGCATCGGACGGCGTTACTCGAAATGGATCTCCAGCGGATCGCGGCGGAATCCGGTCTCGAGGAGATCGCGGTTCGCTACACGACGCAGGGACGCGTGCCGTTGTCGGCCGCTCACTATCCGAAGGCGCTCGCGCGGGGCTTCCCCCGACTGCTCTCGGACAATGTCGTCCTCAGTGCGGAAAGCCTGCGAGCTGATGCGCATCGCACTCGTGAGTGTGGCCGACCAGCTGGGTGGCTCCGAGGCGGTCTCCTGCAACTGATCGCCCAGGTACGGCGGCTCGTCCGGCGTGGCCACTCCATCTCGTCGTCCCGGCGATGGGCCCCTCGGTGAGAGGGCGGATCGCTCGGTGCTCGCCGGCACATCGTGCCGATGCCGCCTTCGATTGCGCGGATTGGTGAGTGGGCGGCTCGTGGTCGCGTCCTGGGCCCGCTCACACCGGTGCTGTCGGCGCTTGGCGTATCCGCGCCTATCAGCGCCGGTTTGCCGCGGCCGTTGACGCCATCGCGCCCGACATCCTGCACACCAATGGCTTCAAGGCACACGTCTTCGCGGCGCGCTTGCGGACGCGAGCCATTCGATCTGGCACATCCACGATTACGTTTCGAGCCGCCCGATGACCCGGCGCTTGCTCCGCCGGTACGGTGCTGTGCCTCACGCGATCGTTGCCAACTCGCTGAGCGTGGCCACCGATGTCACAGCGTGGTGGCCGAGCGGCTGCGTCGACCTGTTCGCGTGATCTACAACGGCGTCGATGTCGACCGGTTCTGCCCCGACGGTCCGATCGCCGATCTCGACGCCGCCTGCGGATTGCCACCGGCGCCTGGCGAACCGTGCGTGTCGGCCTCGTCGCCACTTTCGCGCGCTGGAAAGGGCACGAGACGTTTCTGCGTGCGCTGACGCAGGTTGCTTCCGACGTGCCGGTCCGTGGATATGTCATCGGCGGGCCGTTGTACGACACGGCCGGCAGCCAGTGGTCGTTCGACGACTTGCGCGATCTTGCGCGTGAGGTCGGCGCCGAGCCGCGCGTCGGATTTACCGGTTTTCAGCCCGGCCCGCGGCTTTCCTGCGTGCCCTCGACATCGTCGTGCACGCGAGCACGGAGCCGGAGCCGTTCGGGCTGGTCATCGCTGAGGCGATGGCGACCGGACAGTGCGTGATCACGAGTGGCACGGGGGCGCCGGAGAACTCATCGAGCCCGAGTCCACCGCCGTCATGCACGCGCCGGCGATCATCACTCGCTCGCCCGGGCGCTCGAGCGCCTCGCGCGGGACGCGGCCCTGCGCGCGCGGCTGGGGGGCGGCTCGCGTCGCGGTTGCCTCGCGGTTCGACGGCGTTCGCTTCGGTGAGGCGTTCGTCAGCCTCTACAAGCGATGCGATGAACGTGCAGGTGAACTTTCCAGCGTCCCCGCCACCGCGACCGTCGCCGCGGGTGCGGGGCCGTGGGGCTTTGCGGAATTCTTCGTCATCAGTCAGACGGCCCTGCCGGCGCTGCTCTATTTGCCCGGCACGCAGGGGTTCCGCCTGGCATCCGGTTCTCGGCCTTTGCGATCAGCTTGCGGCGTTCGCGTGGTTCATCGTGCAGCCGAGGCTTCCGAAAGCGCACCCGGTGACCACCGGGGTCGTCGCCATCATGTTGCTGATGGGTGCGATGCTGGCCCACCCGCGACCCCCTCGCTCGTCGGCGGGCTGGCCCACCTGGCTGTCTACTTCGCCGTGCTGGCGCCGGTCTTCTGGGCTCCAGCGTTCGTACGGTCCCCTGAACGCTTCGCTCGGCTGATGGCTCTGCTCCTGATCTGCAGCGGGGTGAACTCGCTTGTCGGCGTGCTGCAGGTGTACGACCCCGACACCTGGATGCCGGCGAACTCTCGCGCGTGATTACTGAAGGGGCGATCGGCCTGGGTCCCGTCACGTACATCGGTCCGAACGGGCAGACGATCATCCGGCCGCCGGGTCTCTTCGACACTCCGGGTTCCGTCGCCGGTCCGGGCATGTTCGCGGCGCTGCTCGGCGCGGTGTTCGGCCTCAGCGCCATCCCGTTCTGGAAGCGGGCCGGCTCGTTCGTGCTCGCCGGTGCCGGCGTGGCGGCGATCTATCTGAGCCAGGTGCGTGTCAGCCTTGTGATCCTCGTGTTGATGATCGCCGCCTATGCGGCGATCCTGTTTTTCCAGCGCCGTGCGGGCAAGGCCGCGATCTTCGCGGGCCTGGCGGCCGGCATCATCGCGATCAGCTTCGTCGTGGCCGTCACCCTCGGCGGGGAGACTGTCGTCGCGCGCGTCATGTCGCTGTTCGCCGAAGACCCGGTGTCGGTGTACTACCGCGCCCGCGGCGCACAGCTCGATTACACCTTGTCGGAAATGCTCTTCGAATTCCCCTTCGGCGCCGGACTCGGCCGCTGGGGGATGGCCGCCGGGTATTTCAACCAGTCGGCACTCCCAACCTCTGGGCAGAAATCCAGGTCACGGGCTGGATGATCGACGGCGGAGTGCTGATGGTGGCGCTCTACGCAGGCACGCTGGTTTACGCGTCGATGTTCGACAGCCAGATTGCGCGCACGACGCGCTCCCGCGCGTCGCCGCCTGCGGAGCGGTCGTCTTCGCCGCGAATATCGGCACGCTGGTCATGATCATCAGCTTCACGCCCTTTGTGACGCAGATCGGCATCCAGTACTGGTTCCTCGCGGGGGCGCTGCAAGGCGTCGTCGCAGGGCAGATGCGCGAAAAGTGACCCGCTGGACTCTCGTCGCCGGCGACTTCACGCCCCTTGGCGGCATGGACCGCGCGAACCATGCGCTGGCGTCGTTCCTCCTGCGGCAGGGAAACGAGTAACGCTCGTCACGCACCGCGCCTGGGCGGATCTTCGGGCGCGCGGCGCCAAGGTCGTCGACGGTGCGGCGGCCGCTCGGATCGCATCTGCTTGGCGCGCCGCTGCTCGCCGCGGCGGGTCAGCGAGAGGCACGCGGGCGGTGCCTGGAACGCGCTCGTGGCGAACGGCGGCAACACCGACACGGGTGACGTCGTCTGGGTGCACTATCTGCACGCCGCGCACACGTCTCCCGCGGTCGGCACGTGGCTGCGCCGGGCCCGCGTGGCCCGGGCGAATGCGCTCTATCTCGCCGCGCGAGCGGGCTACGATTCCACGGGCACGGGTGGTGATCTGCAACAGCCGCCGGACGGCGCGCGATATGCAGCTCGCTTACAACCTGCCCATCGATCGACTTCACGTCGTGTACTACGGCTCCGATCCGACGACCTTCTCGCCCATCACGCCGGAGCAGCGCGCGCTCGCCCGCCGTGCGCTCGGATGGGGATCGCAGCGGGTCGCGCTGTTCGTGGGCGCGCTGGGCGATCACCGCAAGGGATTCGATCGGTTGTTCGAGGCGTGGCGCATTCTGTCGCGCGATACGTCGTGGGACGTCGGATTCGCGGTCGCGGGCGCGGGGGCAGAACTGGGTGGCTGGCAGGCGCGCGTCGCGCGTGAAGGACTCAAGGACGTCCGCTTCCTCGGGTTCCGGAGGACATCGCGCCGGTGATGGCGGCCTCCGATGTGCTCGTGCATCCGGCGCGGTATGAGGCCTACGGCCTCGGCGTGCACGAGGCGCTCTGCCGGGGCATTCCCGGCGATCGTGGCACGGGACGCCGGCGTGGCCGAGATGTTCCCGCCAGACCTGCGTGACCTGCTGATCGAGGATGTCGAGAGCGCGGAGGAGATTGCGGAGCGCTCTGAGATTTGGCGGACGGCGGGACCTGTTCCGAGTCCCGCGTCGCGACGCTGTCGAGCAGCTGCGTGCGCGACGTGGGACGGGATGGCATCGGAGTTCCTCGAGCATCTCGAGATGAGTGACGTTGTCTCCGCCGCATTCGAGTGCGAAACCCGGTGCTGGATCTGTGGATCCATCACTTCGTGCCGTGCACGAGGCGCCGTTCGAGTTGTCGATGTACGAATCGCAGGATCCCGAGCTGTCTCGATACACCGGCTCGCAAGTGAAATTGATGCGCTGCAGTGACTGCGGCTTCGGTCAGCCCGAAAGCCTGCCCGCGCTCGAACGCTACTTCGACCGCATGTACGACCAGCGATGGTCGCGCGATTGGATGGCATCGGAGTTCGACTCGACATCGAAAGACATGATCTTCAACGGCATCCTCGCGGCGCTCGGGGGCCGGCTGCCCGGCGCCCGCCGTCGCTTGCTCGACGTCGGCGCGCACGCCGGGCGGTTCGTGTCTCTGGCTCTTCAGCAGGGCTGGCGCGCTGAAGGGCTCGAGCTGAATCCGCAGACCGCCGCCTACGCGGCGAAACGGCACCGGCGCACGCATTCGATCGCTGAATGTTCACCAGGTAGACGTTGGGGAAGCGTTCGACGCCGTGACGATCACCGACGTACTGGAGCACATTCCCCATCCGACCACTGTCCTGGAGCGCGTGAGGAACCTGCTCGCCCCGGGTGGCTGGGTTGCCGTGAAAGTGCCCGCCGGCCCCGCGCAATTGCGAAAGGAAACCTGGCGCGGGCGGTTGCGGCCATCGTACCGGCCGACGGTGGCCGACAACCTGGTGCACGTCAGCCACTTTTCGCCGCGCGCCCTGGAATTGGCCCTGCATCGAGCGGGCTTTGTGGACGTCACCGTCAGACCGGGCGCGCCGGAGCTCTACGAGGGCGGAGGCGGTACGCGTCGCATCGATCATCTCGTGCGTCTCGCGCTCTACACCGCGGCACGCGTCCTTCCACGGGGCGTGCAGTGGCCGGTCAGCCTCAACCTCCAGGCCTACGGTCGTCGCCAGTGATCGCGCATCCTGTTCTCAGCGTCTCCATTCCGACGTTCAACAACCTCGCGGTGCTGAAGCAGTGCATCGACGGATGGCGTACGCACGGCGGCGATCGCGTCGAGGTGATCGTGATCGAGGACGGGTGTCGAGATGGCACTGCCGACTATCTGCGCAGCCTCGAATCCAGCGACTGGGGCTCCGGGCACCTGCGCTGGATTCACCAGGACGACGCACACGAACTACGGTGCACGAACGCCGGGATCGCGATTGCGCGCGCGCCCCTGGTGGCGGCGTGGCAGGACGACATGTTCCTGCGCGTTCCGTGGCTGGTGCCGGAACTCGCGCGTACCTTCGATGCCTATCCAGAGATCGCGATGCTGGCCCTGAGCCGCGGTTGCATTGCATGCCGTTCGACGAGCCCATCCGCGAGTACCAGGACCTCGTGGACTGGCGAAGGCTGCCGAGCACCATCGGTCCGTCACCGGGCAACTGGTGGCGGCTCTACGAAGTGGATGTCGTGATTCGCCCCTGGATCGTGCGCAAGACGGCGATCGACGCGGTCGGCCCGCTCGACGAAGCTTTCCGCCCGACGGAATGGGACGAAGCCGACCTGGCCTATCGGCTCCGCCGCGCCGGGTGGAAGGTGGCGGCAACGGGCTACGAGCGCCTCGGCGCCTTCTTTCATCTCGGCTCGACGACGATCGCCAAGGGGGCGTCGGCCACGTACTTTGAGCGTGTGCTCGAGAACGGCCGGCTGTTCCACCAGCGCTGGGACGCGACCATTGCGGCCGAACACCCGCGCCCGCGCCGGAGTTGGATGCGCAAGGCGACGCCAGCCGGTTGGCTGGCGACGGCACAACAGATGGCGAAATACAGCGCTGGACTTGTCCCGCCGAAGCTCCGCAGGAGCGAAGGCGGATGAGCAGGGTCCATCGCGCATCGATCGCCGCGGCCTTCGCCTATTTCCAGTTCAGCCTGACGATCCTGGTCGGCATCGTAATGGTGCCGTTCGTGCTCGAGCGGATCGGCCCCACGCTGTATGGCTATTGGCTCGCGTCCGGCGAAGTGCTCGCGTATGCGGCGATGGCGGACCTCGGCATTCTCGGCGTGATGCCGTGGATGATCGCGCAGGCCGACGGCCGGAAGGATCGCGACGCCATCCGTCAGTTGCTGAGTACCGGTTTCGTGGCGGCCCTGATCGTGTCGGCGGTCTATCTCGGGCTGGTCCTCGTGCTGTGGAACATCGCCCCTGCCGTCCTCAAATTGCAGCCATTGGAGCGCGACCTGATCGCCGGTCCACTGGCGTTGATCGCCGGGGTCACCGCGGTGGTGCTCCCGATGCGCGTTGCGTACTCCGCGCTGATCGGCCTCCAGGACGTTCGCTACTGCGGGATCATGACGACCGTGTCGTGGGCAATTGACGCGGCGCTCACCGTGATCCTGTTGCTCAATGGCTTCGGTCTCTGGTCGCTGGCGATCGGCGCCAGCGTCCCCTCGGCGCTCACCGCCGCCGCTGCCGTCGTTCGCCTGCGCAGCCTGGCTCCCGACCTGCTGCAATCGTGGCCGCGTCCGTCGCGACAGGCGATTGTCATGCTCTTCAAAGAAGGGGGTGGTGGCTGGCTGGCGGCATGGGGGTGGCGCCTGGCGTCGGCGACCGACGCGATCGTGCTCGCATCTCTCGGCCACCCCGCGTCGATCACGGTCCTCGCTATGACGACGAAACTCGGTCAGATGCTGACCAACATGGCGTGGGTGCCAGGAGACAGCGGATTGGTCGGCCTTGCCCAACTCGCTGGAGAGGGGAACACGACCCGGTTGCGAGCGGCGGTATCTGCCTTGTCGCGTGTCTACCTGACCCTGGCCACCGTGGCTGCGTGCGTAGTGCTCGCGGCGAATCCGGCGTTTGTGAAGGGATGGGTCGGCATCGAGTTCTTCGGCGGGCATCGCGTCAACGCCGTTCTTGCGATTGTTGCCATCGCCGCGACAGCCGCGCACGCGCTTTCCGCGACGGTCTCGGTGCTCGGAAAGCGTCTGTATGTCGGGGCCGTCACACTCGCCGCCGGCGTCGCGCATGTGGTGGTGGCGTATCTAATGGCCCGTCGGCTCGGTCTGATCGGGATTCCTCTCGCGGGCCTGATCGTCCAGGCGGTGGTGCTGGTTCCGGCCCTGCTACCGGCGCTCCGCACCGTCACCGGGATGTCATTCCCGGAAATGATCCGAACCGTGGTGGCACCATGGGCCGCACGGGCGATACCCCTGCTGGCTCTCGCCGCGGCACTCGGCCTGGCGGCGTCCCAGGTCCAGATCTGGATCGCGATTCCGCTTGGCGGTGTGGTGGGTCTCGCCTCGTTGTTCCTGTGCCGCCGCTTGATTCTCGACTACCCGCCGGTCGCCCAGGTCATTCGCATGCGCCTGGCCCTATTTCGACTGGATGGCCTGTTGCTCTCGGATCCTCCGCGGCAGCCCACGGTGTGATGCAGACCGGCAAAGGCAATCCGTTCCGGCGACGATCGGCTCTCGAACGCTTCGCGTCCAAAGCCGGGCACATCGTCCCCGCTCCCTTGTGGGCGGCGATGCGACATGGATACCAACGCGCATTGCTTCGCGTTCGGCCCGAGTCGCTGGTTTCGACGCTGCCGGGCGGCGAACGGATTCGAATGGTGCCGGCCCTACGGCAACTTACCTGGAACACCGACGAGTACGATGTTTTCCGCCGCGACGTGCGGCCAGGGGACGTGGTGTTTGACGTCGGCGCGAACCTCGGCGCATACACGCTGCTCTTTGCGCAATGGGTCGGACCGGCGGGACGCGTGTTCGCGTTCGAGCCGGCGCGGGAGCCATTCGAGGGACTGACGAAGCTCCTCGATGCGAATGGCCTCTCGTCGCGCGTGACCGCGATGCAGGCAGCGGTGAGCGGGACCGAGGGCACGGCGTCGTTGCTCGTTGACGCGGTCGACGGGTCGAGCCGCATTCTCGATGACGATGACCTGCGCGGGGCCGTCGAGGTGCAGACCGTCACTATCGATGCCGTCTGCCGGCGTGAGGGCGTGGTCCCCAGCCTGATCAAGATCGATGCGGAGGGGGCCGAGCTCGACGTACTGCGCGGCGCGCGCGCGACGATTGCCGCGGGCGGCCCCGGGCTGAAGCTCTACGTCGAGATGCACCCGCGCCTCTGGCGCGACTTCAGTGTGATGCGTGCCGAGATCGAAGCCGAGCTCGCCCACCAGGGACTGCGGGCGAGGCGCCTCGACGGAGATCCGGCCATCTGGAACATCGAAGGCGTCTGTCTGCAGTTGGAAAAGTGCGGATCCTGATCGCACACGAGGCGATGGTCGGTGGCGGTGGCGTCGAGAGCTACCTGTCGTCGCTGGTGCCCGCCCTGCAACGGCGCGGCCACGCGGTGGCATTTCTGCACCATCGAACACGCTCGGCTGTTGGTCCGACACGGCTGCAGTTCGACGGAGTCCCCGGTTTCTGCGTCGAAGACGACGGGCTCGACGACGCCCTGCAGCGAATTGTGGCGTGGCAGCCGACGCAGTGCTTCTCGCACAACATGGGTCCGCTCGAGGTGGAAGAGGCCCTGCTGGACCGGTATCCCGTCGTGAAGATGATGCATGGCTTCTTCGGCACGTGCATCAGTTCCCAGAAGGCACACTTGTTCCCTTCGGTTGTGCCCTGTGCGCGTGTGTTCGGCCCGCCTTGTGTCGCGCTGTACCTGCCGCGCCGATGCGGAGCGCTGCGCCCACAGAAGGCGCTCGATGACTTCCGGTGGAACACGCGCCAACATCGATTGCTCGGTCGCTACGCGGCCATTGTCGTCGCCAGCCGTTACATGCAGGACGAGTACGTCCGTCACGGCGTCTCACGAGAACGGGTCGTCTCCGCGCCTCTTTTTCCGACGATCGAAACGCCCGATGGACCTCGTGAAACACCCAGGGAACCGACCGTGCTGTTTGCCGGCCGCATGACCGAGTTGAAGGGCCCCCATCTCCTGATCGACGCCGTTGCCGCGGCGGGCCGGCTTCTCGGACGGTCGATCAAGCTGGTGATGGCGGGCGAAGGCCCGGACCGTGTCGGGCTCATCGACGCGGCACGGGCGCGGGCGGTCAGGGCGTCGTTCCCGGGCTGGGTGACTGGGGAGGAACGCACAGCGCTGCTGCGTGAGGCATCACTGGTTGCGATCCCGAGTCAGTGGCCGGAGCCGTTTGGACTCGTGGGACTCGAGGCCGCGACGCACGGTGTGCCGGCGGTCGCGTTCGATGTCGGCGGGATTTCGGAATGGCTGCAGGACGGCGTCAACGGTCGTCTCGTCCGCGAACGAGGCAGCGCTGATGCCATGGGCCGCGCGCTCGCGTCGGTGCTCGGCGATCCCACGGTGATGCGCACGCTCGAGCAGGGGGCGGTCCAGACCGCCGCTCGTATGAATCTCGATGCCCACCTGCAAACCGTGGAGGCCACGCTGGCGGCTGCACGATGAAGACCATGCACCTGCTCGCGGGTGAGTATGGCCCGGAAGCCGGGGGAGTCGGCGCTTACAGCCAGGTCCTCGTGGAGGCGTTGTCTCAGCGCGGACTTCCCGTGCGCGTCTGGGACGTGCTCGATCCGACGCTCCAGAAGACACTGCCGGACGCGTTGAGAACTCAGCAGGGGTACCTGCTTCTGCAGTACGTGCCGAACATTCTCGGCGCGCGAGGCGCGAACGTCGCCTTTTGTCAGTGGCTGCTATCGCTACACCGCGCGGGCGCCGATCTCCGCGTCATGTTCCACGAGCCGTACTTGTACTTGTCGTTGAACCCGGCGCGGAACGTGCTCGCCCTGGTGCAGCGCCTCATGGCCGGCATCCTGCTGCGTTCGTCATCACGCACGTATATCTCGACGGAGCAGTGGCGATCCTATCTGTCGTCGTACGCGCCGGCGGACATGACATTCACCGTGCTGCCAATTCCTTCCACGCTTCCCGACAATCCTCCAGCCGCGTCGGTGGCGGAATGGCGCACACGGCTCAGCGCCGGATTCGAGCAAATCGCCGTCCACTTCGGCACCTATGGCGAGCACATCGCCACAGAGCTCGAGCCGATGATCCCGGCGCTCCTGAATCGGCATGACGCCCTTCGGTTCATCTGTATCGGACGCGGCAGTGAGGCGTTCGTGGATCGCCTGGTCGCACAGCATTCATCGCTGTCAGGGCGCGTTCACGGCACGGGCGCACTCGACCGTAGCGCGGCAGCCGCGGCGCTCGCCGCGGGTGACATCGCACTGCAACCATTTCCCGATGGCGTCACGACGCGGCGCACCTCCGTCATGGCCCCGTTGGCGCTAGGCGTCCCCACCGTCACGTCGCGTGGCTTCCTCACCGAGAACGTCTGGCACGAGGCTCCGTCGGTTGCGCTCGCCGCGGCGTCGGACGTCGAATCGCATGTCGCCGCGACGATCTCGCTGCTGCGCAACGACGTGACGCGGAAACAGCTCGGAGACCTTGGCCGCCGGTTTTATGTCGACCGGTTCTCGATCGAACGCACGGCGAACATCCTGGTGGCTGATGCCACGGCTTGGGGCACGATGACGGATCGCCCGCTGCGCATCCTGCTCGTCGCCGATTACCCGAACGATCCGACGGCTCGGCTCCGCGAAGGTGTCGCACAAACTTCGCGAAGAGCTCACGGCGCTGGGCCACCAGTGTGATGCGCTCTTCAGCGATGCGATAGGCGCGACCCCTCGCGGCCGCCATGTCCGGCAACTGGTCGCGCCGTGGCTCGCGGGTCGCGCGATCGCACGCGCCGTTTCGAGGCACACCCTACGACATCGTCGACGCGTCCAGCGCCGAGGGCCTGTGGTTCGGGATCCAGAAGCGCGCCGGGCGCTTTCGTCAGACCGCCTACATTTGCCGCACGCATGGTCTCGAACACCTCAATTACCAGAGGATGCTCGACGACGCCCGAAACGGGCTCACGAGCAAACCGTGGACGAGGCGGATCTGGTATCCGGCGTCACGCTTGTCGCAAGTGGCGGCCGCAGCCAGACTTTCTGATCGCTTCATCGTGCTGAATGCCGTCGATCGTGACTTCGCGCGCGAGCGACGCTGGCTGCCGCCCGACCGCATCGACCTCATACCGCATGGCGTTTCTGATCGGTTCCTGTCGAAGCCGTGGTCGGGTCTCGAGGCGCAGGCGTTCTTTTCTGTGGCACGTGGGACCACGTGAAGGGTGTCAGCGACCTGGTCACTGCCTGGACAATGCTGCACGACAGCGGAAGCCAGGTTCCGTTGACAGTGCTGGGTCCCGGCATCCCGCCAGACGCTGTGCGGCAGGCGTTCCCCGAGCGCGTGCGTCCCCTCGTGACGGTCATCGAGCGATCGCCGGAGGATCGCGTGGTGGAGGAGTACCGGCGGCATGACGCGCTGGTGTCCACCTCGACCTATGAAGGATTCGGCCTCGTCGTGCTCGAGGCCCTCAGCCAGGGCCTCGCCGTGATTGCCACGCCGGTGGGGTGTGCCGCGGATCTTGTCGCAGACGGCGTGACCGGCATCCGCGTCCCGCCGAGAGATCCGCAAGCGATTGTCGGTGCGGTTCGGACTGTAATGGCTGACCCGGCACTCCGCGATCGGCTCGGTGCCGCCGGAGCCGCCGCCGTCCGCTCGATGACCTGGCACGCGACGGCCGAAAAAACGGTGACTGCCTATCGCCATGCCCTGGCGGCTGGCCGATGACTTCGCTGACGATCGGTATCACCACGCGCCACCGTCCGCGGGCCCTGGCGCGGCTGATTGAGTCGCTGGCGTTGCTCTCCGATCTCCAGCCCGAGGTGATCGTGTTCGATGACGGGTCGGAGCCGCCGGCGGCGGAGACTCTGGGCGCGATCAAGACGACCCTGCCCATCCGGACCATCCGCGACGACTCGGGTGCCGCCTACATCGTCGGCCGTAACCGTATCGTTCGCGAAGCGTCGACGCCGTTCGTGCTCCTGCTCGACGACGACGCGGTCATCCTGAGTGCCACGCCGGTGCGACGCGCGCTGGAAGTGCTCGAGCGAGATGCGACGGTTGCGGCTGTCGGGTTCGCCCAGGCCGAGGCTGATGGACGTCCGTGGCCGATCGCGATGCAGCCGGGCAGAGCGCAACAGCCGTCCCTCGTCCCCTCGTACATCGGGTTCGCCCACCTGGTACGCACCGAGACCTTTCGCAGCCACGGTGGGTACCGGGAGCTCCTCTTCTTCTATGGCGAAGAGAAAGAGCTCTGCGTTCGCCTCTGGAACGCCGGACTCAAAATTGTGTATTTACCCGATGCTCTGATCGCGCACGTACCCGATCCCGCTGGCAGGAGCGGCTCACGATACGTGCGTTATGCGATCCGCAACGATTGCCTGTTCTCGATCCTGAACGAGCCGCTACCTTTGCCGCTCGTGTCGATACCCATCCGGTTGCGTCGCTACGCGAAAATGGCACAGACAGTCCCCGGAGGGGATGCGGGTGGTTTTCGCTGGCTCATTGGCGAGCTGCTGCGCGTCTTCCCGGATGCCTGGCGCCTTCGGCGTGCCGTGTCCTGGAAAACGGTACGGCAGTGGCGGCACCTGGGGCGGAACGCCGTTCCGTACGTCGCGCCGTGAAGCGCCTGCTCACTATTGGCCACTCGTACGTGGTGGCTCTGAATCGGCGGCTCGCCCACGAGATAGCGCGGGCAGGCCAGGGCAGATGGAGCGTCACGTCGGCGGCTCCCATCGAGTATCCCGGCGACCTTCGACGCATAGCCCTGGAACGATTCGAGGGGGAGGCGTCCGCGCTGGTGCCTCTCGGCACGCGGGCGGCCGGCGTGCCTCATCTCATGCTGTATCGCGGCTTGCGCCCCCTGCTCGAGCAGCAATGGGACCTCGTGCATTGCTGGGAAGAGCCGTATGTCGCGGCGGCCGCACAGATCGCACGGCGTACGCCGGCGAACGCCCGGTTCGTTTTCGCGACGTTCCAGAACATTCCGAAGGATACCCGTTTCCACTGGCTGCCTTCGAGCGTCGTGTGTTGCATCGCGCGGACGGCTGGATCGCGTTTGGCAAGAGCACGTACGAAGCCCAGTTGGGTCGAGACCCACACTACGCTTCGCTACCGTCGCGGATCATCTCGCCTGGCGTGGATACGTCCGCGTTTTCACCGTCCGCAAACGTGCGCCGTGCGGCGCGGGAATCACTGGGCTGGACCGACGATATCCCCGTTGTTGGTTTCCTCGGGCGCTTCGTGCCGGAGAAGGGCGTTGGGATGGTGTTGGACGCGCTATCCCGCACTCGCCACCCGTGGCGAGCGCTGTTTGTCGGTGACGGGCCGGAGCGGGGAACAATCGAAGCGTTCGCGGAGGCCCGCACGGGATGCGTGCGCATCGTGACCGACGCGACGCACGAAGACGTTCCCCGGTGGCTGAACGCCATGGACCTGCTCTGCGCGCCGAGTCAGACGACGCCCCGCTGGCGCGAGCAGTTTGGCCGGATGCTCGTCGAAGCCATGGCGTGCGGAGTGCCGGTCCTCGCCAGCGACAGTGGCGAGATCCCGCATGTGCTCGCAAACGCCGGCAGTGTCGTACCTGAAGGAGACGTGAGTGCGTGGACCGAGGCCATTGATCGCTTGCTGTCGGATCCGGCGATGCGGCAGGAATTCGCTACCAGGGGACGCCGGCTCGCCTGCGACCGGTTCGCCTGGAGCGTCGTCGCAGCCGAGCATCTCAGGTTCTTCGAGGAGCTGACGTAGCGTGTCGAAACTTCGTGTGGCTGTCATCGCGGACATGCTCGAGGAGCGATGGCCGAGCATGGACCTGGTGGCCGACATGCTCGTCGACCGGCTGAAGACGGATCATCCCAACGAGCTGACCGTTGACCTGGTTCGCCCGGACTGCGCCGCCGGGTAAGTGCACACGGCGCCGCCGGCGGACGGCGACTGATTGCGGACCGTCTGGTCAATCGGTTCCGCGACTATCCGAAACTAGCGCGCGAAATTCGCGATCGGTACGACGTGTTCCACGTTGTCGACCACAGTTACTCGCACCTCGTGCACGCGCTGCCGGCGGCGCGCACGCTGGTGACGTGCCACGATCTGGATACGTTCCGCGCCGTGCTCGAGCCGGAATCCGAGCGCCGGTCGCTGCCATTTCGGCTGATGACCCAGCGCATCCTGTCGGGTCTCGAAGCGGCGGGACATATCGCATGCGACACGGAGGCGACCCGCGACGGCCTCGTCAACCGCGTCGGCATCGACGAGGCGCGAACCACCGTCATTCACAACGGGCCCCACCCGAGCTGCACGCCGTTCCCTGAAACGACCGCCGACGCACAGGCCGCCCGGTTGCTGGGACGTCGTACGGGCGCCGACGTGTTGCACGTGGGCAGCACCATCGCGCGTAAACGTATCGACACCTTGCTTCGCGTCTTTGCCGGCATTCGTCGGGTGCGCCCGGACGCCAGGCTGGTCCGTGTAGGTGGACCTTTCACCGCCGAACAACGCGCGCTCGTGCGCGAGTTGCATCTCGAGGATGCGATCGTCGTGCTGCCGTTTCTGGATCGCTCGACGCTGGCGGCCGTATACCGGCAGAGTGCGGTACTGCTGCTGCCGTCCGAGCGCGAAGGCTTCGGTCTTCCAGTGCTCGAAGCGCTCGCCTGCGGTACGCCGGTGATCGCCAGCGATATCGAAGCCCTCCGCGAAGTCGGGGAAGCCGCGGTCGTTTACTGCCCGCCTGACGACGTGGAGTCCTGGACGGCGGCGGTGCTCGAGATTCTTACCGAACGTGCGCAGCAGCCGGCCAGGTTGGCCGAGCGCCGGACCGAAGGCGTCGCCCGTGCCGCGGTTTTCAGCTGGGCTCGTTACGCCTCGCAGGTAGTGCCGCTCTACCTTCGTCTGGCGGGTAGCGTCCGTTGAGCAGCCGTCCGCGCGTCCTTCATGTCGGAAAGTTCTATCCGCCCGTGCGCGGCGGCATGGAGCAGGTGCTCGCGGCGCTGTGCCAGTCCACGCGCGACCGTCTGGACAACGAGGTCCTCGCGTTCAGCGGCTCGTCCCAGACGACGAGAGACGTCGTCGACGGGATTCCGGTGACGCGCCTCGGCTCGGTGTCGCCGGCGCGCTCCACGCCGATTTCGCCCGCGATGACGCAGGCGCTGCGCAAGTCGACCGCGGACCTGATCGTGTTGCACGAGCCTAATCCCTGGGGTCTCCTTTCGTGCGCACTGGTCAAGCCGCGCCAACCGGTAGCGGTCTACTTCCACAGTGAAGTAGTGCGGCCGGCGCTGCAATACGCGCTTTTCTATCACCCGATGGCTCGTGCCGTGTACTCACGCGCGGCGCGGATCATCGTGGCCTCTCCTCCAATGGCGGAACACGCCCGGGCACTGCGGCCGTATCGCGATCGGATCGCGGTGATCCCGTACGGACTCGATCCATCGGCCTGGGCGAGAACGCCGGCCGTGGAACGCCGGGTGGGGGAGATACGCGCCTCGCAACCGGGAATGCCGTTGGTGGTCTTCGCCGGGCGATTCGTGCGCTACAAAGGATGCGACGTGCTGTTGCAGGCGCTGAAAGAGGTGCAAGCGGCGGCCGTGTTTGCGGGCGACGGACCGTTGCGGAACGAACTGACCGCACTGGCAGAGTCGCTAGGCCTCAGCGGTCGGGTGCGTTTTCCGGGAGAAGTCTCACCGGAAGAATTGCTCGCTCTGTACCACGCGGCGGACGTGTTCGTCCTCCCCTCGATCACCCATGCCGAGGCCTTCGGGTTCGTGCAGATCGAGGCGATGGCCTGCGGAACGCCCGTCGTCAGCACGAACGTTCGGTCCGGTGTTTCCTGGGTCAACCAGCACGGCGTGACCGGGCTCGTCGTCGAACCCGGAGATGTCATGGCGCTCCGCCGCGCCTTGGCGTCGCTCCTGGAGGACGGCCCCGCGCGCGAGCGCATGGGAGTGGCCGCGCAGCACCGCGTCGCGGCGGAGTTCACGCTTGCGAAGATGGGTCAACGCGCGTCGCCACTGTTCGAGGAGTTGGCGGCGCATGGTTAAGCGCCTCTCCGACGTCGCCCTGTCCGGGTTCGGCCTGGTCGTTTCTTCACCGCTCTGGTTATTGCTGTCCGCCGCCATCAAACTCGAAGACGGCGGCCCGGTGTTTTATCGACAGGACCGCGTGGGTCGCGGTGGTCGCCGGTTCACCGCTTTGAAGTTCCGTTCGATGCGGCCGGATGCGGAAGCGCATACCGGCCCGATACAGGCGACCGAGCATGACCCACGAGTGACGCGTATCGGGCATTGGATGCGAAAGACGGCGATGGACGAATTACCCCAGCTCTGGAACATCCTGTGCGGCGACATGAGCTTCGTCGGCCCCCGCGCCCTGCGTCCGGGCGAGATCGAGGCCGAAGCCGACGGCCGGCTCGTTGCGCTCGAAGACGTGCCCGGCTTCGAACATCGCACGCGCGTGCGCCCCGGCCTCACCGGCCTCGCGCAGATCTACGCCCGTCGCGATGTGCCGCGCCGGCACAAGTTTCGATACGACCGCATCTACGTCAAACGCCGCTCATGGTTACTCGACGCGCGTTTGATTCTCCTGTCATTTTGGATTAGCTTCCATGGCACATGGGAAGCCCGCGGGAGGAAGTACTGAATCCAACGGTGCGCGATGTTGCGATCGTTGGCGCCGGTCCCGCAGGCCTCATCACCGCACGCAATCTCGCCGCCGCCGGACACGATGTCGTGGTGCTCGAAGAGCACGCGACCATCGGCCTCCCGGTGCATTGCACGGGCCTTCTCGGGTCCGACGCGTTCGACGAACTCGACCTGCCGCGCCATGCGATTCTCGCCACGGCGCAGGCGGCGCGCTTCGTTTCTTCAGACGGCAATTCGGTGCTCGTGGACGCGGAGCGTGTGCGCGCATCGATCGTCGATCGCGGTGTCTTCGATCAGATGCTGGCCGATCGCGCGCGCACGGCCGGGGCCGAGATCCACACCAGCGCGCGCGTTCGCTCGATCAGCGTGGCAGCCGACCGAGTCGTGATCGCAAGTGACTCAGGCGAGGCTATGGTCCAGGCGCGGGCGTGCGTGCTCGCGTGTGGCGCCAGTTACCGCTTCAATCGCGAGCTCGGTCTGGGCGTGCCGCGCACATTCGTCCAGAGCGCGCAGCTCGAGGCTCCCTTCGCCGGCCCGGAACAGATCGAAGTCCACTTCGGCCGCGACACGGCGCCGGGAGGGTTCGCGTGGGTGGTGCCCTTCGCGCGGGACGGCCAACCGTTCAATCGCGTCGGCATGCTATGCGAGAACGGCGCGGCGGCGCGATTTGCCACGTTTACGAGCGCGTTCGCGAGCGCCATGCCGCCACCGATGGGGCATGGCCCGAGGCGCGGTTGAAGATCCTGCCACTCGCTCCTGTTCCCAAAACCTTTACCGATCGTGTCGTGGCCGTCGGCGATGCCGCCGGCCTGGTGAAACCGACGACCGGCGGGGGCATCTATTACGGGCTCGTGAGCGGAGCGCTGGCGGCCGAGGTGCTCGACGGCGCGCTTCGAGACGATCAACTCACGGAATCGCGTCTCATGCAGTACGAGCGCGCCTGGCGCGCACGCCTCGGCGCCGAGATCCGCACCGGCCTCGCGTTCCGATCCATCATGTGCAGGCTCAACGACCGCGCCATCGACTCGCTCGTCGAATTGGCGCGGATCGACGGGATCGTCCCGCTTCTCAAACAGACGGCAGACTTCAACTGGCACCGCCGGTCCGCTCTCACCCTGCTGCGCCACGCGCCGTTCCGCCGCATCATCCTCGGCTCTCTTTGGAGCTAAGGAACGTCAAATCTCAAACTCCAAACCTCAAAACGCCATGCTTTTTTGGAGTTTGCTTTTTTTGGAGTTTGAGATTTGAAGTTTGACGTTTCGCAGGGCGAATACGCGAGAAAACAGATCTACTGTCCGAGCCGCGTCGTGGCGTGGAGCCATGGAAGCCGATTCAAGCTCGCGGCCCGGCTCGCGGACCACTCGCGGGGCGGACGACTGTTGGACTACGGCTGCGGCGACGGGACGTTCATCACGCTGACCCACGGCATGTTCTCGCGGGCAGTCGGCGCCGATGTCGACGCAGCTCAGCTCGCCGAGTGCCGCCGGCGGCTCGGAGCGCTCGAGCGCGTCGAGTTCGTGCTGACCACGACGTTGGCAATCCCCGAGCGGTCGGGCACGTTCGATCTCGTCACTTGCATGGAAGTGCTCGAACACTGCACGGATGTCGAGCGGGTTCGCGTGATCTCAGAACTCGCGCGTCTGTGCGCGGCCAATGGGCGCATCATCATCAGTGTGCCGATTGAGATTGGTCCTGCGTTGCTGGGGAAGCAACTGTTCCGGGCGATCGCTGCATGGCGCGGGCACGGCGACTATCACCATCGCGAAACCTACACGCCCTCGGAACTGATGGCGGCGGTGCTGGGCAGGCGGGGCCTCGTGCGGCCCGAGTACCGCGCGGATACGCCCTTCGGCCAGGTTCGCTACTGCGGCCACAAGGGATTCGACTGGCGCCTCCTCGAACGCGACCTCCGTGCGGTGCTTCACGTCGAACGACGCACGTTCACGCCGATGCCCGCACTGCGCGGCGTCATCAACAGCCAGGTATGGTTCGTATGCAGGCCGCGCGCCTAGCCGCTGAAGCGGAGATCTGCGCGGTTCTTCGCGGAGAGCTCGTACGGCCGTCGGATCCCCACGCTTTTGTCGATCTTGCGGTGTCAGAAGGTGTCGTGCCGCTGCTCTGGCAATCGCCATCACGTCCGGCACTCCCAGCGACGTGCACCGAGCGGCTGCGCGAGGAGGTGCGGCGCCAGCTCGCACTGGCCACGGTGCGCAAACCTGAGTTACGCCGGGTTCTCGCCGCCCTCGCGACGGCGGGTGTGGATGCCTTGCTCATCAAGGGCGCACACGTCGCCTGCGCCTTCTATCCGGAGCCTTCGTTGCGTCCGCGGAACGACACCGATCTCTTGATCCGCCCTGGGGACGAGCAGAAGGCGCACGCCGCGCTCGAAAGCCTGGGCTACCGTCGACAGCCCGCCATTACGGGTGTCGCGGTGCAGGGGCAGGTGATCTTCGACTGCGACGGGGTTCCCGGATCGGTACTGGATGTCCACTGTCGGCTGGCGTCGCCGGTGGTGGCCGCGGACCTCTTCGATTTCGCGGAGCTCTGGCATCGGGCGCAACCCATTCCCGCGCTGGGCCCGGGGGCGCGCGCACCACATCCCGTCGATGCGCTCGCGATTGCCGCCGTGCATCTCATCGCGCACCACCCGAACGAACGCGGATTGTTGTGGCTGTACGACCTGCGAGTCATCGCTGATGCCCTCGCTCTTAACGGACGGGCGGAGTTTGCCGACCGGGCGCGCAGGCGGAAGATGATGACGGTGTGCGAGACCGCTCTGCGCAGGTCACACGAGCGGTTCCCCTCTGACGCCAGCGCGGTCCTGGTTGCGACGCTGGGCTGCGACGAGCCTGAACCGAGTGCCGCGCTTCTCGATCACCGCGGCCCTTCGGCGCAGGCCTTGTTGGACGTGCGCGCCCTGCGAGGCTGGCGTGCACGGACCGGCTACATGGCCGGCCACCTATTCCCGCCATCCGACTACATGCGCCGTCGCTACGCGCCGGGGAGCCGCGCGCCGCTGCCGTGGCTCTACGCGGCTCGAATCATTCGCGGCGCGCGAAAGTGGATCTCGTAGAGAGCAACACGGCCGCGACGATCGCGGCCAGCACGCCGTTGGCCGGCGTCAGCAGCCCCGTCTCGAGCAGGCACTGCACCGCCACCCCCGCCAGCCCGCTCGCCGCCCCCACCCGCAGCCAGAACATGCCGGATCCATCGCGCGCCACGGTGCGCGAGCCTTCGCGAACGAAGAGCATCAAGGCGATCGTCACGGGAATCCCCACGAGCAGGCCTCCCTCCGCGGCAACCTGGAGGTAATGGTTGTGTGCCTGGTTGTAGATCAATCCGATGTATCCGCGGTCCGAACGCTGGTAGATCGCCATCGCCGTCTGATAACCGCCGACACCGGTGCCGGTCAGCCAGAAATCACGCACGATCGGCAGTGTCTCACGCCAGATGGTGGCGCGATCCTCCAGCGCGATCGCGGCACCCGACACGCGATCGACGACGTGCCCGGGCGGCACACGGATGATGATCAGCGCCCCCGCGACGAGAGCGAGTACGCCCAGCACGAGCGCCGGACGCGCGCGCGCGACCCCGACTGGCGTCGAGCGACGGTGTGAAAGCCATCCGCCACAGGCGAACGCCGCGACCAGTCCGAGCAGCGCGGATCGCGAGAGCGAGAGGACGACGGCGACGATCATCAGGGCGGCGGAGGACAGCAGCAGCGCGGCACGACCGTCGAGGGCTGCCACGACGCGCGTTCGCCACGAGGGGCCGGGCTCGGCCTGGCGACGGGCGGTGACATGGACGATGAGATATCCGATGACCAGCGGGATCGCCATGATCGCCCACGTCCCGAAATGGTTCCGATTCACGAAGGGGCCGAACGGGTCCGTTCGCTGAAACGTCGGTCGCCAGCGCCAGTACATCAATCCCGCGCCAGTCGCGTCTTGTGCGATGGCGACGCCCGCGAGCAGGAGTCCGATGATCGCCGTTCCGCGGGCCACGGTGCGTACGCCCCCTGCGTCGAAGACCTGCCGCGCCGTAAAGAAAACGAAAACTAATCCGCCGAACAGGGCGACGGCTATCGCTGAATCGGTGGGGTTGATGGAAAGGGGCAGCGCCCCTCCCGTATCTCGCAATGACAACTCCATCGCCGCGCGCGTAGTCGCGGGGGAAACCAGGTCGACGACCGGTCGCGGCAGCGGCACCGTTTGCAGCGCCGCCGCGGCAATAGCGAGGAGGAGCCATAGGTCCAGTGACCGTGTCGGGCCACGTCCGAGAAGGCGTGGACGGTGGACGCCGACGAGCGCGACCAACAGGAGGCAGGGAACCGCGAGGGTGGATGGGTAGACACCGCCAAAGGCGAAGGTCGTCCAGGCGAGGACGACCAGCAGCGCGCCACCGCCTGCGACGCCTGGGCGGTTAAGACGCGGCGTGGTTCTGGCCGTAGTAGCTCTTGTACTGGTAGCCGTAATAGCGGGAGTAATAGTACTTGTTGCGGTGGAAATCCACGCGGTTCAGCACCACGCCGATGCTGCGGGCGCGCCCGGACTGCAGCGTCTCCAGCGCGCGTTCGGCGTGCACCCGTCGCGTCATTTCCGACCCGATCACGAACACGACCCCGGCAACTTTCTGGGCCACGATCACCGCGTCCGTGACGGCGAGTACCGGTGGCGTGTCCACGACCACCCAGTCAAAGGGGCCCATCGAGAGGTTGGCGAGCATCTGGCTCATGCGCTCCGACGACAGCAACTCAGACGGATTCGGCGGCGTGCGCCCCGCGGTGATCGCAAAGAGATTCGGGTCCGCCGTCCGTTGCACGACTTCGCGCACGCGCGACTGACCGGTCAACAGGTGTGACAGGCCGAGATCGTTCTGGAGTCCGAGCGTCTTGTGGAGCCCCGGCCGCCGCATGTCCGCGTCGATCAGCAAGACTCGCGATCCCCCGAGCGCGAGGGCGAACGCGAGGTTGGCTGCGGTGGTCGTTTTCCCCTCGAGCGGCTGGCTGCTGGTGACCGCGATCACCCGCGTGTTCTCGCCGCCGCCGCTCGTGAAGACGAGCGACGTTCGCAGCGACCGGAACGCTTCGCCGAAGTCGTGCGGCACCGCTTCCGTGAGCACCGGCACGTGGTCCCCCTTGATCTTCGGCACCAGGCCGAGCATCGGCAACCGCAGGCGCTGGGTGACGTCTTCCGGGGTCTTCACGCTGTCGTCGAGATACTCGATCCCGAACGCCAGCGACAGCGCGAGGGTCAGCCCCGCGAGGATCGCGGTGAGCAGGTCCTTGCGCGAGTTCGGCGAGATCGGGGCCCGACTCGGTTCCGCCGGATCCATGACCCGCGCGTTGTTCGCCTGGCTCGCGGAGATGATCTCGAGGTCCTTCTTCCGCTTCAGGAAGTCCTGGTACGACTCCCGGGCGGTCTTGGCCTGTTCGTCGAGGATGCGGTATTGCAGGGACTTCTCGTCGAGCCGGCTGGTGCTGGATTTGGCCGCGCCGAGCGCGCCGGCGAAGCTTTTCTCGAGATTGACCGCGCCGATCCATTCGAGCCGCGCCGCCTCGCGCACCTTCTTGCGTTCCGCCACGACAAGGGTCCGCGCGTTTTCGACGTCCAGCGTGATCGCCTTCATCTGCGGGTGTCCCTCCCCCATGGCGGCGTCACTCATCGACTTCTTCTTCGCTTCGAGCGTCCGTAGTTGCCCGCGGGCCGTGACGACGGCCGTGTTGTCGCCGATGGCCGGCACCGCATCCGCGGTCTCGCTGGTGGGATCCACTTTTTCGACCTGGCGCCAGAGCTGCTCTTTCAGGCGCCGGTCGTTCGACGCCTTGGTGAGCTGCGCCTGCGCATCGGTAAGCGCACTCGCCACGATGTTCGATGCCGGGCCGTCGAGCGAGATGGCATCGAACTCTCTCTTGTAGGCGACCAGCTTCTCGTCTGACTCCAGCATCCGCTTCTCGGAAATCGCCAGCTGCTCCTCGACAAACTTCAACTGCAGCGTCGTGTCCTGCTGCCGGTTGCCGATGTTCAGCTTCACGTACTCCTCGGCCACCGCATTGGCGGCCATGGCGGCGAAATCGGGATCGGTGTGGACGTAGCGCAGGTTGAAGATCTGGGCATCACGCTCTTTGTTGACCTGGAGGTTGCCAAGGAAGGCGCTGATCAACGCGCTGTCCGCGTCGCCGGCGTCCTGCGGCTTCGGGGTGGTCGTCGGTGCCGGCTTGGCAATCAGGCTTCGCACCCACGCACTCGCAGACGCGCGCGCCTGTCGCACCAGCGTGATCGGATCGCGTGGACGCGGCTTGTCGCTGCTGAAGTCGGGGTGGTTCCGAAGATCCAGCCGCCGAACCACGCGCCGCCCGAGATCGCGGCTCTGCAGGATCTGAATCTGCGTCGCGTTGTAGGTATCGGTGCCTTCCCAATACCGTGGATCGTCGATCCCGATGTTCTGAACCGAAATCGACCGGGGATCATTGATCTCGAGCCGCGCCATCGTCTGGTAGATGGGGATCGTGGAGTAGCTCTGGAGCATCATCACCGTGACGACCAGGCCGAAGGCGGTGCCCGCGATGCGCCGATGTTTGAAGACGGCCGTCAGACGGTCGAGGAGATGCGTCTGCTGCCCACCCCCAACCGGCGGCATCGGGACGGCGTGCGCGTGCTCCAGCGGCGTGACCGCGGGCGACCGGATTTCCTGGGCATCAAACATGGGGAAGGGCGGCGCCTATCGGTTCGGACTCACGGCGGTGACGGCCTCAGCTGAGACCGCCGGGATGCCGAGTCCCGCGGCCGTGTCGGCGACCGACAGTCCAACGGTCGCGACACCGGCGGCGATGGCCAGCGCCCCATTGCCGAAGAGCGTGTTGAACCAGCGTCCCTTGCTGCCCAGGCGAACGAACGTGGCAACGGTTTCGCCGGGGACAACGGTGAACGTTTGGCCGACCGCCAGCACCTGGCTGCTCTGGTTCACCAACTCCACGAGGTACTTCCCAGGCTCAATTCCCTCGAACCCAAACCGACCGTTTTCGTTCGCGACCGTCGTTGCTTCGATCTTGCCGCTGACGGCATTGCGCAAGCGGATGATCGCGTTCGGGATCGGTGTGTTGTCGGCGCGCCACGCACTCCCCTGGATGGAAGGGATGCGGGCTGGAACGGCGCTAGAACCAGGAAGATGCGACTGGGTAATAGCCTGCACGACAGCGGTCATCCCGCCGAGGCAAACGATACCTGCGAGCGCGAAACCTTGAAGTCCGCGTGGAACCCAGCCGTTCGATGGCATTTAACTACTTGTTATCGGCACTGCAGGGTCCGTGCTGGATCGCTGCGGAAGCTGCCGTTCATTTTGCACAAGCTAAGTCATTTTGAATCAATTATTTACATAAAGTCGTGACAACTCCGGTCGCGGCCAGCTGATACGTTTCCGCACTCGCAATTTCAATTACGTAATCTGACTCGCTATGCAGGGGTGGCTTTCGCATTCGCTACACTGACGTCGATGAGCGCGATCACCCTTGATCGGACGGTGCGGATCGGCGATGACACCGTGTTCCGCGAGCTCGCCGGGGAAGCGGTGCTCCTGCAGCTCGATGCCGGGATGTACTTCGGCCTCGATGCGGTCGGCACCCGGCTCTGGCACCTGATTGCGGAGCGTGGGAGCCTCCGTGACGTGTTCGATGTCGCACGAGAGGAATTCGACGTGGAACCGGAGATCCTCGAGCGGGATCTGCTGGCGCTCGTCGCCCAACTGGCCGAGAAGAAGCTCGTCATCTTCGAATGATGCCGATGCTCCACCCTCTGCGTCGCCGTGTCCTTTTCGTCGAAGCCCTGACATGCGCGCTGGTCGTTCGTGCGTCGCTGCGCCTGTCCTCGCTTGCCCTTCGCCGTGCGAGCCGCGCGATTCGCTGGCGCCCTCTTCCCATCACCCGGTGACGCGACCGATTGCGTGCACGCGGCCACCAAGGCCGCTCGCCATCTCGCGCACCCGACCTGCCTCTATCGGGCCCTGACCGCCTACGCGATGCTGACCCATCGGGAAGGCCACGCGCGTTTTCATCTTGGCGCCGCCCGGGCCGACGATGTGATTGCGATGCATGCCTGGGTGACCCTGGACGGGCGGGCGCTGGACGACTGACGCAGACCGTTACGCACCGCTTTGGACGGCACCCTCGCGTCCCGCGAGACTCTGATGGGCGGCCTCGCCGCTCTGTTCCTCGACCGCGGCGCGCCGGTGGATCGCGATCTCTTCCATCGACTCTGCTCGGCCGTCCCTTGTCGCAGCGCCGACGGGACTCACGTCTGGCATGGCGACGGCGCCTCCCTGGCGCGCCTGCGCTTCGTCACCTCCGACGAAGACGATGCCATTGCCGTCGACCCGCATCGCAGTCTCGTCGTCGCCTTCGATGGCCGTCTCGACAATCGCGATGAGCTGCTCGCATTGCTGAGCAGTGACCCCGCGGCGGCGGATGCGCGGCTGGCGCTCGAAGCGGTCGCGAAGTGGGACGTCGATGCACCCGCGCACCTGGTAGGAGATTTTGCGTTCGTCGCGTGGGATCCCGAGCGGCGGCGGGTGCTGCTCGCACGGGATCACATGGGCATCCGCCCGCTGCACTACGCCGTAGCCCCGGGACGCGTGATCTGCGCGACGGACATCGCCGCCGTACTCGCGCATCCTTCTATTACGCGACAGCCGAACCAGGCCGTCGTAGCCCAGTACCTGGCGTGCGATATCGCCAATGGCGCGCAGACGCTGTACCAGGGCATCTCGCGCGTTCCCCCTGCTCACGTCGTCGCGATTCACCATGGTGCCGCCCGGCTACATCGCTACTGGTCCGCCGAACCAAAGCGGCGCATCTTCTATCACTCGGATGACGAATACGCGGCCCACTGCCGCGACCTGCTCGTACGCAGTGTTGCCGCGCGCATGAGAAGCCCGTCGCCGATTGCCGCCACACTGAGCGGCGGCGTCGACTCGTCGTCTGTCGCGCTGGTCGCGCACCTGCTGGTTCCTGACAGCTCCAGGCCGCCGCTCTTCAGCATGGTGTTTCCCGACCGCCCGGAAGCCGACGAGCGTGAATACATCGACGCCGTCGCGCGTCGATGCGGCGTCACTCCGGTACTCGTACCACCGGCGACGCCGACGCGGAGCGTCGCGCAACGCGCCGCGGCCTGGATGGATGTCCCTTCGATGGCCGCCGACGTCATGGCCGAGGGATTGTGGACTGCGATGCACGTCCGTGGGTATCGCGTGGCGCTTACCGGCGCCGGCGGAGATTTCGCGTACGCCGGCAGCATCTTTCACTACGCCGACCTCATTCGCAGCGGGCGGCTGCTCACGCTGATGCGGCGCTATCGCGACAACTCCAGGGCCCACGACACAGGCCAATCCCCAGTCGCCTGGTTGCAGGCAGGACTCTGGCCCGCCTTGCCGCTGCCGGTGAAGCGAGTACCTCAGACCGTTGGCCTCAGGCATGGCCGCCCGGGCGGGCATGGCGCGCCGGCCGTCGTGGTTACGCCTGCCGGTCGAGGCGGAGCGCTTTCCCGAAAAGCCGCGCGGCGGATCCTTCGCCGTCGAAGACCTGGTGCGATCGCTGACGGGCGGGCTGCACAGTTTTTTCCTGGACGGGAGCGCCCGGGCCGCGGCGGAAGCCGGCATGGAGCTACGCCACCCGTTGCTCGACGTTCGGCTGACAGAGTTCGTCCTGGCGATTCCGGAGGAGCAGCGGCGGCGGGGACCGATCCTGAAGTACTGTACTTCGGCGCGCGCTGAAGCACGAGTTGCCCGACGTCGTCGCCGCCCGCACGACGAAGGGAGACTTCGCACACTGCGTGTGGGAGGCAGTGGAGTCGATCGGAGGGGAGGCCTTCTTTCGCTCCCTTGCGCTCGCGGATGCCGGCTGGGTTGATGGCGACCGCGTGCTGAAGCTGTATTCGCGAATGCGTGACGAGGTGCCACTGGGCCCGGCACGTTACGGCCGGCACATTCCCGAGATCTGGATGATCACCGCGATCGAGCTTTGGTTTCGGTCGGCGTTCGGCGGCATAATGGCGGCACCATGGACGAACGCCCAGACGCACCGGCACGCGACGATGCCGCTCGCGAACCGCGGCGTCGCCGTCCGTATGCCACCCCGAAACTGATCGAGTACGGATCGGTGACGCGGCTCACCGCCGGATCGTTGAGCCGCCAGTCAGACGCCCCGTTCTCAGGCTTCAAGAAATCGAACTGAAGACCTACCTGGCCTACGGCCGCGTTTTCGCGAGCGCGGTGCCACTCCCCGAACTGCCGGAAGCGCCGGCCGGCGCATCCGATCCGATCCACATCGACTTCGCGCCGGTCGTCGCCTCTTCCGGGATTGAGTGGTCCACGTTGTGGACCCGTCCGAACGGCGCGCCGTGGGCGCTCGTGGCGCGCTCTGCCGGCGCGTATCACGTACGAATCGTTGGCTTCGCCGAATTCCGTGTGACCGCCGCGCGTGTGCAGGTGGAGGCGGAGCCCACCGCGCGCGCCAGCACGATCCGACATCTGTTGCTCGATCAGGTACTGCCCCTGGCGCTCGCTGCCGAAGGGCACCTCGTCCTCCACGCCAGCGCTGTGTGCCGTGTCGAAGCGGGTGTGATGGCGCTCGCTGGGGCCGCCGGCGCCGGGAAATCCACCATGGCGGCGGCGCTCCGCCGCGAGGGCTGGAGCGTGATGGCTGACGACGGGGTGCTCGTGCAGGAAGCGGGCGGCCTCGTGCAGGCTGTCCCCGCGTATGCCGGGCTCCGCGTGTGGCCCGATGCGGTGGAGGCCGCAGGCCTCTCTGCGCATGCCGTGACAGAAGTCGCCGAGTACTCCGCGAAACTTCGCCTATCGGACCCCGCCAGCGGCCACTGCGGCCCCGCGCCACTGCGGTCTGTCTACGTGCTCGAAGACGGCACCGAGTGTCGCTTCGAGCGGATGACGCCGCGAGATGCCGCAATGGCGCTCGTGCGTCACGCCTATCGCGCGGACCTCGACGATCGAGACGCCATCGCGGCTCAGCTGCACGCGTGCGTGCGGCTGGCCGAGCGAGTGCCGGTGTGGCGCGCGGTCGTGCCGAGGGAGCTTGCGAGGCTCGCGTGCAGCGCTCGAGCGCTGGGCGCCCATGCTACATTCGGTGACTCATGACGCGCGACGTCGACGTCCTCACATCCGCTACCCTCAAGCACCTTCGCGATCGGTGGTGGGATGAATCGTTCACCACCTTTCTGTTCGAAACACTCCAGCCACGCCCAGGTCGCCGGCTTCTCGACGCCGGTTGCGGCACCGGCACGGCGGCGGTCAACCTGTCACGCCGGCGGTTGCCGCAAGTGCAGCTCTTTGGCGTCGACCTGCTCCTCGATCGCGTCACCGCGGCACAGACCGAGGTGCGCTCGCACAACATTCGGGCCGGCTTCGCGTGCGCCGACATCTGCGCCTTGCCGTTTACCGACGCGACCTTTGACTCGGCCTTCTGCGTCGCTGTGCTTCAGCACATCGGCGACGTACCACAAGCGGTCGGCGAACTCGCTCGGGTGACCCGTCCCGGTGGCCGCGTCGTCGCGGTGGAGCCAGACAACAGCGCCAGATATTTCTACAGCTCGGTTGAAGAAGGGCGGCAGGCGTACGACGCGGCGGGTCGGTTCTTCGCAGGGGTGAGGCAGACGGGAGGCGATGCCGGCGATCCCGGTATCGGGCCGCGCCTGCCTGGGCTTTTCGCGCAGGCGGGGATTGAACCCGTGGGTGTTCACCTGTTCCCGGTTTCACGCGCGCAGCTTGGCGTGCCAGAGGCCGACGTCTGGAACGCGCGGCGCGACGCGGTACTCGAAGCGACTCGTCAAGCGCCCGAGTCCATCCGACGGCTTGGCCAGGACTACCTGAAGGTGCTCGATCGATATGCCGAGGCGGCCGCCAAAGCGGGCGCGGCGTTCGTCGAGGTGCAGAACACCATGCTGTTCGCGACGGTCGGCCAGCGGGCGGAGTGATGCTCCAACTGTCGCGGGACGTGGCGCGTTGGGATCCTGCCGCAGCCGCTGACGCCCGTGTTCACTTCGAGACGCACCACTGGATCAAGGTCACCGACCTGATCGCGCAGCCGTTGCTCGCGCAGGTACAGGAGGCGATCCGCAAGGCCACGTTCACGGAAGTCATCCATCGCGGCGTCAGTCCCCCCTCCGTAGATGTCTGCATGGACCCCAATCCCACGGCGGCATTGCTCGAGCTTTTGTGTAACGACCCTGCCGTGCTTGCCGCCGTCGAGGCGATCACCGGATGCACGCCGCTCACGCGTTTCAGCGGCTTCGTGTATCGCCTCTCGCCGGTGAGCGGGCACCATCACAACTGGCACAACGACATGATCCAGGAGCGTCGCGTCGCGATGAGCGTCAACCTGGAGCCCGAGCCGTACGAAGGGGGCGTGCTCCAGATCCGGGTTCGCGACACGCAAGCGATCATCGAGCAGGTCGAAAACGTCGGCGCCGGCGACGCGATCCTCTTCCGCATCAGCGACGCGTTACAGCATCGGGCGACACCTGTGACTGCCGGAATCAAAACCGCGTTTGCCGGGTGGTTCCGTTCGGGCCCTTCGTTACGCGACGAGCTTGCGCATCTCGCAACCTCCCATGCCTGCTAAGCGCGCGCGCGTCGATGACGGATCGGAAGGGTGGGACGCCTATGCGCCGTTCTACGACTGGGAGAACGCCCAGACCGTCGGCCGTCGTGATGTTCCGTTCTGGAGGCGGTTGGCGGCCGCGCAAGACGGACGTGTGCTGGAGCTAGGGTGCGGCACAGGGCGCATCACGCTCCCGGTTGCTCGCGATGGGACCGAGATCGTCGGCGTCGATCGCTCCGCCGAGATGCTCGCGCGCGGTCGTCAACGCCTGACGCGTGCGCGCCTCACCGGGGTTGCGTCGATGGTGCGCGGGGACATCCGCACGTTGCCGTTCCGTGCGCGCCCGGGGTTCAGCCTGGTGATGGCGCCCTACGGAATACTCCAGTCGCTGACGCGCGAAGCCGATCTTCGAGCGACGCTCGAATCCGTGCACCGCGTGCTGAAGAAAGGGGGCACGTTCGGGATCGACCTCGTGCCTGACTTGCCGCAGTGGTCGGAGTACCGACCGTCGCGTGTCGCTGCAGGGGAAGCGCGGCCGATCGACGCAGGTCACCCTCATCGAGACCGTGCGCCAGGACACGCGCAGGCGGCTCACGATCTTCGACCACGAATACGTGGAGCGCCAGGGCCGGCGCAGACGCGTCCACCGTTTCTCGCTGACCTTCCGCACGCTGTCGGTTCCCCAGATGCGCCGCCGCCTGGAAACGGCCGGGTTCGAGATCGCGGCCGTGCTCGGCGACTATCACGGCGGGCCCTGGGACACGCGGTCGGACGTGTGGATGATCCTGGCGCGAAAGACGTAACGCCATGTGATACCATCAACGCGCATTTTTTCTAGATTTTCTGGGGGTTTTCACGATGTCCGGCCATTCCAAATGGCACACAATCAAGCACAAAAAGGGCGCCGCTGACGCCAAACGCGGCAAGGTCTTCACGCGCATCATCAAGGAATTGACGGTGGCGGCCCGCGGCGGCGGGGGGGACCCGGATACGAACCCGCGCCTCCGCACGATCATCGCGGAAGCCAAGTCCGTCAACATGCCCGCCGACAACATCAAGCGGGCGATCCAGCGCGGCACGGGCGAATTGCCCGGTGTGTCGTACGAAGAGATCACCTACGAGGGCTACGGCCCCGGCGGCGCGGCGCTGATCATCGAAACCCTCACCGACAACAAGAACCGCACGGTCGGCGAACTGCGCCATTTGCTCGGCAAGCACGGCGGCAACCTCGCCGCGGAAAACAGCGTCGCCTGGATGTTCGACAAGAAGGGCTACATCGTCGTCGAGAAATCGAAGGCGGACGAAGACACGCTGATGTCGGCGGCGCTCGAAGCCGGAGCGGACGATTTGCGCGATGACGGCGAGAGCTGGGAAGTGATTTCCGCTCCCGACGCGTTCCAGAAAGTGCTCGAGGCCGTGAAAGGCCTCGGGATCGAGCCCGGCGCCGCGGAACTGGCGTTCCTGCCGCAGAACTACGTGAAGCTGGAAGGCAAGCCGGCGCAGCAGATGATCAAGTTGATGGAAATGATCGAGGAGCACGACGACACGAAGAAGGTGTGGTCGAACGCCGACATCGAAGAGAAGGAGATCGAGGCGTCGTTGGCGTGAAGATCTTCGGGATCGATCCCGGCTCCGAGCGTACGGGTTACGGCTGCGTGGAGCGGTCAGGCAACCGTCACCATCTCGTCCTTTGCGGATCGCTGTCCGCCCCCACCACGGCGACTTTCCCCGAGCGACTGCAGCACATTCACGCCGGCCTCGTCGCGCTCCTGGCCGAATGCCGGCCTGACTGCGTCGCCGTGGAGAGCATCTTCCACGCGCGCAACGTGCGCAGTGCGCTGAAGCTGGGGCACGCGCGGGGCGTCGCGCTGCTGGCCGCATCGGAAGCCGGGTTGACGGTGCACGAATACGCGCCCGCCGAGATCAAGCGCGCGGTGGTTGGTTACGGCCGTGCAGAGAAACCGCAGATCCAGCAAATGGTGAAACTGCTGCTCGGGCTCGAGGTCGTGCCGTCGCCTCACGACGTCGCCGACGCGCTGGCGGTCGCGATCTGCCACCTGCACAACTCCACAGGGCCTACGGCCGAAGCCATCCGGCAGCATCGGCCCGCGCGCGGCACGCCGCGGTCGTGGCGCGAGTATCGCCCCTCGTGATCGCGCGACTCGAAGGGACGCTCGCAGAAAAGATCCCGGGACGGCTGATCGTGGACGTGCAGGGCGTCGGCTACGACGTGCAGGTTCCGCTCTCGACCTTCTACGTCGTCGGCGACCCCGGCGCACGCGTGGCGCTGCGGATCCACACGCACGTGCGCGAAGACGTTATCGCGTTGTATGGCTTTGCGACCGCGCTGGAGCAGGGGCTCTTCGAGCGGCTGATCGCCATCAGCGGCATCGGACCCAAACTGGCGCTGGCCGTGCTGTCGGGCATCGAGCCGCCGGACCTCGTGCGCGCGATCAAGGCGCAGGACGTCGCGCGGCTCACGGCGATCCCGGGTGTGGGGAAGAAGACCGCCGAGCGGATCGGGCTCGAGCTGAAGGACCGGCTGCCGCAGTCGCTGCAGGTCGCGGCCGACGCCGCCAAGCCCGCGTCGCCGGAGGATCAGCTCCGTGCCGACTTGCTCTCGGCGCTGCTGAACCTCGGGTATCAGCGAGCGGCGGCTGAGAAGGTGATCGACAAGGAGCTGGCGTCCTCACCTGACGCCCGCTTCGAAGCGGCATTGCGCGCGGTGCTCCGCGCGCTGATGAAGTAGGCATGACTGACGATCGACTGCTCACCGGCTCCCGCGCCATCGATGACGCGCAATACGAGGCGGGTCTCCGTCCGCGCACGCTCAACGAATACATCGGACAGGATCGGATCCGCGAGAACCTCCACGTGTCGATCGAAGCCGCGAAACAGCGCGGGGAAGCGCTGGACCACGTGCTGCTCTACGGTCCCCCCGGGCTCGGCAAGACGACGCTGGCGACGGTGATCGCCAACGAGTTGGGCGTGCCCATTCGGCCGACCGCCGGGCCGGTGATCGAGAAACCGGGCGACCTTGCGGCGATGCTCACGAACCTGCAGGAGCGCGAGGTCCTCTTCATCGACGAGATCCACCGCATGGCGCCGGCGATCGAAGAGATCCTGTATCCGGCGATGGAGGATTACGAGCTCGACATCATCATCGGCCAGGGGCCGGGCGCCCGCTCGGTGAAGGTGCCGGTGCAGCGCTTCAGCCTGATCGGCGCGACGACGCGGACGGGACTGTTGACGTCGCCGTTGCGCGCGCGGTTCGGGATCGTGCACCGGCTCGATTACTACACCGAGCAGGACATCTACGAGATCGTGCGGCGCTCGGCGCGCATCCTCGGCGTAGAGATCGACGAAGATGCCGCACGCGAGATTGCCAAGCGCGCGCGTGGTACACCCCGCGTCGCGAACCGCCTGTTGCGCCGGGTGCGCGATTTCGCGCAGGTGCGGGCGGATGGACGCATCAGCCATGACGTCTCGTTGCGCGCCCTGCAACTGCTCGAAGTGGACGAGCACGGATTCGACGAAGTCGATCGGCGCCTGTTGCGCACGATCATCGAGAAGTTCGACGGTGGTCCGGTTGGTGTGGCGAGCCTGGCCGCGGCCATGAGCGAAGAACGCGACGCGCTCGAGGACATCTACGAGCCGTTCCTGATCCAGATCGGGTTCCTCGATCGCACGCCGCGCGGCCGCGTCGCCACCCCCCGCGCCTACGAATATTTCGGCCTGGCCGCGCCAGGGAAGGATCGGTTGTGGTGAAGCTGCGACGTGTGAAGATCTCGGGCCTCTCGACCTACGTACCCCCGAAGCTCCTGACGAACGCGGATCTCGAGAAGCTGGTCGAAACCTCCAACGAGTGGATTCTCCAGCGCACCGGCATCAAGCAGCGCCACATCGTCGAACCGGGCGTCGCGACGTCGGACCTGGCCAAGGAGGCGGCCGAGGGGGCGATGCGCCAGGCGGGTGTGACCGCCGACCAGATCGGCTTCATCGTCGTCGGCACGACGACGCCCGACACGATCTTCCCGAGCACCGCCTGCCTCGTGCAGGCAAGATCGGCGCGACCAACGCCTGGGGCTTCGACCTCGGCGCCGCCTGTTCCGGCTTCACCTACGCACTGACCACTGCCGCGCAGATGGTCGCAACCGGCGCACACGATCACGCGCTGGCGATCGGCGCGGACGTGATGTCGAGCATCATCGACTATCGCGACCGCACAACCTGCGTGCTCTTCGGCGATGGCGCGGGTGCCGTTGTCGTGTCGGTTGCCGACGACGAGGAACCAGCCATCATCGACTTCGCACATGAAATAGACGGCTCCGGAGGTCCGGCGTTGTGCATGCCCGCCGGCGGCAGCCGCCTGCCCGCGTCACACGAAACCGTCGACCAGCGCCTCCACTACGTCAAGCAGGACGGGCAAGCGGTGTTCAAGTTCGCCGTCCGCAAGACCGAGGAGATCTCGCGCCGCGTGCTCGGCAGGAACGGCATCGAGCCCTCGGAGATCGACCTGTTCGTCTCGCACCAGGCCAACCGTCGCATCATCACCGCCGCCGCCGAGCGCCTCGGGCTGCCGCCCGAGAAGGTGATCATCAACCTCGAGATGTACGGCAACACAACCGCGGGAACCATTCCGCTCGCCCTGGCAGATGCGGTCGCGCAAGGACGCCTGAAGCGCGGCGACCTCGTGCTCCTCGCGTCAGTTGGCGCTGGATTCACCGTGGGATCTGTCCTGTTGCGCTGGGGGCTCTGACGCCGCTCGGGACTCGGGACTCGGGGCTCGGGGCTCGGGTTCAGTTCGGCGAAGGGGACATAGACCCCGTGAGGCGAAGGCCGCGCTACAGCAGAGCAGCCAGCCAGCCGCAAAGAGCCCACAGGATCAGACCAAGCCGCAGCGCTGAGCCTTCTTTGGCAATGCGCTCTTCGAGAGAACGCGCGAGGCCGTGCAGCAGTTGCCCGACCCTGTCGGTCTCGCGTCGTTCAGTTGCGAGTCGTTCGGCTGAAATGAAGCCGAGACGATTCGCGATAACGAGGCACGTCACGACCTCTGCGAGCGATCCTAGCGAGATATGCACATGGTTGAGTGTACGGCTTCGGCTTACGCCGTGCGTGCCCTTCGGCAACGTTCGAAGGGATTGAGACCGCCGCCCGACGGATTTGCGACGACATTTGGTACTGCTCCGATTTCGGGAGTAGCATCACGACTTCGTACAGCCGAACGCTCAAGTCAATTCCCCGCTGCCAAGCGTCGAGATCCTCGTAGCTCCTGATTTCACTCGCCATGTTGCACTTCCTGCGCTGGGTGAATAAGCGCGCGTACGCAAGATCTGCGTACATCGGCCCTTTTTCACGTTGACATGGCGAGTTGCGGCAATTTCAATTCCCGAGCCCCGAGCCTCGAGCCCCGAGCCCCGAGCCCCGAGTCCCGAGCCCCGAGCCCCGACCCCCGAGCCCCGAACCCTGAACCTCGAGGCGCGCTAGCGCCGAGCCCCGGCAGCCGCCCAGATCATCCACGCGAACACCATCGGTGTCGTGAGCCTCGTCGTTGGGTAGAACACCGTGCACACCGCGGTGACGGTGAGGACGACGGCCCAGAGCACGCCATCGTCCCAGCGGAATCCACGGACCGCCAGCCCAACGATCGCGAGCACGAGCAGGCCGCCGCGCCAGAGGCCGTGGACCCACTGGGCGGTCGGCGAGCGGGGGATTCCGCCTTCGATGAAGTAGCGTCCATTCTCGAAGCGAGCTCTGGCGGTGGCCGGTTCGTGATCGTAGGGGAGCAGCCGCGGATTGAACACGTGGGAGAGGTTCCGCAGCTTCATCTTCACCGTGCGCCACGGATGCGCCTTTGCGAAGGCCAGCGCGGACGCGAGGTGCTCGCGATCGGTCTTCTCCTCGAGCAAGGGAAGGATGCGGTCGTTGTTGTGGATCGGGAGCAGCTGCTCGCCGGCGTCTGACATCGAGATCGCGAGGTTGATGCCGACGCGGGAAGGAGCGAAGGAACTGTCCACGCGGTAGTTGCGAACGATCCACGGCGCCGTCGTGCCGACGATGATGAGCGCCGCCACGGTGGCGTGCGTCCGCGACCGTCTCGCGATCAGTAGCGGCACCGCCACCGCTACCGGAACGAGCGCAAACCGCGTAAGGACCGCCGCCCCCGTGAAGAGACCCGCGAGGAGCGATCCGCGCACCCCCGAAAGACGCTCGCTCCACGCCACGCCGATGAGGATCGCGGTGAGGAACGCCACCTCCATCAGCCCGACCGACTGGCGGACCAGGTATGGGTCGAAGGCGTAGAAGAATACCGCCAGCCAGGCCGCGCGCGCGTCGTTGAGGAGCGACGCGGTCAGCCGATAGAGCAGCACCCCGCCAACGCTGGCGACGACGATCTGGAACGAGAGGACGAGCGCGATGCGATCGCCGGTGAGCTGCCGCGCGAGCGCCAGAAACACGGAGTAGAGCGGTTCGATCTGCGTGTCGGGCGCTCCCGGAAACCCAAAACTGCCGTGCTCGAGCAGCGTCGAGGAAAAAAACCAGTAAAACGTCTGCTCTGGATCAGGTGACAGCCACAGCACCACGAACCGTGGCAGGGCACACAGCACGAACGCGGCGAGAGCCACCGATCTCGTCATGTGCCGGAATGATAGATTGACTCAGTGTCCACGGTGTTCCTCCTTTCACCCGCAAGTTGTTCGGGCAACCGCGCCCGCATCGTGATGTCGGAGCGTGCAAGCTTCGACCTCGCCCTGCGGCTGCGGACGCACGCCGGTGCACCGATCGGCGAGGTGTTCTCCTTCCTCAGCGGGCTGTACTTCCGCGGCAAGCTGACCTACGCGCGGGCGTTCGCGCGCGTGCCCGACTCCGCCACGGACATCAGTGGCAATGGGATCTTCATCATCACCCCCAGCTCCGGCCTTCGATCGCCGGAGACGATGCTGACCCTCGACGCGATTCGTGCCTTCGCGGGTGTGGACGTTGACGCGGCCAACCCGAAATACCGCAAGCCGCTCGAGCGAAGCGCAAAGGCTCTCGCCGCCGACATCGGCCCTGACACGACCGTGGTGCTGCTGGGCAGCATCGCTTCCGGGAAGTACGTGGACGTGCTCCAGGGGATCTTCGGCAGCCGCCTGATGTTTCCGCAGGAATTCGTCGGCCGCGGCGACATGAGTCGTGGCGGCCTGCTGCTGCGCTGCGCCGCGTCCGGCGAGGAGCTGACCTACGTGCCGATCGCGGGCGCCATCCGCCACGGGGCGCGGCCGCCGAAGCTCGACCCTGCTACCCGCGTGAAGTTGTAGTCACGCGCGGTGGGAAAAATCCCGCAGAATCCCCGAAAAAGCCTTACACTACGGCCCTCTCTGAGAGGAGTCCTTTCATGTTCCATCTGACCAATCGCACTGTGCGTGCTGCGATCGGTGTGTCCACCCTTGCGTTCGCGATCGTTGCGTCGCCGGCGATCGAGGCGCAGAAGGCGCCATCATCCATTGCTCCCAACTACGAGCTGGCGTCCGCGTGGACCACGCAGCGTGTGTCGAAACTGGTGTTCGACACCTCGGTGACGCCGCGGTGGCTCGAGACGAGCGACCGCTTCTGGTACAGCTACCAGACGCGCGACGGCCGGCGCTTCTACTTAGTGGATCCCGTCAAGAGGACCAAGGCGCCGCTCTTCGATCACGCGAAGATGGCCGCTGCCCTGACGACGATCACGCGGATTCCGTACGACGCGCAGCACTTGCCGTTCACCCAGCTGCGCTTCATCAAGAACGACGCGGCGTTCGAGTTCGAGGTCACCGTGCCTCGCGACGCCGACATCATGACGATGAAGCCCAAGGCGATTACGACCGACCAGCAGGACAAGGACAAACAGGAACTCGACGAGCAGACGGACGAGAACGACATGGCCGGCACCCCGCAGCAGGGGCAGCGCGGTCAGCGTGCGGGCGGACCTGGCACGCCTCCTGGACAGGCGGCGCGGACCAAGACCCTCTACTTCGAGTACGACATCGCCTCCGGCAAGGTGACGCTCAACGAGGATCGCGCCGCCGATCCGCGTCGCCCGACCTGGGGCACGGTGTCGCCGGACGGCAAGTGGGTCCTCTTCGCCCGCAACCACAACCTCTACATGATGGACGCCGAGAACTGGGCGAAGGCGCAGAAGAACGCGAACGACACGACGATCGTCGAGCACCAGCTCACCAAGGACGGCGAAGAGCACTACAGCTTCGGCGGCGGCGGGCGTGGCGGCGGCGGTCAGCAGCAGCAACAGCAGCAGCAGAGCAACAACAGGAGCAGCAGGAACAGGAGCAGCAGGAACAGGAGCGCCAGGACCCGAACCGCCGGGTGCGCGCCGGCAACCTGATCTGGTCGCGTGACTCGAGCAAGTTCGCGCTCGTCCGCCGTGACGCGCGCAAGGTCAAAGACCTGTGGGTCATCGACTCGCTCGGCAGCCCACGACCGACGCTCGAGACCTACCGCTATGCGATGCCCGGCGAGGAGAACATCCCGCAAACCGAGATGTGGGTGTTCGACGTGGCCGCGAAGTCACGCACGCGGATCAAGGCCGACCGCTTCAAGGATCAGACGATGTCGATCGCGACGGCGCCGGCCCCGTCTGTGCGTCGTGACCCCCGGCAACCGCCGAACTCGTTCTTCCTGAGCGAGTCGCCGGGCAAGCTGTACTTCACTCGTTTGAGCCGCGATATGCACAAGCTCGACGTGTGCGTGGCCGACACGGCGACCGGGGAGGTGAAGGCCTTGATCGAGGAGCGGCTGAACACCTACATCGAGAGCCGTCCGCTTCGCCTGGCCGACAAAGGACAGTCCCTCGTCTTCTGGTCGGAACGCGACGGCTGGGCGCACTTCTATCTCTACGATGCCAACACCGGGACGCTGAAGAACCGGATCACCGAGGGGGAATTCGTCTCAACCGGCATCGACAACATCGATGACACGGCGCGCGTGATGTATTTCACCGCCGCCGGCCGCGAGAAGGGTGAAGATCCCTATTACACCCACCTCTATCGCGTCGGTCTCGACGGCTCCGGGCTGAAGATCCTCAACCCTGGCGACGCGTCGCACACCGCGTCCACCGTCGATTCCATGAAGTACTTCGTCGACAACTCCACGCGCATCCACGGTGCGCCGGAATCGACGCTCTACGACAGCCTCGGGAACCAGCTGATGAAGCTGGAGACGCCGGACCTCGGCCCGCTCATGGCGGCGGGCTTCAAGTTCCCCGAGCCGTTCACGGTGAAGGCGGACGATGGGGTGACCGACCTCTACGGCGTGATGTACAAGCCGTTCGACTTCGACCCGGCCAAGAAGTACCCGATCATCGCCTACGTCTATCCCGGTCCGCAGACGGAAGGCGTGACGAAGAACTTCAATCCGCGCAGCAACAACATCTCGCTCGCGCAGTTCGGGTTCGTCGTCATCGAAGTTGGCAACCGCGGCGGCCATCCGCAGCGGTCGAAGTGGTACCACAACTTCGGCTACGGCAATCTGCGCGACTACGGCCTCGCGGACAAGAAGACCGCCATCGAGCAGCTTGCCGCCCGCCACTCGTTCATCGACATCAACAAGGTCGGGATCTGGGGCCACTCGGGCGGCGGCTTCATGTCGGCGGCGGCGATGCTCGTGTATCCCGACTTCTTCAAGGTCGGCTGGTCGGAGTCAGGCAACCACGAGAACAACATCTACAACAACTCGTGGAGCGAGAAGCACCACGGCATCAAGGAAGTCGAGAAGGACGGCAAGGTCACCTTCGAGTACGACATCGAGAAGAACTCGGAGCTGGCCAAGAACCTGAAGGGCAACCTGATGCTGATCACGGGTGACATCGACAACAACGTGCATCCGGCCAACACGTATCGCCTCGCCGACGCCCTCGTGAAGGCGAACAAGCGCTTCGACATGTTCGTTCTGCCCGGCGTCCGCCACTCGTTCGCGCCGGTCTCGAGCTACGTGAACTGGCTGCGCGGCGACTACTTCGCGCGTCACCTGCTCGGCGCCTCGGCGACGAGCGTGGACATCACCGAGATCAACCGCGACCGGGAACAAACGGGCGATCGCCGCCGATAAAACTCCAAACTACCAAACTCCAAACTTCAAAATTTTTTGGGAGTTTGGAGTTTGAGATTTGAAGTTGTCAGGTTGCCCTGAGGATTGCGACGGGCAACTGATCAAAGATCTGGCCGACGAAAATCCAGGCATCATCGGATTTCATCGTCGGCCGGATTTCTGTACCGGTGAAGATGTCGCGGAAAACGCGATCCCGCAACACCGGCGGCAGCATCACGCGCGACGTCTTCCAGCAATCGGCGCCGAGTGGCGGGCCCGCGCAACCGATCCCGGCAGAGAGTCGCGGTGCGGCGACGATCACCGCCTCGGTGCCGGCCATGCGCGTGAAGGCGAGGACGTCGGCGGGCACGGTGATTTCGGTCGTGAGCGGCAGGTAGTCGCCGCCCGTGAAAACGTCCGGGAGCTCGCGCCGCAGGCGCAGGCTTGCGGCGGTCACAAAGAGCTTGACCCGTCCATCCGGCCAGTTGGCCAGCAGTTCGGGAATCGCCGCCGGCCCTGCCTCGTCCAACTGTCGCAGCAGTCGATCGCGCTGTTCGAAGTCCACCGGGCGACGGTTATCGGGGTCCACCAGCGACAGATCCCACATTTCGGTTCCCTGGTAGAAGTCCGGCACGCCGGGGGATCCAACCTTCAGCACGACCTGCGCCAGAGAATTCGTCACCCCTAACGCCGCGATCCGCTGCTGGAAGGGGAGGAACGCGGGCAGGAATTTTCCGGAACCGGCGGGTCCGAGCACGCCGTCGATGAACCTCGCCAGGCCGTCCTCGTAGGTCTGGTTTGGCGTCAGCCAGCTGCTGTGGACCTTCGCTTCCCGAACCGCCTTGAGCATGTATTCCTTGATCCGCTCCACGTACCCCGCGTCCGGAGTCGACGTCATGGTGCCGATGAGAACCTGGTAGAAGCGGTACTCGTCGATGCGGTCGGGGGTGGGTTCGCCGTCCACGATGGAGCGGTGGGGACGATTGATCCGCATCCAGCGTGAGACTTCGCGGCCCCATTCGTCGGGGAACTCCGAGAGGATGTTGATGCGGGCGCGGACGTCTTCGCCGAGCTTGGTGTCGTGCGTCGCGGTCGCCAGCATCTCGTACGGCCAGTGGCGCGCGCGGTACAGGTTGGCGTCGTGGAACTCCTCGACGGCATGCCCCAGGCCCGACGGGTTACCGCCGACCTCGTTGAGCGAGATGAGGACGTTGTAGCGATAGAACGCCGTGTCTTCCAGCCCCTTCGCCTGCACGGGACCGGTGTACTGCTGCAGCTTCATCGCGAAGCGGAGCCGTTCCCGCGCTTCGGCGGCGTCGGCCGGCGGATAGCCCTCACGCCGCTCCTCCTTCCCGCCCTCGCGTTGGCCGTTCGGGTCGCGCGGCAGGACGACTTCCCGGAAGAAGTCGAAGAGGGACGATTCCATCGCCGGATTACGGCGCCGCGCGCTTGTGATCGCCTGTTCAACGACCAGGCGATCCTCGGGCGTCCAGCCACGCTCGTCGACGTACGTCCGGTAGACAGGGAAGCACGACACGACTTCGGTGATGACATCGCGCATGCTCTCGAGCGTAAAGTCGCGCGACTTGCGGTTGCTCTCGCCGATGCGATCGAGCATGTGGGCCAGCACGCTCAGCTCGCTCGCCATCGCGGTGTTCATGATCAGCCGCTTGGCGTCGTACAGGACGTCGTCGAACTGCGCGTCGTGGCCGGTCAGCTTCGCATAGGTGCGCCGCAGGCGACGCGCCTGCCCGGCATGCACGAAGATCCCATTCAGGTCGTTGAGGAAGTTGTAGCCCGTCGTGCCGTGCACCTCCCAGTGCTCGGGCAAGGGCTCGCGCTTCGACAGAATTTTTTCGGCGACGACATACGTGGGGGCGTTGACGCCGGCGGCCTCGCGCGCCAGCCGCTGGAGCATCGCGAAGTAGCGGACCGGATCGAACAGGCCATCGGGATGGTCGATGCGAACGCCCTGGATGCGCCCATCGCGAATCAATTGCCCGAGCAGGCGATGGGTTTCGTCAAAGACTTCCTGCCGCTCGACCCTGATGCCGGCGAGCGTGTTGATGTCGAAGAAGCGCCGGTAGTTGATCTCGTGCGAGGCGGTGCGCCAGTAGGAAAGCCGGTACGCCTGCGCTTCGAGCAGGTCGTGCAGCGCGTCGAAACTCGCGGGCGTTCCCGGTGTCCCGTTGACGCGTTGCACGGCCTCCCGAATGTGCGCCGCGACGGCCGGCGCCTCGGCGGTCAGCCGTTGCAATCGCGCGCGGGCGACCTCTTTCTCGCGCTGGCGTTCGGCGACGCGCGCGGCGTCCTGGTCGGTGTAGGCGGGAAGGTTTTCGAGCGAACTCAGGATGCTCTGAAACTCGTGCAACGCCGGGTTGCCGGCGCCGAGTTCCTCGGTGAGCGCCGCGACCGCGAGCCCGAGCACGCGGGGCGATTGCCGCGGGTTGATGGGCAACTCGTGCTCGAAGTAGCGAAGCATCAACCCGCCATCGCGGAACTCCAGGCGCAACTCGCCGCGCTCGAGCACCTTGCCGTACTGATCGCCCAGAATCGGCAGCAACAGCTTGGCGTGCAGCTCGGCTTTCAGCGGCGCCCAATCGATGTCGAAGAAACTCGCGGCCGGGGACCCCGGGCCGTTCTCGAGCACGTCGGTCCACCACGCGTTGCCGCCGGCGCCAATTCCCATGTGGTTCGGCACGAAGTCGACGATGTGGCCCATCCCGGCGGAGCCGATGGCCTCGGTGAACTCGCGAAGCGCCGCGTCGCCGCCCAACTCGGGGCTGATCTCGTTGTGGTTGCACACGTCATAGCCGTGCGTCGAGCCGGCCGCGGCCGTGAAATATGGCGACGTGTAACAGGTCGTCACGCCGAGACGCTGCAGGTAGTTGACGGTGCGAGCCGCCTCGGTGAGCGGAAACTTCCCGTGCACCTGGAGCCGATACGTGGCGCCTGGCACGTACCACGGGCGGCTCGCTTGCGGATGGCCGTTCATGACTTCAGGATGATGGCGCCGGGCCGGGTGAATCGGATCAATGTGGCACTCGACATGGTCGAGACCTCGATCGCTCGCGGGTCAGCGGTGAATTCCGAGTGCTCGGTGTCGAGCACGACCTCGAGGGTCCTGCCGCGCAGATCGTGTCCCAGGGACGCTGCCACTTCAGTCAGATCGACCTCTCCAGCCGCGTTGAACCGCGCGACCACCCAGAATGTCTCGCGATCGGTGGATCGCCGCATCACCAGCGACGCGGCATCGGGCGCCACGGCCTCACCCTCGAGGGCATCGCTGCCAGCAAGGGCGTCGTTCTCGCGCCGCAGGATCAAGAGCTGACGATACAGGGCGAACACACGCGCGTGCTCGCCGTCGCGCTGCTCTGCCCACCGCAGCTTACTCTCCACGAACGTCGTCTCCGCCTGCGGATCAGGAATGGGCTCGGCGGACGCCAACTCCCGCCGGCGTCCCTCGGTGACGCTTTTCCCAAGCTCGGCCTCGAGATCTGTGAAGTACAGGAATGGAGTTGAGGCGGACCATTCCTGTCCCATGAACAGCAAGGGTGTCATCGGCACGGTCAGGAACACAACGCTTGCCGCCCGCCAGACCTCCGGTGCGATGGTGTGGTGCAGGCGGTCTCCGCCGGCGCGATTCCCCACCTGGTCGTGGTTCTGGAGGCACACGATGAACCGACACATCGGTATCCGCGAGGCCGTGGTGCCGCGCGGGCGGTTCGTCTGCTTCGAGGGCTGGCCGGTGTACAGCCACCCCTCCCGAACGATCGTCGCCAGTTCCTGCGTCGTACCGTCGTAGTCGGCGTAGTAGCCGTGCGAGTCTCCGGCGATCAGCCGACGGATGACGTGATGGAAGTCATCGGCCCAGACACCGTCGAGTCCCCATCCCTGCTCCGACGGGTCCTCCAGCATGTGCGAGTGGTTGCGGTGGTCTTCGGCGTGAACGAACACCTTGCGGGGCGATGACTCGCGCACGGTGTGCGCCAGTTCCCGGACGATGTGGTGGTCGCTGTCGTCGATGAGGGCGTGCGTGGCATCGAGGCGCAGCCCATCGACGTGGAACTCGCGGACCCAGGAGAGCGCGTTGTCGAGAATGAACCGCCGGACGTGCTCGGCGCCGGGCCCGTCAAGGTTGACGGCCAGTCCCCATGGACTCGAATGGCGATCGGTGAGGTACGGCCTGCTGAAATGCGGCAGGTACGCGCCCTCGGGGCCGAGGTGGTTGTAGACGACGTCGAGGATCACAGCGAGTCCGTGTCCGTGCGCGGCATCGACAAACGCCCGGAAGTCGTCCGGAGTGCCGTAGGCGCGCGAAGGGGCGTAGAGGGCGACGCCGTCGTATCCCCAGTTGCGGTTGCCCGCGAAGTCGGCGATCGGCATCACCTCGACGGCGGTGATTCCCAGGTCGCGCAGGTACGGCAGGCGGTCCCGCACACCGGCGAACGTTCCCTCCGCCGAGAAGGTCCCGACGTGGACTTCGTACACGATCAGGTCCTGCACGGGACGCGGTTGCCATTGAGCGTCGTGCCAGCGATACGCGGAGGGGTCGACGATCTGCGACGGTCCGTGCACGCCCTCAGGCTGGAAGCGCGACGCCGGGTCGGGTCGCGGGGGGCCGTCGTCCAGGCGATACGCGTACGTATCCCCCGGCGCGGCGCCACGAACCCACGTCTCGAAGAGGCCGCCGTCGACTCGAGCGAGCGGATGCGTGCCCGCCGCCTTCCCGTCGTGCAGCACGAGCGTGAGTTCGTGCGCCTCTGGTGCCCACAGGCGGAACCGCACGCCGTCCTGCGAGGGGACGGCGCCGAAGAACGCCTGCGCGATCTGTGAGTCGCCGATCGTTCCAGACATTTAGCCGAGCAGCTCGAGGATGCCCGACAGCGGGATGCGGAGCCAGTCGGGCCGGTTGTTCAATTCGTAATTCAGCTCGTAGAGGGCCTTGTCGAGCACGAAAAAAGAGAGCAAGGCGTCGCGTTGCGCGGATTCCTGGGGGATGAAGAGCGCGTGGCCGACGGTCGTGAAGTAGCCGCGCAGGAACGCCGCGGTGGTCCAGGTTTCCCAGAGACGAGCCCAGGGGGCGAGCGCTTCGAAGGCCGCCGGACGCGAGGCGGTGTGCGCGAAGAGCCCTGCATAGGCGGCGTAACTGAAGGACCGCACCATCCCGGCGACATCCTTCAACGGCGATTGCTTGGCGCGACGCTCGGCCAGCGGTCTCGCGGGTTCTCCCTCGAAGTCGAGGATGTAGTAATCCCCCTCGGACCAGAGAACCTGACCGAGATGGTAGTCGCCGTGGACGCGGATCTTCGACACCGCGAACTCGAACGCCGGCGGCGTGTGGATCGCGTCGAGGAGTTCCTGGCGGCGCTCGAGCAGCGGGGCGCCGGTACGCGCGCGCTCGAGCGTGCCGAGCGCCGCCCGTGCCTGGGCGGCCGCGCCCGCGCTGATCGCCGTAAGATCGGCGGCGGTGAAGGCCTCGGGCGCGAAGTCCCGATGGCTGGCGTCGGAGGCGAGCGCGAGATGCATCTCGCCGGTGCGTCGCCCGAGGGTTTCGGCGTTCCGCAGGTAGCCGCCGATCGTGTCGCGCGCGAGTTGCGGGATCGGCGCCGCCATCAGGGCCGTGTAAGTCCGCGCCGGTTCGGCGCCGGGCACCACGCGTCCCTCGACGTGGTCGTAGAAGCGATCGACCTCGTCGGTGGCGTGCGACCAGCCATCGCCCTGGCTCTCCACCAGCCGCTGCAGCATCGCGAGTGTCGCCCTCGGTTCCGCGGTGCCTGCGTGTTCGAGGGCGCCGGCCACGGGCGGCACGCGGCTGAATCCGACCTTCTCGGTGAGCTGACGGCCGATTTCGAAGTCGGGGTTGATGCCAGGCTCGATCCGCCGGAATAACTTCAGGATCATCCGATCGCCGTAGATCACCGACGTGTTGCTCTGTTCCCCCGGCACCCGCCGTGGCGTCAGGTCTCCCTGGCCGCGCGCGGCAGAAAACTGTGCGGTTTGCACGGCGTGAATGGATCCCCGCTTCGTCTTCACCTGGTCCTGACGCTCCAGTGTCTCGAGCAACACGCGCGAGAAGCGTTCGTCGAGCCACGCGTCGAACAAGACCCCCTTGCGGGCCCCGGTAATCGTCGCCAGCACCGCGTGCGGCGCCCTTTGCTCGACCCCGGGTACATCGGTGTGCGAGCTGATCGTCAGCGGCAGGAAGTAGCGGTCGCGGCCGCCGTCCTCGAACTCGGTTTCGACGATGGTGAGGAACATCGGCTGTGGGGCGCGGCGGAGCAGCCCCCAGTCCACGAAGCGCGCAGCCCGCATCGGCCGCGCCTTGGCCCCGAACCAGCGCTGCCGCTGCAGGAAGCCGACCAGCAGATCGCGCTCGATCAGTGTGCGGACGTTCCCATCCAGGAGCGTGTCCCACGCGGCCCCCATGAAGAGCGCCGGGGCCAGCGGGATGTCGCTGGCCTGTTCCGGCGCGACGCGCGCCGCAATCGGCGCGGCGGCTTGCTGGAGGCGGAACCAGTAAAAAGCATGGCCGGGCAGCGTCAGGAAGTACGGCAGCTCGCCGATGCGCGGGAACTCGGTGAGGCCCAGCATCTCGACCGGGATCATTCCCTTGAACCGCGAGAGGTCGAGTTCCACCGGCTGCACCGTGCGCGACAGGTTGGCGACACAGAGAATCGTGTCGTCCAGGTGCTTGCGTACGTAGGTGAGCACCTTGCGGTTGCGCGACGGCAGGAAGTCGATCGACCCGCGGCCGAAGACGTGGGTCTGCTTGCGCAGGCCGATCAACCGCTTCATCCAGTTCAGGAGCGAGTAGGGGGAGCGTTCCTGTGCCTCGACGTTGATTGCCTGGAAGCCGTAAACGGGGTCCATGATGGGCGGCGCGTAGAGGCGGGCAGGGTCCGCTTTCGAGAAGCCGCCGTTCCGGTCGCCGGTCCATTGCATGGGCGTGCGCACGCCGTTGCGATCGCCGAGATAGATGTTGTCCCCCATCCCCAGCTCGTCGCCGTAATAGATGACCGGCGTGCCCGGCATCGACATCAGCAGGCTGTTGAGCAGCTCGATGCGGCGGCGGCTGTTTTCCATCAACGGCGCCAGCCGGCGGCGGATCCCGACGTTGATCCGCATTTGCGGGTCGGCGGCGTAGGCCTGATACATGTAATCGCGTTCCTCGTCGGTGACCATCTCGAGCGTCAGCTCGTCGTGGTTCCGAAGGAACATAGCCCACTGGCAGGTCTCCGGGATATCGGGTGTCTGCCGGAGGATCTCGACGATCGGATGGCGATCCTCCTGCCGCACCGCCATGAACATGCGCGGCATGAGCGGGAAGTGGAACGCCATGTGGCATTCGTCACCATCGCCGAAGTAGGGGCGCACGTCGGCCGGCCACTGGTTCGCTTCCGCCAGCAGCATGCGATCGGGGTAGCGCGCGTCGAGGGCCCGCCGAATCTTCTTCAGAACGCCGTGGGTCTCCTCGAGGTTCTCGCAAATCGTCCCTTCGCGTTCGATCAGGTAGGGGACGGCGTCGAGCCGCAGCCCGTCCACGCCGCGATCCAGCCAGAAGCGCATGACGCCGATAATGGCTTCCAGCACCGCGGGATTGTCGAAGTTCAGGTCCGGCTGATGGTGAAAGAAGCGATGCCGAGTAGTACGCCTTGGCCGTGTCGTCCCAGCTCCAGTTCGAGGTCTCGGTATCGGTGAAGATGATCCGCACCCCTTCGTACTTCGCCTTGGTCTCGCTCCAGACGTAGTAGTCCCGGTCTGGTGATCCCGCCGGCGCACGCCGCGCCGCCTGGAACCAGGGGTGCTGGTCGGAGGTGTGGTTGATCACCAGCTCGGTGATCACCCGGATGCCGCGCTGGTGCGCTTCCTCGATGAGCCGGTCGAAGTCCGCCAGCGTGCCGTAGCTCGGATGAATGTTTTCGTAGTCCGCGATGTCATACCCGTCGTCTCGCAGCGGTGACGGGTAGAAGGGAAGCAGCCAGAGCGTGTTGATCCCGAGGTCTTCGAGATACGGGAGCTTCTGCGTCAGCCCGCGAAAATCGCCGACGCCGTCGTTCGTGCTGTCGAAAAACGCGCGGACGTGCGCCTGGTAAACGACCGCGTCCTTGTACCAGAGCGGGTCTTTGTTCCCAGAAACCGGCATTACCGTCCTTGCCCTGAGCCTGTCGAAGGCGCTTGCCCTGAGCCTGGTCGAATGGGATGGCTCCGAGGGCTCGGCCGGCAGCGGCGCCGGAAGCTGGACCGCGAGGACGTGCGCCACGCGCAGGCCGGGGTCGAGCCTCACGTAGTTCCACTCGCCGCGCCAGAAGTACCGCTCCTCTGAAAGCAGGTCGTGGACCTCGATCATGGCGTCCGTCGTGAGGCCCCACGGCGCCAGCGGGAGCTGCACGAATCCGTGTTGCATGTGCGTGGGATCGAGGTTCACGACCATCAAGACGATGTCGGTGCCGTCTTCCGAGCGTTTGCTGTAGGCGATGAGCTGCGGATTGTCGGTGGTGTGGAAACGCAGGCCCCAGTCCCGCTGGAGCGCGGGGTGCTCGCGGCGGATAGCGTTCACGCGGCCGATCAGCTCCGCAAGGCTGTTCGGCTGTTCGAAGTCGCGCGGACGGATCTGGTACTTCTCGGAGTCGAGGTACTCCTCGCTGCCCGGCTTGACCGGAACGTTCTCAGCGAGTTCGTACCCCGAGTAAATGCCGTAGCTGGCGCCGAGCGTTGCCGCGAGGATGAACCGGACCTGGAAGGCCGGGCGTCCTCCCTGCTGCAGGTACTCGTGCAGGATGTCGGGGGTGTTCGCGAAGAGGTTGGGACGCAGGTATTCGCGCACGTCGGTCTGGGTCAGCTCGGTGAAGTACTCCGTCAGTTCGGGTTTGGTGTTGCGCCAGGTGAAGTAGGTGTACGACTGGGAGAACCCGGACTTGGCGAGGTACTTCATCACCTTGGGCCGCGTGAATGCTTCCGAAAGGAAGATCGCGTCGGGGTGGCGGCGCTTGATCTCGGCGAGCGCCCACTGCCAGAACCGGTACGGTTTGGTATGCGGGTTATCGACGCGGAAAATCTTGACGCCGTGCGCGATCCAGAACTCGATCACGCTCTTCAATTCGTGCCAGAGCGATGGCCACTCGGCCGACTCGAAGTTGATGGGATAGATGTCCTGGTATTTCTTCGGCGGGTTTTCGGCGTACTTGATCGTGCCATCGGGCCGCTGCCGGAACCACGCCGGATGTTGCGTGACGTAGGGATGATCCGGCGACGCCTGGTAGGCGAGGTCGAGAGCGATCTCGAGTCCCTGTTGGCGCGCGCTTTCGACGAATCGGTCGAAGTCGTCGAGCGTCCCCAGTCCGGGCTCGACCGCCTTATGCCCTCCCGCTTCACCTCCGATCGCCCACGGGCTGCCGGGGTCGTGGGGTCCTGCGGTCAGCGAGTTGTTGCGGCCTTTTCGAAAACTCGTGCCGATCGGGTGAATCGGCGGCAGGTAAAGCACGTCGAACCCCATGCCGGCGACGTACGGCAGCCGCGTCGCGGCCTCGTCGAACGTCGCGCTGCGTGAGGGATCGGTCCCGGCCGATCGCGGGAACATCTCGTACCACGCCCCGAGGCGCGCGCGTACCGGCTCAACGATGACCTCGAGCACCCGGTCGTATCGCGTCGCGCGGCTGCGATCGGCGCGCAGTTCCATTTCCTGCAGCAGGTTCGCGTCGAGCGCCGCGGCGACGCGTTCCTCCTGCGAGATCGAGGCGTCGGCGATCGTGCCTGCCCACTCGGTGCCCGCGACGATTTCGGCCCCCTCGATGAGCTCGGCGGCGACGTCCTGACCGGCGCCGAACTTTTTCGACAGCTCGCTGCGCCACGAAGCGAAGCGGTCGATCCATCCCTCGACGGTGTACTCGTAGCGTCCGAGCTCAGTCACGCTGAACTGCGCCGTCCAGCGATCGTTGCCGAGCGGATCCATCATCACGGCGGTCCACTCGGCCGCTCCCTGCTTCCGATACATCACCGCCGCGGCGAGCGTGTCGTGTCCGTCCGCGTGCACGTCGGCGCTGACCACGATCGTCTCGTCAAGGACTCGCTTGATCGGGAATCGGCCGCTGTCGACTTCGGGGTACACACCCTCGACCACGACCCGATGCAGCAGTGCGGCGTCGAGCGGGATCGTGGGCGGTGACTTGCGCGGAGTCTTTTTGGTCGGCGTCTTCGCTGCAGGCATCAGTCAGCAATCAGCATTCAGCAATCAGCATTCAGCAATCTTCAATGGTCAATCGGCAATCGCCACCTGGCCCTCGGCAATCTCCGCGTCTCCCCCCAGTTCTTTGCGGCGGTTGTGCTCGACGCGCGCGCTGAGGCGGAAGATCGCGACGGAGCGGCCGCGCAGCGCATACGGCTCGGCGCCGCTGACACGGCGCGAGCCGGGCTGCCCATCGGCGGTATCGAGGAGGATTTCCCACCGCTCGTTCGGCGACGTCGGCGGCAGCATGAAGGGCACGTCCGAGGGATCGGAATTCAGCATCACCATCAACGTGTCGCCAACGACGCGTTCCCCGCGTTCGTCTGCCTCGTCGATCGCATCGCCGTTCAGTCGCATCCCCAGGCAGCGGACCTCGTGGGCGTTCCACGTCTCGTCGGTCATCTCGCGGCCCGTGTGATCGAGCCACGTGATGTCGGTGACGTCGGCGCCGCGGATGCGCCGCCCCTGGAGGAACTTCCGCCGCCGCAAGACCGGGTTCTCTTTCCAGATCCGCACCAGGCGCGCCGTGAAGTCGAGGAAGTCGCGGCGCTCGCCGGTCATCTCCCAGTGCGTCCAGCTGACTTCGTTGTCTTGCGCGTAGCCGTTGTTGTTGCCGTGCTGCGTGCGTCCCAGCTCGTCGCCGCCGCTGATCATCGGTACGCCGACCGACATCATCAGCGTCGCCAGCAGATTCCGTTGCTGGCGGAGTCGCAGATCCAGCACCGCGGGATCGTCCGTCTTCCCCTCGACGCCGCAGTTCCAACTCAGGTTGTGGTTCTCGCCGTCGCGATTGCCTTCCCCGTTGGCCTCGTTGTGCTTCTCGTTGTAGCTGACCAGGTCGGCGAGCGTAAATCCGTCATGCGCCGTCACGAAGTTGATGCTCGCGTACGGGCGGCGGCCGCTCTGCTCGTACAGATCGCTGCTGCCCGACAGGCGGGTCGCGAGATCGGAAACCACGCCGCCGTCGCCACGCCAGAAACGCCGGACCGTGTCACGGTACTTGCCGTTCCATTCCGTCCACTTGGTGGGGAAGTTGCCGACCTGGTAGCCGCCTTCGCCGAGGTCCCATGGTTCCGCGATCAACTTCACCTGGGACAGCACCGGGTCCTGATGAATGATGTCGAAGAACGCGCCCAACTTGTCGACGGCATGCAACTCACGAGCCAGTGCGCTCGCGAGATCGAAGCGGAATCCGTCGACGTGCATCTCCAGTACCCAGTAACGCAAGCTGTCCATGATGAGCTGCAGCACGCGCGGGCTGCGCATGTTCAGCGTGTTGCCGCAGCCGGTGAAGTCCTGGTAGTAGCGTGGATGGTCGGGCAGCAGCCGGTAGTAGGACGAGTTGTCGATCCCGCGCAGCGAAAGCGTCGGCCCGGAGTGATTGCCTTCCGCCGTGTGGTTGTAGACAACGTCGAGGATCACTTCCAGGCCCGCCGCGTGCAGCGCGCGAACCATCATCTTGAATTCCCACACCGCATCGAGCGGCGCGTGCGCCGCCGTGTAGCTACTGTCGGGTGCGAAGTAGGTGAGGGTGTTGTAGCCCCAGTAGTTGCCGAGCCCCCGCTGCACCAGGTGCCACTCATCGGTGTGGTGATGCACCGGCATCAGTTCCACGGCGGTGACGCCGAGATCCTTCAGGTGCCGGATCGACGGATCGGATGCCAGACCACGATAGGTGCCGCGCAGCGCTTCCGGCACGTGCGGATTCAGTTTCGAAAAGCCTTTGACGTGCAACTCGTAGATGAGCGTCTCGTGCCAGGGCGTCCGTGGCGGCCGGTCATCGCCCCACGTGAAAGCGCCGTCGACGACCGCTGCCAAGGGAGCGTAGGCACCGCTGTCGCGCGCATCGAAGGTGGTGTCGTCCTGCCCGAACGTGAAACCGAACAGAGATTCGTTCCACTTCACGGTGCGTCCGACGACTTTGGCGTACGGATCCAGGACGAGCTTGTTGGGGTTGAAGCGGTGTCCGCGGTGAGGCGCGTAAGGGCCGTGGACGCGATACCCGTAGAGCTGGTCCGGTTGCACGTCGGGCAAGTACCCATGCCAGACCATGTCGGTTTGCTCGGGCAGCGGGATCGTCAGCGACTCGACCTCGGCGCCGGGCGAGTCGAACAGGCACAGCTCGACGCGGGTCGCGTGCTCGGAAAACAGCGCAAAGTTCACCCCGACCCCGTCCCACGTCGCGCCGAGCGGGTAAGGAGAACCGGGCCACACACGGAGAGGAGCGATAGGCACAGAAGGAGTTAGGTAGCACAACCTGAGGCTTATTGGAAACCGCGCCAGGTTCGGGGCTCGGGACTGGCCGGGGCTCGGGGCTCGGAACTTGGGACTCTCGTGTAGTAATGGTGGGGATGGCTCCACCGAATGACCCCGCGCTTGTGGCGCTCAGGAAATGGGCGACCTTGCTCGACGCAGCGTTTCGGGTTCCAGGTACGACGTTTCGCTTCGGGCTCGACGCGATCATCGGGCTCATCCCGGGCGCCGGCGACTATCGGGACCATGTTCTTCTCGGTGATGATCCTTCTGCACTCGGTACCGACTGAGGATTCCGAAGGTCGTTATTGGTCGGATGCTGGTGAACTCGGCGCTCGATATGCTTGCCGGCACGGTGCCTCTGCTCGGAGATCTCTTCGACGCCGGTTACAAGGCCAACCTGCGCAACATGGCGCTCCTCGAACGCCACGCACACCCCGGCGTGCCCCCGACGCGCAGCGACTACGTCTTCGTCGGCGGCGCGATCGGCCTCCTCGCGCTCATCGCGATCGTCCCCATCCTGATCCTGATGACCCTGGTCGCGCTGCTTTCACAGATCAAGCTGTTCTAAGCCCCGAGCCCCGAGCCCCGAGCACCCGAGCACCCTGACGGCGCGAGCGACTATTCCCCGAGCAGCTCCCCCACCCCCTGCAGATCTTCGATGTGATCGCAGACCGCCTTGATCATCATGAGCATCGGCACCGCGAGGATCGTTCCCCACACGCCCCAGATCCAGCTCCAGAACAAGAGGCCGACGAAGATGGCGACCGGGTTCATCTGCGCGGCGCGGCCCATGAGGGCCGGGGTGAGCAGGAAGCCTTCCAGGCTGGTGATCGCCATCGCGGTCGCGGCGACGGTCGCCGAACGGCCGATGTCGTTGAACTGCATGAAGGCGACAACGCCAAGGCTCCCGCTGACGACTATCGGACCGAGGTAGGGGACCGAATTGAAGATGCCGGCGAGCAGGCCCCAGATCACGAAATGCTCGACGTCGAACCACCACAGCGCCACCCCGGTGGCGACGGCGACGACGACGCTGGTCAGGACCTGGACCTTGATGAAGTTTTCGATCTGACGGTTGATCTCGTCGAGGATCTGGACCGTCACCTTCTTCTTGGTCAGCGTGGGCCCCGCGATCTTGACCAGCTTGCGCTTGTACAGATCGTCGGTCACGAGCAGGAAGAAGACGAGGAAGAGGATGATGGCGAACTGTCCGCCGAAGCCAATCAGGCCCGCCCCTCCCATCCACAGGTAATCGGTCGCCCTGAAACCGCGTTCGACGACTTCCACTTGCTGCACGCCCGAGGGTTTCGGCGCTGGCTGGGTGTTTTCGACGACAGCTTTGTCGATCTCCTTCGCGGCTTCCTGCATTTGCTCGAGGGCGCTGTCGGTCGGCCTGTTCCGCTCCGCGCGCATCATCGCGGCGATCCTCTGCGCCGTGGTCGGAACATCCCGCACCACTGCCATCGCATCGTCGCTGAACGCCCAGACGCCGGCACCGAGAGCGCCGACGAGCAGCGAGACCGCGAGGAACGCGCTCAAGACGCGTGGGATGTAGATGCGCGTCAGGCCCTTGACGATCGGCGACAGCGCGTAACTGATGAGGATGCCGAGCACGATCGGGATCAGCACCGACTCCATCATCTGCAGGACGAGCGTGACGCCGAGCACCGCGATGACCGTCAGCGCCAGGTTGCGGACGTCGACCGGCATCTGGATGATCAGCGGCGGAGCCTCGGGAACTTCAGGCGTGTCCTCGGAACGCTCGCGCTGAGAATCGGTCATCGCCAGTCATTCTACTTCCCGCCATCGGATAGAGTGTCCGCCGTGCTCGTCTCCGACTTCGATTTCGACCTGCCCGACGAGTTGATCGCGCAGCAGCCAGCACCGCGCGGGGCGTCGCGACTCATGGTGCTGCACCGCGAGGGTGGAACGATCGAGCACGCGTCGGTCAGCGACCTTCCAGGGTTTCTCCGCCGAGGAGACCTGCTTGTGGCCAACAAGACTCGCGTGTTCGCGGCGCGGCTGCTCGGCCACCGTGTGCCCTCGGGTGGGAACGTCGAATGCCTTCTCATCGGGCGCACCGAGGAACCCGACACCTGGCAGGCGCTGATGCACCCCGGGCAGAAGCTGAAGCCGGGCGCGATCGTCCGCTTCGAAGGGGAGGCTGGCGCGTTGACCGGAGAGGTGCTCGCACACCACCACTTCGGCCGGCGGACGGTACGGTTGCGATCCGAACGTGGTGGTGATGTGGACACGTTGATCGACGCGCTTGGCCACGTACCGCTGCCTCCCTACATCAAGCGGCCCGACACCACGTCGGATCGCGAGCGCTACCAAACGGTCTTCGCTGAAGTGAAGGGATCGGTCGCCGCACCGACCGCCGGCCTCCATTTCACCCGCGAGCTGCTGGGGGCGCTGGGCGAGGCCGGCGTGGAACGAACCTCGATCACCCTCCACGTCGGCTACGGCACCTTCAAGCCGGTCCGAAGCGAGGTCGTCGAGGAGCACGTCGTGGATCCCGAGCACTACGAAATCGAGGCGCCCGCCGCGGATCTCATCAACCGTGCGCGCCAGGAGTCACGCCGAGTTGTCGCCGTCGGCACCACAACGACGCGGGCGCTCGAGGACTCGGCCCTCCGTGGAGGAGGCAAAGTCACGGCGGGTGCCGCCGAGGCGACCACCTTCATTTACCCCGGATTCCGCTTCCAGGTGGTCGACGGGCTGATGACCAACTTCCACGTCCCGCGATCGTCGCTTCTGATGCTGGTGTCGGCGTTCGCCGGACGCGAGGCCGTGCTGGACGCCTACCGCGAAGCGATCGCGAGCCGCTATCGCTTTTATAGTTACGGCGACGCGATGTTGATCCTGTGAGCGTGCTGATCGCGGCGGCGCTCGCCGTCGGTGTGTGGACGTGGTTCGTCTCGAGCACCTTTCTCCCTCTCGCCAGCCAGGGACGGCCGCTTGAATATGTTTTCATCGGTGCCCCCTGGTGGGTGGCGGTTGCGGGGACCGGGACCGCGGCGCTGGTGCTCGTTTCCCTTGGCCGCCGGCTCGGACAAAGCCACTTTGCGAAGCCGTTGCTACTGCTGTCGTTTGCGCCGCTCGCGCTGGTCGCGCTCGTTCCCGGCGCCGCCCCGCGCGTCTCCGTTCTGCTCTATCTACTCGTCGATTTGCGACCGTGGTGGACGACAGCAATCGTGGTCGCCTCTTTCCTCGGGACTGTGCTCTACGGTCTCCAGGTCCGATCGACCACCGCGGCGTCGGCAATGCTCTTCGTCGTGCTCGCCGCGTGGGCGATCGCGACCACGCCGCAGCTTCGGTTCGACGAAGCGTTGCATGGAGATGAGCCGAAGTACCTGCGCTTCTGCGAGAACTGGTACCAGGGCAACGGTCTCGAGGTCGGGAACGTGCGGACGATGGGGGAGCTCGGAACGACGTTCTCTCCGCCCCTCTGGCGGAACGTCGTGTTGCTTGGGCGGGCGTTTCGCGAAGACACCACCAACGCGATCGCCGATGCGCGGCTGTTTTTCAGCCGCGGCTTCGGTGTTCGCTACAACCGCGCGGAGTACGCGCAGGCGTGGATCGTGCGCGGTCGTAACGGTGGTTACTACCAGGTGCACACCCCGGGATTGTCGGCGTTGCTCTTTCCCGCCTACTTCGTAGACCGTCACTTCATCGCCACCGGCGCTGGGCACCAGGGAGTGTTTCCTGACCGTCTGCCAGCGACCAATCTTGCGGTCCTCCTGTTATGGGCGGGTTGGGGTGTGGCCCTGTTCGCGCTGCTGCGCGTGGTGACTGGTAATGTTCCCCTCTCGTGGGGGCTGGCGGCGCTCGGCATGATGACGATGCCGGTTGCCGCATTCGGCTTCCAGATCTACCCCGAGGCCACCGCCGGCATCGTCGTCTGCTCAGTGCTGGCGTGGACGCTCGGGCGGGCTCCGCGGGATCAGCGCCTGACTGCGGCGATCGCTGCCGGTGTGGCGACCGGATTCCTGCCGTGGCTGCACGTGCGATTCCTGGTGGTGTCCCTGGTGCTTGTGTTCTGGGCGGCTATACGCACGCCGCGGCGAACCGCGCTGGTCGTTTCCTACGCCGTAGCTGTCGCCGCGTTCTGTGCTTACGCGTACCACATCACCGGCAGCCTGCGACCGGACGCGATGTACGCGGTGGAGGGGGCCGAGTCCGCCTGGATACCGGCTGAAGCACGCCAGTCGGTCGTGTCGCTGCCCTTCGACAGGATCTGGGGTTTCTTTCCGCATGCGGTCGTCTACCTGCTCGCGATTCCCGGCTGGGTGCTGCTCGCGCGAGCGTCACGCGCTCTCGCCATCGGCGTCGCACTCCTCGTTGTCACCCTTGCCGTTCCGGTCGCCGGCCACGGCTTTAGCGCCGCCGGCGCCACACCGGTTCGCCAGCTCGCGGCGGTCATTCCCTTACTGCTGATTCCGCTGTGGGCGACGGTGCGTGCCTGGGGGCACAGTTCCCTGGTGCAGGTCGTCGTCGCGTTTCTCGTCGTGCTCTCGTTGGACACGGCGGTCTCGTACAACCTTCACCACTACAAGGAAGTGGGACGCCACATCGACGCAGGCTTCAGCGGATGGGCGCCGAATCTCCTGTTCCCATGGACGCACGGTGACTTCTGGTCCGGCCACCGCGGGACGTTCGTGCTGTTTGGGTGCTGGGTCGCGGTGAGCGTGGCCCTGGCGCTGGCTCCGCTTATGAAAATGACGGCGAGGGTCACGTTGAAACGATCAGTGGTCGCCGTGACGATGACGTTCCTGCTGCTGGCCACCGGCGCCACCGCGCTCGGTGGCGAGTGGACGCGCACCGATTACTTCGTGCCGCCCCAGCAGGCGCACGACGATCTGGTGCGCGCCGCCGTCAGCCAGGACCGTTGTCGCGTGTGTGTTTCGTCGACGCGCGGCCCGGTCGGCCGCTCGAATATCGTGGAGGTCACCGACCAGCAGCTCGCGGTCGATGTCCCGGGCGACGCCACCACGAACAGCGACGTTCAAATGATCCTCCGCGCGTGGACGGACCGCGGCATCGGCTGGGGAACCGTCGCCGTGGATTTCGGGGACGGAACCACCACGCGTACGCCCATCGCCGGCCGAACGGAAGTACACCATCGCTACACCCGCCCAGGAACTTATCGCCTCACCATCCGCTTCGAACCCGGCCAGGGCACTCCCAAACACCAATCGCTCGATCTCACCCTGCGCTGAACACGTGCTACGTGCTACGTGCGCACGTGCTACGTCCGGACGTTCGCACGTGCTACGTGCGTACGTTCGTACGTGCACGTCCGCACGTCCGCACGCGGCACGTCCACACGTCCGCACGTAGCACGTCCGCACGTAGCACGTTGTATGCTTCAGCCCGTGCCTTTTAGTTACGACGAGTTCGACCTTTCGGGCGTCAAAACTTATCCGTTGCACTCCCGCAAGAGCAAGGCAAACGCTGCCGACTTCGGGCGCCCGTACGTGCCGGGCGCCGGGATGTCGTCCTTTGTCGATTCGCTGCCGTCGATCCTTGCGGCCGCCGACTTCAAGGCCGTCGTTGCGGCGCTCCGCGACGCGCGCGCCTCTGACGCGGGGATCGTCTGGGGCATCGGCGCCCACGTGATCAAGACCGGTGTGTCGCCGGTACTCATCGACCTGATGTCGCGCGGGTTCGTGTCGGCAATGGCGATGAATGGCGCCGGCGTCATCCACGACTTCGAGCTCGCGTTATCAGGAGCCACGTCGGAGGATGTCGACGAAGCGCTCGGGCCGGGGCGCTTTGGTATGGCGGAGGAAACGGGACGCCTGTTGAATGCCGCCATCAGCGACGGCGTTCGCCGGGGTCTCGGCATCGGTCAGGCGGTCGGCGCCTGGCTGACCGAAGCCAAACCACAGCACGCGTCCCTCAGCCTTCTCGCGAACGCGGCGCGCCTTGGCATTCCAGTGACTGTGCACGTGGCGATCGGCACCGACATCATCCACATGCACCCCGACGCCGACGGCGCGGCACTCGGAGAAGGGAGCCTCCGCGACTTTCGTTACTTTGTGTCGAACGTCGCGAGGCTGAAGGGCGGGGTGTACCTCAATTGCGGGTCTGCAGTCGTCCTGCCGGAGGTGTTCCTGAAGGCCGTCGCGCTCGCCCGCAACTCCGGGCGGTCGCTCGATGGTCTGACGACCGTGAATCTCGACTTCGCTCGCCTCTATCGTCCACAGACCAACGTCGTTTCGCGTCCCGTCGCCGGCATTGGCAAGGGCTATTCACTCGTTGGACATCACGAGTTGATGATTCCGCTGCTGGCCGCGGCGCTGATCGATACGTTATAATCACAGATTCCGGCGGTGTAGCTCAGCTGGTTAGAGCATGCGGCTCATATCCGCAGTGTCCGGGGTTCAAGTCCCTGCACCGCCACCATTTTTTTCGCTGACAATTCATGTCCGTCGCGGACGTCGCGTTGCGCACGATTCGGCGCCACCACATGGTGCCGCACGGCGGACGCGTCGTCGTCGCCCTCTCGGGCGGCGCCGACTCCGTCGCGTTGCTGCACGTGTTGCTGGAGTTGCAGGAGCGCGGTGACCTCGTGGTCGCCGGAGCGGCGCACTTCAATCATCAGCTGCGTGGTGACGAAGCGGACGCCGACGAACGGTTCTGCTCGGATCTCGCGTCCTCGTTAGGGCTCCCGTTCGAGAGCGGCCGCGGGGACGTCAGGGGCCTCGCGCGGGACGACAAACGCTCGATCGAAGATGCGGCGCGCCGCGCGCGCTACGAGTTTCTCGAGGCGGCCGCGAAACGGTTCGAGGCCGTGGCCATCGCCGTGGGACACACGCGCGACGATCAGGCCGAAACATTCCTGCTTCGATTGTTGCGCGGCGCCGGCAGCCGTGGCCTTGCGGGGATCAGACCCAAAGCCGGGCTCGTCATCAGACCGTTGATCGACGTCCGCCGTCTTGATCTCAGGGACTACGTTGCGGAACGTCACCTGGCGCATCGTGAAGATGCGACCAACGCCGACGTGGCGATTCCGCGGAATCGTGTGAGACACGAGCTCATCCCGTATCTCGAGCGCGAGTTTTCGCCGGGAATCGTGGAGGTGCTCGCCCGGGAAGCCGCGAGCGCGCGCGAAGACGAAGAGAAGTTGCACGCCGAAGCAATCGATTTGGCGCGATCCATCGTCTTAACAAATGCGGCCCACACAGCTTCCCAGGTTGACGCCAGGCAACTGACGTCGCTCCACCCGGCGCTCGCAGCGCGCGTGGCACGCGAAGCGTTGGCGCGGCGGGCGCCGGATCGTTTCATCGGCTTCGAGCACATCCAGCGGTTCGTCGAATTCGCTGCACATGCGGAAGTCGGCGCCGCGCTGAGTCTCCCCGGCCAGCAGGCCGTGCACGAAGGGCAGTGGATCTCCCTGGGTCCGGAACCGGGGCGTGGTCCGAAGGATGGACCCGAATTCCGGTTTCCGCTGTCTATTCCTGGTGAGGTGCTCCTCAGCCGCCAGGGGCTGGCGGTATCGGCGGCGTGGGGGGGTGAGGGAGAGACCGGCCGGCCGGCGGTGCTGGGCTGCCTGGTTTCAGGGGCGAAGCTTCCGCTGGCGGTGAGGTCCCGGCGCCCCGGCGACCGTTTTCAGCCCCCTGGGCTGGGCGGGCGTAGCAAGAAGTTACAGGACTACCTGGTCGATCGAAAGGTCGCCCGGGCCGAGCGTGATCTGTTGCCGCTGGTGGTCGATGGCGACGACAGAATTGTATGGATCGTCGGCCATGCGGTTTCCGAGGATTTTCGGGCGGGCGCCCCCTCGAACGCCGTGATATCCTTGAAAGCAAGGCATTTAGGAGGCGAAGTTTGAACTCGACCCTCAAGAGCTTGTTGTTCTGGATGGTCCTGGTGGTGGTCGGGGTGCTGATCTGGCAGTTCTCCACCAGTCTCCAGAACCAGAACGACGAGATTGCGTTTACGCAGTTCCTGCAGTACGTGGAGCAGAAGCAGGTCGCCTCCGTCACCATCGAAGGCAACGACATCAACGGGGTGCTCGTCGGCAACACCGGGACCGGGCATCAGAAGTTCCGCACCTACGCTCCGACGCAGTACCAAGGCCTCGCCAACGAGCTGAGCGCGGCACACGTGGAGATCAACGCCAAACGGGAAACGACCAGCCCGTGGGCGTCGTTGCTCTACGCCTGGGCGCCGATCCTCCTGATGATCGGGTTCTGGATCTTCATCATGCGGCAGATGCAGAGCGGTGGGAACAAGGCCCTGTCGTTCGGCAAGAGCCGCGCGAAGCTCTCCTCCAGCTCGCAGAAGAAGGTCACCTTCAAAGACGTCTCTGGCGTCGACGAGGCCAAGGAAGAGCTTCAGGAAATCATCGAATTCCTCAAGGAACCGCAGAAGTTCCAGAAGCTTGGTGGGCGCATCCCGAAGGGCGTGCTGCTCATGGGCCCTCCGGGAACGGGCAAGACGTTGCTCGCCCGCGCCGTCGCCGGTGAAGCGAACGTTCCGTTCTTCTCGATCAGCGGCTCCGACTTCGTCGAGATGTTCGTCGGCGTCGGCGCCTCGCGCGTGCGCGACCTGTTCGAACAGGGGAAGAAGAACGCCCCCTGCATCGTGTTCATCGACGAAATCGACGCCGTCGGGCGTCATCGCGGCGCCGGCCTCGGCGGCGGCCACGACGAGCGCGAGCAGACGCTGAACCAGCTCCTCGTCGAGATGGACGGCTTCGAGTCGAACGAAGGGGTCATCCTCGTCGCGGCCACCAACCGCCCCGACGTCCTCGATCCCGCGCTGCTGCGCCCCGGTCGTTTCGACCGCCGCATCGTCGTGAATCGTCCCGACGTGAAGGGCCGCGAGGGCATCCTCGCCGTCCACACGAAGAAGATCCCGCTCTCAGACGACGTGAACATCCACGTGCTGGCGCGCGGAACGTCGGGCTTCTCTGGCGCCGACCTGGCCAACCTGGTGAACGAAGCGGCACTGAATGCCGCGCGCTACAACCAGAAGGTCGTTCGGATGCAGGACTTCGAGTTCGCGAAGGACAAGGTCCTCATGGGCTCGGAGCGTCGCTCGATGATCATCAGCGACGAAGAGAAGAAGGTCACCGCCATCCACGAAGGGGGGCACGCGCTGCTCGCCGTGCTGCTGCCCCACGCTGACCCGGTTCACAAGGTCACGATCATCCCGCGTGGGATGGCGCTCGGTCTCACGACCATGCTGCCGGTGGACGACAAGCACAACTACAGCCGCGATTATCTGAACGATCAGATCTCGATCCTGCTCGGCGGCCGCATCGCCGAGGAGATCACCATGAACGGCAGTATGACGACAGGCGCCGGCAACGATCTCGAACGGTCCACCGAGCTGGCGCGCAAGATGGTCTGCGAGTGGGGCATGAGCGAGCACATGGGGCCGCTCACCTTCGGCAAGAAGGAAGAGCAGATCTTCCTCGGCCGCGAGATCGCGCAGCACCAGGACTACAGCGAAGACACCGCGGTCAACATCGACAGGGAAATCAAGGGCATCGTTCATCGCAACTACGACAAGGCGCGCACCTTGCTCGAGCAGCACAAGAAAGCGCTGCTGCAGATCGCCGATGAGCTCCTCGTGCGTGAGGTGCTCGACGCGGATCAGGTCCGTCGCATCGCCGCCGGCGAGGCGCTCGAAGAGCACCGGCCGGCTGCGGCATCGTCTTCGACCGAGGACGGGAGCAAGCGTCCGACGAAGGAGCGTCCGTCCCTCGTTCCGCAGATTCCGCCGCTGAATAAGCCCGTCACCCAGGAATAAGCCGGCCTTGCCGTCATTTATCGCCGGGCGCAGGACCTTCACGGTCCCGCTGCCCGGCGATCGCATTTTGAGCCTCGGCGAGCGCACGCTCGTCATGGGCATCCTCAACATCACCCCTGATTCGTTTGCCGACGGTGGCGTCCATTACGACGTGGACCGCGCCGTCGATGCCGGCGTTCGGATGGTGGAGGCGGGTGCGGACATCCTCGACGTGGGTGGGGAATCGACCCGCCCTGGCGCCGATGAGGTCGGCGCTGAAGAGGAGTTGCGCCGCGTGTTGCCGGTGATCGAACGGCTGTCGGCCCGAACACCGGCGGTGATTTCGATCGACACCTACAAAGCGCCAGTGGCCCGTGAAGCGGTCGCGCGGGGCGCCACCATCATCAACGACATCAGCGGACTTCTTTACGATCCCTCCCTCGCGAGCGTTGCCGCTGAGACCGGTGCGGCGCTGGTGCTCATGCATACGCGCGGGAGGTCCAAGACCATGTACGACATGGCTCGTTATGACGACGTGGTCGCGGAGGTTTCGCGGGAACTGGAGGAGGCGATCGGGCGCGCAACAGATGCGGGCGTTTCGCGCGAGGCGCTCATCCTCGATCCCGGCTTCGGCTTCGCCAAGCGAGCCGAGCACAGTTACGCTTTGTTGGCAGGATTGCCACAACTGGCACAGCTCGACCGTCCGCTGCTTTCAGGCCCTTCGCGCAAGTCATTCCTCAAAGATGCGCTCGGCGATCGTCAGCCCCGCGACCGTGAGTGGGGGACGGCGGCCGCCGTCGCAGCGTCTGTGATGCTCGGCGCGCACATCGTTCGCGTTCACGGCGTCGCCGAAATGGTGGATGTCGTCCGTGTGACCGATCGCCTACGATCCACACCCTGACACGACCCGGCCGTTACACATGCTGTGCACGCGGCTCTACACTTCAACGATGTCTCATCCGTGCAAGTCGTTGAAAAACGCGAGTGGCGCGTCCCCGACAGACGGCAACATCGTTGCTGAGGAGTCATCGGCACCGTTGATGTGTGCCGAGGAGGGGGCAACCCACATGACTGACTATCGCAGAGACGACGTTGACAATCCGGACGATTCGAACGCGCGTCGGCACGACAACTCGGTCGCGGAAGAAATTTCGGCCACCGGTCAGCGCATCAAGGGCGGGCTGAAGAACGCCGCCGGCGAGCTGATCGATGACGAGGAACTCGAAGAGAAGGGCGAGCGCGAGAGCGAGGCCGGCGAGGATCGCCAGCGCAAGAACGACGCGGTCTAGATCAGACCTCGTTCCTTGACCCAGGCGCCGATCACACGCCAGAAGTCGGGCTGTTCGCCCGTTCGGCTTCGAAGTGAGTGATTGGCGCCGGGCAACACGTGAATCCAGATCGGTTGCCCGGCCTGTTTCTTCAGCCGTTCGAGGTTGGCGATCGTCTGCTGAACCGGCAAGCTCCGATCGCGCTCTCCGAGAATCCACAACGACGGCGCCCGCATCGCGGCAAGCGCCCCGGCGGGATCAAACCCATGCGGCCCCTTGAACGCCTTGTACTCCCGCTCGATTTCCGCCTCCGTTAATCCCTGGATCGAACCGGGGTCCTCTCCGGCGACCTTGCTGTAAGCGATTTCTTGCCCAACGGTCACCGCCGGACCTGAAAGCACGACAACGAACGCGACGCGGTCCGACCGCGACGCCGCCAGCGGCGCAATCCATCCCGCCTGGCTCACCCCAAACAACCCGATGCGTTTCCCGTCGATATCCCGACGCAGGGATAGGGCCTCGACACCCGCAAGCGCGTCCGCGGCAAGCAGGTCGAACATCCGTTCGCTGTTGGCCGGACCGATGCTGGTGTACTCACCCGTGGATCCGCCCACGCCGCGCTTGTCGTAAGCAAGGACCGCAAACCCCATCGAAAGCAGCGGTCCGCCGTTGTTCGCGGCCATCTGGGCTCCGGTCATTCGCCCGGAGCCGTGCATCAACACGGCGGCGGGGAAGGGACCGTTCCCGGAGGGCAGGTGGAGCGTGGCAGCGAGCTGCGCGTCCTTCGATGCGAGGGTCAGGGTTTCGATGCGGGGTTGCGACGCGGGCGTTGTCGTGCACGAGGCGATGGCGACGCCGGCGACGACCACCGCCCAGTGATGCCGCGGCGCGAGTGTTCTCACGCCGCATACCCTACACGAGCTTCACCGGGTGGGATTTGGGAAGTGACGGTTGCCCACCCGAGAGGGACGAACGACCGGCCACGCCTTACGGCGTGGCCACGACGGCTCGGCGGGCGCGCCAACTGCCGAACGTATTCGACAAGACCGCGCCAAAGCCGGCGGCCCACACGAGCAGTTCCAGCCCGAACGCCGCCGCACCGAAAACGAACGAGAACGGTGCCGTTGTCCACCCGCCGAGCGCGATCACCCGGGCCAGCATGAGCGGAAGGAAAATCACCACGATTCCCAGGACTACGCTTCCGATGCCCGTGGCCGTATTGAACCCGAAGCGGCGGCTCGCCCACTGACCGATCGCCAGCGCCGTGCCTGTGAACCCGGCGAGGGCGAGGAGGAGCAGGAACGCGAAGATGAACGGGATCAGCAACAAGAGCGGAATCCCGATGATCGTCAAGACGAGCACGAACGCGGCGAGGAAGATCACCGGTCCGATCAGGAGTCCGGCGGCCAGTCCGATGACTGTGACCTTCGCCGGGTTGTCCTGGACGCGCTCGGCCGACTGTTCCACTGTCCGTCTCGCGACGAGGTAGGCCAGCACGCCGAGGGTCATCAGCAGCAGGAGCCGGAACGTCGTCCCGATCAGCCGTGGGACAGCGCCGAAGGCCGAGAATAGTCCGACGCCCGCCAGCCACGGCGCGATCTCAGTCGGGAGTTCGATATGACCGAGCGAGACCTCGGTGACGCCGCCCCGCACCTGCGCGCCTTCCGACCGGTGAACGCGTCCGCCGACCGAGATGATGTCCCCGCGGACGACCGCCTTCGGACCCAGTTCGACCGATCCCAGCACGGCGACCACCTGGTCGCCGACCGTACCGTCGATGCGCACCGAACCGAGCACGGCCACGACCTGCCCCGTGATTTCCTCGTCTTCTCGCACGCGGACGTCACCAAAGACGTTCACGCGGTCGCCGCGCGCGCGATTCCTTCGTTCCATCGAGCGATCGCTGTCGGGCGGCAGGGGAGCGGGCGCCGGCTGTGCGTCCGCCGGGGGCGTCGCGTCACGTGGGGTCGTCGGGAACATGGCCTCGCGGGTCGCTGGATCCATGTAGGAAAGCTGCAGGATCGCGTCGGCGTCTGATCCGACCCGCTCTCGAAGCTCTGCGCCGGTCACGACCGTGCCGTTGATCGCGATCGTATCGGACACCTCGATCAGGCGGACGTCGCCGCGGCGGCTCTTCGGCGTCAATGCGATCCCATTCGTAATTGGCACCACGTTGTAGCGCTCCTCGATGCGTTGACGCAGCGCTTCCGGTGCGTCGCGCGTCGAGCGTTGCGCCAGCGAGCGCTCCTGGACGCCAAGGATGACGGCAACCATGAGCGCGATGAGTGCGGTGGTTCTCTTCATTTGTATGACTCCCTATCGGGCCCCAGCAGCCGTTGCAACGCGATCAGGGCCGCGAACGCGATTCCGTGCATGGCGATGACGATGAACGTGACGTCGGCGTCGGACATGATCGCGCCCAGCGCCCGTCCGAGATTTCCGACCAGCGACCATACGCTCCAGTCGCTGACGACGACGAGGCTGACCATGGCGTTGACCAGGAAGTTCAACGCGCCGAGCAGCAACGCCACGGCGGCCGACGCCGCCGTTCCCGCCCAGAAATAGATCGCCACCGGCCCTACCGTTACGCCTCCCCAGAGCAGCGCCAGCCTGGCGCGCCGCGCTCGCTTCGCGTCCGACGCGCGGGCGGCCGCCAGGCGCACCATCGTGTCGGCGGCGAACCGGGCGGGCACTAGCGGGGACGAGACGGTGGCGCTGAACACGTCCCGGAACGCGGCATCCGCGTCGTCATCGTGCCCCTCGCGGTCGGCCTCGACCCAGCGGGTGTAGTCACGGTTGAGTGGCTCGTTCATCTCCCTACTCAGGCTTACGCAGGATGTCGGCGTCGCGTTGCGGCAGCAGTTTCGCCAGTTCTTTGCGCGCCCGGTGGACGTGGCTCCTGGCCGTCGCTTCCGGGATTCCCAGGACCTGGCCCACCTCGGCGAACGACAGCCCCTCTTCGTAGCGCAGGGAGACCGCGGCGCGCTGATCCGGTCTCAGTTGTTTCATCGCGGATTCGATCGCAGCTGCCATGGCCTGGCGTTCGAGGGGGTCCGGCACGGCGGGGGCCGGCGGGTCGAGGGGTTGGCGGTCCGGCGTTGGCGGTTTCGATCGGCACCACCTGCAGACGCTGGCGCCGCATGGCGTCGATGGCCGTGTTGTGGGCGATTCGCAGCAGCCAGCTGGAAAGGCGTCGCGCGGGATCGAAGGTGCCGAGGTTCCGGAACGCCTTGACGAAGGTGTCCTGCGCGAGGTCTTCGGCCAGCGCCGCATCCCCGGTCATCCGTACGAGCAGCGTCAACACCGCGCGTTCGTGGCGGCGAACGATCTGTTCGTACGCGCTCTCCGAACCGGCAAGCGCCTGGGCGACGAGCCGAGCCTCGGTGACGCTCTCGAGATCGATTTGTATGGGTGCCGCCTCTACCACAGCTTACGCACACTTCGCGCTCGCCGTTGCACGGGGTTCGCGCGGCCCCGCAAAGACCCTTCTTGATAAGCTAACCGCCACAAGAATGCCCGAGTATTTACGGGATCTCCTTCGCCGGCCGCCGATCGGCTGGTGGGACATCCTCGACATCCTTATCGTTTCGTTCCTGATCTACGAGTTCCTGAAGCTGATCAGGGGCACGCGCGCCATGCAGATGGCCGCCGGCTCGCTGCTGATCGTCGGGCTGTTCTACGTGTCCCGGCTCGCGCCCCTGCAGACCGTGAACTGGATGATCCGGAACATGCTGGCGTTTGTCGCCTTCGCGGCGATCGTCATCTTCCAGTCCGACATCCGCCGTGCGCTCGCGCATTTCGGCCAGGCGCCGTTTTTCCGCTACTTGAACCGTCAACAAGCGGCCGACGAGACCATCGAGGAAATCGTCGTGGCGTCGACCACGCTGTCGTCGCAAAGAATTGGCGCGATCATCGTGGTCGAGCGCGAGATCGGGCTGCGCAACTACATCGAGAGCGGCATCCCGCTCGACGCGCTCCTCACGTACGATCTGGTCGCCACGATTTTTCAGCCCGGGTCGCCGCTCCACGACGGCGCGGTCATTATCCAGGAGTCGCGCGTCGCGGCGGCGGCCTGTTTTCTGCCGCTGACGGTGAACCCCAGGGTGAGCCGCGAGCTCGGCACCCGCCACCGCGCGGCGATCGGCCTCACCGAAGAGTGCGATGCCGTCTGCGTCGTGGTCTCCGAGGAGACTGGCGCGATCTCGCTGGCGCTCGACGGCCGGATCGAGCGGCGGCTGACGCCCGACCAATTGCGCGAGCGCCTGCGCGCGCTCGTGCTGACGCGGCGCTCGAGCGGCCGGAACGTCGGCGCGCGTACCTACGACGTGTAGACGATGAAGCTGCATCCCTTCCGATCGTTCGGGCTGAAGCTGCTGGCGCTGCTCCTGGCGCTGCTCTTGTGGCTCACCGTCGCGGGCGAGCACGTCGTCGAGCGGACGTTACGTGTGCCGCTGGAACTGCGGAACGTGCCGGATCAACTCGAGATCGTCGGCGACCCGCCGATGACCGTGGACGTGCGCGTGCGCGGGTCGTCGGCGCTCCTCGGCCGCATGGACCCTGGGGACGTCATCGCGATCCTGGATCTCGAGACCGCACGCCCCGGATCGCGTCTGTTCCACCTGCGGGCCGACGAGGTCAGGCGTCCGTACGGCGTCGAGGTGGCGCAGATCACCCCGCTGACGATCTCGCTGGAACTGGAGAAGTCGGCGCGACGGTCCGTGCCAGTCGTGCCCGCCGTCGAAGGTGATCCGGCGCCAGGCTATGTCATCGGGCGTGCGACGGCCACGCCAGACGCCGTCGAAGTGATCGGCCCGGAGAGCCGCCTGCGAGACCTCACCAGCGCCACCACCGAACCCATCTCCGTTGCCGGGCAGCGCGCCAACGTCTCGGATGTGGTGACGATCGGCGTCTCGGACTCGGCGCTTCGGCTCGTGCACGCGCAAAGCGCAACGGTCACCGTTGAAGTCAACCCGGCCCCGCTCGAACGGGACCTGCCGGGAGTTCCCATTCGTTGGCGTAACCTCGGCGCCAGTCTGACCGCACGGATACAACCGACCGTCATGCGCGTGACCGTGCGTGGCCATCGTCCCGGACTGAACGCCATCCGCCCCGAGTCACTCGATGCGTTCGTTGACCTTGCCGGGCTCGGACCCGGTCAGGTACAATCTTCGGGTTCAAGTCGATACGACGCAGAACGATTTCGGCGTCAGTTCCATGGATCCCTCCGTCGTCCGGGTCACGATCAAGTAAATGTCCAGACTGTTCGGTACTGACGGTGTGCGCGGGAAGGCCGGCGAACACCCTCTCGATCACGAAACCGTGGCCCGGCTGGGCGCCGCGCTGGTGCGCGCGCTTCGGCACCAGGCGTCGATGCACGGCGCCGATACGCGTCAACCGCTCCGATTTCTCGTCGGCCGTGACACGCGCGAATCCGGCGATTGGATCACGCGCGAACTGGCGCGCGGCGTTCGCTCGCAGGGAGCACAGCTCACCACCGCGGGGGTGATTCCAACGCCGGCCGTGGCGTACATCACCCGCGCGCTCGGCTTCGACGCCGGGATCGTGATTTCGGCATCGCACAATCCGTTCGAAGACAACGGCATCAAGGTCTTCTCTGGACGCGGCGAGAAGTTCACGGAATCGACCGAGCGCGAAGTCGAGGAAGTGGTCGACGATACGAGCTGGGAAGTCGGGGGCAGCCTCCACGATCCGGTGGCTGAAACGGACGTCGTCGACGCGTACATGGCCCACGCGCGACTGGCGTTTCCACATCCCGAGCGGCTCGGTCGCCTGAAGATCGGCATCGACGCCGCTAACGGCGCGACCACGACCGTTGCGCCGCGTCTCTTTCGCGAACTCGGCTACGACGTCGAGCTGATCGGCGCGTCGCCGGACGGCCGCAATATCAATCTCAACTGCGGATCCACGCATCCCCAACTGCTCGCCGAAACGGTTCGTCAGAAGGGTTGCCGGCTGGGGATCGCGTTCGATGGCGACGGCGACCGCGCGATCTTCGTGGATGCCAACGGCAAGATCGTCGACGGCGACGCCGTGCTGCTGATGTGTGCGAAGCAGATGAAGGCGCAGGGACGACTGACGGGCAACGGCCTGGTGGCGACGGTGATGAGCAACATTGGCCTTGAAATCGCGCTTCGTGACGCGGGGATCGACCTGGTGCGCTGCGCGGTCGGCGACAAGTACGTGATGGAAGAGATGCTCAGGCGCGGCTTCGCGCTCGGCGGCGAGCAGTCGGGGCACATCATCTTTTCGGACCATCTCTTCACCGGCGACGGAATCGCGACGGCGCTCAACGTGTTGCGCGTCATCGCCGACACCGGCCGCGAACTGGCCGATATCGCCTCGGAGCTGGTGACCTACCCGCAGGTGCTGGTCAACGTAAGAGTCCGCGAGCGAAAGGACCTTTCCACCGTCCCTCCCGTGGCGGATGCTATGAAGCGCGTCGAGGCACGGCTCGCTGGTAACGGCCGCCTGCTCGTGCGCTATTCGGGCACCGAGCCGTTGCTGCGGATCATGCTCGAAGGAAAAGACCAGCAGGAGATCCAGAACTGGGCTGCAGAAATCGCCGGAGTGGTGAAAGACAGCCTCGGATAAATCCATGCGGCTAGCCGTCAATATCGATCACATCGCGACGATTCGTGAGGCGCGGAAGGGGCGCGAGCCGGAGCCGCTGGCGGCGGCGCTCATCGCCGAAATGGCGGGTGCCCAGGGCATCACGGTCCACCTTCGAGGCGACCGCCGTCACATCCAGGACCGCGATCTCGACATGCTGCGGCAGGCCATCGCCACGAAGTTGAATGTCGAAATGGCGGTCACGGAGGAGATGGAACGGATCGCGCTCAAGGTCTGTCCCGACCAGGTGACGCTCGTCCCCGAACGCCCGCAGGAGCTGACGACAGAAGGCGGCCTTGACATCGTCCAGCACGGCGACGCCGTGACGTCGTTCACCAGGACGATGCAGGCGGCCGGCATCCTCGTCAGCATCTTCCTCGACCCGGAAGCCGCCCAGGTGAAGAAGGCTAAGGAAGTCGGCGCCGACGCCATCGAGATCAATACCGGCAAGTACGCTGAAGCGAAGGGCCGGGACGCCGGGCCCGAGTTCGAGCGCATCGTGGAAGCGGCGCACCGCGGCGCTGATCTGGGGCTCGAAGTGCTCGCCGGCCACGGCCTGAACTACACCAACGTCATCCGCATTGCCGGTGTGCCCGAGATCGTGGAGCTGAACATCGGCCACAGCATCGTGTCCCGCGCTGTGCTCGTCGGCATGGAGCGCGCCGTGCGCGACATGGTGGCGTTGCTCGGCCACTGATGGTGACGCTCCGCGCGATCGCCCTGTTCGTCGCGCTTGCGCTGACTGTCGAGACCGCAGCATGGGCGGCCCTGAAGGGCCGTCCTCCGACTACAACTGGCCAGCGATCGCAACGAGTAACGCTGCGAACCGACGACGGACTGAACATCGCCGCAACGTTTTACGAGCCGGCCCAGCGCCCTGCTCCGGCGGTCGTCCTCGTGCACATGTTGACGGGGTCGCGGCGGGACTGGGAGGCCATGGCCACGCGGCTCGCGTCCGAGGGGATCGGGGCACTGGCGATCGATTTGCGCGGCCATGGCGAATCACCCGGGGGCGCTGGCGACCTCACCGGTATGGTGAATGACGTGAAGGCCGCGAAGCGTCATCTTGCCGGTCGGCCAGACGTGAACCATTCACGCATCGGCATCGCCGGTGCGTCCATCGGCGCCAACCTCGCGGTCCTGGCCGCTGCCGAAGACGCCACGGTCACCAGCCTTGCGCTCCTGTCTCCGACGCTCGACTATCGCGGCCTGCGGATCGAAGCGGCGCTGAAAAAATACGGCAGCCGCCGCGTTCTGCTCGTGGCAGGGCAGGACGACGCCTATGCGATGAGGAGCGTCAAAGACCTCGCGAAGACCGGCGCTGGCCGGGAAGTGCTGCTCCTCGAGGGTGCCGGGCACGGCATGAACATGTTTGCCCATGCCGCTGAGCTCGGGAGCCAGCTCGTCGGCTGGTTTCTCAGAACGCTACAATAGGCATCTGTGAAAAAAGAGTCGCTCGTGATGGGGATAGCCGGCGTGCTGCTTGGGCTGTTGGCCGGATGGATCATCGGCAGCCAGCAGGCGGCGCCAGCGCGAACCGAGGTCGCCGCCGCTCCCGCGGCGCAGCCAGCCCCCGGCGCGCAGCCGACCCAGGCGCTCGACGAGACCCGGGCGGCATCCCTGAAAGCGACCGCCGACGCCAACCCGAAAGACGCGGCCTCGCGCACGCAGCTCGGGAACCTCTACTTCGATGCGGGCCGCTTCGAGGAAGCCGCGAAGTGGTACACCGTTGCGCTCGACGTGAACCCGAAGGATGCTGACGTCAGCACCGACCTCGGGATCTCCTACTACTACATGAACCAGGCGGACCGCGCCCTGGCGCAGTTCGAGCGCTCGCTCCAGATCGATCCCAGCCACTCGAAGACGTTGCTCAACATCGGCATCGTTCGCGCGTGGGGCAAACAGGATCTCGAAGGCGCGGCCAAAGCGTGGGAGAAGGTCGTCGAGGTCGCACCGAACAGCGAAGAAGCGGCGCGCGCCAAACAGGGGCTCGATGGCATCCGCGCTGCCCACCCGACGTCGAAATGAGCGATGCTTTACCGGATAATCCTGTTCGCGCTCCTCGCGTTTATCCTCTGGCGGGTCGGCTGGCGGCTCCTGAAGGGGATTCTCGAGGGAATGGGCTATCAGCGCCCCGGAGGCGCGCCGAATAGCGTCGGTCTGGTGCGAGACCCAGTCTGCGGAACCTTCGTGCTTCCTTCCAAGGCCCTCACCTCCGGCTCCGGCACCGACACACGCTTCTTCTGCTCCGAGAAGTGCCGGCAGTCCTACGCGGGGCGAAGTTGATTGTGGCTTCCGAGACTCAACTCCGCGCCGACATCGTAGAAGTCGGCCGGCGCATGTACGCGCGGGGATATACGGCGTCCAACGACGGCAACATCAGCGTGCGCCTCGACTCGGCGCGGCTGCTGATGACCCCCAAGAACGTCTGCAAAGGGTTCATGGATCCGGGAATGATGTGCATCACGGATCTGGACGGGAAGAAGCTTGCGGGGGAACGCGATCCGTCGTCCGAGATGCAGATGCACCTGGAGGTCTACCGGCAGCGGCCGGACGTCCAGGCTGTTGTGCATGCGCATCCGCCGATCGCCACCGCGTTCGCCGTCGCCGGCATCCCGCTCGACCGCGCGGTGCTGGCCGAGGTGGTGACGACGCTGGGGAGCGTGCCGATCGCCGATTACGCGACGCCGTCCACGAAGGAGCTGCCGCAGGCGGTCAGCAAGTACATCAAGGCGCACGACGGCATGCTGCTCGCCAACCACGGCGCGCTGACGGTCGGCACCGATCTCTTCTCGGCGTACTTCAAGATGGAGACGATCGAGCACTTTGCGCACATCAGCTTCATCGCGCGAATGCTCGGCGGCGAACGTCTGCTGTCGAAAGAAGAAGTGCTGCGGCTGCAAGGGTTGCGGGGGATGTACGGAATCTCGTCGCCGGCCCCCATTTGTGCCGACCCGCCCTTCGACTCCGCTCAGGGCAGGGCGGCCGGGGATCAGGCCGACTGCCAGGTGGTCTTCGCGCCGTCCTCGCGAACGCGCCTCGTCCCGGCCGACGCCACGAGCCCTGACGCCGAAATTCGATTAACATACGGCGAACTGACCGCTTTAATCGAAGACGCCATCAAAGCGCTCAAGCCATGAATTCAGCATTGAATATTCAGCATTGAGCATTCAGCATTCAGCATTGGAGAAGACAAATGGGTGAGGCACTCGGCATGGTCGAGACCAAAGGGCTGGTCGCAATGATTGAAGCGGCCGACGCCATGGTCAAGGCCGCCAAGGTCACGCTGGTCGGCTGGGAAAAGATCGGCGCCGGATACGTGACCGCGATCGTGCGCGGCGACGTGGCGGCGGTGAAGGCGGCGACCGACGCGGGCGCCGCGGCGGCGCGCCGGGTCGGCGAGCTGGTGTCGGTGCACGTCATTCCGCGTCCGCACGCGAACCTGGAAGACGCGCTGCCGATCGGCAAGGCGACCGCCAACACAAAATGATCCTGGCCAAGATCGTGGGGACCGTCGTCGCGACGCGTAAAGACGAGCGGCTCGTCAGCAACAAGCTGCTCATCGCGCGCCCGGTCGATCCCCACGGGAAAGCCGAGGGCAGTTATCTCGTGGCGGTCGATACCGTGGACGCCGGCTACGGCGAAACGGTCCTCATCGTCAGCGGCAGCTCGGCGCGCATGGCGTCCGGCATGAAAGACTGCCCCGTTGATGCCGCCATCGTCGGCATCGTCGACAACATTCAAATCAAAGATTTCCAGGTAGCGCAGGACGTTAGTCCTGCCAAAAAATAGCCGTGCAACTCGCCCTCGTGGTCGGCGACGTCGTCGCCACCGTCAAAGACGAGAACCTCACCGGGACCAAGCTGCTCCTGCTGCAACCGATTGCCGCATCCGGCGAAGCGTCCGGGCGGACGCTCGTGGCCCTCGACTCGGTCGGTGCCGGGGTGGGAGAGCACGTATTTTTCGTGCGCGGCCGCGAGGCGGCCTTCCCGTTTTATCCCAGCGAACCTCCCACCGACGCCGCGGTGGTCGGCATCGTGGACAGCTGGACGAACGAGGGCTGATGCAGATCGGGCGGGTCGTCGGTACGGTCGTCGCCACGCAGAAGAACCGAAAGCTCGAGGGGGCGAAGCTCCTCCTCGTGCAACCGCTGACGCTCGATGATCAGCCCCGCGGGATCGCCGTTCTGGCAATCGATTCGGTCGGGGCAGGCGTGGGGGAGAAGGTTCTGCTGGTGATCGAAGGTAAAGCCGCGGGGGACGCGCTGGGCAAGAAGGCGGCGGCGGTAGACGCCGCCATCATTGGGATTGTCGACACGGTGGACTACCAGGACTGAGATGAACGACGACGCGCTCCGAGCGCTGATCCGCGAATCAATTGCCCGTCACCTGGGTGGCGTCCAGGAGCCGCAGGTGGAGGCGGTGGCGCACGTACCGGTGTCGTTCCTCTCCCACGCGAGCCACTATCGCTACAGCGTCGCGAAAGATGGCGATGCGTGCGTCATCGAGCCTGGCGTGACGTGCAACCACTGCGGCTACTGCGAGTCCCATGGACATTGACAATGCTGAATTCTGAATGCTGAATGCTGAAGTAAGGGGCAATTGCGAATTCAGCATTGAAACTTCATTCAGCATTCAGCATTCAACATTCAGCATTGTGAAGGTTCTTCTCACCCGCCGGATTCCTTCCTCAGTTCTCTCCAAGCTGGCGCTTCTCCACGACGTCGAGCTGTTTGACGGTCCCTCGCCCATTCCCGAGGACGAACTTCGCCGGCGGATCGCTGACAAACACGCCCTGATCTGCCTCCTCACCGAGAAAGTGTCGGCAGAGACCATGGCGGCGGCGCCGAACCTGAAGATCGTTGCCAACATCGCGGTTGGATACGACAACATCGACGTGGCGGCGGCCCGAGCGCGCGGGATCGTTGTGACGAATACGCCTGACGTGCTGACGGAGGCGACGGCGGAGTTCACGTGGGCGCTGATCCTGGCAGCAGCGCGGCGGCTTGGGGAAGGGGAGCGGCTCCTGCGGCGCGGTGAGTGGCGTGGCTGGGCCCTGGATTTCATGCTCGGCACCGAACTGCGGGGCAAACAGCTCGGCATCATCGGCCGTGGCCGCATCGGCCGCGCGGTGGCGGCGAAGGCGCCGGCGTTCGGGATGCAGGCGGTCTTCGCGAAGCATGATCTGTCGCTCGACGAGCTGCTGGTGTCGTCGGACGTCATCTCGATTCACGTGCCCGGCGGCGGCGACACGCATCACATGATCGACCGCAAGCGGCTGGCACGCATGAAGAGATCGGCGGTCCTCATCAATACGTCGAGAGGGTCCGTCGTCGACGAGGAAGCCCTCGCGTGGGCCTTGAAGGAGCGGCTGATCGCCGCCGCGGCGCTCGATGTCTACGAGCGCGAGCCCGCCGTGCATCAAGCTCTCCTGGAGATGGAGAGCGTCATCCTGGCCCCGCACCTCGGAAGCGCGACGCGCGAAACTCGTACGGCAATGGCCGATCTCGCGGTCGCGAACGTGTTGGCCGTGCTCGACGGCCGGCCGGCGAAGACTCCGGTATGAAACCCGCCGGCCTACAAGAATGTGTCCCGCGTGATGCGGCGGCTCGGCCGCGCGATCGAAGGCCTCGACGAACCGGCCGTCGAGAAGATCGCCGAGGAGCAGGAGGAGGATCCCTTCCAGGTGCTCATCGCCACGATGCTCTCGGCGCAGACGAAGGACGCGGTCACCGCGGCCGCTTCGGCGCGGCTGTTCCAAGTCGCGCGTACACCGCGGACGGTGGCGAAACTCACCACCCGGCAGATCGAGAAGCTGATCTACCCGGTGAGCTTCTATCGCAACAAGGCCGTGCACGTGAAACGCACGTGCGAGCAGATCCTGTCGCGCTACGGCGGCGTCGTGCCCTCGACGATGGAGGAGCTGCTCACGCTGCCGGGCGTCGGCCGGAAGACGGCCAACCTGGTGTTGATCCTGGCGCACCGCAGCCGGCAGAACATCTGCGTGGATACGCACGTGCACCGCATTTCCAATCGCCTCGGCTGGGTCAGGACCAGGACACCGGACGAGACCGAGCACGCCCTCTACAAAGCCACCCATAAGCGCTGGTGGCCGGTCATCAATCTCTACCTGGTGACCTGGGGGCAAAACGTCTGCCGCCCGGTCTATCCGCTGTGCGACAGTTGCGCGATCAACAACCTCTGTCCGAGAATCGGCGTCGTGAAGGTGGGTAAATCGATATGAAGCTGCTCTCTACCGCCCTCGTGGCCGTCTGCGCACTGGCGCTCCAGGTTGGCTCGTCTGTCGCCCAGCAGAAGTCCCCGGGGGCCGGCCCGATCATCGTGCTCGAAACCGCTAAAGGCACGATCGAGTTCGAAACCTATCCGGAGGAAGCCCCGAAGACCGTGGCGCGCATCGTGGAACTGGTGAAGAAGGGGTTCTACAACGGCCAGCGGTTTCACCGCGCCGAACCGAAGTTCGTGATCCAGATCGGCGACCCGCAGTCGCGCAACATGGCGATGCAGGATTGGTGGGGGCGGGGCGGGTTTGGCAAGCCGCTCGGGGTTTCAGAGATTACGAAGAAGCGGCGGCACGTGCGGGGTGCGGTCGCGATGGCGAACACGGGCAGCGATCCGCGAACGGCCGACAGCCAGTTCTTCATTACCCTTCGCGCCGCGCCGGAACTCGACCCCAAGCACACCGTCTTCGGGAAGGTCATCAACGGTCTCGGCGTGATCGACCGGATCGTGAAGGGGGACCTGCTCAAGAAAGCTTCAGTGAAGGAGTAACCGGAAGGATCTTCACGATTCCCTTGAGCTCCGGATACTCCTGCACCATTTCCTCCGGATATTCCCCCGGCACGTCCTGTCCGAGCTGGTACTTCAGGATCGCGGCGTTGGTCACCGACTTCGCCGAGAAATGATTGTTCGCATAGAGGTACGCCTTCTTGACCTCGCGCGAGGCTTCTTCCACCGCGTCGGCGATCGGCTTCAGCTCGCTCGTCGAATACAGATAGTTGTAGCGGTCCTCGGACTTCTCGTGCTTCCACCAATTTGCGGCGTTACGGCCGTGTAGCCGCAGGTAATAGAACGTCTTGACGTTGGGCAGCAGGTTCTGTCGGATCGACAGGCGAAACTTCGGCTCGTCGATCTGGACCCAGGCGGCGCCAAACGCTCCCAGCAGCTGCAACGTCTCCACCGGGTCGTCGCTCCACGAGCGATGCCGCAGCTCGACGGCCAGCTCGTACTCGCGGAATCGCTCGACGAGCCATTCGAGATAGCCACGGGCATCGGATTCGTTCTTGAAGCTCGCCGGGAACTGGGCGAGAAGGGGACCCAGCTTTCCGGCGTTCGCCAACGGCTCGAGGGCGGTACGGAACTCGTCGACGTCCTTCTGATCGAGGTCCAGCGGGTCGGCCCCTGTGGCCTTCAGGAACATCTCGGGGTGCGTGAACTTCTGAAAGAGCTTGAGCGCGAACTCGAAGCCGGCGGGGGTGCGTTGCGCCCAGCTGCGCGTGGCCGCGACTGACGGGATCCGGTAGAAGGAAGAATTCACCTCGACCGTGTCGAAGTGCTCCGCATAAAAGCGCAGTTCGTCGAACGTGCCGGAGCCGCGCGGCCGGCGTCCCTTCGCGGGATAGAAGATCCCGTTCCATGTGCCGTCGCCGGTCGGATAGCTCCAACCGGACGTTCCGACGCGGACGTTACTTGTACTTCTCTTTGTCGAACCCAAAGATCGCCTTCGAGCCACGCACGAGGATCGGCCGCCTGATCAGGTTCGGCTGTTCCATCATCAGGTCGATCGCTTCCTTCTTCGACTTGGGCAGCGGCCGTGTCTTGAACACGGGGCTGCGGGTGCTGACGAAATCCAGGAACCGGTCAGCCTCGATGTGCTGCTCGAGGAACGTCCGGTCCGGCGGCTGCTTGTTGATGTCTCGCTCTTCGACGTCCGTCCCCTGCTGATCCAGAAAACTTCTGGCGTTCCGGCAGGTCGTTCAAGTGGGTTTCCAGAAGAAAGTCGCCTTCGGCATAAGGTGATTCTAGTCCAGCGCTTACAATCGAAGTGAGTGCTGACCGTTAACGAAATCTTCCACTCGATCCAGGGAGAATCGACACATAGCGGGCGCCGCTGTGTCTTCGTGCGGCTGACGGCGTGCGACCTCCGCTGTTCCTGGTGCGACACGCCCTACGCCTTCACCGAGGGACACAAGATGTCGCTCGACGACATCGTCTCGAAGGTGAAGTCGTTCGACTGCCCGGTTGTCGAGATCACCGGAGGAGAGCCGCTCCTTCAGAAGAACGTCTATCCGCTGATGCAGCGTCTGCTCGACGACGGGCTGACCGTCATGTTGGAAACGGGCGGACACATCAGCGTCGAGCAGGTACCGGATCGCGTGATCAAGGTCGTCGACGTGAAGTGTCCCGGCAGCGGGGAATCGCACCGGAACGATTGGTCGAATCTCGGACGCCTGCAGCCCACCGACGAGGTCAAGTTCGTGATCAAGGACCGCGAGGACTACGAGTTCGCGCGTGAAGTCATCGCCAGCCATCGATTGGCCGGCCGCGTGGCCGCGATCCTGTTCTCGCCCGTGCACGGAGTGTTGGACCCCAAGCAGCTTGCCGAGTGGATCCTCGCCGACAGGCTCGACGTGCGCCTGCAGCTCCAGGCGCACAAGTACATCTGGGATCCTCAGACACGCGGCGTATGAGAGCCGTCGTCCTGCTGAGTGGGGGCCTCGATTCGTACACAGCCGCCGCCTCGGCCCGCGCTCAAGGGTACGAGCTGTTCGCGCTCACGATCCGGTACGGGCAAACCCACGTCACCGAAATCGAGGCGGCCCGCCGCGTCGCGGCATCGCTCGGCGTGGCCAGGCACATGGAGCTGGACGTGAACCTCGCCGCCTTCGGAGGGTCATCGCTCGTGGGCGATGGAGCGATTCCGACCGATCGTGCGCTCGATGCGACCGACATCCCGTCGACGTATGTTCCGGCCCGAAATACGATCTTCCTTTCACTCGCGCTGGGATGGGCCGAGGTGGTCGGCGCCGAAGCCATCGTCATCGGCGTGAACGCGCTCGACTATTCTGGTTACCCGGATTGTCGCCCCGAGTACATTGAGGCATTCGAGCGTCTGGCAACACTCGCGACGCGTGCCGGTGTCGAGGGGCGTCCGTTCCAGGTCCTCGCGCCGCTGCAGCACATGACGAAGGCCGACATCATCCGGCTGGGCGTGACGCTCGGGCTCGACTACAGCCTGACGCACAGTTGCTACGCCCCACGACCTGACGGGCGCCCGTGCGGCCACTGCGACAGTTGCCGGTTGCGCGCCAAGGGGTTCGAGGAAGCAGGAATCGCGGATCGATGACCGAACGCCTCTACTACACCGATCCCTACCTGCGCGAATTCGACGCGCGTGTCGTCCGCGTGGACGACGTTGACGGCCATCGCTCGATCGTCCTCGACCGCACCGCCTTCTACCCGACGTCCGGTGGACAGCCGTTCGACGTCGGCCGGATCGGCGACTGGCCAGTCGTCGACGTGATCGAGGAAGAGGATGGCTCGTTACGCCACGTCATCGGGGCTCCCCCCTCCATAACGGCCGGCAGCACGATCCACGGCGTGATCGACTGGGAACGGCGCTTCGATCACATGCAGCAGCACACCGGGCAGCACGTCCTGTCGGCTGCCTTCGACGCGCGGCTCCAGGCGCGCACAGAGAGTTTCCACCTCGGCACATCATCGTCGACCATCGATCTGGCGCGAGAGGTGAGCCCCGCCGACATCGCCAAGGCGGAAGCGGACGCGAACCGCATCGTCTGGGAGGATCGTCCGGTCACGATCCGCTTCGTGGACGCGGCCGAGGCGGCGAAGCTTCCCATGAGGAAAGAATCCGGGCGCGAAGGCACACTGCGGCTGATCGACGTCGAGGGATACGACCTCTCTGCGTGCGGCGGCACCCATGTCGCTCGTACCGGTGCCATCGGCATCATCGCGATTGCGTCGTGGGAGAAGTTCCGCGGCGGCACCCGCGTCGAGTTCGTCTGCGGCGGTCGCGCGCTGCACGCGTTCCATGCGCTGCGGGACACCACCGCGAGGAACGTCCAGCTCCTCTCCGTGCACGCCCGTGAAGTCCCCGAAGCGATCGAGCGGGTCCAGGCGGAGTCGAGGGACGCGCGCCGCCGGATCAAGGACCTGCACGCGCAACTCGCGCGGCACGAAGCCGCCGCGCTGGCCGACACCGCCGGCGAGTCGCGGATCGTCGTGCACGTGCTCGAGGGCTGGGACCAGACCGGCCTGAAGACCATCGCATCAGCCATCTGCGAGCGGGAGGGTTACACGGCCGTCCTCTTCAGCGCGCCCTCACCCTCCGCCATCGTCGTCGCGCGGGGCGCCGGCGCGTCAACCGATGCGGGTGCCGTGTTGAAGAAGCTGACCGAGAAATTCGGCGGCAAGGGAGGCGGCCGTCCAGATCTCGCGCAAGGCGGCGGTCTTCAGGGCGATCCCCAGGAGATGGCCTCCTTCGCGCGCCAGGTTACCGCGATTGCAACTTGACGATCGTCAGGCCGGCTTCGCGGGCGACGTTTTCATCTTTGTCGCCCTGGGCGCGACGAAGGGCGGGAAGCGCAGGGTTGGCGGCCTCCCCAAAAGACCCCAGCGCTGACGCCGCCGCGGTGCGGACCTCGGGATCCTCATCCTTGAGCATCTCGGTCAGCGCGGGCACTGCCGCGTCCGGATCCTTGTGAATGATCCCCAGGTAGGTCGTCGCAATCGCGCGGACACCGGCATCCCGGTCGGCCAGCGCGTCGAGCAGGGAGGGAACGACGAAGCTGGGGTCCAGCGAGGCGCGTCCCTGCAGCTTGCCTAGCGACCGCACCGCCTCCTTGCGCACCGCGGGGTCCTCGTTCGTCAGCGCATCGGCCAGCGGCGTATACGCGTCGGGTCCCATCACGCTCAATGCCATCGCCGCTTCCGGCGCATAGTCCGCCGTTCTGAGGCGAGCGGTGATCTCTGGCAGCGCGGGGGCGGCCATGGTGCCCAGCAGGGCACAGGCACGTAGCGCGGCCTTGATGCGCTCGGATGACGAAGTGGGATCCTGCAGCGCGGCGCGGAGCGCAGGGACAGCGGAGGCACCCAGACGCGTGACCTCCCATTCGGCCTCCTCGGCGACGCGAGGGTTCTGGCTCTGCAGGCGGTCGAGCCACGTGAGTTCCGATGTGGTCTTCGCAGCTGAGCCGCTCAGGGGCGATTTCAGGCGACCGGGGCCCTGATACCAGTACGCGACGCCCGCAGCGACGCCCGTCGTGACGCACGCGAGGACGAACAGCACGGCCGCAAGGCGACGGAGCACCCAACCATTCTAGCGGCGTGTGAAATTCGACAGCGTCTCAACCGCCAGGTCAGCGATCCAGGTGACCGTCGCCGCCGGGATCACGAAGTCATTGGCGATGATCGAGAAGACGAGCGTTTCGCCGTCGCGCGTCTTCACGAAGCCCGACAGCGACCGCACGTTCGCGATGGAGCCCGTCTTCGCCACGGCGTTCTCCGCGGCGCGCGTCTTCCGCATTCGTGTCGAGATCGTGCCGTCCTTGCCCGCAATCGGCAACGTGGCGATGAATGGCTCGCGGTGCACGGGATCTTGATACATCCGTTGCAGGACGGCGGTCACCATCGACGGCGCGACGTAGTTGTAGCGGGAAAGGCCCGAACCATCCGACATCACGTACCCGTCGCGGGGAATGTTCCAGGAGCTGAAGACCTGGACCGCCACGGCGCGTCCTGAGTCGGTCGTTCCAATGGCCCCCTCCTTCGTCGCGATCGCTTTGAGCAGGGTCTCCGCGTATTGGTTCTGGCTGACTTTCATCAGCACCGTCGCGATCTCTCGTAGTGTCGGCGACTCCGTGCGCGCGAGAACCCGTCGTTCGGCTGACGCGGTCGCGACGAGCTCACCGGCGATGTCGTCGGCGTCCACCGCGATGCCGCGGACCTCGACGCCGCGGGACGCCAGCCCATCCTTGACCGCCTGCGCGAGGAAGAGCGTGGAATTCAGGACCGCAACCGTCCGGCGGGCGGGCTTGGCGCCGATCGCGACCATGCCGCTGATCTCGATCTCCGGTCGATCGATCCGCCGCCGGACGTCGACCGTTGCGGGGCGCGCATCGGCCTCCGGCTGGATGGTCGTGGCACGGTTCAGCACCGAAAGCCCCGTGCCTGGCGCGAGGACGACGATGGCCGGATCTCCCGCAACCGCGCCCGGTGTAATGGAGAGCTCGGCGGTGTTCTCGTTGTATTGCAGCGCGCCGATCGGCGCGGCATAGCCGGCTTCCAGATAATCCCACGACCACCCCGGCCCCACCCCGTCGTCGTCGAACGCCTGGTCATCGCCGATGACGCGTCCTTCGACCGCCGTGATGCCGCCGTCGCGCAGGGCCTTCGCCCACGCATCAAACACTGCCGCGGCTCGATTCTCTCGGTTGTTGATCGTCGGGTCCCCATTGCTGCGCACGAAGACGTCGCCGCGGATGACGCCGTTCTCAACCGGGGCGGTTGTCTCGAGCGTCGTCGTGAAGCGGTAATCCCATCCCAGCGTGTGGGCGGCCGCCGCGAGGGTAAGGATCTTCATGTTCGAGGCCGGCATCATCAACCGGTCGCCGTTGTGGCTGAAAAGCACCTCACCGGAGTCAACGGACCTCACGTCCACGCCCCACACGCCGCGCGCCATCACGGGTGCGTTGAAGATCGTGTGCAGGTCAGTTTGAAGTGCGTGGACCGCGCCTGCAGGCTTCGGAGTCGAAGGGAAGGGTTGGGGAGCGCGGTTGGACCCACAGGCCGCCGCGAGGATCAGCGCGACGGCCGCGACGCCCCTAAAGGGGCTCACTACATTTCCTCACTACTTCAGCGCCTCGATGTTCTTCACGACGTCGTCGATGAACGTGATCGGGATCTTCGCCGCACCCGGCATCCCGTCGAGCAACGCGAAGCCATCGGTTCCGCTACGCGCGAACGAGACGCGCTCGGTTTTGGCCCCTTCGTGGGTGAGCGTCACCTTCACCTCTGGTTTGGCCGCCGGCGCTTTCTCCACGAACGAATCCGCACGCGCCCCGGTGAGCGTGGTGAGGAGCGTGTTCATCTTGTCCGCGTCGGCGTCTTTCGCCGCGGGGGTGCGCTGGACCCACTTCTCGATCTCCACGCCGTCTTTGCCTTTTTCCTTCACCTTCTCGAACGTCCACGTCTCGCTGCCTCGTACGATCTCGACCTTCGTCGTGTTGAAGCTGCGCGCGTCGAAGAGGTCCTTCTGCCGGAATTCAGCTGGGGCCTTTTTCAGGTCGTCGAGAATGCCCGACTCAATCGTGAAGATCTCTGGCCGCGCCTCGTCCTTTGCGTAGACGCTGCCTTCCTCCGCCGCTTTGCCGATCAGCAACGTCGCGTGAGATGAGCCACTACCGACTCGCACGGTGACGGGCTTGTCGAAGCCGTACTCGTTGGGGTCCTTGGCCGGCGCCAGTGCTTTCATCTGCGCATTCAAGACACGGGAGACAACGGTATCGATGCCGACGGCATCACTGCGCGGCTCCGCCGGCGAGGTGAGCTGCCAGGCGCCGTTGACCTTCGCGAACTTCTTCGCTCCGGTGTCGGTGGTGATCTCGAGCGAGTCGACTTGTTGGGCATCGACCTTCAGCGCGGTCTTGTCGCGCAGGTCGAACGTCGATCGATTGAACGTGGACTCCAGGTAGGCGGCGATCAGGAACACCTTCGGCTGGCCCGCGATCTTGGCGTAGAGGTCGTTGCCGGTCGGCGTCTTGGAGCCGATCTGCAGGGTCTGTTCCTTGCCTCCCTCTTTGAACGTGACCTCGATGCGCGGCTCGGCGAGGCCGAAGTCTTTCAGCTCCTTCGGATTCTCGTCGACGACCCGCTGTTGCTCGAGCGTGGAGAGATTGGTCGAGATCCCCGAGGTTTCCGTGGGATCTGCCGTGGCGCCGGCGGGAGCGGCGATCTGCCAACCGCCGCCCTCTTTCTTCAGCGTGGTGCGATCGCCGGACTCGGACTTGATCGTGATCTCTTCGATCTTATCGGCTTCGACCGCGAAGACCTTGTCGCGCTTCTCGCCGGTATCGAGCGGATCGCGCTTCGCTTCGACGAAATACAGGTAGGCGCCGAACGCCCCTGCGATGACCAGCAGAATGAGGAGAGACCGGGCGCCGCGCATCGTTAACGCCTCACCCACCAGACGCGAATGCCGGCCAGCAGGATCAAGCCAGGAATCACGAAGATGGTGGCAAGTTTCACCCACGTCAGCTGCTGAGCGGTCATCGTCAATCGGCGATCCTCGGGATCCTTGGGGCGGATCGCAATCATGTCTTCCTGCTGCGCCAGCCAGTTGACGGCGTTGAGGAAGAGGTCGGCGTTGCGCCCGGCGCCCAGCAGCTGGTTCGAGGCGAAATCCGCGTCGCCAAAAACAGCCACGCGGGTTTCTTTCCTCGGGGCGTCTTCCGCGCCCGCGGCCGCAGGTGTGGCGTCCTGCACGGGTGCCGTCACGGCAGCGGCGAGCGACAGCGGGCCATCTTTGTCTTCCTTGCCCGGCTCGCGTGCAACCTGTCCCGAGTCGAAGAGCCGCTTCAGGTCCGATTCCGCCCAGCTCGTCGGGGTCGTTTCGATGATGCCCTGAGCGAAGCGGCCGTTGGCCCCTTCCTTCATCGCCGTGATGGGTCTGGCCAGCTTGAACACGACCGTGACCCGTCCGAGACCAGTCGTCATCGGATGCTGTAGATATTTGCCGGCCAGCACGAAGGTGCCGTCAGTGTTCGGCAGGGCTCCGAGCTGCGCGACGTCCAGCGTCTCACCTTCCTTCACGCTGTAGTCGGCGGGGATGTTGATCACGACCTGTTCGCCGGTCTCGATGCCCCACTCCTTGAGCAGCGCCAGGAGATTCGTCAGGGGTGGAGAGTCCACGCGTTCCTTGGGATCGAGCAGCACCATGAGCTTCCCTCCCTTGGCGAGGTAGCCCTTCAACAGCTCGATCTCGTTCGCGAACAGGTCGGCCCGAGGGCCCGCGATGACGATCGCCGTCGCGTCGTCTGGAATCGCCCGTACCTGCGCGAGGGTCAACGTCGCGGCCGCGAAGTTGTCGGCGGTCAGATACTGGCCGACGGTGCTATAGCCCCGCCCTTCGTTGTCTTCCGTCGTCCGCTCGTCGTGCCCCTGGACGAAGTAGACCTTGTTCTGTTTTCCCTGGATCGCCTTGATCAGGCCGTTGGTGATCGCCTGTTCGCTGTCGCCGTTGATACGCTCGACCACGCCGTTGTGATCGATCACGACGGTGCCCGACTGCTGGAGGGGCAGGTACTTCTGGGCGATGGCCGGTTGTTTTTCGGGATCGACGTAGTCGATCTGCAGTTGCTTGGAGTTGTATTGGTATTCCGCCAGCCGCGACCGGAACCGGTCGAAGTCGTCGGTTTGCGCGAAGACGTACATCTTCAGCGGCTTGTCGAGCCCCTGGAGGATCTTCTTCGTCTGGTCCGACAGCGTGAACTGTTTCGCGGCGGTCAGGTCCCAGCGCTTGTTGCGGCGCGACGCCAGCCAGTTGATGCCGACCAGGATCGCGAGCACGACGACCACGCTGGCGACTGCGAGCGAACCGAAGCGCGCCTCACGCCCTGAGAACGACCGGGCCACCTCGCGCCACTGGCTGAGGATGTACAGGAGCGTGCAGATCAACCCCGCGAGCGCGAACTGTGTGCCCCACGCCTGCCACTCGGGCTTGCCGAGGGGCAGAAAACGCAAGGCCACGGCGATGAAAACGAGGACGACACCGAGCCAACCGAGAAGTCCGAGAATTTTTTTCAACATATGTGCTGCTGAACCCGCTTACCCGCGCCACCGTTCGCTGTCGACCGACTTCGCCGTCAGGAACAGGCCGAACGTGATCACGCTCAGGTAATACACGACGTGCTTGGTGTCGATGATCCCGCGTGCGAAATCGCTGAAGTGCTGCGTGATCGAGAGGTGCTCGAGCACGGCTTTCGCTGTCGGACCCGCCGAGCGCGACATCCAGTCGATGACCCACAACATCAGGAACACCGCGAACGTGCCCACACCAGCGACGATCTGATTCTTTGTGAAACTCGAGATGAGCAGACCCACCGCGATGAAGCAGCCTCCCATGAGCAACAGCCCGAGGTAGCCGGCGACAATCGGCCGCCATTCGGGGTTGCCGAAGAAGAAGAGCAGCGCCACCGAGAGGAAGGTCACGGCCAGCATGGCCGCGTACAGGCCCATCGCCCCCAGGAACTTGCCGAGGATGATCTGCACGTCGGTGACGGGAGACGTGAGCAGCAGCTCGATGGTGCCCGAGCGCTTCTCTTCAGAGTAGGTACGCATCGTGATCATCGGCATCACGAAGAGGATGATCACCGCCGAGTTCTGCAGCAGGCCCGCGATCACCTGCTGGTTCACGTTCGGCGTGCGGCCCGGGCCCATCATCTGCTGGCTCGCCTCGAGGAACCATTCGAGATAAGCGTTGTAGAACCAGGCGAAGAGCAGCGCGAAGAGCCCGATGATGACGTAGCCGATCGGCGAGGAGAAATACGAGCGCAGCTCCTTGTCGGCGATGGCGAGGATGTTACGCATTAGACGTGTTCTCCGGTACCTCGGCGTTGTCCACTGGGCCCTGGTCCGGTGGGACCGGTGCGGCCTTGTCTTCGGGACGCTCTTCTGTCGTCACCTGCAGGAAGACTTCTTCGAGGCTCATGCGCATCGGGCGCAGTTCGAGCAGGCCCCAGCCACGGTCCACGATCGCGCGGGCGATGTCCCGCCGAATGTCGCGCCCCTTCTCGCTCTCGACTTCCAGGCCCTCGATCGTCGTACGCCGTTCCGACAGCGTGACCCGGGTCACGCCGGGCAGCGTGCTCAGCGCCGCCGCCGCATCCGCGCCACCGGCGTCCACCTGCACGAACATCGTCTCCGCACCGCGCAGCCGCGCCGTCAGGTTGTCGGGCGTGTCGACCGCGACGACGCGTCCCTTGTTGATGATGACGACCCGCTGGCAGGTCTGCGAGACCTCGGGGAGGATGTGGGTGCTGATGACAACGGTGTGGTCCCCGGCCAGACTGCGGATCAGTTGCCGGGTCTCGATTATCTGCTTCGGGTCGAGGCCGGCGGTCGGCTCGTCGAGGATCAGCACCTCGGGGTTGTGAATCAGCGCCTGCGCCAGCCCGACGCGCTGCCTGTAGCCCTTCGAGAGCTTCGCGCAGTGACGGTCCGCCATGTCGGCGACGTGCGCGCGTTGCATGACGCCGGTCACGCGGTCTTTCTTCTCCTTCGAAGGTACGCCCTTGAGGCGCGCCACGAAGTCGAGGTACTCGCGAACCGTCATGTCGGGATAGAGCGGCGGCGTCTCCGGCAGGTAACCGGTTCGCCGCTTGGCGTCGATCGGCTTGTCGAAGATGTCGTAGCCCGCCACCGTCGCGCGGCCCTCGGTGGCCGGCATGTATCCGGTCAGGATCCGCATGGTGGTGGTTTTCCCGGCGCCGTTAGGGCCGAGGAATCCCAGGATTTCTCCCCGTTCTACCCGGAAGCTGATGTCGTCTACGGCGGTAACTCGGCCGTAGCGCTTAGTGAGATGCTGAACCTCGATCACGATTACTCCAAGTAACAGACACCATGTCGATTAGGGCGAAATTGGATACTACTGAGAGCGTGAAAAACGTGTCAAGGCGGGGAGGTCGCTTGCGAAATCATCGCGCCTCGGTTAATGTATGAACACTTGCTCATATATTCATACATTATGACTTCGGATCACGTCGAGACCGTCGCGGCAACCTTCAGGATGCTCGGAGATCCGACCCGCGTTCGCATCCTCAATGCGCTCGGGTCCCGAGAATTATGTGTCGGGGACGTCGCCAAAGAGGTCGGAATCAGCGAATCCGCGATTTCGCATCAACTCCGGTTACTGCGGACGATGAGGCTCGTACGCGTGCGGCGCGAAGGGCGGCAGGCGTACTACGCCGTTGACGATCATCACATCCTCGAGCTGCTGAACCAGGCCCGCACGCACGCGGAGGAAGGCGCATGAACACCTGCACGGTGTGCGAACTCCACGCCGAATCCACGTTCCGCATCGAGGGCATGGACTGCCACGAGGAAGTCGCGATCCTCGAGCGCCGGCTGAAGCGGCTGACCGGCCTCGAAGCGCTCGACGCCGACGTCGTCGGTCAGCGGCTCCGCATCAAGTATGACGCCGCAAAGGTTTCGACCGATGCGATCGCGGAAGCCGTGGCGCAGACCGGCATGCGCGCCTGGCTGGAGCACGAGGAACCGGCGCCGTCTGGTTCCAGCTGGCGCCGCCACCTGGTGATGGGGTCGGGCATCCTCCTCGGGGTCGGGCTGGCCCTCCAGGTGATGACCCCGAGCGTCCCGTCGTGGCCGCTCCTCTTGCTCTCGACGGTACTCGGCGGGATTCCGACCGCGCGTCGCGCCGTCGCAAGCCTGCGCGCGCGCCACCTCGATATTCACGTCCTCATGGTGGTGGCGGTGATTGGTGCCGTTTTTCTGCAGGAGTGGACCGAGGCGGCGTCGGTGGTGTTTCTCTTCGCCCTCGCGCAGTTGCTGGAGGCCGGCGCGATGGAGCGCGCGCGGGGCGCCATTCGGGCGCTCATGGAGCTTGCGCCAGCCGAAGCGGTGGTTCGCCGCGACGGATCATCCCGCCGAGTGCCGATCGACGACGTCGTCGTAGGGGACATCGTGCTGGTGGGCCCCGGCGAAAAGATCCCGGTGGATGGACGTGTCAGCGCCGGATCCAGTTACGTCAATCAGGCGCCGGTGACCGGCGAGTCGTTGCCGGCAGAGAAGGACGCGGGAGACGATGTGTTTGCCGGGACGATCAACGGCCGCGGTGCACTGGATATCGAGGTGACGCGCCTGCGGCGCGATTCGACGCTGGCCCGCATCATCCACCTCGTCGAGCGCGCGCAGGCGCAGCGCGCACCAAGCCAGACATTCGTGGATCGCTTCGCGCGAATCTACACGCCGATCGTTCTGGCGCTCGCGGTGCTGGTCGCCATCGTGCCCCCTGTCGCGATGGCGGGCGCCTGGGACGTTTGGTTTTATCGCGCCCTGGTCCTCCTGGTGATCTCGTGTCCGTGCGCGCTCGTCATCTCGACGCCGGTCTCGATCGTGTCCGGCCTTGCGGCAGCGGCGCGTAAAGGGGTCCTGATCAAGGGAGGCGCTCACCTCGAGAAACTGGCCGGGGTGACCTGCGTGGCGTTCGACAAGACCGGCACGTTGACGAACGGCGCGCTGCGGGTGCAGTCGGTGACGCCGCTGCCGGGTGTGACCGGCGACGAGGTGCGGCGCCTGGCGGCTTCAGTCGAGAGCCGGTCGGAGCACCCGATTGGCCGGGCGATCCTCGAAGATGCGGGGGGCCGGGAATTGACCTGGCCGCAGGCGTCCGGCTTCGTGGCGCTTCCGGGACGCGGAGCCGAGGCGATCGTCGACGATGCCCGGATCCTTGTCGGGAGTTACCGCGCGTTCAACGAACGCCGGTTGATCAACGCCGAACTGCAGGCGGCCGTCGATGAGATTTCTGCCGTCGGAGCCACCGCCGTCCTTGTAGCGCGCAACGATGTTCCCATCGGCGCCATTGGCGTGGCAGACCAGATGCGGAACGGTGCCCCCGAAGCGCTCGACGTCCTGCGCTCGCAGGGCATCCGGCACATCGCGATGCTGACTGGCGACCAGGCGCCAGCCGCGGAGGCCTTTGCGCGGGCCGTCGGCGTGGATGCCGTGCGCGCCGAACTCCTGCCGGAGGACAAGGTCGCGACCCTCGCGTCCCTTCGCTCCGCGTACGGTCCCGTCGCGATGATCGGCGATGGCGTCAACGATGCGCCGGCCCTCGCGGCGGCGGACGTGGGCATCGCGATGGGCGCCGCCGGCACCGACGTCGCGCTGGAGACCGCCGACGTCGCGCTCATGGCCGACGAGTTGGGCAAAATTCCGTACGCCGTCCGCCTCAGTCGCGCCACCACGCGGAACATCCGCGCGAACATCGCATTTTCGATCGTCCTGAAGGCCGGATTCCTGGTGCTCGCCATTGCCGGCACTGCCACCCTGTGGATGGCTGTCGCGGCCGACATGGGAGCTTCTCTGCTGGTGATCGGCAACGCCCTGCGGCTATTGCGGGAGTAGCGCTTACGCCTTCCGATTGCTGAAGAAGTGCTGGTCGATGAACTCGTCGATCGCGGTCTGCGCCACAGGCTCCACTTTCTCGAACTGAAGCCCCATGCCAATGCGCCGGTCGGTCCACGCCACGCGGGCTTCGGTTTCGATCTCTTCCTTGCGCCCCGGCAGGCGGAACCGGGTCTTGATCTTCGCGTCCCGCTGCAGCGGGTTCATCGTCCGGATCGCGACCCCGCCCTTGCTGATGTTGAGCGTCAGCGCCGCGGCGATCGTGTTGCCGAAGCGGTACGAGACCGGGATGCCGAGCACCACACGCGGGCTGCTCCGCCTGTTGAAGCTGTCCGGGAAGAGGTGGGGAGCCAGGGCGGGCAAGATGTGGGTGGGAGCGCTGTATTCGTTGACGTAACCTGAGACGCCGAGGGCCGCAAGGTCACGGACTTCGTCAGCCGACGCGATCGTGCCGCTGAAGACCAACAGGGGAATCCGATGGTCGGCGTCGAGGCGCCGCAGGGCGCGCACCATCTCGACCCCGCCGGAATTGGGCAGCCGCAGGTCGACGACGATCAGATCGATTCCCGAGGCATTGTCCCGCACCCGCGCCAGCAGATCCGCGACACTCTCGACGGCGACGGGGGTGTGGCCGGCGCTCGCGAGTGCCTGCGAAAACCGGTCTCTCACGAACGCCGTGTCGTCGGCTACGATGACCGTCTTGGTTGTGGGCACTGTGAGTACCGTCGCTGGCAACGCCTGACCTATCGGACGCAGCCCCATCCGGCGATAGTTGCCGCTGCGTACGGCGCCGTACAATTGCGGGATTTTACGTCTTCTCGTTATAATTTGACTCAATTGCGGGCGGTGACACATCGTGTGTTGCGGCGCCGCAGCGCGGCGCGGCGCGGAACATGCTACGCATCGCCGCAGGAGATTCAGATGGCCACCTGCCCCGAATGTGATGCCGACATCGACGTGGATGAATTCGACGTCGACAAGGGCGACCTGATCAGCTGCGCCGAGTGCGGCACCAACCTCGAAGTCACCAGTGTCGCGCCGCTCGAACTCGAACCGTCCGACGACGCCGACGATGACGACGACGACGATGATGACGAGGAGGAGGAAGTCGAGGAGGAAGACGATCTCGACGAACTCGACGACGACGACGACTCCGATAGCGAGGACTGGGAAGAGTGACCCACGCCGCGCCGGCGGACGCGCGTGAACCGCGCGCCGGCGACGCTGACCTCGAACAGAAGGAAGCAGCCCTCTACCGCGCGCTCGCGGATCTCCCGTCAGTGATCGTCGCCTACAGCGGCGGCGTCGACAGCGCTCTCGTGGCCTATGCGGCGACGCGGCTGCTCGGCGCCGGGGCGGTCTGCGTGACCGCCGAGAGCGCCAGCTATCCGGAGCGGCATCGCAGGATCGCGATCGACCTGGCGCAACAGTTCGGGTTCAACCACGAGTTCATCAACACGGCGGAGATGGACCGTCCCGAGTACCGCGCGAACCCCGCAAACCGCTGCTACTACTGCAAGCAGGAGCTCTACACGCACCTGTCGGCGCTCGCCCGCGAACGCGGCATCCCGGTGATTGCCGACGGCAGCAACGCCGACGATCGCGGCGACTACCGCCCGGGCCGGCAGGCCGCGCGCGAGTTCGGCGTGCGCAGTCCGCTCGACGAAGCCGGGTTGACGAAAGCCGAAATTCGAGAGCTATCGCGGCGGTCGGGGCTTCCGACGTGGGACGAACCCGCCTCCGCCTGCCTGTCGTCGCGTATCCCGTATTTCAGCGAAGTCACCGACGAGAAGCTGCGCATGATCGAGCGAGCCGAGAACGCCCTCAGGGACCTCGGGTTCCGCATCTGCCGCGTCCGTCACCACGATTCGCTCGCTCGCCTCGAGCTGGGGGTCGACGAGATCGCGCTGGCGCTCGAACCTGCAATGGCCGCCCGTATCGACCGTGAGCTGCGCGAGATCGGCTACGCGCATGTCACCGTAGACCTTCGCGGCTACCGCCTCGGCAGTCTCAACGAGGCGCTGAAGCTTCGTCCCGTCTGACGCCGGTGCGCAGATCGCTCGCGGCGCTCGCGGTGATCGTCCTCGCGGCGCATCTCGCATTTCTTTCTCCCACGCTCGAAGACATCGACTCGATCAACTTCGCGCTCGGCGTGCGCGAGTTCGACGTGGCACAACATCAGCCGCACCCACCCGGTTCGCCGGTCTTCGTGGCTATCGGCAAGGTGACGACCCCGTTGTTTCGAACGCTGGGCATCGGCGGCGCGGAGTCGCGCGGGTTGACCGTCTGGAGCGCGATCGGCGGGGCGGTGCTGGTGCCGCTGGTCTTCATGCTCTTTTCCGCGATGGACGGCGATCGCCGCCGCGCCTTCTGGGCCGCGGCCCTCAGCGCCTGCGCCCCGCTGGCCTGGTTCACCGCTGCCCGCCCGATGACCGACATGGCAGGCCTGGCGCTGGCCCTGGGGTCTCAGGCGCTCGCCATGCGCGCCTGGGCCGGCCAGGGAAGTTCCAGTGCGTTGGTGGCCGCCGGGTTCATCGCCGGTATTGCGGCCGGCGTCCGCATTCAGACGGCCGCGCTCACCGTCCCGCTGCTGATAGCCGCCGCCACCCTCAGGACAGAACGAGTCTCTTTCGCCGCCTTGGTACGCGCAGCGGCTGCCGCTATCGCCGGCGTCCTGATCTGGGCCGTCCCACTGGTCGTCGTCAGCGGTGGACCGACGGAGTACCTGGTCGCCCTGGGATCCCAGGCCGGTGAAGACTTCGAGTGGGTGCGAATGTGGTGGAAGTCGCCGACCGATCCCCGGGTCGCGTTCCACGCGATCGTCAATTCCTTCGCGTGGCCGTGGGGGTGGCTACCGCTCGGCCTCGCTCGCGAGCGCGCTGTCGGTGATCGGGCTGCTCTGGACGGCGTGGAAGGACGCGCGCGCCCTCATCATCCTCCTGGTCGCGTTCGCCCCATACGCGGTCTTCCACCTTCTGTTCCAGGAGACGACGACCCTCCGATACGCATTGCCGATCGTCATTCCCATGGCGTATCTCATGGTGCGGGCCGCAGAAGTGCTTCGCGTCTCACCGCTGCTGGAGATGGCGATGGCCGCCGTCTCTCTCGCCTTCGTCGTCCCGCAGACCACGGCGTTTGGGAACGGCAGTCCCGGGTTGGCGGCGATGTCGGACGCCGTCGCTCATGGCGGCGCGATCAGCGGCCATGCCGGCATGCGACGGCTCTGGGAGTGGCTCGACGACGGGAGCGACTCCGTCAGGTATGCGCGGGCACCGCATGGCTTCGAATGGCTGACGCTCGTCGAGCACTGGCAGAAGAATCCCGACGTTGGCGCACAGTTCCTGGCGAATCCACGGCGTACCGAGCACCTCACCCTCTTCGATCCACAGGCCCGCCACCAGGTCGTCGAGTACCCGATGGGGGTTCCCGGAGTGGCCGCTGCTCGGAGGCGCGCGCCCCGGCAACGTGACCCGGATCCTCTTCGCACCGCCGGGCTGGATGCTCGATCGCGGGTGGGCGACGTCCGCCGAAATCGCAGGGGTCACCGAGAAGGAAGGTTATGGGCCGCACCGCAAACCGAGCGTCGCCTGGATCCGCGGCCGCAGCGATGCCACCACGTTGCTGGTTGGCGGACGTCATCTTGGCGCCGAAGGGGAGCCCGAAGCGCTGATCGACATCGGGCTCAACGGCCTCAGCCTCGGCCAGCTAAAGGTCCGTCCCGGCTTCTTCGCACAGACGTTCGAGTTCCCGGCCGGGACGTTCCGGGGAATTGGCTACCTGCCGCTGCAGTTCACCGCGAAATCGTCCGGAGCGCAGCCAGTGCGCGTGGCGCTCGAGCAGTTCGACCTGCAGCCGCCAGGCGTGCCGATGGTTGCGTTGATGGAGGGCTGGCAGGAGCCCGAGTACGACCGCACGATGGGGAAAGCGTGGCGCTGGATGAGCGAGCGTGCCGTGCTGTGGGTGCGGCCGATCGGCCGCGACGTAACCGTCACCCTGCGCGGCGAATCGCCGAAGCGGTACTACGACGCGGCGGCCTCCCTGAAAGCCGCCGCCGGGGATCGCGCGCTCGGAACCCTGTCACCATCGGAAGACTTCGAATGGACGATCACGATTCCCACAGCAGCGCTCGAAGCGTCGAATGGACGCGTGACCATTGAATCCGACAAGTGGTTCGTGCCCGGGGAGCGCGACGGTACCGCCGATCGCCGCCGGCTGGCGTTGCGAATCTACTCGTACGAGGTCCGCTAACGTAGGCCCGCAGATGGCTTCCGCGCGAGGCAAAGGACCGAGCTGCCGAGCGGCATGTTGACAGCCTTCAATGCGACGGACTCCACGGCCAGAACGGCCGTCAGTGCGGCGTTGATCGGCGCCGGCGGAACGCTGATTTCGTTCGACGATTCCTTGTGCCCCGAGAGCCGCTGCAGCCAGCGGGTGGTGGCCACGATCGGCAAGATGCTGAAGTTCGTATAGGTGAGCCGTTCGATCGTGAAACCGCCGCGCTCGAGCGCCCAGCGCAGCCGCTCTTTCGTATAGCGGCGTACTTCGCCTCCCAGCACGGAATGATTCCCCCGCAAAGCCGGGAGCGCCGCCACGTTCAGCACCAGATGCCCCCCTGGTTTCAGGACCCGAAACATCTCCGCAACTGCCGCCTTTTCAGCATCATCCGGCAACGCATAGACCACGTCGAAGGACGACACCAGGTCGAAGGCCTCCCCTGGAAAGGGGAGATGGGTGGCCGACGCCTGAGCCACCGAATGATCGCCACGAGAGGTGGCGTACTTCAGTCCGGAGAAGGTTAGGTCGATACCTATAGCAGCGCCGTATCGACGCAGGAGCGCGAGATTGTTGCCGGTGCCGCATCCGCAATCGAGCGAGAAGAGCGTGCGACGGCCGTCAGCCGCCTGTTCGAGCAACGGCGACACGAACCGGCGGAACCCATGGAACCAGAAATGCTCGCGCTCGGCGCGCGCGGTAGCTTCGAGGAGTCGATCCATCTGTGAGGAATGCGGTAAGCTCTGAGTTTATCCGACACGTTGAAAGCGCAGGCAGGATGGCCTGCAGCAGGAGAGAAGCGTTGATGAGACAGTGTTTGAGCGTCGTGGTCGTGGTCGCGCTGGCCCTTGGCGCCGGTGCCTGCGGGAAGAAGAAGGTCGATACGCCGGCTCCCACGCCGCCGCCGCCCGCCCCCGCGCCTGCGGCGACCCGTCCCCCGACACCACCGCCACCCTCGCCGCCGCCCGCGGCGACGCCACCCGCGACCCCGACGGAAGACGAACTCTTCGCGCGCGAGACGCTCGATGAGCTGAACAAGCGCGCTCCCCTCGCCGATGTCTTCTTCGATTACGACTCGGTGGAATTGCGGGAAGAAGCGCGCGCCAGCATCCAGAAGAACCTGACCTGGCTCAAGCGCTGGACGTCAACCAAGATCGTCGTGGAAGGGCATGCGGACTCGCGCGGCACCAACGAGTACAACCTGGCGCTCGCCGAGCGTCGCGCCGCCACGGTCCGCGACTATTTGGTCAGCCTCGGTCTCGCGGCCGACCGCATAACCACGCTGAGCAAGGGGGAAGAACAGCCCTTCTGCTCCGAAGAAACCGAAGCCTGCTGGCAGAAGAACCGCGTCGGCCACTTCATCTTTACGGCGAAGTAGCTGGGCGGCTTGTAGGGCCGGGTCTTCAGACCCGGCCTGCCATCCCCTCGACTAGCTTCTCCGCAGCGGCGCGCGGATCGGGGGCGCCGATGATCGGCCTTCCCACGACGATGTAACTCGCCCCGGCGGCGATCGCTTCCGCGGCGGTCATCGTCCTCTCCTGGTCGTCCGACTTGGCCGCCTTGGCCTGGTCGCGAATCCCCGGCGTCACAATCGCGAAGTTCTTGCCGCACAGCTTCCGGATCATGGCCGTTTCCTGCGCGGATGCGACGACGCCGTCGAGGCCGGACTCCTGCGTCAACCGTGCGAGGCGCGTGACCTGGTCGAGCACTGGGACGCCGACACCCGTGTCCGCCAGCGCCGCGCCGTTCATGCTCGTCAACACCGTCACGGCAATAACGAACGGCGGCTGGCGCGCCTCGCGCGCGGCCGTTTCGTGCGCGGCATTCACTGCCGCTTCCATCATCCGCCGTCCCCCGGCGGCATGTACGTTCAGCATCCACACGCCGAGCGAGGTTGCCGCCTGGACGGCGGTGGCCACCGTGTTGGGGATGTCGTGGAACTTCAGGTCGAGAAAGACCTTGTCGCCGCGTTCCGTCAGCGCGCGGACGATCGATGGGCCTTCGAGTGTGAAGAGCCGGCTGCCGATCTTGAATGCACCCGTAATGTCCCGGAGCGAATCGGCGACCGCAAGGGCGCGGGTGCCGCTCTCCACGTCGAGCGCGACTATGAGCTGATCCACGCCTTTTGTCTCTTGGTGGTATCGAGCGTCCCCGTGACGTCGGAGATGCGCGCGAGGTTGTGACGCTGCATGTACGAGCGAAGGCCGTCCAGCAAGCGCGTCCACAGGAAGGGGTCGACGAAGTTGGCGGTGCCGACTTGCACGGCCGTGGCGCCCGCGATCATGAACTCGAGCACATCGTCAGCCGTCGCAATGCCGCCCATGCCGATGATCGGCAGTTTCACCGCCTGGCGGCATTCGTACACCATGCGCACGGCGATCGGGCGGATGGCGGGACCGCTCAGCCCGCCGACGATATTCGTGAGCTTGGGCCGGCGCGTTTCGACGTCGATCGCCATTGCAAGGAACGTGTTCACGAGGGATACCGCGTCCGCCCCCGCCTCCTCGGCCGCGCGCGCGAATGAGGCGACGTCGGTGACGTTCGGCGTGAGTTTGGGGATCACCGGCAGACTGGTCACCTTACGCACGGCGCTCACCACGCTATGCGTGCCGGTCAGCGAACAGCCGAAGGTGATCCCGCCTTCCTTGATGTTCGGGCAGGAGATGTTCAGCTCGAGCGCCGCCACGCCATCGGCATCCGACAGGATCCGCGCGAGCTCGACGTACTCGTCGATCGTGGTGCCGCAGATGTTCACGAAGACGATCGCCTTGCGCGCGCGCAGCTCGGGCAGCTTTTCGGCGACGAATCGATGGACGCCAATTCCCTGGAGGCCGATCGCGTTCAGCATCCCGGCAGGGGTTTCGACGATGCGCGGTGGTGGATGTCCTTCGCGTTCGGCGAGGAACAGCCCCTTGACCGCCACACCCCCGAGCGCTGCGAGGTCCACGGCGTCGGCGTATTCGACGCCGTACCCAAAGCAGCCACTGGCCGCGATCAGTGGATTCGGGATCCTCAGCGATCCGAGCGTGACCGACAGATCCACGGCGGTGTCAGTGTGCAAGGGCCTCCCACACGATGCGGGTCGCATCGAAGACCGGCCCGTCGATGCAGGACCTCGTGTGATGCGGCGCGCCGCCAGGATCGCGGGCGGTGACGACGCAGCTGTAACAGCCGCCGAGACCGCATCCCATGACCTGTTCGAGCGACACATCACAGCGGCGCCGGTTGGCAGCGGCGATCGTGGCGACCGCGCGCATCATCGGCGTCGGGCCGCAGACGTACATGTGCACCTCTCTCGAGGCCGCGCGCGCGAGCGCCTCTTCGAGTGGCGCCGTCACGCGGCCGCGAACACCGGCACTGCCGTCTTCGGTGGAGGTGACGGTGTGGATATTCAGCCGCTCGAAGATCTCCACGCAGTGCAGATCCTCCGCGCGACGAGCGCCGTAGAACAGCGTCGTCTTCGTGCCGCGCGCGAGCAGCGCCTCGGCGAGCGTGACGAAGGGGGCCAGGCCGACGCCGCCCGCGACCATCCACGCCTCGACGGGCGGATCGACGGGCTCGAACGGCCGGCCGAGCGGGCCGAGGCAGTGGAGGCGTGCGCCGGCTTCGACCTCGTAGAGCAACCCGGTGCCCTTCCCGATTCTCTTGTTGAAGACCGTGATGCCGGTGGGGGTGCCGCGCGGGTCGCGCAGCACTTCGAAGATCGAGAACGGCCGCCGCAACAGCGGATCCATGCCGCGCGACGTCTTCAACATGACGAACTGTCCGGGGCGGGCGGTGGCAGCGATCTCAGGTGCAGCGAGCGCCAGCACGCTGTAGTCCTCCGACAACCGCGTGTTCGACAACACCGCAGCGTCGACGTCGACGAGCATGGCCGAAGTATACACTTGCGACATGCGGTTCCTCCGCATGCTCACCAACTCGATGATCGCCGGCGCGCTCGGTGCCGCGTACCTGACGATCGTCGTGTTGCAATTGAACCCGCAGGTGCTGTTGCTGTCGGCGACACCCTGGTGGTGGTTCCTCACCCTGGCGCTGACGTACGGCGTCCTGATCGCGATCACGTGCTACACGCTCATCGTCGCGCGCGAGTTCTTCGCGATGGGCGCGATGTCGCCGGGCTGGGCGAGCGTGCGCGTGCTGGCGTGGCTCGGCGCGGCGCTCGCCGCCGCGGCGGCGGCGCTCATGTTGTTCAACGTGCGCGGATTCGAGACCGCGCTCGGAGAAACCGCGGCACGCCGGATGACCGTGGGCGCCGTCGCCACCAGCGTGTCCGCGTTCGTGCTGCTGGTGATCGCGATCGTGCATTTCTCGTTTGGCCGCCCGGGCAGCCGCGTCGGCGGCACGCTGTTCACGCTGGCCGTCATCGCCTCGCTCGCGTTGCCGCTTGCCGCACGAGGCCCGGGCGGGACGACGTCCTACGCGCCCGGTGCCCCCGGTCAGCCGGCGGCCGCCTCGATCGATGCCGGGATCTCCCTGGGTGAGGCGCCACGGGTGACGATGATCGCGCTCGATGGTGCGACGCTCGCCTACATCATGCCGCGCGTGGCGGAAGGCCGGTTGCCGAACTTCAGCCGCGTGCTCGACGCCGGCGCCATCGTCGACCTCGCGACCACCAAGCCCACGCAGCCGGATCCAGTGTGGGCGGCCATCGCCACCGGCATGCTGCCGTCCAAAAGTGGCGTGCGCTCGGCGGCGCGCTACTTCGCGCGCGGCGACCGCTACGGCATCGATCTGTTGCCCGATCACTGCCTGGCGCACGCGCTGGTGCAGCTTGGGCTCGTTCGCGGCGTTCCGGCCTCGTCCGCGCAATGGGCCGCGCGCCCCTTGTGGACCATCCTCTCCGATGCGGATGTGACGACAGGGGTGGTGCGCTGGCCACTGACGCATCCATCGCAACCGCTCGCGGGGTTCCTGGTCAGCGATCGGCTGCATCAGTTCGTCGGAACCGAAGCCGACCTCGAAGACACCGTGTATCCACCGGGCATGCTGCCGACGGTGCTCGAGGCCTCGCACGCGTCGTTTGTGGCCGCCTCGGACACCGGCGGGGCCGCTGGGTTTCTCATCGGCACCCCCGAAGCGACGGCGTTGCGCCGCGACCTGATGTACGCGCGCGCCGCGAAGGCCATGACGGAAGAGGCGCGGCCACGCTTCGTATCTATTCGTTACGACGGCCTCGACGTCGTCAGCCACTACTACCTTCGGTATTCGCAACCGCCAACGCCGCAGGGGATCCCCGAAGCGGAGCGCCGCCGCTACGCGCAGGTCATCGACCGCTACTACGCCTACATCGACTCCGAACTGGGTGCGGCCCTCGACGCGGTGCGTCCCGGTGACCTCGTGCTCGTGATTTCCGGATTCGGCATGGAACCCCTCAGCCCCGCAAAGCAACTGCTGGCGCGGGTCATCGGCGACGCCAAGATCACCGGCACCCACGAGCGCGCGCCCGACGGGTTTCTGCTCGCCTACGGAGCGTCCGTCCAACGCGGCCGCCACCCCCGCGGCGCCCTCGTGGACGTCACCCCGACCGTCCTCTACTTCTTCGGCCTCCCCGTTGCCCGCGACATGGACGGCTTCGCACGCAGCGACGTGTTTACTCGCGAGTTCAGCGGAGAGCGGCCGATTACGTTTATTCCCACTTATCGCTGACTTCGAAGAGTGGGGTTGCTCGAGGGACTCTAAAACTACGAACTATGAACTCCGAACTCCGAACACGAACCTTGAACTTTCAACTTCGAACCACGTTCGTAGTTCGGACTTCGTAGTTCGTAGTTTTCTAGCCGCTCGTGTCACCCCACTGCTCTCAGCAGCAATGTGCTAGCATCAAGGACGGAACTCTTTAACGCGACCCAGAGAGGTCGAGAAGAGGTGTTAATGAAGCCCGCTCTTCGGGGGTGTCCATGCCCCAGGTAATGGACGCCGACCGCATGTCCCGCGCGCTGACGCGCATCGCCCACGAAATCCTCGAACGCAACCGCGGACTCGACGAGCTCGCCCTCGTGGGGATTCGCACGCGCGGCGTGCCCATCGCGAAGCGGCTGGCGCGCGCGCTGCGCGAGATCAACGGCGACGACGTGCCGACCGGCGCGCTCGATATCACGCTCTACCGCGACGACCTGATGCGCAGCCCGGTTGGGCCGCAGCCGGTCGTCCGCCGCACCGAGATCCCGTTTTCCATCGACGACCGGAAGATCCTGCTCGTGGACGACGTGCTGTATACGGGACGGACGATTCGCGCGGCGCTTGACGCCCTGATCGACTTCGGGCGGCCGCGTGCCATCCAGCTCATCGTGCTCGTGGACCGCGGCCATCGCGAGTTGCCGATCAAGGCCGACTACGTGGGCAAGAACCTGCCCACGTCGTCGAAGCAGAGCGTGCAGGTGCGATTGCAGGAAATCGACGGCTCCGACGAAGTCGTTATCGAGGGGGAGGCATGAACACGACCGCCACGAACCCGCTCGCCGTTTCCGACGCCAAACCGGCGGCGACCGCGCTCCGTTCGCGCCACTTACTCGGGATCGCCGGCATGGACGCCGGAGAAATCATGCTGATCCTCGACACGGCGGAGGCGATGAAGGAGATCGGCGCGCGCGCCATCAAGAAGGTACCGCCGCTGCGCGGGCGCACGGTGGTGAACCTGTTCTTCGAGCCCAGCACACGGACGCGGACGTCGTTCGAAGTCGCCGAGAAGCGGCTCAGCGCCGACACGCTGAGCATCGCGACCGCGACATCGAGCGTCACCAAGGGAGAGTCGCTGATCGACACCGTCCGCAACCTGGAGGCGATGGATCCCGACATGATCGTGATGCGGCACGCCTCCTCAGGGGCGCCGCACCTGCTGGCGCGCATGTGCCGGTCGAGCATCGTGAATGCCGGGGACGGCATGCACGAGCACCCGACGCAGGCGCTGCTGGATGCCTTCACCATCCGCAGCCATAAGGGGAAGCTGGCGGGCCTGAAGGTCGCCATCATCGGGGACCTGCTGCACAGCCGCGTGTTGCGCTCCAACATCCTGCTGCTGCGCACGGTGGGCGCGGACGTCTGGGTCTGCGGCCCGGCGACGTTGATTCCTCCCGGCCTGGATCGCCTGGGCGTCCACGTGACGACATCGATCGACGTTGCGGTCGAGGGCGCGGACGTGGTCATGATGCTGCGCATCCAACAGGAACGAATGCACGGGCACTTCTTCCCCTCGCTGCGCGAGTACTTCTCGCTCTTTGGTCTCACGCCCGCGCGCCTCAGCCGCGCCAAGGACGATGCGATCGTCATGCATCCGGGGCCGATGAACCGCGGGGTCGAGATCGACTCCGAGGTGGCGGATGGTCCAGCCTCGGTGATCCTCGAACAGGTTTCGAACGGCGTCGCCGTTCGCATGGCGGTGCTCTACCTGCTCGCGGGACGCGACGATACAGCTTCTGTAGGGCAGGGTCTTTAGATGTTCTTCTGTAGGGCGGGTCTTTAGACCCGCCAAAAGGTCACGAATGGCGTTGATTCTGAAGGGCGGGCGCGTGGTCGATCCCGCCGGCGGCATGGACGGCACCTTCGACGTGCTGATTGAAAACGGGACGATTTCGCGAATCGGGCGCGACCTGCCGGTCGGCGGTGCCGAGGTGTACGAAGTACCTGCCGGTGCGATCGTCGCGCCGGGACTGATCGACATTCACGTGCACCTGCGCGAGCCGGGGCAGGAGCACAAGGAAACCGTGGCCACGGGTACGGCGTCGGCCGTCGCGGGGGGATTCACCGCCGTGGCGTGCATGCCGAACACCGATCCGGTGAACGATCACGCCGGCATCACGCAGTTCATCCTCAAGAAGGCGGCCGAGGCGCAACTGGCGCGCGTGTATCCCATTGGCGCCGTATCGATTGGCTCAAAGGGTGAGCAGCTCGCCGAACTCGGAGAGCAGAAGGCCGCCGGCTGTGTGGGCTTCTCAGACGACGGGCACCCGGTGCGGACGGCGCTGCTGATGCGCCGCGCCCTCGAGTACGCCGGAATGCTTGGGGTGCCGGTGATCGACCACTGCGAAGACCCCTCGCTCAAGGCGGACGGCGTGGCGCACGAAGGCTACTTCGCCTCGACCCTCGGGTTGCGTGGCATTCCCGGTGTCGCGGAATCGCTGATGGTGGAACGCGATGTCTCGCTCGCAGAGATCACCGGCGCCCCCGTGCACATCGCGCACATGAGCGCGCGACAGTCGATTCGCGCCGTGCGCGCCGGCAAGCAGCTCGGTGTCAAGGTGACGTGCGAGGTCGCTCCCCACCACTTCACGCTGACCGACGAGGCGCTCGACGGGGCAGTGAAGTACGACACGAACCTCAAGATGAACCCGCCGTTGCGTGAGAAGGCCGACCTGGAGGCGATGCTGGCCGGGATCGCCGACGGGACCGTCGACGTGATCGCGACCGATCACGCGCCGCATCATCTGGATGAGAAGATGGTCGAGTTCGACCATGCGCCCTTCGGGATCGTCGGCCTCGAGACGGCGGTGCCGATCGTGTTCGATCGTCTCGTGCACGCGGGCGTCATCGGCGTGAAGCGGATGATCGAACTCCTGTCGGTCAACCCGGCGCGCATCATCAACGTGCCAGGCGGCACGCTGGCGCAGGGGGCTCCGGCAGACATCACGGTGCTGGCGCCCGATATGAAGGTCACGATCCGCGCGCAACAGCTGAAATCGAAATCGAAGAACACGCCGTTCGACGGATGGGAACTCCGTGGCGGCGTCGCGGCCACTATCGTTGGAGGGCGCCTTGTCTACAGGAGTGATCGTGAACCGTCGAAATAACCTCCGCCAGCAGGCGACGAAGGCGCTGCAGGAGTTCGAGGTCCTGATGCGCCAGGGGCATTTCGACTACGGCAACGGCTTCCACGGCCGCGTCTACCTGAACCCCCACAAGCTGTTCCGGTACCCCTCGACGATCTGGCGCCTGGCGCAGGACCTGCTCGACTATCTGCCGCCGGAGCTTCTCGCCGAGACCGAAGTCGTCGCCGGGCCCGCCACCGGCGGCGCGTTGCTCGCGCACACGCTGGCGGGATTGCTCGACGGGCGCCGCGCCCTCACGCATCCGCCATGCAGCTTCGCGCCGTTCACCAATAGCGGCGAGGGGTTCGTGCTCCGCGATTCGTACGCCTCGCAGATCAACGGACGGCGAGTGCTGCTCGCCGATGACGTCCGCAATACCGGCAAGACGTTCGAGCGCTGCGCCGAGCTCGTTCGGAGCGCAGGAGGCACGGTGCTGGCGACGGTCGAGATCTGCGACCGCATGGAAGCGGTCACCGACGCCGGTGTCCCCAACTACGCGCTCATGGAATACAACGCGCCCGAGAACTACTCGGCGTCGGACTGCCCGATGTGCAAGGCCGGTGAGCCGATCACAAGCTTCTAAGGCGCTTGGGCCGCGCCTCGACGTGCTGTACCACTCCTACAACCGCGAGGAGTCGGCGACGGATCCCGTGCATCTCGTGCGGCCGTATTCGAGCAACGAGGATCGCGAAATCGCCGGGTTCTGCGCCGCGGCGCTGGCGTTCGGCCGCGTCGCGAGCGTCATCAACTCGATCACCACGCTGTTCGGGATCATGGGACCGCATCCGGCCGCCTTCGTGCGACGCTTCGAACCCGACGCCCCGCACCCCGAGCTTCGCGCGATGGTGCACCGGTGGACGCGCGGCGTTGACCTGGTCGCGCTGCTCTGGATTCTGCGCCAGATGCTCGATCGCCACGGAAGCATCGAGCAGTTCTTCGTCGAAGGCCTGGCGGACGAGCATGAAGATGTCGGCCCCGCGCTCGACCGCTTCTCGACTCGCGCCCTGGCGCTCGACGTCCGCCGCGCCTACGGACGGGTGCCGAGCCGGCCCGGCGTGTGCTACTTCTTTCCCCGTCCGTCCGCGGGGAGCGCGTGCAAACGCCTGAACCTCTACTTGCGCTGGATGGTGCGGTCGGACGAGATCGACCTCGGCGTCTGGACGCGCGTGCCGGCCGCCAAGCTGATTGTTCCACTCGATACGCACGTCATTCGCCTCGGTCATTGTCTGCGCCTCACAAAATACGCGAGCGCCGGCTGGCGGATGGCGGCCGATATCACGTCGTCGCTGCGCGTGCTGGACCCCGACGATCCGGTGCGCTTCGACTTTTCGATCTGCCATGTCGGCATGATGAACGCCTGCGGCTACGGCAGGCGACAGGGAGACTCGCAATGTCCGCTCAGAGGCCTGTGCCGGCCCCGCGCTCGGCGCTCGGCGTCGTCTTCATCGCGCTCCTCGCCGGCTTCGCCGGGTTCGTCTACGGCAAGCGCGCCGCCGAGGCGAATCGCACGGTCATGACGGCCACGCCGCCCGACCGCCAGCGCGTGGCGCTGGTGCGCGAGCGCCCCTGCGACGGCGGCCGCTGCCAAACGCTGTGGCTCGGCGGCACCTCCGCCGACGCCGTCGAAGTGATGCAATTGGGTGGGGGCGAGAAGGTGGAGGAGATTGCCTTCTCTGAAGACGGTTCCCTCGTCGGGTTCGTGGTGAATGGTTATCAGTTGCGCGTCTTCGAGTCCGAATCGCGCCGGTCACGCGCGACCGTCGAACTCGTGAAGCCGGAACGCATCCCCTCCAACCGCATCGCTCGCGGCGTGACGTTCTCGGCCAACGGCGCCGCGGTGACGTTTGACGACTGTCCTCGCCGTACCTCTGGTTGCCGGTCGGGGCTGTCCGCGGTCAGGTAGCGCTCCGTAAAGCAGCGACCATCTTCTCCATGGTGGCGGTGTGGGAGAAGACGAACCGGCTCATGAACCGGAAGATGGGGTTGTAGACTTCGCCGCGTTCGGTGATCACGAGCCGCGTGCCCGTGCCTTCCGGTTTCAATTCGTAGGTCCAGGTGCCGCCGAACGGCAACTCCGGATCGGCAATGCGCACGACCAGGCGCTCCGGCGGGCGGCTCTCGACGACTTCATAGGTGATCGGATCGTCGCCGGCGTGCTCGCGCCACTTCAGCGGCTGCGATCCCAGCATTTCCACGCGCGTCACGTCTTTGCGCCAGTCCCGGTAGCGTCCGGGGTCGCTGATCCTGGTGAAAACCTGCGCCGGGGGCGCGGGGAGGACGGCATCGACCGAGGCGACGTGGTTCTGCGGCAGCAGGTAACCGATTGCCGTGATCATCCCGACGAGGATGACGACTGCCAGCAACAGGTAGATCAGGATCTTCCACATCAGTCCCCCTACTTGGACCCGCTTCTCCGCGGCTGCCGCCCGTCACGCCTCGACGTGCGGGTGCAGCGCCACTCGCTCGTAGACGCGCAGCGTGTCCTGCACCATGCGCTCGGCGCTGAAACGCGCGTTCGCCAGCGACAGCCCTTCGGCCCCCATGGCCTTGCGCAGCTCTTCGTCTTTCAGAAGCTTGACGATCGCGTCAGCCATCGCCTGATGATCGCGCGGCGGCACGAGAATGCCGGTCGTGCCGTCCAGCACGACTTCTGGAATGCCCCCGGCCTTGCTGGCGACGATCGGGCGGCCGCACGCCATGGCGTCGAGCAGCGACGTGCCGAGCCCCTCGGTGACCGAGCTCATGACAAAGATGTCGAACGCCTTGTGCACCGACAGAATGTCGGGACGGAACCCGGCGAGCAGGACATGCTTCTCGAGCGCCAGGTGCTTGATCTGCTGCTCGAGGGCGCCGCGAAGTTCTCCCTCACCCGCGATGACGAACCGTGCGTCCGGCACCTGGCGGACGACCAGGGCCGCGGCGTCGACGAGATGCCGCTGTCCCTTGTGCGCCACCAGGGCGGCGACGTTGCCGACGATAGGCGAGCCGTGCGGGAGCCACAGCTCCTCGTGAAGCTTCGCCGGCGTCGCAGCCGCCACCCGCGCGAGGTCGATGCCTTCGTGGACGGTCACCGCACGCTGCCGCGGGATGCCGTCGCCGAGGAGCATCTGGCGGATCGCCTCCGACGCGCAGATGAACATGTCGACCTGCCGGTACTTCCACCGCGACAGCGAGCTGCCCCGCAAGTGGAAGTCCACGCGTCTCGACGCCACCAGCGGCGGCTTGACCAGCTGCGTGCTCATCGACAGCGCCAGCGCCGCCATCGCCACCGCGTGCGGATCGTGCGCGTGGATGACATCCGGGCGGAGCTGCTTGATCGCCCGTGAGAACCGCCACGCCGCCGAGAGGTCCATTTCGGTGACCGGCGCCAGCGCCAGGAACTCGAGCCCTTCCTCCGCTCGCCGCCGCAGTTCGCCATCCGGATGCGCCACCAGCATCGTCCGATGGCCGAGCGCGCGCAGCCCCAGCACGGTGACGAGCACCTGGTTTTGGCCCCCGCGCCAGGTGCGAGCGGTGTCGACGTGCAGCGAGAACATCAGCCCCGCTGCCGCTCCCACAGCTTTGCGAATTTCAGGAACACGTAATACGAGTTCAGCAGCGAGATGATGAGGCCCACCGCGCCCTGCCGAATGCCGGTGCGCAGCACGTAGTTGCGCAGGAAGGCCAGGATCGGATGCATGGCGATGTGCACCGGAGTGGTCGTGCGCCCCTCTTCCACCCACTGCTCGGAGATCAGCGTCGTGTACGAGTCGATTTTCTTCAAGTGGTGAGAGATGTCGCGATAGGCGTAGTGCTCCATCTCTCCATGGAGCTTGGCCGGCTCCCCCTGGGAGAGCCGGAAGGATTCATGGATGCGCAGCCCGTTCCAGCGTCCCGCGCGGCGGTCGTAGAGCCGCAGCTGCCAGTCGTGAGACCAGTCCGTCGTCCTGATCCATCGCCCGAGATAGTGGCTGACGCGCTTGATGCGATACCCGCGCGCGGCGGGCTCGCTGGAGAGCACCTGGCGGATTTCCTCGGCGAGCGCCGGTGTCACGCGCTCGTCGGCGTCCATCGACAGCACCCAGTCGTTGGAGGCCTGGTCCGCGGCGAAATTCTTCTGCGCGCTGTAGCCAGGCCATTCGCGCACGATCACCCTGGTCGCCCTGGCGCGGGCGATCTCCGCCGTCCGGTCCGTGCTGCCGGAGTCGACGACGATGATCTCGTCCGCCCAGGAGATGGAATCGAGCGCCGCGGCGATGTGGTCGGCTTCGTTGTAGGTGATGACCGTGACGGTCAATTTCACAGGGGGCAGTGTAACTGACCTGCCGCTCCCAACTCCCAACTCCACAACTTCCAACTCCCCAAAAGAAAAACTCCCAAGGGGGAGGCCCTTGGGAGTTGGGAGTTGAGAAGTTGGGAGTTGAGAGCGAGCCGAGCGTTTAGCGAGGCGAAGTCTGTAGAGAGCGGAAGGTGACCAGCGCGCGGTTGTAGTCGATGATCGCGCGGTTTTCCTGCTGGCGCGAGGAGGTCAGGGCCTGCTGGGCGTTCAACAACTGGAACGTGGTCGAGAGACCCGCCGTGATCCGCTTCTGCTCGGCGTCGTAGCGGGTCTGGGCGAACTGGCGGGCCTTTTGGGTGGCGTCCACACGCTGAAGGCTGTTCGTCACCGCCCGCGCGGCGTCACGGATCTGCGCGGTGATGCCGATCTCCATCTCGCGGATGCTGGTCAGTTGCTGCTCGCGCTGCAGGCGGCTGGCGGCCAGCGAAGCCTCCGCCGGGCTCGTGCCCAACGGGTAGCTCAACTGCAGCGCCACGCTCCAGGTCTTGAAGTCGTTTCCAAACACATCCCGAAGCGCGTTGCCAAAGCTCCGCTGCGTGCGGCCGACCTCCGAGGGCGGGAACCCCTCGCCGTACTCGATGGCCGTTCCGGCGAGGCCGACGGTGTTGTAGTTGGCCACGACGTCCAGGGCCGGCAATTTCGAGTTCTGTGTGAAGTTGATGCTGATGTCCGTGGATTCGAGCTGCTTGCGCGCCTGGATCAGGTCCGTGCGATTCTGCAGCGCGGCGCGGATCGCCTCGTCCACGTCCACTGGCGTCGCCGTCAACATGGGCTTCTCGGTCGGCACCAGCCTGGCCGTCCAGAAATCCGGCTGCGAGGGATTCAGCACCAGCACGCGCAGTTGATCTTCCAGCGTCCGGATGTTGGCTTCCGCGACGAGCACATTTTCCTGCACGCGCGCGACTTCCGCTTCCGCCTCGATGATGTCGATGCTGGCCATCACCCCGACTTCGACGCGTCGCCGGTTCTGACGGAGCGACTCATTGGCGAGTTCGAGCGATTGGCGCGCGACATCGAGCTGGCCGATGGCGCCTACCAGTTGGTAATACTGGTCACGCACCCGCCGTTCGGTTGACACCAGTTCCTCGCGCAGCCGCACGTCGGCGATCTCCTCGGCCTTGATGCTCTGCTGCACTTGCTCGCGAAACCCGTCGATCTTGAAGCCGCGCAGCAACGGCTGCGTGTAGGACGCAAACAGATTCGATCCGAGTTGCGGATTGAAGCTCGAGATCGTGTTGGTCGAGAAGCGTGAGGCGTCGAGCGCCACCGAGTACCGTCCGCCGCCCCAGCCCACGTTCTGCTGCACGCCGAAGTTGGTCGTCAAACGATCCGACGTTGACGTGCTGGCCAGACCGCCGCTCGCCAGAATGTCGGGCGGGGTCGTGCTGTTCCGCTTCGTCGTCGTTGAGAAGAGGTTCGGGGCATAGGCGGCACGGGCCTGCGCGACGCCGTACGTCCCGATCTGCGGTCCGAGCTTTTCGGCCCGCACGCCGAGGTTGTTCTCGAGCGCCATCCGGACGGCCTCGTCGGCCGTGACCAGCACCTCGGGTCCCTTGGGTTCGGCCTGAACCGGCGCCGGGGTCGGTTGCTGCGGCGCTTGCTGTTCGGATGCGAACACCACCCGGTCGGAAGCGGACACGACGAACGCCAGCGCGACCGCGGCGGGCTTCAACGAAGCCAATATTTTCAGCCTCAAACGCATTGCAGGAATCTCCACTTTCAGGAAGTACGGATTGACTCGAAACACTAGAGCAAGAATCGCGACAACCGGGAACTGGGGTGCTAGGGGTGCTGAGGGTGCTAGGGGTGCTGAGGGTGCTAGGGGGTGCTGAAGGTGCTGAAGGTGCTTGAGGGTGCCTACGCGTATACATGTGCGGCCTGCACTCTCGCAATCGTCGCAGCACCCCCAGCACCCAGCACCCTTAAGCACCCAGCACTCTTAGCACCCAGCACCCTGAGCACCCAGCACCCTTAGCACCCCTAGCACCCTTAGCACCCCCAGCACCCCGCCCGCGTAATAGACGGAGCTGCGAATAGCGCTGTTTCCGAAATGTATACTGCCGCCATGCGCCATCTCATTGCTCTTCCGGCGGCCGCTCTGCTGGCCGTTTTCACCGTTTCGCATCCGTCCGCCTTGGGCGCCGAAGCCTCGGCGAAGGCGGCTCAGGGGGCCAAGCCTGCCCGCAACGCGAAGGTCGAGATGACCATCGACAGCATCATGCGCGGGCCGGATCTCGTCGGGTATCCGCCAACAGGGCTTAGATGGTCCGGGGATTCGAAAAAGTTGTATTTCGACTGGCGCAAACCGGGAGAAGCGGAGTCGTCGACCTACGTCGTGAATGACGACGGCAGTGGCCTGCGCAAGCTGTCGGAAGCGGAGGCGAAACAAGCGCCGCCGGCCGGCGGGCGCTGGGACAAGGCGAAGAAACGCCTGCTCTTCAGCGACGCGGGAGACATCGCCATCTACGACGCGGCGACCGGAGCGAGACGGCAGATCACGAAGACGAGCGGCGGCGAAGGCAATCCGCGTTGGGCGCGCAACGACACACACGTGACGTACGTGAGCGGGGGCAACCTGTTCATCATGCCGGTCGAGGGATCGGGAACGCTCGTCACCCAGCTGATGGAGACGTCACAGCGCCGCGTCGAACCGCGCCTCACCGAGAGCCAGAAGTTCATTACCGAGGAAGAGAAGCAGCTCATCGAAGACGTGCGGCGCCGGGCCGAGGAACGCAAGAAGCGCGAAGACAAGGCGCGCGCCGAGCGGCTGCCCCAGTTCGAGCTCGCCGGGCAGCAGCAGTCGGCCGTCGATCTCATGCTCTCGCCCGAGGAGACGCACGTGTTCATCGGCGTCTCCGAGCGGGTGCAGGGGGCGAAGAACACGCTCGTTCCGAACTACGTCACCGAGAGCGGTTACACCGAAGACATTCCCTCGCGCACCAACGTCGGCGATACGCAGGATCGCCGCCTCCTCGCGATCCTCAACCTGAAGACGGGGAAGACGGTGTGGGCGGACGGCAGCTTCGCGCCGCCCGTCTCTGAAACCGAGAAGCCAGCCGCATCCGGGGCGACCGCGCCCGACGGCAAACCCGGCCGCGCGGCCGAACGCGAGATCCGCTGGTCGATGCCGTCGGCGTCTGACGACGGGAAGTTGGTCGTGGCCAGCGCGCGCTCGGCCGACAACAAGGATCGCTGGTTCGTGACCCTCGATCCCGAGACCGGCAAGACAAAGGTCATCGACACGCTGCACGACGAGGCCTGGATTCGCGAGCTGGGCTTCGGCGGCTCCAGCATCGAGTTCCTGCCCAACAGCCGGCGCGCCTGGTTCCTCTCGGAGCGCGACGGCTGGATGCACCTCTATACGCTCGACATCGGCGCCGAGGGGGCCAAGCCGACCCAGCTGACGGAAGGGAAGTGGGAGATCACCTCGGCGACGCTCGCGCGTGACGGCAAGAAGTTCTTCATCACGACGACCGAGAATCATCCGGGCGAGCGGCACCTTTACACCGTATCGGTGGACGGCGGGGCGCGGGCCAAGATCACGTCGATGACCGGTTCGAACGAGGCGACCGTGTCGCCCGACGAGTCCACGCTCGGGCTCGTCTATTCCTACAGCAACAAGCCGCCCGAAATCTACGTGATGCCGAACATGCCGGGGGCGACGGCCAAGCAGATCACCACGACGCCGACGGCGGAATGGCGGGCGTTCAACTGGATCGATCCGAAGGTGATCACGTTCAAGGCGCGCGACGGCGTGGACGTCTACGCGCGGCTCTTCACCCCCGAGATGATCGGCGCCAAGCGAGATCCCACGCGGCCTGGCGTGGTGTTCGTCCACGGCGCCGGCTACCTGCAGAACGCGCACAAGTACTGGTCCACGTACTTCCGCGAGTACATGTTCCACAACCTGCTCGCGTCGCGAGGCTATGTCGTGCTCGACGTGGATTACCGTGCGAGCTCCGGCTACGGGCGTGACTGGCGCACCGCAATCTACCGCCACATGGGCGGCAAGGACCTCGAAGACATCGTGGACGGCGCGAAGTACATCGCCGCACGAGAGAAGGTCGATCCGAAGCGCATCGGCGTCTACGGCGGCAGCTATGGCGGCTTCATCACCCTGATGGGCATGTTCACGACACCGGATGTGTTCGCCGCCGGCGCGGCGCTGCGTCCGGTGACCGACTGGGCGCACTACAACCACGGCTACACGTCGAACATCCTCAACATCCCGCAGAAGGATGCCGAGGCGTATCGCAAGAGTTCGCCGATCTATTTCGCGGACGGACTCAAGGGCGCGCTGCTGATCCTGCACGGCATGGTCGACACGAACGTGCACTTCCAGGATTCCGTGCGCCTGGCGCAGCGGCTGATCGAACTGCGCAAGGAAAACTGGGCGATCGCTCCCTACCCCGTCGAAGACCACGGTTTCACCGAAGAGGCGAGCTGGGCCGACGAGTACAAACGCATCCTGAAACTCTTCGAAGACAACCTCCGGACGACGACGCCGAGCCGGTCCGCCGGCACATCCGGCACCAGGCCGAGCGGCGCACAGCGATGAACCAGGATGAGGTGCTCGATCTCTTTCGACAGTCCGGCGCATTGCTCGAGGGACACTTCCGCCTCTCGTCTGGCTTGCACAGCAATCGCTACCTCCAGAGTGCGCGCGTCCTCCAGCACCCGGAGTTCGCCACCGCGCTTGGCGCCGCTCTCGCCGAATGCATCCGCCATCTGGGCGCGACGGTCATCATTTCGCCGGCCCTCGGCGGCATCGTCATTGGCCAGGAGGTCGGGCGTGCGCTGGGGGTGCGCGCGATCTTCGCGGAACGGCAGGACGGACAGCTGCTCCTGCGGCGCGGGTTCACGATGTCGTCCAGCGACCGCGCCGTGGTGGTCGAAGACGTGATCACCACCGGCGGCTCGACGCTCGAAACGATGGAGGTCGCCAAGGCTGCCGGCGCCGGCGTCATCGGGGCCGCCGCGATCATCGACCGTGGCAACGATGCCGCGCGCATCGGCATCCCGCTCTACGCACTGGTGAAGCTCGAAGTCCCTACCTACGAGCCCGAGTCGTGCCCGTTGTGCGGCAAAGGCGAGCCGGTCGTCAAACCAGGTTCACGCGCCTGATCCCATCTGGTTTTAGGGTGTCAGTGGCGCCATGAGTCGGACCATCAAGCTCACGCTGCAGTACCGACGGCACCGACTACGTCGGATGGCAGCGACAGGCTGAAGGGGTTTCGATCCAGGGGCTGCTCGAAGAGGCGCTGAAGCCGATCGAAGGGGCGCCGGTGACCGTGCATGGAGCGGGGCGGACCGATGCCGGCGTTCATGCCCTCGGTCAGGTGGCGAGTTTCACCCTGCAGGCCTCCATCGACACCACCACGCTCGCGCGGGCGTTGAATGCCGTGCTGCCACTCGATGTGCGTGTACGCGACGCGGAGGAGATGCGGTCCGACTTCCACGCCCGATTCAGTGCGACCGGAAAGCGCTACAGGTATCGCATCCTGAACGGCGGCCCAGGATCGCCCTTCGAGGTCCGCTACTGCTCTCACGTGCCGCAGCCTCTCGATTTTGACGCCATGATCGCTGCCGCACAGCCGCTCGAGGGCCTGCACGACTTCGCGGCCTTCGCTGCGGCCGGAAGCTCGGTTCCACACACGAAACGAACGATTACAGAGCTCCGCGTCAATCGAGGTTTTGCGCCGTGGAACGCGCGCGGGGCGCTCATCACTATAGATGTCGACGGGGACGGATTTCTCCGTCACATGGTCCGCAATATCGCCGGCACGCTCGTCGAGATCGGTCTCGGCCGCTGGCCGGCGACTGCCATGGCCGAGATCCTCGCGTCGCGCGATCGCGCCAGGGCCGGCAGCACGGCGCCACCGCAGGGACTCTTCCTGATCGACGTGCGGTACGGCGTAAGATAAGGGCTTACGCATGTCGCTTGAAGACCTCCTTACGGTCGTCTCCCCAGGCTCACCCGAAGAAGCGCTCGCCAGGCAAGTGAACTTCGAGCGCCTTCCCCAGCACATCGCGGTGATCATGGATGGCAACGGGCGGTGGGCGGCGCAGCGCCACCTGCCACGTGTCGAAGGGCACCGCGCCGGCATCGACTCGGTGCGCGAGGTGGTCGAGAGCTCCGCGCGGATCGGGATCCGGGTGCTGACCCTCTACGCTTTCTCGGTCGAGAACTGGAAGCGCCCGGCGACCGAAGTCTCGACGTTGATGCTGCTGCTCAAGCGCTACCTGCGCCTCGAGCTGAACACGCTGCTCCGCAACAACATCCGTTTCAAGGTCATCGGCCGCGTCGAGGAGCTGGCGCCCGACATCCAGCAGGAGTTGCGTGGCGCCGAAAACAACACCGCCGCCAACACCGGGATGCAATTCAACATCGCGCTGAACTACGGCGGCCGCGCCGAAATCATCGAGGCCACCAGGCGCCTGCTGGCCGCCGGCGTGCCACCAGACGACATCGACGAAGCGCGGTTCAGCGGGTTTCTCTATACCGCCGGCCAGCCGGATCCCGACCTGTTGATCCGCACCAGCGGTGAAATGCGCGTCAGCAACTTTCTGCTCTGGCAGATCGCGTATGCCGAGATCTGGGTCACCGACACGCTCTGGCCGGACTTCCGGATGCGCGACCTGCTCGAAGCGATCCTCGCCTACCAGAAGCGGGATCGCCGCTACGGCGGCATCACGCAGCCCGCGGTCGCCGGACGCTGATGGCGCGCGTCCTCAGCGCGCTCGTCCTGCTCCCTGTCGTGCTCGGCGCCGTTTGGTTCTTGCCCCCGATCGCGACGCTGGTGCTGGCCTGCATCGCCGCCCTGCTGGCCTTCATCGAGTATGCCGGCATCATCGCGGCCCTCGACGTCAGGATTCCACGCACCGTGGCCGGCATTGCGGTCGTCTCCGCGTGCATCGCTGTCGGCGCGTCTCTCGTCTCGGTCGATCTTCTCTTGATGAGTGCGGTGATCGCCTTCGGGGCGTTAGCCGTCGCCGGCGGAACGCCAGGGGCCCGCACGCTCCATGCCTCGGTCGCGTCCGTCTTTCCGGTGGCCTACATCGGCCTTCCGCTCGGTGCGCTCGCCGCGGTGCGCGCGATCTCCGGACGCGAAGCCGTGGTCCTGCTGATGCTCACGATCGTGATCAGCGACAGCGCGCAGTATTACTGCGGGCGCGCGTTCGGCCGCCGTCCGCTCGCGCCGACGATCAGCCCGAAGAAGACGGTCGAGGGAGCCATCGGCGGGCTGCTCTTCGGAACCGCCACGATGGTGGTTGGCGGGCGCTGGATTTTTCCTGACGCCGACGCGCTCCTCCTCGGGTTGGTGAGTGCGGCGATCGCCGCACTGGGCATCGTGGGTGACTTGTTCGAGTCGCTGCTCAAGCGAAGCGCCGGCGTGAAAGACTCGTCGAACATCATTCCCGGCCACGGCGGCGTGCTCGATCGCATCGATAGCTGGCTGTTCGCCGCACCCGTCTACTACGCGTTCATCAAGTTCCTGCGGTTCTGATGCCCAAGCATGTCGCGATCGTCGGCTCCACGGGATCGATCGGCCAGAGCGCGCTGGCGGTCGTCGCCGCTCACCCGGACCGACTGCGCGTCGTCGCGCTCGCGGCCGGCGAGAATGCCGTACGCCTGGCGGAGCAAACCCACCTGCACGGCGTTCGGATGATCGCGATGTCGACCCCCAACGCGCTGGAGGAGGCGCAGAGCGAACTGCGGCGGCGGGGGATGATGGGCGTGCAAGCCGCAGCCGGGACAGAGGGCCTCATCGCGGTCGCCACGCATCCCGACGCCGACGTGGTGCTGTTCGCGTCGGCTGGCACCGCGGCCCTCGACGCGGTGTTGGCGGCCATCGAGGCAGGCAAGACGATCGCGATTGCCAACAAGGAAATTCTCGTCATGGCCGGTGCGCTCGTCATGGCGGCCGCGCGCGCACGCGGGGTCGCCGTGCTTCCCGTCGACAGCGAGCACAACGCGATTCACCAGTGCCTGCACGGACGCCGTCGCGAGGAAGTGCGGCGCCTGATATTGACGGCCTCTGGCGGTCCCTTTCGCGGATACGGCGCGCGCGATCTCGCATCGGTGACGCCCGACGCGGCATTGAAGCATCCGACGTGGAAGATGGGACCGAAGATCACCATCGATTCCGCCACCTTGATGAACAAGGGCCTCGAGGTGATCGAGGCGCGTTGGCTCTTCGACGTGGGGCCGGGTGAAATCGACGTGGTCGTTCATCCGCAGTCGGTCGTGCACTCGCTCGTGGAGCTGGTGGACGGCTCGATGATCGCGCAGCTGGGGGTGACCGACATGCGGTTGCCGATCCAGTACGCCTTCTCGTATCCGGATCGGTGGACGGCGGCCGTGCCCCGGCTCGACCTGACGAAGGCCGGCCGGCTCGATTTCGAACCTCCCGACACCGACCGGTTCCCGTGCCTGGCCCTGGCGTTTCGGGCCCTGGGCGGAGATCCCGGGCTGCCGATCGTGCTGAACGCCGCCAATGAGGTTGCGGTGGCGGCGTTTCTCGATGGGAGAATTGGGTTTCCGGCGATCGGCGAGTTGATTGGCCGCGCCATGGACACGTACGAACGCGAAGGCGCCAAACCGGTCCAAAATCTTGGCGACGTTCGTGCTATCGACGGCTGGGCTCGAGAGTTTACCGAGGACGAGTCCCGCAGGGTAAAATCAAACGTCTAAACCCCTAACCGCGTTAAGGTAGCTCCTTTGACCACGCTGCTCTCTTTCATTTTTGTACTTGGCGTACTGATATTCGTACATGAACTCGGCCATTTCCTCATGGCCAGGCGCATCGGCGTGCGCGTTTTGACGTTTTCGCTCGGATTTGGTCCCAAGCTGCTGACGTTCAAGCGGGGAGACACCGAGTACTGCATCAGCATCATCCCGCTCGGCGGCTACGTGAAAATGGCGGGGGAAAACCCCGAAGATTCCCGCACCGGCGCGGCCGACGAATTCCTCTCCAAGACGAAGTGGCAGCGGTTCCAGGTCCTGGTCATGGGGCCCGTCATGAACCTCGCGCTGGCGCTGGTGGTCATGACGTTCGTGCTCTACCAGGGCGCGCAGCTTCCGAAGTTCGAACAGGAGCCGGTCGTCGTGGGCCGGGTGAAGGCGGACTCGGCAGGCGCCGCCGCCGGCATCAAGCCGGGGGACCGCATCATTTCCATCGGTGGGGAAGAAGTCCAGAACTGGGAAAAATTCCCACTCATCGTCGCCACGAAAGCGGATCGCACCGTGCCGGTTCTGCTCGTGCGCGACGAGCAGCCCATGACGCTGCACGTCACGCCCAAGGGGGTGGGGAAGTACGAGATCGGCTACATCGGCGTCGAGCCGATGACGCACCCCGAGGTCCTGGTCATCAACCCGGGTGAGCCTGCTGCTGAAGCCGGTCTCCAGGTTGGCGACGTCGTCATGGCGGCCGGCGGACAGAGGGACGTCAGCTACGAACAGCTCACCCAGGCGTTCCGTGCGCACGACGGCCAGCCGCTCGTGCTCGACATCAAGCGCGGCGACAGCGTCCAGCAAATCACCGTCACTCCGCGCAAGAACGGCGAGTACGCGCGCGTCGGCGCTCGATTGAGCGAGTTCGAGCTGCGTCCGGTGAACCCGACGTTCGTGGAAGCGGTCAAGCTCAGTGCCAGGCAGAACTGGGACTGGACCACGATGATCATCAAGACGCTGGGCGGGCTGTTTGTCGGCGAGACGCCGGTCAAGCAGCTGATGGGCCCGATTGGGATCGCCGACCTCTCGGGCAGCGCGGCCCGCGCTCCCGGCTGGATTCCCCTCTTCACGCTCCTGGCGATGATCAGCCTCAACCTCGGGTTGCTGAACCTGATGCCGGTGCCGGTGCTCGACGGCGGCCACATCGCGATCCTCGCGCTCGAAGGCTTGTCGCGGCGCGACTTCTCGATGAAGGTCAAAGAGAAGATGCTGCTCGCCGGCTTCGTCCTGCTGGTGACGCTGATGGTCACCGTCATCTACAACGACCTGACCCGCGTCGAGTGGATCGAACGGTTGATGCCCTGGCGGTAGGTTCGCGCTTGACAAGGCTACGGCATGGACTAGCTCTCGTGGCGGCGATTCTCGCCGCCAGCGTTTCCCTCCCGGTTTCCGCGCAACTTCCCGATCCCGTCGCAACGTTCTCGATTCTCGGCTACGACCCTGACACGGGTGAGGTCGGCGGGGCCGTGCAGTCGCGGGTCTTCTCGGTCGGCAATGGCGTGCTGTGGGCCGAGGCCGACACCGGCATCGTCGCCACCCAGGCGATCGTGGACGTGAGCTACGGTCCGAAGGCGCTGGCGCTCTTGCGTGCCGGCATGACGCCCGACGCGATCCTCAAGGCCGTGTGGGATAGCGATCCGGATCCCGGCTATCGCGGGCAGAAATGGCCGAAAGCCGGCCGCCAGTTCGCGGTGATGGATGCCAAGGGGAACTACGCGGCGTTTACCGGCCCCGAGGCCTCGAAGTGGGCCGGGCACAAAGGCGGGAAGTTCTGCACCGCGCAGGGCAACATCCTCGCGGGCGAAGCGGTGGTCAACGGTATGGTCGAAGCCTTCGAGAAGACCCCCGGCCACCTGTCTTTGCGGTTGATGGCCGCGCTCGACGCCGGCCAGGCGGCCGGTGGCGACACCCGCGGCATGCAGTCCGCCGCGATGTTGATCGTGAAGAAGAACGCCGGCGTCTGGCTCAATAACGACGTCGTGTTGCGGCTGCAGGTGGACGAAGCGTCGCAGGGATCCGCTGAAGGAACTTCGTCGCGATCGTTGAAGGCTGGAACGCCCGCCGCCGCCCGGCGCGGTGATCCTTCACCGCATCCTCGCCAGCTCCGCCTCCGACGCGACGTAACCGAACGACGCCCACTGCGTCGCGTTCGCGTCGACGATCTGCTGAAGGATCTGGCGCGCCTGGTCTTTGCGCCCGTTGTAGAAGTGCCAGTTGGCGACGCCGTACCCGATGGTTGCGCCGTCGAGTCCGCCTTTCTTGACCGTCTCCATCAGCGCCTCTGGAGTGGTCTCGCCCTTGTACATCAGCAACAGCTTGTGGTACGAGCCGTTCTCGAAGACCTCCATGGACGCCGAGATCGGCGCGAGCACTTTTCTCGCCGCGTCGTCTCGACTCAGTCGCCGCAGCGTCATGTATTGCCAGTGCGCCGTAGCGACCTGCATGTCGGCGTTCTTCGAGTGCTCCATGCAATGCCCATAGGCGTCCGCCGCCTTGGCGAAGTCACCTTTGAGGTAATGCGCCAGGCCCAGGTGGTAATAGATGTTGGTCTTCAGCGTGCTGGTCGGGATGCCGCGTGAGTTTGGCTGACCGTCGGGTTCGACTTCGTCCGGCCGGTTGGCGACCAGGGAGGCCGCCTTCGACAGATCGGCAATCGCCTTGTCGAACTCCCGAACGCTGACGTAACGATGGCCGCGGTGGCGCAGGAGCCGCGGTTCCGAGGGATGCCTGGCGATCGCTGCCGAATAGACGTCGATCGCATCGCGGAAGCGCCCGAGATACGCCGTCCGCCGGCCCACCCAGATCGCCGCGTCGGCATTTGCCGGATCCTTGTCGAACTCCTTTTTCGCCGCCGCCAGGTTCTCTTCGAGCTTCGCCCGCGCCTCCGCCGGCTGCTCCGCCGCGTAGAGCGGCTTACCGAGTAGAGAGGTGGCCTCCGGCTTCCGCTCCGCCTGCTGCGTGGTCACCAGAACCAACAACAACGTGATCATTCCCATAGCCGTCGCAGCATACATCGCCTTTTCCCTTCCCCTTTCCCCTTCCTTCCCTTTTCCCTTTCCCTTTTCCCTTGACCAAGCCCCCCAAGACACCCCACTGCCCAATAGAATGAAGAACTCCTGATGCTTCCTTCCTTCCGCAGCCTCCAACAAGAATTCCGTCCGATGTTTCACCTCGCGGTGCCGGTCGTCCTCGCCGAGATGGGGTGGATGACGATGGGGATGGTGGATGCGTTGATGGTGGGACGCATCAGCCCGGAGGCGATCGGCGCTGTCGGCGTGGGAACGTCGCTCTTCATGGGTGTCTGCATCTTCGCGATGGGCCTGATGCTTGGTCTCGACACGCTCGTGTCTCATGCCTACGGCGCCGGACGCGTGGACGATTGCCATCGGTGGCTCTTCCATGGCGTCGTGCTGGCGTTGGTCTTGAGCATGCCGATGATCGGCGATCCTCTATTGGATGAGCAGCGCGCTCGACGCGTGGGGGCTGACACCGAGCGTTCTCGTGTTGACCCGCCCCTACCTCGAGACGCTGGCCTGGAGTGTCGTTCCGCTGCTGCTCTATTCGGCATTCAGGCGATATCTGCAGGGCATGGGTGTCGTGCGTCCGGTGATGTTTGCCCTGGTGCTCGCCAACGTGGTGAACGTGTTCTGTAACTGGGTCCTGATTTTCGGCAAGCTCGGATTCCCGGAGCTGGGCGTGACGGGCGCCGCATGGGCGACCGTCTTCTCGCGGGTGGTCATGATGGCCGTGTTGCTCGCAACCATCGTGTATCGCGAGCGCAGCGTCTGGGATTCGAGAAAGGTCGAGTGGGCGTGGTTCAAGCGGCTGCTCGCCCTGGGGCTGCCGGCCTCCGCGCAAGTCACGCTCGAAGTCGGAGTCTTTGCGGCGGCCACCGCGCTCGCGGGACGACTGCCCGCGGCGTCCCTCGCCGCGCACCAGATCGCACTGAACTATGCGGCGATGACCTTCATGGTGCCGCTCGGCGTGGCATCGGCGGGCGCGGTTCGAGTCGGGCATGCCGTCGGCCGTGGCGATGCAGCCGGTGCGTCGCGCGCCGGCTGGACGGCGCTGCTCTTCGGCGTCGTTTTTATGACGACCGCCGCGCTCGTCTTTCTGGCGATGCCGCGCGCGTTGCTGCGGGCGTTCACCAACGATGTCGGCGTGCTCGAGGTCGGCGTGACGTTGCTGTTTGTTGCGGCAGTCTTCCAGTTGTTCGACGGAGTACAGGGCGTGGCGACGGGCGCGTTACGAGGGCTGGGTGACACACGTTCCCCTATGTTGTGGAACCTCGCCGGACACTGGTTCATCGGTTTACCGCTCGGCTATTGGTTGGCGTTCGTGCTGGGGATGGGAGTGCTCGGATTGTGGTGGGGACTGTCGATCGGGCTGATGATCTGCGGTGTCGCGTTGCTGATTGTGTGGTCCCGCCGCATCCACCGATTCCAACATTCAATGATCAATAAGCCGTGATCAGTGTGCATTGATCCGTGCTTCAATCACGCCTTAGCCATTCAGAATTCAGCATTCAGAATTCAGCATTGCGGAGGTCCCCATGGGCAACGTGATTGCGACGGCCGGCGGCAGCACCACTCTCGGCTTCAACAAGAAGTTTGTCGTGCCTGGCGGTGGCGGTGCGATCGGCATCGAGCTGCCGCACGCCAAGAACGCCGCGGTGGGATTGGCGCTCGCGCAGGACACGCCGTTTCCCGACGGTCCTCTCCCTCTCGGTGAGTTCACGCTCAGCGCGCAAGCGAAGAAGCCGATTGAATTCGGCAGCGCCGACGCGAAGGTCACCTTCGGCGGCAGCGCGAATGTCTTCGCCGGCCTCGGCGTGTTCCGCGATGGCGCCAGCATCCTGAAGTCGTTGCCTTTCGAGGATTCGCTCGAACGGTCGATCCAGTTCGGATCCCCCAACGGCGACATGTTTCTGCTCATGCAGTGGGGCTACGACCTGAAGGCGTCGGCAAAAGGCGCGATGGCCCTGGGCTTCGGCGGCAAGGCGACCTTCGGCGTGGACGCGCGCAGGGAAGGCGTCTACGCGGTGATCCGGCGGCTGCCGCCGACGACCGGTGCGCGCACCGCGGTCGCCGACGTCGTGCATTCCTGGGTCCTGCCGCGCCAGATCGACAGCATCGACGACCTCCAACCCGGCACCTGGGTGATCGCCGAGGTGGATGGGGCGATCGGTCTGAAGCTCGGTGCGGAGTTCGGCTACGACTTCAACTGGGCGCGTCAGACGAAGATCGGAGGCCTCAAGCAGGATATCGGCCTGCGCCTCCAGCTTCGCACCAACGCGCTGCTCGGATTCGAAGCCGCGGGCAAGTACGCCGTGATCGTCAGCCGCGAATCGCTCGACTCGGCCCAGAAGCGGCTGCGCATGCGCATCTTCAAGCAGTCGAAGCGTGGGATGAACTTCGCGTTCAACGCCGCCGCCTCCGCCCAGGGGCAGCTTCCGAATGCGCCGGCCACCGTGGACGACTTCGTCATGGCGGTCTTCGACCTTCATCCGACGCAGCTGATCGACGACCTGCACGCGATCGAGAACTGGTTGGGGTCCGACCAGCCGCTGCCCGAGAAACTTGCTGAACTCGGCGCCGACTACGGACTCGATCTTCTGCAGAAGATCACCGGCGTCGATCCCAAGCAGGCCTTTGACGACGCTCGCGCGAAGCTTCTCGGACTCTTCGCGGAATGGGACAAGCTGCCGGAACGCGTGTCGAGCACCGTCTGGAAACTGGTCGAAGAGAAGGCCGCAGGGAAGGCCGACCTCGCGGAGCTGCGGCAGGTGCTCGACGCCATCAACAAGGACGCGCCCGAGACATTCCGGAAGATCATTGAGAAGCAGATTGCGTCCGTCGATTTTTTCCAGAAGCCCATTGGGCGCTGGCTCGAAGCCGCGGCGATCAACGGCATCCTCAGTGTCGTCTCCGACGCCGACGCGTTCCGCCGCCTCCAGGGGGTAGCCGAGACGACCGCGAAGCTCCTCGATCCCGCCCGTCACGCCAAGACCCTGGAGAACCTCCAGACGCAACTGGAACAGCGATTGGGCCTCGAGGCGATTCGGAAGGGCATTACCGCGGCGGAGTTCGATAACGTCGACGGGTGGTTGAAAGCGAAGCTCTCGGAGTTCCTGGGCCGACGCATCAACTTCGCGGCCTTACAGGAGATCCGCGAGGCGGTGGTCGACATTCTCGCCAAGCGCAACGACTTCTATCAGCAAGCGTTGAAGGCGCTGACGCACAAGTACGCCTTCAGCTTCACCTCGACGTACGAGCAGTCCACGACGAAGTCCGCCCTCCTCGATGCCGAGTTCGACCTCGCCGATGCCACGGCCGGTGTGTTGCTCGATGAGGCCATGGACGGTAATTTCAATCGCATCCTGGTCGAACGTCATCCGGCCGTGACGCTGCGGGCGGCGTCGCTCACCCACGCCATCAAGCGGACCGAGCACGTCGAGCTCAATCTGCCGCGCTCGACGAAGATCACCGATACCCTCAACACCGCCCTGGCGAGTGTCACGGCGGTCGAAGATGACGGCAGACTCCTCGCGTACGACCTGGCGGCCTCGGATCTCGTGACGGAAAAGAACCGTCGCAACAGTCGGCTCGCGGTGCGCGCCACGATCCCGGTGAGACCGGGAACCGGCGTGCGTGTGCGTTCCGCTGAATCGATCGGCTATTCGTACGGCTTCCGGCAGGCCGTCAGGCACATGCGGAGCTCCGACCTGCGCGCACAGGTGTTGCCGTACCTGCAGACCTACTTTGCGTCTTCGTTCGGCGCCGATTCGTCGCCGAGCACCTGGATTGCCGATCTCGACAAGCAGATCGACCAGCTCGAGTTCAACGGTACCGAGAACTTTGGCAACACCCTGGTATCGCTCGAACTGGCGACGCCCGCATCGGTGGCCGGCGCCTGGCTCGATGCGCCCGCCGACAAGAAGTCGTCGGCCTACAAGGAGATGGCCGAGCGCATCCAGGCGAAGCTGAAGGAGATCATCCCGTTCTATGCCTTCGCGGACCTCGAGGCCTTCGAGACGGTCGGCTCCGCCGCGCCGCTGCTCGTGTACGCCTCGATTCCTCCGGTACGGGACGAATGGGACATCGAGAGTGCGGGGACGCGCAAGGCGATGATCAATCATCCGGTGGCCGGCCTTCGACTGACACAAGCGCTGCAGCGGAGCCACGATCGTTTGACAGCGGCGGGTCGCAACTCGTTGGCCGGCTTCTACAAGCCAACCGAGCTGTCCATCGTCAGATCCACCGCGACCAACGACGCGAACGCCGGCAAGCTCGAGAGCCTGCTGCGAATGGAGGCGGGCATCATCTCGGCGGCGCGTTCGGCGGGGCTCCAGATGGCGGCATTCCGCGCCCGCCAGTGGGACGATCCGGAAGGAGCGGTTGAAGCGCTCGCCAAGTTCGGCGCCGAGATCACGCGCGCCTTCAACTCGCGGGTCGGCGGCATCTACGGCGGCGCCGCGCTCCGTCCCCTGGGCACGATGGTTTTCATCGAAGCGGCCCGCGCATTCCTTCCGCCAGGAACACCGGCGCCGACGACGACGGCGTTGTTCGAACTGACGGTCGTGCGCGAAAACGCCCCGTTCAAGCTCGAGTCATTCCTCGAGGGGCAGCACCCGCCGGCAGATCAAGTGGTGATTCAGGAAAGACTCGCGAGACTGTAGGCCGGGTCTTTAGACCCGGCTGCGAAGCGGGTACTTGTTCTCGACGTAGCCGTCGACTAGCGCCTTGAACTCGGCGGCGAGCTCTTCATACGTGCCGCGCAGCGTCGTGTAGTGCTCGCCGTCGATGAACACGGGGCAGTTCGGGGCTTCACCCGTGCCCGGCAGGCTGATCCCGATGTTGGCGGCCTTGCTCTCGCCGGGGCCGTTCACGACGCACCCCATGACCGCCAGCGTCATCGTCTCCACCCCTTCGCGCGATGCCTTCCACTCGGGCATCCGCTCGCGGATGTACTCTTGCGTGCGTTCGGCGAGCTGCTGGAACGTGCTGCTGGTCGTGCGGCCGCAGCCCGGGCAGGCCGTCACGCTCGGGGAGAACGAGCGCAGGCCGAGGGCCTGGAGCAGTTCGCACGCGGCGTAAACTTCATCGCGGCGATCGCCGCCGGGGCGCGGCGTCAACGACATGCGGATGGTGTCGCCGATGCCCTCGTTGAGCAGGATGCCCATCGCGGAGGCCGACCACACCAGCCCTTTCGCGCCCATGCCGGCCTCGGTGAGACCGAGGTGCAGGGGCTGGTCGGTTTGCCGCGCCAGCTCCCGATAGACCGAGATGAGGTCGCGCGGCCGCGAGGTCTTGCAGGAGATGATGATCTGGTCTTTTCGCAGGCCTGATTCGAGCGCCAACTCCGTGGACTGGACCGCCGAGAGCACCATGCACTCGTTGATGATGTCTTCGGAGGTCCTGCCGAGGTTGCGGTCGGTATTCTCCTGCATCTTCTGGACGACCAGCTCCTGGTTGAGCGAGCCGCCGTTGACGCCGATGCGGACCGGCTTGTTGTGGTCCTGCGCAACCTTGCAGATGGTCGAGAATTGTTCGTCGCGGCGGCGGCCGGTGCCGACGTTGCCCGGGTTGATCCGATACTTATCGAGAGCCCGCGCACAGTCGGGATATCGCGTGAGGAGCAGGTGACCGTTGTAGTGGAAATCTCCGATCAGCGGGGCGGTGACGCCCGCATCCAGCATTCGCTGCTTGATTTCCGGAACCGCCTGGGCCGCTTCCGGCAGATTTACCGTGACGCGGACCATTTCGGAACCGGCTTCGGCCAGCTCTATGCACTGCTGCGCGGTGCCGGCCGCGTCGGCCGTGTCGGTCATCGTCATCGATTGGACGACGACAGGCGCGCCGCCGCCAACCTGGACCGGGCCCACGCGGACCCCGACCGTTCTGTGGAGCCTTACCACTGCCATGGATACATTTGATGATAACAGGTGCGACCGCGCGGCCCCTTTGACCGTCCTATTCCCTGTAGGATGAGCTACAGAAAGGTAGACATGAAAAATTTTGTCCTAGCGTTGATAACCCTGGTGCTGGCGCCCGCCGCGGTCCAGGCCCAGTCGGTCACGGCGGCCGACATCCAGCGGCTGCAGGATGAGGTGTACCAGGCATCTTCTGAAGTGAATCGTTTCCGGGCCGGCAACACCGACGCCGGCGTGCGGATGCAGAACGACCTCGACGACCTCCGCGAAGAAGTGATCTACCTCAAGGTTCGGCTGCGGAAGGAAGGCAGTGTCTCGCGCGCGGAATACACCGACGTGCGCGATCGCCTCCAGGCGCTCCGGCAAAGGGCCCGCGGCGACGAGCCGGTTCGCCAGGGCGCCTGGAAAGAGACGACGGCGCCTCCGCCGCCCCGCCCCGACGATCGGCGGACCGAGTCCACGTCAGTGATTCCGACCGGCACTGAGATCGACGCGCGGCTGCAGACGCAACTGTCGTCCGAGACAGCGCAGGTCGAGGATCGCTTCGAAGCCACAACGGTAGTTGACCTGTATCGCGGCAACGAAGTGTTGATCCCCGCGGGATCCGTTCTGCGCGGTGTGGTGCGAACGGTCAACAAGGCGACCCGAACGGACCGCCGCGGAGAAATGACGGTGTCGTTCGACCAGGTGAGCGTTCGCGGGCGGACCTACCCGATGCGCGGCACCGTCACCGACACGATCCAGAGCGAAGGGATGAAGGGGGAAGTCGGGCGGATCGGCGCCGGCAGCGCCATTGGAGGCGTGATCGGTGGGATCCTCGGCGGCGTGAAGGGCGCCCTGATCGGCGTGCTGATCGGCGGCGGGGGCACGATTGCGGCCACGCCGGGCAAGGACGTGACTCTCCCCCCGGGCACGATCCTTCGAGTCCGGCTCGATACTCCGCCGGACGTGAGATGAGTCAATGCTGAATGCTAATCGGCGAATGCAATGCTGAATTGGTCCTTACTTCAGATTAGGCCTTCGATTGCCAAGCGGAGCGCGCGCCTTGATCGTGTTGGCCACGTCCCGCTCTGTGTGGGCGCCTGAGATGAACCACGCTTCGAACTGCGCGGGCGGGATGTAGACGCCGCGACCGAGCATCTCGCGGAAGAATGCTCCGTATCGTGCGGTGTCAGACGTCAGGGCCGACCGGTAGTCTCGGACCGGCTGGTCGGTGAAGAACGGCGTCAGGAGCGATCCGAACGCGTTGATCTGCAGCGGCACTCCCGCGGCGCGCGCGGCGTCGGCGAGACCGGCGGTGAGTATCCCGCCGAGTCTTGCCACGTGCTTGTAGAGTCGCGCTGACAGGTTCTCCAGCGCCCACAGCCCTGCCGTCATCGCGAGCGGATTCCCCGAGAGCGTTCCCGCTTGATAGACGCTGCCTGATGGCGACACAAGATCCATCAGCGCGGCCCGGCCGCCGTACGCGCCGACCGGCAGTCCACCGCCGATGATCTTCCCGAGGCACGTCAGGTCCGGCCGGATGCCAAAGACCTGTTGCGCGCCGCCCGTCGCGGCGCGGAAGCCAGAGATGACTTCGTCAAAGATCAGGACGATGCCCTCGCGGTCGCACACCGTTCGCAATCCCTGGAGGAAGCCCTCGGCCGGCGGCACCAGCCCCATGTTGCCGGCGATCGGTTCGACGATGATCGCGGCAATCTTTCCGCGGTGTTCGGCAGCGACCGTCTCCACCGAAGCCAGGTCGTTGTAGCGAGCGAGCAATGTGTCGGCGGCGGCCGCCGCCGCGACCCCGGGACTGGTCGGCACGCCAAGCGTCAGCGCACCCGAACCCGCCTGCACGAGGAACTGGTCGGCGTGGCCGTGATAGCAGCCTTCGAACTTGATGATCCGGTCGCGTTTCGTCGCGGCGCGCGCCACCCGCACGGCGCTCATCGTCGCCTCGGTGCCCGAGCTGACGAAGCGGAGACGCTCGATCGACGGCATGAGCATGGCGACGCGTTGCGCTAACCGGGTTTCGAGTTCGGTCGGTGCTCCGAAGCTCGTTCCCCGCGCGGCTGCAGTCCTGAGGGCTTTCAGCAATCCCTTGGGTGCGTGGCCGTGAATCAGCGGTCCCCACGACATCACGTAGTCGATGTACTGATGGCCGTCTTCGTCCTCGATGTGCGCCCCACGTCCCCGCGCGATGAATATCGGCGAGCCGCCCACCGCTCGAAACGCCCGCACCGGACTGTTGACACCGCCGGGAAGGATCCTCGATGCCGACGCAAACAATTTTTCCGACGTGGTGTACCGCGAACGCTTCCGAATCGCCATAAGTAAGGAAAGATAACTCGCGGCGATCCTCCGCTACAATTCGCCCATGATTCGTCCCTTCGCGCTCGTGTTTCTGACGGTCCTCCTCGCCGTCTCCACCGGGCGGATGCACGCCCAGAATCCTGCCTTCGACCTTCTTATCCGGCAGGCGAAGGTGTTCGACGGCACGGGCAACCCCTGGTTCATCGCCGATGTTGGCGTCAAGGACGGCCGCATTGTGCAGGTCGGCGAGCTGGGCAATGCCACCGCGGCGAAAACGGTCGATGCGCGCGGGAAGTATCTCGCGCCGGGGTTCATCGACATCCACTCGCATGCGGACGACGGGCTGGGCAGCGCCGATCGCATGATCAACGTCGTTGCGCAGGGCATCACGCTGGTCGTCGTCAACCAGGACGGGCGCTCGCCGTTGCCGATTCGCGATCAGAAGGGGCGCTACGAGAAGGGGGGGCTGGGCGCGAATGCCGCGCTGATGGTCGGCCACGGCGCGGTGCGCAACCGGGTGATGGGGCCTCGGTCCAACCAGGTGGCCACCGAGACGGATATCAAGGCGATGCAGGCGTTGGTCGCCGAAGGGATGAAAGACGGCGCCTACGGATTGAGCACCGGTCTCGAGTACGTGCCGGGCCGGTTCAGCGAACCGCGCGAAGTGATTGAACTGACGCGTTCCGTGAAGCCCTATGGCGGGTTCTACATCAGCCACGAGCGCAGCGAAGGTCGCGATCCGATGTGGCACGTGGCGTCCGATCCGACGCCGTTCGTGGATCTGCTGGACGCGGTGAAAGAGACGATCGCGATCGGCCGCGAAACGGGCGTGCCGGTGGTCGCTTCTCACCTGAAAGCGAAGGGGGCCGACTTCTGGGGCTCGAGCCACGCCGCAACGCGCCTGATTCACGAGGCGCGAGCGCAGGGGATCGAGGTCTACGCGGACCAGTATCCCTACGACACGTCAGGCAGTGATGGTTCCACCGTCTTGATTCCGCGCTGGGCGCTTTCGCCTCCCGGCACGCAGGTCGGCGGCCAGCTTGGTGAGGGAGGCGGTGGCGGCCGCGGCAGCGCGGCGGATGGGAAGAAACAGCTTCAAGCTCGCCTCAACGATCCCGCGGAGGGAGCGAAGGTCCGTCGCGACATCGAACACGAAATCACGCGCCGTGGCGGACCGTCACGCGTAGTCGTCTACGATTTTCCGGACAAGAAGTACGTCGAGAAGAGCCTCGAGTGGATCGCGAAGGACCGCAATCTGTCACCGGTCGATGCCGCGCTCTGGATCCAGATGAACGGCAACGATCGTCCCGGTGGTGCGCGCATGCGCGGCTACTCGCTGGCAGAGGTCGACATCGAACACATCATGCAGCAGGACTTCACCGCCACCTGCACCGACGGCGGCTCCGCCACCTTCGGCGAGGGCGTGCCGCACGCGCGCTTCTATGGGACCATGCCGCGGAAGATCCGTCGCTACGCCCTGGATCGAAAAGTGATCAGCCTGCCGTTCGCGATCCGCTCGATGACCGGTCTTCCCGCGCAGATCATGCGCCTCAAGGATCGTGGCTTCGTGCGTCCCGGTCAGTGGGCCGACCTCGTCCTCTTCGACGACTCCATCGCCGACCACGCCACGTTCACCGAGCCGCACCAGTACCCCAGCGGTATTCCGTACGTCTTCATCAACGGTGTGGCGGTGATTGACAACGGAAAGCCGACGAAGGCACTGGCTGGGAAAATCATTTCACCTCAGCAGCCCTGAACCCGGAACTGAACCCTGAACCTCGAGCGACGCGAGAGAACTCTGAACCCTGAACCCCGAGCGCGCGAAGCGCGCGAGTTAAGCGCGCAGCGCGCGCGCAGCCTCGCGGGCGTAATAAGTCACGATGATGTCAGCACCAGCGCGCTTGATCGAGGTCAGCGCCTCCATCATCGCGCGCGGCTCGTCGATCCAGCCGTTGCGGGCCGCCGCCTTCAGCATCGCGTACTCACCGCTGACGTGATACGCCGCAGTCGGTACGGCGAACGTGGACTTTACCCGCCAGATCACGTCGAGGTAGGGCATGGCCGGCTTCACCATGACGATGTCGGCCCCTTCCTCGAGATCCAGCTCCACCTCGCGCAGCGCCTCTTCGACGTTCGCCGGGTCCATCTGGTGCGAGCGGCGATCGCCGAAAGCCGGCGTCGAGTCCGCGGCTTCGCGGAAGGGACCGTAGAACGCCGACGAATACTTGGCCGCGTAGGCCATGATCGCCACGTGGTGGAACCCGTTGTCGTCCAGGGCCGAGCGGATCGCGCCGACCCGCCCATCCATCATGTCAGAGGGGGCGACCACATCGGCGCCGGCGGCCGCGTGCGAGAGCGCGGCGCGCACCAGGAGGTCCACCGTCACGTCGTTCGCGACGTCGTCTTCGACGACGACACCGCAATGGCCGTGGGAGGTGTACTCGCACAGGCACACGTCGGTCATCACGACCATCCCGGGCACCGCACGCTTGATGGCGCGAACGGCGCAATGAACCGGACCTTCGGGATCCCAGGACGAGGTGCCTGTGGCGTCCTTCGTTTCCGGCAGCCCGAACAACAGAACCGCGGGAACGCCGTCGGCCTTCGCGGCGGCTGCCTCCTTGACGGCCTCGTCTACCGACAGGTTGAAGACACCCGGCATGGAACCGATTTCCTTGCGGAGGTTTGCTCCGGGCGCCACGAAGAGGGGATAGATGAAGCTCTCCGCCGAGAGCCGTGTCTCGCGTACCAGGCCACGCATCGGGCGGAGCGTCGCAGCCGTCTCGGGCGGCGTAGCAGGTCGAGGCCCCGGGTCGTCGTCGCCATCACTGAGTGTCGCCCTTTCCCGCGGAAGTACTCGACGAGTGCGTCAACCAGGTCGGGCACGGTGTAGCGCTCCGGTAGAACGGCCGTCTGGATGCCGAGTTGTTGCGCCGCTTCGGCCGTGACCGGCCCGATACAGGCCACCGCCGTCGTGCTCAGCAGGTCGACCGCCTGGTCCTCGCCGTAAATCTGGACGAAGTTCCTGACCGTCGACGCGCTCGTGAACGTGACGGCGTCGATCTGCCGGTCGAGCAGCATTCGGTAGATGTCGTGATCGCTGTCCCGCTCCAGCGGTGCCGTTGTAGTGCGATAGGCCACGACTTCGGTGACCTGCCCTCCGGCGCGGCGCAGTTCGTCCCCCAGCACTTCACGCGCGATGTCGGAACGCGGCAGTAAGAACCGCTTGCCTTTGATTGCGCCCGCCGCGGCCAGCGCCTGCAGGACGCCTTCGGCATGATGCTCCGCCGGCACCGCGTCCACGCGCACACCGAATCGCTGGATCCTCGAGGCCGTCGAGGGCCCGACGGCACAGAGGCGTACGCCTTTCAAATCGCGCACGTCTCCCGTCTCGAGCAGCTTCGACATGAAGCTATCCACGGCATTGGCGCTCGTGAAAACGATCCAGTCGAAGGAGCCCGCCGTGGCGCAGGCGTCCGCGAGCGCGGCGATGTCCTGCGGTGGCTCGATGCGGATCATGGGCGCCGCGATCGCCTCGGCGCCGCGTGCTTCGAGCATCTCGATGAGGTCTTCCCCTTGCTCGCGCGATCGGGTCACGACGATCCGGCGGCCGAAGAGTGGACGATTGTCGAACCAGCGCAGGTGCTCCCGAAGACCGACCACCGCTCCGACGACCAGCAGCGCCGGCTCTCCTTCCAGCGCTTGCGACGCAATGTTGCCCAGTGGGCCGGTGATTGTTCTTTGCGCGGCTGTCGTCGCCCGATACACGAGTGCGCTCGATTCCTCCGCGGAACGGCCGTGCGCCACCAACGCGCCCGCAATAGTGGCGATCTGCCTCGGGCCCGCGTAGCACGCGATGGTCCCCCCATGCCTGCGAGGCGCGCCCAATCGACGTCCGGGGCCGCGTCCGTCTCTCCCTCGTTCCCGCGGATGAGCGTGACGACGTCACCAGCACCCGGATAGGTCACGGGAATGCCGGCGTAGGCCATGCCGGCGATGACCGTGGGAATACCGGGCACGATGTCATAGGCGATGCCCTGTTCGTGCAGCAGCAGCGCTTCCTTTCCGCCGCTGTCGAACACGAAGGGATCGCCGAGCTTCAGGCGTACGACGGACTTGCCTTCGCGCACTTTTTCGGCCAGCAGAATGCTGATCGCTTCCTGGTCGAGCGTGCGCGGCGCCGCCGGGCCGACGTCGATCTTTTCCGCATCGGGCCGCGAGAGCCGCAACGTCGCCGCGGAGACTCGATGATCGTGGACGACCACATCCGCACGCTCCAGATACCGGCGGCCTCGGACGCTGATGAGGGATGGATCACCGGGGCCGGCGCCGACGATATAGACACAGGGTTTGTTCATGATTCCAGGATCGTGCGGGCGCCCCGCGCGATGAGATCTTGCGCCAGCCGGCTGCCGATCGCCGCTGCGTGCGCGAGGGTGGGCGGCCGCGAGTCTCTCCTTCGCCGGCGATGGCGCGTCGGCCGTCGAGTGAGGCCGCGACGGCCCGCACGACGAACTCGGAGTCACGGAGCTCCGCGAAAACGCCGAGTGGCAGCTGGCATCCTCCGCCGAGGGCCGTTACCACCGCCTGTTCCGCCGCGAGCGCCAACCGGGCTGTCGCATCGTTCATTGCCGCCACCAGAGAATACGCCCGGTCGTCGCTGCGCCGCACCTGAACGGCCACGATTCCCTGGCCGGGCGCCGGCATGCACTGCTGGACCGGAATGTACGACGAGATCCGGTGCCCGAGCCCCAGGCGTCGCAGGCCGGCGGCCGCCAGAACCAGCGCGTCCGATTCTCCCGCGTCGAGCTTGCGCAATCGGGTATCGACATTCCCGCGAATCGCCTCGAAGCGCGCACCCGGAATCAGCCCGCGAAGTTGTGCGACGCGGCGGGGGCTGCTGGTGGCGATGCGGGGCGTGTCGCCGAGGAGAGTAGGACTAAAGTCCTGCGCTACCGGAGAACGGGAAGGCAGCACCAGCGCGTCCCGCGGATCTTCACGCGGGAGAACGGCGCCGATCACCAGCCCGTCGGCCATCTGAGCGGCCATGTCCTTCGAGCTGTGGACCGCGACGTCGATGTCTTCGCGCAGCAGGGCGTCTTCGATCTCCTTGACGAACACGCCCTTGCCGCCCGCCTCGGCAAGCGGCGCTTCCTGACGTCGGTCGCCCTGCGTGGTGATCCTGACGATTTCGACCTCGGCGCCGCGGGTCCGCAGCTCTCCGGCGACGGTGTTGGCCTGCCAGAGCGCCAGCGCGCTGCCGCGCGTGCCGATCCGCAGGGCCTGCATCAGGGGGTCCTCGCTTTGCCTGCCGGGTCCTCGTCGTTCGCCTCGGCCACCGTGTCCTCTGGGGCCAGGCTGAACAGCCGGCTCAACGCGTCCGAATAACTCGCCGCCAGGGCGTCGTCGCTGACCGCTTTCAGCTGCTCGGTCGGCGTCAGCAGGAGCTTTTCGACGATGAGCCGCGTGATGTTGTCGATTTGCGCGTGGGCCTCTGGGGGGAGGGTCGAGAATTTCTGCTGCAAGCGCGCCAGCTCGGCGCGGCGGATGTTTTCGAAGCGCTGTCGCAGGGCGACGACCGTCGGGATGATCTCTCGCGACTGCATCCACGCGGTGAAGCGCCTGGTTTCTTCCTCGACGATGTGTTCAGCCTGCGCGAGTTCCGCCGTGCGCTTGGCCAGGTTCTCCTGGACGATCCCCTGGAGGTCGTCAATGTTATACAGGAAGACCTGGTCGAGGGTGCCGGCGTCGGCCTCGACGTCGCGCGGCAGTGCGATGTCGATGATGAAGAGCGGGCGCTCCCGGCGCGTGCGCATGACCTGCGCAACCTGCGCCCGCGACAGGATGGCGTGCGGGGCGCCGGTCGCGGTGATGACGATGTCGGCCGAGGCGAGCGCCTGCTCGCGATCCTCCCAGTCGACCACGCTGGCGTCGATGTCCACGGCCAGCGCCTCGGCCGTCGTGCGGGTGCGGCTCGACCACGATCTGTTTAACGTGCTGCCCGCGCAAGTGCTGGCCGGTGAGCTTCGCCATCTCGCCGCCGCCGAGGATCAGGACCTCCAGCGATTTCATCTCGCGGAAGATTTTCTTGGCGAGCGAGATCGCCGCGAAGCTGACCGAGACGGCCCCTTCACCGAGGCCAGTTTCCGAGCGCACGCGCTTGCCGGCAGTGAAGGCGGTGTGAAACAAGCGATTCAGCAGCGTGCCGGTGTAGTGCTCTTCGCTCGCGGCCGTGTAGGCGGCCTTCACCTGCCCCATGATTTGCGGTTCGCCGACCACGAGCGAGTCGAGGCCGGCCGTCACGCGGAACAGGTGGCGCGCCACCTCGGCGCCGCGGCGGACATAGAGATACTGCCGCAGATCATCGGGGGGACCTGGTGGTAATCGGGTGAAAAACGCCGCGATGGCCTCCGCCGCGGCATCCGCCGTCGGCGGCGACGTAGATTTCAGCCCGGTTGCAGGTCGACCACCACCATCTCGCGGACCACGTTGCGCGCGGCGAGCGCCGACAACGCGGGCTGGAAGCCGGCGCGTGCGAAGTCCACCCGCTCGCGCACGTCGAGCGGTGCGGTCCGGTGGCTGACTCCTTCAACGAAAAGCCGCACGTCAGAAGTTGTCGCTCTTCGTTAGGAAGTCCCCGACGGGCAGAAAGTTGAGCAGCACGATGATGAAGCCGATCGCCGACAGCCAGGCGGCCCGCCGTCCGCTCCAGCCGATGGGCGCGGCGAGCGTAGACGGCAAACGCATACACGACCCAGCTGACGATGGCGACGAGGATCTTGGGATCGACGACGGTCATCGCCTGCGCGCGCGGATCCGACGATCCCTCAACTTGCGTGGCCCAGAAGCCGCCAACCGCGATGCCGACGGTCAGGAACAGCCATCCCACCGTGACGGCCCGTCCGTTCATCTCTGTCGAGCGACTGCAGCGAGGGCAGCCGCGCGTAGAAGAACCCCAGGTGCTTGGCCTTGATTTCCTTGAACAGCAGCACGTAGGTCACCCCGAGCACACATGCCAGCGCGAAGCTCGCATACGCGAACAGCACCGAGATGATGTGAATCGTGAACAGGGGACTCTGGAGGAGGAGGCGGCCGTGTCCTCAAGAGTGGGGTAGAGAGCGGGAATGACGGCCAGCGCGGCCAGCATCGCCGACGACGAAGACTCCCATCGACCGCTCCATCGGAGGTGAGTTCCACGGTAGGGACAAGATCCCCAGCAGCCACACGAACGCCGAAACCGCCGCCGTGGTGCCGACCAGCGGCGCGTGACCGGCCTGCATGGTCTGCATGCCGATGAGGAACGTGTGGGCGAGCAGGGCGCCGCTCCAGGATCGCCGTGGCGAACCGGCCGGCGCGGGAATCACGCGAGGTGAAATGGATGGCGTAGGCGACAGCGGCGGCGGCGTAGAGCAGAACCGGGACAAACCGCATCGTCACGGGCCCGACGGGCCGAAATACCCCTGCCGCGTTCGCGTGACCAATCCCGGGCGGGTGACGCGGACGACGATCCGACGCCAGGCGCCGTTTCTCGAACGGGTTCTTCGAAGAATAACGCGAGGGGGTACAGCGACGACAGCTCCTGGGAAATCGAGTCGTAGATCTTCGACAGCTCGTTGACGTGGCTCGGGAAAAACGAGCGGCCGCCCGTTTCCCACGCCAGCGTGCGCAACACGTATTCCGCTTCCTTGAACGACGCGCGGCCGACGATCGAGGTGGACGCAGGCCGATGGTGTAGATGGCCGTCTCGGACCGCTTGGCGAGGTCGAGGACTTCTTCGTAGGGAGGAGGCTCGAGGTGTCCTCGCCGTCCGAGAGCACGATGATCGCCTGCCGCCGGATGTCGTCCTCCGATCGCGCCTTGATCTTCTTCAGCTCCTTCAACGAGATGTAGATCGCGTTGTAGAGAGGCCGTCGATCCGTCGGCGTTCGTTTCCCTTGATGGCCCGTTCGATCGCGGCCGGCTCGCTGGTGAACGGCTGCAGGATCCGAACCTGGGTACTGAAGCCGATCACCTCGGCGACATCCTCTGGCCGGAGCCGTTTCGCGAAACCTATCGCGGCCAGCTGCGCAGTCGCCAGCTTGTCTTCCATGCTGTTGCTGGTGTCGAGGAGGATCGCGAGCGCGATCGGCTGCTGCTTGCGCGAGAAGAACGAGACGCTCTGCTTGATCCCGTCCTCGAACACCTCGAACTCCGTCTCCTCGAGGTCGGTGACGAAACGCCCCCGCCTCCGAGACAGGCGACGTTGAGCGAGATCAGCTCGATGCCGGCACGGAACTCAGCTGCGCCCGCGGCGGCGAGCGGTTGCTGCTGCGCCGGCGGCTGTTGCGGCGGCTGCGCCGGCGGCTGCTCCGCGAGCGCCGTCAGGGAAACGCACGCTGCGACGAGAGCGGCGATGGGGAGCGCGACGCCGGTCATGATTATTTCGCGCTGACGCGAGTGCGTGCGCGGGCCGTCGAGTCCCGGCTTGGTGGTCGTGACTTGTACTTTTTCCGGCGGGATCAGCTTGTCGGGGCGGCCGTAGGTCACCACGTACTGCGTGAGCAGCTCACCCGCACCTGCTGCAGCCGGTCCTCGATCGCCATCGGGCCTGAGCAGCTGATCCCGGCGTCCGCCCGTCTCCTTCGTGCCCTCGGCCAGCAGCAGGCCCCGGTTCCGCAGTTCGTCGGACACCATGGCGGCCGGCGTGCCGATCGCCAGGGCATGGAAAGTGGCGCCGCTGGCGCGCAGGTCGTCGAGCACGCGCTCGTACTGGAGGTTGCTGAACTCGATGCCTTCCACCGTCAGCGCGATGATCACCGGACGTTTGATCCCCTCGCGCATCTTGAATCCGCGGCTGACGTCCCGCACCCCTTCAAGCAAGTAGGCACCGCTCCCCGGCCGGGCGAAAATGCGGTTGACCCCCTTCTTCAGGGCCACGGCATCGGTCGTGTACTCGACGACCGACGTCGGCCGCTCGCCGATGGTCACCAGGCCGATCTTGGCCTTGCCTTGCATGCGATCAATGAACTTCGAGAGACCGTCGCGCAGGTAGGGGATGGTGGTGGTCGCCGCCTGGCTGTCGTCGACGATCAGCATGATGTCGAGCGAGTCGGTGGCGAGTTAGTCCCCTCAGGACCTCGCGGGCGCCACCGTCCTCGCGGACGGCGAAATCCCCTGCCTTGAGGCCGGGAACGGCACTGCCCTTGTCGTCGACGACGCTCACGTAGATTTGCGCCGTGCGGGCCTCGGACGGCTTCTGTTTGAGCTGTGCCGGACGGACTGACGAGGAGGCAGGCGAATAGCAGCGAAAACCCGGCGCTTTTTATCGGAGGGGCCTCTGGTCTGAGTATAGTGGAAACAATGGAGGAGAAGCGCAGTAGCACCGCCGACACCATGCGAACCATCGGTGCCCTCAGCACCGTCGGGTTCTCGATCGTCCTGGCCATCGTCATTGGGACTGGCATTGGCTACTTCCTTATGACGCAGTTCGGCCTGGGACGGTGGGTGTTCTTCCTTTTCTTCGTGCTGGGAGTGGCTGCCGGGATGGTCAATGTCTACCGCACCGCCGGCCGGATTCTGAAATAAGTGCGGCCAGACCTGCTGCTCCAGCGGTTGGGGCGCACCGCGATCGTGGTGTGTCTGCTGATGGCGGCCGTGGCCTTGTTTGTCTTTGGACCCTTCCCCCGCCGCCCAGCGTACTGGGTGGGGACTGTTGATGGGACCAGCTTTTACCTGCTTGCGAGCGGCACCGGGGGCTTGGCGACGCTCATTTCCGGCGACGTGACTCGAGCCGAAAAGCGCCAGATCGCCGCCCGGGTGGTGCTGAAACTAGCCGGACGGTACTCTTTACTCGGTTTTTTCGCGTACGTTATGATTGCGCGTTTGCGCCTGCACCCATTGGGGCTGCTGGCGGGGGCATCTTCGGTCGCGGGGGCCGCGTTCGTCGAGGCCGTCGCGCTTCCTCAATGAAGAATCGTCTTTTCTGAATGCCAGCGGGAAAATCAGCACCACTCGACCACCCACTTCTGATCGTCGACACCGTCAATGCGGTTCTGGGACCGGTCGTCCGCACGTCGGTGAGTCGGCTGGGTATCACTTCGCGAAGCCGCGAACAGCCCATTCCGCCGCACATCGTGATGATCCTGCTGATCGCAGCGATCTGACGGGCGTGGGACTGTTTATCCGTTCGCGCCTGAGCGTCGAGCATCCCGGCAAGTTCCAGATCGTGCTCGAGGACCTCGTCCTCGCGGTGCGCGGCATCCTCGAGGAGTGGATCGGGCCGAAGGGCGGCCAGTTCCTGCCGCTGATCGCGCGCTCGGCTGTTCATCCTGATGGGCAACTAATGGGGCTGGTCCCGGGCCTGATGGCGCCGACCAGCGAGCATCAACACGACGCTCGGCTGCGCGCTCACGGTCTGGGTCTACTACCACTTCCAGGGGATCAGGCGCAGGGCCTCGGTGTCGTACCTGCTGCATTTCGCGGCGCCGCCGGGAGCGCCCGCTGTGGATGGCGCCGATCATGTTGCCGATCGAGTTGATCAGCCACCTGTCGCGGGTGATGTCGCTGTCGCTGCGACTCTTCGGCAACATCTTCGGCGAAGAGCTGGTCATCGCGATTCTCTTCAGCATCGTTCCGTTCCTGGTTCCGCTGCCGATGATGTTCCTCGGCTTGATCACCGGGGGCCTGCAGGCGTTCATCTTCGTGCTGCTGACGATCATCTACCTGCAGGGGGCGGTCGCCGTCGAGCACCATCACGACGAGCACGGGCACGACGCGCCGCACGGGCATGCAGCGCCGGCAGCGGCATGAAGATCGTTCGGCTTTACATTCAGCATTCAGCATTTGTATTTCGCATTCATTCGAGGAGGCCTGGATCGTGAGTAAACGTTCGTTTCTGACAACTGCACTCGTGCTGGTCGCGGCGGCGTTCTTCTCGCCGGTTTACGCGCAGGAGCCCGGGCGGTGCCGCGGCGACCGCCGCTGGCAGCAGTGGTCGATCATCACGGCGGGCTTCGCGCTCGCGTTCGCGGCGGGCTCGCGGCGCTCGCGCAGGGACGCGCGGTCAGCGCGGCCACGGAAGCGATCGCGCGCAACCCCGGCGCGGCCGGCGACATCCGCGGCGCGCTCCTTCTCGGTCTGGTCCTGATCGAGTCGCTCGCGATCTACGTGCTGCTGATCGCGCTGATCCTGTTCTTCGTCAACCCGTTCGTTCCGGCGTAAGAACGGCGTTGAGTCACCCTACGGCCCGCCCGCTCAGCAGAACCGTCCAGGAACTGGGAAGCGGGCGGGTGCAGACTTGCTCCTGCTCCTGATGACATTCATCTGGGGCACCAACTTCTCCATCGTCAAACCCGCGTTCCGAGAGATTGACCGCAGGCGTTCAACGCCGTGCGCATGATCGTGGCGTCGGCGGTCTTCGTGGCGATCATGAAGATCGTTCCACGTGGACGAGATCCGACATTTTCTGGACGCCTGAACCCATCACGCGCCGCGACTGGCTTGCGATCGCCGGCCTCGGGATCGTCGGCCACTGCTTCTATCAGTACTTCTTCATCGGTGGACTGGCGTTGACCAGCGTGGCGAACAGCTCGCTCATGCTGGCTGCGACCCCGTGGTGATCGCCATCCTGTCAGCGGCGCTCGGCTACGACCGCGTGGCGCCGCTGCACTGGGTCGGGGCGGCGCTCTCGTTGACCGGCATCTACATCGTTGTCGGTCACGGCATGTCCCTCGGCGCGCAGTCGCTGCGCGGCGATCTCATGATGTTCGGCGGCGTGGCGTGCTGGGCGATCTATACGCTCGGCTCGCGTTCCCTGATGGCACGTCACTCACCTGTCGGGGTCACTGGCTTGTCGATGGCGATCGGCACGGTGCTCTACGTGCCCGTGATGCTGCCGAGGGTGATCGCGACCGACTGGGCCCAGGTCAGCGCACGCACCTGGATGGCGCTGATCTATTCCGCGCTGTTCGCGCTGTGCGTGGCGTACACGATTGGTACGTCGCCGTCCGCTCCATCGGCAGCGCCCGCACCTCGGTCTACTCGAACATCGTCCCCATCGTCGCGATGTTGACCGCCGTCGTGTTTCTCGGCGAGCGGCTGACCGGCGCCCGCTGCTTGGGGCCGCCTGTGTTCTGATCGGCGTGGCGCTCACGCGCGTCGGCAAAGCGATCAGTCCAGCTGAAGAATAGGCTCGCTGGAGCGCCGACGTCGCCAACGCGCCGAAGGCTGGTAAAATCTAGTGTGAACCCGTGAAGTCCCACTATTACTCCACGCACGCGGCCGCGCTCCGTGCTGAGCTGGGCGGAGCCATCTCGCGCGAGCAGATGCGGGAGCTGCACGAGAAATCCGCGTGGAGGCACCTCGCCATCGCGGTGCGGCAGTTCGGCATCCTGGCGCTGGCGACCTGGGCGCTGATCCGGTTCGAGCACCCGCTGATCTGGATTCCGCTCGCCGTCGTCCAGGGGTTCACGATCTTCAACTTCACCGTTCTGCTGCACGAGGTCGTGCACCACACGGTCTTCCGAGCGGAAGCATGCGCTCGCGGAGCGGATGCTCGGCTTTCTCTACGCGATTCCCAGCGGCATTTCGGCAAGCCAGTTCACGCGGTGGCACCTGGACCATCACGCCGAGCTCGGCTCCGACGAGGACGACCCGAAGCGCGCTCACCTGTCGCCGAAGGTCAACAACGCTGGTACAAGCTCCTCTACTGCACGCCTGCGCTGTTCCCGATTTACTTCCGCGCCGCACGGCGTGAATCGTCGACGTATCCGTCCGACCTGCAGCGGCGCATCGCGTTCGAGCGCAAGCTGTCGCTGCGTCTCGCACCTCACCGCCCTCGCGCTGCTCTGGTACTTCTTCGGGTTCTACGCGGCGTTACGGACGAGCATCATCCCGGTCTTTTTCGTTTTTCCCGTCGCCTTCACGCTGAACCGGCTCGGCCAGCACTACGACATCGATCCGACCGATCCGGCGAAGTGGGGCACGCTGATGCGGGGGAGCTGGTTCTGGGATTTCGCGTTCCTGAATTCGAACTACCACCTCGAGCACCACTATTTCCCCGGGTGCCGTTCTACCGGCTCCGACGGTCCAGCGAGCCCTGCTGCCGTTCTACGAGCGCAAACAGATGCGCTGGCGCACCTACGGCGAGCTCGTCTACGGCTGGCTCGTGGAGAACCAGAAGCCCCACACCGACTGGGCCGAGACAACGACGACCTCCAATCGCGCCCCGTCGCCCGCATCGAGTTCCACTAAGGCTGGCAGCCGTTTTGCGGACGTTGCTCCGCCATGCTTGCGAAGCTTCTGTCGCCGGCCCAGGATGAGCTGCTCCGGGAGGAACGCCAAGCTCCTGGCCCGCCTGCAGGCCGCCCTGGCCCGCTTCGACGCCGCGGCCGACCACCAGGCCGCCCTCGACCGCTCCATCGAGCAGCTCGACGAGCTGTTCCTGCTGGTGGTCGTCGGCGAGTTCAACTGCCGGCAAGAGCGCCTTCATCAACGCCCTGGTCGGCCAACGTCGCCGCAGGAAGGCGTGACGCCCACGACCGCCGCAGATCAACGTGCTGCAGTACGGCGAGACCGCAGATCGCGCCAGGTCAAGGTCAACGCGCTGCACGTCATCACCGCGCCGGCGCCCATCCTCCGCGACATCCACATCGTCGACACCCCGGGCACCAACGCCATCATCCGGGAGCACGAGCGGATCACCGCGCGAGTTCGTCCCCCGGTCCGACCTGGTCCTGTTCGTCACGTCGGCCGACCGTCCGTTCACCGAGACCGAGCGGGCGTTTCTCGAGCAGATCCGCGGCTGGGGCAAGAAGGTCGTCATCGTCATCAACAAGATCGACATCCTCGAGCGCGGCGGAGGTGGACGAGGTCCGCGCCTTCGTGGCAGACGAGTGCGCGCGCCCTGCTCGGGTTCAGCCCCGAGATCTTCCCGGTGAGCGCCCGGCTGGCGCTGAAGGCGAAGCAGGGCGAGCCGGCCGCGTGGGCGGAGAGCCGCTTCGAGGCGCTCGAGCGCTACATCGCGCACCACCCTCGACGCGCCGGGCCGGATTCATCTCAAGCTGCTGAACCCGCTGGGCGTGGGCCCGTCGCTCGCCGAGCGGCACTGCCGCGATCGTTCGCGAGCGCTCGGCGCTGCTCAACGACGACTTCGCGACGCTCGAGGAAGTGGAGCGGCAGCTGACGGTGTACGAGGAGGACCTGGCGCGCGACTTCGAGTTCCGGATGGCCGACATCGACAAGATCCTGCTGGAGATGGAGCGCCGCGGCCACGACTACTTCGACGACACGCTCCGGATCGGCCGCATGATGGACCTGCTGAATCGCAGCCGCGTGCAGCAGGAATTCGAGCAGCAGGTGGTCGCCGACGCGCCGCAGCAGATCGAGCGGAAGGTCGGCGAGCTGGTGGACTGGCTGGTGGCGGCCGACCTGCGCCAGTGGCAGGGGGTGACGCGGCATCTGGCCGAGCGCCGCCGGCAATACCAGGACCGCATCGTCGGGCGACGATGCGGGGCAGTTCCACTACGACCGCACGCGGCTTGATCGACTCGGCGAGCCGCGAGGCCCAGCGCGTCGTGGACTCCTACGACCGCGGCGCGAGGCGCAGGCAGATTGCCGACAACGCGCGCAACGCGGTGGCCGCAGCAGCCGCGGCCGGCGCCGGCGCGCTCGGCCTGGGCACGATCGTGACGGTTGCGGCGACGACCGCCGCCGCCGACATCACCGGCATCGTCCTGGCCTCGGTGCTCGCGGCGATCGGCTTCTTCATCCTTCCGGCCAAACGGCAGAAGGCGAAAGACGAGATGCGCGCGAAGATCGCCGACGTCCGCCAGCGGCTGTCCGAGGCGCTTGCGCAAGCAGTTCGCTCGACGAGATCAAGCGCAGCGGCAATCGGATCCGCGAAGGGATCGCTCCCTACAGCCGCTTCATCCGCGCCGAGGGGGACAAGCTGCGGAAGTCGACCAGGAGCTGCGCGAGATCTCCGCCTCGCTGGCCGGGCTGCGCGCGCGCATCGAACGTCCGGCGGCGTAGTTCGGCCCCCGACATTCGTAGCGTCAAACCAGACGCCTAATACGCTACTGCGTGCGTCACGGGGGACCCAACGGGCGCAATGTCGCGTTCACGGGGCGAATGGTCACCACCTAGGTCCGCCTAGAGGACTTCCAACCTCGAGCCCGTCAGCTAACCCCGTCGGCACTTGGAGGCCTGCCGTGTCGCTTTCTGCATGCGGACGGGATCACCCGTTCGTTTATCACGTCCTCGGTCCCCGATTCGTGCCGTCGGCCTTTCGGCTCTCGCTCATCGCTCCTCTGGGCGTTATCGGGTTCGTCTGGCTGGCAGGGACTCACTAATCCCTTTACACCCTGCCGGCTATGTCGGTTATCTCACGCGCGGCGCGTCTTCGGAAATCGCATTCGTCGGCGTGCAGCGCGCCCACATCCGCGCCCTCGGCTGCTGGAAGTGATCAACTCAGCATCACCCCTACACCTACACAGACTTCACGCCACGAAGCGTCCTGAGCCGCGACAACCTCAAGATCGCGTTCCGCGTCACACCGTCTGGCGCGTCGACGACACGAATCCTCTCTTCATGGAGCGCTTCAGCACCACCGCTCTCGCGCGATCGAAAAAGACCCGACCCGATCGTGAATCGCATACGGGAACTTCTCGCGAGCCGCTGCGGACGTTCGCGCGCGACGAAGTGCAGCGGCGCAACGGCTCGAGGTCAAGACGCGCTCATCCCGATCGGCGACCGTCCTCGCCGCATCCGGCTACGCCGAGGCAGTCCCTTCGTCATCAACAGCGTCGTCGTCGGCAACGTGCAGTATCCGAGATCGCCAACGCCGTTCACGCAAGCTGCCGCGACCAGAGCTGCAGCCAAGGACACCGAATCGAGATCAACGAAGAGCGCACGAAGCGCGAAGTGCAGGCGCAGGGATGCCAACGCCATGCAGATCATCCGCGGTCAACTGAGCCCGATGTATATCCAGCACGAAGCGATCGAGGCGCAGAAGCAGATGGTGAACTCTCCCAATCACACCGTCGTGTACATCCCGGTCGGCGCGATGGGTGTGCCGCTCACCGGCGTGGTCAACCCGGCGCCACCGGCGCCCGCGCCACCGAAGCGGTGACGCCTGTGCTAGGATTTTGCCCGTACCTAGCGGGGCGTCGCGCAAAGGCGCCCCTACCTGCCACTCCCTTCGCAGGATGGCGGATGTAGGCGAACGCGAGCATGCGGGATGCGTGTGCTCGGCGCGCCGCGTCCGGCCGCCGCCCCCGCCCGGAGCACAGACGATGTTTCAAGGACTGAGGACCGTGGTCTACTTCGTGCCCGACGTCGCCGCCGCGAAAGCGTGGTACTCGAAGGCGTTCGAGGCGACGCCGTATTTCGACACGCCGTACTACGTCGGGTTCAGCATTGGCGGGTACGAGCTCGGGCTCCATCCCGACGAGAAGGGGGCCACCTTCGGTGACAACGCGGTGGCGTACTGGGGTGTGCCGAAGATTGAAGAGGCAATGACGCACATGGCGACGTGCGGCGCCGTGACGCACAGAGAGCCGACGGACGTCGGCGAAGGCATCAAAGTCGCGAGTGTTGTCGATCCGTGGGGGAATGTCATAGGCATTATTGAAAATCCGCACTTCCGGATACCGGATTAACACCGCCGTTCACCGATTCGAGGGAGACATCGAGGCCAGGGAGGCGTATCTCGGAGGCAGGAGGAACGTATGACTCTTGTCGTGAATCGCTTTCGGCTGGCTTCGATCGTTGTGATGGCGGTTCTGCTTGGGGTGTCGGCGCCGACCGGTGCCCAGCAGAGGGGACCCGGCGATCTCGGGTTTCCTGACGTGGTCGCGGGACTGAAAGCCACGCCCGGATGCCTGGGAGTCGAAACGGCGCGCACGCCGGGAGGGAAGAACGTCGTCTTCGCCTGGTTCGAGAACAAGGAGGCGGCGCTGAAGTGGTACTACAGCGACATGCACCAGGGGGCGATGAACAAGTTCTTTCCGGGTGACCGCCGCAAGCCGCTGACGTTCGTCGAAGGGGACGGCCCGATCCTGACGATCGCGTCGGTGACGGTCGCGGAGAAGCCGGGTGTTGGCGGCCTGCCGATTTCACAGATCGCGATCGAGCTGTATCGACCGCTCAGACGGCGGCATCGCGGTCGGCGGCCGCTTCGCGCCGGAGGCGCTGAAAGTGCCGCACATGCAGGTGGTCGCGCTGCCGAAGGGAGGCGGAAACTAGCCCGCGATTCGGAACACGAGCGCGAGCGCGACGACGAGGAAGAGGAACTCGCCAAGGGCGCCGCGGTCGTTTTGCGCGGGCGCGTCGGCGTTGAACGCGCGGAAGGCGCCCGTCAGGATCAACAGGAAAAAGAGCCCGTCGCCCGCGATCATCCAGCCGCAGACGAATGCCGCCGTGACGGCGAAGCGGCCGGATCGCGCCAGAGCGGTGAAGCCCCGGTTTCCATCCAGCTGCCAGACGGGCAACAGGTTGAACAGGTTGATCCACGCGCCCACGTGCGCGATCGCCGTCCACATAGGTCCGCCGCCAAGTGCCGCGCCAGCCAGGGCCGCGACAGCGGCGGCGAGTCCCCATATCGGTCCGGCGAGTCCAACCCGGGCATCCTCCCGCGGGGACATGCGCTGACCCTTGAGGCGCACCAGCGCGCCCAACCCAGGCACAAACATCGGCGCGGTGGCCGCGATCCCGAACCGGCGCAGCGCGAAGACGTGCCCCATTTCGTGCACGTAATGGAGAGAACCACGCCGGCGGCGAACCACATGCCCCACGCCGTCCAGTAAACGCCGAAGGCCAGCAGCATCGAGAAGACGGTGCTGGCTTTCGTCAGTCCGAGCAACAGCAGCTTGCCTTTCGTCGCCAGCGCGACGAGCAGGAACTTGAACTTCCAGAGGAAAAGCCCGGCCGTCCCGAGGCCGCCGAGCCACTTCCAGGTACCCGACTGAGGAACGTCGGGGACCGGCGCCGAATCAGCGACATCGCTCAGCGCGGCGATCTTCTCCTGCAGGAGGGCGTATTGCTTCGACTGCGGCGGCAGCAGTTCAGCGGCGAATCGCCACGCGGCAAGTTCCGCCTGCACGTCACCGGCACGTGCCGCCGCTTCGGCGTCCTCTCGATGCCGCTTCAGGGCGGCAGCGTGCACGAGCCGATGGCAGCCCGGACAGGCGAGGATGCCCGGCGCCACATCGGTGCCGCACGTGTCGCACCTGGTGACCACCGGGACAGTGTCGATCGACAGTGTCGCGATGTCGCTCACACTAGTTGCGGAGCTGCGATCGCGTGGGGACCGGTGATCGTCAGCTGCGGCTTCCGATTGAACTTCCACGCCTCGTAAAGACCGATGCCGATGATGATCAACCCGATCACGTTCTCGACCCCGGCGAGAAACGGCAGGGCGAGGACGAGGCCGGTGAAGATAACGAGCGCGGCTAACGCACCCGTCGCGGTCATCGGCGCTTCGGCGGCGGTCTCCACCTTCTCGCCTGTCTGCGCGCTGGCTGCCGCGGCGACTGGCTGCTTGCCGACCTCAGCGAAAATCAGCGGCACATACGAACTGACGATCGCGACGTAGGTGAGGACGATCGCCATCGTCTGGTAGCGCCAACCTCCGCGTCCGTACGAGCCCCAATTCACCGCTTTACCAACCGCCATTCCTACGATGATCGCGATCAGGCCGAATTCGTAGCCGCTAATCGCGAGGATCGCGTAATACAGAATCGATCCCGCCAGTGCCGCCCCCAGACCCGCCCCGATGGCGCGGAGCGCGCGCGTCAGGCTGGTGCCCGCCGTGCCCACCGCGCGCAGGCTTTCGCTGCACCCTCGGCACACGGTGACGCCATTCGCTTCGTAGTATTCGGTTGTCAGCGGTGTCGCACACGCTCCGCACGTCGTCGAGTGTTGCGCGTCGAACTCCGCGCGATCCAACTGCAGTTCAGCCGTTTGGCTCACGTGTCCTCCTCCAGGCACACCACGGTCGGGACGCGAATCCCGGCGCGGATGTGGCGGTTGTTCTCTGTGGGGAGGCCGAAATTATAGCAGGAATACCGGCTTCTGGGCACCGCGCCTCGCTCCGCTCGCGGGCCGGCCTCGGCCGGCTGGTGTTAAGCAACCACCGAATAGGTGCGGATATCCGGCGGATTTGCGACCAGCGCTTCCAGCTTCGGAAATGCCGCGCGGATGTGCTCAGTCGTGTGATGCCGCTCGAACGCCGCGTCGCTCGCCCACTCCTCGACGAACGTGAAGTCCGTCGGATCGGCGCGGTTCTGGAGGAGCTCGTAGACGACGCACCCCGCCTCGGCGCGAGTGGGAGCGACGAGGCCGATGAGGATCGCGCGCACCTCGGCGACCGTGTCTTTTCTTGCGGTGATGCGTGCGACGACGCGCAGCGAGGTCGGCGACATGATTTCCTGACGCGGTCTACGTTTTTGGCTTCGCGACGGCGGGCGGCTTCGGGTCGTTTAGCGTCGCCGGATTGATCCCGAGCTGCTGCATCACGGACGGGACGTTGAGTCCCAACGCCTCGAGCTGCTGGAGCACGCTGAACACGACCGCGGGGCTCGTTTTCGCAAGACGCGCAAGGCTGCCGGTGCCGCCGTCGCCGTTGGGGCCTCCCTGGTCGATCACGACGAGCTTGTCGATGTTGCCCATCGGCGCCGCGACCGCGCCGAACACACCGGTGGACGCCTCGATGATCGCCGGCAGCTTTTCGAGAATCGTCTGCAGCCGTGCGGCGTCGTTGAATTCCTTCCACGCCTCGGCCTTGCGCAGGATCGCCGTCGCTTCCGCGACGCCCTGGGCTTCGATCGCTTTCGCTTGTGCGAGGCCGATCGCTTCGATCTTCGCCGCTTCCGCCCTGCCTTCCGCTTCGACGGCGGCGGCACGGCCGACGCCTTCCTTGCGAAGCTTTTCCTGTTCCGCTTCGGCAATCGCAATCATCGCGGAGCGGCGGCCTTCGGCTTCGAGAATCGCCGACTGCTTCATCGCCTCGGCGCGCGTCACCGCGGCCAGGCGGTCGGCTTCGGCGGGTTTGATGACCGTGGCCTCGAGCTCCTTCTGCTTGCGAAGGACTTCCTGCTCCTGCACGGAGATCATTTCCTGCGTGCGCGTCCGCTCGATCTTGACCTCTTCCGCGACAACCCCCTGCCGAGCGGTGGCTTCCGAGAGCGGGCCCGCCTGTTCGGCGCGTGCCTTCTGCGTTTCGATTTCCGCCTGGTACTGGGCCTGGCGGATCGCGAAGTCGCGCTGTGCCTGGGCGATGTCGGCCTCGGCCTGGAACTTCGCCTTTTCCCCTTCTTGCAGCGCCTGCGACGACTTGATCTTGGCGTCGCGGTGCGCTTCCGCCTCACCGATCGTCGCGTCGCGCTTGACTTCCGCCGTGCGGCGCTTGCCGAGCGCGTTGAGGTAATCCTCGTCGTCGCTGATTTCCTGGATCGTCAGCACGTCGACGCCGATGCCCATCTTCTCGAGGTCCGTCGCCGCTTCCGTCGTCAGTTTCTGCGCGAAGCTGCCGCGGTCGCTGTTCACCTCTTCGACCGTCAGCGTGCCGAGGATCGAGCGCAGGTGACCTTCGAGCGTCTGGAAAATGACCTTCTGCACTTCGACCGGCGTCATCCCGAGGAAGCGCTCCGCCGCAGCCTGCAACGACGTTTCGTCACCGCGGATCTTGACGTTCGCGACGGCCTTCACCGACACGGGGACGCCCTTCAACGTGTAGGCCCGCTTGATTTCGAGCGGGATCGTCATCAGGTTGAGGTGCAGGTATTCGACTTTCTCCAGCAGCGGGAAGCGCAACGCGGCGCCGCCGCGGACCATTCGATAGCCGACTTTGCGGCCGTCGGCGAGCTTACGACTCCGTCCGCTCAGCACCGCGACCGTGTTGGGCGAGACCTTGATGTAGTTCCGGCTGATCACCATCACGGCCGCCACGAAGCCGATGACGACGATGAGTGCCAGGACCGGTGTGGCGACCGTGCTGAGAACTGAATCGAACATAGGGACCTGCCCTTAGTGTTTCTTGACGATGACCGTTTCGCCGAGCACTTCGTCGACCGTGACCGCTGTGTTCTCGGGGATGGCGAGCCCATCACGCGCCTGCGCGACTTTGTCCACGAGTTCCTCGCCGACGCGCACGCGAACCTGGCCGACGCCGTTCGCGGGGATGCCGATAATGATGCGGCCTTTCTGGCCGACGAGATCTGACGCCAGGACGTCGGAACTCGCCTGCTGGCCGTACAGAAAGCGCAGGAACATGTAGATCACGCCGCCGAAGATGACGCCGCCGCCGAGACCGACACCCGACGCGGCGCCAACCGACAAGCCGTTGTTCATCCCGATTGCGCCGAACGCGCCGAACGCGGTAATGAACACCGCGATGACGCGGCTGCTCAGGATGCCCGGGCCGCCATGGTCGAAGTCGATATCGTGGTCGAAGAAGTCGAAGATCTCGCCGAAAACCATCGAAACGATGAGGAAAATGAAGCCGGCCCCGGCAATCGCCAGGAACACCGTGTAGGCAGACAAAGAGGGCAGGAGATCCATGCCTGTTAGAGGGTCAGGAGTGAGGCAACTCTAGGTTCGTGTCGATGCAATGTCAACTCGGCTGGGCGCCGACATTGCGCACGACATCGCGCACGACCGACTGGGGGCGCTGGTTCACGGTGAGGAACATCCGGCCGATGTATTCGCCGATGAGGCCGAGCATCACCAGTTGGGTCCCGGAAAACACGAGCACCGTGGCCATCACCCATCCCCACCCATAGGCGGGCCCCCACCCCTGCATCCAGAGCACGAGCACCACCGCGAAGGCCGCCAGACCCGCGATAGCGCTGAAGAACCCGAGGAACGTCGCCGCCCGCAACGGCAGTACCGGAGAAGTTCAGCCACGCACTGAGCCAGAGCCGGATCAGCCGTCGCAAGGTATAGCCGCTCGTGCCGGCGCGGCGCTCGTCGTGCCGGACCTCGATCGAGTCGATGCGTTGCGTGACTTGCAGCAGCAATCCGTCGATATAGGGGTAGGGGCCCGCGTAGCCGATGACGTGGCGCGCGATCGCGCCGCTGACGCACCGGAAGCTCGAGAGGTAGAACCCCTTGGGTTTGTCGAGCGCCCAGTCGGTCATGCGGTTGGTCAGCCAGCTGCCGGCATTTCGGAACGACGAGTGACGCTTGACGTCATACTGCCCGTAGACGACGTCGAGCGACCGGTCCTTGGCGTGCTGCCACAACCGCACCGCCTCCGCCGGCGGATTTTGCCCGTCGTCGTCCAGGTTGACGATGTGCGTGCCGTGCGCGTGACGCCATCCCGTCAGGACGGCGTTGTGCTCGCCGAAGTTGCGAGCATGCTCGACATAGGTAATTGGAATGCGCGAGTTGCCGACCAGGTCGCGGCACACGTTGGCCGTCGAGTCCGAGCTGCCGTCGTTGACGAGCACGATCTCGTGACCGCCAGGGACGGTCAACCGCTCGATCTCGTGCACGAGCGGCGCGATGGTTTCGGCGCTGTTGTAGAGCGGAATGACGAAGGAGAGCGCGGGTGTCATGCGGTCGCACGCCTCATCGAGCGCGCCAGTGCGACGTACACCACGGCGGCGACCGCGAAGCCGACGAACCAGGCGTAGTCGTACACCGGTCGCATCGGCGGATACACGAGGCCACCCCAGGCGACGGCGCATCCGGCGAGGGTGGCGATGATGCCCGCGGCGTTCCACGCGCCGTAACGGCCGTCAGTCACGTACAGGTCCTCGAGCGCGAGTTCGCGGCGCCGGACGATCCAGTAATCGGCGATCAGCACGCCGGCGATCGAGCCCAGCCCGCCTGAATAGCCCACCAGCCAGTTGAAGATATACCCCGACGGATCCGCGAGCAGCCGCCATGGTTGCATCGCGATGCCGAGCAGGCCGGTGATCAGTCCGCCGGTCTTGAAGGTGATCAGTTTCGGGAACGCGTTCGCGAAATCGTTGGCGGGGGACACGACATTGGCCGCGATGTTGACCGCCAGCGTGGCGACCACCGCCGTGAACATCGAGATCGCGATGACCAGCGGATTGCTGAATTTGCCAATCAGCTTGATGGGATCCCAGATGACCTCGCCATAAATGATCGTCGTGGCGCTCGTGATCAGGACACCCATCGCCGCGAACAGGAACATGGTGGTGGGCAGCGCGACGGTCTGCCCGATCACCTGCTCGCGCTGGCTGCGGCCGAAGCGCGTGAAGTCCGGCATGTTGAGTGAGAGCGTCGCCCAGAAACCGACCATGGCGGTCAGGCCCGGTATGAAAACGGGCATGAACTCGCCGAGCGACGTGAACTTGCCTTCCTGCGCGAGCAGCGGCCCGAAGCCATTCGCTTCGGAGACCGCCCACGCCAGCAGAACACCCGTCATCACCAGGACGAACGGCGCCGCCCAGTTTTCCACCTCGCGAAGCAGGTCCATCCCCCTGTAGATGATCCCGATGTTCAGTCCCCAGAAGAGCAGGAACGAGATCCACTCCGTTGTGGTGTGACCCTGAAAGCCCCCTCCGAGCAGCGCGTGCCAGTTGGGGATCACGCTCGCGAAGAAGGTGTGCAGCGCTTCACCGCCGATCCAGGCCTGAATCCCGAACCAACCGCACGCCACGATCGCCCGCATCAGCGCCGGCAGGTTGGAACCGATCGTCCCATATGCGGCGCGTGCGAAGACCGGAAATGGAATGCCGTACTTCGTACCCGGGTGTGAGTTGAGGAGGATGGGAATGAGAACGATGGTGTTGCCCAGTGCGACCGTGAAGAGCGCCTGCGCCCAACTCATCCCCGCCGCCATCAGGCCCGCCGACAGCATGTAGGTGGGGATGCAGTGCGCCATGCTGATCCACAGCGCCGCGTAGTTGTAGGTCGTCCAGGTGCGCCTGGCAATCGGCACCGGCGCCAGGTCCTCGTTGTAGAGGACGCTGCGTTCGACGCGCGACGTATCGATCAATTCGACCCGACCGTCCGGATACTCGATCTGCCGCTGGATGGCTGTGGTTGCCACTGCGCCGACATTGTATCCGTCCGCTGTCCGCTGCTCGCGGCTCGACTGCTCGCCTTGAACCTTGCCTTTTCCCTTTTCCCTTCTCCCTTCTCCCTTGACCCAGTCGCCCGTCACTTCCCGTCTGCCGGCGTCACCTCGTTCAGCGGCACATCCCAATGCGCATCGAGCAGTTCAAACCGCCTTTGCTCTTCCTTGCGGAACGTCGCCTGGTCCGGATACAGCCGCTTGATGATCTCGTCCTCGCCCGGAGGGCCCGGTCATCGCCGCGGCGTCTTTGAAGGTGATCGAGACCGCGAACGTCCAGTCGGCGCGTCCGTCGCCGTGGTAGGAGGGCACGTACGTGCGGACCGCAACGACCCGACCCGTCTTGATCTGATCGCGCAACACCGGCAGGTGGTTCTTGTTGAAGAGCCGCACGAACTCTTCCTGGAATCCCCACTTCACGCGGTAGAAGTACCAGGCGGTCCGTTCGGCGCGTCCCGCCGTCTGCGACGCCGGTGCCTGCGCGCGCGGCGCGCCGACACCCATCGCCAGGAGAAGGATCACGATTGCCGCGAGTCGCTTATGCATGCGGCGGAGTGTAGCGCCAACGGCGGGCCCGATGCAGAATCCCCCGCGCGACTGTATAATCGCGCCCCTGCCACATCGAAAGGCCGCGTTTCCCGAAGGGGGCCTCATGGATTTTCGGTCGCGTGTTCGCATGTTTTCCGCATCTGTCGCAGTGGTGCTGGTGCTCGGCGTTGCCGGGGCGCAGGCCCCCCCACCGCAGAGTGCGCAATCGGCATCGCTCGACACCCAGATTCCGCTCGACCCGGTGATCACGACCGGCAAGTTCACGAACGGGCTGAGGTACTTCATCCGCAAGACCAACAAGCCGGAGAAGCGCGCCGAGCTGCGGCTCGTCGTCGACGTGGGGTCGATCGTCGAAGAGGACGAGCAGCAGGGGCTTGCGCACCTGCTCGAGCACATGGCGTTCAACGGGACGAAGAATTTCCCGAAGCAGGAGACGGTGTCGTTCCTCGAATCGCTGGGCATGCGTTTCGGGCCGAGCATCAACGCCTACACGAGCTTCGACGAAACCGTTTACATGCTGCAGGTGCCGACCGAGAAGACGGACGTGCTCGACCGCGCTTTCCTGATCCTCGAAGACTGGGCGCACGGCCAGACCCTCGACCCTGCCGAGATCGACAAGGAGCGCGGCGTCGTCAAGGAGGAGTGGCGGCTTCGTCGCGGCGCCTTCGCCCGCATCCAGGACAAGCAGTTCCCGATCATGCTTCAGGGCTCTCGCTATGCCGAACGCCTGCCGATCGGCAAGGTCGAAGTCATCGACAACTTCAAGCATGACCGGTTGAAGAAGTTCTACGACGACTGGTATCGCCCGGACCTCATGACGGTGATCGCGGTGGGGGACTTTGACGTCGCGGCCGTCGAGAAGATGATCCGCGCGCATTTCGAGCCGATCCCGGCCGCGAAAGCGCCAAAGCCGCGTCCGACCTTCCCCGTCCCGGACCACCCCGGAACGCTGTATGCCATCGCCACCGACAAGGAAGCCCCATCGGCGAGCGTGGGGATCCTCAGCAAGTTCGACGCGCGCGAGCGCGGCAGCGTCGGGGCCTATAGGCGGCAGATCCTCGACCGCCTGTTCGGCTCGATGCTGAGCATCCGATTCTCGGAGCTGGCACAGAAGCCCGACGCGCCCTTCGTGGGCGCCGGCAGCGGCCGCGGACAGTTCGTCCGCGGGAAGGAAATGACCTCGCTGAATGCCGGCGTGAAGGGTGACGCGATCGACAAAACGATCGAGGTGCTCTTCACCGAGGCCGAGCGCGTCGCGCGCTTTGGATTCACAGCGGGTGAGCTCGAACGCGTGAAGGTCAATATCCTAACCAGCCTCGAGCGATCGCTGACAGAGAAAGAGAACACGCCTGCGGCATCGATTGCCGGTGAGCTCGTGCGGCACGTGACCCAACGGGAAACCGTTCCAGGCATCGCCTACGAGGTCGCGCTCAACCGTCGCTTCCTCCCGGAGATCACGCTTGTCGAAGTGAACGCGCTGGCGAAGGAGTGGTTGCCGGACCGCAACCGCGTCATCACGATCAGCGCGCCTGACAAGCCCGGCTTCGCCGTGCCGGACGAGAAGCAGGTCGCCAGCGTGATGGCGTCGATTGCCGGCAAAGAGATCAAGGCGTACGTCGACACCGTGGACGAGGCGCCGCTGCTCGAGTCGGTTCCCACACCCGGCGCGATCGTCAAGACCGCGCGCAAGGAGGCCTTCGGAATCACCGAGTGGACGCTGGCCAACGGTGTGAAGGTCGTCCTCATGCCCACGAAATTCCGGGAAGACGAGATCCTCCTTCGGGGCACGAGCTTCGGCGGATCGTCGCTGGCCAGTGACGCCGACTACGTGACGGCCAGCACGGCGGCGATGGTGGTAGGCCGGGGCGGCATCGGGCGATTCAGCGACGCCGACCTGGGCAAGAAGATGACGGGCAAGGTGGCGTCCGCCAGCGCGTCGATCGGCGAATACGAAGAGGTCATCAGCGGCTCATCGTCGAAAAAAGATCTGGAGACGATGTTCCAGTTGATCTATCTGCGGTTCACGCAGCCGCGGCGCGACCCGCAAGCGTTCGCCGTGATGCAAGGGCAGCTGAAGTCGGCCCTGGTCAATCAGCAGAACAGTCCCGGGTTCCATTTCAGCTCGACGATCACCAGCGCCCGTTACGGCGACCACGTGCGACGCCGGCCGATGACCCTCGGACCGTGGAGGCGATGAATCTCGACAAGTCCTTCGCCTTCTACAAGGACCGTTTCGGCGACGCCGGAGACTTCACGTTCGTCATCGTCGGCAGCCTCGACGTCGAGACCATCAAGCCGCTGGTCGAGCGCTATCTCGGCGGGCTGCCATCCAAGGGGCGCAAGGAGTCCTGGAAGGACACGGGCGTTCGTGACGCGAAGGGGGCTATCGAACGGCGCGTCGAGAAGGGCCTCGAGCCGCAGAGCAACACGGCCATCGTGTTCACCGGTCCGTTCACCTATAACCAGGAGCAGCGCGTGGCGATCCGCGCGATGGCGGAGGTGCTGAGCACGCGGCTGCACGAGAAGCTAAGAGAGGATCTGGGGGGAACCTACGGCGTCAGCGCCAACGCAGCCTATGCGGAGATCCCCGTCTCAACCTACTCCGTGAACATCAACTTCGGTTCGGCGCCGGATCGCGTCGAGGGGCTGGTGAAAGCGGCGTTCGAGGAGATCGAACTGCTGAAGAGCCAAGGGCCCACAGAAAAACAGATGAACGACGCCAAGGAAAAGCTCCTGCGGGATTACGAGACGAACATGAAGACCAACGGCTACCTGGTCGGGCAGTTGAGCCTCAAGTATCAGTACAGCGACGACCTCTCGACGCTGTTCGCGATCGATCAGTACTACAAGAAATTGACGCCCGCGATGATCCAGGAGGCTGCGAAGCGGTACCTGGACCCGGCGAACGTCGTGAAGGTGTCGTTGTTCCCGGAGAAAAAGAGCACGCCGTAGCTCGCGCTTCGCGGTACTCGGGATTCGGTACTCGGTATTCGGTCGTCGCTTTCAGAGCGCCAAGCGGCAGAGGGGTGATTCGAGCGGCTGGGTCAAGGGAGAAGGGACAAGGGAAAAGGGACAAGGGAAAAGGGAAAAGGGATAAGGCAAGGTGGAAGGCCAAGGCGGAGCAGAATTCGGGCGATGATGCGATTGGGGCGAGTGATTGCGGAGCGAACGCTGGTCGTTGGAGGCACGCGGCGCCAAATTAGGGTCCGATTGGGCGCGCCACGAAGAGTCGAAGTCGACTGGGTCTGCGCATTCCAACTGTCAGGGCTGGGCCGACGATCGGTCCGCGGCGCGTATGGTGTGGACGCCTTTCAGGCTTTCCCAGCCCTTGCTTTTCCCTTCTCCCTTTTCCCTTCTCCCCTTTCCCTTCTCCCTTCTCCCTTGACCCAACCGCCGCAAGCCAGCCATCAGTTCGAGGCAGCTCAGAGCCCGGATGGAGCTTGGCTAGGCCCGCGAGCCAAGAAACGTCCGCCACCCTTTTTTCCGACGAACCGATCGCCGTCGATGACCACGTTGCCGCCGCAGATCACATGTGACGGCGAGCCGGTGACGGTGCGCCCCTCGTAGGGGTTGTAATCCACCTTCATGTGCAGCGTCTTTACACCCAGGGTCGTCTTCCGATTCGGGTCGAAGACGACGATGTCGGCGTCGCTGCCCACCGCGATGGTGCCCTTGCGTGGGAAGAGGCCGAACATCTTCGCCGGCGTGGTCGAGCACAGTTCCACGAACCGGTTCATCGTGATGCGGCCGGGGCGGACGCCGCCATCGTGGACGAGGGTCAGCCGCGTCTCGATCCCGGGGGCGCCGTTTGGAATCTTGCTGAAGTCGTCCTTGCCAAGGATCTTCTGGTCCGCCATGCAGAAGGGGCAGTGGTCGGTCGAGATCACCTGCAGGTCGTTCTTCGCGAGGCCCTTCCACAGCACGTCCTGGTGCCATTTCTCACGCAGCGGCGGCGACATCACGTATTTCGCGCCATTGAAGCCCGGTTCCTCGTAGTTGTCGTAGGACAGGAAGAGGTATTGCGGGCACGTTTCCGCGTAGGCCGGAACGCCACGGTCGCGTGCCTCCTTCACCTGTTCAAGCGCGTGTGCTGCTGACAGGTGCACGATGTAAATCGGAACGCCGGCCATTTCCGACAACGCGATCGCGCGGCCGGTGGCTTCCCCCTCGGCGGTGGGCGGCCGCGTCAGCGCGTGGTATTTCGGCGCGGTTTCACCCTTGCGCAGCGCCTCCTTGACCAGCTCGTCGATCACGCCGCCGTTCTCCGCGTGCATGCAGACGAGGCCGCCGTTCTCTCCCGTCCGTCGCAGCGCCCGGAAGATCGTCGCGTCGTCCACCATGAACACGCCGGGGTAGGCCATGAACAGCTTGAAGCTGGTGATCCCTTCGTCGCGGACGAGGCGATCCATCTCGCCGAGCCCGGCATCCTCGAGCTCGGTGACGATCATGTGGAAGCCGTAATCGATCACCGCGTTGCCGTCCGCCCGCTTGCGCCAGTCCTCCAGCGCATGCCGCATCGTTTGCCCGCGATACTGGATCGCGAAGTCGACGATGCTCGTCGTTCCTCCGAAGGCGGCCGCGATGGTGCCCGACTCGAAGTCGTCGGCCGAGGTCGTGCCGCCGAACGGCATGTTGAGGTGCGTGTGCACGTCGATCCCGCCCGGGATGACGTATTGACCGCTGGCGTCGATCGTCCGCTCCGCCTGGAAGCGATGCGAGGGGAGGTCCTTGCCGATCGCGACGATCGACGCCGTTCTCGCAGAAGACGTCCGCGACGTAGTCATCGGACGCTGTGATCACGCGGCCGTTCTGTGATCAGGACATAGGACATCGGTCAGTCTCCCGCCGTCGTGGGATCGATGATGTTCTTGACCTCGGAGACGCTGTTTGCCGGAAAGCCGCCGCGGTTCGCATGCTGGCGAACGATCTCTTCGTTGGCCGCGAGGTACACGCAGTAGATCTTGTTGCCGGTGACGTAACTCTGGATCCACTGGATGTCTTTGCCCAACGTTGCGAGCACGGCGTTCGATCGCTGCGCGATCCCTTGCAGATCAGCCGCCGACGAGTTTCCGATTCCAGGGATTTCGCGTTCGATCACGTATTTCTTCATCTCGTCTCCTTGCGGTCGACCCGGTCCTTCAGACCCGGCAGTTCAATAAAGATTGCCCGTACGTTTCCCACCCGTGTAATCCACGTACACGACCTTCAACTCGGTATAGAAATCGATCGCCACGCTTCCCATCTCGCGCAGGCCAACGCCGGTCGCCTTCATTCCGCCAAAAGGAATATGCGCCTCGCCGCCGACCGTCGGTGAGTTCACATGGATGATCCCGGCGTCGAGCTGGTCGACGAAGCGAAACATCGACGCCACGTCGTTGGTGTAGATCGACGCCGACAGCCCAAAGCGCACACCGTTGGCGATCTCGAGGGCGGCGCGCGCATCCGACGCGCGAATGACGCCGAGCACCGGGCCGAAGATCTCTTCCTGCGCGATGCGCATGTTCGGATTCACGCGGTCGAAGATCGTCGGCGCGACGAAGTAGCCGCGGTCGCGTCCGCCATCCTCGAGGCGTTCGCCTCCGCGGACAAGCATGGCGCCTTCGGACTTGCCGATCCCCACGTATTCGAGGACGGTATCCAGCTGCTTGTCGTCCACCGAGGGTCCGACGTGCGTCTTCGGGTCGAGACCGTTGCCGATGACGAGCGAGGCCGCCCGCGCCGCGAGCCGTTCGACGAACTCATTCGCGATGGAGTCTTCGACCACGGCGCGGCTGGTGGCGGTGCACCGTTGACCGGTGGATCCGAAGGCCCCCTGGACCGTGCTCTCCACGGCGAGATCGAGATCCGCGTCGGCGAGGATCACGATCGGGTTCTTGCCCCCCATCTCGCACTGGCACTTGATGCCGCGCGCCGCGGCCGCGGCATACAGGCCCGTGCCCACATCGTTGGAGCCGGTGAATGAGACGGCGTGGATCGCGGGATGCTTGACGACCGTCTCGCCGACCTCGCGGCCACCGCCGTAAACGAGGTTGAGGACGCCCGGAGGAATTCCGCACTCCTCGAAGATTTCGACGATGATCGCGGCCGTCAGCGGCGTGAGGCTCGCAGGCTTGAAGACGACGGTGTTGCCCGAGACGAGCGCCGGCGCCATCTTCCAGACCGGGATCGCGACCGGGAAGTTCCACGGCGTGATGATCGCCACTGGACCGACCGGCTGCTTGATGGTGTAGCAGAAGTTGTGGGTCAGCTCCGACGGGATCGTGTCGCCGGTGATCCGGCGCGCCTCGCCGGCGAAGAACTCGATGACGTTGATGGCGCGCTGTACTTCGCCGCGCGCTTCCGAGATCGTCTTGCCTTCCTCGCGCGTCAGCGCTTCGGCGAGTTCCTGGTGGCGCTCTTCCATCCGGCGCTGCACGCGGTAGAGCAGCTTGCCCCGCACCGGCGCCGGCGTGTTGCGCCACCCCGGAAAGGCGCGCGCCGCCGCCTCGCACGCCTCGACCGCCTCCGCCGCCGTGGAAGCCGGCGCTTCGGCCACCACTTCGCTCGTATCAGCGGGATTGAGGTCCTTGACGCGTTTGCCGCTCGACGACTCCCGCCACTCGCCGTTGATGAAATTCTTCAGGATGCGCATGAGACCCGAGCGAACATAACACGTGCTACGTGCGACGTGCGAACGTGCCACGTGCGGACGTGCGCACGTCCCACGTCCGCACGTGCACATGTGCACGTCCGCACGTCGCACGTCCGCACGTGAGCACGTCGCACGTCAGCACGTAGCACGTAGCACGTGTGAGGTGTAAGTTGGCCCTCACCAAGGAGCATCCCATGGGCGCCGATCTGTCGGTCACGTTTACCGGACTGAAGTTCAAAAACCCGTTTCTGCTCTCGTCCGCGCCGCCCACCGAATCCGACAGCAACATCATGCGGGCGTTCGAGGCCGGCTGGGGCGGCGTGGTCACCAAGACGATCGGCATGCACCCGGTCACGAATGTCGCCGGGCCGAAGACGAAGTTCAACCGGGTCGATCCCACCAACGGCCACATCACCATGCAGAAGCGCCCGGGATCCGCGCTGCACTCGTCGTGGAACTGGGAACTGATCTCCGACAAGACCATCGACTGGTGGCTGCCGAAGATCGCGAAGATCAAGCAGTCGTTTCCCGATCACGTTCTCGTGGCGTCGATCATGGCCGGGTCGGGCAGCGACAAGGAACTGCGTCACTGGCAGGAACTCGCCACCGGCTGCCAGGACGCCGGCGCGGACGCGTTCGAGCTCAACCTCTCCTGTCCGCACATGGACCGCAAGGACATGGGGTCGAACGTCGGCAAGGACGCCGGCCTGATCTCCACCGTCGCCAAGGCGGTGAAGGAAGTGGCGAAGGTGCCGGTGTGGTGCAAGTTGACGCCGTCGACGACGGACATCGCTCAGGAGGCCAGCGCGTCGTTTGCCGCTGGCGCCGACGCGATCGTCTCGTCGAACACGTTTCCGTCGCTGCCGCTGATCGATCCGACGTCGCTGGAGTTCGAGATGAACGTGGACGGCTACGTCTCGAGCGGCGGGCTCGGCGGCCCCGCGATCCTGCCGCAGTCGCTCGCCAAGATGGCGCAGATGACGCAGGCGTTTCCCGACCGCGCATTCTCGGGGATCGGCGGCGTGTCTGATTTCTCGCAGGCGCTCAGTTACTTCCTCCTCGGCTGCGGCACCGTGCAGGTGTGCACGGCGGCGATGCTCGACCACGCCATCGGGCCGAACGTCATCCGCGCGCTCAACGAGGGGATGGCGGCGTTCCTGGAAGCGAACGCGCATCGCGGCTGGAAAAACCTCGATGATTTCCGCGGCCTCCGCCGCGACCGTGTCGTCGTCCATTCGAAGATCCGACGTCCCGAGGGCAAAGAGTATTTCGGTGGTATGGACGCGCCCGAAGGGTACGCCACGCCGATGGAAAAGGTGTAGGCCGGGTCTTCAGACCCGGCAACGAGCAAACCATGACTACCACGGTCAGCAGCATGTCAGGTGCGGAGATCGTCGATCTCTGCAAGAAGCACACGATCTTCGAATGGTCGCCGCAAGCGGCCGTCGATCCGATCCCGGTCGCGCGCGCGAAGGGCGTCTACTTCTGGACGCCGGAAGGCAAGCGCTACATCGACTTCAACAGCCAGTTGATGTGCGTGAACATCGGCCATGGCGACGAGCGCGTGACCCGGGCGATCGCGGAGCAGGCGGCGGTGTTGCCCTACGCGAGCCCGTTCATGGCCACCGAGGCGCGCGCGAAGCTGGGCGCGAAGCTGGCGTCGATCGCTCCGGGCGACATCGACGTCTTCTTCTTCACCAACGGCGGCGCCGAGGCCAACGAGAACGCGATCAAGATCGCGCGCTCGTTCACCGGGCGGCACAAGATCCTGGCGCGCTACCGCTCGTACCACGGCGGCACGGCCGGTTCGATGTCGCTCACCGGTGATCCGCGCCGGTGGACGCACGAGCCCGGCATGCCCGGGGTCGTCCACGTGCTCGATCCGCATCACGGCATGGGGCGGCCGTCCGATACGGCGGAACAGTCGCTGGCGATGCTCGAGGAAATCATCCAGCTGGAAGGGCCGAACCACATCGCCGCGTTCTTCCTCGAAACCGTCAGCGGCACCAACGGCATCCTCATCCCGCCTGATGGTTACCTCGAAGGCGTGCGCGAGCTGTGCACGAAGTACGGAATCTTGATGGTGTGTGACGAGGTGATGGCCGGGTTCGGCCGCACGGGCGAGTGGTTTGCGATCAACCACTGGAAGGTCGTCCCCGACCTGATCTGCATGGCGAAGGGGCTGACCAGCGCCTACGTGCCGATGGGTGCCGTCGGGATGCGGCGCGCGATCGCCGACAGCTTCAAGGACAAGACGTTCCCCGGCGGGCTCACCTACAACAGCCACACGCTGGCCGCCGCGACTGCCCTGGCGGTGCTCGACGTCTACGAACAGGACGACCTGATCGGCAATGCGAAGCGCCTTGGAAAGGTGATGTCCGGGCTGCTGCAGGATCTCGCAGCCAAACACAAGATCGTCGGCGCGGCCAGGAACATCGGCCTCTTCGGGATCGTGGAGCTGACGAAGGATGCGAAGACGAAGGCCCCGATGGCGCCCTTCGGCGGGACGTCAGACGAGATGAAGCGGCTGAATGGCTTCTTCCGCGAGGAGGGCCTCTACACCTTCGTCCGCTGGCACATGTTCTTTACGAACCCCCCGCTCTGCATCACCGAGGAGCAGCTCCGCGAGGGGTTCGCGGCGATCGATCGCAGCCTGACCAAGCTGGAAGCCACGCTCTAGTGAGCGCGGTCGACGATCCGACCGGTGTCGGCCAGACTCAATCCACCCGCACCCACACGCCGCTGGGGATCGCCGACGGTGTCGTCGGTCCCTACCGGACGCTGCAACCCCTCGGTGAAGGCGGCATGGGGGAGGTATGGCTCGCCGAGCAACTGAGGCCGATCCGGCGACAAGTTGCGCTCAAGCTGATCAAACCGGGCATGGACACCGCGCAGGTGATCGCACGGTTCGAGGCGGAGCGCCAGGCGCTCGCCGTCATGGACCACCCGGGCATTGCGAAGGTGTTCGATGCCGGTATCACACCGCAAGGCCGTTCCTATTTCGCGATGGAGTACGTCCGCGGTGAGCCTCTCACTCACTACTGCGACCGGCACCGGCTGCCCGTCGAGAGCGACTGGCGCTCTTCGTGCACGTCTGCGAAGCGGTCCAACATGCGCACCAGAAGGGCATCATCCATCGCGACCTGAAGCCGTCGAACATTCTGGTCGCCACACACGACGATCGCCCTGTCCCGAAGGTCATCGACTTCGGCGTCGCGAAGGCAATGGCGGGAGGCTTGACCGATCACACGCTCTTCACCGCACTGACCGGCTTCGTCGGGACGCCCGGGTATATGAGCCCCGAGCAGACTGGTTCGGGCGGCGTGGACATCGACACCCGCACGGACATCTACGCGCTGGGTGTCGTCCTGTACCAGTTGCTGACCGGCTTTCTGCCCTTCAGCGCTGCCTTGTTCCGCCAGAAGACCGCCGACGAGATTCGACGCACGATTCTCGAGGTGGAGCCCCCACGGCCAAGCACTCGCGTCACGTCGTCGACCGAGGAAACCGATCACGCGGCCGCCAATCGACGCACGGATCTGGTGCGGTTGAAGAGCTCTCTTCGCGGAGATCTCGACTGGATCACGATGCGGGCGCTCGAGAAGGACCGCGCGCGGCGCTACGGCTCCGCATCGGATCTGGCGGCCGAAATCCGGCGCCACCTCGCGCACGAACCGGTGCTCGCCGGACCTCCAGGCGCCGCATATCGCACCGGCAAGTTTGTGCGGCGGCACCGTGTCGCTGTTGCGGCGAGTGTCGCGGTACTGCTCCTGCTGGTAGCCTTCGGCACGGCGATGGCTGTGCAGGCACGGCGCATCGCGCGCGAGCGCGATCGGGCGAACCAGGAGGCGAGCCGCGCCAACCGCGAGGCTGCGGCGGCGACGCAGGTGACAGATTTTCTCGTGAGCCTGTTCCGGGTGTCCGATCCTAGCGAGGCCCGGGGCGCCTCCCTGACCGCGCGCGAAGTGCTGGATCGGGGTGCAGAACGGCTGGAGGGGGAGCTGGTCGATCAGCCGGAGCTGCGATCGCGGCTGATGTCAACCATCGCCAACGTGTACACGGAACTCGGGCTGCGTCAGAGCAGCCTGGAGGTCTACCAACGCGTGCTGGCGATTCGACGAACGTCGATGGGGGAGACTCATCCACTGACGTACTCGGCTCACATGGGCGTGGGGAATGCCCTCAGCGCGCTCAACCGCAAGGACGAAGCGCTCCACCACCTCCAAACGGCGTTTGAAGGCCTCAACCGCTTGGCAGGACTGGCGTCGGAAGACACCTTGAAGGCGCTGAATAATCTCGCCGTTCTCGCGTTCACCAGCGGACGACTGGAAGAGGGGCGAGTCCCGCCTGCGCACGCTCGTACAAGGGCCGAACGGCGTTGTACGGTGCCGACGACCTCCGTACCGATCAGTGCGAAAGCGAACTACGCCGCCGCGCTGCATGCACTCGAGAGATGGGATGAGGCGACGGTGACGTACGGCGAGGTCCTGGCGGCCCGTCGAAAGCAGCTCCCTGTGGACCATCCGCAGCACGTTGCGGGTGGTGGGGAACCTCGGCGAACTTGCCCGCCAGCGGGGACGCCTCGACGAAGCGGATAGATACTTCGCGGAAGTCCTCTCCGGTCGCCGTCGCGTGTTGCCTCCAGCGCATACGGATCTCGCCTTCACCCTGTCCTATTTCGGAGACCTGCGCAACGCGCAACGGCGTCCGGAAGAAGCTGAGCGGATGCTGCGCGAGAGCGTGGCCATCTACCGAGCCGCCTTCCCAAACGGCTCGCCTATGGTGTTTCTGGCTGAGAGCCGCCTTGGCGAGTCGCTCACCCAGCAACGCAAGTTCAAGGAAGCGGAGCCGCTGCTCGTGCAAGCCGCGGAGCAGATCCTCGATCGGCCGGAACTGATGAAGCTCGAACGCCGGGCCACCGCCCAGCGGGTGATCGATCTGTTCGAGCAATGGGGGAACGCCGGGCAGGCGGCGCACTGGAAGCAGCGCCTGGCGACTTCAACAGCGCTTTCTTCCAATTCAGCACCACGCTGAGCTCGCCCGGGTCACCCCCTTACTTCAAGAGCGCCGCTTGCCAGTTGAGGATGACCTTGATGGGTTGCGGCGTGCGTTCCTCGGCCGTGACGAGCGTCAGGAATCGCGGTTTTCGATGATCCGCCAGCAATCCGCCACCGCCACCCAGTAAATTGGTCACGGTGAAGAGCTCGCGGGGGGCCGACGGGTTCAGAGTTTTGCCGTCCGCTCGGACATCGACCGCCATTGCCTTGGTGCGACTGTCGACGTAATAGACGGTGCGGCTGTCGGCGCTCCAAGAAGGGTTCGCGCCTGACGTCGGAGACAGGCGAACGCGATCTCCCGTCGGCGGGTAAGGTTCGGCGTATACCTGGCGCTCGTCCAGGTCGTCAGAGTGGTAGGCGATCCAGTTGCCGTCGGGAGAGAATCGGGCAGCCTCCTCATCGAACTTCGTCGAGACCACTTGAAACATCGTCCGATCGCCCTTTAGCCGCATCCCCCAGATATCCCGCGCGGTTTCTCGTCCCATGCCGCGCGTGAAAAGAAGGACGTCGCCGTCGGGCGAGATCGCCGTGGGCGTCGCAGGTTCCTTCCCCTGATACACGAGCTCATCGACTCCGCTGCCGGACGCCGCGCGGCGGTAGATATCGCTCTTGTTGTTTCGGAATGAGGTGAAGTAGATCCAGGCGCCGTCTGGTGACCAGACGGGATTCTGATCGTTGCCCACCGTGGAGGTCAGCCGCGTAAAGACGTTGCGGTCGGCCTCGATGACATACAGGTCGGTGGTGCCGTCTTCCTCGAGTCGTGCCACGGCCACCCGCAGGCCATCTCGCGAGACGGACGGCCCGCGACTGGTCCACTTGGGATCTCCTATCGTCGAGATCGGCTTGCCCTGCAGGTCCACCCATTGCAGGATCGTCCGGCCCGCCAACGCCGCCCCACCCAACCGATACGCAAGCACGTCACCGTTCGCCGATGCGCTAACCGTTGTTCGTCCGTTGGCGGGATTGAAGGCAACGCCTTCGACGATTGGGCGTGAGTCGCCAACGAGGGTCCCTTTCTCCATGTCGAATCGGTGGGCGAAGAGCGTGCCGTCGCGCTGAAAGAGGAGATGACCGTTGGACAGTTCGAAGCTCGAGTCCGCCGCGATGATCCGACTGCGTTCAGGAGATCCAAGCGTGCCGAGGTAGATCGCATTCTTCGTGCGATCGTTATGGCTGGCGAGAAAGAGGAACCGGCGTCCATCCGGCAGGAACTGCGGCCACGCATGCCCGATCTCGTTGGCCGTGGCATCGAGTTCCGTGGCCGGCGTCAACGGGCCGCCGCTGGCCGGCAGGCTGAACAGCGGCCCCTCCTGATTGATCAGGATGATGTCCGTGCTGCCCCAGGCGGGGCGACCACGGATACCGTGGACGAGCGTGATCACTGGCCCGCCATCAACACTCACGCGCTTCAGCTGTCCTCCAACATTCCGGCTATTGCCGAACAGGAGAGATCGACCGTCAGGCGCCCAGACTGGCTGCCACGCGCCTTCGGTGCCGCTGAGGACACGCAAATCCTCTGAGTCCATGGACCGTATCGCCAGCATGTCTCCGGACGCTCTGCCGGTCGCCACGGCGACATGGCGCCCGTCAGGCGACACCGCCATCAGGGCGGCGCCTGCGCCAAGTCGTCCCCATTGATTGCAAAGCGCAACGGCAATTCGGCCGGCGCGGGCCGCAGCGCCCAGGCGGCGGTTGCTGCGGCCCCGAACAGGGCAACGACCGCGGCCACCATCCACAGCCGTTCGCGTCGCTTCGAGACGACCCGACCACCGGAGACGGCAATCTCTGGCTCCACCTGTCCTGAGAGACGCAGGCGCTCTTCGTCGATCCACCGCAGCTCAGCGGCGAGGTCCGCGGCAGATTGCCACCGGTCGTCGGGATCCTTCGCAAGACACTTGCGAAGCAGTCGATCGAGTGCACGCTGCGGGGAAGGGGGCAGTGCCACCCTGGTGTCCGAAAGATCGACGAGCGGCGGCGGCTGATCGTTGAGGATGGCGGCGATCAGGCCCGCATGGCTTTCCGCGGTGAACGCGCGGCGTCCGGTCAACATCTCGAAGAGCACGGCGCCAAACGCGAAGATGTCCGTCCGTGTGTCGATCGCGCCGCCTTCGAGCTGTTCCGGCGCCATGTAGTTCAACGTGCCGACGATGGATCCTGTTCCCGTCAATGGAACCGTCCGCGTCGCGAACTCCCCCATGCCTTCGAGAGCAGGTTGCGACGCCAGCTTTGCCAGTCCGAAGTCGAGGAGCTTCGTGCCGCTCTTCGTCAGGAAGATGTTCCCGGGTTTCAAATCGCGGTGGACGATGCCGCGCTTGTGAGCGGCGTCGAGCGCGTGCGCGATCTCCACGCCGTAGCGCAATGCCTGATCGAGACCGATCGGTCCCTTCGAGGTGGTGGCCGTCGACGCCCCCGATCCCGACGGAGAAGAAGGATCGGACGACGGACGGGACCCTCGCGCCATCCGCTCGGCGAGCGTCTGCCCCTCGAGGAGTTGCATGACGAGAAAGTCGACGCCAGCCTCGTGGCCGACGTCGAACAGGGTGCAGATATGCGGATGGTCGAGCGCCGAGATGGCGCGCGCTTCGCGGTCGAACCGCTCACGGAACTCCGGATCCGAGGCAGCGACACCGGCGATGACCTTGACGGCGACCAGGCGATCGAGCCGTGTATCGCGGGCGCGATACACCTCACCCATGCCGCCGGCGCCTATTGCTGACTGAATCTCGTACGGACCGAGCCGGCTTCCGCTGAGTTTCACGCGGGACCCATTTCTTTGGATACGGTGCGGGATTGTAGCGCGAAGCGCTGGGGCGCTATTTGATGGTCCAGAGGTAGACCGGCCGTCCGTCCACCTGGATCTCCTTCTCGGGCGGCCACTCGTCGCCCATGTTGAAGCTCTGTGACACGACGCGCGTGCCGGGTTTTAACTCTTTCTTGAGTTTCGGCATCAGCTTGATGTTCAGTGACGTCAACAGGTAGAGGGTGACGACCGACGCTTCCTTGATGTCGGCCTCGAACAGATCCGCCTGGAGGATCTTGACCTTGTCCGACACCCCCATTTTCAGGGCTCGCTCGGTCGCTTCCTTGACGCGCACCGGATCGATGTCGATGCCGACCGAGCGCGCGCCGTATTTCTGCGCGGCCGTCGTCACGATGATCCCATCCCCGCAGCCGAGGTCGTAGACCACGTCGCTCGCCTTCACGTCGGCGAGCTTCAACATCGCGTCGACGACGGCCGGTGGCGTCGGCACCCAATGGATGTCAGGCCGCCGCGCTTCCTGAGCCGGCTGTTGCGCCGCAATTGGTATCAGTCCGGAAACCGTTAGAACCAGAATCGCCGTGATGATCCGTGCTCTCATTTACTGCTCCGTTCAATACTTCAGCATTCAGAATTCAGCATTCAGCATTGCTAATATCCCATTTCCCGCTGGATGCCTCTGACAATACGCTCCAGTTCCTCTACCAGCTTACCGCCTCCGGAGTGCTTGAAGGCTCGCACCAGCGACTCGTAGTACGCCACCACGTCGTCGGCTGGCGCGTTGAACCGCGACCAGACCGCGTCGCCATGGTTGCGCAGGTCCCTCAGGATCGCGTACGCATTGTGGACTTTGTCGGCCGCGGCCACGCGCAAGCTCGACGGTCCCAGTGAGTGCGCGTGCTCCGCATACTCGCGCTTGCGATCGATCCACGGGCGCTTCGGCGTTTCCCAGGAGTCGGTGCAGTCTTCGACGATCTTCGCCACGGCGTCGCCGAACTTGCTTCGGATCTCCTCGAGGCGCGGCCGTCCCCCCTGATCCTCCGCGGCATCGTGCAGCAACGCGCCGATCGCCTCGTCCTCGCTCCCGCCATCGTCCAGAACGATCGATGCGACGCCCATGAGATGTCCGATGTAGGGCGCGTGGTTCCCCTTGCGCACCTGCGCACCGTGGGCCTCGTGCGCATATTTGAAGGCGTCATCGAACCGCGAGGTGAGCTTCGACATCCGTACGCTCCTCGCCCGTTATTCTAGGCCGGTATGGATGATGTCAGGCAGCGCGTCTACGCTGAGCTCGCACGGCTCGAGATTCCCGTCGAGTCGTACGAGCATCCGCCGGTGTTCAACAGCGAGGACGTCGAGAAATACTGGCGAAGCATCCCGGCGACCCCCGTCAAGAACCTCTTCCTGCGCAACAAGAAGGGCAACCGCGAGTACCTGGTGATCCTGGGGGTCGACAAGCGTGCCGACCTGCGGCAGCTCGTCAAGATCATCGGCGACGACCGGTTCAGCTTCGGATCGCCCGAGCGGCTGATGCACACGCTCGGCGTGACACCTGGCTCGGTGTCGCCGTTTGGATTACTTCACGACGGAAGCAAGCACGTGCTGGTGATCATCGACAGGGATCTACGGAACGCCGAACGGTTGATCTTTCATCCGAACGACAACACCGCCAGCGTCACGATCTCGTTTGCCGATTTGGAGAAGTTCCTCGCGACGCGGGGGAACGTGGTGCGCTATATCAGCGTGTAGCCGATTTCAGGTCGGGCGTCGGATCGCTACAAGGTTGCACGGCCTGACCTAAGGTCGGCCTACTCGGCGCTGCGCTTCGGCCGCATGTTCGCGTGCAGGATCTTCTTCCGCACGCGGATGTTCTTCGGCGTCACCTCGACGAGCTCGTCGTCGTTGATCCACTCGATCGCCTGCTCGAGACCGAGCCTGCGCGGCGGGATCAGGCGGACCGCTTCGTCGGCGGACGAGGCGCGCATGTTCGTCTGCTTCTTTTCTTTCGTGATGTTGACGTCCATGTCGGCCGCGCGGGCGTTCTCGCCGATGATCATGCCTTCGTAGACCTGCTCGCTCGGATCGATGAAGATCTCGCCGCGCTCCTGGAGGTTCCAGATGGCGAAGGCGGTCGCCACGCCGGCCCGATCCGCGACCAGCGCCCCGGTCGCCCGCGCCGCGATGGCGCCATGCCACGGTTCCCACAAGGCAAAGAGGTGGTTCATGATGCCGGTGCCCTTGGTGTCGGTCAGGAACTGCGAGCGGAAGCCGATCAGTCCGCGCGCCGGAATCCGGAACTCGAGCCGCACGCGGCCGCTGCCATGATTCACCATCTTCGTCATCGTCCCCTTGCGCATGCCGATGGCGGCGATGACGACACCCTGGAACTCTTCCGCGACATCAATGACGAGGTCTTCGACCGGCTCCATGATTTTGCCCTTGACCTCCTTGGTGACGATGTCGGGTCGTGAGACCTGCAGCTCGAAACCTTCGCGCCGCATCATCTCGATCAGGATCGACAACTGCAGCTCGCCGCGGCCCAGCACCTTCATCTGTTCGGGCGTGTCGGTCGCCTCGACCCTGATCGACACGTTGCCGAGCAGCTCACGATCGAGGCGGTCCTTGATCTGGCGGGAGGTGACGTACTGTCCGTCCCGGCCCGACATCGGGGACGTGTTGACGCCGAAGATCATCGACACCGTCGGCTCGTCGATGGCGATGACCGGCATCGCGTTCGGATGCTCGACATCGGCGATCGTCTCGCCGATGGTGATGTCCTCGATCCCCGCCAGGCACACGATGTCGCCCGCGGCGGCGTCGTTGATGTCGATCCGCTTCAAACCCTCGAACGCGAACAACTTGGTGACCTTGGTCGGCTGTCTCCGTCCGTCGAGCTTGCAGACCACGACCTGGTCGCCGATCTTCACGCGTCCGTTGAAGATGCGCCCGATCGCGATGCGCCCGAGATAGTCGCTGGAATCGAGGTTGGCGACCAGCATCTGGAGCGCGGCCTCCGGATCTCCCTTTGGCGGGGGTACGCTGTCCACGATCGAATCAAACAGCGGCCGCAGATCCTGTCCGGGGGTGTCCATTGAGGTCGAGGACGTGCCGGCGCGGGCGCTCGTGTAGAGGATCGGGAAATCGAGTTGCTCCTCGGTCGCGTCGAGGTCGATGAACAGGTCGAAGACCTCGTTGACGACCTCCTGAATCCGCGCGTCGGGCCGGTCGATCTTGTTGATGACCACGATCGGCGTCAGGCGCCGCTCGAGGGCCTTGCGCAGCACGAACCGGGTCTGCGGCAGCGGGCCTTCAGACGCGTCCACGAGCAGCAGCACGCCGTCCACCATGGCCAGCACCCGTTCCACCTCACCGCCGAAATCCGCGTGGCCGGGCGTATCGACGATGTTGATCAGGAGGTCGCGGTAATGGACGGCGGTGTTCTTGGCCAGGATCGTAATGCCGCGCTCACGCTCGAGGTCGGTGTTGTCCATCGCCCGCTCGGCGACGCGCTCGTTCGCGCGGAACATGCCGCTTTGGTGGAGCAGCGCGTCCACGAGGGTGGTCTTCCCGTGGTCGACGTGGGCGATGATGGCGACGTTGCGCCGGAGCGCGTTCGCGACAGTAGAACCGGTTTTCAGGTGAGCGGGCATCTATACAGTCTACCAATGCTGAACGCTAAATGCTGAATGCTGAATGATTTCTGGTGCTTTAGGGGTGGCGGCTGGAGGTTGGCGGTTCGAATCAACTAATAGGGGGGTTCCTGCGTCATATCCCTGACAGTTCAAGGACTTGTGACGACGCCTGACACGGACTTGATTTCACGCGCGGCAGCGGGGGACCACTCCGCCTTCCAGGCGCTCGTCGAGCGGCACAGGTCCATGGTGTATCGCGTCGCCTACCAGTTCGCGGGGAACCACTACGACGCTGAAGACATCGCGCAGGAAGTCTTCATCAAGGTCTACCGGTCGCTGGATCGCTTTCGTCAGGACGCGCAACTGACCTCGTGGATGTATCGGATCGTTATGAACGCCTGTATCGATCACCGTCGCCGGCACGCGCCGGCGGCCGTTGCCCCGTTCGGCGAAGAGGCCGAACACAAAATGTTGAACACAGCGGAAGAAAGTCCCGGCCCTGAAGACACGACCTACGCCGGAGAGCTCGGAGCGGTTCTCGAGAAGGAAATTGCCCGGCTGCCGCCTGGGCAGCGTCTGGTGTTCGTCATGCGCCACCACCAGGGGCTGAAACTCGGCGAGATTGCCACCGCCCTCGGTCTTGCGGAGGGTACCGTGAAGCGCCAGCTCCATGCGGCCGTTCACCGGTTGCGACATGCCTTGAGCGCCTCCAACGTCACCGCGGGAGGCCGCGCATGAGCCGCCTACGCCAAGGTGACGGCGGCCATGGCTGCCACGTGCTGGAGGGCGGAGCGATCGAGCTCTACTTCTACGGCGAGCTCGAGTTGCTGGAGCAGGCCCGGATTGCCACGCACGTCCGTCAGTGCCGTGAGTGCGCGGGTGCCTTCGAAGACCTCGTCATGATCCGCACGGCGCTCGAGGGACGTCCTGACGTTGCGGCGCCGGCCACCGGCGACTGGTCCGGGTTCATGTCACGCCTGGACGCCGCCGTGCTCGGTGAGTCGCGCGCGGACACATCGTCCACCGTCGTCCCGTTCCGGCCACGCGCCGCGGCGGTCCGTTCGTACATCGGCGTGCTCGCGACGGCTGCGCTCCTCGTGCTCGTCACGATGAGCGTCGCGTATGTGGCCCGTCAACGGATGGTCGAATCGGGAGACGGAAACACGCGCGCATCGTTCCCGGCCGCCACCGACAGCGCCCCTGTGGCGACCACCGGTCTGCGTTCGGCGGGGGAGAAGCACTTCGAGCGCTCGAAGCTGGTCGTCCTCGGCCTCGCGGGGCGCGAGCAGGAGGAGGCGAACCCCTCCGACTGGGCGTACGAACGCCAGCTCGCGACGTCGCTGCTGAACGACACCCGCCTGTATCGCATGGCCGCCGAAGAACGCGGGTTGAAGGCGCTGGCCGGCGTGATGCGCGATCTCGAGCTCGTGCTGCTCGAAACGTCGATGGCCGAAGAAACCGATCCGGAGGCCCTCGGCCAAATCCAGAGATTGATTCGGAAGCGCGGGTTGATTCAGAAAATGGACACCGTCGCCAGCGCGGGAATGTAGTGCCATGAAATACCACACGATTCGAACCCTGTGCCTTGCCGCCACGCTGGCGGCGTCGGTCATTCCCGCAGCCGCCGCGGCGCCGGAGCCGCAGATGTCGCCGCGAATGGAAAAGGCCAAGGATTTCATCGCCGACGAGCAATGGCTGCGCGCGATCGAGACCCTGAAGGCGGCCGCCGCTGACACGAAAGAAAAGAACCAGGACGAGGCGTTGTTCTGGCTGGCACACAGCCAGCACCAGGTGGGGGACCTCAGCGACGCCCTGATGACGATTGGCGCCCTCGAACAGAAGTTTCCAGCGAGCCGCTGGGTGAAGCCGGCGCGCTCGCTGCGCGTGGAACTTGCGCAGAAGCTGCGGCGGGACGACTTCCTCTGGAGAATCGCGACACCTGCTCCTCCGCCGCCGGCCCCCGCGCCACCCGTGGCGACGACCCCCACAGCCGCTGGAGCACGTACACCGCCTCCCCCCCGCGCACCGCGTCCGGGAGCGGCCGTACCGATGCCGGCGGAAGCGCCTCCGGGTCCGCTGCCTCCAGAGCCTCCCGCAAGCACGCTTCCTCCGTCGCCGGCGCCGAGGCCGCGCCCAGCCGCTGCAGGAGGACGCCGCCCGGTACCACCACCGATGACGTCGGTCTGGGTCTCCGAATACACCGTCAACGACACGGACCTGCGCATCCAGGCGCTCGGCAGTCTGATGCCGACCGACGCGCCGCGTGTCATTCCGATCCTGCGCGCCATCGCGCTCGACAGCAGCAATCCCAATGAAGCGAGTCGCGCGGTGTTCGTGCTCGCGCAATCGGGCCGTCCCGAAGCGCATTTGACCGTCCTCGAGGTCGCCAGGGTGGCACCCGAATCGGTGAGCGTCGCCGCCGTCAGGGAGCTGGGACGGTTTGGTGGCCCTCGGATGTCGAACGAACTCCTGAAGGTCTACGAGGCCGGCAAGCCTCGCGTGAAGTACCAGGTGGTGACCTCGCTCGGCGAGCGCTTCGCGACCGGCGAGCTGCTGCGGATCGTGCAATCGGAATCCGACATCCTCCTGCGCGAGGCGGCCATCGTGACGCTCGGTCGAGCGGGTGGTGGCCAGCAGCTATTTCTGCTGTATCGGCGCGCCAATCCGGAAGCCAAAGCGCCGATCATCAGGGGACTCTTCAACGCCAGGGCCGAAACGGAATTGATCGACATCGCCAAACGCGAGAAGGACTCAGCCCTCCGGCTCGAGGTGCTCAAGAGCCTGCGCCTCCTCGGCACGCCCAAGGCGAAGGAGTACCTCGAAAAAGAGCAAACAAGCAGGTAACATCCGAAAGCACTTACGAATCCCGGAACCGACGCTCGGCATGTGCGGCGGGTAAGTCTCACGACGCCCGCCGCTTGCGCTGTTTGAGCGATTGGCGCGGGGTTCGCAATCGTGACGTGACGGTCCTGTGCGGACCGCCGCAACAGGATGACCCGCCGTAACGCGCTTGTACTGTTCGTGAACTCGGCCGCCGCCGTCGTGGGCGCCGGACTGTCCGCCGTGCTTGGTGCGTTTGCCCTCCGTCCACCACGCGCGGTGCGAACGGACCGGTGGGTCCGCGCCGGCGGCGTTTCCGATTTGACCGCGGGCGTCCCCGTCCCGCGCGTCGTTTCCCTCACTCGTCAAGACGGCTGGTATCGCGAACGCGCGCGGGAAACCGTGTTTCTCGTGTGGGACGGCGACAAGTCCGTGCACGCGATGTCCGCGACCTGCACTCACCTCGGGTGCCAGGTACGCTGGGATGCGTCGGCGACGAAGTTCCGCTGCCCGTGTCACGGCGGCGTCTTCGACGTCCAGGGGAACGTCGTCGAGGGGCCGCCGCCTCGTCCGCTCGATCGCATCGAGGTGCGTATCGCGGACGAGGATGGGTCGGTCCTGGTGAGGCTGTGAGGGGCCTCGCCGACTGGCTGCACGCGCGAACCGGCTTTCGCTCGGCGCGGCACGTCCTGCTCGACGAGGAACTCCCGCCCGGCACCGGATGGTTCTTCACCCTGGGGAGCGTGCTGCTTGCGCTGCTCGGCATCCAGTTGCTCACCGGGGCGTTCCTGACGCTTTACTACGCGCCGACCCCGGATCACGCCTACGACAGCATCCGCTTCATCATCAGCTCAACGCCTGGACGCATCGTCCGCGGCCTGCACCACTACGGTTCGAGTTTCCTCGTCGTCTTTGTCGCGCTCCACCTGCTGCGCGTGGTGGCCTTCGGATCGTACAAGGCACCGCGAGAGGCGACGTGGCTCTCGGGCCTCGCGCTGTTCGGGTTGATCCTGGCGTTCTCGCTGACAGGCTACCTGCTGCCGTGGGATCAGCGCGCGTATTGGGCGACGGTGGTCACGATCAACATCTCGAGGCTGACGCCAGGCGCGGGAGACCTCGTCGCCGGCATGCTGCAGGGTGGTGCGTCGATCGGTGCCCTGACGCTGACGCGTTGGTACTCGGTGCACGTGATTTTCCTGCCGGCGGCACTCGCCTCCCTGGTGGTTCTGCATCTCGTACTGATGCGCCGCCACGGGATCTCGGGTCCGGTGCGGCCGCGCGAAGGGACACCGCAGACCTTCTATCCCTGGCAGGTCGCGCGGGACATGGTCGTCGTAACCCTTGTGCTGACCGTCCTGGTGGCGTTCGCGTGGAACGGGGCTCCGGCACTCGAGAGTCCTGCGGACTCTACTGACGGGACGTATGTGCCACGGCCGGAGTGGTACTTCCTCGGATTGTTCCAACTGCTGAAGTACTTCCCGGGCAAGTGGGAAGTGGTTGGTGCGATGATCGTCCCCGGCATCGCGGCGGCGTTTCTCGCGTTGCTTCCGTGGATCGATCGCAGTCCCTCACGGCACCCACGACAGCGCGTAGCCGTTCTCTTTGCGGTGGCGGTCGGTGTCCTCGCGGTGTCGGTGCTCACAGCTCTCGGGTGGCGCGACAGCCCATCGACGTCCGCTGCTGGAAATGCCTGGACACTGCGCGAGATCGGCGGACGTGGCCTCGCCGAGGGGAGGGGCTGCGCGAAGTGCCACGCGCCCGACGCGCTTGCCGACCCCATCGAGCAGACGGCCTCGACGCGCGGGCCGGATTGGATCTCGGGGCACATTCAGGATCCGGAAATGATCACCCCCGGGCTCCGGGAGGCGCCGTCCCCACCCACCGAGCGGGAAGTCAGCGCTATCCTCGCCTACGTGCGCCGTGCGTCGCGCACCCCGTACGTCCCGGTTCCGGCTCACACCGAAACCGTTGCGTCAGTGTTTGCGCGGTTCTGCGTCGGATGCCATGTGATCGACGGTGACGGCGGCAAGGACGGTCCCGAGCTGTCCCACATCGGCTCGAAGCGCGACATCGCCTTCCTGCGAAAGGTGATCGTGGACCCCGAATCGGTCGATCCCGACGCCGAGATGCCCCCATTCGCCAAGCGATTGACGCCTGCCGAAATCGAAGCGATGGCGTCGTTCTTGGCCGGAAGACGCTGACAGCAAAACACACTACGATTGATACCAGCGATGGACCCCAACCCGCTGCAGGACGGGCTTCGTATCGAGCCCGCGCCCGGGCCCACAACGCTCGTCATCTTCGGAGCCTCGGGCGACCTCACCCGCCGCAAATTGATTCCGGCGATTCATCGGCTCTCCAAGGGACAGCGGCTGCCCTCCCAGTTTGCCGTGATCGGCGTCGCACGAACGCCGATGGACGATGAGGGGTTTCGGCAGCAGGTCCGCGACAGCCTTCGCGAGTTCGCTCACGAGGACGCGAGCCCGAGCGAAGTGGCGGCGTCGATGGCGGCGCGGCTCTACTACCTTCCCGGCGAGCTCGACGACGCGGCGATTTATCAGCGCTTGAAGGCGCGACTGGCCGAAGTGGCACCGGATGCCGGCGTGCTGTTCTATCTCGCGATCCCGCCGGGCGCCTACGGAACGGTGATTACGCATCTTGGTGAGGCCGGGCTCGCGACCGAGCAATCTCCCGCCGCGTGGCGGCGCATCATCGTCGAGAAGCCGTTTGGCCACGACCTCGCCAGCGCCCGCGAACTGAACCGGGTGTTGCACGCGCACTTCGCGGAGCACCAGGTCTTCAGGATCGACCATTACCTCGGGAAGGAAACCGTCCAGAACCTCCTCGTCTTCAGATTCGGGAACGGGATGTTCGAGCCGATCTGGAACCGGCGTTACATCGACCATATCCAGATCACGGCGGCGGAGACCGTTGGCGTCGAACAGCGGGCGGCCTACTACGACACCGCGGGCGCCCTCCGCGACATGGTGCAGAACCACCTGATGCAGTTGCTCACGCTCGTGGCGATGGAGCCACCGATCGCGTTCACGGCAGACAGCGTGCGCGATCGGAAGATGGACGCGCTCCTTTCCGTGCAGCCGTTGGTCGAGCCCGGCGGCGGCACGGGAAACGTGGTGCGTGCGCAGTATCGAAAAGGCTGGGTCGGCGGGCACGAGGTGCCGGGCTACGCGGAGGAGCCTGGCGTGCGGCCCGGCTCCACGACCGAAACGTACGTCGCGCTCAAGGTGTCGCTCGACACCTGGCGCTGGGCAGGGGTGCCCTTCTACTTGCGCACCGGCAAGCGGTTACCCAAGCGAACGACGGAAATCGCGATCCAGTTCAAGCGGCCGCCGCTCGAGATTTTCAGGCGAGCGAGCGCCACGCCGGTCGCCCCCAGCCTGCTGATCGTCAACGTGCAGCCCGACGAAGGCATCTCCATGCGCTTCGAAGCGAAGATCCCCGGCACCCGCATGCAGCTGGCGCCGGTCATGATGCATTTCCGCTACAGCACGACGTTCGGCGCGGATGTTCCCGAGGTGTACGAAACGCTGCTGCTCGACGCGATGATCGGTGACTCGACGTTGTTTGCTCGACACGACTTCGCCGAAACCTCGTGGGAGCTGATTTCACCGGTGCACGAACAGTGGGCGTCTCAAGGGGACAAACAGATCCCCTGCTACGAAGCGGGCGAGTGGGGACCGAAAGAATCCGAGCGGCTCCTTTCGGCGGAGGGCAGGCGATGGCGAACGCTCTGACGGCTCCCGCGCGCACCTATACGGCCACGATCGTGGCGATTTGTCCCGCGGACCGATCCGACGAAACAAAGTCTGCCCTGCGGGCGCTGCACACGCGTACCGGCGTGCGCCCGATCGTCGTGACGCTTGGCGACTCCACGGAGCCGCCCCTGAATGAGGACGCCGGCGCGATCGTCATCGATGGCCTGACGCCGCGATACCTGAACAACGTCGTCGCCGCTCGGCGTCTCTCCAGTCTTCCGGCGATCGCCTGGTGGCGGGGTGGCGATCCGTCGGTGCTGGACGGGCTCGCCGCGCTTGTCGATCGGCTGATCATGGATTCCATCGACCCACGTCAGGACTGGGCCGCTGCCCTGCCGCTGCTCGATGTCACCGCGTTCGCCGACCTGCGCTGGACGCGTCTGACACGCTGGCGGAACCTGATGGCGCAATTCTTCGACGTGCCCGCCATCCGTGCCGCGGCGGAAGGGTTCTCGAAGCTCGAGGTCGTCGCCTCCGATGCGCCGTCCGCGCAATTGTTCGCGGGATGGCTGTCGGCACGACTCCCTCGTGGCTCCGCGCTGCAGGTCGCAATCGAAAACGCTCCCGGTCCGCATGCGCTGCTGTCCGCGACCCTGTCTGGGCCGGCACACCGACTCGAGCTGCAGCTCACGCCAAATGGCACCTGCGTTCATAGCTCCATCGATGGCGGATCGCTGCCGACGGCGGCGCGCACGGTGTCTCTCGGCGACCAATCGCCGTCGTCTTTGCTGGAAGAGGAGCTGCGCATCCGCGCGCGAGACGCCGGATTCGAACAGGCACTTCGGTTTGCTGCGGGGGTTTTATGAGCGGCGCGACGGTCGGTGTGATCGGGCTGGGGACGATGGGGCGCAACCTGGCTCTGAATATCGAATCGCATGGCTTCCCGGTAGCCGTGTGGAATCGGGAGCCGGAGTGGACGACGGCGTTCATCGAGGAGCACCGTGGACGTCGATTTACCCCCGCGGAGACCACCGACGACCTCGTGGCGGCGCTCGACCGCCCTCGACGAATCCTCATGATGATCCCGGCGGGGAAGCCGGTTGACGAAATGATCGAGCGGCTGTTGCCGCGGCTCGAGGCCGGCGACGTGTTGATCGACGGCGGCAACTCCTGGTTTGAGGACACGCAGCGCCGCGAACGCGACCTCCGCGCCAGGAACCTTCAGTTCGTCGGTTGCGGGGTTTCAGGGGGGAGCGCGGGGCGCGCGAAGGCCCGTCGATGATGCCTGGCGGGTCGCTCGAGGCGTGGCGGCTGTTGCGTCCGGTCTTCGAGGCCGTCGCCGCGAAGACGGAAGCCGGTCCCTGCGTGACGCACGTCGGTCCTGGCGGCGCGGGGCATTTCGTCAAGATGGTGCACAACGGCATCGAGTACGCCGACATGCAGCTCATTGCGGAGAGCTGGGACGTCATGCGGCGCGTCCTGCACCTCACGGCCGAGGAGACCGCCCAGGTCTTCGAGACGTGGAACCAGGGGCCGCTCGCCTCGTTCCTGATCGAACTCACGGCGCATGTGTGCGGCGTGAAGGATCCGCAGACCGGCCAGGCGCTGGTCGACGTCATCCTCGACAAGGCCGGCCAGAAGGGGACCGGCCGCTGGACGGCCAAGGTCGCGCTGGACCTCGGGGTGCCGCATGGCACCATCGCCGCGGCGATCGAAGCACGGGTCCTGTCGAGCCTGAAAGACGAGCGTGTGAAGGCGAGCGCCTTGCTGACGAACCCCGACGCGTTCGAAGTCCAGGACCGCAACCGGGACGACATCGTCCGCGAGTTGCACGATGCGTTGTACGCGTCGCGCATCTGCGCGTACGCGCAGGGGATGGCGCTCATCGCGGCGGCATCGCGTGAGTACGAGTGGAACGTCCCGCTCGCCGAAATGGCCAGGATCTGGAAGGGGGGCTGCATCATCCGCGCGCGCCTGCTCGATCCCGTCCGACAGGCATTCGACAAGAATCCGGCGCTTCCGAACCTCATGCTCGATGGCGCGTTTGCACGCGACCTCCTGGCGGCGCAACGCGGCTGGCGGTCTGCCGTCACGTCCGCAGGCCTGGCCGGCATTCCGGTTCCCGCTCACGCCGCGTCCCTGGCGTATTTCGACAGCTACCGGTCGGCACGGCTGCCGCAAAACCTGACGCAAGCGCAAAGAGACGCCTTCGGCGCTCACCGCTACGACCGGATCGACGGCCCGAAAGACCAGCACACCGAGTGGTGACCGAAGGCCTCGTGCTTGCATTGATGGCCTTCCTGAAGGAGGCCGTTCAAAATGCGTAAATGTAGTGACGTTATGACCCGCGAGCCCGTCTGTTGCGAGCCTGGTGAATCCGTGGTCCAGGTCGCGGCGACGATGAAGCGGGAGGATGTTGGGTCGATTCCGGTCGTTGACTCGCCGGAAGACAAGAAGCTCATCGGGATCGTTACCGATCGCGATCTCGTGGTCAAAGTTCTGGCAAGGGGAGGCGCAAGTGACCGCGCCACTGTGAGTGAGGCGATGACGCCGAACCCCGTCTTTTGCCGTGAGACGGATGATGTCTCTAAGGCCGTCACGCTCATGAGCGAACGCCAGGTGCGTCGCATGCCGATCGTGGATGAGGCAGGGCGTCTCACCGGGATCATCGCCCAGGCTGACGTGGCCACCCGGGTCAACCGTGACGAGACCACGGGTGAGCTGGTGGAGGCGATTTCGGAGCCGGGCCTCGCCCGTAAGTAACAGAACCTTCAGGTCGAGAGTGTGAAAGCCCGGCTGTAATTTTTCCCCATGCTCTTTGCCCGCCTGCAAGAGCGTGGGGTATAGTCGCTTGCTCATGGCTCTCGACCTGCCACCCTCCCACCATCGCGCTACCGGCCTCGTCGACGTTCTGGATCGCGTGCTGGACAAGGGTCTGGTGATCGCGGGTGACATCAAGGTGTCCCTGGCTGAAGTCGAGCTGCTGACCATCCGTATTCGTCTGCTCGTCTGTTCCCTCGACAAAGCGCAAGAGATAGGTCTCGACTGGTGGCGGTACGACCGTGAGCTGTCGCCCGGTGGTGAGCGGGCCGCACTGGCGAGTCACGAAGCGCTGAAGGCACAGATTCGTCAACTGGAACGCAAGGTAGAGGCTCTTTCATCTCCAGCGCCGGCGCGCCGGCGGCGGTAGCCGTACTGACATCCCGATAGCAGGAGCAAAGAATGGCAGTTGAACGCGCAGCAGGCGGCACAAGTCTTATCGACGTTCTCGATCGGGTGCTCGACAAGGGCATCGTCATCGACGCGTGGGTTCGGGTGTCGCTGGTCGGCATCGACCTGATCACTGTTGAAGCGCGGGTGGTCGTCGCCTCGATCGATACGTACTTGAAGTATTCGGAAGCGGTCGGCCAGGTGGCTCCCGTTTCGCGGCCGCAGGCCGAGTTGGCTGCGCACCAGAACGTCATCGCGGAAAACGCAGCCCTGCGCGCAGAGCTGGCGGCTACCAAGGCTACCAAGGCTACCAAGGTATCCGGGCCGGCGCGCGGAGGCGGCCGACCGAGGGATAACCAGTGCGGTCGCTTGCTCCGGCCGTGCAGATGTCTAGCGCCGAGGTGGAGTCGAAACTCGCGATCGCGGAGTTTCTGCTTTCCAGTACGGACTTGCAGGCATCCGCCCGTCGCGCGATCGACTGGCTGACGGCCCACACCGATGTCGAGCAGGCCATCATTGCGATTCACGATCAACTGACCGGTCAGGTTCTGCTGGTCGCGGAATACGGGGTTTCGTCGTCCGCGATCGTCGAATTCGTCCTGAATCGTGAAGACACGATCCATCCGTTGGTGCGTGCCATGGCGCACCGCGACTCCACCTACTTCGACTCGACTCCCACGTCATTTCACGCGCCGCTGACCGCGCCGTTTCACGCGATCCCGCTGCGTGGCGAGGAGGACGAGCGCGCCGATGGTCTCGTCCTCACCGGCGCTCGCGCCCCCGAGGTGCATCCCGAAGTGGCGTGGCTCGCGCGCATGCTCGGACGCCAGGTCTCCCGGCTGTTGAGCCGTGCGACGCTGGCCGACACCCGCTTCGGCCAGGAGCGGATGCTGCTCTACAGCATCATCAACGCGGTCACCGATCCGATCCTGCTGACGGACACCGAAGGCAAGTTGATCATCGCCAATTCGCACGCCGAGAAGCTGTTCGCGGCGCCCGAAGATGCGAGCGAAGGCTGGCGCCGTGCCGCCGCGCTCAACAACATGCTGTTCTCGGCGGCGCTCTCGACCAGCGCGGTCACACAGACCGAGCTGGCGCGCCGCGAGCTGTTGCTGGTCGATCCGCTGGAAGGCTCCGACCTCCTGTTCGAGCTCCTCAGCTCACGGGCGAAAGACGAACGGCAGGGCACCTACGTCGTCTCGATTCTCCGGAACGTCACCGACCTTGCCCGGGCGAAAGAAGAGATCGAGGAAAGCTATCGCACGCTGCGTATGGCGCAGGCGGAGGTCAGAGACGAGCGCCATCGGCTCGAACTGATCATCGATTCGGTCGCCGACCCGATCATCGTGACGGACCCGGAAGGGGACATCGTCTTGATGAACGAGCCGGCGGAACGGATGTTCACCGTCGGCTACGCCTCCGGAGATCTTGCCCAGCGGCGCGTGCAGGCGAACGGCGCGCACCTGACCTCGTTCGTCTCGAACGTTCTCACGGGCACCGGCGGCGAACGCCGCTACCGTGGCGAGCTGCAACTGGTCGATCCGGTGACGGGCCGGTCCTCGCCGGTGGAAGGTGTGGCCGGACAGATTCTCTCCGAGCAGGGAGAACTGATCTGGGTCGTCACGATCCTCCACGACCTGACCGAGCAGATCGAAAAAGCGCGGTTGTTCGAGCAGTTGAAGGAAGCGTCGGCTGAACTCGAGCGCAAGGTCCAGGAAGCCACGTCGGAACTCGCCGAACAAAACGAGCTGCTCCGGCGCCAGCAGATCGGCCTCGAACAGGCCTCGGCGCTGAAGTCGCAGTTCCTGGCGAACATGTCGCACGAGTTCAGGACGCCGTTGAACGCGATCCTGGGCTACACGCACATGCTCTTGAACGGCGTCTCCGGCGCCATCACCGACGCGCAGCGGAAGAGCCTCTCGCGCATCGATTCCAACTCACGCCACCTGCTGGCGTTGATCAACGACATCCTGGATATCACCCGTATCGAGGCGGGCCGGATGCCGCTGAACCTGACCACGTTCGCGATCCCGGAGCTATTCGACGAGGTCATGTCGGAACTCGAACCGATCATCAAGCGGTCGAACCTTGCCGTTTCGGCCCGGATTACCGGCAAACTGCCGACCCTGAAGAGCGATCGCCAGAAGGTCAAGCAGATCGTTCTCAATCTGCTCAGCAACGCCCTGAAATTCACACCGGCAGGCTCCGTCAAGATCAAGGCGAGTTACGATGCGCGCGCCCGCACGCTGGCCATCGCCGTCACCGACACCGGGGTCGGCATCGGGCCAGAGGACCAGGCCAAGGTGTTCGAAGATTTCCGACAGCTCGATAGTTCCCCGGCACGAGGGTACGGTGGCACCGGCCTCGGCCTGTCGATCTGCCGCCGCCTCGCACAGATGCTGGATGGATCGATTGAACTGAACAGCGAACTCGGCAACGGTTCCACCTTTGCGCTCCGGCTCCCGGCGCGTCTCAGGCGGCGATGACGGATACGTCGAAACACCCGCTCGTGCTCGTCGTCGAGGACTACCAGGACGCCCGGGAGATGTATGCGGCCTACCTGCAGTTTTCGGGTTATCGCGTCGCGGAAGCCACCAATGGCGTGGAGGCGATAGAACAGGCCCAGGAATTGATGCCCGACATCATCCTGATGGACCTCGCCCTGCCAAAAATGGACGGCTGGGAGGCGACGCGTCGTCTGAAGAGTGACGCTCGCACGCGTAATATCCCGATCGTCGCGCTGACCGGCCACGCGCTGGCCGGACACGCCGAGGGAGCGCGCCAGGCGGGCTGCGACTCGTTCGTCACCAAGCCGTGCCTGCCCGACGCGCTCGTCGCAGAGATCGAACGGATGCTGGGGGGGCCGGGCCCCGGCACCGCTCGCGACAGGAAATCGAGCAAATCGTCGGGCCGTTCACGCGCGTAACGGATGCTTCGCAGACCCACTGATGCCCAAAACGCAGAAGAAGACCAAGATGGTTTCCAAAACGAAGGCCAAGCCCAAAGCCAAGGCCCCCGCGGCACGCGAGCGCACGGCGAAAGCGGCGCCCGCCGCCCCGCCCTCACGGGGAAAGCTCGAGCGAGTCAAGATGCCTGTGGTCGCGGTGCCCAAGCCCGTGCGCGACGGCGCCACCGCCGAGGACAGCAATGAAGGCCGTTACGTCTACTGCATCATCAAGTCGGAGCGCCCCCTGTCATTCGGGGCGCTCGGCATCGGCAACGAGCCGGCCCAAGTGATCACCGTTCACTATCGCGACATTGCGGCCGTCGTCTCGAACACGCCGATGGTCGTACAGGACCCCACTCGAGACAACGTCCTCGCCCACCAGCGTGTCAACGAAACGGTCATGCAGCAGCACACCGTCATCCCGATGTCCTTCGGCACGGTCTTCAAGACCGACGATGACATCATGGAGTTGCTGCGGTCGGCCTACGATGCCTTCACCGACGTCTTGAACAAGATGCAGGACAAGTTCGAGTTCGGCCTGAAGGTGCTCTGGGATCGCGACCAGATCATCCGGGAGATCGAGGAAGAAGACGAAGACATCCGCCGGCTGAAGGGGGAGATCTCGTCGCAGAAGGGGTCCACCTACTTCGCCCGGATGCAGTACGGGCGCCTCATCGATGCGGCGCTGCAGGCCAGGTCGGAGCGTTACGTGGCCGAGATCTTCGAAGCCCTTCGCGACGTTTCGGTGGCCTCGCGATCGAACAAGCCGATCGGCGACCGCATGATCATGAACGCGGCGTTCCTCGTCGCCCGCGACACGGAAAATGCCTTCGACGCCCGCGTCAAGGAAATCGGCTCGCGCTATGACAAGCTGACATTCAAGTACACAGGGCCCTGGCCGCCCTACAACTTCGTGAACATCCGCCTGAAACTGGAGCGCGCGCACTAAGCCCATGGTCATCATTGACACGCTGCTCATCGGCGGGATTCGCTTCGTGCTCGACAAGGTCGCCGCGGCCGTCGAGACCGAGCTGAATGACGACACCGCGCTCCGCGAGCAACTGCTGGCGGCGCAGATGCGGGTCGAGCTCGGCGAGTTGAGCCAGGAGGAGTTCGACGTCTTCGAGGCTGATATCCTGGCGCGTCTCAGGGAGATCCGCGCTCGCCGCCAGGGCAGCGGCCCGGTCACCGTCGATCCGAGCGAATACAAGATCTCCGGCATCGAAGCGACCTTTGAAGGCGGACACGAACGTCGCGACGAGTGACCCGCTCGTTCCCCGATTCCACTTCATAGGCGGCAAGGGAGGCGTCGGCAAAACGACCTGCGCCGCCGCGTTCGCACTCCTCGCTGCTTCCCGGCAGCGTGTCCTCGTCGCATCGACCGATCCGGCTCCGTCGCTCGGCGACGCCTTCAAGGTTCCCCTCGGACCCGCTCCCAAACGCATCACGCTCACGCTGGACGGCGTCGAGATCGACGCCCCCAGGGTGCTGCGCCGGTGGATCGCCGATCGCCGTGCCTGGCTCGAGCGGATCGCGCTGCAGGGTACGTGGCTGGATCGCGAGGACGTCAACCGGCTGTTGGGGTTGTCGCTCCCCGGCATCGATGAAGTCGCCGCCCTGCTGGAGCTCTCGCGGCTCGCGCGTCACGGGCGCTACCAGCTGATCGTGGTCGATACGGCGCCGACCGGCCATACGCTCCGGATGTTGTCGATGCCGGAGACGCTCTTCGGGATCGCCCGCGTGTTCGACCAGATGCGCCAGAAACATCGCGTCATGGTCGAGGCGCTGCGCGGTGGGTTTGTTCCGGAAGATGAGGATGCGATGATCGACGCGCTCGCCGCCGACGCGCGCGCGCTGGCCGCGTTGGTGCGCGATGCGCAACGGACTCGGATCTCGTGGGTGACCCTCCCCGAGCCGATGGCGATCGCCGAGACGAAAGACGCGCTCGTGGACCTGAAATCGAGGGGGGTCGCGGTTCACGATCTGGTCGTCAACCGGCTCACGCCGCTACGCCGAGCCAGATGCGCGCATTGCGACGCGCGCCGTGACTTCGAAGCGGCGGCACTGCGTGCGTTGCCCCGGAAACCCGTTCTGCATGTGGCAGCCTCCGACGAGGAGCCACGCGGTCGCGCGGCATTGAAGGCGATTGCGGCGCAGCTGACGACGCCGATGCCTGCAGCGCGCCCTGTCGGCAGGACTAAAGTCCTGCGCTACAGGGCCGAAGCGGTAGCGCAGGACTTCAGTCCTGCAGCGACCGCAGCCGCCACGCTCAAGCTCTTGCTGTTCGGGGGCAAAGGCGGTGTCGGCAAGACGACGTGTGCTGCCGCGACGGCGATAGACCTCGCCGATCAACACAGGGACCGACGCGTGTTGTTGATTTCCACGGACCCGGCGCACTCCCTCGGCGACGTGCTTGGAATGACGTTGTCCGACGAGGAGCGTCGGGTTCGGGGTGCCGGCGCGAATCTGCTGGCGCGCGAGCTCGACGCGACACGCGTCCTCGAGGGCGTCAAACGACAGTACGCGGCCGCCATCGACAAGATCTTCGAACGATTCGGCTCTGGCGGATCGTTTGACGTTGCTCACGACCGCTCCGTCCTGCACGGGCTGATCGACCTCGCGCCTCCCGGCCTCGATGAGCTCGCGGCCATCATCGAGATTTCGGATGCGGTTACCGGGGAGCGTCCTCGGTGGGACCTCGCCGTGGTCGACACGGCTCCCACGGGGCACGCGCTGCGCCTGCTGGAGCTGCCGTCGCTGATCCACGACTGGACGAAAGCCTTGATGACGATCCTGCTGAAATATCAGCCAGTCACCGGTCTCGGAGATCTGGGGGCGCTTCTGCTGAAACTCTCGAAGGGCCTCGGTACCTTGCGTGAATTGCTTGTGGATCCTGCCCGCACCCAGTTCGTCGTCGTCACACGAGCCGCCGCCTTGCCGCGAGCCGAGTCAGTGCGGCTGGTGAAGCACCTCGACACTCTCGGGATCCATGTTCCGGAGGTGGTCGTGAATGCCGTCGGCCGCGGATCGTGTGCCGCGTGCCGGAAAGCGGCCGCAGCCGAGCAGCGCGAGATCTCAGCCCTCCGCCGAGCCGTCACTGCCCGCGCCTCCCGGCGGCTGGTCTCTGCCGCGACCCAGATTCCTCCTCCCCGCGGGGCGAAAGAGCTGCGCGCCTGGCGTCGGACCGCCTGGCACGAACCGCGTGCGCTATTATCGAAACGCTGATGGCCTCTGCTGCCTACATCTATTGCGTCGTCAAATCGGCGAGCAAGCCATCGCTGACGAGCGTACCGCCGGGCCTCCCCGGCGGCACGGCGCCGCAACTCCTCCAGAGCTCGCCAGGTTTGTGGTTGGTGACGTCACAGGTGCCCCTCGACACGTACGGTCCCGGCAAGTTGGAACCTGCCCTCGCCGATATGGAGTGGGTCGGCCGCGCGGCCATGGCGCACGAAGGGGTCGTGGAGTTTTTTGCAGCACGCAAAGGCGTGACGGTCATCCCCATGAAGCTGTTCACGATGTTTTCGACGCCCGAAAAGGCGCTGGCGGATATCGCTGCCAGGCGGAGGTCCATCGACGCCGCCATGAAGCGAATTGCTGGAGCGGAAGAATGGGGGATCCGCGTGTTGCGGTCGAGCGCATCCCCCACCGGTCGGGCAGGGTCCAGTGGTGCCGGCGTTGGCAAGTTGGTTTCGGGCGCGGCGTTTCTGGCTGCCAAGAAACAAAAGCGCGACGACGCGCAGCAGGCGAGGATCGCGGCGGCCGAGGCCGCAGTCGAGGCGTACGAACGACTGGCCGCTATCGCGAAGGCTGCCAAGCGACGAGAGGACGCGCCTGCGGTCGGTGCGACACCCCCGTTGCTCGACGCCGCGTTCCTCGTGGCGGCGAGCCGCCGTGCGAAGTTCACGAATGCCGCCCGCCGCGAAGCTGACGCCTGCGCCCGGGCGGGAGCGCAGTTGACGCTCTCGGGTCCGTGGCCGGCCTACAACTTCATCCAGTCTGACGAGGCGCGATGAAGCGTCGGCGACCCCCTCATTCAACGGTTCCTGCGACGCATCCGCCCAAGAGACACGTGGCGAAGGTGGTGCGTCCCAAGCCGCTTCCGCGAACCGCGAAGCCGTTACCGAAGATTCGCGCCGCGCATCCGCCGGCGCCGAAACCGGTCCGGCCGAAGTCGGTCGTCGCGCGGATCGTCGACGACTCGGAGCGCTCGCTCGTGGATGTCGTCGACAACCTGCTGAACCAGGGGGTCATGCTCAACGCCGACATCATGCTGGCGCTCGCCAACGTGGATCTGGTGTACCTGCGGCTCTCGGCGCTCCTCTGCGCCGCCGATCGCGTGTTGCCGGCCCGCGGGCGCACCGCGTGACGCTCTACGTGCTAGCGCTGAGCGATGCGCCCGTAAAGCCATGGGAAGAAGATGACGGCCGCCGCATCGAGAGCCTTCCGGTCGAAGGGATCTACGCCATCGGCGAACGCCGCGGCGACGTTCCCGCCGTCAGTGAAGCCGAGCTCCAGCGTCAACACGCGATCGTGCAAAGGCTCGCCGATGCCGTCCCGGCGGTCATTCCGGCACGCTTCGGGTCGCTCCTCGATGAAGAGGAGCTCACCGCCATCCTTCGGGAACGAAGGGCGCTGATCGGGACGGCTCTCGATCACGTGCGTGACAAGGTCCAGATGACGCTTCGCATTGCCGGCGCCGCCGCACCGGTTGACGCACCGTCGCCGGCCTCGGGTCGTGAGTACCTCGAGCGGCGGCGCAACGTGCTCGGTCCCGCGCCTCCCGCTCACGTCGAAGGGATGCTGCGCGACCTGCGCGCCTTTATCCTCGACGAGCGGCGCAAACCGGTCGAACGAGGGACTCTGACGATCTACCATCTCGTGGCGCGCTCGGACGTGAAGGAATATCGAGACGTCGTCAACACGGCGCGCGCCGCTGGTGTCGCAATGTCGGGACCGTGGGCAGCGTTCGCTTTTGCGCCGGACCTCTTCTCATGAAACGCTCCAAGGCCGGCCGTCGCACGACGACGAAGCGCGCGAAACCGAAAAAAAAGCAGGCGTCGTTCGAGGTGCAGGAGGTCGAATCACTCCGGAAGGAAATCAAGCGCCTTCAAGAGGGGAGCGGTCCCTCACGGTGGAACGCTGACCCGGAAGAAGTTCGGCGGTCGGTCCTCAAGCTCGTTCTGACGCTGGTCGAGTTCATCCGGCAGCTTCTCGAGCGCCAGGCGATCCGCCGTATGGAGGGTGGAACGCTGACCGACGAAGAAACCGAGGCCATCGGGCTCGCGCTCATGCGCCTGGAAGAGACGATTCGCGATCTCTGCCTCCAGTTCGATATCCCGCCAGACCAACTCAATCTGGACCTCGGCCCGATCGGGAAGCTCGTATGACCCGCGCCCGGCTCATCGTCAATCCGTCATCGGGCCGCGAGCGTGCGACCGAGTACGCGTGGGCGATTTGCAGCCGGCTGCGCGAGCAGTACGAGGGTGTCGAGATCTTCCTCACGATGGGGGATGGCGATTCAGAGCAGGCGGCCGCGCGGGCCGTTGCCGACGGCTGCACGACCATCTTCGTCGCCGGTGGCGACGGCACGCTGAACGAAGCGGTGAACGGCGTCGCGTCGGCGAATGCGCTCGACCGCGTCACCTTCGGCGTCATTCCTTTAGGCACCGGCAACGACTTTGCGGCGGCGCTCGACATCCCGCTCGAAATCGAAGAGGCCTTGCAGGTATTGCTGCACGGGAAGACGCTCGCCGTCGATCTCGGCCGCGTCAACGGACGGTTGTTCGTCAACACGTCGGGTGGCGGGTTCATCGCGGAGGTGTCGATCGCCGTCACGCCGCAGCTCAAGACCGTCGCCGGCCGGCTCGCCTACCTGGTGGGCGGGGCGCATGCGCTCATGGACTACGAGCCCGTTCGCGCGACCGTCAGCGCCCACCCGGGGGACTTTCGCATGGGCCTCGGCCTTTACGCCTTCGCCGTCTGCAACTCGCGCTTGATAGGCGGGGGGCGCTTGATTGCCCCCGACGCGACGATTGACGACGGGTTGCTCGACGTGTGCTTGATCGAATCGATGAGCACGCTCGAGTTCGTCGCGCTGGCGCGCAAAGTGGCCGGCGGGGATCACGTCAACGATCCGCGTGTCCGCTACCTCCAGGCATCGTCTGTCGTCATGGAGTTCGATCGTGAAATCCGGCTCAACACCGATGGCGAGGTCTTCGAGGCACGGCGCTGTGAGTACTCAGTGCTCCCGCGCGCGGCGACGTTCCTGGCTGGCGACGCGCCGTTCAGCGCGCCAGGTCCGGCTCACTTCCCCTCGAACACGTAACAGCCCGGCGATGCGACGATGCGCCCGTCGCGGGTGAAGAAGAGGTCGTTGGGCGCCAGGACCCCGGCACCGCGAAACTCGACGACCCGTGTCTTGTCGCCGGAGGCGTCGTAAACGTACGTCTTCGGCACCAGCAGCGAAACCCACAAGCTTCCATCTGGACCCACACCAGCCGTTCGCAGTCCGGAGGGAACGACCGGGAACTCGCCGTCCCCGACCTTTCGCCGCGGCCACGTGCCGGGCATCCGTTTGAGGTGGTCGTCGATTTCAGCCCCCTCGATGTGCCGCTCGAAAAGCAGTTCACCCCTGTGAGCTGTACTTGCGGAACGTCGGGACGCCGGCTACGAACACGAAGTAGTAGCCGCCACCAGGGATCGCGAGTGGGAGGCCGCCGTTCAGCGCCAGGTGCAGGTCGCGGTCCGCTTCGTGTCCCGTCTTCCGCAACTCGCCGAAGCTGCGGATCACGTGACCGTCCGTGCTGTACTCGGTGATCAGCGCACCGCCTGCGTCGGGCTGGCTGATGAGCAGCGTCTTGCCCGTGAAGTCGATGGATCCCACGCCGCTCAGCACGATGTTGCCGAGCACCACGCGGGGAACCGAGCGCATGGGCAGCAGGAAGCCCCCGACCCTGGCGCCGAGATAGAGAAAGATCTGGATCCGGTCCTGGCCACCCGGTGAGTCGGCAACGACAAACGTTCCGTCTGGCGCAGAGGCGAACGCGATCGGCATCAGGATTTCTCCCGGATTGACGCCAATCTGGACAATTTTCTTCGCCCCACCCGAACCATCGCGCGCCACGCGGTACACCGAGTGCGCGCGGCGGTCGAAGACGAGATAGTCGTTCTCGGGAGTGACGTGGCAGGCCGCGAAATCTTCAAAAGAACCAGCGATATGCGCCGGTAGGCTGGCGACGGATCGCAATGTTGAATGCTGAATGCTGAATGCTGAAGTAAGGATGCAAGGGGCAAGGAGCAATGTCGCGGCCTTGCCTCTCATCGCGCCTTCACCATTGCCAACTTAATTCAGCATTCAACATTCAGCATTCAGCATTGCCACCGTCAGTACCCGGGCGGTCTCCTGGATGGCTTTCAGGACGTCGGCCGACTGCGGAAGGATCACTTCCTCGAGCTCCGGGTAATAGGCGACCGGCGTATCGAGCGCGGCGACGCGCTTGACCGGGGCGTCGAGGTACTCGAACAACTCTTCGCCAATCCTCGCGGCCAGCTCGGCGCCGAAGCCGCAGGTCAGCTGGTCTTCGTGCGCGATCACCACGCGATTGGTGCTGGCCACCGCTTCGGCAATGCCTTCCCAGTCGTAGGGGACGATCGTGCGCAGGTCGATCACGGCCGCGCTGATGCCGTCTTTTTCCGCCTGCTGCGCGGCCAGCAGCGACCGTTGCACGAGCGCCCCGTACGTGATGACGACGACATCGCTGCCCTCGCGCCGCAGCGACGATTTGCCGAACGGCACCATGTACTCGGCGCCGGGATATTCACCCTTGTTGTAGGTCTGGCGGTACAGGTGCTTGTGTTCGAGATACAAGACCGGATCGTCGCAGCGGATCGCTGTACGAAGCAGGCCCGCAGCGTCCTGCGCGTTCGACGGGAAGGCGATACGGATCCCCGGGCAATGCGCGAAGATGCTCTCGCCAGACTGCGAGTGGTAGGGCGCACCGCCGCGCAGGTAGCCACCGGTCGCCACGCGCACGACCATCGGGCAGCTGAAGTTGTTGCTCGAGCGGTAGCGCATCATCGACATCTCGTCCCGCAGCTGCATCATCGCGGGCCAGATGTAATCGAAGAACTGGATCTCGACGACCGGCTTGATGCCGCGCGTCGCCATGCCGACTGCGCGTCCGATGATGTTCGCTTCGGCCAGTGGGGAGTTGAACACGCGGGTACCGCCGAACGCGCGCTGCAACCCGTGGGTCACCTTGAAGACGCCCCCCTTGCCCGACACCGATTCGAGCGCGCCCTCGCGGCTGGCGTCCGCCACGTCCTCACCGAACACGACGATGCGCGGGTCGCGCGCCATTTCGTCTTTCATCGTCCGGTTGATCGCGGAGACCATCGTCTCCGGCTTGCCTTCCGGCTGCGCCGGCGTCGAGAAGTCGTCGCTGGAGGGATCGACGTCAGGTGAGTAAACGTAGAGCGTCGCCGTGTTGGGGGAGGGCTTCTCGGCCTTGATCGCGCGGTCGGCCGCGTCGTTGACCTCGTGCTCGACTTCCTTGAGCAGCGCTTCCAGCTCGGTCTCGTTCGCCAGCCCTTCGGACGTGAGCCACGCCGCCATCCGTGTAATCGGATCGCGCTTCGACTCTTCGGCGCGCTCTTCTTTCGTCTTGTAGAGCTTCTCGTCGTCCGAGAGCGAGTGCGAGTAAGGGCGGATCACCTTCGCGTGCACCAGCGCCGGCCCCTTGCGGGCGCGCGCGTACGCGACCGCGTCACCGACCGCCTTGTAGGAACCCAGGAAATCGGTGCCGTCGATGCTCTGGACGAAGAGGCCGGGATACGAGGAGACGAGTTTCGAAAGATCGCCTCCGGCGGTCTGTACTTCCACCGGCACGCTGATGGCGTAGCCGTTGTCTTCGATCATGTAGACGACCGGCAGCTTGCCGATACACGCCGAGTTCAAGGACTCCCAGAATTCACCCTCGCTCGAGGTGCCTTCACCGATCGACACGTAGGTGACTTCGTCCTTTTCGAACTTCGCCTCGCGGCCCGGAATCTCGATGACCTTCTCGTAGAGACGGCCCGCCTCGGCACATCCGACTGCGTGGAGGCACTGGGTGCCGGTCGGGCTGGACTGCGAGACGATGTTCAGCGCCTTGTGTCCCCAGTGCGACGGCATCTGGCGCCCGCCGGAATTGGGATCGTCTTTCGCGCCCACCGCGCTCAGCAGCATTTCGAGCGGCGTCATGCCGATCGTCAGGCACAGTGCGCGATCCCGGTAGTAGGGATGGAACCAGTCGTGCGCGGCTTTGAGGTGCAGGCCGGCGGCGACGAGGACCGCCTCATGGCCGGCGCCGCTGATCTGGAAGAAGATCAGGCTCTGGTTCTTGAGCTGGATCTCCTTGTCGTCGATCTTCCGCGACAGCACCATCGTGCGGTAGGCGCGCAGCAGATCGTCGCGCGTGAGCCCGTGATAATTCGTGGCGCGTTCCGTGCTCGCGCTCTTCCCGTTGCTGACCGCCGTTTTCATTCGCACCCCATGTCCAGAACCGGTCAATTATATCGCGCTGCTATAATCCCCAGACCCTCACAACTGCGTGTTTTCCGGAGCAAATTCGTGACACAGACCGCCAATCTGCATCGCTGGGACGAGATCGCGCTCGATAAGGTGACCGAGATGATCTCGCGCAAAGTCGTCACCGGCGAGCGGGAGATGCTGGCGCAGATCTACCTCAAAAAGGGGGCCCTGGTGCCCATGCACTCGCACGAAAGCGAGCAGATGACCTACGTGCTCCAGGGAGCGCTGAAGTTCCTGATCAACGGCGAAGAAATCACCGTCCGTGAGGGGGAGGTTCTGCACATCCCCTCGTGGCTGGAGCACCAGGCCGAGGCCCTCGACGACACGTTCGAGCTGGACCTTTTCAGCCCGATCCGCCAGGACTGGCTGGACGGCACCGACACCTACTTCCACCGCAAGTAGATGGACCTCGAACTGCGGGACCGCTGCGCCATCGTCTGCGCGGCAAGTAAGGGGCTCGGCCGTGCCACGGCGCTGGCGCTCGCCCGCGAAGGGGCGCGGGTCGCCATCTGCGCGCGGACGGCAGCCTCGCTCCAGGAGGCCGCCGAGGAGATTCGGGCGACGACCGGCGCCACGGTCGTGCCGATCGTGGCCGACGTGTCGCGCGCCGAAGATGTCGAGCGCCTCGTCGACGCATCCGCCGGCGCGCTCGGTGCGATCGACATCCTGATCAACAACACCGGAGGGCCCAGGTCAGGGCCGTTCGTGTCGTTCTCGGATGCCGACTGGCAGGAAGCCATCGACTCGATCCTGTTCAGCGTGGTGCGACTCTCCCGCGCCGTCGTGCCCCACATGCGCCAGCGCGGCGGGGGCAGAATCATCAACATCACCTCGATCTCCGCCAAGCAGCCCGTCGAAGGGCTCGTGCTGTCCAACGCGCTGCGCGCCGCGGTCACCGGCCTCTCTCGCACCATCGCCAACGAGCTGGCGGCCGACAACATCCTGGTGAACTGCGTCGCCCCTGGCTATACGAAGACCGATCGCGTCGTGGAACTTGCGGAGGCGGCGGCCGCCCGTGAGGGCGTCACGCCCGAGGTGGTGCGGAAGCGCACGGAAGCCGGCATCCCTCTGAAACGCCTCGCGACGACCGAGGAGTTTGCGAGCGTGGTGGCGTTCCTGGCGTCAGGGAAAGCGTCGTACGTCACAGGAACGACGCTGCAGATCGATGGCGGATACGTACGCGGCCTTCTCTGACGCTCGGGGCCGCCCGTCAATTCCCAACTCCACAACTCCCAACTCCCAAACGCGGATTCTTACGGATTGACGCAGATGTGTCATGTCATCCGCGCCAAATCCATTGGGAGTTGGGAATTGGGAATTGGGAATTGAGACGCGGAGGAGTGAAGCGCGCGAGCTCAGTGGATGCGGTCGGAACGACCGCCCGAATAGACATCGAACTTGCGGCGGAGCCGATTCATCTTCCACTTCAGATAGCGGTACTTGATTTCGGCGGTCAGCCCGCCGGTGCTGCGGCCCTTCAGATACAGGTACGCGAACAACAGGCCGCCGAGGTGCGCGGCGTTCGACACCCGGCTCCCCGGCGAGATCAGGAAGGCGAGTGCGCCGAGGATCATCACGAAGTACTTCGCCGGAATCGGGAAGAGCAGGAACATCAGGATCGGCCGGTCGGGGTAGTAGATGGCAAACGCCATCAACAGGCCGTAGAGCGCCCCTGACGCCCCGATCGTCGAACGACCATAGGTGTCCCCGAGAGCGGCAATCGGCAGCAGAGAAGCCACGATGACCGTGATTCCGGCACCAATCCCCGCCACTGCGTAAAAACGCGCGAAGAACTTCGTGCCCCATCGTCGCTCCAGCTCGACGCCAAACATCCACACGCCCAGCATGTTGAACAGGATGTGCATCGGGTCGGCGTGCAGGAACATGTAGGTCGCCAGCTGCCAGAGCCAGCCGCGTGTCACGACCATCTCCGGGATCAGGCCGAGAAAGTCGCTGATCGGGCGATAGACCAGCGAAACGACGAAGAAGGCGATGTTTGCGAGGATGATGGCCTTGACGGCAGGCGTCATCGGCCCGGGCCCGAAGGTATCAACGACTGAGGTAGGACGTCCGTATCGCGGCATGCAGGAAAAACCTAAGAAACTATCGTACCACGCGGCTCCACGTGCCTGATGCTCGATGGCAGGGGTAACGCACACGCGGCCGCAAGCAATGGCACCGTCGCGAGACCGATCAGCGTAGGTTCGATACCGATTCTGTCCGCGACCAGCCCCACTAATGGAACGGATAGTCCTCCCGTTCCCCACGCGAACCCCATCATCAGCGACGAGACGGTGGCGGCGCTGACCGGCGCGACCGCCTGTCCGAACATGACGTTGACCGGCAATGTCGACTGGAGGAAAAACCCGCCTATCGCGAGCGTCACGGCGAAAGGAATTCCGTGGAGCAGCGGCGCAGCGATCAGAAACGGCGTCGCCGCCACCAACGACAGGGCAATCACCTGCTTCGGACCCCAGCGGTCAGCCGCGGGCCCCCCGAAAAATCCGCCAATGCCGCTGGCGAACAAGTACAGCGCAACGACCGCGCCTGCTGCCCCGACGCTCATTCCCCGACGCGTGAGCATCACGGGGACGAATGTCGAAAACGCGATCGCGGTCATCGTGCGCAAGACGACGATCGTGTAGAGCAAGCCAAGCGGCTTCGCGTAGGGTCGCAACTTGCTGAATCCGCCGCTCGTATCGTGCGGGACGTCGATCGGCGGGACGCGTGTCAGAAAGAAGGCAATCACGGCGAGTCCCGGCAGTGCCAACAGCGGCGTCCACTCGATGCTGAACCGCTGTGCGAAGGGAGCGAACAGCAGCGGCCCCAGCGAGAAGCCCAGCGTTCCACCGGTGATGTAAACCGACATCGCTAACCCGGGACGATTGCCGCTCAGCTTGTGTGCGAGTGCCGCTGCCGGTGGATGAAATGCCGCGGCTCCAAGTCCGCCCACCACCAGGATGGCAGCCAGCATCACCGGCGAAGTGGCCAGGCCGATGAGGCTGAGGACGGTGACGGAGATGACCGGCCCCACCATCACGAGCACTCGCGGCCTCCAGCGGTCTGCCAGGTGGCCGAAGCCGACCTGTGCGACAGACGCCGACAGTTGGAAAAGCATCGTCAACGTTCCCGCGGCCGCGAGGCTCAGATCGAGACGTGGGATCAGCAGCGGCAGCAGGGGGGCGTAGATGTTGCCGTAGCCGTCCACCGCCATGTGGGCGCAGGCCATCAGCAGAATGGTGGGATGGAGCGGCAGCCGTCGAAACATCAGCGGCGGATACGCTTCAAGACTCGCGCCGCGACCGCATCGAATTCTTCGATGCGCAGCAGGCGCGCCGCCGCGGCAAGTACTGCCAGGGCAATCGAAATCGCCACGAAGACACGGGCGATCTTGGCAACCTCGCCGCCGTTCGGTGTCATGGCGGTCATCCACGCCGACGAGAAATAGGCGGCGACCGCCATGGCCATCGATGCCGCCAGCACCTTGAGGAGCGCGACGGTCAGCCGACGTCCGTCGAGGCCACCCAGGCGACGCCGCAGCAGAATGAGGAGCACGCCGGCGTTGAAGAGCGCCGCGATCGCGGTCCCGAGCGCGAGGCCTCGATAGCCCAGCACCTGCACCAGCCAGAGATTGAGCAGCAGGTTCACGAGGATGGAGATGACGCTGATGGTGACCGGCGTGCGGCTGTCGCGCAGCGAATAGAACGTCGGCGACGCAATCTTGACCGCGGAATAGCCGATCAGTCCAGGAGCGTAGAAGACGAGCGCCATCGCGGTCGCATAGGTGTCCTGCGGCAGGAAGGCGAGGCGTTCGTAGATCATCGCGACAATCGGTTCCGCGAGGATCATGAGGCCGATGGTCGCGGGCACGTTCAACATCAGCATCATGCGCAAGCCGCGCGAGACGGTGTCGCGAACAGCACGCAGGTCGGCAGATGCCGCCTGCCGCGAAATGTCAGGCAACGAGGCGGTCGCGATCGACACGCCAAAGACGCCGATCGGCAGGTACATCAAGCGGAAGGCGTACTGGAGCCAGGAGACAGCCCCCTGCCCCTGCCCGTGCGCGAGAAAGGTGTTCACCGCGACGTTGACCTGGACGGCGGCGACGCCGATCGTCGCCGGCCCCATCAGGCGCAGGATCTCGAGCACGGTCGGATCCTTGAAGAACCCGAACAGCGGCTGATAGCGGAAGCCTTCCCGTCGCAGCGTCGGCCATTGCATCGCGATCTGACCAATGCCGCCGACCAGCGTGCCGATCGCCAACCCGACGATCGGCTCGTATCCGAACGACGTCATCAACGGCGCGAGTACGAGGACACTGAGGATGGACGCCACGTTGAACATCGCGGGCGAGAGCGACGGCACGAAAAACCTTCGCAGCGAGTTCAGCATCCCCATCATGGCGGCCGCGATCGCGAGCATGCTCAGGAAGGGCAGCATGATGCGCGTCATCTGCGTCGTCAGCTCGATCTTGCCCGGCACCTCGCCGTAATCGGGGACGAGGAGTTCCGTGATCTCGGGAGCGAAGAAGATCCCGACCACGACGAAGACCGCGGTGATGATGAGCAGCGCGTTCATCACCAGGTTCCCAACGCGCCAGGCAGCGTCCTTGCCCTCTGTTGTCAATGTGCGGGTGAACGTCGGGACGAATGCCGCCGTCATCGCGCCTTCCGCGAACAGGTCGCGCAGAAGGTTGGGGATACGAAACGCCACGTTGAAGGCGTCCATCTGCATGCTCGCGCTGGCGCCGAACACCATGGCGAGCACGGTTTCGCGGACGAGCCCCAGCAGGCGGCTGACTGTTGTGGCGGCGCCGATGAGGCCAGCCGATTTTGCGAGCTTCGAACTCATGCCGTGGTTTTTACAAGCTTTACATAACCGTCCGCTTTCGCAGCGAACGGACACGGGTTGTTGCGAAACCGAGACGAGGGGGCAAAAAAGAAGGCTCCTGCCTTGCGACAGGAGCCCGGTGGAGGATGGATGAGAGGCTGTGCGTGCCTTTCAATTTGATTAGACGCAAACACCCTCTCAAAGGTTTGCCGTTTTCGCTTAGCCGCCGGCGAGCTTCTTCTTCACCAGCTCGCTCACGATCTTGCCGTCCGCCGCGCGCCCCGCGAGCCGCGCCATCACGCCTTTCATCACACGCCCCATGTCCTTCGGCGACGTGGCGCCGGCCTCGGCGATGGCGTCGGCGACGATGCCCTCCAGCTCGGCCGCATCCATGGGCGGCGGCAGGTACGCCTCGAGGATCGCGATCTCGGCCTGTTCCTTATCCGCGAGCTCGGGGCGTCCTCCGTTGCGGAACTGTTCGACGGAGTCGCGCCGTTGCTTGATCATGCCGGTCACGACCTGCTGCGACTCCGCATCGTCGAGTGCACGCTTCTTCTCGACTTCTCGGTTCATCAACGCCGCCTTCGTCATGCGCAGCGTGTCGAGGCGGAGTTGATCCTTCGCCCGCATGGCGGCGGTGAGGTCTTGAGAGATCTTGTCAATGAACGTCATATGTCCTCAAAAGCGAAGTACGCCGGCGACGCCAATGAGCGCTGCGCCGACGAGGAGCACCAGTGCCGCACCGCGTCCTGTCCCGCCCGTCGCCCACATCCATGATGCACCGGCAGCGGCCGCGATGGCCACGGCGGGGATCGCAGCGAGGTAATACCGCATGTCCACGGGCGTGATCACACCAATGATAAAGAACATCACGCAGGACGCTGTCCATCCCAGCAACGCGAGCGCGAGGCGATCGCGCGCCGAACGCGCGACGAGGTGGAACGCCCCGATGGCGGTGAGGAAAAGCACCGGCAGCCCGAACATGAGGTTGAGTTGTCGCGGCACATCAACCAGGCGATCCATGGCCGTTCTGCCGCCCGCATCAGGCGTGTTGGCGGCGGTCTCCGCGCTGATGCGCGTCCACTCCGCGCGATAGATGTCGCCAAAGTGCCTGTAGTAGAGAGCGAACGCCACGATGGCTGCGACGGCGGCTCCGAGAGCCACGGCAGCGGCCGGGGACTTGAGCGCCGGCCCTCCTTTCCACGCGAACGATATCGCCATGAGGAATGCCGCGGGCAGCAGCAAGGCGAACGTGCTCGTGTGCGACATGAAGGCCGCGGACATGACGATTGTCAATCCGGCAACGGCCACTGGCTTCTCGAGGCGAAGGCCCGGCGCCGCCACGATCACCAGCGCGAACACGGCCAGCGCCTGCGCAAACGCATTTGTCAGGTTGCCGACGGTGACGACATCGAAGCCGAGTGGAATGAATTGGAAGAGCGCCACGGCGATCGCCGCGGCACGCCGGTCTCCCCACGCGCGTACGACCGCGAAGTACAGCAGTGCGCCGGCGGCCGCCTCGAATCCGATGACGAGGATTCGAAGCAGGGCCATGTCACCGCTATTGCGCGTGACCATCTCCGCAAAAGGCAGGGCCGCGACGTAGAGCCCCGGCGCATACGGGAATTGGTAGTTGCCCGGAGCGATCGACGTGAAGACATAGGTCCCGGAGTCCACCAGCCGGAACCGGTGGGCGTGGAACAGCGCGTCGCCAATGGGGAGATCGGGGTGCAGCATCACCAGCAGCTTCACGAACCCGGCAAACGCGGAGAAGGCGAGTGCGAAGCGCGCGGTATTCCTGAGCCGATGCCCGGTTCGCCATTCGATGAGGCGTGCGGACGCCACCATGAGCAACGCCGCCCAGCATGCGACCCACGTGGCCTGCAGCGGGAACGTCGTGAAAGGTGCGAAGCCTCGCGCGAGCAGCGCAGAGGCCCCCGCGCCAATGACCACGGTTGCGACCACGGCCGCCGGGGCGGCGACGCCGAGGAGCGCCACACCCGCGCCAAGAATAGCGGCCGACGCGGCGGCTCCGAAGAACGCGCGGCGTGGAGGGAGCACCAGGCCGTGGGGCGTCAGCGTGAGGCGATCGATCATGACGCCCAGTGCTCTCGTGTCGTCGGGACCTGGAGTGAACGTCTCCGACACCTGCATCGCGATCACCGCATCGCGACGCCGTTCCGGCCGCTCGGGGATCGTGACGCGAACGTTTCCAAAGTCTTGCGGCGCTTCCTGCGTGCCGATGGCAACGCCATCAGCAAGAAACGTCAGAGAGAGGCGCCGCCCGTCCGGTCGCGCACCGCGAAGCCGAAGATCGAGCGTCCATTCGACCCGGCGGTCCAGGCCGGGAGCGCGGATCATCATTTCGGCTCCCGTCCACGCGAAGGTGAGGCCGGTCGCGGTGTCGCGTTCGAAGGGATAGACCCCGGCCACCAGGCGCGGCAGTTCGCGATCGAAATGGATGTCGAGTGCCGGGTGCCATGCGTAGCTGAGGGCGAGCATCGCGGCGCCCAGGCATGCGGCGAGCAGCCCGCAGAGCGCCGCCCGCACCACGGCCGTGATCATGACCCCTCGACTCGCTCTCGCTCGCTCGGGGCAGGCCCCTCGCGCTATCGGCCAGCACCTCGTCGTAGAGCGCCCGGTACTGGGCGGCAACGGCGGCCGGGCGGAACTCCCGTTCGATCGCCGCCTGCGTCGTTCCCAGCGTCCGGCGGGTGTGGCCCAGGAAGTGGGTAATCGCCGCGGCGAGTTTCAGCGGATCTTCACGCGGCACGATTGCGACGTCCAGGTTTCCGAAGAGGTCGTTCAACTCCAGTCCGCCCGGATTGTCGCTCGACAACACCGGGGTGCCGGTGGCCAGGGCTTCAACGGCCACCGTCGGGAGGGCTTCGAGCAACGAGGGGAGGACGAAGAGGTCCGCCGCCGCGCAGTAGTGTGCGATGGCGGCATTGTCGATCAGCCCGGCAAAGGTGACGTGGCGCTCGACGCCGGCGGAACGCGCGACGTCCTTCAGCTCGTCGAGCATCGGCCCCGTGCCGCAGATGACCAGGCGCGTATCGGGGTGGAAGCGGATCACCTCGTTCATCGCTTCGATCAGGAAACGCTGTCCGGCGAGCGGATGCAGGCGCTTGACATTCAACAGCACGTGCGCGTTCTGGATACCGAGCGAGGTGCGGATCGCGAGCTGCTGATCCTCACTGTGCCATGTGAAGGCGTCGCTGACCGGGGGATACACGACACGGGAGCGGCGCCGCCCCAGGCCGAACTCCTGGGCCTTCACCATCAGCCGATGGCTGTAAAACGTCACGTACGAGGCGGCGTTGTAGGCCCTCGTGAACAGATCCGGTCCGAACTTCTTCGGTGCGTAGTGCCAGATTTCGGTTCCATACAACGTCAAGACGGCGGGCTTCCCGGCTCGTCGTGCCATCAGCACGGCCAGCTCGGCGAGTAACCCGTTGCTGTGCGCGTGGACGACGTCGGCGCGCGCGATGGCTGGCGCCAGCAGCCGCGAGAGCCGGCGCGAGGCCACGAGCGAACCGGCGAGCGGCACCCGATCGAGCGCCGAGCCTGAGCGGCGCGGGACCCAGGTAACGGGGCCCGCGAGCGGTGCACTGCCCGCCGCGCGCGGCCGATGCGCCAGGTATTCGATGTCGTCGCCGGCATCGCGGAACCAGTTGCCCAGTTGCCACGGCAGCAGCGCGTTGGCCGCCTGGTCGGGCGGCAGGTGAGGGGTGACGTGGAGGACTCGCATCAGCGAGCGGCTCCGACGTACGCCGCACGGAATTCAGCGAACGTCGCCGGGGTCGCGCGGAGCTCTCGGGTGGCGTAGGAGAGGAATCGATCGAGGCGGTCGACAAACGCGTCCAGGTCGGCCTGGGTGCGATTGTAGGGGCTGCCGCCGGGGATCGCCTCGCTCGAATGGAAAAACACATTGAGCACAGGCTCGTTCCAGCGGGCGAGGTCGCGCGCGAGCGCGATCATGTCGTCGAGCGACGAGTAGGAGGGACGCAGCCACCTCGTCCGCAACAGGCGAAGCGCGCGCAACGCGCGCTTCGTCGTATAGGGCTTTGGCGCCCGCGCGTAGGCGTACTGAAGGGTCTTCGGCAGCCGCCGATTCAAGGCCGTCGAGACTGGCACTTCGAGCAGGGCGCTCGAGCCCGGGCGTGTCGGATTGTCGTATGCCAGGAAGTACGGGCGCAGCGGCGCCTCGACGAATTCCGGTCCACCCTTGTGGGTTTCGTAGAAGAGCGGCACGACGCTCGAGTCCACCAGGTAGCCGCAGCGTTCGAGTGCCGCCACGTGATCCGCCGAAAACCCAAACCGGCCGGACCGATAGGACACCGGTCGCCGGCCCACGGCGTTTTCGATCGCGTCGGTCAGGGACTCGAGCTGCGCGCTGAACTGCGCGCGGGGCAGCATCGACGCGTAGGGATGCCGCCGAACGTCCTCGTCCGTGCAGGGAGGCGTTTCCCACGCGTGATGATGCGCGCCGATCTCACAATCGCCGTTGGCGAGCAGCGTCCGCAGGACCTCCGCCGAGCGTGCGTCGGTGGCGACCGGATGCGTGATCACATACGTCGGCCGTACCCCGTGCTTCGCGAACAGTGCGTGCAGCCGCGGCAGGGCGTAGATGTTCTCGAACCGCTGATTGAGCCGCGCGGCGGCGTCCCACTGGTTATCGCCTTCCGTATCGATTCCAACGAGCAGGTGCATCATGCAATGCTAAATGCTAAATGCTGAATGCTGAATGAACGTTCGAATGCTGAATAGTTCCTCATTGCTCCTTACTTCAGCATTCAGCATTCAACATTCAGCATTCCTATCGGTCCTGATCGGAATCCCCGAGCGTGACGTGCCAGTTCGCCGTTTGCTCGTAGAACGCCGGCTCCACGTCGATGCCGTTGACCTTCAGCACGAACTCCATGGGGGACTTCGTCTGGAAGTAGCCCGATCGCTTGAGGACCTTGCGAAAGCCGGTGTGCATCGTATAAACACGGATCTTGTCGGAGTCGGCCTGCCGTGCCTCCCGATCCACCCAACGAAGCAGCGTCTCGAGGCCCGCTTCGTCCGCCGGATCCGTCAGGAAGTCCACCAGGAGCGTCACTCGGCCGCGGGGCTCGTGCACGTGCCGGTACACCGCGTAACCGACGTTGCGATTGTCGCGCCTGAGCGCCGCGATGCTGTAACGCACGTGCGGGGCTGAGACGAACTTCCAGTTCAGATAGCGTGCGTCGCGCCGCACGGCGAGGTCGAACTTCGACGCGAGCTGCTCCCACAACGCCGTGAAGCTGTCGTCGAAGCGCTCGATCAGGCGCACCTCTGCGCCCAGTGGACGGCTGCGCGCGACCACCATCACCAGCGGATAGGTGAGCGCCGACACGACCTTGTTCAAGCCCACGGGCCAGTTCGCCCGCCGAAACGCCCGTCGGGTCAACGGCTTGACGAGCATCGGGATCGGTCCGACGTCCGGCCACCGAAGCTTCTGGAACAAGCTGTACGACGACTCCGACAACCCGAGGCCGAGTGATGCTCCGACGTTCCGATCCCACGTCCGGAACAGGACTTCGCCAAGACCTTGCCGTTGGCGTTCAGGGGCGACCATCACGTCCATGCCCCACGAGCCCTGCACCTCCCGTCCGCGTAACGAGAGCCGGACCGGCATCGTCGCGTATTGCCCGACGATGGCGGGGCCTTCGCGGGCGATCCAGATCTCTGGCTCTTTCCCGGGGTTGTTGGGGTTGCGCCGGTACTGCCACTCCCACCGCAGCCGGCTGGCGTCGGCAGCGTCGCGCCCGAATACACGACGATAGAGCGCTTCCACAGCGCGCTTGTCGTCCGGTCGGTAACGATCGATGTCTGCCACTCAGCCCTCAACCCGCCGCTTGGCTTGGCGTGTGCGGCCGCGGCAGGTACGCCTCGACGGCGCGTTCGTCAATGGTTCTCACGACCGGTTGTCTGTTCGCTCGCCGGCCGCGTGGTGCCGAACTTGTCGATCAGCGCGGCACGGCCGTACCCGCTCGCGATCCCCGAAACGTCGAATGTCATGATGATGCGGCGGTTCGGGTAGGCGTCGAGCACGTCCAGGATGACAGGATTGCGCGCCTGCGACTCGTAGCCAACGCTCGGCGCGACATACGTCAAAATATATCGCACGTCGTCACGCGTCTTCCGGTCTTCGTAGTTGCCGAAACCCCGCCCGACAAAGATCGGCCGGATCTGGTTCTCGAGCGAAAGGCCGTTGGCCAGGATGCCGTGCACGAGCGTGCCGGCGGGCAGCAGGCGGCCGATCGCGCGCGACGCCTCGATGTTCTTGTACGTGCGGCCGGCCGCCCACTGCGCGTATTGGCCGAGCTGCCCGAGACAGACCACAGCCGTCACCAGGACCGCGGCGCGCGCCGACCAGGCGCCCCGTGAAAGCCAGCCTGGGACTGCGGGCCACGACGCATAGATGAACGCGGTCACGGCGATCGCGACCACCATCGCGCCCCGAACGTTTGGCCTGACCTCGTACAGGAAAGCGACCCGGATCACGGCCGCCGCGATCACGTACGCCGCATACGCGACGATGGGGAGCGCGAGCAACGCAACGCGGCGCGAGACCTGCGTCATCGCCGCCGGCAACAGCACGCGATCCCGGGCCAGGACGATCGAGGCCAGCGCGGCCAGGGCGGGAATGAAAAAGATGAACCGCCGTTCGTTTCCGACGTCGTGCAAGACGAGTTCGAGCGTGCCGAGCGCCACCCACCAGCCAAGGAGCCTTTCCCCGGCGGCCGCGGTGCGCCAGCGCACGAGCAGTCCAAGGGCGCCCGCGATCCCGACCAGCAGCGTGAACCACATGCGGGTGAACAGATCGTGCAGGACCGGAAACCAGGACGCCCGGTCGACGAGTGCGCCGAACGAGTAACTCGGTTTGCGAGTGACCGACATCTGCCAGTTGTAGAACCGGTAGTCCTGCCAATTCGGCGCCACGAAGAGCGCCAGCGCGAGCAACGCGAAGATGGTTCCAGACACCATCACGACGCGCGCGGCGCGGCGATTGGTTCCCAGGTACAGCATCACGAGAGTGTCGACCCCGATGGCGGCGACGAAGAACGCGGCCGACGCCTTGGTGAAGAACGCGGCGAGCGCGAACGCGCCGGCGCCCCATCCCCAGATTGGTGCGCGCTCCGCGCGCGTGTAGCAATACCAGGCGGCGACGATGAACGCGGTCATCGGCGTTTCCATCAACGCGGCCCGATTCCACATGACGAAGACGTAGTTGGTCGCGAGGAGCGCTGCGGCGATCAGGCCCGCCCGACGGCCTGCCAGGTGGGTGACGCCGAGGGCGAGGAGCAGCACCGAGAGCCAACCGAGAGCCTCCGGCACGAGCCGCGCCTGCTGCACCCCTACCCCGAACGCTTTGAACGACGCGAACTCCAGCGCCGTGAAGACCGGTGCGATGTACATCGGGTTCCACGCGTCCGCGGTCCACGTCCCGAAGAGGGCCTTGTTGCGCGCGTTGTGGGTCCACGCCCCCTCGTCATGCCACACGACCCCGACCGTGGGGTTCCAGGGAGGGTCGGCGGCGGGAAAGAGGCCGCGCACCAGCGCCGCCATGACGAGAATGACGGCGAGCCACAGCCGGAACGATCGCGCGGAGAGATCTACCGGCGCGGCAGGATCCATGCGGGCGCCAGGAACAACCGTTTGTGCATCGGGACGGAGTGCATGAATTATAGTGCTTGCGAGCCGCCCGATTGCCTGATCCGCTAGCCCCCGCTACCCTCAGCATTGTCGTTCCCACGTACAACGAACGCGATCGGCTGGCTGCGCTCGTGGACGCGATCTTCGAGGCGTACGCGCAGGAGCGGGTGGACGGCGAGCTCGTGATCGTCGACGACAACTCTCCCGATGGCACCGGCGCGCTCGCCGACGAACTGGCGCGGCGATACCGGATCACCGTCCTCCATCGTGCTGGAAAATTGGGCCTGGGGACCGCTGTCGTGGAAGGCTTTGGGGCCGCGAGTGCGCCGATCGTGGGGGTGATCGATGGGGATTTGAGTCACCCCCCACGGATGTTGCCGAGGATGCTCGCCGTCATGCAGCAGCGCCAGGCGGATATCGTCATCGGCAGCCGCTACATCCCCGGGGGTGGCACCAGGAACTGGGGTCCGGGCCGGCTGTTGATGTCTCGTGCGGCATGCGTGCTGGCTCGGGGCGTGACGCCCGTGCGAGACGCGACTTCGGGGTTTTTCCTGATCCGCAAGGAGCTCGCCGGCGGCGTACGGATCTCGGCCGGGGGCTTCAAGATCTGCCTCGAGCTCCTGGTTCGCGCGCGTCCACGCACGGTGATCGAAGTCCCCTACGTTTTCGAGGGGCGGACGGCCGGAGAGAGCAAAATGAACTTACGGGAGGCGCTGGGTTACATCGACCAGTTGAAGGACCTGCGGCGCTTCATTGGATCGCAGCCGCCGTTGAATCAGCGGTACGTAAGGCTGACGTCGGAAGAGTTGCAGGCTGAAGGTAAAGGCCCTGCGTCCTAACTGAACACCCATGTTTGTGAATCGCCTGTTTGCAGTATCGCTACTCGTGTTGGTGGCTGTTGGAGACGGAAACGCCCAGCAGCGGCCGAGCTCGCCCCGCGCGCCTCAGTCCAACGAAACAGCGGAGCTTGCACGCGGATGGCAGCTTCTTTCGCAGGGCCGTCCAGCGGAAGCCGCGAAGGTCGCTGCCGCCCTCCTTTCGGCCAGCCCTCGAAGCGCACCGGCCATGACCCTTGCGCTCGAAGCATCGGTCGCCTCGGGCGGGTCTGCCGCGGCCATGACGTTCTACGAGCGCTGGCTGGGGCAGCGGAAGGTCGAGGAGCCCGCCGCCCTGCGCCGGATTGCGATCGCGGCTCTCCGAGAGGTGGCCGCGGACGAGAAGAACGTGGCGCGTCCCGTCGCGCTCCAGGCGCTTGCCAGGGACGGCGACGCGCAAGCCCGTCAAGCACTCGAGGCGTTGCGGGCCACCGCGGGTGACGTCTCGACGCGTGCCCTGGCGGCCGCCGGCGATCCGGCGGCAGTGAAGGACCTCACGTCCAGCCTGCAGGGGGCGGGGGGTGCCGAAGGCGTCCTGGCGCTCGAGGCGCTCGGCACCAGCGGAAGCAACGATGCCGTGGCCGCGATCGCGGAACAGTTGCGCGATGAGCGGAGTGAGATCCGCGGTGCCGCCGCCGAGGCGCTGGGCCGGCTGGGGGCGACCGGGCACGTGGGCGCCCTTCGTGAGCTCCTGAACGACCGCAGCACGTACGTGCGCCTCAAGGCCGCCGGTGCGCTGGCGCGGCTCGGAGACGAGAGCGGGGCCATCGCGGCCCGAGAGTTCATGACGCATGAATCTGCTGCCGTGCGTCTTGCGGCCGCGGAAGCCATGTCCACGCAGCCGACCGAGGAATGGCAAGCGTTGGTCCGCAGCTTGTTATCGGCCCCCGAGGTGGAAGTGCAGATCGGCGCTGCACGCCTGATCGCCCCGCACGATCCGGATGCCGCGTTCAAGGTCCTCGAGGGGCTCGCGTCGAGTGAGAACGCGGTGCTACGGGAACTCGCCGCTCGAGCGACCGGTGACATCGAAACGACCGACATGACGGTCATGCGCCGGCTCCTCAAGAACACCTATCCGCTCGGGAAAGTTCGCGCCGCCGCGCGCGTGCTCGCGATCACGCGTTAGACTTCGGCGTGCTGGCGCGCGTCAAGGGGCTTTTCCGCAACCTCGCGATCTACGGTCTCGGCGACGTCGCCACGTCGCTCGTCAGCCTCCTCCTGCTTCCGGTTTACACCCGGAAACTCTCGCCAGAGGAGTACGGGATCATCGCGATGCTCCTCACCATCGAGGCGGTCGCCAAGATCCTCTTTCGCTGGGGCGTCGACACCGCCTTCATGCGGATGTACTTCGACTGTGCCGACCAGGCGGCGCGTCAGCGGCTCGCCAGCACCATCTTCTTCTTCCTTGCCGCGGTGAACGGCACGCTCCTGGCGGCCGGCGTCCTGGGCGCCGAGTGGCTTAGCTTCCGCCTGTTCGATACGGCGCAGCACGCCCTGATCATCGCGCTCGTCATCGCCAACACCTTTGTCGTCGGCTTTTACTTCATCCCGTTCCAGGTGCTGCGCATCCGCGAGGAGTCGCGTCTGTTCATCAGCCTGGTGTTTGGCCGATCGGCCGGGACGATCGTCGCGCGGCTACTGCTGGTGGTCGTCGCGGAGATGGGTGTGCTCGGAGTGGTCGTCGCCGACGTCCTGGTGACGGCGGTGTTTACGCTCGTCCTGGCGCGATGGTACGCGCCGCTCATCCGGCCGGTCTTTTCGCGGCCGTTGCTGCACGACGCTCTGGCGTTCGGATTGCCCCGCATCCCTCACGCTGTCGCCAACCAGGTCATCGGCATTGCCGACAAATACTTCTTGAACGCGTTCGGCGTCCTTCGCGATGTCGGTCTGTACTCGATCGGCGCGACCTTCGGCCTCGGCCTGAAGTTGTTTCTCTCCGCGTTCGAATATGCGTGGACGCCGTTTTTCCTGGGCGCGATGAAGGAGCCGGACGCGAAGGAGATCTACAGCAAGGTCTCGACGTACGTCATCGCCGTCCTCATTCTCCTCGTCGCGGGGCTGTGCGCGGTGGCTCCAGACTTGATTCGCCTGATGACCGAGCAGAAGTTCCACGACGCCGCGGTGGTGACGCCGTGGATCGCCCTCGGAGTGATGTTCCAGGGGCTCTACCTCGTGGGGTCGATCGGGCTGATCATCACGCGCCGGACCTCGAGGTATCCGATCGCGACGGGCATCGCGGCGGCCACCAGTGTGGTGTCGAACGTGCTCCTGATTCCGCGTTTTGGCCTGATCGGCGCCGCGTGGTCGCAGACGATCGCCTACGGCACGCTCGCGGTCGTCACCATCGCGTTCTCGTGGCGCGAGTATCCGATTCATTACGAGTGGAGTCGCTTACTGAGGATCGCGATCGCCGGCTTGCTGGCATTCGCAGCAGCGAGCCGGTTGGTTCCGCCTCTGCCCCCGGTTGCCGGTCTCCTGGTTCGGGGACTGGTCACCGTGGGCACATACACGGCCTTGATGTTCGCGTTCAGGTTTTTCCACGCCGGCGAGCTGCGGATCCTGCGCGAGATGCGCGAGCGGGCGTTGCGGAGAAAACCAGTCGCGCCGCCGCCGCCTCATGCGGGTGCGGTGGAAATGGCGGGGGATATCGTGACGACCGGGCCTGATCCGCTCGACGGTGTCGAGGGCTCTAGCCCTGATTCCCCAGCTCCGCGTCGCTGATGGACCACGCGTCGTTGCGGTCGGCGCTCAGTTTCCAGAGGCGGTGCGCCGCCGCGGCGACCTGGCGGCGTCCCGGGAATTTCGGGATCGGTCCCCCGTCGCTGGCAGCGGTGCCCAACTGCCCTTCGATCGCGGCCCGTTCGTCGGCATCGAGCACGGCAGCCGATTGGCGCGCCATCTCGAGCGCGTAGTCGTAATAGCCGTAAAGGATGCTGACCGAAAGCGCCTTGAGCAATTTGGCTTTCCGCGTGGCGGCGTCGTAGGGGTCGAGCATCTGCTCGAGGGACGGCAGTGTGCGGAGATAGAGCGCATCGGCCCAGATCATCTGCCCCTGGGGACCGCCGATTCCACGGCCTGCTGCGCGCTTCCAGAAGCAGGGACGCAGATCGAAGAGCGCAAATCCGAGCTGGCGCATATAGGCGTCCACGTCGGCGAACAGCGGCTGCCCCTTGTAGATCTGGGCGAACTCCACCTCGACTTCGACGCCAACCACGCTGGAGACGAGCGTTTGATCGCCTCCTTGCAGCACGAACAGCTCGCTGCCCTGCGTGTCGGCTTTCACGAAGTCCACGTCCTGGATGCCCCCTTCCAGCAACACGTGGTCGAGCGTGTCCACCTGGATCTGGGCGATGTCGGTCGTGTCGAAGCGTTCCGCTTCGGGGAACGTGTCGAGGAACGCGCGGTCCGGCTCGAAGATCGAGGTGAGCCCGCGATCCCTGGCGACATAGAGCTTCACCACGCCCTGTTCCTTGTGCAGGGCGGTGTTGAAGAAGGTGATCCTGCCCCCGTCGGACTGGCTGCGTGCGACCAGCCGGTCGAATTCCTGCTTGTCCGGCTCGAAGCCGATGACCCGAAGGTGCGATTCCGCCGGTTTCCAGTTGCTCTTCACACCTCCCCGGGCGCCGACGTCCACCAGCACGAGCGGATACTGCGCGTACAGGGCGTCGAAGCGCGGATGAATGAAGACGTTCATCGGGAAGCCTAGGCCTGAGTCGAGTGGGTCTCAACGCGCGGAGCGTTGAGCGTCTGGGCGTTCGCGGCGTCGACGGTGCGCGCGCCGAACAGCGTCCGGGAGAAGATTTGCCACGCCACGCTCCGCTTGGTCAGCGCCAGCTTGGCCAGGTCGCCCGCGTGCCGGGTCACGTAGGCGGGACGCAGGAAGAACTTGCGCTTCGCGCGGTTGATCGCGTCCATCACGACCCGCTGGTTGAGACCGTTCCCGTCGAGCAGGTAGTACCAGGTACTCCATGCGCGCCCAGTCGTCGGCCGCGTCCTGCGGCAGCAGCCCTTCGCGCGTGACCTTTTCGTACAGCCCCGTGCCGGGGTAGGGCACCGCCGGATAGAAGTTGGCGAAGTCCGGATCCAGAGCGATCGCGTATTTGACCGTCTGCTCCATCGTCGCGGGTGTCTCACCCGGATAGCCGAAGATGAAGAAGGCGAACGACCGGATGCCGGCGTCGCGCATGTTTCGGAACGCCGCCTGGATCTTCTCCCGTTCGAGCCGCTTCACCATGTCCTTGCGGACCTCTTCGGACTCGGTCTCGACGCCGAGCGCCAGCATCCAGCATCCGGCCCGCTTGAGACGGTGTACGAATGCCGGATCCGTGAGGTTGTCGGCTCGCGCGTTGCCAAACCACTGGATCGGCAGGTTCCGGGCGATCAGCTCGTCGCAGAAGGCCGTGAACGACTTCACGTTCAGCGTGACCGTATCGCCCCAGAGGTAGAAGAACTCGACCCCGAGCTCGCGGTGGGTCCGCTCGATCTCGTCAACGAGCACCTTCGCGGACCGCTCGCGGAACTTGTGCCCCTGGTGAATGGGTGCCACGCAGAAGTCACAGCTGTAGGGACAGCCGCGGCTCGTCTCGATGATGACGTAGGGCTTGTCGACGAGTGGAAGACGATAGTCCTTCAGTGACAGCAGGTGCCACGCCGGATAGGGCGTGGAAAGGAATCCAGCAAAGGTGCCATGTTTCCGGTGCGCCACCACCGGCCCCGCCGCACCTGATGGGCGGAACGTGAGGCTTTCGACTTCCGCCATCTGTTCCGGCGAATCGAGGCGGGCGAGTTGTACGACCGCGTCTTCTGGTTCCCCGACGAACATGCCGTCCACCGCGGGCACGCGCGCCATCGAGAGTGCCGCTGACGTCGACGCATGAGGCCCGAAGCAGAAGATCGGTGCGTTATAGCGCGCCTTCAGCATGCCGATTTCCGCCACGTCAGAATCGAGCGTGGGCGTCGTGCTTGGAAAGACGATCAGCGAGGGAGCGAATTGGTCGCGATCCAGCCTGGCGATCACGTCCGTCATGGAGATCCGCTCTGCGGTGGCATCGATCAGCCGTACGTCGCATCCCGCGTCCGTCAGCAGCGACGCCAGCAGCGCGAGCGTATACGGCGGCTTCGTCGTCCCGAGAACCTCTTCACGCTCCTGGCAGCGTCCCTGCCGCGTGAAGGCAATGCCGTTGATGAGCGGCGGGTTGATGAGCAGTGTGCGTCGGCCGAGCATCTCAGTGAACCACCGTCAGGGGAATGGCGCGTCGCGGCGCGCTGGCACCGGCGCCGAACGGCTCGGCCACAGGGTCGGGCGAGAGTTCAACCTTGCAGCAGCGGCGGCACACCGGAAAGATTCCGTTCTCTATCAGTTTGCGGCGTAGGGCCACGTACTTCTCGCCGTTCCAGATTTGCTCCAGCGAGGACTCCGCGAGATCACCGACTTCGACCCTGATAAAGGGGCAGAAGTACACCTTGCCGGAGAACGACACGCGCGCATGGAGGAAGGGATACAGGCAGCGTCCTTCGAGCTTCGCGCCGGGAGTGTAGTAGTTGTCGATCAGTTGCGGATGCACCTTGGGGCGGAAGTCGAACAGGATGTTTTTCTGACGGCACTTTTCCTGGAGGGCCGTCACCTTTTCGCGCACCTGGGCGATGTTCAACCCTGGGTCCTGCGTCACGAAGGTCGCAATGGAGGAGGCATCCCCGGCGCCGATGAGCCGCACCGTCTCGGCGACTTCTTCCGGCGTGCTGTACATCAAGTGGTTCAGCCCGATCGCGTCGACGCCCAGTTCCTCGGCGACCTCCACCATCTGTTCGAGCGCCTCGAGGTTCTGGTGGGCGACCGTGGTGTTGATGCTCACGCGGAGGGGTGCCTGCTTCCGGCGGGCCGCCTCCTGCAGCCGGCGAAGGCCCGCCGACGTACGCTCGAACGTTCCCTTCACGCCGCGCGCGATGTCGTGCAGCTCGCCGGGGCCGTCGATCGAGACGCTGATGTGTTTGAGGAACCCTGCGGCCGCCAGGTCCGCGAGCGCGTTGGCGCGCTCTTCGTTGATGATCGTGCCGTTGGTCGTCAGGTATCCGCAGGCATAGCCCTTCTCGCGGAAGAGATCCAGCACCGAGAGGATGTCCTTCCGCATGAAGATCTCGCCGCCGGTCAGGTTGATCTGAAAGTCTGGGCTTTCTGGAAATGCGCGGCGCAACGCATCGATCGTGAGTTCCTGCCGCCACTCTCCCTCGATGTTCAGGAGGTCCCCGACGTAGCAGAACTCGCACTCGAGGTTGCACCGCATGGTCGCTTCGTACACGGCGCCGGCCGGCAGCCGGTCGGCGTACCCGGTCTTCTCGCGGACGAACCGCTCGATGCGCTGCTCGTATCGGCGACGCCGGTAGCGCGCCCAGGCGTGGCGCGCGATCGGCAGCGCGCGGGCGCGCGCCGCGAGCGAATCGCGGAGTTTACGAACCAGGGTCATGCAGTTGCCAGATCTCCACAGTCGGACCCGGACGCGCGAGCGCACCGTCGATCCGCGCGTCGGTATTGTGCAGGAAGGGCTCTGGCCGCTCCTGCTGATTCTCGTTGGCGTCGGACCGGTAGGGGGAGAACTCAGCCATACGCCGACCCTCACGTGATAGAGCGGTCAGCAACGGCATCAATTCGGGGTCCCCGTTATTGTATCGCTTGAGAACGACAAAGGCTACGCCGAGCTGCCTGAGCCGCTCGATTCCGCCCGCCTGTGACAGTCACCGCCGGATCCACGTAGAGCTTATCGGCATCCAGGCCTCCGCGCCCGAGATAGATGAGTCGGTAGGCGGGTGAAGGGTAGGGATCAAGACCGAGCTGCAGCTGAAACTTTGTGGAAGCGGCCTCCGCGCTGCCAACATTCCGCGTCAGTGCCTCGACGAGGCTGTCGCGCGACGGCGTTAATGGCACCGAGTACCGGCTGTACAAGGACCGTTGAACCGGGCGGAATCTGTTGTTCGATGAACTGCTGTGCCAGGGTTCGAGTGTCGGTCTGCCTGAAAAACAGATCCGTTCGAACGCTGGTCACTGCGGGCCCCGCGGCGACGACGAGAACTGCCGTCCAATACATCCAGGGCTGTGCCCGTAATCGTGTCGCCAGAGCGGTCAGCGCGACTCCAGCGAACAGCACGACGAACGGCAGCACGGGATTCAGATAGCGGCTCGCCGGAAACGTGTTCGTGATGAAGGCGAAGAACGACACGGGAAAGGCCAGCAGCAGGACCGCCCTCCGCCAATCCTTGACCAGCATCCATCCCGCGCCGATGATCGACAGCGCCACGATCGGCCTGGAAACGGCATCGTTCCACAACAACGCGAGGTAGCGCGCGGCCGGTGCAAAGGGCCCGGCCGCGACGGCACGATCGACGACGATCTCACGGTTGGCGGCGATGTCGCGCCAGGCGGTTAGCGGCTCGACGGCGATGAACGGCGAGAGGGCGAAGAACGTGATGGCGCTCGCCAGCGCCGCGAATGCGAGGTGTCGCGCGACCGCCGCGAGACCGAACGGTTTCCAGGCCTGGATGACCGCCCACGACAGCGGCAGCGCCAGGAAGATGCAGTAGTAGTGCGTCGAGAACGCGACGCCGCAGGCGGCACCAGCCATGAGCACGTCGCGACGACGGCTTCCTCCTGCAGGTGGATTCGGCCAGACGCGCACGATCGCCGTCAACGCCAGGACGACCAGCAGTGTGGCGAACACGTCATGTTTGACGTAGTGCGAGTCCCGAACGTGGAGCGGCGCGACGGCGAGAAACACCGCCGCTGCGATCGCGGCTCGTCCATCCGTGACGCGCCGGGCGAAGGCGTGGAGCGCCAGCACGGTTACGGCGCCCGACACCGCGCTCAGCGCGCGGCCGGCCAGATAGATGCCACTCGGATCGGTGAAGTACAAGTCGCGGGCGGCAGCCACCGAACCGATGCGCCCGGTGGCCAGCAGCAGCGCCAGGTACGCTCCGACCCACGCGAAGAGCACATAGAAGTAGAACGTCGGATACAGGAAGTTGTGCGGGTTGAGCGTGCCCTTCGCGAACGAGAGGGCGCGTGCCATGATCGCGACTTCGTCCGGGTTGTAGACCGCCGGGAGCCCGTAGGACAGGCCGACCGAGCGCAACACCAACGCGACCAGGAAGAGCCCCAGGCCTGCCGCGATCGCGACGCGTCTTTCGTTCAAGGCTTGCGGAACGTCAGCAGGTTCAGGAAGCACCAGCCGGGAACAGGCAACAGCCGCGTCAACATCCGATGCACCGGGAGCAACGCACGCGGATGCTGCCGGATCAGGCGCGTCAGCACCGGGACGGTTGGAAAGATCCCTCGGCGTGCCTCGAGCGTGAATCCTACCTGCTGACCCATGACGATGTATTCATGCGCCGGTCGATCGCCTGGATGTTTCGTTTCAGACGCGGTACGAACCAGGCGTCCCCTGAGCAGGAACTGAATCCGCGACTGCAAGTGGGCGAGGTTCGGTACCGACACGAGCAGTTCGCCGCCAGGGCGCAGAACCCGGAACAGTTCGGCGAGCGCCTTCGACTGTTCCTGCATCGGCAGGTGTTCGAGGACGTCGAGACACAGCGCCCGCTCGAACGTCTGGTCCTGGTAGGGGAGGGCGGTCAGGCTCGCCTGCCGAACGTACTGGGAGGCGTAATTCGCGTCGATTCCCTCGATCGCCAGCTTCCCGGCGTACTCCTCGACCAGGATGCCTTCGCCGCAGCCCGCGTCGAGCACACGCGTGCCCGCCGGAAGGGCGTCGAGCCACTTCCGAACGGCACCGAGCTTCGCAATGTATGTGGGGTAGTAGTTCCAGTCGGGATCGACTGCCCGGTGGTAGTCGCCGCGGGCGGCATATTCCCCCGCCCTCACCACCGGTGAACTCGCGCTCATGCGCTCATTCTAGTAGCGATCCGGTTCGTACTTCTGGCCGCCGCCACCACCGGGCGGCTTGCCGGGGACCGCGGGAGTTCCAAACGGAACCGGCTGTTGCGGGCCGGCCGGCGCGGGCAGGAACCCCGGGCGCGGAAGGGTCTGCGGCGTCTGATTCTGACCGGGAGCCGCGTTCTGATTTCCGGTCGGGGGGAGCATGCCGGGCATCGGCGCCGTCTGCTGGCCGGCGTTTGGCTGCTGACTCATTCCCGGCGGCATCACCGGATGCCCATCGTCGTCTGGCTGGGGCTGAGGCATCATGGGCCGCGGCTGCGGGTTGAAAGGCTGCGGCACCGAGTTGGTCGTCGTCACCGGGCTCGCTGCCGGCGGCCGGCTGAAGGGCAGGATCATGATGCGATCGAACGCCGACGCCCCCGCCAGCGAGGTCGGACGCTCGGCGGCCATGTAACCACTCGCCGAACGGAGCAGGATGTCGAGGGCCTGACGCTCCGGGATGTCGACCAGCTGCAACGACACCACGGTCATCATCTTGTCGCCATTGACGATCTTCGTCTGACCGACGCGCGCCCACTCGGCGAGAATGCGCGAAATCGGCGCATCGTCCGCAATGATCGTGACCAATCCCTGATTCAGCGTCACTTTGACCTCGCCGGCGCGAGCCGGAGAGGCGGCAACGGCGAGGAGAGTCAGGGCGAGGGCGGAGCGGAAGATCTTCTGCATCATAGGTTTGCTCCGAGGCTCCAACGAGTATACGCCTCGTTGGACGGTGAATCGAGCCCCGCGGATGGGAAAAGGCCTAGGTCAGCTTGGTGACCCAGAGGGGGGAGTCTTTTCGAGGTAAATCGCAGTTACGGCAGACGTCCGGACCCCCGCTTTCCAGGTGCTCCCGGCGAACGTTCCGGTAGGGCCCGGCGTTCCAGATCTCCTGAATGGACGAGGTGTTCATGTCCCCGAGGATCGTGTGCCCATCGAAATCGGCGCAGCAGAGCGACACGCGCCCGTCCCAGAGGACGGTGAACGTGAGCCAGGGCCGGTAGCAGGGGTACCTGACGTCCGACTCGTGATTCAGCGTCCCTCCCCAGTTGTGGAGGTCCGTGATGTGAATCTTGTCGGCGATGTTGCGCCAGTGCTCGATGAACGCCTGCTCGTCGGCAGAGTTGTTCTGGCGAACGAAGGACAAAATCAGCTTCGGCCGTTTCTTCCCGAGTTCGGCGCGAATGCGCACGAGCCGTTCGATGTTGGCGATGACCTTGTCGTATTTCAATCCGATCCGGGTCGATTCGAAGACTTCTTTCCCCGAGGCGTCGACGCTGATGTTGATGGCGTCGAGCCCCGCTTCGATCATGCCGCGGGCCACGTCCTCGTTGATCAGCGATCCATTGCTGATCATGCCGACTTGCTGGATGCCACGCTCCTTGGCGTAGCGGACCTTTTCGACCAGCTTGCGGTCAACGAACGGCTCGCCGTAGTTGTGCACCCGAACGTGCGTGATCCCAAGCTCGGCGCACTCGTCCACGACCTTCTTGAACAGGTCGAAGCTCATGATCCCCTGCTTGCGATGCATCTCGTCGCGCGGGCAGAAGACGCACTTTGCGTTGCAGATGTTCGTGCTCTCGATCTGCACGATCTCCGGCAATACCGGTGATCGCTCGCGTCCGGTCGCGAGCAGAAGACGCCGCACCGGCTTCGCCTGCTGGCGAAGCACGTTTTCGGCGACGTGCCGCAAACGGGTCTTGAGTCGCAGTTGTGACATGCGTTACTGCTGGCGGAACGATTCGATGACGCGCGCCAGGATCTCGTCGAGCTCCACCGTCGGCGCGTAACCGATCAGTCCCGCGATCTTGCTGATATCCGGGACGCGGCGCGGCATGTCCTCGAAGCCGGATTCGTACGCCTGATCGTATGGAATACGCACGATGTCGGACGAGCTGCCGGTGAGGGTCCTGACCTTCTCGGCCAGGTCGCTGATCGTGATTTCGCGACCGTTGCCGATATTGAAGACCTGACCTATGGCGCGGGGTTCGTTTATCAAGGCTACCATGGCGCGCACCACATCGCCGACGAACGTGAAGCTCCTGGACTGGGTGCCGTCGCCGAAGATCGTGATCGGCTGGCCGGCGAGGGCCTGACGCACGAAGGTGGGGATGACCATCCCATACTGCCCGGTCTGGCGCGGGCCGACAGTATTGAAGAGTCGGACAACGATCACGGGCAGTTTCCGTTCTTTCCAGTACGCCAGGGCCAGGAATTCGTCGATCAGCTTGCTGCACGCGTACGCCCATCGGTGCTTGGTCGTGGGGCCGAGCACGAGGTCGGCATCCTCGCTGAACGGGACCGTCGTGCTCTTGCCGTAGACCTCCGACGTCGAGGCGATGAGCACGAGCTTCTTCTTCTTGTTCGCGTGCTTGAGGACGACCTCGGTGCCGTGGACGTTGGTTTCGATGGTGTGCACCGGCTGTTCGACGATCAGTTTCACACCCACCGCCGCCGCGAGGTGCACGACGACGTCGCATCGATCGATCAGCTCGGCGAGCAAGGGCTCGTTCTCGACCGCTTCGATCGTGTAGTGAAACCGCGGATGCTGCTTCAAGTGCGCGATGTTGTCGATCGACCCGGTCGACAGGTTGTCGAGGACGTACACTTCGTCGCCGCGTTCGAGGAACGCCTCCGAGAGGTGTGAGCCAACAAACCCGGCGCCGCCGGTGATCAACACGCGCATCTATGTCCTCGCAACCTCCAACACCGCTTCTGCGGAACGTGCCGCGGCCGTGCCGTCGGACCGCATCGCATATTGCTCGAGGAACCCGCGTCGCGCGCGTTCCAGCTGCTGTCGGAACCCCTCATCATACAGGATTCGTTCGAGTTGCCCCGCGATCTCGGCAGTGGAGTTGGCGCCGGCCAACGCCCCGGCCTCTACGAACGGCGACAGGTTGTTGGGAAGTCCGATCACCAACGCTGGGACCCCGGCGACCGCTGCATCGAGCGCGAGCGTGGAGTTCACGGTGACCAGGGCACGACTCGCCCCCAGCAGCGGCGCCAGCGGCGTCGACTTCGCCATGACGATCACGTGCCGATGACCGGCCGCAAGGTCGTCGTACACACCTTCCGTTTCGGCTGGATGAGGTTTGATCACCAGCTTCGTGTTCGGGAGTTTCCCGGCAGCGGCCACCAGCGCCGGCAACACGTGACGAGCCTCTCGCTGCTTGGTGGTGACCAGCACCAGCGTGTCCGAGGGACCGAGCCCTGCGAGGCGTCGGCCCTCGCCGACCGCGGCGGGCGGCAACGAGTGCAGCTCCTGGATCAGGGCGTCGAGCTTCGGACTTCCGGTCACGCGGATTGCGGAGGACGGCAGCCGTCCATGGCGTCGCAGGTGATCGGCGGCGTACTCGTCGAATACCAGCGTCATCGTTGGCGCCGGGAAGCCACCCGTCGAGGCGTCCCGCTCGATCTCGTCAGCCTCGTGGAGGTAATTGAGCCACTGCCGATAGATGAATCCATGCTGCAGTCCCACCGACGGGATCCCGCGGCGTTGCGCCTCGAGCACCAAGGCACGACCCCCGCCGCCGGCCTCCGCATAGGTGAGCACTCGCGCCGGATGAAGCGCATCCAGTGTCGCTCCCGCCTCGTCCATCGCGCGTACCGACCACGGCCACTGCAGCCACGCGACGCCAGCCAGTTGCTCCCGAATAACGGGCCAACAGTCAACGCCTCGTATCCGTGCCGCGGTTCGAAGGGTCTCGGCCCTGGTGAGGCGACGGAACGATTCGTAGCGCCGTCGCCAGACTGCGCGTGACTCGTCGAAGGCGCGCGATCGGCGCATAGCGTTCGACCGGAACGAGCATGCTGCTCCCGGTTTCGGTGATGCTCCAGCGCCTGCGCTCACGGAAGTTGGTTTGAGGCCCGATGCCCACATAGCGAATCGCGTCGGCGCCGGCGCGACGCTCGAGTTCCCTGAGCACTGGCCCGATGTACGACTCCGCGCTGCCTTCGTCGCCACCGGCTTTCCAGAACGCTCGATGGATGAACGCCGCGACCTCAGGTCGCGAGCTCGGTGTCGGGGGACGCCGGAAGCGGTCCGGTGTGACATACGCGGAGAGCGTCAACCGGCGGGCGCGAAGATCGAGCGCCGCGAGTCGTCGCCACCAGGCGCTGTCCTGAACTCCTGTATCAGCCTGAATGTTCATCGACCGGGCGGCAAGGCCCAGAAGGTGACGGGCTCGCATCGAGTCGCTCACCACCTGGATCCGCTGCGGACGATCGCGTGAGGCGACCGCCTCAATGGCGGCAATCGCCCTGAAGATGTCGAGGATGACCCGCTCTTTGTGGAGGTAGATCTCTGTGAACCACCAGAGGGAGTCCCCTTTAGCGGTGAATCTTTGCCTGAACGGCTGGCCGTCGATGGTGAGATTGCGGAGGCTCTTGATCCAGACGTACGCCTGGTTGTGGGCCTGCTCCTCCGCCTCGGCCGACAGGTACTCCGACAGAGAAACCGTTTTGCGCGTGCCACCGCGCTCGAGGATGAGACTGGCCTCGATCATTGCAGTCCCACTATTTGGACAGCCACCAGTGGACGAGATCGAATGGCGCCCGGAAACGCGCGAGGAAGAGTCCGTCGAGCCCCGATGGATACGGGACGACCTGACGGAGGCCGCGCATGAACGCCTGATACTGCAGCAACAGCAGGAAGGTGTGGAGCGTGAAAAGGCAACAGATGGTCGCACCGACCGTCGTCTTTGCCGTCGCACGATCGAGGATCGCCGCCAGTCCGAACACGAAGATCGGAAAACAGCTCACGAACCGCCGCGCCCCGAACGCCTCGCCAGCCCACCAGTCGGCCACCGCCGCATTGACATACCACGACACCGCAAAAAACAGCAGGGCGGCGACGCCCACGAGAGCCGAGCGCCGATAGAGCCAGAGCAGTCCCGCCAGCGACAGCGCCGCAATCGGCGTCCAGCTGACGAGGCCGTGGTTGTCGGAGAACAACAGCGGCAGGAGCGCTGGTTCGGACCAGCGCATGAAACTCGGGCCCTGGGGAATCGTCAGCGGCGCGCCGTAGAGGATCTTCCAGACGATCATTTGCGGAAGAAAGCCGACCAACGTGCCGATCGCTGTTGACGCGAGCCGAAGCACCGCCGCTTTCGCCCCATCGGCGCGAAGCCGCCACACCACCTCGAGGGCCGGCACGAGCACCAGCACGAGGTCCTGCCACCGCATCAGCCCGGCGATCCCGGCCAGCAAACCGAGGCCGGCGTACTTCTTCCAGTCTCTGCGGTCCAGTGACACCACCCAGGCCGTCCAGAAGGCGCTCACCGCGAACATCGAGGCCGCATGTGAATAGGTCGGTGAGATGACGGAGTAATAGACCGCGCTCGACGACAGCCACACCGTCAGCGTCGCCCAGATCGCGGCGCGAGGATCGCACAATCGCAGCGCGCCTCGATACGTCAACCAACTGCCGACCGTCGCGGCGACGATGCCCGAGATGCCGGCTGCGGCCTGGAACACCCGTCCGTAACCGTCGAGCGGATACGCGAAACCGAGAACGCCACCGATCCACACCAACGCCGATACGAGGAGATACGCCGGCGCCCATAGCAAGGCAGGACCGACGGGCATCAGGTTGCGGACGTGTCCCGTCGCGGTTGGTTCGTAGACCCATTCGACGCCAGGTTCATCGCCGCGCAGGCCGTAGAGCCTCACGTACTCATTCCTGAAGTGAAGATCCCGATCGAAGACCGCCGAACGGAGCTGCACGAAGTGGTGCGTGGCGTCGCCGATGACGATCCGTCCGCTGGCTTTCGGCAGCCAGATGAGACTCGCGGTGTAGAGCAGCAGGAAGAGGGTACCGATGCCGAACAGCGTCGCGGCTGGATGGCGCTCGGGAAACGTGATCAGTCGCGCTACGGCTCCGGTCATCGATCCAGCACCTGGTTGACCGCCTGGAGCACAGCGGCAACGGAAACACCCGTCAAGCAATCGGGCGTTCCCACACGACAGCGAGCGGGCGGAAGCCGGATGCGGTTGCACGGTGCGCAGGCCAGGTCAACGCGCACGACTCGGTCGTGGGGCCCTCGCGGTGCATATCGTCGTGGATCCGAAGGGCCGAAGACCGCGACGATCGGTGTGCCGACCGCCGCCGCCAGGTGCATCGGCCCGGTGTCACCGGTGATCAGCAGGTCGGCGCGTGCGAGTAGGGCCGCGGCCGTTAGCAGGTTGTCGGCGGCCGACGTGTCGATGAACGACCCGGCCGGCAGGCCGCGCATGACCTCGTCGATAAGCGGACGATCGGCCGGCGAACCCGTGAGCAGGATCGTGGCGCTGCGCGCGACGGCGAGTTGACGCGCCACCTCCGCGAAGCGTTCCGGGGGCCATTGCTTGACGGGTCGTCCGCCGCTGACGTGCAGCGCAATCAGCGGACCCGATCGCGTGCCGACGATCGCCGCGGCTCGCTGCCGATGTTCCTCCGGGATCGTAAGAAGAGGAGCGGGTCCGCTTTGCGCGACGCTGCCGAACACCGTCGCTACGAGTCGAGCGGCATTGTCCGTCGTGTGCGCACGAGGGTCGTACTCGAGTGCCTGGTCCAGCAGGGCACCTCCGCCCGCGCTCCGATAGCCAGCCGTCCAGGACGCACCAGCGACGGCGAGCATCAGGTTGCTGCGGACATCCGGTTCGAAATTGATGGCCAGGTCGTAGTGCCGCTGCCGCCACCGTCTCGCGGCCCTCACGAGTGCGGGAACCTTGAGACCCGCATCACCTCTCGCAAGCCAGGCGGCGTCAAGGGTTTCAACGTTATCGACGAACGGGATGGCGCGGGCCAGTTCCTCGTTCCAGCTGCCGACGACCAGGTCAAGTCCGCGCCTGCGGTGCCAGCGCGCGGACCGCGGCCACCCCGGGCAATGCCATGAGGAGGTCGCCAATGCGTTCCAGTCTCAGAAGGAGGATGCGCGCGGGATCGCGCGGTGGCCGCCGGCGCCTGAAGGGCCTCGCGAGCGAGGCGCCTGCCGCGAGCAACACATCGCCGGTTGCGACGAGCGCGCGCTCGCGCGGATCGTAGATCTGCAGGCGTGACATCGATCGATACGGCTATTTTATCGTCACCCTGTCCAGCATCACGCCCAGTTCGCGGCCGTCCGGTGTGCCCAGCATCTGCAACGGATTCCAGGTGGTCGTCACCAGCCGCAACTCAACAGGATCCTTGGCGGCCGCCGCGCGGGCCGCGAGATCGGGCGGGATCGCGAGTCGAAAACCGCTGGAAGCCGCCGCTGACGGTGACCGATCCAAGCGGCTGGTTGTGCAGGTAAACCTCGACCCGCGCCGGCGGGGCCGCCGCGGGCCGCCCCCCGTCCGCCAGCACGAGCGTGAGCTCGCGGCTACTCGCCGTTATCGTCGTGACCGACACGTACGAATTGGGACGCGTCCACCTGAACGAACGTCCTTCCGTTTGCTCCTTGGCGTGGAATCGAAGCACGTGCAGGTCGTCGTTCGTGCCGATGTCGAGGTCGAACCACGTCGGCGCCGCAGTCAGCGATGTCGCCGACGGCTTCGTGAACTCGTAGATGCCGAACTCGAATTCCTTCCGCCGCACGCTGCGGGGGAACGCATTCAGCGCGGACTCGTATTCCGGCACCTGGAACCGCTCGCTACCGATCGCTCGCACTCCGTATCGGAACGACAAGAGATCGGTACCCCCGCCGCCAACGAAGAACACGCGTTCGTATCGGGTGTGCGCCCAGTCCAGAAACGCGGCAAAGGTTGGCTTGTCGGGCCGCGCCGGTTTCAGGTCCAGGACGTTCCGCGCGTAGATATAGGCGAGCGGGAGCGCGACAACGTGCACGTCGCTCTGCGCGTCACGTCCCTCGACGATGACGAGGTCCTTGTCGGTGAAGTGCGAGACCAGCTGCTCGAGTTTTGGAATCAGGCCCGCGTATTCGACGTGCGCTGCGACCGGCGCACTGGCGCGCGCGTAGTGATTCGCGACCAGCACGAGGAAGATGCTGCCGAGCGCGGGCCGAAGCATGGCGGCCCGCCACCCGCGGCCACCGGGCCCGATGGCCGCCGCGACCGCGAAGAGCAGCACGCCCGGGAGGATGACCGGCACGAAACGGCGGGCGGCCCAGAAGTGCTCCGGCACGATCCGGATCTTGTAGAACAGGAACAGGGAGAAGAGCGCGACCGTCAGGAACAGCGCGGCGTCCTGCCAGAAGAGACGTCGTGCGTAGAGGGCATAGCCGACCGCGGCGGCGAGCACGACCGGGACGGTCACGTAGAAGTTCGCAAACGTCCGCAACGCGTATGCGTCGTGCACGGCCAGGCGACCGCCGGGATGCCGAAGGAAGAGCGCATAGACACCCGACACGCAGATAACCGCTGCCACGGCCACCGGCAACGTGCGTACGAGCCGGTCGCGGAGGGTCGCCCTGCGCGCGGCCAGCGGCGCTGCCACAAGTACGAGGACGGCCAGCGCCAGGAGTGCAAGGGCCTGCCACCAGGGCAGGTGACGAACGAAGTCGAGCGGGTAATTCGCATAAGCGCGCATCGGGCCGAGCATGTAAACGGCCGCCGCCGCCGAGAACAACGCGAGCGTGATGGCGAAGCTCCAGCGCGGCCGTAACCCCGCAACCGTGCCGAGCATCACTCCAGCCCCGATCCCGCCGATCGCCAGCACGGTGTCGAACCGCAGAAACAGCAGAAGGCCGAGCAGGATGCCGGCGATCGGGGCGAAGAAGCGGTCGCCGTCCACGTGTGCGCGTGCGTTCGCCAGCAGGGCAGCGAATACCAGCGCCTGCATGACGACTTCCGCGTTCGGGTACCGGCCGAACCAGGCTTCGATGACATTCAAGGCGAGCAACACCGCCGTGACGGCGGCGACGCGGCGGCCGAAGAGCCGCGCGCCGGCGAAGTAGACCGCCAGAACCCCGAGGACGGCCCATGCGGGTGTCGTCCAGCGCGCGCCCGTGAGTCCGTTGACGCCGTAGCCGAGCGCAATCGACGCGGGAAACAAATGCGGGAACTGACCGACGACAGTGCCCGTTTCCGGATCGCGAATCGGGAATCCCATGAATCGAATCCCGTAGTAATCGATGCGCGGCGTTTGTGCGTCGTGCATGTGCCGCGGAAAGAAGAGGTCGCGTGCGAACGGCGGTATGGCCGCGACGGTCTGGTCCGCGATCAGCAGCGACCCGCGCTGCGCGATCTGGATCCCCTCGTTCATGTAGGTGCCAGGGTCCTTGCCACCCATCACGTATTCCGACGGAGGCGAGAAACGCCAGACGGCGAACGCCGCGATCGCGACGGCGATGAACAGCGAGGCCGAGAATCGCGTGGGAACGCCGAACCGAAGCCGGCCGCGAAACGCCGCGAGTGCGGCAACCGCGAGCACGCCATTGATGATCAGCACCCGCTCGAAGCGGTATTGCCCGAGGGCGGCCAACGCCAGCACGCTGCCGAGCGACACCGCAAGGCTGATGACGACGTTCCAGAATGCGCGCTCGGCAGGATCGAGCGCCGCCCGCCGCTCGCGGTCAGCCCACGGCAGCCGCATGATGACGGCCCCGGGCAGCCAGGCGATCAGCAGCAGGGAGATCAGCTGACGCACTGTGAGTTGCGCATGTTAGCGCCGGAGGACCTCAGCGACGCGATCCACGCTGCCCGGCGGCAGCGAAGGATAGAGGGGTAAAGAGAACACCTCTGCGCAGACTCGATTCGCCACCGGGCAGTCGGCTGGGTTTTCGCTCGCGAGGGCTGGCTGCTGCGGGATCGGAATCGGGTAATGGACGAGCGTTTCGATGCCCGCCTGGTTCAGCCGTTCGCGGATGGCTTCACGGGCAGGACTCAGGACGGTGAAGAGGTGATAAACGTGACCCGCGTCCCGCTCGGGCGGTACCGTCAGGCCGTTGATGCCACCCAGCGCGTGACGATACGCACGTGCGATCGTGCGCCGCTGCTCGGTCCACTTGGAAAGAAAGGTCAGTCGCGCGCGCAGGACGGCGGCCTGCATTTCGTCGAGCCTGGAGTTCACGCCGAATTCCGCGTGTTGGTAGCGGTCGGTCTGTCCGCCGTTCCGCAGTCGCGTGATCTTCGCTGCGAGCGCGGGATCCGGTGTCGTAATGGCCCCACCGTCGCCGAGGGCGCCAAGGTTCTTCGTCGGGTAGAAGCTGTAGGCGGCCGCGGCGCCAAAACTCCCAACCGGGTGACCGTTGCAGGTCGCGAGGTGCGACTGGCAGCAGTCCTCCACGATCGTGAGTGAATGTCGGTGCGCGACCTGCGCGATCGCGGTCATATCGGCGGGCTGACCGTAGAGGTGCACGGGCAGAATCGCCGCCGTGCGGGGCGTTACCGCAGCGGCGATCGCGTGTGGATCGATCGTCAGACGATCCGGGTCGACGTCGACGAACACCGGGCGAGCGCCCGCCATCATGATCGCCAGCGCGCTGTAGGCGGCCGATACCGGCGACGTGATCACTTCATCCCCGGGCCCGATGCCCAGGGCGCGAAGCGCGATCGCGATCGCGTCCGTTCCCGTGCCCACGCCGATCGCGTGCGGCGCCTTCGTCGCGACCGCAAACTCCCGCTCGAAGTCGGCCAGCTCCGGCCCGAGCACGAACCAGCCGCGCTCGATAACGCGCTCGATCCCCTCGCGCACAAGAGACGCGTCCTCGCCGGGCGTCAGCTGCAAGAACGGAATCACGCCGGCTCCTTCACGTAGTGCTCGAGGTGCTCACGATAGAAATCGACCGTGCGGCGCATCCCCTCGGCCAGCGGCACGCGTGAGTGCCAGCCGACAGCCGTCCGGAATTTCGATGAGTCCGAATAAAAGCTGCCGATGTCGATCGACTTCTTTTCCTGCGGCCAGTCGATGTGCCGCACGCTTCCGGCCCCCGCCGTGGCAATCAGCAGCTGGACGAGATCGCGATGGCTGATAGGTTTCTCGCCGCCGACGTTGAACACATCGCCGTTCACGTCGTCGCTGCTTCCAGCGCGCAGGAAGGCGTCGACGGCATCGTCCACGTAAACGAAGTCGCGAAGCTGCGAGCCGTCCCCATAAATCTGGATCTCCGCGCCTTCCACGGCCTGGCGAATGAACCAGCCGATGAATCCTTGCCGATTGTGCCGGATCAACTGGCGGGGTCCGTACACGTTGGTGAGCCGCAACGAGCACGCCCGGATGCCGAAAGCGCTGTGGTAGACCAGATGGTAGTACTCACCGGCAGCCTTATTCACGCCGTTGACGTCGGTAGGACGCACGACGTGCCCTTCGTCCACCGGCAGGCGTGTGGGTTTCCCGTACACCTGACGCGTTCCCGCATACACGACCTTCGCGGCAGGGTTCCGCTGCCGGCAGGCTTCGAGCAGGGTCAGCTGGGCCCGGCAATTGATCTCCAGGTCCGCCTGCGGATCGCGCATGCTGTCGATGTGGCTGACCTGTCCGGCGAGGTTGAAGATGACCTCACGACCCTGGACGACGTTCGCGACCAGGGCTGGTTCGCGGACATCCCCCTCGATGACATCGACCCTGAGACTCGATGCCGGAGATGTTGAAGCGGTTGGCGCCATAGTCTGGATGCAAGGAATCGACGAGGACCACCTCAGCGCCAAGGTGGACGAGCGCGTGCGCGAGGTTGCTGCCGATGAATCCCAGCCCGCCGGTGATCGTCACGCGGCGACCGCGATACCACTGACGGTACGCGTCGCTCACGCGCTATAGCTCCGATTCAGCATGGGATACGGCCGATGTTATCGGCCCGCCGAGGCGAAGACAAGCGCGCGTCTATAGACGTCGTCGAACTGTTCCGCCGTCCGCGCCCAGCCGAAACGCCTCTGCACGAGAAGGCGCGCCGCCGATCCAAGCCGCTCCCGAAGCGCGGCATCCGAAAGGGCGCGATTCACGGCAGCGCCGAGGGCCGCCGCATCCTTCTCGGGAACGACGAGGGCGGTCGCTTCATGTTCGACGACCGAACCGATGCCGCCCGCGGCGGTCGTGACGAGCGGCGTTCCGCTGGCGAGCGCTTCCATCACGACGTTCGGCAGACCGTCCACGTTTCCGGCCTCATCGCGCACGGACGGTGTGGCGATGACGTCCGCGGATGCGAAAAGCGCACTGACGTCATCCTGCGTGCGGTCGCCCAGAAAGCGCACGCGGTCCGCGATTCCGGCACGTTCGGCTCGAATCCGCAACGCCTCCCGCAAAGTGCCATCGCCAGCGAGGGCGATGACCGCACGATCCACGCTCGGCAGGGCATCGATGAGGTACTCGAACCCCTTCTTGCTGACGAGCCTGCCGGCGGCTGCAATCATCGGCACGTCCTCGGGGATGCGGTTCTTCTGGCGGAATTCGCTCCGGGCGGCAGCGCTCGGATGAAATCGATTGGCGTCGACGCCGTACGGAATGACCGTCGTCCGTTCCTTCGGAGCGCCCAGTGCCACGGCGCGGGTCGCCAGATCTTCGCTGCACGCAGTGACGAACGCCGCGCGGCGAAACGCCACGCGGGCGGCCGCGCGGGCCGGCGCGAACTTCTCCGCGACATACACGTCCGACCCGTGAAGACTGATGACCAGCGGCAACGACGGAGCTGCGGCCGCGGCGGTCACGCCTCCCGGAACGACCCAGTGACCGTGCATGATCGTCGCGTGGTGCGCTCGCGCGACCCTGCGAGCGGTGCGCCATCCCGCCGCCAGCGCCAGCGGCGCCGCCGCCAGTGCCGTGCGCCGCAGCCGCACGTCGGCGCGCATCCCCTCCGCGTACCCGAACACGTTGAGCGATTGGAGCGGCGCGTACTTGTAGAAATGGAAGTGGACGCCGTGTTCGACCGGCCGCCGCGCCACGCGAGGATGCCACGGGGCCACGACGTGGACGATGTGGCCGCGCGCGGCGATCGAGGTGGCGATCGGCTCCATGAACGTGCCGACGCTGTCACCGGGGAATCGCGGGTACGACGACGTCACCATCACCACGACCTCCCCGAGACGAGGAGTGACCACCCCTTAGCTCCGGCCGCGGAGCGCGAGCCGCCACGGCGCGATCAGCGACTCGATCAGTACTTTCGTCGAGACCTTCGATTGCCCCTGGCGCCGTTCGACAAAGATGATCGGCACTTCGCCGATCTTGGCGCCTGTGCGCGCGGCTTCGAACAGCATCTCCACGAGAAAGGCATAGCCCTCGGTCACGACCCGGTCGAGCGGCAGCTTGGCGAGCGTTTCGCGGCGCCAGCACCGATAGCCGCTCGTGCAGTCGGAAGGGGAGAGGCCGGTCACCACCTTGATGTACCGGTTCGCGAAGGTGCTGAGAAAGATGCGATGGAGCGGCCAGTTCACGACGCTAATGCCTTGCATGTAGCGGGAGCCGATCACGACATCGTGACGCGCCGCGGCGGCCACGAGCGCGGGAAGATACTCCGGACCGTGCGAAAGATCCGCGTCCATCTGGCAGATCAAGGCGGCATCCGTCTCGAGGGCTCGCTTGAGGCCATCGACGTACGAACGGCCGAGGCCGCGCGTCCCGGTGCGGTGCATGACCTCGAGCCGGCCCGGGAACTGCTGGGCGAGTTCGTCCGCGAGTGTTCCCGTCCCGTCCGGTGAACCGTCGTCCACGATGAGCATGCGGATGCCGTCGTGGGCCAGCACCGCCGGCACCAGGATCGGCAGGTTGTCACGCTCGTTATAGGTCGGACAGACGACAAGGACGCTCATGATCGTGGGCGGATCACGCCGGAAATGGCCGCCGCCGCGCCGACGATGACCAGCGGATCGATGACCGGAATGCGAAAGCGCTCCTGCGGAAAAAAGATGAGGCTCGTGAGCACAACCGATGCTGCAAGCAGATACAGATATACAGGCGGCCGACCCTGGCGCGCGATCAGGACCAATCCGGCGATCGCGAGCGGTGCGAGCATCGCGTAAGGTGCGACGGTCGCGAGCAGGTACCTCGACGAGTGTAGCGTATACGACGGGCCGATCGGAACGAAGGTGTAGAACGCCTTCTTGACGAGCAGCCCCAGCCACCAGCCGGGGTGGTTGCCGGATGGCTCGCAGCGCATCGCGGTAATACAGCGGCTCCAGTGCCTCGGCGCTCAGTCCGCTGTAGGCGCCGCGGAAGAGGACCTCTTCGCGCTTGATCTGCGGATTGGCCGCGAGGTCTCCTTCGCCTCGGGCGAGCGGATGGTTGCCGGTCCAGAACGTCACGCCTCCTTCAGAGGCCACGAGCACGACGCGGCCGTACGTGCGGTAGTTCCGAGCCGTCCATGGGAGCATCACCGCAGCGACCGCCAGGATGAAGAGGGCGGCGAGTATTCGGCTCCGGTACCGGACGAGCCAGAAGGCCGCGAATGGCAAGAAGACGAGCGTGCCCGGTCGAATCAACACCGCGATTCCCACCAGAAGCCCGGCTGCGATTCCGCGCGACACGGTATCGGCGCGGGTCAGCAGCACGACGCAACCCAGAACGATTGGCAGGTAGAGCGCTTCGCTGAGCGCGTACGCCGAAATCCAGACGAGCGGCGGATAGACGGCCGCCAGTCCCGCTGCCGTCACGGCGGCCCTTTCGCCGGCCGCGACGCCGGCAATCGACGCGATCAGCAGGACCGCGATTCCCCCGAGCACTGATTGCACGATTTTGATCGCCGCCGGCGTGCCTGTGGCATCGGCGCTCGGCGCGAGGAGCGCGAGAAAGGCCGGGTAGCCCGGTGCGCGGCTGAACTGCGGAGACGTTCCGAGATCGTCGCTCGGGGTGTAGGTGAATCCGCGGCCTTCGGCGAGGCTCGCCGCGAGCGAGAGATATTCGCGTTCGTCGTGCGTCAGTGGCTTGTTCGTCCAGTAGAGGAACCCGAACCCAAGGCGAAGGATCACGGCGGCGCCGGCAGCCGCGAGGATCAGCCGCCGGCTGCGAGAGGCCTCCATGCCGGCGTTACTGACGCCCTTCGAAACGCAACGCCGCGATCTGTTCCGACACCAGCCCGACAAGGAACACGATCACCGAGAACATGATGAGCAGCACCGCGCCGTTGGGGATCTTCGATTCGGTCACGACGGTGGCGAGTCCGTAAGCCGCGCCCAGAATGAAGGACGCGAGGCTGATGGGGAGAAAGACGCGCAGCGGGCTGAAGAGCGTGACGATCTTGAAGATGATCATCAGGAACTTGATCCCGTCGTGCGCGAACCGGATCTTCGACTGCCCGACGCGATTGCGTGCCTCGACCGGCTCGAAGGTGACGTTATATCCCGCCTTGATGAAGGCCAGCGTGGTCGTCGTGGGGGTCGAGAAGCCGTTCGGCAGCAAGTGCAGGAACTCGCGAAGGTGCTCCCGGCGCGCCGCTCTGAACCCTGAGGTGAGGTCCGGGATGTCGCGCCCGGTGAGGTAGCTGGCGAGCGAGTTGAGCGCGCCGTTGCCGAACCGGCGTGCGTGTGTGGCCTGTGTCGCCGCGCTCCGCGCGCCGATCACGAGGTCGTAATCCCCCAGGCGCGACACGATCCGCAGCGCGTCTTCCGGCCGGTGCTGTCCGTCGCCGTCGAGGATCAGGATGTAGTCGCCGGTTGCCGCGCGGATTCCGCTCTTCACCGCCGCGCCGTTTCCCTTGTTGTACGGATGGCGAATGACCCGTGCGCCGGCCGCGGTGGCGTTCGACGCCGTCGCATCGGCCGACCCATCGTCGACAACGATGACCTCATGCCAGCGCGCGGCGCCTTGAAGCGTCGACACGAGCGACGCGATGGCGTCCGCCTCGTTGTAGGCGGGAATGACGATGGAGACGGCAGGCGCGTCGGCCACTAGTGCTCCCAGCGGTCCTTGGGAGCGGCATGCGTCAGGTGGCGCTCGTCCGGATCTTCCAGGCGTTCCGGCAATTCAAGCGAACGCACACGATAGAGCAGGTCCTCGAGCAGCTTGCGGTTGCCGGAGATGACGTCGGCGAGCAGCCCGATGACGATGATCTGAAAGCCGACGATCATCAGCACCGCTGCCGCGATCAGTGATGGCAGTTGCCGGTCGGGCCCGAAACCCGGAATGGTGAGCCAGTTGTACAGGAACCGCAGGCCCAGGGCGAATCCGCCGCCGAAGATGACGAGCCCGAGGTACGAAAACACTTTGAGCGGCTCGTACATCGCGTAAATGCGGACGATCGTCGCCGCCGACCGCTTGATGTAGCTGAAGACGCTGTCGAAAAGGCGGGACTGCCTCGTGCGCGGGTTCGTGGCGATCTCGACATGCGCGATCGCCATTCGCTTCTTTCCCGCCTGGATGATCGATTCGAGCGTGTACGAGAACTCGGAGATCACCGTCATCCGCAGGGCCGCTTCGCGGGTATACGCGCGGAAGCCGCTTGTCGTATCGGGGACGTTCGTACCGGAGACCTGGCGCACGACCCAGCTGCCGAGCCGCTGGAGCTGGCGCTTTCGCCACGACATGTGGCTCAACTCCGCCGATGTTCCGGTCACCGATGCAGATGTCCGCCTGGCCTTCCAACAGAGGGATCAGCAGCTTCGGAATTTCGGTGCCCGGGTATTGATTGTCCGCGTCGGTATTGACGATGAAGTCCGCACCCGCTTTGAGCGCGGCGTCGATCCCGGCCATGAACGCCGCGGCGAGCCCCTTGTTCCGCCGGAACCGAACGATGTGATCAACGCCGCAGGCGCGCGCCACCTCCGCGGTTCCGTCCCGAGAGCCGTCGTCGATGACCAGCGTTTCGATGACGTCGATCCCGGGCACCGAGCGCGGCAGGTCCGCCAGCGTCGCCGGCAAGGTCGGCGCTTCGTTGAGGCAGGGGATCTGGATGATGAGCTTTTTCACCGGATTCTGAGCAAAAGTCGCAGGATTATTGCACGAGCTTCTCGATCACGCCGTCCCAGGTGATCTCGCGTGCGCGGGTGAACCCCGCATCACCCATGCGCGCCGTCCGCGACCGGTCGGAAGCGAGCGCGTTGATCGCGTCGGCAACCGCCTCGGGTGTCGGCTCCGTGCTGTATCCGTTCACGCCGTTCACGACGAATTCATTCGGCCCGCCGGAATCGGCGCACGTCACCACGGGCTTCCTCGAAAGGAATGCTTCGAGCGTGACGTACCCGAAGTCCTCGTCGAACGGGGGATAGACGACCGCCAGGGCATCTGCATAGAGATCGAGCAACTGGTCGTCTTCGACGGCGCCGAGGAATGCCGTACGGTCGGAGACTCCGGCCTCCGCGGCCGCGCGCTCGACATTCTCACGCTGCGTGCCATCTCCAGCGATCACGAGACGGATTGCCGGGTCCACGGAGGCCATCGCGCGGACGATCAGGTCGACTCGCTTGACCGACTCGATGCGACCGACCGAAAGCACGTAGTTTCCGTACTCCCCGGTGCGCAGTCGCGGCGCAAGCCTGGGCGGATGGTAGAGCGGTTCGGCGTGGAGGCCGTTGAACTTCTTCAGCCTCGACGCCGTGTTCCTGGCGTTCGCATAGATCGCGCGGCACTCGCCGAGCATCTCGGTGTCGAGACGTACGATCGAGTCCCGAAGCCCGACATCCTGGTCGGTGTGGCTGAAATCGCTGTACACCGTTCCGCAGAGCTCGTACGCCGCGCGATATTGATGAATGAGCCAGGCCACCTTGTTGGGATGCCGCACGAAATAAGTGGGGAACTTGGAGGCGATCACCCGATCGATCGGTCGCCCGTTGCTCTCGCTGAGATCCAGCAGCCGCCAGGCGGCGGCGTGCGGGAGGATTTCCTCTTTTGGATACCACTTGAAGGGAACGCTCACCAGCTCGGCCAGGTAGCCGCGCTCCCGCAACTCCCGCACCAGCTCGCGGACGTGGATCTCCGCCCCGCCGTGCACGAACGGCACTTGCGCTTCGCACACGAGGATGGTTCGCACACTCATCAACTACAAGTTATCGGCCGAACCCGCCTTCGCGCTACGCGCTTCGGCGGGCAGGCAACGACTATGTCGCATGCCGGAAGTTGATCACATCGCCGTCCTGGACGATGTATTCCTTTCCTTCGAGCCGCAGCTCGCCGTGCTCCCGGCACGCCGCCAGCGTGCCGCGCGCGAGGAGATGTTCGTAGCGCACCACCTCCGCGCGAATGAATCCCCGCTGGATGTCGCTGTGGATTTCACCCGCCGCCAACTGCGCCGGCGTATTGCGCGGGATCGACCACGCTCGATTCTCGTCTTCGCCCACGGTGAAAAACGAGATGTACCCGAGCAGGTCGTAACTGGCGCGGATCACTCGATCCAGCCCCGACTCCTTCAATCCCAGGTCCGCCATGAAGGCCTGCGCGTCGCTCGGATCGAGCTGCGCGATCTCGAGCTCGATCTTCGCGCAGATCGGTACGGCGCGCGTATTCGCGCCCGAGATGAACGACTCGATACCGGCGAGTTTCACCGCGTGATCGACCTTCGGCAGATCTTCCTCGTCGAGATTGAGCACCAACAGCAGCGGCTTGGCCGAGAGGAACTGGAAGCCACGCAACCGCTTCGCGTCGTCACCCACGAAGTCCAGTGCGCGGAGCGCCTTGCCTTCTTCGAGTGCGGCGCGGCAACGCACGAGGATCTCTTGTTCCTTCTTGAGTTCCGGCGTGTTGCCTTTCTTGAGGTCACGCTCGAGCCGTTCGAGACGCCGTTCGACGACGCCGAGGTCGGCGAGGATCAACTCGTCCTCCATCGTCCGCACATCACGCGCGGGATCGACCGATCCTGATGGATGGGGAATCGACGGATCGCGAAACATGCGGACGACGTGCAGCAGCGCATCGGCGTTGCGAAATGCCGCGACGTCGAGCAGCGCGGCCGCTCCCGTCTTCACGCCGCCCACACCGGCGATGTCCGCGAACTCCACCGTGGCCGGAACGTGTTTGCGGGGATTGAAGATCGCGGTGAGTTTGTCGAGCCGCTCGTCCGGCACCCGAGAAACGCCGACGTTCGCCTCCTGCTTCCCGCCACCCCTGGGCGCCTCGCGAGCGCTCGTCAGCAGTTGAAAGAGGGCGGTCTTACCCGACGAAGGAAATCCTATTAGTCCAGCTCTGAGCATCTAGCGGGTCCATTCCATGACTCAAAAACGCACATCGTAGCACGTGGCTTCAACTCGGCTATATGACCTACTAAACTCATCCAGAGGGGCGAAAATTAAACGTAACCCACTGTGCATGTTCATTTTAGGTTGACAACCCAGCCGCTGTATCTCTACTATCGCCGTGGATTTTTGTGGAGCAAAGTGGAGTAAACAGACGTGCTCCGGGGCAACTACGCCGCCAAAATTGATGACAAGGGACGGCTCAAGATCCCGAACGCCTTCCGAACCCTCGTTGAGGGACAGCACGGTTCGGAAGTGTTCGTGACGAGCTTGACGGGGGAGTACGTCCGCATTTACCCCATGCCCGTCTGGCTGGCGCTCGAAGAGAAGCTGGCCAAAGTGCCCTCCACCCATCCGGCACGCCTCAAATTCTTCGACCGCGTGAATTTCTACGGGCAGACCTCTGAAATCGACTCGCAGGGTCGAGTCGTCATCCACGCACGTCTTCGCGAGTCGGCGGGGATGGCTGGGGAAGTCGACGTGTTCGGTCAGTACCGAATACCTCGACGTCTGGAGCCACGAACGCTTCACGGCCAAGATGCAGCGGGAGCCGTACACCGACGAGGACGCGAAAGCGCTCTCGGAGTTTGGAATTTAGCCGTGACGACCGATCCCCGGCACGACCCGGTGATGCTCGACGAAGTGTTGTCGCTCCTGGTGCCCTCGCGCGGCGGAACGTTCGTCGATTGCACGACCGGTCTCGGGGGGCACAGCGCCGCGTTGTTGGAGGCGGGCGCGACGCGGTTGATCGGACTCGATCGAGATGAGGACGCGTTGCGACTGGCGGCGGAACGTCTCGTAGCCTTCGGCGACCGGGTCGAGCTCGTGCATTCGGATTATCGGGAGATCGGACCGGTGCTTCAGGCCCGCGGCCTCGCCAGCGTGGACGGCATCCTGGCCGATCTCGGCGTTTCGTCGATGCAGCTCGATCAGGACGGACGCGGATTCAGCTTCCGCCGCGACGAGCCGCTGGACATGCGCATGGATCGCAGCCAGGGCCCGACCGCCGCGGACCTGATTGCCGAGGTCGACGAAACCGATCTCGCCAACGTGATCTTTCAGTACGGCGAGGAGCGGCACTCGCGCCGCGTGGCGCGCGCGATCGTGCGGGCGAGGGACCGCGCACCGCTGGTGACGACCGGTGCACTCGCCGACGTCGTGCGCCGCGCGGTACCGACGCGCGGCTACCAGCGCATCGATCCGGCGACGCGCACGTTCCAGGCCTTGAGGATCTGGGTGAACCGGGAGCTCGAGGGACTCGACACGTTTCTCGGCGAGGCCGCGCGGCGCCTGCTCGCCGGCGCCAGGTTCGCGGTGATCACGTTTCATTCGCTGGAAGACCGCATCGTGAAGCATACGTTTCGCGCGCTCGCGGCGGCCGGCGACGTCTGGCAGGTTCTGACACGAAAGCCGGTTGTGGCCGGCGACAGTGAACTCGCGCGCAATCCCCGCGCGCGCAGCGCGAAACTTCGCGCGATCGAGAGGCTGGCATGAACGTCGACTTCGAATACGCCATCAAGAAGGACGTCAGGAACAATCCGATCGTCCGCGAGGTTGACAGCGAGCGACAGCGGCAGCTGTGGAAGTCGCTGGCCATCGGCGGACTGCTCGTGCTGGTCGTGCTGTTCTCGGCGCTGCAGAACTTCGCGCTCTTGCAGCACGGATATCACCTGCAGGAACTGCAGGCGCAGAAGGCGGCCGAGCAGGAGATCAACCGCCATCTTCGCCTCGAGCTCGAGACCCTTCGTTCACCGGAGCGGATCGAGGAGATGGCGAAAAAGCTCAACCTGGTCACGCCGCAACGCGACCAGGCGATCGTCATCGAGCGGGTGACGCCGACGGCGCCGCCCGACCAGTCCATCGTCGCGGCGCGCTAACGGAGAACACCGATGGCGGAACAAGGTCGCGGCATGAGCAGGTTCAGGCTCCCCTGGACGTCAGCCCGGCAGGTCGTGCAGCGGGAGCCTGCCCCGGCACCGTTCGAGTGGCGCCAGACGATGAAGTCGCGGCTGTTCGTCTGCGCCTGCGTCTTTGCCTTCTGGACGGCGGCGATCGAGGCGCGACTCTTTTATTTGCAGGTCATCGCGCATGCCGAGATGACCACGCGCGCCAACAACCAGCAACTGAGGACGTTCAACCCGCCGGCGAAGCGAGGCGAGATTCTCGATCGCAACGGACGCGTGCTCGCCTACAGCGTCGATGCCGACACGATCGCGGCGGATCCCGCCCAGGTCGAGAACCCTGAAGACACGGCGCGCGCGATCTGCGAGGCCCTCGATGCCTGCACGGCCGACAAGTTGCGCGACCTCGTCGCGCGGTTGAAGCGCAAGGGCAACTTCAGTTATCTCGAGCGCCAGGTCTCGCCTAACGCGGCGCGGCGCATCAAGGCGCTCAACCTGCCCGGCATCATCTTCTATAAGGAGAGCCGCCGCTACTACCCGAACAAGGAGCTGGCGTCTCACGTGCTCGGGTATGTCGGGCTCGATAACAAAGGGCTCGCGGGTCTCGAGTCGACCTACGACTCCCGCGTGCGCGGCCAGGAGGGACGCATCCTCCTGCACATCGACTCGAAACAGCGGCGGCGCGACGCGAGAGAAGAACGACCCGCGACCGCCGGCGACACGCTCGAGTCAACCATCGACGAGTACCTGCAGCACATCGCGGAGCGCGAACTCCGCGCCGGGGTCAGGGAATTCAACGCGGCCGGCGGCACTGCCGTCGTCATGCAGCCGGATACCGGAGAGATCCTGGCGCTCGCCAACTGGCCGACCTTCAACCCGAATGCCTTCGGCGAGGCCGACGAGATCGCCAGAAAGAACCGCGCGATCCAGGACACCTACGAACCAGGCTCGACGTTCAAGCTGGTGACCGCGTCGGCAGCGTTCGAGGAAGGCGTGCTCGATCCGGCCGATCTGATCGACTGCGCCCCTGGCTACATCACGTTCCCGGGGCGCAAGCCGATTCACGACGTCCACCCCTACGGCATCCTCTCGTTCGAAGACGTGATCGTGAAGTCGAGCAACGTCGGCGCGATCAAAGCAGGTTTGAAGATCGGCCCGGAACGGCTCGGGCGATACATCAACCGCTTCGGCTTCGGACAGGCGCTCTCGCCGGACTTCCGCGGAGAGAGCTCCGGCATCGTCTGGAATCCCTCGAAGCTCGACGCCAGCGGGCTCGCATCGGTGTCGATGGGTTACCAGATCAGCGTGACCCCGCTGCAGATGGTGGCGGCGGTCAGCTCCGTGGCCAACGGAGGCACGCTCATCGAGCCGCGCACGGTTCGTGCGTTCATCCGCAACGGACGGCGCGAGCCGGTTGCGACCAAGGCGATGCGCCGCACGATCTCCCCCGAAACGGCGGTCACCATGACGCAGATCATGGAGGCCGTCGTCGAGCGCGGGACGGCGAAGGCGGCCCAGGTCGAAGGCTTCACGGTCGCCGGCAAGACGGGAACGGCCGCGAAGCTCGTGAACGGACGCTACTCGAACTCCGACTACAACGTATCGTTTATCGGTTTCGTGCCGTCCCGCAAACCGGCGCTGGCGATCATCGTGATGATCGATTCTCCGCACGGACGCGTCACCTCCTACGGCGGCACCGTGGCGGCCCCGATCTTCAAGCGCATCGCGGAAGCCTCGCTCCGCTACCTGGGAGTCGCGCCGACGATCAACCCACCTTTGCCGGTGATGGTGGCTCGCGCGAGCGACACGATCCGCCGCGAACCGCCGGCGATCTTCGAACGCGTCGTGGTGCGTGAAGGTCTTGTACCCGACGTGCGCGGCATGAGCGCCCGCGAGGCGCTGCGCGAGTTGTCGCGCGCCGGCCTGACGCCGCGCTTCGACGGTGATGGATTCGTCGTCGAGCAATCGCCGGAGGCGGGAACGATCGTGGTCCGCGGCGATGCGGCGATGCTGAAGCTCAAACGGCGTCTGCCGCCTGTTCCCACAGGAGGCGCGCCGCAGTGACCCTGCGCGAATTGATCCGCGCGACGGCGGCGCACGCCGGACTTGACGTGCAGCTGCCGCCTGCGGAGCTCGCCGACACGCCAGTGAGCTCCGTGGCGTACGACTCCAGGTCTGTCTCCCCCAATGCGGTGTTCGTGGCGCTCAAGGGTTTGCGGGCCGATGGGACCGCATACGCAACCGACGCGATCGGCCGTGGAGCCATGGCGGTCATCTCGGAGGACCCGCCACCGGCCGGCATCACCGTGCCCTGGCTGCGCGTCCCGGACGCCAGGCTGGCGCTTGCCGCGTTGGCGGCTGAATTTTACGGGCGGCCCAGCGAGCAGCTCACGCTCGTCGGCATCACGGGTACCAACGGGAAGACCACGACGTCGTACCTGCTGGCCGCCATCTTCGAAGCCGCAGGGCTGAAGTGTGGCCGGATCGGAACGGTTGGGTACCGGATCGGCGCAAAAGAATACGACGCGGCCCGGACCACTCCGGAGGCGCCCGAGCTGCAGCGCCTGCTGCGCGACATGGTGACGCAGGGATGCGGCGCCTGCGTGATGGAAGTGTCGTCGCACGCGCTCGTGCTGCGCCGGGCGGATCACTTGCGGTTCGCCGCAGGCATCTTCACCAACCTCACCCGCGACCATCTCGACTTCCACAAAGACATGGAAACGTACTTCGCGGCCAAGCGAAGGCTCTTCGAGCTGCTCCCCGAAGACGCGGTCGCGGTGACCAACGTCGATGACCCGCGAGGGTCGCAGTTCGCGGCGGCCGCCCGGCGTCCCGTGACGTACGCGATCGACACCCCCGCCGATGTCACTCCAGGTCCAATGGTGTTTTCGCTCGACGGGCTTCGCTTCGACTTGCGCACTCCGCGCGGCACGCTGCACATCGAGTCGCCTCTCGTGGGGCGCCCCAACGCCTACAACATCGTGGCGGCCGCGGCGACCGCGATGGCGCTCGATCTCCCTTTCAGTGCGATCGAAACCGGGATTCGAACGCTGGCGACAGTGCCGGGCCGCTTCCAGGTGGTCTCAGTCCCCGGCGACGAAGTTCGCGTCGTCGTGGACTACGCGCATACCGACGATGCGCTGAAGAACCTGCTCGAGACCGCGAGGCCGCTCGCCAGTGGACGTCTGATCACGGTGTTCGGATGTGGCGGCGATCGCGATACGACGAAACGGCCGCTGATGGGCGCGGTCGCGGCCCGGCTCAGCGACGTCGTGGTGGTGACGTCGGACAACCCGCGTTCGGAGAATCCGGAACAGATCATCGAAGAAATCAAACGCGGCATCGTCCTGCCCGCAGATCGCGTGGGCCCGAAAGGACAGCCGCCGAAGGGACCCCAGTGCCTGTCGATCCCGGATCGGCGGGCGGCGATCGAGCGCGCCGTCAAGGACGCGCGCCCCGGGGACCTCGTCCTCATCGCCGGGAAGGGACACGAGAAATACCAGGAGATCGGCGATCGCCGGTTGCCGTTCGATGACGTTGAAGTCGCGCGCGGGGCCCTTGCGCAGCGTCGCAGCTCGAAGGTGTCGTAGCGCGTGGCCACTGTTTCGCTGACTGCCGCGGATGTCGCGGCCGCAACCGGCGGTCGCATCGTTTCCGGCAATGCCTCGACACCCATCGAGCGGGTGTCGATCGATTCGAGAACGCTCGCGTCGGGGGACTTCTTCATCGCGATTCGCGGGGAGCGTTTCGACGGACACGCGTTCGCGCGTGATGCGGTGGGGAAGGGGGCTTCCGGTGTGCTCGTGGAACAGGCCACAGCCGCTGGAGACGCGGGAGCGACCGTCGTGATCGAGGTCGCCGATACGACCCGGGCGCTGCAGGACGTTGCACGGTTCGTGCGGCGCAAGGCTGGTGCCCGGATCGTGGCGATCACCGGGAGCGCCGGAAAGACGACGACGAAAGAGATTTGCGCCGAGATGCTCTCGGCAAAGTTCCGGGTGTTTCGCAACAAGGGGAATCTCAACAACCACATCGGCTTGCCGTTGTCGCTGCTGGAGCTGCGCAGCGGGCCCGATGTCGCGGTGGTCGAACTCGGCATGAACCATCCTGGCGAAATCCAGACGCTCGTCGGCATCGCGGAGCCGGAGGTGCGCGTGTGGACGAACGTCGGCGATGCGCACATCGGATTCTTCGAGTCGGCCGAGTCGATTGCGGACGCCAAGGGGGAACTGCTCGAGGGCGCCCGTCCGGACGACGTGCTGGTCGCGAACGCCGACGATGCACGTGTGATGGTGCGTGCGACCCGCTTCGCCGGCCGCCTGGTCACGTTTGCCATCGAGGCGGCGGCCGACGTAAAGGCGACCAGCGTCGAGATGCGCGGCCTCGAGGGGACGCGCGCGACCGTTCGCACGCCGGCGGGGGAGTTCCAGATGCAGACGCCGCTGCTGGGGCTCGGCAACCTGGCCAACGTCCTCGCGGCGACCGCGGTCGCGGTCACGCTCGGGGTTCCGGTGAGCGCGATTGCCGAACGGGCATCCGCGCTGCGCGCCGCGCATCACCGTGGAGAACTGCTCCGGCTCCCTGGCGGGATCACCCTGATCGACGACTCGTACAACTCCAGTCCCACGGCTCTCATGCGATCGCTCGAGACCGTAGGGGCGTCAACCGGTAGCGCGCGCAAGATCGCCGTCCTCGGCGAGATGCTCGAGCTCGGCGCCCACGCGGCCCGCCTCCACCAGGAGTGCGGACGCGCGGCTGCCGCAGTCGGGCTGGATTTGCTGATCGCGGTCGGTGGTGATGCGGCCGGAGAACTCGCAGGCGCCGCGGTGCGTGCAGGAATGCCGGCCGCGAACGTCGTGCACGTCCCGTCGAAGACCGATGCGACGGCCCTCGCGCTGCAGCGCGTGCGGCCTGGCGACCTCGTGCTCGTCAAGGGCTCGCGCGGCATTGGTCTGGACACCGTGGTGGAACGGCTGACGGCGGAGTTTGCCTGATGCTGTACTACCTCCACCAGCTCGATAACTACGTGCCGGTGCTGAACGTGTTTCGCTACATCACGTTCCGCACCGCCGCCGCCAGCATCACGGCGCTCGCGATCGGCCTCTTCCTCGGGCCCTACATGATCCGGAAGCTGCGCGAGTTCCAGATCGGCCAGGTGGTGCGGCAGGAAGGGCCGGCGACGCACCGTACGAAGGCGGGCACCCCGACGATGGGCGGTCTTCTGATCCTCACGTCCGTGCTGGTGCCGACTCTCCTCTGGGCCAACCTGCAGAACGCGTTCATCTGGGTAGCGGTTTTCGCGACGGCGGCGTTCGGCGCCGTGGGGTTTGCCGACGACTACCTCAAGATCGTTCGCCGTTCGCATCACGGCCTGCTCCCCCGCTACAAGCTGCTCTGGCAGTTCGTCGTCGCCGGGCTCGTCGGCGCGGTCCTGCTCGTGCTGGCATCGCAGGAGCCGCCCCTTTACAACACGCGCGTGGTCTTTCCCTTCTTCAAGAACCTGATTCCGGATCTCCACTGGGCGTACGCGGTGTTCGCGATGCTCGTGCTCGTCTTCTCGAGCAACGCCGTCAACCTGACCGACGGGCTCGACGGTTTGGCGATCAGCGTGTTCGCGGTCGCCGCCGCGGCCTTCACCGCGTTGGCGTACGTCAGCGGCCACCGCGACTTCGCCAACTACCTGCAGCTCACGCGCTTCTCTCCGCTGACCGCGGAGCTCAGCGTCTTCTGCGGATCGCTGGTTGGCGCCAGCCTGGGGTTCCTGTGGTGGAACTCGTACCCGGCGGACATCTTCATGGGGGACGTCGGATCCCTCGGTCTCGGCGGCGCGCTCGGTACCGTCGCCGTCCTGATCAAGCAGGAGTTCCTGCTCGCGATCGTCGGCGGTGTCTTCGTGTGTGAGGCGCTGTCCGTCATCATCCAGGTCGCCTCATTCAAGACCACTGGCAAGCGCGTCTTCAAGATGGCGCCCCTGCACCATCACTTCGAGCTGATCGGCTGGAGCGAGCCGAAAGTCATCACGCGGTTTGTCATCGTCGCGATCATCTTCGCGCTCTTCAGTCTCACGACCTTGAAGCTCAGATGACTGGCGAACTCGCATTCTCCGTTCGTGGCCAGCGCGTCACCGTCGTCGGGGCGGCGCGAAGTGGCGTCGCCGCAGCGCAACTGCTCGTCCGCCGGGGCGCCTCGGTGGTGTTGACCGACGCGAAAGCGACGATTGCCGAAGAGCACTCGCTGCGGTCCGCGGGTGTCGCGCTGGAGCTCGGTGGCCATCGCACGCTGACCTTCACCGGCTCGGACCTGATCGTTCTGAGTCCCGGGGTGCCGCCGACGTTGCCCGAGTTGCAGGCCGCTCGTGACGCTGGCGTCCCGGTCATCGGCGAATTGGAGATGGCGTCGCGCTGGCTGCGTGGACGCATCGTCGCGATCACCGGCACGAAGGGGAAGTCCACAACCACGACGCTCACCGGGCGGATGCTCGAAGCGGGCGGCCACACGGTGCTCGTCGGGGGGAACATCGGACACGCGCTCAGCGCCCACGTCGAGACCTCGACTCCCGAGACCATCCACGTCGTCGAAGCCAGCAGCTTTCAACTCGAATCCATCGAGACCTTCAAGCCGTGGATCTCGGTGTTCCTGAACTTTTCCCCCGATCACCTGGACCGGCACGCCAGCGTCGAGGAGTACGCGGCGGCGAAGTCCCGCATCTTCATCAACCAGACGGCGGCCGACTGGGCCGTCGTCAATGCAGACGATCCATCCGTCGAGCAGATGTCGGCGGGTGCGGCGTCCCGAAAGCTGCGGTTCTCCATGAGCGACTCACTAGCTTCGGGTGTGGTGGTGCATGGCGACTCAATTGTGCGACGCACGGAGGAGGGGGAACGTCCGCTGGTGCCCCTCGCGTCGATCCGTCTGCTCGGGCGCCATTTGATCGCCGACGTGCTCGCCGCGTCGGCGGTGGCGTCGATCGCGGGCGTCGACGCGGAGGCCATGACGCAGGCCGTCGAAGGCTTCAAGGGCCTCGAGCATGCGCTCGAGCCGGTCGCGGAGTTCGGCGGGGTGCTCTTCGTCAACGACTCGAAGGCCACCAACATCGAGGCGGCGCGCCGGGCGATCGAGAGCTTCGAGTCGCTGGTCGTGATCCTCGGGGGTCGATTCAAGGGGGGAGAGTTTCGCGACCTGGCCGCACCGCTCGTCGAGCGCGGGGCCACGGTGGTTGCGATCGGCGAGTCACAGGCCTTGATCAAGGAAGCGCTCGGCGGGCACGTGCCGATCCTCGATGCGGCCGACATGGCGTCGGCGGTGAAGACGGCCTTTGCGTCCGCGGCCCCGGGCACGACCGTTGTGCTGGCGCCGGCGTGTTCGAGTTTCGACATGTTCCGCGATTACGCGGAGCGCGGTCGGGTGTTCAAGCAGGAAGTGTTGCGTCTCGAAGAGGAGTGGAAGCGCGCGCGTGAGCAGTGAGCAGTCATCAGTCCGGCTGGTGCGGTAAAGAACCGTCCGCTGGGAACGCAGGCTGCCCCGGCCTGCGAGGGTGGTGTCTTTGCCCCCTATCCGGCTGATGACTGCTGACTGCTCTACACGTGCGACGTGCTGACGTGCTGAGGTGCTCCGTGCTCATGTGCTTACGTGCTAGGTGCCGACGTGCTGACGTGCAGTGCAGTTGCGTGCGAAAGCACGCAAGCACGTTCGCACGCCGCACGTCGTCAGGTGAATACGTCGCACGTCGCAGGTCGCACGTCGCACGTGTTTCTCGGTCTGGTACCGGTTCAGCTTTATAGGCGGCGGAGTATGGCGCGAAAACTCAAATCGGACAAGTTGCTCTTCACGGCCACCCTGCTCCTGGTGTGCACGAGCGTCGTGATGGTCTATAGCGCCTCCGCGGTCGTGGCCATGGACAAGAACAACGATCCCTACCTGTTCCTGTTCAAGCAGGCGACCTGGGCGCTCCTCGGCCTGTTCCTCGTGCAGTTCGTGATGCGGATCGACTACCGCAACTATCGGCAGCCGGTCGTCATCTGGACGGCGCTGGCCGTGGTGTCGATCGGCCTGATCGCGGTGCTCTTCGGCGCGCCCCGCAACGGCGCGACGCGCTGGCTCAATCTCGGCGGTCTTGGCGTACAGCCGTCCGAGCTGGCGAAGATCGCCGTCATCATCTTTATAGCGGCGCTGCTCGAGCGGCGGATGGAAAAGATCGACGATCCCTCGCAAACGTTGATCCCGATCGGGCTCGTGCTCGCGGTCCTGGTTGGCCTGATTCTCCTCGAGCCGGACCTGGGCACGTCGGTGTCGCTGCTCATGATCGCCGCCGTGATGATCTTTGCGGCGGGGATCAACTACCGGTATGTCGTCGGGCTCGCGCTCGCCTCGCTGCCGGCACTGTATTTCCTGATCTGGACATCGGACTATCGGCGCAAGCGAATAGTGGCCTTCCTCGATCCCTGGGCCAATCCCCTCGGCGATGGCTTCCAGATGATTCAGTCGATGATCGCCGTCGGCACCGGCGGTCTCTCCGGCCGCGGCTTGATGGGCGGCGTGCAGAAGCTCCACTACCTGCCAGAGCCGCACAACGATTTCATCTACGCGGTGATCTCCGAAGAGTTAGGGATGATCGGCGCCACGGTGGTGCTCGCCTGTTTCTGCGTGATCGCGTGGCGCGGCCTGCGCACCTCCATGCGCGCCCCCGACCGCTTCGGCGCCTTCCTCGCGCTCGGATTGACCACGATGGTGGCGTTCCAGGCGTTCTTCAACGTCAGCGTCGTCCTGGGACTCCTTCCGACGAAGGGGATTCCACTCCCGTTCGTCAGTTACGGCGGTTCGTCGCTGCTGATCAACCTGATCGGCATGGGGATCCTGCTGAACGTGTCTCAGCACGCATCCACGGCGCACGTCGTCACCACGGCCCTTCCCACGGCGGATGCATGACTCCCTTGCGCATCGTGATTGCCGGTGGGGGCACCGGCGGCCACCTCTACCCGGGGATAGCGGTCGCGAGGGAAGTGTTGCGGCGTCAGCCAGACGCCACGATCACGTTTGCGGGGACGGCGCGCGGCATCGAATCACGGGTCGTGCCCGAAGGAAGGATTCCAACTGGACGTGCTTCGCAGTGCGGGACTCAAGGGGACGTCGCCGGTCGCGCTTCTTCGCGGCCTGTCGATCCTGCCGCTCAGCGGTGTGGACGCGTGGCGGATTCTGTCGCGTCGTTCACCGCACCTGGTGATCGGGGTGGGCGGCTACAGCTCGGGCCCGGTCGTCGCGGCGGCGATCGCGCGGCGCATTCCGACGCTGCTGTTGGAACAGAACGCGCAACCGGGCTTTACCAACCGCGTCCTCGCCCGGTATGTGGGCGGCGCCGCGGTGACGTTCGCCGCAACGGTCGGTTACTTCGGAAGGAGGGGGTTTGTCGCAGGCAATCCGGTCCGTCCTGAGTTTTTTGCCGATGTCGATGTCGAGCCGGCGGCTGGGCCGCCGAGGGTTCTGATCTTTGGCGGCTCCCAGGGCTCGCACGCGATCAACGTGGCCATGGTGGAGGCAGCGCCGAGGCTGGCAGCGCTCCACGGCGGGATGGCAGTCACGCATCAGACAGGAGAACGCGATCTGGAATTCGTCCGCGGCGCCTACGAACGCACGCGGTTCACGGCCCGGGTGGAGCCGTACCTCTTCACCATGGACCGGGAAATAAGAAGCGCCGACCTCGTTGTCTCCCGCGCGGGCGCGACGACGATCGCGGAGCTCGCGGCGGCCGGCCGTCCCTCGGTACTCGTGCCGTTGCCGACTGCCGCCGACGACCATCAGCGCAAGAACGCGGAAGTGTTCAGGGACGCGGGCGCGGCCGACCTGATCGAGCAAAAGGACCTCACGGGTGCCGTGCTCGCCGACCGGATCGCGTCGCTGGTGGCGGACCAGGCGCGGTTGCAGGCCATGGGCGCGGCAGCCCGCGCGCTGGCAAAGCCGGACGCGGCAAAGGTCATCGTGGACCGCGCCCTGGAGCTGGCCTCGTCGCGGCGCGCGGATCGGACCGGGTAGTCGTGCTCGGGCGCACGCGCAGGATTCATTTCGTCGGTATCGGCGGCAGCGGCATGAGTGGGATCGCCGAGCTGCTGGCCAACCTCGGGTACGAGGTGAGCGGATCCGACGCGAAACGGACGGATGTGACCGAACGGCTCGAACACCTTGGCGTGCGGGTCGCGGCCGGCCACAACGCGCGCAACGTCGGCGCGGTGGATGTCGTGGTGATCTCGTCGGCGATCCGGTCCGACAACCCGGAACTGGTCGAAGCGCGCACGCGATCGATTCCGGTGATCCCGCGAGCCGAAATGCTCGCCGAGCTGATGCGGCTGCGGTACGGGATCGCGATCGCGGGCGCGCATGGGAAGACGACCACGACGTCGATGATCGCCCTGGTGCTCGACCGCGCCGGGCTCGACCCGACGGCGGTGATCGGCGGACGGCTGAGCGCCTTTGGCAGCAACGCCCGGCTTGGGCGCGGGGATTACATGGTGGCGGAAGCGGACGAGAGCGACCGGTCGTTCCTCAAGCTCTCGCCATCGATCGCGGTGATTACGAACATCGATCACGAGCACATGGAAAGTTACGGCACGTGGGACAACCTGCAGCAGGCGTTCGCGGACTTCGCGAACAAGGTGCCGTTTTACGGCGCCGTGATCGCCTGTGTGGATGATCCTCCCGTGCGCGAGCTGGTCTCGCGCCTCGCGCGCCGGGTCATTTCCTACGGCCTCGAGGACGCCGAGGTCATCGGTGAGGACATGCGGCTCGAAGCGTTCGGCTCAACCTGCGCTGTCGTGCATCGCACCAAGAACGGCCGGCGCGACACCCTCGGCAAACTGCGTCTCCACGTGCCCGGACGACACAACGTCCTGAATGCGCTCGCCACGGTCGCGGTCGGGCTCGAAGTCGGCGTGCCGTTTTCGAAGATGGCCTCGGCGTTGGGGGAGTTCCGTGGCGCCGAGCGGCGGTTCCAGACGCGAGGGGAAGTGAACGGGGTGCTGGTGGTGGACGACTACGGCCATCATCCGACCGAAATTGCCGCCGTGCTCGCGGCGGCGAAGGCCGGCATCGACCGCCGCATCGTCGCCGTGTTCCAACCGCATCGATACAGCCGGACGCAGCAGTTGCTGAGCGAGTTCGGGCCGGCGTTCCGCGGCGCGGACGCCATCGTTCTGACCGACATCTACGCGGCCGGCGAAGCCCCGATCGAAGGCGTGACCATCGAGGCGCTCGCCGACGCCGTGCGGAGTAGCGTGTCCGCGCCGGTGCAGCTCGTCAAGGCGATCGACGACGTGCCTGCCGCGGTTGCGGGTCTGTCTCGCCCGGGAGATCTGGTGCTCACGCTCGGCGCCGGATCGATCGGCGCCGTCGGCGATCGAATTCTCGCAGCGCTGCGGGCGGGAGGGTCGCACTGATGGGCGTCAAGGCACCCACGGAGCGGAACTTCCGCCGCGCGAAGGTGAAGCCGGGCAGGAAGAAGCCGGCCCGCGCCTGGCTGTCCTGGCGCTCGCTTCGCATCGTCATGACGAGCGCGCTGGCGATCTACGCCGGCTACCGCGCCTTTGATCTCGTGGTCAGCGCCTCGACGCTGCAGGTGCAGAAGATCCTGGTGCGCGGCAACGTGCGGCTCTCATCCGGGGAAGTGCAGGCGCTCGTCGACGACCTGCGCGGCACCAGCATCATCACCGCCGACCTGACGAAGTTCCGATCGCGGCTGATGGCCTCGCCGTGGGTGGCCGACGTCGCCCTCCGCCGCGTGTTGCCATCGACCATCGAAGTCTTCGTGTCCGAGCGCCGGCCCATCGGAGTGTGTCGCCTCGGCAGGGAGTTGTACCTGTTGGATCGGACCGGCTCGGTGATCGACGAATTCGGCCCGCAGTACGCGGAGTTCGATTTGCCGATCATCGACGGCGTCGTGCGGCCGCCCTCGGGTGCGGAGCCCGCGATCGACGCCCGTCGCACGGCGCTCGCCGCGAGCGTCATCGACGCGCTGGCCGCGCATCCGGAACTCGCCGCGCGCCTGTCGCAGATTGACGTCGGGGATCCACAGAACGCGGTGGTGTTGCTCGACGGCGATCCGGCGCTGCTCTACCTCGGAACGGAAAAATTCGCCGAGCGGCTGCAGTCGTACGTGGAACTGGCGCCGGCGTTACGCGAGCGGGTCGCGGAGATGGATTACGTCGATTTGCGCTATGACCGCCGGCTGTACATCAAACCTGCCGGCACGTCAGGCGTTTTACCGGTTCCGACGGGGATCCGGTAGATCAAGGGGGAGCGAGTGGGACGCAAGGAACGATACCTGGTGGGGCTGGACGTGGGCACGTCCAAGGTCACCGCCATCGTCGGCGAGACGACCGACGACGGCGGGCTGGACATCATCGGCATCGGCCTCGCGGACTCGCGCGGAATCCGGCGCGGCGTTGTCGTGAATCTCGAGGCGGCGGTGGAGTCGATCAAGAAAGCGATCGACGAAGCGGAACTGACGGCCGGTGTCGAGATCGACTCGGTGCACCTCGGGTTGTCGGGCGCGCACGTGAAGGCGTTCAACAGCCGCGGGGTGGTGGCGGTGGCGGGAAAGAACCGGGAGATCACCCGCGAGGACGTGCGGCGCGCGATCGACGCCGCCAAAGCGGTGGCGCTGCCGAGCGGCCGCGAGATCCTGCACGTGCTGCCCCAGGATTTCGTGGTGGACGAGCAGGACGGCATCGGCGCTCCAGTCGGCATGACCGGGTCGAGGCTCGAAGTGAACGTCCACGTCGTGACGGGTTCGGCATCGTCCACCCAGAACGTCGTGGCCTGCGTCAATCGCGCGGGGGTGGCGGTCGTCGAAACGGTTCTCGAACAGCTGGCGGCGAGCGAGGCCGTGCTGACGCCCGATGAGAAGGAACTGGGCGTCGCGCTGGTCGATATCGGCGGCGGCACGACCGACTTCGCGATCTTCGAGCGCGGCAGCCTCTGGCACACGGGGGTTGTCGCAGTCGGCGGGGATCACTTCACCAACGACATCGCGGTCGGGCTGCGCACGCCGATCCCCGACGCCGAGAAGATCAAGCGGCGCTGCGGCTGCGCGCTGTCGGCGATGGTCGACGAAGAAGAAACGATGGAGGTCGCCAGCGTAGGAGGACGCAAGGCGCGCGTGATGTCGCGCCGCATCCTCTCCGAGATTCTGCAGCCGCGGGCCGAAGAGATCTTCCATCTCTTGTGGGACGAGATCCGCAAGGCGGGATTCGAGAAGTCGCTCAACTCCGGCATCGTGGTGACCGGAGGAGGCGCGCTGCTCGAAGGTTTGTCGGAAATCGCCGAACAGATTTTCGACTTACCCATTCGCCGCGGCACGCCCGCCGGCGTCGGCGGGCTCGCGGACCACGTGAACAGTCCGGCGTTCGCCACGGCCGTTGGACTCGTGATGTACGCGCATCGAAATCATGTCGCGCAACCGGTCGCCGCCGTCGGCGCGGGCGCATTTGGACGCGTCGCGGGGCGGCTCCGCGGCCTGTTCCGGGAATTTCTGTGATCAGGAGGCGTAATGGGTGACACAAAGAAATCGACCGATTTGACAGCGCTGCGATTGAAACTGGACGAAGGGGAACGGAGTGGCGCACGCATCAAGGTTGTTGGCGTGGGGGGCGGCGGCAGCAATGCCGTCAACCGGATGGTCGCCGCCGGCCTCGACGGCGTCGAGTTCATCGTCGCCAACACCGACCTCCAGGCGCTGCGGTTCAACGCCGCGCACAACAAGATCCAGATCGGCGGCAAGCTCACCAAGGGCCTCGGCGCCGGCGCGGATCCGAACGTTGGCCGGCAAGCCGCGCTGGAAGACACCGAAAAGCTGATCGAAGCGCTCGACGGCGCAGACATGGTGTTTGTGACCACGGGCCTCGGCGGTGGCACCGGCACCGGCGCGGCGCCGGTGATCGCCAGCCTGGCCAGCGAGCTTGGCGCGCTCACCATCGCGGTGGTGACCAAGCCGTTCAAGTTCGAAGGGAAGAAGCGGCAAACGCAGGCAGAGCGAGGGCTCGAAGAACTGCGCGAGGCTGTGGACACGGTCATCACGATCCCGAACGAGCGGCTGCTCGCCACCATCGGTCGCACCACGTCCCTCACCGACGCCTTTGCGACGGCCGACGACGTGCTGCGGCAAGCGATTCAGGGCATCTCGGACCTGATCCTGGTGCCTGGCCTCATCAACCTCGATTTCGCCGACGTCAAAACGATCATGTCGCACATGGGCCTGGCGATCATGGGCACCGGGACGGCCAATGGCGAGGGGCGCGCGATGCAGGCGGCGAACGCGGCGATCTCGAGCCCGTTGCTGGAGGACGCGTCGGTCAAAGGCGCGCGTGGCGTGATCATCAACGTCACTGGCGGCACCGACCTTTCGCTCATCGAGGTGAGCGAGGCGTCCGCGGTCATCCAGGAAGCGGCGCACGAAGAGGCCAACATCATTTTCGGCGCCGTCGTCGATCCGCGGATGGAAGGGCAGGTGAAGATCACCGTCATTGCCACGGGCTTCGACCGCCCGTCCGTCGTCGCCTCAGCGGCCACCACGCCCGTGGACCTGAAGTCCTATTCGGCGTGGAAAAGCGAAGGCACCGAACGGATTGCGGCCGCCGGCGGCTCCCGGGTCTCGTTTTCGCGCCGGCCGGTGCTGGACCTGCCGCTGGTCCCCCTCCCCCCGCGCCGGAGCCGGTTATGGAGACCACCGGTCCAGGAGCGGAATTTGAACCGGCGTCGCCGCTGGACGTCCCCGCCTTCCTTCGGCGGCAGAACGAGTAGGCCTCTGGTAGACTAGGAATATCCACGGAACGCGGGATCGACGCCGCCTGAGCTCGATCCCGCGAACTGCCTCGACGTTTTCCGCAACACCATCGCCGCTGGATCGAAGTGCGCGGCGCATCTCAATGAAGAAACCGCAGCCTCGCGAACGCGCCGGCGATACGCTCGCGCGCGAAGTCGGCTACGTGCGGAAATCGCACCAGGGCCGCCTGCGCGTCGCGCTGGCGTTCCCCAACACGTATTTCGTCGGCATGTCGAGCCTCGGCCTGCAGACGGTCTACCGGCTGTTCAACGACCTCGAAGACGTCGTGTGCGAGCGCGTGTTTCTGCCGCCCAAGCAGGAACTGCAGCACCAGCTCGCGTCGGGCACGCCGCTGGTCACGATCGAATCGCGCACGCCCGTCGCCGAGTTCGACGTCTTCGCCTTGTCGGTGTCGTTCGAATGGGACTACACGAACGTGGTCTCCATGCTGCGGCTCGCCAAGATGCCGCCACGCGCGGCGGCGCGCAACTCCCGGCATCCCCTGGTCGTGATCGGCGGCGCCGTGACGTTCGTGAATCCCGAGCCCCTCGCCCTCTTCGCAGACGTCATTGCCGCCGGCGAAGGAGAAATGCTCGTGCCGTCGCTGATGAGCGCGCTTCGCGAAGGCCACGACCGTCGAGACGTGCTGGAACGGCTTGCGCAGGAGCGAGGCTTCTACATTCCCTCGTTCTATGACGTTCGGTATAACGGGCCGGCGGAGGCCGGCGGTCACCGCATCGGTTCGGTCGCGGCCTTCGAGCCGAAGGCAGGGACGAACGCACCGGCGGTGGTGAAGAAGGCCGCGGTGAAAACGACCGAGCGACTTGATCCGCCGGCCACCTCGATCTTTACACCCGACACCGAGTTCGGATCCCGCTTCCTCATCGAAGTGGTGCGGGGCTGCGCCAACCTCTGTCGCTTCTGCTGGGCGGGATACAACTATTTGCCGGTCCGCGCGTTCTCGGCCGACCGCATCCTCGAACTGGCGGCACAGGCGAAGGCGTACTCGTCGCGCGCCGGGCTCGTCTCGATCGCCCTCTGCGACCATCCGGAGATCGAGCGGATTCTCACCAGCCTGCTCGACATGGGGTATTCCATCAGCCCCGCCTCGCTGCGCCTCGATGACCTCACGCCGAAGATCGTCGGCCTGCTCCGGCAGAGCGGCGAGCGGTCGATCACGATCGCGCCCGAAGCCGGCTCCGATCGGCTGCGCCGGGTCATCAACAAGACGGTGACCAACGAGGAGATCCTCCACGCCGCCGAAGTGATCTTCGATGGGGGGATGGACAACCTGAAGCTGTATTACATGATCGGGTTGCCGACCGAGACCGACGCCGACCTGGAAGGCATCCGCGACCTGACGGTCGCCATGCGCGAGATCATGCTGAAGCACGGCAAGGCCCGCGGTCGCCTCGGCCGCATCGTCGGCAGCGTCAACCCGCTGATCCCCAAGCCCGGCACGGCCTATCAGTGGCTGCCGATGGAGGATCCGGCGATCACGGACCGCAAGGGCAAACGCCTGCGACACATGCTCTCGGGCATCGACAACGTCTACTTCAATATCAAGTCGGAGCGTCATTCGTACTACCAGGCGCTACTCTCGCTGGGCGACCGCCGGGTGGCGGAGGTGATCGAAGTGGCCGAGCGCAACGGCGGCAACTGGCGCGCCGCGGTTGCCGAGACCGGAGTCGACGCGGACTTCTTCATCTTTCGCGATCGGTCGTCGGACGCCGTGCTGCCGTGGGACATCATCGACGGCGGCATGAAGTCGTCGTTCTTCCGGGCGGAGTTTGAAAAAGGACTCCGAGAGGAATGGACCCTGCCGGTCAAGCGGCAGAAGGAAAACGCCAGGTTCCTCCCGGTCCTCTCCTAGCTACGCGGGCTCGGCGATGACGTGCTCGGCTTCGTAGGCGGCGTAGGCCTCGAGGATGATTTCGCGCACGGTGCTTTGACTCGTCGAGTCGGTCGCCGGCCGTAACAGCGCATAGCTTCGACGCTCCCCGTTGACCGAGGTACTGACGTGCGGGGAAGGTGACGTTGCGCCCGCTGCCCGACTTCCTTTCCCACACAGCGAACCCAATAAGCTTGAGACCTTCCAGCGGTCCACTGGTGAAATGCAACTCCGCGTCAGCCAGTCTTCCGGGTGGGTTTCCCTTCTCGTTCGGCAGGATCTTTACAGTCATCGCGTTTCTCCTTCGCGTGAGGCGTGGCGATGGAGCGTGGGGCAAGGCGGCTGCCGCCGTGGCGGGCACCGGGGGGCGTCCGCCGATCGCGTTGGGGTGGCGTAGGTTAGAGGAGACCGGATGGCGAGGGTCGGCGAGGATGCCTGGGGCTGCCGCGGAAAAACGTCAACGGGCGTTCCCCTGCAGAATCACCTGCGCCATGGCGAGCGCCTCGGAGTGCGTGATGGTGAGCAGCGACCGCAGTACGCCCATCTGTTCGGCTCGGCGGGCAGCGCCCCCGTGCAACCGCAGTTGCGGGGGGCCTCCCTGGCGGAACACTTCGATGTCTTTCCACAGGACGCCGCGCGAATGACCCGTGCCGAGCGCTTTCATGGTCGCTTCCTTCGCGGCAAACCGTCCGGCAAGATGCGGTGCGGGATTTCGGCGGCGCGTACAATAGGCGATCTCTCCGTCGGTGAAGACGCGACGAAGAAACCGTTCGCCGTACCGCTCGAGCATGTCGGCCACGCGCGGAATGTCGGTGGCGTCAAATCCCAGGCCGATGATGTCCATGACTGACCCCCAGCCTAGCGGTGGATTCGAATGGGTGCAAGCGCCGTGGGGCCGCGTGCTTCGCTGCCGACCGCTCGCGGCCGTCGCCGAGCATTTCTTTTCCGACGGTTCTCTCGAACTTCGGGAGCGCACCGATGAATGGAACGCCGTTGCCGCGTTCGCTGGTGTTCCGCCCGATCACCTCCTGCTGCTGCGGCAGGTGCACGGCTGCGGTGTTGTCGTGGCCGATGCCTCGCGCACGACGGAGTGGACGCGCCCCGAGGCTGATGCCGTCGTCAGTGACGATCCCGCGTCGGCACTCGTCGTTCGGGTCGCCGACTGCGCCCCCATCCTTCTTGCCGACCGCCGCCGGCGGGTCGTCGCCGCCGTCCACGCCGGCTGGCGGAGCACGATGCAGCGGATCGTGTGTGCGGCCGTTGAGTCGATGCGCCGCCAGTTCGGTTCAGATCCGTCCGACCTTCTGGCCGCCATGGGGCCCTCGTTGGGTGCGTGCTGCGGGGAAATGGGGGAGGAAGTTGTGGAGGAATTCCGTGCCGCGGGACACTCCAACACGAACATCGAGCGGTGGTTCACGCGCGCGGCTGGTCAGCGCCCGCACTTCGACCTGTGGCGCGCAAACCGGGACCAACTTGCCGAAGCGGGCATTCCTGCCTCCCAGACCTTCAGCGCCGAACTCTGCACACGAACCCACGCGGATCGGTTCCACTCCTATCGCGCGAAGGGTCAGCACGCGGGACGGATGGCGGCAGTGATCAGACCGGCTCGCTAGAAGAGCTCTCCCTGGCCGAGCGGGCCTGCCTGGGGCGGCGGATTGCGAAGATTCTCTTCGGCTTCGTCCATGCCGACGTTCGACAGCCGGTCGGCGTCCTTGTTCTGCTCGCGCCGCACATGCTGGAACTTCACGGTCTCGAGTTGTGCGACCAGAAGACGGGCGCGCGCGACCAGTCCTTGCAGGCCGGGGTTCTTCACCTTGTATTCCCCGCGCATCTGCTTCACCAACAGCTCGGAGTCCGCACGAATCTGGACCGCAGGATGACCGTGGTCGATGGCCCACTTCAGGGCGGCGAGCAGCCCGTTGTACTCGGCGACGTTGTTGGTGGCGATGCCGAGAGCGCCGTGCAGCTCCACGATCGATCCGTCGGGCAGTTCGATGTGAACACCGTATCCCGCTGGCCCTGGATTGCCGCGAGCGCCACCGTCGATATAGGCCGTGATCAAGGTTGTGGGGCGGGGGCCGGTGCGGCGGGCACGTGATAGAGGATGCGCGTGCAGCTGTCGCACTGGATCAGCTGATCGTTGCGCCGGACTTCGTTGAAAATCTGGGGCCGCAGCCGCACGTGGCAGACGACACACAAGCCGTCTCTGGCCTCGGCCATGGCGATGCCTTTGCGGCCATGCGAGACCCGCTCGAAGATCTTCATGGCTTCAGCCGATATCTGCCCGGCGACCTGGTCACGTTCCGAGACGAGGCGTTCGAGCTCCTGCTGATCGGTGGCGCGTTCGGCGTCGAGCTTTTTGCGCTCCGAGGTGATTTCGGCCTGTGCGGCCTTGAGGGCGGCCTCCGCGGCCTTGAGCTCGGCAGTCAGGCCGTCGGTTTCTTCCATCTTCTCGAGCATGTGCGTTTCGTGCACCCCGATCTCTTCCTGCGCGTGCCCCATCTCTTTCTGCATCGCCTGGTATTCCTTGTTCGTCTTCACCTCCATCAGCTGGTTCTTGAATTTGCTGAGGCGCGCGTTCATTTCGGCGAGCTGCTTGTCGATATCTCGCCGCGCGGCCTGGTTGTCGGCGACCCGTTTCTTGACGGCCTCGACCACGGCGGTCTGCGTGGCCAGCCGCGCGTCCAGCGCCTGTTGCGCGGACGGTATCTCGTCGATGCGCTTGCGGAAACGGTCGATGCCGAGAACGAGGTCCTGGAGGTGAATCAGATTCTGAAGATCAGGATGCATGTGGGAGTGCGGAAGTAAGAATATCATCGCGCCTATGCGGATTGCCCCAGCCGTTGTTTTCGCCGTGCTCATCCCTTCGCTCCCCGCGGTGTCGCAGGAGGTCATCCCGCACCCAGCGAGGGTGACAGCCCGCGCCGGGGAGTTCCAGATCACCGCGAGTACCGTCATCTGGACCGATCGCGCGAGCGCCTCCGTGGGGCGTCAGCTGGCGCTGTATCTGGAACCGGCCACCGGATTCACCCTTCGGGTGGCGACCGGAGGCGCCGTGCCTCCGCGCGCCATTGCGTTGCGCCAGGACGCCTCGTTGAAGCGGCTTGGCGCCGAGGGCTACGCCCTCGAGATCCGGCCCGGCTCGGTCGTCGCGCGCGCAGCGGGGAATGCCGGTCTCTTTTACGCTGTGCAGACGATCCGCCAGTTGCTGCCGCCAGAGGTCTTTCGGGAGGCCCCCGTCGCCGGGGTGCCGTGGCGGATGCCGGCGCTGTCGATCGAGGATCGGCCACGGTTCGCCTGGCGGGGCGGTCACCTGGACGTCGCCCGGCATTTCATGCCGAAGGAGTTCGTCAAGAAGTACATCGACCTCCTGGCGCTGCACAAGTTCAACGTCTTTCACTGGCACCTGACCGAGGACCAGGGATGGCGGATCGAGATCAAACAGTATCCGCGGTTGACCGACGTGGGGGCCTGGCGGAAGGAGACGCTCGTCGGGCGCAATCGCAAACCGGGCGAAGCGCAATACGACGGCAAGCGCCATGGCGGCTTCTACACGCAGGAGGATGCCCGGGAAATCGTCGCCTACGCCAAGGCGCGCTACATCAACGTCATTCCGGAGATCGAGATGCCGGGTCATGCGATGGCCGCGATCGCGGCCTATCCGGAGCTCGGCGTCACCGGCGAGCCAGTGGAAGTCGCGACGCATTGGGGGGTGTTCTCCGACATCCTCAACGCGGAGCCGTCCACGATCACGTTCATGCAGAACGTCCTCGAAGAGGTGATGCAAATCTTCCCGAGCCGCTACATCCATATCGGCGGCGACGAAGCGGACAAGGCGAAGTGGAAAGCCAGCGAACGGATCCAGGCGCGCATCAAGGCGCTCGGCCTGAAAGATGAGCACGAACTTCAGAGCTGGTTCATTCGGCAGATGGACACGTTCCTGGTGAAGCGCGGGCGCCGGCTGGTCGGCTGGGACGAAATCCTCGAGGGGGGCCTCGCGGAGAACGCGGTCGTCATGTCCTGGCGCGGCGTCAAAGGGGGCATCGAAGCCGCTCGTGCGAAGCACGACGTCGTGATGGCGCCGACGAGCCACACCTACTTCGACTACGCGCAGTCCAAAGCGCCCGGCGAGCCCGTGAGCGCCAGCTCGTTCCTGCCTCTCGAGACGGTCTATTCGTACGAACCGATCCCCGCGGAGCTGGAACCGCAGTTCGCCCAGCACGTGCTCGGCGCGCAAGGGCAGTTGTGGAGCGAATACATGCCCACGCCGAAGCAGGTGGAATATCAGGCCTTTCCGCGGATGGCGGCGCTGGCAGAAGTTGTGTGGAGCCCGAAAGAGGTCAAGGACTTTTCAGCATTCCTCAAGCGGCTTGCGGTTCACCAGGAGCGCTTGCGGATCCTCGACGTCAACTTCCGTCCGCTGGACCCGCGTTAGATCGAAACGCCCACCTGGAAACTCGCCGTATAGCCGCCCGACGGGCTGCCCGTCGGCGTAGTGATCTCTGACGCGAGGCTATCGGCGAAGATGCCGTCCCTCGCGTTTGTCGTCGGGTTCACTCCACGAGACGCGTAGACACCGCTGGTGTGGACGGTGTTGTTGACGCTCTCCGGGAACGCGATCTGGGTGACCTTGATCGACTGGTTGTTCCGGGTGACCTCGACGTGGATATGGGTCGCGCGTCCCTGGTACCACCCGGGGTAGATCGTCGTGAACGTGGCCTCGCCGTTGACGTTGGTCGTCTGGATCCCGCGCAGGTAGGTCTGGTTTGCCTGGCTGCCGTACGACGAGTAGTTCCCGGCATGGTCGCAGGACCAGATCTCGACGTTCACGCCCGACACCGGAGCGCAGGCGCCGTTGACGTTCACAACCTTGATCGTCAGCGAGAGATCGGCGCCCGGTTTCCCCTCTCGTACATCGCTGCGGATCAAATCGGTCAGTGACGGATACGGTCCGACGGTTTCGGTCGGCGTGACCGCGCAATCCGAGTTGCTGGTGCCGGCGGTCCCGGTGGTGACGGACGGACTGGTCGGCGCACCGTCGTCGGAGCTGCACGCTGCCGCTGCGACGGCCGCTGCGCCTGCCGCGCCAATCATTCTGAGCGCGCGCCGACGATTGAGTGTTTCGTTCAGAGTGTTCGACATGGCCTAACCATCATCCCGGGCCCTGCGCAGGCTGTGTGTGAAAAAACCATGGCTCGGCAGTACGATGCGCACGTGATGGCGCGAACCTCCATATGTCTCTCTCTGTTGTGCCTGCTGGCCGCAACCGCCTGGGCGCAACCCAACGAGAAGTTGACCGCATTTGTGAATCCATTCATTGGGACCGGCGGGCACGGTCATACGTATCCTGGCCCGTCGCTGCCGTTCGGGATGATCCAGCCTGGGCCCGACACCCGCCTCACCGGCTGGGACGGGTGCTCTGGATACCACTACAGCGACTCGCGGGTGTATGGGTTTTCGCACACGCATCTGAGCGGCACCGGCATCCCCGACTACACCGACGTGTTGCTCATGCCGATGACGGGAGAGCCGCGCCTGAACAACGGGGCCGATGGAAAGCCGGGATATTCGTCGGCCTTCAAACACTCCGAGGAGATCGCGCAACCCGGTTACTACGCGGTCACGCTCGAGGACCACGGCATTCGGGCGGAATTGACGACGACGCTCAGGGTCGGTGTGCATCGCTACACGCTTCCGGCAGAGAAGCCCGCGTATGTGATCCTCGATCTCGAGCATCGCGACCCGTTGCTGGAAGCGTCGATCGACGTGGTGGGGGATCGCGAGGTCACTGGAGTGCGCCGGTCGCGGAGCTGGGCGCGCGACCAGGTGGTGTACTTCGTGATCCGCTTCTCCCGTCCCTTTGCCCCGGTGACGGATTCATCGAACCCGAATAAGCGGGCGTTTGATTTCGGCAGCGTCGGCGAGCCGTTGCTCGCCAAAGTCGCGATATCCGCGGTGAGTGTCGACGGCGCGCGCCGAAATCTCGACGCGGAGGTGCCGGAGTGGGACTTCGACAGCGTCCGCCGGGCGGCTGACGAAGCCTGGGAGCGCGAGCTGTCGAAGATCCGTGTCGAAGGGGGCACGCGCGATCAGCGGGTCGTGTTCTACACGGCGATGTATCACGCGATGCTGACACCAAATGTCTACATGGATGTCGATGGGCAGTATCGGGGACGCGATTTCAAGATCCACAAGGCCGATGGCTTTACCTACTACACGGTGTTCTCGCTCTGGGACACCTTCCGTGCGCTGCACCCGCTGCTCACGATGATCGACAAGGTACGGACGCGCGACTTCATTCAGACGTTCCTGCGGCAATTCGAGCAAGGCGGTCGCCTCCCGGTGTGGGAGCTCGCGGCGAACGAGACGGACACGATGATCGGATATCACGCGGTGCCGGTGATCGCCGACGCGATCGTGAAAGGTGTTGACGGTTTCGATCTCGAACTCGCGTTCAAAGCGATGGTTCATAGCGCGGAGGAGGACCGCTTCGGCCTCGACGCCTACAAGCGGGACGGGTTCATCGACGCCAGCCAGGAAGCCGAAGGTGTGTCACGAACGCTGGAGTACGCCTACGATGATTGGACGATCGCGCAGGTCGCCAAACGTCTCGGACGCGAGGAGGACTACCGGCGATTCTTGCGACGGGCCGAATCGTGGAAGCATCTGTTCGATCCGTCCACCGGCTTCATGCGCGCCCGGGTTGAAGGCTTCTGGATGACCCCCTTCGATCCCGCCGAAGTCAACAATCACTACACCGAGGCGAACGCCTGGCAGTACAGCTTCTTCGTGCCCCAGGACGTCGCCGGCCTGATCCGGATGCTGGGCGGCCCCGAGCGATTCGTGAAGAAACTCGACGCATTGTTTACCGCGAGCACCAAGACGACCGGCCGCCAGCAGGCGGACATTACCGGACTGATCGGCCAATACGCCCACGGCAACGAGCCGAGCCACCACATGGCGTATCTCTACAACTATGCGGGCCAACCCTGGAAGACGCAGGCGATGGTGCGGCGCATTCTCGACGAGCAATACAGCGCTGCCCCCGACGGCCTCTCCGGAAATGAAGACTGCGGCCAGATGAGCGCCTGGTACGTGTTCAGCGCGCTCGGCTTCTATCCGGTCGCCCCTGGTTCCACGCAGTACGCGATCGGCACGCCGCTGTTCACCAGCGCAACGATCACGTTGGGAAGCGGTCGATCCTTCACCGTGCGCGCCAACAGCCCCTCGTCCACGAATAAGTACATTCAGCGAGCGCGACTGAACGGTGGAGCGTACGACTTCTCGTTCCTGGATCACTCGGCGTTGGCGGTCGGTGGGGAGATCGCGTTCGAGATGGGAGCGGAGCCAAGCGTCCGCTGGGGTGTCGGTCGCGGCGCGCAGCCGACGTCTGCCATCACGGATGTGCGTGTCGTGCCGGTGCCGTTCATTGCGCACGGCACGCGGGTGTTCCGGGGATCGCAAAGCGTCCGACTGGCATCGGCAGAACCGGTGGCGGCTATTCACTACACGACGGACGGCTCGACGCCCGATCGCGCGTCACCGCGTTACAACACCCCTTTCACCATCGACAACAGCGTCACGCTCAAGGCGATTGCCGTCCAGGACGACGCGACGAGCCCGGTGATGTCGGTCGCGTTCAGGCGCCTCGCCGACTACCCGAAGATCACCTTGAGTACCGCGTACGCGCCGCAATACGCCGCCGCCGGTCCCGACACGCTCATCGACGGCCTGCGCGGCAACAACAGCTTCAAGACCGGCCGCTGGCAGGGGTATCTCGGAAAGGACCTCGAGGTCACGCTCGACTTCGGGGAAGCGCGCGACATTCGGTACGTCGCGATGGGATTCCTGCAGGACACTGGGTCGTGGATCTTCTACCCGCGCGCGATCTCACTGGCGGTATCGCAGGATGGCAAAACGTTCGAGGGATTGATGACCGGAGGAGTCGTGCCCGGAACCGCCAACGCCGACCAGGTGACGCCGGCGTCCACGCGCGATTACGAGTTCAACCTGCCGTGGGTGCCGCGTGCGAGGTACATCCGGTTGCGGGTGGAGCATTACGGTAAGCTGCCCGCCTGGCATCCCGGCGCCGGCAACGACGCCTGGTTCTTCGCCGACGAGATCATCGTGCGCTGACCGTTGTCCGTTGTCCGTTGTCCGTTGTCCGAGGTCCGAGGTCCGAGGTCCGTGGTTCGTTGGGGGCGGGGAATATGAGAGCGATTGGGGTGTTTACTGCGGCGGTGCTGCTGATCGGGCATGCCGCCGAGCCGGTGTGGACGCAGGCGACGCAGCGACGGGGCACGAATCCGCCGGCGGTGTTCGCGGATCCCGATCGCCGCGCGAAGTTGAGTGCCGCGTTCCCGGAGATCGACAAGATGGTCGGGGAGTTTATGACGCGGACCCGCGTGCCAGGCGCGGCGTGGGGGATCGTCATCGATGGCGAGCTGGCACATATCGGGGTGGCGGGTTTCGCGAACTGCCGAGCAAGTCTCCGGTCACGCGCGACAGCGTGTTCCGCATCGCGTCGATGACCAAGAGCTTCACCGCCATGGCGATCCTGAAGCTCCGCGACGAGGGGAAGGTGTCGCTCGATGCGCCGGCCGCTCGTTACGTTCCCGAGTTGAGCAAATTGAGGTACCCGACGTCCGACGCTCCACGGATCACCGTGCGCGACCTGATGTCGCACGCGGCAGGCTTTCCCGAAGACAACCCGTGGGGTGATCAGCAGCTCGCCGCGACAGAGGAAGAGTTCACCCGGATGTTGCAGAAGGGGATTCCCTTCTCGAACCCCCCCGGCATCGCCTACGAGTACGCGAATTACGGCTTCGCGATCCTCGGCCGCATCGTGACCAATGCGTCGGGCGTGCCGTACCGCCAATACATCACCGAAACGATCCTGAAGCCGCTCGGGATGACCGCGACGACGCTGGAGCCGGCATCCGTGCCGCGCGACCGGATCGCGCATGGCTACCGCTGGGAAGACGAGCAGTGGAAAGAGGAGCCGCCGCTGCCCGACGGCGCCTTCGGCGCGATGGGCGGGATGCTGACCTCGGTGGCCGACCTGTCGAAGTACGTCGGGGCCTTCCTCGCCGCATGGCCGCCGCGCGACGGCGTCGAAACGGGACCGGTGCGGCGCGCCTCGCTACGCGAAATGCAGCAGATCTGGCGCTCGCGCCCGGCGACCGCCGGCCGCTCGAACGCGGGTGTGACGACGCTCAACTCCGGCGGCTACGGCTACGGGCTTCGCGTCAGCCAGAGCTGCACCTTCAACTACATCGTCGCGCACAGCGGCGGCCTGCCCGGCTTCGGATCGCTGATGCAGTGGCTGCCCGACCATGGCGTCGGCATCGTCGCCTTCGGCAACGTGACCTACACGAGCTGGGGCGGCGTGGTGAACAACGCGTTCGAGGCGCTGGCGAAGACCGGCGCGCTTCAGCCGCGGGTGCAGCAACCGTCGGACGCTGCTCGTGGATATGCGCGACGCCGTCTCCAGCCTCATCGTCAACTGGGACGACACGGAAGCCGACCGGATGGCGGCGATGAATCTGTATCTCGATCGGTCGAAGGACCGCCGCCAGCGCGAGATCGCCGCGTTGCGCGAGAAAGTTGGCACCTGTGCCGCTCCGAAGTCCTTCGACTACGTGGAAAATGCCCTGCGCGGCCAATGGACGATGAAGTGTGAGCGGGGCGATCTGCGGGTGTCGATCACGCTCGCGCCGACGATCCCGCCACGCGTGCAGTACCTCGACGTCAGTCCGGCCCCTCGCGCAGCCCGCGGCGGCGCCCCCGGCGTGTCGGTGAGCGTGTCTATGCGCTCGGTCGGATTCGCCTGTCCATCCTAGAACTGCTACTGACCCGACGGTCCGCAGAAGGAGTCGATCCGCTAGGCGAGGACGTTTGACGCAGCGAATTGCAGCCCAATCAGGGTGTGAGAAACGACGGTTGCCTGCCGGTCAAAGGATCCGGCGACGCTGAAACCGGCACGAGTCCTTACGAGGATTTCAAGGCTCTGCCGCGGATCGACGATCCAGTACTCCGGCACCCCGTAACGCTCGAAGATGGTGAGCTTGCGACCTCGGTCCCTGGCCGCGGTCGCTCGCGAGAGCACTTCGACAACCAGGTTTGGAACGACGCGAATCGGACGTTCGAGATCAATTTGACGGAGCCGCTCGGCGTCGAAGAATACGACATCCGGCTGCAGGACGTCGTATTCGGAGAACACGATATCGAGCGGCGAACAGAGCGCCAGTCCGCCGTTCGCTTCGGCGTACGGCTTCAAGATGTCGTATATGCGTAAGGCCACGACTTGGTGAATCGGTAACGGAGCAGGAACCACGATCGCCTCGCCGCCATAGAGCTCGTAGCGGCGCCCGTCGTCCGGCCACTGTTCCAGCTCCGCGTAGGTGACGCGCGGATCCACAGCCTTCATCGCCGCCATTCTAACGCTCTATGCGACGCCCATGCCGGGCGCCGACGCGGCGAAATACCGCCAGAAGGGGTGAGAAACACTTTCTGGGTACGCAATTCTTGCGAGGGCTCTGCGCCGGAGCGTTGCAGGAACTGCGATGCCCGGATAGGCTTCTCCACGGAAAGGACCATGCTGAAACTCCTGACCCTGACATTGTGTCTGACGGCGCAGTCGCTTCCGGAAGACCATGCGCGGACGCTGGTCGCGGCGGCGATTGCCCAAACGCGGACGCCGGTCACCTACGATGGTTCGTACCGACGGATTACCTATCCCGGCGGTGATGTGCCGGCCAACATCGGCGTCTGCACGGATGTCGTGATCCGCGCGTACCGGCAGATCGGCATCGATCTCCAAGTGAAAGTACACGAGGACATGCGGCAAGCGTTTCGCTCCTACCCGGCGCTCTGGGGCATGCGCGGCCCCGACACCAACATCGATCATCGTCGCGTGCCCAATCTGCAGACCTTCTTCCGGCGCGCGGGAGCCGAGATCCCGAGATCCAACGATCCGCGTGCTTACCGATCCGGCGACGTCGTGAGCTGGATGCTGCCGGGCAACCTGCCGCACATCGGCATCGTGATCGACCAGCGATCGCCATCGGACGTACCGCTCGTGGTCCACAACATCGTTCCCGGACCCGAGATCGAGGACATCCTTTTTCGATACACCATCACCGGGCACTACCGATATAGCGGCCGACAGAGTGAGCGGAGGCAGGACTAGAAGTCCTGCGCTACAACGAGGGGGAGAGATCCGTGCGACGAGCCATTGTTCTGGTCGCGGCAGCCGCTGCGTTTGCGCTGCCGCTTGGCGCCTATCAAGCCAATCCACGCGACGCGGTGATCAACGCGACGACGTTCCGCAACATCGGTCCGTTCAGGACGGCGGCGTGGATCACCGAGATCGCCGTGCCCGATGCGCCGCTGCACGACCACCTCTACACGATTTACGCCGCCAGTCGCACCGGCGGGCTCTGGAAGACGATCAACGGCGGGGTGACGTGGGACAACGTTTCTGACCGCGTCGAGGTCGCCGCGGTGGGCGCGGTCGCGGTGTCTTCATCCAATCCGAACATCGTGTGGATGGGGACGGGCGAGCAGGCGAACGCGCGGTCGTCCTACTCGGGCAAGGGCGTCTTCAAATCCACTGACGCCGGCAAGACCTGGCAGTTCATGGGGCTGCCCGACTCCCACCACATCGCGCGCATCGTCATTCACCCGACCAATCCAGAGATCGTCTACGTGGCGGCGATGGGGCACCTCTTCTCACGTAACGAAGAGCGCGGGGTGTTCATGACCCGCGACGGCGGCAAGTCGTGGTCGAAGGTCTTGTACATCGACGACGCCACTGGCGCGACGGACCTGGTGATGCACCGGGACCCGCCGAACACGCTGTTTGCCGCCCTGTACGAGAAACACCGGACGCCGTGGCACTTGATCCTTGGCGGCGCCGGGAGTGGCGTGCATCGCAGCGATGATGGCGGAAAGACGTGGAGGAAGGTCGAAGGGTTGCCGGCCGGTAACGTCGGTCGCATTGGTCTCGACGTCAACCGCCGGAACCCGAAGCTTCTGACGGCGATCGTCGAGAACCTCAATCCGCGAACCGACGGTATGGCGCCGCGCGTTGACGCGTGTGTCGCAAGCTCGGGTCGCGGCGGTGGGCAACCTCCGCGGGCCGGCGGACCGATGGGCAACGAGGTCTACCGCAGCACGGACGGCGGCCGCACCTGGCGAAAGGCTCATGGCGACGGCATCGATGTCGCGGGATCGAAGGCACCGTACTCCTTCAACCAGATCAGGACCAATCCCGCAAACCCCGACCAGATCATCGTCATCAGCGATTCGATGTACGAGTCGAAGGACGGCGGGAAGACGTGGACGTGCGACTTCATGCGGGGGGTGTTCGGAGACTTCCGGACGATCTGGTGGGACGACCAGGATCCCCAGCGCGTGATGCTGGGCAGCGATGGCGGCGTCAACGTCTCGGTCGATGGCGGTCGCACGGGCGACTACTTTCCAAACATGCGAGTTGGGGAGGTCTACGCCGTGGGCGTGGACATGGACGACCCCTACAACGTCTACGCGGGCCTGCAGGATCACGATTCGTGGAAGGGACCGAGCAACGGCAAGAACGGACGGATCACGCTCGAAGACTGGGTGACCGTCGGCACGCAGGACGGCATGTACAACCAGGTCGATCCCACTGACTCACGGTGGGTCTACAACAGTTATCAGCTGGGTGGGCAACGCCGGCTCGACCAGCAGACGGGCCAGGTGGCCGTGATCGAGCCGCCACGGCGTCCGGAGCGCGAGCTCCGCTACAACTGGATCACGCCGCTGGTCCTGTCGCCGCACAATCCGCAGATCGTGTATACCGGCGCGCAGGTCGTGTTTCGCTCGTTCAATCGCGGCGACGCGTGGCAGGAGATCAGTCCGGGACCTGACCACGGAAGACAAAGAGAAGTGCGGGCGCTCGAATATCGGCAACGTGCCCTACTGCACCATCACGACCATCGCCGAGTCACCAGTGCTCGCCGGTGTGATCTGGGTTGGCACCGACGATGGGCGCGTGCACGTCACCCGTGATCATGGGGCCACGTGGTCGGACATGACGTCAGCGATCGCCGGTGCCGGCGGCCCAGCGGACCGCTATGTGAGCCGCGTCTTTGCGTCGCCGCACGATGCCGGAACGGCCTTCGTTGCGAAGAGTGGCTTCCGCAACGACGACTTCAAGCCGTACCTGTTCCGCACGACGGATTTCGGCAAAACGTGGACCGCGATCGTCCGCGACTTGCCACCGTCACCGATCAACGTCGTGGTGCAGGATCGCCGCAACAAGGACCTGCTGATCATCGGCAACGACCTGGGCGTGTGGGTCTCGACCGACGCCGCCGAGTCGTGGGCACGCCTGAAGGCCAACCTGCCGACCGTCCCCGTGCACGATCTCACCGTGCATCCGCGAGAGAACGATCTCGTCATCGGCACCTACGGGCGTGGCATCTTCATCGGCGACATCACGCATCTGCAGGAGCTGTCGGCTGCCACGCTCGCCAAGCCGTTCCACCTCTTCACCCCGGAGCCGCGCGCCGCGTATCAGTTCCGCACCCTCGGCAACTTCCACCTCTACGGGGACAAGTACCTGGAGACCCCGAACGAACCTGACGCGATCGTGATTGCCTACTACCTGCGCGACAAGCAGGAGGGGGGCGCCCGCGTGACGATCGGGGACATTCGCGGAGAGACGCTGGCCACGCTGAAGGGACCAGGCGAGGCCGGGATGAACCGTGTGACATGGAACATGCGACGCGCGTCCGAAGGTGGCGGCGGCCGTGGGTTCGGTGCGCAGGTGCCGGCGCTGCCGCCGGGGGACTACGCCATCACGGTCGCGGTGGGCGGCCAGGAACAGCGAACGGTGGGAAGAATCCGCGCGCGCATCCGCTGAGGGTCGGCGTATAATCCGCGGCCACCATGCTCGTTCTGGATCCCGCGACTCCTAGTGTTTATCCCAAGGTCGAAGTCCCGATCGTGCGCTGGTCGCCGGCGTCGCGGATCGCCTTTCGATTTGGGTTCCTTTACTTCGGCATCTACGTCGTGATGACGCAGATGCTTTACCGGCCTACTGATACTGCCGGTTGGGAATCTTCCGCAGTTCACCGGTTTTCCCACGCGCCTCGCCGCTGAATGGACCGCGAAGCACGTGTTTGGCGTGACGCAGCCGCTGGTGATCGCCAGCGGGAGTGGCGACAAGATCTTCGATTGGGTGCTGGCGTTCTGCTTTCTCGTGTTCGCGGCCGTCGGCACCGTCGTCTGGTCGCTCGCCGCGCGCCGGCGCTTGAGCTACGTCGGCTTCCACAAGTGGTTCCGGTTGTTCCTGCGCTTTTCGTTGGGCGCGACGATGGTGAGTTACGGTGCTGCCAAGGCGATCCCGCTGCAGATGCCGTATCCGTCGCTGCAGCGGTTGCTCGAGCCATTCGGGCACTTCTCTCCGATGGGTGTCCTCTGGTACTCGATCGGCGCGTCGCGGCCGTACGAGATCTTCACCGGGTGCGCGGAACTCCTCGCCGGCATCCTGCTCTTCATTCCAGCGACCGCGACCCTCGGCGCGCTCGTGGCGCTGGCCTGCACGATCCAGATCTTCACGCTGAACATGACGTACGACGTGCCGGTGAAGTTGTTTTCGTTCCACCTGATCCTGATGTCGATCTTCCTCCTCGCGCCCGACGCGCGCCGGCTACTGAATGTGTTCGTGTTGAACCGCACGGCCGGACCTTCCACGGTTCCTCCGCTCGGTCGATCGCAGCGCGCCATCCGGATCGGCATCATCGCGCAGGTTGTCTTCGGTGCTTTATCTCGTCGGGATGAACATGAACCAATCCGTCGAGGCCTGGACGTTGTATGGCGGCGGTGCTCCGAAATCGCCGCTCTACGGCATCTGGAATGTCACGCGGATGTCGATCGACGGTCTCGAACGTTCGGCGCTCGTCACTGACTACGACCGCTGGCGGCGGGTCATCTTCGACAATCCCGCGCGGATGTCGTTCCAGCGCATGGATGACACCTTCGCCGGTTTCGGGAACAAGATCGACATGGCGGCGAAGTCCCTCACGCTGACCAAGCCCCAGGATCCGAAGTGGAATGCCACGTTCGCGTTCCAGCAACCTGCGGCCGATCGGATGGTGATCGACGGGACGATGGATGGGAAGAAAGTGCGAATGGAACTGGAGCTGTTCCCCCGCGACAAGCTGCTGCTCGTGTCGCGGGGTTTCAGCTGGGTGCAGGAGTTCCCGTTCAACCGGTGATCGGCCTTCGGTGATCGGTGTTCGGTTCTCGGTCCTGAGTTCGAAATCGCATCTGAACCGGAACCCTAGAACCCTTGAACCCTGAACCTGGAACCCGAACCCGGAACCACGAGCGAAGCGAGGAAGTGGGCCCACCAGGACTCGAACCTGGAACGAGCCGGTTATGAGCCGGCGGCTCTAACCAATTGAGCTATGGGCCCGGCGCCAAGTGTACCAGAGGGGCTACTTGGCGCCGGCCCTTATCCGAACAGCGAACAGCGAACCGCGGACAACGGACAACGGGAGCGCTAGCGCCTGACCATCGTGCCGTCGGCGTCGCCCTTACCACCGCGAAGATACCAACGTCCCGTCGAGGGGCGCAGTTCCACTTCGATCATCGGGCCTTCGCGCGCGATGAGTAACCCGTCGTCAGCACGGTGCACGATTGGCAACCGCGTGTTGTTCACCCAGATGTCGGTCGGCCACACTTCGATCACGAACGTGTCACCGAAGAGCGGTGTCCGGTCGGGCCCGAACCAGTGCGCCTGCGTGGTCGTCGCGGCGTACGTCTCGAGCGGCTGAGGCGCCGGCGGTACGGGAGCCGGAGTCCCTGGGGGCGCCGGGTTTCCCGGAGGTGTAGGATTCGTCGGCGGGCTCGGCGGCGCGGGAGTAGGTTCGGTAGTAACTACCGCGCTGCTCCCGGCGAGCGGAGATGGTTGGGTCGGAGAACTCCCTCCGCATGCAGCACTTATAACGATGAGCCCAAGACTGGCGATGAGCTTCTGTGTGGATCGCATGAGTCAGTTTCCCTTCCTGACCATGCCTTAGTGCACAGACCGCGCCGCCAAAATGCTCCAATTCGGGACACCAAGCTGAACATTGCCGTGGGGTGATTCCAGCGGCTTCTAAACTTAGAATTCCGAACTTAGAACTCAGAACCAAGGTTCTAAGTTCTAAGTTCGGAGTTCTGAGTTTTAGAGCCGCGCAGATTACCCCACTGGTCGAACCCGCATGTTCAGGTGGCGTCTTCAATTCCTGCTCGTGATCCCCACAGTGTGGATGTCTGCCGCTACCATCGTCAGCGCGCAAACACAGCCTCCCATCCTATCCAAAGTCGTCCTCGTTCCGCTCGACGTTCGTGTCGTGGATCGCAACGGCGATCCGGTGACGATCTGGCTGCTACGCATTTCACGGTCTTCGAAACGGATCCCGCAGTAGATCGCTCACTTCTTGCCGTTGCCGATTGCGGACGCAGCGATTCGAGTCGCCGATGACAGCCCACTCGCGGCCGCGATCAACCCGCATCGCATCTTCATCCTGCTACTCGGACGCGGTTACCTCAATGCGCCGGTCAAGGGGCTCGACGCGCTCATCGAGTTCGTCAGGTCTCGTCGTCACCGATCGAGTCGGCGTGACCGCGTATCTGAAGATGGCCGAGCCCACGACCGATCACGCAGCGGTCGTCCGATTCCTGGAACGATATCGGGGGTTACATCAGGACATCGATGAGCGCATCGCCGCGCCGAGGATGAAGGACCCGATGGGGCCTCTGGATGCGCAGACGCAGCAGCGGATCGGCGCCCTCTTTGACATTCAAGGGTATTTCCGGCATTCACTGACTTACCAGGCGCTGGCGCGATGCTGAGGGGCAAGTTCTTCTAATCACGTATACCTTCGCTGTGATCTTGTACTTTGCTGCGTCGCATACCAGGCAGAGAAACACGTCATCGTTGTGGCCCAAAACGCGCTTCCTCTCGCTCGCATCAACGAGTCAGCGTCACAATCACGTCTTTGTGTAGGTGGGCCAATGAGGCTACGTGCCGCAATCTCATACCTCCATACTGGGACTACCGGGGCAACCGATGGTGCCTGGCAGAAGGCAGATCGGGCGACACATCGGACCACGAGATCTTTGGCCTCTGCCGACCATCGATTGCTCGCCGAAGAGACAGGCGGTACGGCTCACCTTTTACCGACAAGCGACGGTACCGCTGAACCGATTGGTATCATGCGTCGAGGTTTCAGTACCTTGATCGGCTACTACCCGAGCGTGACGCTCTCGCCGGACGCTGAATCGCCAAATTCAAGGTTGTCGTCAACCGCGGACGTGACGCCGCAATACCGTCCACGGCTACCGATTTGCCGCCGCCGCCGAGGACGAGAACGATTTCGTGGCGGCGGTCGCCAATCACCGCTCTCGACGCTGAACTCGAGAGCGCTCTCCGAAACCGGGATTTACAGTCTGTTCAATCCGTCCGCCTGCCGAAGCGCACCACCGCCACTGAAGCTCGCAACGAGAATACTCGGACAATACGGAGCGACCGAGCTGCGGGTCAGCATCGCCTTTAATCCCGCGGGCGTGTCTATTCGCCGCCGATGAAGGCACCAAGAAGGTCGCTCTTCCCCTTGTGATCGCAGTGGACGACGTAAAGGGCAATCAGATCGGACAGCTGCGACGGACGGTCGACCTCGAATTGTCAAAAAAAGAACTCGCACAAACGAAGGATCGCTGGATCGAGTTCGACATCACCGTGCCAGTCACCGGACAGCCGACCAGAGCGCCGCACTCTACGACATCGATTTCGATCGCGTCCTGTCCAACATCGCGCGCGTCGCCAAGTAACGAAACAAAAAAAGGGTCGACGCGAAGCGTCGACCCTTCAACCAATCGTTCTTAGTTCTGAGTTCGTAGTTCTTAGTTTTCTAACCCCTCGAACCACCCCACTGTTAGAAGCAGCGAGCTGCCGACTACGTACGTCCTTCGAGGAACGCCCGCAGCTTCCGACTCCGCGACGGGTGGCGCAGCTTCCGCAACGCCTTCGCCTCGATCTGCCGGATGCGCTCGCGGGTGACCGCGAAGCTCTGGCCGACTTCTTCCAGCGTGTGCTCCGAGCCATCGCCGACGCCGAAGCGCATCTTGATGACCTTCTCTTCGCGCGGCGTGAGCGTCTTCAGGACCGCGTCGGTCTGCTCCTTGAGATTGAGGTTGATCACCGCGTCGGACGGAGAGACCACCTGGCGATCCTCGATGAAGTCGCCAAGATGCGAATCTTCCTCCTCCCCGATCGGCGTCTCCAGCGAGATCGGCTCCTGCGCGATCTTGAGGACCTTGCGGACCTTCGCGACGGGAATGTCCATCCGCTTCGCGATTTCTTCTGAGGTGGGTTCGCGACCGAGCTCCTGCACCAGCGCGCGCGAGGTGCGGATCAATTTGTTGATCGTCTCGATCATGTGCACCGGGATACGGATGGTCCGCGCCTGGTCCGCGATCGCGCGGGTGATCGCCTGGCGGATCCACCACGTCGCGTAGGTCGAGAACTTGTAGCCGCGGCGGTACTCGAACTTGTCGACCGCCTTCATCAGGCCGATGTTGCCTTCCTGAATCAGGTCGAGGAACTGCAGGCCGCGGTTCGTGTACTTCTTCGCGATCGAAACGACGAGACGGAGGTTGGCTTCGACCAGCTCCTTCTTCGCCTGCTCGGCCTGGATCTCGCCGCGCGCGATCGTTTCGAGCGTACGGGTGAGCTGCTCGGGCGTCTCCTCGAGATCGTCAGCCATCCCCTTGATCTGCGTCTTGAGTTCCCGCTGACGCTTGAGGAAGAGTTTCTTCTCTTCTTCCTTGAGGCGGCTCTTCTTGCCGGTCTTCGGGTTGACCTGGCGCTCGATCTGGTCCACCTCGCGCTTGAGGCGCATCACGCCTTCGACGCCTTCCTTGATCAGGTCGATCAGGCGGCGCTTCACGGCTTCGGTGAACTCGATCTTGCGAATCAGCTGCGAGACCTCGACGCGAGCACGAAGCATTTCCCAGCGCGCGCGGCGGTACTTGTTCTTCTCGCGCGTCGTCTGGCCCTTCGGCGTCTTGTCGATCTTTTCCTTCGCCTTGTCGAGCACCGCCCAGGACTTGCGGACGTTCTCCATCTGGCGCAGGACCTGGCGCTTGCGGTCGTCGATCTTCTCGTCGGTGATCTCTTCGTCGTTGAAGATCACCAGCTCGCGCACGCTGCGTTCGTCGGCCTTCAACTGTTCGCCCATCGTCATGATGGCGCGGGCGATCGTCGGCGTCCGCGAGATCGATTTGATCACCGCGAGCTTGCCGCGCTCGATGCGCTTGGCGATTTCGACTTCACCTTCACGAGTCAGGAGGGGGACCGTGCCCATCTCGCGGAGGTACATGCGGACGGGGTCGTTGGTCTTGTCGAGGGCTCCCGGCGTGAGGTCGAGCTCGACTTCCTCCGCCCCTTCGGCGGTGCGGTCGAGGAGCTTTTCTTCACGGTAGGTCTTCTCGGAGTCGACGACTTCGATGCCAGCGCTGCCGAACGTGCTGAACAGGTCATCCAGCTCGTCTGACGACGTAATATCAGCGGGGAGGAGCTCGTTGACCTCGTCGTAGAGCAGATACCCTTTTTCCTTACCGATCGAGATAAGCTGCCTTACCTCGTCGTATTTTTCTTCGATCGACAACGCCATTTCCTCCTACCCTCCCAGAGCTTCGATGCGCTGGAGCAGAACCATCTTCTTCTCCCAGAGCGACACGATTTCGTCTTCGTATCGCGCCGCGCCTTCTTCCTGTAACCGGTCTATTTCCCGTTGAACGTCGGCGCGTTCGCGATCGAACCGCCTTTTTTTCAGCGTACGTACGCAATCGGCCGGCTGTGCCGGCGCGCTTGACGGCTTCCCGAGCTCTTCTACCACCCGGGCCTCACCTTTGGTTAGACGCTCCAAAAGCGTCTGAGGTAAGGCATCAGCGGGGGTTCCCTGCAGGGATCGCGCCTGACGCAGGATGGCCTCGGTCGCCAGTCCGCTCAGATCGCCGTCCTCGAGGTCCGCCAGCGCTGCCATTCCTACGTCACTATCGCGGACCAGGGCCCAGATCAACGCTCGCTCCGCCGGTTTGATTTCCCCCAGGGCGGGCGCGTTTCTGGCCTCGACCGTGGTTTGACGCTGCACGGCGGCCTTCCGGATCTCGGCCCGGATAACGTCTTCCGTGATGCGGGCCTTATGGGCCAGCCGGTCGGCAAACTGGTCGCGACCGGCCGCGTCCGGAATGCGTGCCGCCACAGCCAGCATGCTGTTCAGGAAACCGCGTCGTCCCTCGTCTTTGTTCAAATCGAAGCCACGAGCTGTCCGATCCAGCAGGTAGTCGAGATACTGCCGTGAACTGCGCAGTTTTTCCTGATACGCCGGCCCCCCGAACTTCTGAATGAAATTATCGGGATCATCCCCGGCGGGCAGCATGGCGACGTTGACCTGGAAACCTTCGGCGACGAGCAGCTCCGACGTCCGGGCGGCGGCCCCCTGCCCGGCGGCGTCGGGGTCAAAGCTGAGGACGACTTTCGACGCAAATCGTTTCAGCAGCTTCGCCTGCGGCAGCGTCAGGGCCGTGCCGGACGACGCGACCACGTTGGTAATGCCGGCCTGGATGGCTTGCGCGACGTCAAAGTAGCCCTCGACCATCACTGCGTAATTCGCCTTCGCGATCGACGACTTGCTCAGGTGAAGGCCGTACAACGTCTTGCCCTTGACGTAGATCGGAGTTTCCGGCGAGTTCAGGTATTTCGGCTGCTGCCCGGCCTCCATCGCACGGCCACCGAACGCCACGATCGCGCCGTTGTCGCGATGGATCGGGATCATCAGCCTGTTCCTGAACCGATCCAGGATCGTGCCTTCGTCACGCTGCAGGACGAGGCCGCTTCGCACGAGCAGGGCCGGTGTGAATCCCTCTTTCGTAAGACGCGCCTTCAAGGCCTCCCGGCTGGTCGGGGCGTAGCCGATGCCCAGGGTCTCGATTGTTTGCTCGGAGACGCCACGCTCTTTCAACTGCCGGCGCGCCACCGCTCCCGCGGGTGTCGCCAACTGCTCGCGGAACCAGGTCGCGGCGACTTCGTGAGCCTTCAGCAGCGCCTCTCGATCCCGATTGGCCTCCGCATCCTCCTTCGAGTCGTCCCCCTCAGGGACCGACAGCCCGAATCGTGACGCGAGCAGTCGAACCGCCTCCGGGAACGCCACTTTTTCGTACAACTCGACGAACTTGATGACGTCCCCGCCGACCCCGCAGCCGAAGCACTTGAAGTACCCCTTGTCGCCGTGGACGTTGAAGGACGGCGTCTTTTCACCGTGAAACGGGCAGAGGCCCTTGTACGACGTTCCGGCGCGGCGCAAAGGCACGCGCTCCTGCACTACCTGCACGATATCGGCATGCGACTTCAAGTCGTCGATGAAGGTGGCGGGGAAGAGCGCCATTACTCCTTCAACTCCACGATCGTGGCGCCGCCCGCCCCCTGGTTGTCGGGCGCCGGGCCGTAATGCGAGACGAGCGGGTGACCCTTGAGGAAATCTGCCACCGCGCGGCGCAGCTGACCGGTGCCGTAGCCGTGGATGATTCGCAGCGTCTTCGATTCGGTGATCAGCGACTCGTCGAGGAATCGTTCGAGGCGGGTCACCGCCTCATCGACATTGTTTCCGATCAGGTTCAGCTCGGTCGTGGAGCCGGTCCGCGGCTGCAGGTCCACATGGACGCGCACGCGTGAGGACTGTGCCGCCACAGCCGCTGCCGGCGTGATGACCCGCAACTCGTCCACCTTCGCGCGCAGCCGCTTGCCGCGCACGTCCACTTCCGCCGATCCGTCGTGCACCACCTGGACGACGCCTTCCATCCCGAGGCCGCCGACGATCACGCGATCCCCGACCGCGGCACGCCGTCCTCCGGCCGTCGGTAGCGCCGGCTGCAATTCAGAAGGGGTACGAAGTTTCTCGCCGATGGCGTCGACCGCGGCACGTGCGTCGGCACGGGCAGCGCCAGTTTGCCCGGTCGGGATGAGTCGTCCGGTTTTTGCTTTCAGGCTTTCGACCACGGCGTCGATCTCGCGCCGCGCATCGCGCAGCCGCTCTTCGATCCGTTCGTCCAGTTTGCGCTTGAACGTGTCTTCCCTGTTGCGGAGCTCCTGCTCGCGCGCGTGCAGTTTGGCGGCGGTTTCGTCGAGTGTCTGCCGCTCTTTTGCGGCGAGGCGGTGCTCGTGATCGAGCGCGTGCATGTCCCGCTCGACGCGGGCCAGGTGTTCGGCCAGCTGTGATTCCCGCTCGCTGCGGTGGGCCCGCGCCTGATCGATGATGGCGGCCGGCATGCCGAGGCGGGTCGCGATTTCGAGGGCGAGGCTGCTCCCGGGCGAACCGTAATTCAGTCGATATGTCGGCGCGAATGTCTGCGGGTTGAAGCCGAACCCCGCCGCGACCACCCCTTCAGTGGTCGCCGCGTAGGTCTTGAGCGCATCGTAATGCGTGGTAGCGACCACCATCGCGCCGCGCGTGCGGAAGTGATCGATGATCGACATCGCGAGGGCGCCCCCCTCGTTGGGATCGGTGCCGGATCCCGCTTCGTCGAGCAACACGAGTGCGGGCGGCTCCAACGCCGCGTTCATGTCCACGACGTTCTTGATGTGCGCGGAGAAGGTGCTCAGGTTGGCGGAGATCGACTGCTCGTCGCCGATGTCGGCAAACACGCACTTGAACACCGGAACCTGAGAGCCGTCGGCGGTCGGAATCAGCAAACCGGCCTGCGCCATGAGCGACAGCAGCCCGGCGGTCTTGAGCGCCACCGTCTTACCGCCGGTATTGGGCCCGGTGATCACCAGCACGCGCACCGGTGGGATCAGCAGGACGTCGACCGGGACCGCCGTGCCGGTGAGCAGTGGATGCCGCGCGCCCCGCAGTTCGAGACGCCCGTCCTCGGAGAGCTTCGGTTCGACCCCGCCGATCTTGAGCGCAAACTGTCCGCGCGCGTGCAGGACGTCGAGCTCCGTTGCCGCATCCACCGTGCGCGCAAGGTCATCACCGCGTCCACGGAAGGCATCCGACAGCGCGAGCAGAATGCGCCGGACTTCTTCCGCTTCCTGCTGCTCGAGGGCGACGATGTCGTTGTTGATTTCGACGGTGCTGAGCGGTTCGAGGAAGAGGCTCGCGCCACTGCCCGAACTGCCGTGCACGATCCCCGGAATCGCGCCGCGGTGTTCGGCGCGCACGACGAGCACGTAGCGTCCGTTGCGGTCGGTGACCACCTGCTGCTGCAGGTACTTCGACGTGTCCTTGCCCCGAAGGTACGACTCGAGCGTGCCGCGCAGCCGCGTTCGCTGTTTGCGCAGCCGATCGCGGATGCTCTTCAACTCCGCGCTGGCATCGTCGACGACATCCCCCGCCGGATCGATCTTGCGCCGCACGTCCGTGGTTTCTCGCTCGAACGAGGCGACCGTGTCGGCGATCCCGCGCAGGATCGGGAAGTTCATGCGCGCGCGCCGGACGGCGGCGGCGGTGGTATCAACCGATCCGAGGAAGCTGGCGAGGGACAGCAACTGCCCTGGCTCGAGGGCGCGTGCTTCGACGCCCAGGGCCGTCAACACGTCTTCGAATCCCGCCGGGGCCTGGATGGCGACGTGGTTGTCCTGCAGGAACCGCGCGGCTTCAGAGGTGGAGGCCAGCGCCCGGGCGACGGGCGCGGCATCAGTGAATGGCGCCAGCGCCGCCAAACGCGCAGCCCCCATCGGTGTCTGCGCGTGTGCGCAAACAGCATCGACGATCCGATCAAATTCGAGCGCGCGCAAGGCTCCGGCGTGCATGGATATAGGGAGCGGCGGCCGCCGCTAGGGCAATCTGTAACTATAGCTCATGAAGGAGCAGGACTGACGTCCTGCGTTACAGAAAAATTGGCTGTTCAGTCGAGATGATTGATCGTGCTTGCGATGGCGGCGGCACCGAACCCGTTGTCGATATTCACCACCGAGACGCCGCTGGCGCAGCTATTGAGCATGGCCAGCAGGGCGGTAATTCCTCCCAGGCTGGCTCCGTACCCAACGCTCGTGGGGACGGCGATCACCGGGACGTCCACGAGCCCCCCGACCACGCTGGGAAGCGCCCCTTCCATGCCGGCGACGACGATGACGACGCGGGCCGCGGTCAGGCGATCGTGCACGGCGAGGATCCGGTGGATCCCCGCAACTCCAACATCGTAAAGACGTTCGACGGGATTGCCCATCGCCTCCGCGCAGATGGCGGCCTCCTCGGCCACCGGCAGATCTGCGGTGCCGGCGGCGGCAATCGCGACGGTGCCCTTGCCGCGCGGCGGTTCTGAGGTCTGGAGGGTGATGGTCCGGGCGCTGTCGTGGAATCGTGCGTTCGGCAGGGTGCGCGTGACGAACTGATGCGCCTCGGCGGTCGTTCGAGTGACCAGCAGATTCTGGCCCGCGTTGACGATCCGCTCGGCGATGGCGGCGACCTGCTGGGGGGTTTTTCCCAAGCCAAAAACGACTTCTGGGAACCCCTGGCGGATGCTGCGGTGATGGTCGACCCGGGCAAATCCGAGGTCTTCGAAGGCGGCGTGGCGCAGAAATTGAAGGAGGCGGGCGTGCGCCGCCTCAGGAGTAAGAGCGCCGGTCTGCACCTGTTCGAGGACGGCCCTGAGCTCGGTTCGCGTCATCGTGGCAAATCCCGGGGCCGCGTTGACTTCAAGCTCTGCTGGTCAATACAATAGTCGATTGGGCCGTGTGACGGATTCATCTTTCTATGACGTTCACTGAAACACTCATACTCGTTACTTACTTCTTTGTGCTCAGCATCTTGGCGATTTACGGCTGGCACCGGTACTACCTTGTCTATCTTTACATGAAGAATAAGGACAAGGCCCCGGCGCCGCAGCCTCCGCCAGCGGTGCTGCCGAGAGTTACCGTTCAACTGCCGATCTTCAACGAGATGTATGTCACAGACCGCCTCATTGGGGCAGTCTGCGAGATCGATTACCCGCGCGAGCTCCTGGAAATCCAGGTTCTGGATGACTCGACCGACGAGACGAAGGAGATCGCCGAGCTCGCCGTCCGGCGGCATGCGGCGCGGGGTTTCGACATCAAGTACATCCATCGCGTGGATCGGACGGGCTACAAGGCCGGCGCGCTCGAGAATGGACTCAAAGAGGCGTCGGGGGATTTCATCGCGATTTTCGACGCCGACTTCATCCCATCGAGCGACTTCCTCATGCGGACGCTCGGGTACTTCGAGACGGACCCGAAGATCGCCATGGTGCAGGCCCGCTGGGGCCACATCAACCAGGACTACTCGCTGCTCACGAAGATCCAGGCCATCCTGCTCGACGCGCATTTCGTGCTCGAGCACGGCGGCCGCAACCGTGCCGGCTGTTTCTTCAATTTCAACGGCACTGCGGGTATTTGGCGACGCGAGGCGATTCCAGACTCGGGGGGCTGGCAGCACGACACGCTCACCGAAGATCTCGACCTGAGCTACCGCGCGCAGCTTCGCGGGTGGCGGTTCATTTTCCTGCCGAACCTCGTGTCTCCCGCGGAAGTCCCGGTGGAGATGAACTCGTTCAAGTCGCAGCAGCATCGCTGGGCCAAGGGCTCGATCCAGACCTGCCTGAAGCTGATGCCGCGCATCCTGCGGTCGAATCAGCCGTTCGCGGTGAAGGCCGAGGCCTTCTTCCACCTCTCGGCGAACTTCAACTACGTCTTCATGTCGCTCCTGTCGGTGTTGATGTTCCCCGCGATGTACGTGCGCTACAGCATGGGCTGGACGGAGATGCTGCTGATCGACGTTCCTCTCTTCGCTGCCGCGACCTGGTCGTTCTGTTATTTCTACATGGTGTCGCAGCGGGAGCTGTATCCGGACTGGAAGACCCGCCTGAAGTACCTGCCGTTCCTGATGTCGATCGGGATCGGCCTGTGTGTGAACAACACGCGCGCCCTCCTCGAGGCGGTGTTCGGCCAGCAGAGCGAATTCGCCCGCACGCCGAAATACGGCATCGAGCTGCAGAGCGATGAGTGGGTCGGCAAGAAATACCATCAGACGATCGGCGTGCAGCCGATCATCGAGCTGGCGCTGGGGCTGTACTTCACCTACACGGTGTTCTACGCGTTGATCAACGGGCTCTACGCATCGGCACCCTTCCTGATGCTTTTCCAGGTGGGCTTCCTTTACACTGGGCTCCTGTCGATCATGCAGCAGTTCACGGGCGAGAACGTGATGCTGAAGACGCCGGAAGTCGTGAAGTAGAGTACGTAGGCCGGGTCTTTAGACCCGGCACCCCTTCGCACCCTGAATGTCCACAGAAGCCAAGTCCAAAGCCGGCCTCGAAGACGTCGTCGCCGCGTCGTCATCCATCTGCTATTTGGATGGCGATCGCGGCGTGCTCGCGTACTACGGTTACGACATCCACGACCTCGCCCGGGGGGCCTCCTTCGAGGAGGTCTGTCACCTGCTGTGGCACGGCCGCCTGCCGAACCGGGCGGAGCTGGGAGACCTGCAGTCGCAACTCGCCGCCGCGCGTCCGCTGCCGGAGGCGATCCTCCGGTTGATGAAGCAGCTGCCCGCCAACGACGGCATGGACATGCTGCGAACGCTGACATCTGCCCTCGGGCAGTACGATCCCGAGGCGGGGGACAAATCGCAGCAGGCGACCTACCGCAAGGCGGTGCGGCTCACCGCGCAGATCGCCAGCATCGTGGCGACGTACGGGCGGATGAAGGCCGGCGGTGGCCTTATCGAACCCGATCCCGCCCTCGGCCATGCCGCGAACTTCCTCTACATGCTGACCGGCAATCGTCCGTCGGCCCTTTCGGCGCGCGCCTTCGACATCGCGTTGGTTTTGCACGCGGACCACGAGCTGAACGCGTCTACGTTCGCCGCACGTGTCGCGGCGGCGACCTTGACCGACATCTATTCGGCGACCGTCGCGGCGATCGGGACGTTGAAGGGGCCGCTGCACGGCGGCGCCAACGCCGATGTGATGCGCCTGTTGATCGAGGTTGGACAGGACGCGCCGGCCGAGCGGATCGACGAAGCCATCAGGGGCAAGCTGGCGCGCAAAGTGAAGATCCCCGGCTTCGGCCACCGCGTGTATCGCACCGAGGACCCGCGCGCGACCCATCTGCGTCGCATGTCCGAGGAGCTGGGCAAGAAAGCGGGGAATACCCGCTGGTTCGAGATGTCGCGGCGGATCGAGAACCTGGTGACGGGGGAGAAGAAGCTGTATCCGAACGTCGACTTCTACTCGGCGTCCACGTATTACACGCTCGGCATCGACATCGACCTCTTTACGCCGATCTTTGCGGTGAGCCGCGTGTCAGGCTGGACGGCGCACTGCCTGGAGCAGTACGCCAATAACCGGTTGATCCGGCCGCGCACCGATTACATCGGTCCGCAGTATCCGCAGACATTCCTGCCGCTCGATAGCCGGTAATCGGTACTCGGTGTTCGGGTACTCGGGTACTCGGGGTTCGGGTCCTCGGGGTTAGCTGCAGCCACTCGTTCCGTTAAAAGCGGATCGGTCCGGGGGCATCAGCACCCAGCCGATCTTGCCGCGGCTGTTTCGGACCTTGACCCCCACTCTCGCTCGCTCCGGCCACCGCTCGATGATGCCCGTGCATCGCTGCGATCGCCCGCAGTCCTCAGGACTGGTGAATCGGCTGGCATCGAAGGACTCGAGGAGACGGCCTCGTACCAGCCGGTCATCCAGCCCTCGCCCTGGTTGGTGAGCAGGAAGACCCGCGCGCCAGGCGCGAGCGGAAGTTTCTCCAGCGGCCGCTTCGGGAAGCGCGGCGTTGACACTTCGAGGGCCACTGGTTTCGTGACGACCGCTTCGCCGGCGACTGTCGTCCTGACCAGGCCGGTCATTGCCGTGACGCGTTCTCCGCGCAGGATCGTGAAGGCAGGCTTCCTCGGGGGGACCGCATGGTGCCAGTCGTACGCGGTCAGCTTGGTTTCCGCCGTCCAGTCTCGATAAATGCAGCACTCGAAGGGGCACGCGCCGTGGTCCTCGTACGGGAGGGGAGGGGCCTGGGCCGGACCGGCCGCCTGTATCGCGAACGCCAAGAGGATGGGGACGAGGCGCACAGCTATAATTAGAAACTCTTAATACCCGATGGATCAACGCTTTATCAGAAACTTCTCGGTCATCGCCCACATCGACCACGGGAAGTCCACGCTCGCCGACCGCTTCCTTGAAATGACGGGTGCCCTCCAGGCCCGCGAGATGGAAGCGCAGGTGCTCGACAGCATGGACCTCGAGCGCGAGCGCGGGATCACCATCAAGGCCCACGCGGTCCGTCTGACCTATGCGGCCGACGACGGGAACACCTACGTGCTCAACCTGATCGACACGCCCGGCCACGTGGATTTTTCGTACGAGGTGACGCGATCGCTCGCCGCGTGCGAAGGTGCGCTGCTACTGGTCGATGCGTCGCAGGGCGTCGAGGCCCAGACCCTTGCCAACGCCTATCTGGCGGTTGATAACGGGCTCGAAATCATCCCGGTCATCAACAAGATCGACCTCCCCGGTGCGCAGCCCGACGAGGCCAAGCGGCAGATCGAAGATATCGTCGGCCTTGACGCGAGTGGGGCAATCCTCGCGAGCGCGAAGGAGGGGACCGGCGTCCACGAAATCCTCGAGGCGATCGTCAAACGACTGCCGCCGCCGGAGGGGGATCCCGAGGCGCCGTTGAAGGCCTTGATCTTCGATTCCTGGTACGACGCCTATCGAGGAGTGATCATCCTCACGCGCGTCATCGACGGCGTGATGCGCGCGGGCATGAAGATCCAATTCATGGCCAAGGGGCAGGAGTACATCGTCGACCAGGTCGGGGTGTTCTCGCCGAAACCGAACGCGGTGAGCGAGCTCGGGGTGGGCGAGGTCGGGTTCATCTTTGCCGGCATCAAAACGGTCACCGACGCGCAGATCGGCGACACCATCACCGAGGCGGCACGTCCGACCAGCGAGCCATTCCCCGGCTTCAAGGTAAGCAAGCCGATGGTATTCGCCGGGCTGTATCCGGTCGAAGGCAGTGAATACCCGCAGCTGCGCGATGCGCTCGAGAAGCTGCGCCTGAACGACGCGTCCTTCTTCTTCGAGCCGGAGACGTCAGTGGCGTTGGGATTCGGGTTCCGCTGCGGGTTCCTCGGCCTGCTCCACATGGAGATCGTGCAGGAACGCCTCGAACGTGAGTTCGACGTGGACCTGGTGACGACCGCGCCGGGCGTTCTCTACCGCGTGACGACCACCGACGGCGCCGTGCTGGAGATCGACAGCCCGTCGAAACTGCCCGACCAGTCCCGCATCGAGAGGATCGAGGAGCCGATCATCACGGCGATGATGCTGACGCCCTCCGAGCACGTCGGCGCCATCCTGCAGCTCTGCCAGGAAAAGCGTGGCGTGCAGAAGTCCATGGAATACCTCAAGTCCGACCGCGTTTTGATCACCTACTTGTTGCCGTTCAACGAAGTCGTCATGGACTTCTACGACCGGTTGAAGACGATTTCACGCGGCTACGCCTCGCTCGACTATCACGTGACCGGCTTCCAGGAAGCCCCATTGGTCAAGCTCGACATCCTGGTGAACGAAGAGCCGGTCGATGCGCTGTCGACCATCGTGCACCGCGACTCGGCCTACGTCCGCGGGCGCGCGCTGGCCTCGAAGATGCGCGAGCTGATTCCGCGGCAGATGTTCGAGATTGCGATCCAGGCGGCGATCGGCAGCCGGATCATCGCCCGCGAGTCGGTCAAGGCCCTCCGGAAGAACGTGCTCGCCAAGTGTTACGGCGGTGACATCAGCCGGAAACGCAAGCTGCTCGAAAAGCAGAAGGAAGGGAAGAAGCGCATGAAGCGCGTCGGTCGCGTCGAGATCCCCCAGGAAGCGTTTCTCGCCGTGCTGAAGGTGGGGACGGAGTCCTGATGGCCGCCACCTTCAAGAAGTCCACCCTCCGCGAATACTTCGAAGCGATTGTCACGGCGGTAATCCTGGCGCTCTTCGTGCGGACGTGGGTGGTGCAGGCCTTCAAGATTCCGACCGGGTCGATGGAGAACAACCTGCTCATCGGCGACCACCTGCTGGTGAACAAGTTCGTGTTTGGCCTCGAGCCGACGACCTTCGAGCGCGCGATCCTGCCGGTTCGCGACCTCCGTCGCGGAGATATCGTCGTCTTCAAATACCCCGACGAGCCGGAGCGTGACTTCATCAAGCGTGTCATCGGCCTGCCGGGTGAAACCCTCGAGCTGCGCAACAAGAAGATCTACATCAACGGCCAGCCGCTCGACGAGCCCTACGTGCACTACATCGACGCGAGCCATCCGGCCTCGGAGGTGACGTCATTCGACCTCCGCGAACGGTACGGGCCGGTGCAGGTTCCCGCCGACCAGTACTTCGTGATGGGGGATAATCGCGACAACTCGCAGGACAGCCGGTATTGGGGATTCCTGCCGCGCCACTACGTGAAGGGCAAGGCGCTGCTGATCTACTGGTCCGTACGAATCCGGCCGTGAGGACTACACGGAGTCGGGCATCGGGGCGTCGGTCAAGCGCCTGTTCTCCGTCGTGACGCACTTCTTCACCAGGACACGCTGGGAAAGGCTGCTCAACCAGATACGGTAAAGGGGGGCTTTTGAAGACGCTGTTCAAGCTCGCGATTCTCTTCTTGATCGCCCACGCCCTGTTTCGATTCGTCCCGCCCTACTGGCATCACCAGCAGTTCAAGACTGCCCTCACCGAACTCTCACAGCAATGGGGAGAACCCACCGACGAGGACGTGATGCAGCACGTCCTCGCGACTGCCGCGAGGCACGACGTGCCGATCACCGTCGAACACGTGACGTTGCGTCGCGTCAGAGAGCACATCCTCATCGACGTCGCCTATGTCGTACCCATCGAGTGGCTCCCGACGATGAAGAAGCCGTGGGACTTCGAGCTTCACCTGGACGTCTGGAAGCTCGGCGCGCCTAAAGTGGGTCGCTAGCCGACAGCGTCCGGACATCGTCGCGGACCTTGTGCACGTAGTCGGCGTCCTTCACGCTGCCAAGATTTATCTCGACGTTTTCTTTTGCCCCCGCGAGGCCGGCGCGAAGCAGGCCGATCGCGACCTTCACGTCGCTCGAGGCATTGGTGTTCCCGAACTCGCCGACGATCGGCGCCAGCGCCAGCGCCTCGCGGCACCGCCGCATCACGTCGAGCGGCGCCTCGGTCGCGGCTTTCAGGGCCGCCTGGATGCCAGCGGTTCGCGCGGTCTTCTCCTCGTCGGTTGCCTTCGGCATTCGATAGGCGCCGACTACGAGGTCGTACGCCTCCGTGTCGCGATTCACCAGCGTTTCGAGTTGAAGCGCCAGATCCGTGCAGCGATCGCCGGCCTGCCGGAGGCGCGTCACGTCCTGGTCTGAGGATGCCTGCGGTTTCGGAAGCGCCGCCACCATCGCGAGGAGCGATGCGCCGACGGCGCCGGCGAGTGCCGCTGCCGATCCTCCGCCGGGAGTGGGGTCGGACGAGCGAAAGTCAGCGAGCAGGTCGGAGACGGATCTCTGTGTCAGTTTCATGAAGGTTCTCGGTTCCACGTGCTCCACGCGAGGGTCCCGCCCTTGAAGACCGCCTCGATGGCGGGTACACCAATGCGGATCAGGTTGATGGCGTCCCCTGACACCACCACGAAATCTGCAAGCTTTCCCGCTTCCAGGCTCCCCACATCGGACGGCCACATCGAGCGCGTGAGCCGAGTTGATCGTCGCGGCGGTCAGCGCCTCTTCAAACGTCAATCCCATCCCGAAGCAGCCGAGGGTCATCGCGAAGGGCATCGAGGGGGAAAAGCCGCCGCCCGGGTTGATATCGGTCGCGAGCGCGAGCGCGACACCGCCGTCGATCAGCGCGCGGGCCGGGGCGAAGCGTCCGAGTTTCAGGTAGAAGGCGGCGATCGGAAGCAGGGTGGCGACGACCCCGGCGCGCGCCATCGCGCGAATGCCCGCCTCGGGCACGAACACGAGGTGATCCGCCGAACGGGCCCCGACCTCTGCCGCCACCAGGGATCCACCGCTCGGCCCCAGTTCATCGGCGTGGATGCGCGCGGCCAGGCCGGCCTCGAGGCCCGCCCTGAGAATCCGCGCGGATTCCACCGGAGTGAAGACGCCGGTTTCACAAAACACGTCGCACCACCGCGCGGTCTTCTCGGCGGCCACTGCCGGAATCATCTCGTTCACGACCAGGTCGACGAAGGCGCTTCTGTTCTGGCGGAATTCGGGCGGGACTTCGTGGGCTCCCATGAAGGTGGGAATCACGTCGATCTGATGCTGGAGGCCGGCCGTCGTGATTGCGCGCAACAACTTCAGTTCAGTCTCGAGCTCGAGCCCGTAACCACTCTTGATCTCGCACGTCGTCGTGCCGCAGGCCAGCATCTCGTTGAGGCGTTGGGTGGTCTGATCGACGAGTTCCGATTCCGACGCGGCCCGCGTCGCGGCGACGGTTGAGAGGATGCCGCCGCCGGCCGCGGCGATTTCGGCGTAGGTCGCGCCGGCCAAACGCCGCCGCAGTTCGGCGCGGCGGTCGCCGGCGAAGGCGGCGTGCGTGTGCGGATCGACAAATCCTGGCACGATCGAGTAGCCGGACGCGTCGTAACACGCCCCTGGCGCGACGCGCACGCGCCCCTCGGCGTCCGCGGTCGTGCCGATGAAGACGATCCGGCCGCCGCGTGCCGCAATTGCCGCGTTACGGATCGCGGTGACTTCGCGTTGCCGCGGCCCGATGAGCGGCGGCGGGCCGGTGCAGGTCAACAGCTCGCGAATGTTCTGGACGAGGAGGTCCGCTTCGATCATCGGTTAGCGGTTCAGGATAGCGGAAAGCCGCTCGGTGCCTTCGGTCTCGGACAGACCGGCGATGTCAATGCGTTTGTCTCGCGAAGACTGGCCGGAAAGGATGGTGATGTCGCGCTTCGGACGTTGGAACTCGCGGGCGAGAAGGTCGATGAGGGCCTCGTTGGCGGCGCCATCCACGGGAGGCGCCGCGAGGCGCACGAGCAGGGCGTCCCCCCGGCGCCCGTCGATCCTGGATTTCGACGAGCGCGGGATGACGCGAACGGAGAGGATCACCCGGCGGAGCCGTCTGCCTGCCGCGGCCGATGCAGGTGCACTTCCCCTTCCGGCTGACGGTCCTGATCGCGGATGAACTCGAGCGCGTGGTAGAGCGTCTGGATCGAGGTCTCGAGAGTGCCCTCGACACCGCGCCGCCGGAGCCGCAACTCGGTGATGCTGCGCTCGATATCTTCGAGCCGCGCCTGCGCCTTTTGGAGCAGCAGGTCCGCACGCCCCTGCGCCTCGCGCACGATCATCTTCGCTTCGTTCTGCGCGGCCTCCTTCATCCCGTCGGCCAAACGCTGGGCCGTCTCGAGCGTATTGCGAAGGTTCTGCTCGCGGACGCGGTGGTCGGCCAGCAGGCTTTCCGTGCGCACGAGATCCTGGCGCAGGCGGTCCATTTCACGAAGCGCGTGCTCGTAGTCGGCGGCCGCCTCCGTCATAAAGGCGGCGACTTCGGCCTGGTCGAAGCCGCGCACGGACTTCTTGAAGCGCTGCTGCCGGAGATCGAGCGGCGCGATACGCATCACACGGCTCGTCGGTGAGGACCCGGCGTCGGCTGCCGACGTGCTGCCCGGGAGCGTGGAGACTGGGTTTTGTTCGTCGTTCACGTTGTCACCTCGTGCGTTCGTTTGCCGAAAATCGCGGTGCCGACTCGCACCATGGTCGACCCTTCCTCGATCGCTGCCTCGAAATCGTGGCTCATGCCCATCGACAGATGCCGCAGGGCCGGTGCGGGTACCCCCTGCGCAAGCCATTGCTCCCGCAGTTCACGGATCCGCTGGAACCAGGGCCGGGTCTGCTCCTGGTCGTCGTTCCAGGGGGGAGCAGCATCAGCCCCGCGAGATCGACCGACCGCGCCTCGAGCGCCGCATCCAGCACCCGTCGCGCCTCCTCGGCCGAGGCGCCGAACTTCGTGTCCTCACCGGCAAGATCGACCTGGACGAGGATTTCTGGGCGGACACCGGACTCCGCCGCCGCCGCGTCGATGCGCTTCAGCAGGTCCACCGAGTCGATCGAGTGGATGCAGGCGAACGGTGTCGCCGCCTTGCGTGCCTTGTTCGATTGCAGGTGTCCGATCAGATGCCACCTGAGCGGAATGTCGGCTGTTTCCTGCATTTTCTGCAGGGCCTCCTGCACCTTGTTCTCTCCGAACTCGATCTGACCGGCGGCGTGCGCGGCACGGACGTGACTGGCGTCGAAGGTCTTGGAAACGGCGACGAGGGTGATGCCGTCCGGGTCGCGTGCGGCGCGGCGCGCAGCCGCTCCGATGCGCGCCCGGACGGCGCGAAGGTTGTCCGCGATGACGTCGGCGTGCGTCACGCGGCCACGGCTACTTGCGGTACGACTTGAGCGCGTCGAAGTTGCTCTGGGCTTCCTTGGCGTTGGGCCCCGAGGGCGCCAGCTTCAGGTACGTCTCGAACTCCGTCGCCGCTTCTCCGAGTTTGCCAAGGTTGATCAGCACGCGGCCGAGCATGAAGTGCACTTCGGCATGCTTCGGGTCCACCTTCACGGCTTGCGTCAGCAGCTCGTTCGCCTTGGCGAAGTCGTTGGCGTTCCACGCCATGACCGCCGCGTTGTAGAGCGCGGTGGCGTTGCCGCCGCCGGCCCCGCTGGCGGCGCGCTTGGCGGCTTCGGCCGCCATTTCCTGCGCTTCTTTCGTTTTGCCCTGCTGGCTGAAGATGTTGGAGAGGCCGTTATAGGCGTCGATGGAGTTCGCATCGGCAGCGATCGCCTTGCGGTAGGACTCCTCCGCCTTCACCCAGTCCTTCTGGCGCGTATAGACGGTCCCGAGGTTGTTGTAGCAGTCGACGCAGCCGGGGAAGTCCACCAGCACCGCGTTGAACTTCGCGATCGCCTCGTCGTACCGCCCCTCGTTGGTTGCCGTCGCCCCCTCGGTGAAAGTGGTCTTGATCTTCTCGAGGCGCTCTTCATGTTTCTTGAGGTCGGCTTCCGACGGCTTTCCGGCTTCCGCCGGCGGCGGCCGCCGCACCGGCCTTCAGGTCGAAGTGCAGCTCTTTCACCTCGACGCCGATGCGTGTCGTTTGCTCCTGCTTGAGATCGCCGTGCGTGACGGTGATTCTGTACTCGCCAGGCGTCAGACCGACCTGCACGTATTCGCCTCGTTTGTCGGTCTTGGATTCGTTCTTTCGAGACGTTGCCACGTGCTCGATGACGACCTTGGCGCCCTCGAGGGGCTTGCCGTCGGCGCCCGTGACCTTGCCTTTCACTGTTCCGCTCTGCGCGGCTGCCGGAATCGAATACGCCACAAGGGCGAACGCGAAGGCGACGAGGGCGCAAACGCGGCCGAGGCGTGTCGCTTTCATGAGCTGAACCTCCGTGTAAGTGCTAGTAAATACGCCTGATAAAGCCTGATTAGTTTACACGGCGCCGAAGAAGCGCTCAATGTCGTCCAGCCGATGCGTCACCGGCGCCGGCGGCAACGAGGCGAGGACGCGCCGCCCGTAGCCCATCGTTCGCAGCCTCGGATCGAGGATCGCCAGAACACCGCGATCCTGTCGATGACGGATCAGCCGGCCGAGCCCCTGCTGCAGCGAGAGGATGGCGAGCGGTATCTGGTACTCGCCGAAGGCGGAGCGTCCTTCCGCGTTGATCGCCTCGATGCGTGCCGCCGTGATCGGGTCACCGGGGGAGGCAAAGGGGATCTTGTCGATGACCACACAGCTCAGCGCTTCGCCGACCACGTCGACCCCCTGCCAGAAGCTGGAGGTTGCGAGCAACACGGCATTTGGCGTCGCCCGGAAGGAGCGTAGGAGCGCCGAACGCGGGGCCTCCCCTTGTACAAGGATGGGATAGTCGAGCTCGACAGAGGCGATCGCCTGCACCTCCCGCAGGTTGGCGTAACTGGTGAAGAGGACGAAGGCCCGTCCGCGCGATCGTCGAACGATCTCGACGACTTCCCGCGCGGCCGCATGGCCAAACTCACGCGAGCGAGGGTCGGGCATGCGCGGCGGCAAGTACAGGATGGCCTGCCGGCCGTAGTCGAATTCCGACTGTAGCCGCACCTCTCGCGCGCGCCTGACGCCGAGCCTGCCTTTGATGTAGTCGAACGACCCGTCCACCGCCAGTGTCGCCGAGGTGAGCACTGTCGTCTTCATCTTGTCGAACAACAGTTCCTTGATGATGTTCGAGACGTCGATCGGTGCGCCACGCAGGAACGTGCCCCGGCCGCGTGCTTCGAGGTAGTAGACGAATCCCGGATCGTCGGCGCGCAGCAGGAAGCCGAGCTGATCGCGCAGTTCACCGGCCCGGCGTGCCAGCGCGAGGACATCCTCGGGGACGTCCTTGGCGAGCTTCAGGTCCGCTTCGAGCGCGTCGAGTGCGCCGCTCACGCCGAGTCCCTCGTCGGCGACCCCATTCAACTGGGAGGGGCGGACACGGACGCGATTCTCCGGCGCGCGCAAATCGCCGCCACCGTCCACCCCGGTCGCCTCCCTCCGCACTGGGGAACCGGACGAACTGCAAGGCGTTGAAGAACTCGCGCGCGCGGTCGCGCAGGCGATCCACGTCGGTGCGCAGATCGTCGGCGAGATCGCCGTCGCCGATCATTCGGCTCGAGATCGCGCGCTCGACGTCCCGCGCCAGCTCCTCGACACGGTAGTTGCTGACCGAGATTCCGAAATACTGCGTCGCGACATCTTCGAGCTGGTGGGCCTCGTCCACGATCGCGCGGTCGCACTTCGGAATCACTTCGCCGAACGAACTCTGCCTGACGGCAGCATCGGCGCAGAGCAGGTGATGGTTGACGATCACCAGGTCGGATTCAGCGGCGCGCTGCCGCATCTTCGTGACGAAGCAATCGTTGAACTGCGGGCAGTCGGCGCCGATGCAGTTTTCGGCCGTCGCGGCGATCTCGTTCCAGAACCCGACGTCCTCGGGTAACTCTTCGATTTCGGCGCGGTCGCCCGTCCCCGTGGACGTTCGCCATTCTTCGATGAGTTGGATGTAGTGCGTATCATCGCGGGTGCGGAACGCCGGGCTGTCGCGGTGCTCGGCGAAACGATGCAGGCACAGGTAGTTCCCGCGCCCCTTCATGTAGGTGGCGGTGAATTTCACGCCCAGCGACTCGGCGAGAACCGGAAGGTCCTTGAAGTAGATCTGTTCCTGGAGATTCTTGGTACCCGTCGAGATGAGCACGCGCTCTCCGCTGAGGATGGCGGGGACGAGGTAGGCAAGTGTTTTCCCCGTGCCGGTGCCCGCTTCCGCGAGCAACACACCGTCGTCGGCGAACACGCCGGCGACCGCGTCGGCCATTTCCACCTGGCCCTGGCGCGCCTCGAACCCCTGGAGCGCCCGCGCGATCGCTCCACCCGGAGCGAATGCGCCGGCCACGTGGTCTCGCAAGCCGGCCTTTGCAGGCACGGCGCTCATTCTGGATACAGCGGAAACTTCCTGCACAGGGCTTCGACTTCAGCGTGAACGGCGCCCAGCGCTGAGTCGTCGTCGGGCGTTTTCAACGCGCGGGCGATCAGCTCCGCGATCGTGTCCATTTCCGGTTCACGCATGCCGCGGCTGGTGATCGCCGGCGTGCCGATCCGCACCCCGCTGGCGACCATCGGCGGGTTCTGGTCGAACGGGATGGCGTTCTTGTTCACCGTGATGCCGGCCTTGTTGAGCGCCGCCTCGGCGACCTTGCCCGTAAGGCCCTTCGAGAAGACGTCCACCAGCATCAGGTGGTTATCGGTGCCTCCGCTCACGAGGCGGAAGCCGGCGGCCACCAGGTTGGCGGCGAGCCGCTTCGCGTTCGCGACGATCTGTTTCTGATAGTCGATGAAGTTCGGCTCGAGCGCTTCCTTGAGGCAGACCGCCTTGGCGGCGATCACGTGCATCAACGGGCCCCCCTGGATGCCGGGGAACGCGGTGCGGTCAAGGTCCTTCGCGTACTGCGTCCGGCACAGCACGAGCCCGCCGCGCGGCCCGCGCAACGTCTTGTGCGTGGTGGTGGTCACGAAGTCGGAGTGCGGCACCGGGTTCGGGTGGATCTTCGCGGCCACCAGGCCGGCGATGTGCGCCATGTCGGTGACCACCGGCGAACCGATGTCACGCCCGACCTTGCCGATCCTTTCGAAATCGATCTCGCGAGGGTAGGCGCTGGCGCCGACCATGATCATCTTCGGCTTGTGCTCGTGGGCGAGCCGCTCCAGCTCGTCGTAGTCGATGCGCTCGTCGTCTTTTCGCACGCCGTAGGGGACGATGGTGTAGAGCTTGCCGGAGAAGTTGAGAGGATGGCCGTGGGTGAGATGGCCGCCATGTGCCAGGTTCATCCCGAGCACCGTGTCCCCGGGCTTGAGCAGCGTGAAGTACACGGCCATGTTCGCCTGCGCCCCGGAGTGCGGCTGCACGTTCGCGTGCTCGGCTCCGAACAACTCCTTGGCGCGCGCGATCGCCAACGACTCAGCGATATCTACGAACTCGCACCCGCCGTAGTAGCGCTTCCCCGGGTAGCCCTCCGCGTACTTGTTGGTCAGGACCGAGCCGGCGGCCTCGAGCACCGCTTGCGAGACGAAGTTCTCCGACGCGATCAGCTCGAGCCCGCTGTTCTGTCGATGGCGCTCGTCGTGGAGCACGCGCGCGATATCCGGGTCGGTGTCGGCCAGCGTCCGCCAGCGTGAAGGGGTTTCGGTGGTGTTCGGCATGTCAGTTCTCTCGTTCGATGTCCATGATCTGGTCCACGCGGCGTTGATGGCGGCCGCCTTCGAACGCCGTGGTCAACCAGAGGGTGACGATCTCGTCTGCGAGGCCAGGGGCCACAATGCGGCCACCCATGGCGAGGACGTTGGCGTCGTTGTGCTCGCGTGACATTCGGGCGGTGTAGAGGTCGTTGCAGAGCGCGGCGCGAACGCCGCGGACCTTGTTGGCCGCGATCTGTTCTCCTTGGCCGCTTCCACCGAGCACGATGCCGCGATCGGCACGTCCCTGGACGACCGCGCGGCCGACCGCGGCGCAGATGCCGGGGTAATCCACGGGCTCACCGTTGTGAGTGCCGCGATCGTCGACGTCGTGTCCGAGTTTCTGGAGAACGCCGAGAAGGTGTTGCTTGAGCGCGAACCCCGCGTGGTCCGCCCCAATCGCGATGCGCATGACTGTGAAATTATAGGCCGATGCCGACTGTCACCGTGAATCGTCGCGCGGAAGAGCGGGTGCATTCAGGGCATCCCTGGATCTATCGCTCGGATGTTGTCGACGTGAAGGCGGGCCCCGGGGAGACCGTTCACGTGATCGGGTCGCGCGGCCGCGCGCTGGGGGACGCGCTCTTCAGCGACAAGTCGGAGATCTCGCTCCGCATGCTGACGCGCGGGGACGCGCGCGCCGACCGCGCGTTGTGGCGGGCGCGCCTCCAGCAGGCCATCGCCTTTCGCGCCGCGCTCAACATCGACGCCACCGCCTATCGCCTGGTCCACGGCGAGGCGGATCTGATGCCCTCGCTGATCATCGACCGCTACGGTGATTACCTGGTGCTCCAGGCGCTGTCGCAGGGCACCGATCGGCTTCTGCCCGAGATCACGGCGCTCCTCGACGAATTGGTGGCGCCGAAAGGCATCCTCGCCAGGAATGATCCGCGGGTTCGCTTGCTGGAAGGGCTCGAGCAGCAGGTCGCCGTGCTGGCCGGCCAGGTGCCGGACGCGATCGAGGTCCGTGAAGGGCGCGTCGAGTACGTCGTCGATCCTTATCACGGCCAGAAGACCGGACTGTTCCTCGATCAGCGCGAGAATCGCGAAGCGGCGATGCGCTACGCGAGCGGCCGGCTCCTCGACACCTTCAGCTACCACGGCGGGTTTGCCCTGGCGCTCGCCCCGCAGTGCGCCGAGGTGACCGCGATCGACATTTCGGAGGATGCCGTCGCCAGGATCCGCACGAACGCGCAGCGCAACGGGCTGACGAACGTCCATGCCCGCGCCATGAACGTGTTCGACGAGCTGCGCGAGTTGGAGCGCCGCGGCGAACGTTTCGACACGATCGTTCTCGATCCGCCGGCCTTTGCCAAGAACAAGGCATCGGTCCCCAAGGCGCTGTCGGGATACAAGGAGATCAACCTCCGCGCTTTGAAACTGCTCGTTCCCGGCGGCTACCTGGTCACGTGCAGCTGCTCGTACAACGTCGGGGAAGCGGCCTTCGCCGATATCATCGCGTCCGCCGTCGCCGACGCGCGGGCCGAGGTCACGGTGGTCGAGAAACGGATGCAGGGGCGCGACCATCCGGTCCTGATGACCGTGCCGGAAACCTTCTATCTGAAATGCTTCATCTTGCGGAAACTGGCGTGAAGTGGCGCTTTCGCCCCACACATCCGGGTACTGCGATCGTGCTGCGGGTCCTTGCCGCGGCCGTAGCTATCAGGCTGGCCGTCCTGGCGGTCGGATTCCTGGCGACGGCAACGATCGAGGCGCCGGTTCCAGAGCAGCGTCAGCCGGCGGAAACGGCCCTCCGCGAATTGCCCATCCGTTGGGATGCTGGCTGGTACATCAGCATCGCGTCACGCGGGTATACCTATCGCGGCACTGGCGAGATCAGGCAACACAACGTTGCCTTCTTTCCGGCGTATCCGCTCGCGCTCGGCACGGTCGCACGGGTCTTGCGTCTTCCGAGAACACCCGCCGCGTGGGCGTGGATCGGCGTGCTCTTGTCGATCGTGGCCTTTGCCGCCGCCTCCGTGTTCGTCTACCGGCTGTCAGAGACGCACGGCGCCGATGTTGCGGCAACCACGGTGGCCCTCCTCGCAGCCTATCCGTTCGCACTCTTCTTCGGCGGCGTCTACACCGAGTCGTTTTTTCTTCTTGGCTGTGCGGCCGCGCTGTGGAGCGCCTCGCAGGGGCAGCCCTGGCGCACGTTCCTGTGGGGTCTGTTCGTCGGATTAGTACGTCCCAACGGCCTCCTGTTGGCGATTCCACTCGTCGCGATCTCATGGCTGAACCGGCGCAATCCCACCGAGCCTCGCGCTCGTCTCGCATGGCTTTCAGCAGCAGGCCCCCTTGTCGGCCATGGCCTCTATGCGGCGTACCTATGGTCGCTCTCGGGCGACCCCTTGCTGTGGGTTTCGGCGCAAAGGGCGTGGGGACGGGCGTTCCTCGGGCTCACCGGTGCCGCGACCGATGTGGCGACGTCGGTCATGGCCCTCGGCCTTTCCGGATTCCTCGCCCTGCGGCCGTACGACGCGTTGAACGCCCTCGCCGGGCTCCTCGCATTGAGCCTGGTGATTCCGATCCTGAGGCGCTTCGGCATCCCGATGGCGCTTTTCGTGGCCGTCAATCTCGTGCCGCCGATCATGGTTGGCGGATTGACGTCGCTCGGCAGATTTACGTCAGTGCTCTTTCCCTTGCACTTGTGGCTGGCGACCGTCACGCCGCCGGCCTGGCGCCCGGCGCTCATTGCCGTCCTGGCCGTCCTTCAGGGGCTATTGGCCGTCCTGCATTACACGTCGCGGCCAATCCACTGATTCGAGCAGCCAGGCGGCGGGACAGCAGGCATGCGGCCTGCGAGCTCCCTTTCGCGCCGTGGCACCGCGGCGTGGCCACATCAGTCCGTCGGCGCTCCGGCCGGACGGCCGGAAAACGACATCTCCGGCGATTACCTCACGATCCCCGCGTCGCCTGGGGTTATTCATGCGACAGCCAACAATCAGTTGGATGTACGGGTAGGCTCCGGCGTCAGTGGCGAAACAGCGGCGCCGCGGCTCGGACCGCCTACGATGTCGTTTTCGAACTGACGCACCGGCCTGGCCGGACTGCGCCGACAGACTGATGTGGCCCCGCCACGGTGCGACAGGGTCCTCGGGCAGCGTGGTTTCAGCGGGGCAGCAGGCATGCGGTCTGCGAGCGACCTTTGAGCGCCGTGAGAGCGAAGGACTTAAATCGGACTCGGAGGCGGTCCGTCCGGACGCGGCGCTGTTTCGCCACTGCCCTTCGAATTATCCGTTCATCCAAATGATCGTTCACCGGCCCTGTGAAAACCCCAGCCGCGGCCGGATCGTAAGGTAATCGCCGGAGAGTCCGATTTTCCACGGCGCGAACGGGAGCTCGCAGACTGCATGACTGCTGCCCCGCAACGTGCTGCCAGGTGCGACCCTAGACGCGCGGGGCGGGGGTTACTCGTGGCGCAGCGCGACCATGGGGTCGACGGCCAGTGCCCGTCGCGCGGGCAGCGACGCGGCCAGTACGGCCGTGACCGCGAGCGCGCCGGCCACCGCGCCAAACGTGGCGAGGTCGAGGGGCCTGACGCCGTAGAGCATGCTTTGAAGGAGTCTCGCGGCTACTGCTCCACCCGCAAGACCGATCACGAGACCAGCCGTCAGCACGCCGACGCCTTCGCGAAGCACGAGGCGCACGATCGCGCGCGGCGCTGCGCCGAGCGCTACGCGTAAGCCGATTTCACGCGTGCGGCTGCCCACCGCGTAGGAGACCACGCCGTAGATCCCGATCAGCGCCAGGAGCATGGCAATGCCTCCGCACGTCGAGACGAGCGCCGCGGTCAGACGCTCGCCGCCGAGCGCTTCCGCCACGTGCGCGTCCAGGCTGCGCACCCGATACACTGCGGCATCCGCGGCGGCTTCGCTCACGCCAGCACGGATGGCTGCCGCATGCTGCATCGGATCGCCGGCCGTGCGGACGACGAGCGACATCGCCGATTGGGGTTCCTGCGCGAAGGGGTAGTAGACCATCGGCACGACCTCGTGCACGGTGCGGTACTTCCCCGTGGGTACGACACCGATCACCTCGAGCGCCGTCCCCCGTGAATCGGTGATCCGCTTGCCGACCGCGCTGACCCGCGAAATAGCGCTCGGCGAACAACGCGTTCACCATCACCACACGCGCGGCGCGCCGATCGTCGCGGGCGTCGAAGGCCCGTCCGTCGAGCACATCGATCTGGAAGGTAGGGAAGTAGGCGTGGTCAACGACGAGATAGGGGAACTCACGCTCCTCGCCTGGACGGAGCACGTAACCCTCGACGCGGAATCCCCGCCGCGACGTGCGGGCCAGCGGAAGCGCTGTCGTGAGCGTGGCTGACTCCACTCCCGGCAGCGCGCGGACACGTGCGAGCGCCGCTTGGAACTCGAGGAGGGATCTCTCGCCAGTGTCGGGGGCGTGCGGCAACTCGACCGACGCGAGCAGCGCATGCTTCGCGGCAAACCCGAGGTCGGCCGAGAGTGAGTGGACGAGGCTCTGCACCAGCAGCCCAGCCGAGACGAGCAGGACGGTGGCGAGCGCGATCTGTGCCGCGATCAGTGAACGGCGCACGCGGCCCCCGCTGCGTGCCGTGGCGGCGCCGCCGCTCGAACGGAGCGACGCGCTGGACGGGGTCCGGACCGCCTGGATGGCCGGGGCCATGCCGAAGAGCAGCGCGGCCAGCAGCGAGACGGACGCCGTGTACGCGAAGACGCGGATATCAACCGCCGCGTCGAGTAACTGCGCCTGTTCGGCCGGAAAGAATGACGGCAGCACATCGGCCGTCCACAGAGCGAAGAAGATGCCGACGATGCACCCGCCCGCCGCGAGCACGAGACTCTCGGTGAACATCTGCTGGGCCACCCGGCGGCGCCCGGCGCCCAGCGCCAGACGAATCGCGACCTCGCGGCGGCGTGCGGTCGCGCGCGCGAGCATCAGGCTCGCCACGTTGGCGCACGAAATCAGCAGCACCAGGAATACGGCGGCCATCAGCACGCCGCCCAGCGCGAGCACCTGCCCGCGGAATTCGGCCGGCATCCGCGTGTGCGGGACGACGAGCATTGGACGGGCTGTGTCCGGACTCTGAAGCGTGCCGCGGTTCGTCTCCGGATAGTCCTGCGCGAGCCGCGCGGCGATGGCCGTGACTTGTGTGTTCGCCGCGTCGACGGATGCACCGTCCGCCAGGCGTCCGATAACGCTGATCCCGCGGTCGTCGCGGTCGCTCGTCGGGGCGATGCTCTCGCCGAGAGGAGTCCAGATGTCGAAGCCGGCGATCGTCAATCCCGTGAAACGTGCCGGGGCGATCCCGACCACCGTATGCGGCACGTCATCAATGACGATCGTGCGCCCGATAACAGCGGGATCCGCCTCGAAGGCGCGCCGCCAGAAGCCGTCGCCGATCACGACACCAGGAGCCGCGCGGTTGAAGTCGGAATCGGCCAGCATGCGCCCGACCGCCGGTCGCACGTCGAGCAGACTGAAGAATTCCGGTGAGACCGCCATCTGTCGCACGCGCTCGACCGTGGCGCCGGCCCGAATGAGCGCCGAGCCCTCGGTGTAGGCCGCCATATCTCGGACCGCCGGCGCGTCCTGCTTGACCGTCAGGTAGTCGGGATAGGAGAAGTCGCCGTACGGTCCGCTGCTGTAGTCGCTCGTGTAAATGGACACGAGCGAGCCCGGATCAGCGACCCCTGGCACGGGCCGCAGGAGCAGCGCGTTGAGGAAACTGAACACCGTGGCGTTGGCGCCCGTGCCAATCCCCAACGTCAGCAGTGCCGCGGCGAAGAAGCCCGGGGCCCGCCAGAAGTTGCGCAGCGCGTACCGCAGGTCTTGAACGACGGCTCTCATATCGACTCGCGGTAGCGAGGGATATGCCACCGCCGGGCGGCTGCCTTGCCCCATGTTTTCGGCCGGATTCCCGATCCCGGCGCGCAGCCCTGGGCCGGCACGCGTCCGCCCGTGGCACGATCCGTCCCACCGCCGGACAGGGCCTTACGCGTGGGCGCCCTGCAGGCGCTCGGCGAGTGCCTCGTGCTTGTGGTCGCGGGCGACGTCGGCCGCGCTCTTGCCCTCGTCGTTCCGGAGCGCTGGGTCCGCGCCGTGGCGCGACCAGTAGATCAACGAGGTCCTCGCGCCCGGCGGCGGCCGCCCCCATCAGCGGCGTGTAGCCGACCTGCTGGCGGGCGTTCACGTCGGCGCCGCGCTCGAGCAGCAGCGAGACGGCTTCGGTGTTGCGCCCCGCGATCGCGGCGTGCAGCGGCTGCACATTCATGGGATTCCGCGACGCGGCGTGCACGTCGGCGCCGCGCTCGAGCAGGACGCGAACGGCGGCCGGCGCGCCGAAGAAGCAGGCAAGACCGAGCGCGGTGTGGCCGTCGGGCGCGTAAGCCGTCGCCAATGACGGATCGGACGACAGCGCTTCGCCTAGTGGTCCCGTACGGTTCAGCGCGGCCGCCTCCCACACGGTGAGGGTTGCGGCCGCATCGCCGAGGCGCCCGGCCTCGTCGCGCTTGCCCTGATACAACGCATTCAGAATTTCCGACTTCGGATCCATGGACAGCCTCCGTTCAGCATTTAGTTAGGACACCTAACTAAATGGAGTTATACTGCCGGCATGCCTCGCAACGCAAGCGCAAAGGAAGATCCGGTCGAGTCGCTGGCTGATCAGCTGCATTCGGCCGCCATCCACCTGTTGCGCCGGCTCCGCAAGGAGGACGTGGCCACAGGCCTGGGGCCGGCGCGTTTGTCGGCGCTTTCCGTCGTGGTGTTCGGCGGCCCCATGCGCATTTCCGATCTCGCGAAAGCCGAGCAGGTCAAGACCCCGACCATTACCCCGATCGTCGCGGCGCTCGAGCGCGAGGGCCTGATTGTGCGAGCGGCGGACACCAGCGACGCGCGCGCGGCGATCCTCCGGGCGACCGCGAAGGGACGCAAGCTCATGAGCGTCGCCCGCGGCCGCCGCGTCCGCCAGCTCGCGGCGCGGCTGCAGGCGCTGCCTGCGGACGATCGGCAGGTGCTCGAGCGGGCCGCGTCCCTACTGCGAGAACTGTCGCGGTAAGATCACTGGATCATGCCTCCGCGCCCTTCGCTCCCGCCGTTGCAGGCCTCCGATTTCGCTCGACGCGTTCCCGAACTCCCGGAAGGTCCATGTCGAAGAGCACGGCGTGCACGTGCCGATGCGCGAAGTCTCGTTGACCAACGGGCAGTCGGTGCGCGTCTACGACACCAGCGGTCCGCAGGGGCACGACGTGCGCGGCGGGCTGCCCAGGCTTCGCGAGCCATGGATCGCCGCTCGGCGCGGCGGCGAGGATGTGACCCAGCTCCAGCATGCGCGACGAGGAACCGTGACGCCCGAGATGGCGTTCGTGGCCGTGCGTGAAGGGTTCGATCCCGAGTTCGTTCGCTCGGAAGTCGCACGCGGCCGCGCCATCATTCCCGCGAACATCAATCACCCGGAGCTCGAGCCGATGATCATCGGCCGGAACTTCGCGGTGAAGATCAACGCCAACATCGGCAACTCCGCGGTTTCATCGTCGGTCGAGGAAGAAGTCGACAAACTGCGCTGGGCAACACTCTGGGGCGCCGACACGGTGATGGACCTGTCCACCGGCAAGCAGATCCACGAAACGCGCGAGTGGATCGTGCGGAATTCGGCAGTACCGATCGGGACCGTGCCGATCTACCAGGCGCTTGAAAAGGTGGGCGGACGGCCCGAGGATCTCACCTGGGAGATCTACCGTGACACCCTCATCGAGCAAGCGAAACAGGGGGTCGATTACTTCACCGTCCACGCCGGCGTGCTGCTTCGCTACATCCCCATGACGGCGCGGCGGTTAACCGGCATCGTCTCGCGCGGTGGATCGATCATGGCCAAGTGGTGCCTCGCGCATCACCAGGAGAACTTCACCTACACGCACTTCCGCGAGATCTGCGAGATCATGCGCGCCTACGACGTGTCGTTCTCGCTCGGCGACGGCCTGCGTCCCGGGTCGATCGCCGACGCGAACGACGAACCGCAGTTCGCCGAGCTGAAGACGCAAGGTGAACTGACGCGCATCGCGTGGGAGTACGGCGTGCAGGTCATGAACGAGGGCCCCGGCCACGTGCCGATGCACCTGATCAAGGAGAACATGGAGAAGCAGCTGGAATGGTGCGACGAGGCGCCGTTCTACACGCTGGGGCCACTGACGACCGACATCGCCCCGGGATACGATCACATCACGTCGGCGATCGGCGCCGCGCAGATTGGCTGGTACGGGACCGCGATGCTCTGCTACGTCACGCCGAAGGAACACCTCGGCCTGCCCGACCGGAATGATGTGAAGGCGGGCGTGATCGCGTATAAGATCGCCGCCCATGCCGCCGATCTGGCGAAGGGACATCCCCGGGCACAGGCGTGGGACGACGCCCTGTCGCAGGCGCGGTTCGAGTTCCGATGGGAGGATCAGTTCAACCTCTCACTGGACCCGGTGACGGCGCGCGCGTACCATGACGCCACCCTTCCGGCCGAAGGGGCGAAGGTGGCGCATTTCTGCTCGATGTGCGGCCCGAAATTCTGCTCGATGGAGCTCACCCAGCAGGTGCGCCAGATGGCGGCGGACGGCATGGAGGCGAAATCGAAGGAGTTCCGCGACAAGGGCGCGGCGATCTATCTCAAGGCGGAATAGCTGCGAACGCTCAATTTTGGAGGAGTGAAAATGAAGAAAGTGTTTCTGCTCGTGGCGGTCATGGCCATGGTGGGCGCCGGTGTGGCGCGCGCTGAAGAGACTTGGAAGGGCACGATCGGCGACTCGATGTGCGCGATGAAGCACGAGGCCGGCAAGCACGGCGATAAGGCCGTCGATCACAAGACCTGCGTCGAGAAGTGCGTTAAAGGCGGCGGCGAGTACGTGTTCCTGACGAAGGAGAAGGCGATCCCGATCGCCAACCAGTCGTTCGCCGCGCTGAAGGAGCACGCCGGACACGAAGTGATGCTGACCGGCGAGATCAAGGACGGCAAGATCACCGTGAGCAAGATCGAGATGCCGAAGGCGGAGAAGAAGTAAGAAACGGAGTAGGATGCGCGGTAATGCGAGCGGCGAGTTTGCTCGTGGGACTCCTGGCGGCGCTGTTCGCGCAACAGCCGCCGCCTCTCACCCCTGCTTCGGTCATCCTGTCGATTGACGCCGAGCGCGTCGACGAGAAACTGCTCGCCGCCGCGCTCGCGCATCCCGACGCCAACGTTCGCGCGGCCGGCGCTCGCGTCGTCGGGGTGTTCACCGTCGCGCCGCTCGCGGAGGCTGTCGCCACGGCGCTCGAGACGGAAACCGATCCCCGTGCGGGTGCCGAACTCGCCCGCGCGCTTCTCTTCCTGCGTGGCAGTAGCGCCAGTGACCCTGCGCAGGCAGCCGCCCAGCGCTTGGGAAGCGGCGTCGCCGACGCGGTGAAGGCCTGGCACGAGCGAGCGGCGAAACCATTTGTTCCCGCCGCCCCCAATGACCTGATGTTCTCGCGCGCGGTCGACGTGTGGCTCCCGGGCTTGCTCTCCGGTCTGGCGGCAGCCGCGCAATGCCCCCTCCAGGACGAGCCGCGCTTCGGCGCCGTGCGCATCACCTACAGCGGTGACGGCCGGCCGCGTCGCGTCGAGATCGACAAGGGCAAGCTGTCGAAGCCATGCGCGTCCGTGCTGGCCGCCATTGGCCGCACCACGCTGGCCGAGGACGATCAGCCGGTCGGCGACGGGCTCCAGCAGTGGGTCGTCGTGCCGTTCTCGCGCGCGTTTGCGCAATGCACCGAGGAGATCGACGCCGACCGGAAAACGGCGACCACGCCGTCTCCAGGAACGGCTCCCAGGAAGATCAAGGATGTCAGGCCGCAATACCCCCGGGACATGCAGGGGAAGCGCATCTCGGGGTTCGTGGTCGTGGAAGGGTGGGTTTCACGGCGCGGCTGCCTCACCAACCTGCGGATCGTCAAGAGCCCGGCGATTCCCTTTGAGCTCGAGGCACTGCGCGCGATGAGCGGGTGGGAATTCGAGCCGGCCCGTCAGCATGGGCGCGTCGTTCCCATACGAACGATGATGACCACCACGTTCAATATCCGGTAGCGAGACCTTCAGTCTTACTTAGGCGCGCCGGGCGGATTCGGCACGATCTGGATGATCGTCGGGTAGCGCTGCGGCTGCGCGCCGCGCTTCGGGTTCAGGTACCCGAGCGAACCGCCCCACGTGTAGTCCTTCACCGTCACGCTTGGCGGAAACGCCATCGTCTCCTCGCGGAAGCGGCCGATGTCGAACTGGTGCACGGGGGGCGCCTCGAAGACGAGTTCGCCGCGCTGCTTCAGCGTGTTCCGGTAGAACTGCACGATGTCGGCGAAGGGAGCGGACGTTCCATAGAGGAAATACCGTTGTCCGCGGCCCGCATCGTACGAAGTAATGAACTGCGCGGCCGGGTAGATGGCGACACCGAGGGCCCCCTGCGGAGGTTCGCTGGCGTCCTTGGGCGGTGCCGGCACGGCGGCGGCCCGTTCAGGCGGCGGCCCGACCGGCGGCTGTTGTGGCGCGGGAGTCGCGGGTGCCGGCGGCGCCGGTTTCGGAAACGGTTTGGGGACCTGTGCCGATGCGACCGTGGCGGTCACCGCGAAGGCCAGGATACCCGCGAGCCTCAGACCCATCCTTCTATTATAGGGAATGCACGACCTGCTCGGATTCTGCGCGTCGCAGCAAATGCTGCTGCGCTCGACGATCGAAACGCTCGTCCGGCTCGAGTCGCCGAGCACCGACAAGGCCGCGGTCGATCGATGCGGCGCTGCGGTGGTCCACATGCTCGAGGACATGGGCGCAACGGTCACGCGCTTCCCGCAAACGGACCGCGGGGATCACGTCCGGGCCGAATTTGCCGGCGGTCCGCGGCAGGTCCTCCTGCTCGGGCATTTCGACACCGTCTGGAACGTGGGCCAACTCGATCGTATGCCGATCCGCGAGGAGGGAGGGCGCCTGTACGGACCGGGCGTCTACGACATGAAAGCGTCGATCGCGGTCGCGATGCTGGCGGTCCAGGCGGCGGTCAGCGCGGGCGCCACTCCACGGATCGTCATGTTGTGGACGACCGACGAAGAAGTCGGCAGCACCACGTCGCGGGCGTTGATCGAATCGGAAGCCCGCGCCAGCGACGCGGTGCTGGTCCTCGAGCCGTCGCTTCCCGGTGGCGCCGTCAAGACCCAGCGCAAGGGATGCGGAGAGTTCACGCTCTCCGTGCATGGGGTCTCCGCGCACGCCGGGATCGATCCACGCAAGGGGGCGAGCGCGATCCACGAGCTCGCCCACCAGATCGTCGCCCTCGAGCGCCTGCGCGACCTGGATCGCGGCGTCAGCGTCAACGTCGGCACCGTCACGGGCGGTACGCGCGGGAACGTCGTCGCCGAGGAAGCGCGCGCGGTCATCGATATCCGGGTGCCGAGCAGCGAAGACGCGCAGCGCATCGAAGCGGCGGTGCGCGCGCTCCGCCCCCACAACAGCGCCGTGCGGATGGAGATCGAGGGGGGCTTCGAACGCCCGCCGCTCGAACGGACCGAGGGTGTAATTCGTCTTTATCAACAGGCGCGCGCGGTGGCGGCCGAACTCGGACGGGAGCTTGCTGAGGGAGCGACCGGCGGCGGATCGGACGGGAATTTCACCGCCGCCCTCGGTGTTCCAACATTAGACGGCCTTGGCCCCGAGGGTGATGGTGCGCATGCTCTCCACGAACACGTCGTCATCGCAGACCTGCCGTGGCGCGCGGCGTTTCTCGCGGCCCTCATGCAGAAGGTCAACGGGTAATATACAGATATGGCTAACGGACTGAAGACTGCACTCCTGCTCGGCGTGCTTAGCGGCCTGCTGCTCGTCATCGGCGAGCTCGTGGGCGGCGCCGACGGGCTGATGGTCTTCTTCGGCATTGCAGTACTGATGAACTTCGTCTCGTACTGGTTTTCGGACAAGATCGTCCTCCGGATGTATCGGGCACAGCAGGTGGGCCCCGAACACCCGCTCCACCAGATGACCGCTCGGCTGGCTCAGCGCGCGGGCTTGCCGATGCCGAAGGTCTACATCATCCCCGACTCGTCACCGAATGCGTTTGCGACCGGGCGGAACCCGTCGCACGCCGCCGTGGCGGCGACTCAAGGAATCCTTCAGACCCTCAGCGAGAGTGAACTCGAAGGGGTGATCGCTCACGAGCTGGCGCACGTGAAGAACCGCGACATCCTTACCAGCTCGGTGGCGGCAACGATCGCGGCCGCCATCATGATGTTCGCTCGTTTCGCAATGTTCTTCGGTGGCAGTCGTGACGATAGGGAAGAGGGGAGCAACCCGATCGTCCTTCTCGCGATGATGATCCTGGCGCCGATGGCGGCGATGTTGATCCAGGCCGCCATCTCGCGCTCGCGCGAATTCGCCGCCGACGCGACCGGCGCCCAGATCGCGGGAAACCCGTACGGACTGGCAAACGCACTCCAAAAGATCGAGGCGGTCGCCAAGCGGGTGCCGCTCGACGCCAATCCCGCGACGGCGCACATGTTCATCATGAAACCGTTTTCCGGAGGCGGGCTGATGTCGCTCTTTAGCACCCATCCCCCGACCGCTGCCCGCGTCAGCGCATTGCTCGGCACCATTCGGTAGGCTGCGACCTAAGTAATCCTTTCCACCCTTCAGTGGCACGCCATCCCCTCACCAGGGATGGCGCGCGGACCGCATAACGTCCTCGGTTCCCATAAATCGCTGCACCATCGGCCCTTACTTGGCTGCGTCGGCGCTGGATCAGTAATTGCTGTGACCACCGCAGGATCGGCTTCGCTGGAGGACGTCGTGGAGGATTTCGACATTCCGCAGAACAAACTGGCTGAGTCAGCTGAGCGTGTCATCGACCGCTCCCTTGACGAAGCGCGGCGGCGCGACCATGCGTTGCTCACCAACGAGCACGTCTGCCTGGGCTTCGCCCAGGTCGAATGGGACACGTTCTGTCATGTCATGAGAGACCTGGAGCTGAATCCCCACGAGATTCTCCAGGCGCTCGAAGAGCACTTGCGGCTGCTGCCGAACGTCCCTGGACGGGACCTCCGCGTGGCGCCTTCGACCAAGCTCCTCTTCAAGCTGGCGCTGTTGCACGCCAGCCGGTCCGGGCGCCACACGATCGAGGCGACCGACCTCTTTTCGGCGATCTTCGAGGAGACGCAGGGAATCCCGGTTTCGATCATCCGCCGCCACGGGATCGAGCCTGAGACGCTGGTGTCGCGGCTGGCGACGCGCATGCGCGATCACGAGCTGCGCGAGGAGCGCTTGAAGAAGCGCTTCGAGCTGCCGCCGTTCCTGAAGCACTTCGCCACCAACCTCAACCAGCTGGCGCGCCAGGACAAGATCCCACCGGTCTTCGGACGCGACTACGAGATGGACCAGGTCCTCGAGATCCTCTGCCACCGCGAGCGCGCGAACTCCGTGCTGCTGCTCGGCGAGCCGGGGGTTGGGAAGACCGCGATCGCGGAAGGCCTCGCGCGTCGCATCGAGTTCGAGCCCGAGAAGGTGCCCGTCCGCCTGCGCGACTGCCAGATCGTCAACCTGCAGATGAACACGATTGTGGCGGGGACGATGCTGCGGGGCATGTTCGAAGACCGAATCCAGAACGTGATTCGCGAGATCAAGGAACGGCCGAACCTGATCCTGTTCATCGATGAAGTGCACACGATGATCGGCGCCGGTTCGGCGCTGGGCGCGCCTTCGGATGCGGCCAACGTATTCAAGTCAGTGTTGGCGCGCGGTGAAGTGCGCATCGTCGGCGCTACGACGACCAGCGAGTACAAGGAGTTCATCCAGGAAGACGAAGCGCTCGCTCGCCGCTTCCGCCCGGTGCACGTGGCGGAACCGTCGATCGAGCAGACGCGCACGATCCTCTACAGCCTGCGGCCGCGCCTGGAGCGGAACTACTCGGTGCGGATCTCCGACGAGGCGATCGAAACCGCGCTCGAAATGTCGCCGCGCTATATGCGGCACCTGCAGCTCCCCGACAAGGTCATCGGCTGGCTCGACACCGCCGCCGTGAAGGCCGAAATCGGCCGTCGCTATCAAGTCACCGGCGCCGATGTCGTCAACGTGATCTCGAAGATCGCGCGGATTCCGGAGGACATGGTGTTCCGCGATGTGACGGACCGGTTCCGCGACATCGAGGCGAGCCTGCAGAAGCGCGTGGTGGGCCAGCGGGAAGCCATCGACGCGGTCGCCCGTCGGCTGGTGCTGAACAAGGGCCCGCTGAAGGACGGTTTCGATCGGCCGGACGGCGTGCTGCTGTTCCTGGGGCCGACTGGTGTCGGCAAGACCGAGCTGGCAAAGTCAGTGGCGGAGTTCCTGTTCGGCGACGAGAAAAAGATGGTGCGCGTCGACATGTCCGAGTACCAGGACGGTGCTGTGGCGGTCGACAAGCTGATCGGCATGCCACGGGGGATCGTGGGTTCGGAACGTGGCGGCATCCTCACCAACCAGTTGAAGGACAACCCGTACTCGGTGGTGCTGCTCGACGAGGTTGAAAAGGCCAGCCCCAGCATGCTGAACCTGTTCCTGCAGGCGTTTGACGAAGGCTGGGTGACCGACGGGCGCGGCAAGCGCGTGTATCTCAGCGACGCCATCGTGATCATGACGTCGAACATCGGGTCGGAGTGCTTCCGCAAATTGAGCAGCCCGCTCGGCTTCTATTCGAAGCAGGTCGGCGTCGAACAGGTGCAGGGTGAAATCAGCCGCGAACTCGAGCGGCGCTTTACGCCGGAGTTCCGGAACCGCATCGACGAGGTGGTGATCTTCCGCCCGCTGTCCAAGGATGAAGTGCGGCAGATCGCGCTGCAGCAAATAGAGAAGGTCCACCGCTCGCTGACGCGCAGCGGTAGAACGCTGACCGTGACCCCGGAAGCGCTGGAGCAGCTGGTGAGCGACGGCTACAGCCTGGCCTATGGCGCCCGCTTCCTGAAGCGCGTGATCGAGTCGAAGATCAAGCTGCCGATCAGCCAGCGTTGGAACGAGGGCAGCACGTTCACCGCGACGACCCGCGACGGAAAGTTCGAAATCGAGGTCGCCGGCGAGAGCGGCCGTTATGAATTGGCGGCTACCGCCTAGGCAATGCTGAATGCTGAATGCTGAATGTTGAATTAAGGTTCGAATTCAGCATTCAGCATTCAGCATTCGAAATTCAGCATTGGTACCGTCTAGAACAGATAGGCGAGGGCGAAGCCGACCTGGGCCACGAACATCATTCGATACATGTGGGCCCAGGACACGTGGTTCGCGTCGGTGGCGAGTTCTTCCGGGCGGCGAAGCATGAGGTAGCAGACGTAGATGCCGTACAGCGTCATGAAGACGGCGAGCAATTGAAGGAGAAGAAAATTGCCGGTGAGGATCCCCGCGAAGGCGCCGTACGAAATGAGCATGAACGGCAGCACGAACGAGGGAGAAATCATCCAGGCGGCACGCCTCACGCCGTAGAGGATCGGTAGGGTCTTGCATCCCCCCTTGGCATCCCCCTCCATGTCGGCGAAATCTTTCGTCGTGGACGCGCCAAGCAGAAACAGGCCGAAGATGCCGCCGATGAACCAGGGCTCGAACCCGAAGATCGTCTTCACGCACGACCAGCCAGCCACCTTCAGCAAGACGCCGCGCGGAACTGCGATCGTGATGTTCGCCCAGAGGCCGCGTTGTTTCGTCCGTAGGGGAGGGCAGGAGTAGGCGAACGTCAGGATCGTCGCGATCATGACGATCCAGAAGCACTCATGCCGGCCGCCCGGAGCCACCATCCACGCCAGCACCAGCGCGACCACGTAGGTGACGCCTGTAAAGAGCCAGGCGTCACGAATGCTCAGCCGTCCGCTCGGAAGAGGACGAGCGGGCTTGTTCACCCGGTCGATCTCGAGATCGTAAATCTGGTTCAGCGCGTTGCTGGCCGCGTTCAACACCGCCGCCATCAAGGCGCCCAGCGCCATGTAGGTGAACAGGCTGGACGTCCATTCATCGCGCGGCTCAGCCCCTGCCGCGGTGATCGCGCCGGATACGACCCCCAGCGCGGGGGCTACCAACGTGAAGGGACGCGAAAGCTCCAACCACAGCGAAAGCCGCGAGTCGCTCACAGGAGTTCCGCTAGCCGGATAGCCACGTAAGCGGCGGTCGCGGTGTTCAGGAAGTTGAGCACATCGTTGTTCAAGACGCCGCGGCGTTCGAGCGTGGCGGCCAGGAGGCTTTCAACAAGGGCTCCGATCGTCGCCGCCAGGACGATCACTGGCACCACCTCTCCGTCTATGAGCCCCAGCCCCACCCCGGCGGAGGCGAGCAACAGCGCACCGAGAATCCCTGCGATGGTGCCTTCGAGCGACATCGCGCCCGGCGTCCCGGGCCGGACCTTCTTCATGCTCGGCACGAGAAACGTGCGGCGACCCCACGCCTTTCCGATCTCGCTAGCGACGGTGTCGCTGCCGCCAGCCGCAAGGGCCGCGACGAACGCGATGAGGGCCGGATCGTGCCCGTACGACGTCACGCTGATCACCGCGGCGGCGGCGGCGATACCGGTGTTGGCGATGGCATTCCCGGCGCCCCGCCGGCCGCCACGCTCCTCTTCGATCTTCAGCGCCTGCTTGCGCGCCAGGCCGAGCCGCGAGGTGATCACCGCAACCGCAAAGGTGGCGAGGAGGAGAGCCCACCCTTGCCATCCGGTGGAGAGAAAGATGATGGTGCCGAGCCCCGCGCCCACCAGCGTGCCCGATAGGGAGACCGTGCGGGCGAAGTAACCCGCGGCGGCGACGACGGCGTTCACGCCGAGCGCGATCGGCAGCACGCCGACCGCCTGCGGAACGAAGTTCCGAATGGCGTCCTCGCTGACGATCGACAGCGCCCACATGACCGCCGCCGCCGTCGCGGCGACGCTGACGTTGTCATCCAGCGAGATCGGGATCGTTTCAACGCTTGCGGCCATTACCGCCCCCGAGATGCCGGCGACGAGCGGAAACCACCAGAACGACGGCGGCACGATCGTGTCCGCACACCACCAGAGCAACCCAACCGCCGCGACCGATCCAAAGACGACAAACGCCAGGCTGCCTCCCAGCGACTTGTGCGGGTTCCACGGGAGAGGCCGAAGAGGCGAACGACGGCCGATCAGCGTCGCCGCCCCGTCCCCCGCCGCCAGCACGCCCCACGATGCCGCGACGATGTCGGGTCGCGACGGCAGCAGGAGCAACAATCCCAGCACCGAAGCGGGATAGAGCACGATGCCCGACTTCGCCCGCCAGCGCCCGTGCTCGTCGGCGCGGAACAGTCGCGCACCGCCGATCCGGTGAAGCCCGTACATGTTGAAAGTGACGGCGACCGCCGCCACCATCGTCGCCTCGAACCAGGTGAGCCAGGGCAGCAGCAACGCGCAAAGGCCGGCGGAGACGTGGACGATCTGACGCGCGTCTTCTGACAGCGCTGCGCCGCGCTTCATGCGGCGGCTACTCTCGAACGCCACCAGTTCAGCAGGTCCTGGAGCGTTGTTCCGATGGGCACCTCGGCGCGCCAGCCGGTTTCAGCCGCGATCTTCGACGGGTTGCCGAGCACCAGGGGATTGTCGCTCGGGCGCATGCGTTCCGGATCCTGCTGGACCTGCACGTGAACGCGCGCCATCGCGAGGAGCTGCTCGAGCAGGTCGCCGACCCGGTAGGCGATGCCCGAGCAGACGTTGTAGGCCTGGCCGGTGCGCCCGGTAGAGGCCAGCGCTTCGTACGCCCGTACGGTGTCGCGCACGTCGGTGATGTCCCGGCGCGCGTCGAGATTCCCGACGTGCAGGATCGGCTCAGCCCGGCCCGCCTCGATTTCCGCGATCTGGCGCGCGAAACTCGACGTCACGAACGCCGAGGATTGCCCTGGTCCTGCGTGGTTGAACGGGCGAGCCAGGATCGCGCGACGCGCTCCGCGGCCGGACATCTCCTGCGCGAGCTTGCTGACGCCGTAGGGATCGACGGGACCGATCGGGTGCTCCTCGGACAGCGCTTCGGCCGCCGGGCGATAGACGAGCGCCGAACTCACGACGACGACCAGCGGCTCCGTGGCGAGACGTGCCGCGCCGTCGAGGATGGCGTGCGTGCCGTAGGCGTTCACTCGCAAGGCGCGTCCGGCGCGTGCCCACGATTCAGCGACGTGCGGAAGCCCAGCGCAGTGGTAGACGACACTCGGGGGTGCGGCGGCGAGCGCACGCTCGACGGCGTCACGGTCCGTGATGTCTACCGACTGCCAGCGGACTCGGTCTCCGGACCCGGAATGTTGCGGGACCGTCGAGTGCGACCACGCGTGGACGCTGTCGTGGGACTGCAGGAGCCGCTCGACGAGGTGGCGACCGGCAAAGCCGGTGGCGCCCGTCACGAGCGGAAGACCGGTCGCGCTGCCGCTCACGGCCGTCGGTTGCCGTACTGGGCGTCGTAGTAGGACCGGAACGCGGGGTCCGCGTCCTTGATCGGCCGCCACCACCAGTCGTTTCGCTGATACCAATCGACGGTTTGCGCGAGCCCCTCTTCGAATTGAATCTGCGGCGCCCAGCCGAGGGCTTGCAGTTTCGACGTGTCGAGCGAGTACCGGCGGTCGTGGCCGAGACGATCGGGGACGTTGCGGATCAGGGACACCGGTTTTCTGGCAAGCTCGAGAATGCGGTGCGTCAAGTCGACGTTCTTGACGTGATTGCCGCCACCGATGTTGTACACCTCGCCGTCGCGTGCCGCGCTGATGAGGAGGTCGATGCCGCGACAGTGGTCGTCAACATGCAGCCAGTCGCGCTCGTTCAGGCCGTCGCCGTAGAGCGGCACCTGGATGTCGTCGATCGCGTTGGTCACGAACAGCGGAATGACCTTCTCGGGGAACTGATACGGGCCGTAGTTGTTCGACGCCCTCGTGATGATCACCGGCACGCCGTAGGTGGCCCAGTAGCTGTACGCCAGGCGGTCAGCGCCGGCCTTGCTGGCCGAGTAGGGATTGCGCGGGCGGAGCTCGTCGGTCTCGCGGCTCGAGCCTTCGGCGACGCTTCCATACACTTCGTCGGTCGAAATCTGAACGAATCGGCGAAGCGCTGGCGCCTGGCGGGCCGCTTCCAGCAGCACGAACGTCCCGAACACATCGGTCGTGATGAAATCGCCGGCGCTCAGGATCGACCGGTCGACGTGCGTCTCAGCAGCGAAGTGGACGACGATGTTCGACTCGCGGACGAGCGGGGCGGCGACAGCGGCATCGGCAATGTCACCCTTCACGAACCGGTGACGCGGATGGTCCATGACGTCGTGCAGGTTCTCGAGGCGTCCCGCGTACGTCAGCTTGTCGAGCGTCGTGACGCGCCAGTCCGGATGCGCGTCGAGGGCGTATCGAACGAAATTCGATCCGATGAACCCCGCCCCTCCGGTCACGAGGACCTCGATGGGCGTCATCGGCGGTTCTGTTGCCCGGACATGGCGCCGAGGAAACTCGGTACCGCACCGATGCCCGCCAGGGTGAAGGAAATGTTAAACCGGTTGTCCTGGGGAACCGCGAGGCCGACGACACTCCCCTGGAAGTTCCAGGTCTGGTACTCGACCGAAACCCCGCAGCACTGCGCGTTGTAATAGACCATGTAGCGCTGCTGCAGGAATTCATCCAGCTTCATGTCGTAGTTGAACGAATACGTCCCGCCGAAGTTGTTGCGTCGCGTCTTCAGGGTCGCCGTCGCATTCAGGAACTGATTCGCCGAGGCCTCGTCGAAACCGTTCAATTCGGGGATGACGCGCCGCCAGCTCCAGCCCGCCTCGCCCTGGAGGAAGGTGCTTTGGAGGATGCGTCCCGCTCGCCGCCACGGTACGAATGGCGTTCACCTGGTGATCCCACTCGGTGCGGAAGTTGGCCTGGATCCCAACCGCGGGTGCCATGCGCGCCGTGATCGCAATTGGAGAAAAGTTCGTCGGGGCGGTGTCGAAGTTCTGGTAGTTCCGGTCGTACTGCGCGGCGCGGGCGTCTGTGTAATAGGTCTGCGCCACGCCGATGTTCAGCACCTCGCGGCTGGTCTCGCGCTTGGCGTAAAGGCGGTTGTTGAGACCGTAGGTGTAGCGGGTTACGCCCCCCACGATGTAGTCAAAACTATCCAGCTTGACGATCTCGTCGAACTCGTCCACCGCCGTGGTGCGCTGAATCGCGAGCGAGGGCTCGATCACGTGCTTGATTTTGCGGCCGTCCGGGTTGTCCCAGATGCGGTGGAAGACCGGGCCCCGCATCTGTGCCACGAAGTCGAAGAACGAGCGGCCGATCTTCTCGGGGACCTGCACCTGGTTGACGTCGAGGCTCTCGCTCCAGTACGTCCCGCGCCAGGAGACGACCGAGTTCACGGTCAGGAACGGCCACTTGGTGAAGGGGATGCGGAGAATGGGATTGACGTCGAGGCGCGTCAGCCCCTGGTCCACGATCGTCGTGTCGTCGACGATCGTCTTACGGACGAAGGTCGCGTACTCACCGGTGGCGCCGAAGTAGAACGGCGATTTCCCGATCGGCCGCTCGCCGCGCGACAGGCTCACGCGGGGGAGGCTGCCGTCACGGGTGAGTATTTTGCGTTGGTCGAAGTTGTCTCGCTGTTCGATGCTGGCGTTGAGGACGTATTCGGCCCACGACCCGGAGAGGTTCCCGCCGTAGCGGCGAGTCCGGTTGGTCGCGTGAAAGACGTTCGCCTGGTACTTCTGCTGGCTGCCGAGGCTCGAGAAGTAGTCCGCGTAGCCGCGGGCCCGCAGCCCCTTGCCGAGCGTCTGCACCAGGTCGCCGACCAGCGTGAAACTCTGTCTGGAGTCGGTCGTCGTTTCGACGCCGTTGATTGTCGTGGTGATCCCTTTTTCGTTGAGACGATAGAACCGCGCGTTCCCCGACGAGCCTCCGCCGAGGACGTAGCGGTACTCGCCGCCCAGCCCATATCCGGTCTTCGTGAACCAGTCATGCACGAAGGTGGCATCGTGGCTGCGGCCGATCGCCCAGAAGAACGAGTTGCTGAGCCGTTGCCCGGCCAGCGTCGCCGTGCCGTAGGTGGGCAGGAGGAATCCCGTCGAGCGATCGTCCTCCTCCATCGGGTAGTACAAAACGGGCACGTAGAGCAGGGGCACGCCCTTCACCTTGAACACCGCGTTCTTCAGGAGGACGTAGTCGTCGACATTCAACACCATCGAACCCGACGTCACCTCCCATCGCGGCGTCGGTTGCACGCAGGCCGTGAAACCTCCCCGGACGATCTTGTACTTCGTCGGCCCGATCTTGTGCAGTTCCTCACCCCAGAAGAAGGCGTAGGGTTCCTGCTCGCCAGCCGATTCCCGAGGCGTGCCTTGCTTCATGATCGCGGTACCGGACGCCACGAAGAAGGTGCCGTTCCGCGTCTTGGTGTTGAAGTCCACCCGCTCGGCTGAAATCCGGTTCGTGCCGCTGACAAACAGCACGTGCCCCTGCGCCAGCAGCCGTCCTTCCTCCTTGAAATGCTCGACGGTGTCGGCAAACAGCTGCATCTCGTCGCAGTCGATCTGCACCGGCTGGTCGACGGTGCCGGAGAGACGCCGGTGATTCGGCGACAGCTGCGAAAACGTCAGCTGCTGCGAGCGAGAGAATTTGCAGCCCGCGAACTCCCCCTGGGCGAACGCCGCCGACGGGAGCGCGAGAAGGAATGGCAGCGCGCAGAGGGCGATCGCGAAGCGCGCGCGGTCGGGTTTGTGTATCACGGCAAGCAGGGCGGACGGCAGGGCGCGGTCAGCGAAGAATACCACGCAGGGGACCGATCAAGAAGATGGAGCCGGCAATCACCACGCGGCTCGACAGGGTGCGGGCGAGTGCCAGCGCGCGCGCCGGATCCGGTTCGACATGGACCGGCCGGCCCGACAACTCGGCGACGACCTCCGCGAGCCGCTCGGCCGGCTCCGCTCGTGGGCTCGGCGGCGACGTGCACACGATTGACGAGACGACGGGGAGCAGGTAGCCGAGCATGCCGACGACCTTCTTGTCGTGCATGGCCCCGAACACGAGCGTGGCGTCGGTCCATTGGATCTCGCTGAGGTAGGACGCCAGTGCCCGCGCGCCGGCCGGGTTGTGCGCCGCATCGATGAGAAACGACACGCCATCGCGCTCGAGGTGTTCGAGCCGTCCGGGCCAGCGGACGTTTTCGATGGCGGATTCAATCGCCACATCCGGCACGTCGATACCCAGGCCGCGCAGGGTCTCGAGCAGCGCGATCGCGATCGCGATGTTGTCGCGCTGATGGGCGCCCCTCAGCGCCGGTTTGACGTCCTGGAACTGCGGCGGGATGGTCAGGGCGCGGATCACTGGGGCGTTCCGCCGGGCCGCCGTTTCAACCACCACCGTTTCCGCTTCTCGTGCAAGGCGGCCCGTGACCAGGGGGACGCCAGGCTTGATGATGCCGGCCTTTTCCGCGGCGATCGCCGCCAGCGTGGTGCCAAGCAACGCCTCGTGGTCGAAGTCGATCGACGTGATAGCCGTCGCCACGGGATCGACCACGTTGGTCGCGTCCAGGCGGCCGCCAAGGCCGGCTTCGATCACGGCGATGCCGACCCGCTCGCGCCGGAACAGCTCGAAGGCGGCCGCGGTCGCGCACTCGAAGAAGGTCGGTGAGAAGCTGTCGACCTGTCGTTGCAGCCGTGCCACCGCCTGGCGAACGACGGCGATCGACTCACGGAGGGCCTCGGTCGGTATCTCACGGCCGCTGACCACGAAACGCTCCTCCAACCGTTCGAGGTGGGGGGAGGTATAGCGCGCCGAGCGGTAGCCGGCGGCGTGCAATGCGGCTTCGACCATCGCGGTCACCGAGCCCTTGCCGTTGGTGCCGGCGACGTGAATGGTCTTGAAATGGCGTTGGGGGTGATCGAGCTCCGCGGTCAACCGGTGCATGTTCTCGAGGCCGAACTTCATGCCGAGAAGTTCGAGCCCGAGGAGCCAGTCGAGCGGATCGGCGGTCAACGCGGCTGGTCGTCGGCTCCCGCGGCTGCACCGACGCGGACCGCCGGAAGGTCAGGCTGGGGCCGGCGCTCGCCGCTGCCGCCGAACCTGAGGACGCGGCCGATGGTCTCTTTCATTTCGCGGCGGTCGACCACGATATCGAGCATGCCGTGGTCGAGCAGGAACTCGCTGCGCTGGAAGCCCTCGGGCAGCTTCTGCCGGATCGTCTGCTCGATGACGCGCGGGCCGGCAAAGCCGATGAGCGCCTTCGGTTCCGCGATGTTGACGTCCCCGAGCATCGCGAAACTGGCGGTCACGCCGCCGGTGGTCGGATCGGTGAGCACCGAAACATAGGGAAGCTTCGCGCGGTCCAGCCGCGCCAGGGCGGCGCTGATCTTCGCCATCTGCATGAGCGACAGGGCCCCCTCCATCATCCGCGCGCCGCCCGAACACGACACGATGATGACGGGAAGGCGTTGATCGATCGCCCGCTCGATGCCGCGGGTGATCTTCTCGCCGACCACCACCCCCATGCTGCCGCCGATGAAGCCGTACTCCATCGCGGCGACGGAGCAGCGCCGGCCGTTCACATTGCCGGTGGCCGTGATGACGGCATCCGGCATTCCGGTGGAGGCGATCGTCGTCTCGAGGCGCTTCCGGTACGGCTTGGTGTCGGTGAATTTCAGGGGGTCGGTCGATCGCAGTCCCTTGTCGTGCTCTTCCCACGTCCCGTCGAAGAGCATCGCCAGCCGTTCGGCCGCGCTGATCCGGAAGTGGTGCGCGCACTTGGTGCAGACGCTGAGACTGGCGGCGAGGTCCTTGTTATAGATGATCTGGGAGCAGGAGGGACACTTGACCCAGAGACCCTCTGGAACCCGGCTTCGGTCTGCCTGCGGCTCTATGGGTTTGCGTTGCTTCTTGAACCACGCCATCGCTTTGCAGAATACATGAACGTCAGGCCCGCGGCACGTAGTACCGGGTGCCCTTGCCCATGGAGCGCAACTGACGCTCGAGGTCGGCAACCGCCTCGTCGCCCCAGGACAGATCGAACTGCGACGTTTCCACCACGAGCAGCGGCGTGGCGTTGTAGTGAAAGAAGAAGTGGTTGTAGGCCTCGTTGAGTTCCTTGATGTAGTCGTCTTCGAGGCGGGGCACGTCCGCGTCCGCTCGCTCGCGATCCCGAAGCCGCTTGCGGAGCACGTCGGTTGGGCTCTGCAGGTAGATGACGAGGTCGGGAACCGGAATGTCCTGGGCCAGCAACCCGTACAACCGCTGATAGATGAAGAGCTCGTTGTCGTCGAGATTCAGGTACGCGTAGATCTTGTCGCGCTCGAACAGGTAATCGCACACGGTGAGCTGGCTGAAAAGATCGCTCTGGCGCAGCGCCGTCTGCTGCCGGTGGCGCGAAAGCGTGAAGAAGAGCTGCGTTTGAAATGCCGCGCCCGGCCGGCCCCCATACATGTCGGCCAGGAACGGGTTCTCCGTCTCGTCGAGGACGATGGTCGCATCGAGCCGCGCGCCAAGACGGTCCGCGAGGACGGATTTTCCGAGTCCGAGTGGCCCCTCGATCGCGATGTAGCGGAAGTCCAAGACTGGGCCTGTTATAGCATTGTCGGGTGCGAATCGAGCGAATCGAGCTCCGACTCGTGCGCCTTCCGCTTGCCCGGTTCTTCGAAACGAGTTTCGGCCGAATCTACGAACGGCCGTTTCTCCTGCTCACCCTGCACGGAGACGGCGCGATCGGCATTGGCGAATGCGTAGCGGACGCGAATCCTTTCTACAGCTCGGAGACAACGCAGACGGCGTGGTCGATCATTGCCGAGTTCATTGCGCCTCTCGTCCTTGGGCACGAGTTTGCGCACCCACGTGACGTGTTTGCGGCACTCAAAGGCATCCGCGGACACAACATGGCCAAGGCGGCGGTCGAGATGGCCGCCTGGGACCTGTATGCGAAACAACAGAACCTGCCGCTGTGCCGCGTGCTGGGTGGCGACGAAGCGGTGATCGCGTCGGGGATCGCGTCCGGAGTCTCCATTGGCATCCAGGATTCGCTCGACGAGCTCGCCGAGCGGGTCGAAACAGAACGTGCCGCCGGCTACCGTCGCATCAAGATCAAGATCAAGCCCGGGTGGGACGTCGCTGCCGTGGAAATGATCCGCTCGCGCTTCGGCTCGATCCCCCTGATGGTCGATGCGAACGCCGCCTACCAGCTCCAGGACGCGGCCCACCTGGCCTCGCTCGATCGATTCGACCTGATGATGATCGAGCAGCCGCTCGACTACGACGACGTGCGGGACCATGCGACGCTGCAGCGGCAGATCCGTACGCCGATCTGTCTTGACGAGTCCTTGCACACCGTCAAGATCGCGCAGGAAGCCATCGAGGCTGGCGCCTGCCGGATCATCAACATCAAGCCCGGGCGCGTCGGTGGGCACGGCGAGTCGATCCGCCTGCACGACCTGGCCGCCGCGAACGGCATTCCGGTCTGGCACGGGGGCATGCTCGAGAGCGGCATCGGCCGCGCCCACAACATCCACCTCTCCACGCTGCCGAATTTCAGGCTGCCGGGAGACGTCGCGGCCAGCCGCCGATACTTCCAGCCGGACCTGATCGAACCCGGCATCGAAGTTCGACCCGATGGCACGATCGCCGTCCCGCAAGGGCCGGGCATCGGCGTGACCATCGTCCAGGCGCGCGTGGATGCCGCGACCGAGTCACGGTTGGACCTGCGACCCCAGTGAACCTATGAGTGAGCACCAGCTATCCCGCCGCACGGTTGCGGCGCTCGGTTTCATCGCGGCTGCCGCGATTGGCGCGTGCAAGACCACGGCGCCGCCCCCCGCAAAGCCGGTGGGGATTCCCTACGAGCAGAAGATGGGCTGGATTCTCCAGCTCGAGGATCGCCGCATCTTGAGGATCGACCCACCGCCTGCGCCGGTGGTGGTCCCCCCGACGACGGGCCGCGCCCCCAAGGTCGTTCCGGCGCCTCCACCACCCACGCCGGACCTCGTCGCGCTGTTGAACGACCCGGATCCGAGACTTCGCCGGCGGGCGGCGCTCGCGGTCGGCCGCGTCGGGCTCGCCGACGGGGTGAAGCCGCTGTCGGCGACCTTGGCCGACGCGGATGCCGACGTTCGTCAAACCGCCGCGTTTGGCCTCGGCCTGATCGGCGACGCCTCGGCTTCGCCGGCGCTGATAACGGCCCTCGCGGATCCGGCCCCCCTCGTTCGCGGCCGCGCGGCCGAAGCGCTTGGCCTGATCGGCGCGAAAGACGCGGCGGCGGCCGTCGGCAAGGTGGCCTCCGATTACGCGCGGCATCCTGCGGTCGCGGCGATGCAGCCAGACGACGAGAACTGGCCGGCGGCCCCTGAGGCCGACGCGTTCAGACTCGCGATCTTTGCGCTCGTCCGCCTCGGCGCGTGGGACCCGCTGGCGGCGGCCGTCATCGACGGCGGCAGCACGGTGACGCGGTGGTGGCCGGTGGCATTTGCGCTGCAGCGCATCAACGACCCGCGCGCGCAAATGGTGCTGCGCCAGCTGGCGTCCGGGCCGGGCAAGTACACCGTGGCGTTTGCCGTCCGCGGCCTCGGGGGGTTGAAGGATCCGACGGCGGGGCCGGTGATCCTTCGTCTGCTGGACGGCAAGCAGCCGCTCGAAGTCACGGTCGCGGCGACCAGGGCGGCCGCCGAACTCCGGCTGGCCGATGCGGTCGAGCCGATTGCGCGGCTGGCCGCGGACGTCCATGCCCATCCAAACATTCGCCTCGAAGCGGTCACCGCGCTCGGTGGGATGCGTGGGGCGGCAGGCCTGACGATTGTGCAGGACCTCGTGACCGACAGCTGGCCCGTGATGCGCAGCGCCGCGCTGCGATCCGCTTCGACCATCGATCCGGAGATATTTGTGCTGGTGCTCGCCAGCCTCGAGGCCGACTCGCACTGGACCGTCCGCTCCACGATGGCCAACGTGCTGACGACCCTGCCCCCGGACATCGCCGTGGAGCGGCTGCGAGCGATGCTCGACGACGAAGACAAGCGGGTGCAGCAGGCGGCGCTTCGTGCGCTCGCGCGCATGAAGGTGCCGGACCTTCCGCAGCTGCTGCTCGCGAGGCTCAAGGACCTGGACTACGGCATCCGCGCCGTGGTGGCCGAGTTGATCGGCGGCGTCAAACCCGAGGGGGGCGTCGAGGCGCTTCGCGAGGCCTACAAGACCTCCCTGCCGGACCTTTCCCCCGATGCCCGGGTGGCGGCGCTCGACGGGCTCGCGTCATACGGCGGAGCGGAGGCGATCGAGACACTGAAGGCTGCCCTCGCCGATCGAGAGTGGGCGATTCGGGTCCATGTCGCGGAACTGCTCGACAAGCTCGAACCAGGCGTCGATCATCGCACCGCGATCCGTCCCGCTCCCGGCAACCCGCCTGCGCCGTACGAGGACGCGTCGCTCATTACGCCGACCAACTCACCGCACGTCTTCATCGAAACGGCCAAAGGCACCATCGAGTTCGAGCTGGCGGTGGTCGATGCGCCCCAGACGAGCCGCAACTTCATCAACCTTGCGCGCAAGGGCTTCTTCAACGGTCTTGCGATCCACCGCGTGGTCCCGAACTTCGTGGTGCAGGATGGCGACTCGCGGGGCGATGGGTCCGGCGGGCCGGGCTACACGATTCGGGACGAATTCAACGATCGTCCGTTCCTGCGCGGCACGGTGGGCATGGCGCTCTCGGGGAAGGACACCGGCGGCAGCCAGTTCTTCATCATGCATTCCCCCGCGCCACACCTCGACGCGAAGTACACAGCCTTCGGCCACGTCGTGGCGGGCATGGAGGTTGTCGATCAGATTCAGCAGGGGGATGTGATCCAGCGGATCAGGGTCTGGGACGGGAAAGCCTGGCAGTAGCGATCGTACAAAAAACAAGGGGGCGACGGCCGCCCCCTTTTACGCGGGTAAGGGCTCTTACCGCTTCTTGCCGCCCTTCTTCGCGCCGCCCTTCTTAGCTGTCTTCTTTGCCATGCGTAATCCCCCCCTTCACTGTGGGATTCTTGCGAGGAGCCTCTCCGCATTGCAGCGCCGCGGCCAACCGGCTCGCCGGCCTGCGTTGTCAGCGCTCCCGCCTGTTTGCTAACTCCCGCGCGAGCGGGAGGTCTGCATCAAAAAAAAGGGGGTGTCATCATTCGACACCCCCGGACCGGCAGGCGGCTCTAGCGCTTCTTCCCGCCCTTTTTCGCGCCGCCCTTTTTCGCAGTCTTCTTCGCCATTATTCCTCCTTGGAATTTGGCAGCCCAGCTTTGTTACCGGTTACCGAGGGTTACAACAGGTGGGCTGAGCACTCCACCCTCATACAAGATGTAGATTATGGGTGAGAAAAGTTGACTGTCAAGCACAAAGTGCCTGAAAAGTCAAAAATCCGCGCCCGAAAATCCACATTGTGCGAGTACTGCACCACCAGTGTGTCGGCGTCACGCGCGCGAAGCTGTAGAGAGCGATCGTCAGTCGCGCGGCGCGCGCGCAGCAGGAGCTTTCAGTCGCGCGAGCGCGCGCGTCGCCGCGGTGCGCGTGTCGGCGGCGGATCCGAAGAGCGTCGAGGCGATGCGGTAGTACGAGATCGCCTCGTCGCGGCGGCCGGCGCGCTCGTGCAGGCGCGCCGCTTCGATGTAGGCATGCCCGAGGATCGGCGGCGGACAACTCTTCGCCGCGCGGATCGTGGCCTCGAACTGCTGGAGCGAGGCGCTGTCGTCCTTCTTCGCCTGCAGCGCGCGCCCCATGCGGTAGCGCGCGACGGGGTCGCCGCCGTTGAGCGTCAGCGATCGCTCGAGGGCGGCGGCGGCCCCATCCGCATCGCTCCGTTCCAGCATCCGCCACCCCGAGAGAGACAGTCGATAGGCCTCGGTGTGTTTGAGATCCGGCGCGCGCCGCGTCTTGTTGGCTGCCGCGGCGCCGACGTCGTGGACATCCGGCGAGGGGGCCAGGGCCGCGGCGCTGCGATAGGCCTGCACGGCGGCCGCGCGATCGCCGAGCCGGTCGTGCGCCTGTCCGAGTCGCAGGTACGCGAGGGGAAGCGACCCGAACGGGGCCTGGGGCTTCAGCGCGATGACGGCCTCGAGCTGCTCGATGGCGTCGTCAGTCTGGTGCAGCCGCTCGAGCAAGTGGGCGATCGCGAGTCTCGACCTCACCTCGGCCAGCATCGGCGCGTTCGAGCGCTGCTCGCGCGCCGCGGCGAGCAGCGTCCGCCACGACGTGAGGCTGCCGGTGATGTCGTGTTGGTACTCGTCCTGGATGCGGGCCGTCTCTGAGAGGAACAGGGGATTGCCCGGATAGTGCTCGCGCAGACTGGCCAGGATCTCGAGCGCTTTCGGAGTCTGCCGCTCGTACCACAGATAGACAATGTGGAGCTGGTACTCGGCTTCCCCCTGGAGCAACTTCCCGCGGGAGCGGGCACGGAGCATCTGCTCGAGCCCGAGTTTGCGATCCCCGCCGGGGAGGAACATCAGCATGCGCAGAAACCGGGCCGCCGCCGGCGCGACGTCCGCGTAGTACCTTGTACATCCCCATCCCGAAGTACGCGTCGTCGAGCCCGGGGTCGAGCTCGAGCGACCGTTCGAGCGCGCGCAGGATGCGTTTGCCGTCCCGCGCGGCCGACAGCTTCTCGTTGCGCAGCACCTGCCACTGCACGCGCGCCGCGTAGGCCCCTCCCATGTAGAACCAGGCTTCGGCGTTCTCGGGATCGCGCGTGACCCAGGCCTCGGTGGAGGCAATGGCGCGATCGGCGGCGCTGGAGAACTCCGGATCGAGCCGGAGGCTGTCGGGATCGAGCTGGATGCGCCACCACAGGGCCGTGGCGGCGAGGACTTCGCAGGCTTCTCGCGGGGCCGGGGGACACGCGCGCCGGAGTTCGGCGTCGACCTGGTCGAAGCGCGCCTCGAGAATCGCCTCGTAGGCGCGAACGAGACCGTCGACGCCGCGGAGATCGGCACCAGAGCGCCCCCCTCCGGTCGCGGGTGCTGCTATCGCAGCCGCAAGCAGGAGTGCGGCGCCCCGCCAGCTCATGTCAGGCTCGTGCGGAGCTGCTGCTTGGCGGTGTGTCGATCGATGGCGAGTGCGATCAGCCGGTCGAGCAACTCCGCATAGCTGACGCCGGACGCCGCCCACATCTTGGAATACATGCTGATCGTCGTGAAGCCGGGGATCGTGTTGACTTCATTCACGTAGAGCGCGCCGTCCTGGCGCGACAGCAGGAAGTCCACGCGCGCCATCCCGGCGCCGTCGATCGCTCGGAACGCCTCGACCGACAGCTGCCGCACGCGCTCCGCCAGTTCGGGTGGCAGGTCAGCCGGGATGACGGTTTTCGATCCCTCGTCGAGATACTTGGCTTCGTAGTCGTAGAACTCGCGCGACGGGATGATCTCGCCTGGAACCGATGCCGTCGGTTCGTCGTTCCCCAGCACCGCGCACTCGATCTCCCGCGCATCGGGCACGGCGGCCTCGATGATGATCCGGCGATCGAAACTGGCGGCGAGGTCCATCGCCTCTCCCAGGGACGTGCGTTCCTTGGCTTTGGAGATCCCGACGCTCGAGCCCAGGTTCGCCGGCTTGACGAAGACGGGATACCCGAGCTCGCGCTCGATCGTCTCGATGATCGGCGAGCGGTTCGCGATCCAGTCGCTCTTGCGGATGACGGTGTAGGCACCCACCGGGAGGCCGTGCGCCGCGAACACCACCTTCATCATCCCCTTGTCCATACCGACCGCGGACGCCAGCACTCCGGCGCCGACGTAGGGGACGTTGGCCAGTTCGAGCAGTCCCTGGATCGTACCGTCCTCCCCGTACGGACCGTGGAGGACCGGAAAGATCACGTCGAGGTTGACGCTGGTCACCATCGCGTGACCGCCCTCGTCGGAGTCCTGGGTGCGATCGATCGAGACGATGGTGGCATCGCTCGGGTGCGCCACGAGGTGCACTTCGCGGCCGGCGCGGGTGGGGCGACCGGCCTCCAGCCGCGCTTGCTCGATGACTTCACCCGCCGACGTGGTCAGCGGCGGGCGCTCGGCGAGCCCCCAACGCCCATCCTTGTCGATGCGGATCGGCACCGGTTCGTACCGGGTCCGGTCGAGATTGCCAAACACAGCGGCGGCCGAGGCCAGGGAGACTTCGTGCTCCCCGGATCGCCCACCATAGAGCACGCCGACGCGAAGACGCTTCACGATTCAAGGATACCGCTATCCTCTTACGAGATGTTCGGCTTCAGGGTGCTCGCGACCGACGGCGGCGCGCGCCGCGGCGAGCTGCAGACCCCGCACGGCGTCGTGCAGACGCCGGCATTCATGCCGGTAGGGACTCGGGGTGCGGTGAAGGCTGTGACCGCACGGGACGTCGAGGACGTCGGCGCCGAGATCATCCTCGGCAACACCTATCACCTGTACCTGAAGCCGGGCGATGGCCTGATCGCGCGCGCTGGAGGCCTGCACAAGTTCATCGCCTGGCCGCGTCCGATCCTCACCGACAGCGGCGGATACCAGGTCTTCAGCCTTGCGTCGATGCGTCGCATCCGTGAAGAGGGGGCCGAATTTCGCTCTCACATCGACGGGTCGCTGCATCTGCTGACACCGGAGCGCGCGACGGACATCCAGGCGCAACTCGGATCGGATATCGCCATGGTGCTCGACGAGTGCGCCGCATCGTCCGCGGATCGTGACGTCGCGCGGGACGCGATGGGCCGCTCCGTGCGTTGGGCGCGGCGCGGCCGCGACCGGCTCCTCGCGATTCGGGGCGGCGATTGCGACGGGGTGCTCGTCACCAACCCGGGGCAAGCGCAATTCGGCATCGTCCAGGGAGGGGTGCACAAGGACCTGCGCACCGAGAGCGTGCAGGCGACCGTGGAGATCGGGTTCGAGGCCTATGCCATCGGCGGGCTGAGCGTCGGAGAACCGGTCGACGTCATGTACGACGTCGTCGAGCACACGGCCCCGCTCCTGCCCGAGGACCGGCCCCGCTACCTTATGGGTACGGGCATGCCGGACGACCTGTTCGAATCGGTCGCCCGCGGTATCGACATGTTCGACTGCGTTCTGCCGACCCGCAATGCGCGCAACGGGCAACTGCTGACCGCACGGGGTCCTCTGGTCATCAAAAATGCGCGCTATGCCGAGGACCAGCAGCCGCCTGACCCCGGCTGCGGCTGTTACACCTGCCGCAACTTTTCACGCGCCTATCTCCGTCATTTATTTATGGCGGGGGAGATGACTGCCGCGACCCTGAACACGATCCACAACCTCTACTTTTACCTTGACACTATGCGGAGGATCAGGGAGGCTATCGTGTTCGGCACGTTTGAAAAACTCCGTCTGGAGTTCCATCAAACCTTCTCCCGACGACCTCAGATTTGACATGCTTCGTTTAATCGATTCGTTTGTGTTGGCCATGGCTTCACCCGGGCAGGGGAACTTCCTCTTTCAGATCCTGCCCGTTGCCGTCGTCGTCGCCATTTTTTATTTCCTGATTCTGTTGCCCATGAAGCGGAGACAGCAGAAAATTCAGGAGTTCCAGGACAACCTCAAGGTTGGTGACAAGATTGTCACCACCGGCGGCATCTACGGAAAGATCACTCGCGTCACCGACAAGACGCTCCAGGTTGAAGTGGCCGAACGCGTGCGCATCGAACTCTCGCGCGCGGCGGTCGCCGGATACCAGGGGCAGGAGCCGGTGGTCGCGGATTCGGGCAACTCGTAATCATGAACAAGAACCTTCGCTGGAAAGTCGTCACGATCCTCGTCGTCTTCATCCTGTTCACGGGGCTCGGCGTGTATCCGATCCTCGCGGCACGGTACGGCCTGCCGGCACCCGGCTGGCTGATCGCCAAGCAGTTGAAACTGGGCCTCGACCTCAAGGGCGGCGTGCACCTGGAGATGCGCGTGCACACCGATGACGCGCTCAAGACCTACACGACGACGACGAGCGATCAGCTCCGTGAGGCGCTTCGCACCGCGGGAGTCACCACGACGTCGGTCACCCTGACGTCGCCGAAGTCTTTTCGGGTCGAAGGGGTTCCGCAGGATCGCGATGCGGAATTCCGGCGCGTGGCCGACGAGCAGTTGGCGGTGCAGTACGACCGCAGCTCCTCGGCTGGTGGCAGCTACGACTTCACGATGAAGGTGAACGTCGAGAAAGACATGCGGGACCAGGCGGTGCTGCAGGCGCGCGAGACGATCGATCGCCGCGTCAACGAACTTGGCGTCGCCGAGCCGAACATCTCGACGTTTGGAGAAGCGAACGATCAGGTGCTCGTGGAGCTGCCCGGTGTCACCGACGTGGCGCGTGCCAAGGAGATCATTCGCAGCACGGCGCAGCTCGAACTGAAGCTCGTCGAATCCGGGCCGGCGCCATCGAAGGAAGCGTTGCTGCAAGCACACGGCGGCCAGGTACCGCAGGACATGGATGTCGTCACCGGCGCTGCGACTGAAGGCGCTGGCACCTCGCACTACATGGTGCGAAAAGTCTCTGCCGTGACTGGCAGCGACCTGCGCGGCGCGCAGCCGACGATCGACGAGTACAACCGGCCGGCCGTGCGCTTCATGCTGACCAACGACGGCGCCCGCAAGTTCGGCCGGGTCACCGGCGAGAACATCGGCCGGCAGTTGGCGATCATCCTCGACAACCGGGTGGTCTCTGCTCCGCGCATCGACGGTCGCATCACCGACGAGGGACGCATCTACGGCAGCTTTACCAGCCAGGAAGTTCAGGATCTCTCGCTCGTCCTGCGCTCTGGCGCGCTCCCGGCTTCTATGAGTTATCTGCACGAGGACGTCATCGGGCCGACCCTGGGCGCAGACTCAATCCGCGCCGGCGTCCTGGCCTCGCTCTCCGGCCTCGCGCTCGTCGTCGTGTTCATGCTGGCGTATTACAAGCTCTCGGGGATCAACGCCGTCGTCGCGATGGTCGCCAACCTGGTGATCCTGCTCGGCATGATGGCCTACTTCGGCGCGGCCATGACGCTGCCGGGCATCGCAGGGTTCATTCTTACGATGGGCATGGGCATCGACTCGAACGTCCTGATCTTCGAGCGCCTCAAAGAGGAGCTTGCCGCGCAACGCGGCGCGAAGGCCGCGGTCAAGGCCAGCTTCGACCGCGTCTTCCTGACGCTCCTCGACACGCACGTCACGTCGCTCATCGCGGCAGCGTTCCTGTTCCAGTTCGGCACCGGGCCGATCCGAGGGTTCGCCACCACGCTGACGATCGGTCTTCTCACGAACTTGTTCACCTCGATTTTCGTTTCCAAGACGCTCTTCGAGCTGGTGCTGTCACGCCGGCACACGGCAGCGCAGACCATCAGCATCTAGGGCCTAGCTATGCAGATCTTCAAGAATCCGAACTACGACTTCGTCCGCTGGCGCTGGCACGCGATCGTGCTCTCCGCCCTCATCGTCGCCGCCGGCATGTACCTGATCGGCACCCGCGGCCTCAAGAAGGGGGTCGACTTCGAGGGGGGCACGGTCGTCATCCTGCAGTTCAATGAAGCGCCCGATTTCGGTCGCATCCGCGGCGCACTCAGTGACGCCGCTGTCCAGCAGTTCGGTCCTCCCGACCGACGCCAGGTGATGATCCGGGTCAACCGTACGGGTCAAGAACTGGGTGGCGATCTCAGCAAGGAAGCCGATCGCATCATCCAAACGCTGAAGGCGAGCAACGTCGGGAGCTTCCAGGAGCAGCCAGTCCGAGTGACGATCGTCGGTCCGGTCGTCGGGGAGCAGTTGCGCAAACAGGGACTGATGGCGACCGTGCTCGCGATGGCCGGCATCCTTGCGTACATTGCGCTGCGGTTCCAGTTCAGCTTCGCGGTCGGCGCGGTCGTCGCGACCTTGCACGACCTGCTCGTCACCCTCGCGTTCCTCACGTTCTTTCAGTACGACATGACGCTGAACGTGGTCGCGGGGTTGCTGACGATCACCGGTTACTCGGTGAACGACACCATCGTCGTGTTCGACCGCGTGCGCGAGAACATGCGCTCGATGCGGCGCGACAACCTCGCGAACATCGTGAACACGGCCGTCAACCAGACGCTGTCGCGCACGGTCATCACGGCCGGCACGACCCTGCTCAGCGTGATCGCCCTGTTTCTGTTCGGCGGAGAGGTGCTCGAGGGCTTCGCGTTCACGATGATGGTTGGGATCATTAGCGGCACGTACTCGACGGTGTTCATCGCCGCCTCGCTCGCGATCATGTTTCAGGGGGGCCGGCCGCTGAAGGGGCAAGCGCCTCCGACGGCCACCGCCGCCACGACTCGTCCAAGCCGCCGCCGGGCGTCCTGATCCGCGCGACGCAGCGTTGAGTCTCGCGGCCGCCATTTTCCTTGGGATCGTCCAGGGGCTCACGGAGTTCCTGCCCGTCTCGAGTTCTGCGCACTTGATCCTGGCGCGGGCGTTTTTCGGTTGGGAGATGCCGGCCGATTTCGCGCTGGCCTTCGACGTCGCGCTGCACATCGGCACCCTGGCGGCGATCGTGGCGTTCTTCCGCGTCGAGATCGCGGCCATGATTCGCGCGCTGCCGGTCGCCTTGGCGCCAGATCCGGGGCCTTCGGGCCGGATGATGCGGCTGATCGCCGTGGGCACGCTGCCGGTGGTCGTGGTGGGGTTGACCCTGGCGGATTACATCGAAGAGGGGCTTCGCACACCGGCCGTGACCGCTGTCACGCTCACGATCGGCGCGATCGCGATGCTCGTCGCTGAGCGCCTGGGCGAGCGGCGCCGGAGCGAAAACGACATCACGTTCCTGGAAGCCGTGCTGATTGGCTGCGCGCAGGCCTCCGCGCTGGTGCCCGGGATGTCGCGCTCCGGTTCGACGATCGCCGTGGGCATGTTCCTCGGCGTGCGGCGCGACGCCGCCGCCCGATTCACGTTCCTGCTGGCGATTCCAGCGATGATGGCGGCCGCGGCAAAAGAGGGGCTCGAACTGGGGAAGATGTCGCTCGCGCCCGGCAGCCTCGAACTGATGGCGGTTGGCATGATCGTCTCGGCCGCCGTTGGCTATCTCACGATCAAGTATTTCCTCCGGTTCCTGGCGGGCAATCGACTCGACGCCTTCGCGTACTATCGACTGCTGCTGGCGGCGGTCACGGTCGCGTGGCTGGTGCGGCACTAATACGAAATGATCCAGTGGCTGCGGCGGAGTTTCATCGCCGGGTTCTTCGTCACCGTTCCGCTGGTGATCAGCGTGGCCACGCTCGTCTGGATCTTCCGGGTCATCGACGGGTCGCTCGGGCCGACCTACGCGAAGTGGCTGGGGCGAGACGTCCCCGGCCTCGGGATCGCCACCACGGCGCTGCTGGTCCTGGTGGTAGGCACGCTGGCGACCAACGTCATCGGCAAGCGCATCCTGCAGCAGACCGAGAGTTACCTGCTGCGGGTGCCGGTGTTTCGCACTATCTACGCTCCGGTCAAGCAGCTGGTTGTCGCCTTTTCGCCGGATAACGAATACGGATTCAAGCGCGTGGTCCTGGTCGAGGAGCCGGGCCGCGGGTTCGTCCTCGGGTTCCTGACGAAGGAGTTCACGGTGGACCGGGGCGCCGGAACCGAGGCCATGATTGCCGTCTATATCCCAACCAACCACCTCTATCTGGGCGACGTGGTCATCTACCCGCGCGAGCGGGCGTCCTACCCGGACATCACGGTCGAGCAGGGTATTCGCATCTTCCTCACCGGAGGCATGGCACTCTCCCCGCGCGTGCGCGCGCGCCATGGTTCCGATCGGGTCGGGGAGTTCCGCGTCTGACTTCGCTTGAAAACTGCCGGGATTGACTGGTACGATCCTGTCTTTTGGGTTTGACCCCAACGGGCTTACTGAGGCTTTGAGAAAACGATGATCCATAGGTTCCGCTTGTCCCTGCGTTCCGTCATGCTCGTGACGTTGCTTCTCTGCGCGGCCGCCGCGCCGGCCTTGGCGCAGCCGCCGGATGTGCCCACGATTCCCGAGCAGTCGCAGGCCCCCGCGCCGGCGAGGCATGGCGGCGGGGAGGCGAACCTGGTACTTCCCGATCTCGGCTCCGTCTCGTTCCAGGGGGTCAACGGCCGGACACTCTTGATGGGCGGTCTCGTGGTCTGCGTTCTCGGGCTGGTCTTCGGCCTGGTCATCTACAACCAGTTGAAGAACCTGCCGGTGCATCGCTCGATGCTCGAGATCTCCGAGCTCATTTACGAGACGTGCAAAACCTACCTCGTGACGCAGGGGAAATTCATCCTGCTGCTCTGGGTCTTCATCGGCGTGATCAGCGCGGTTTACTTCGGCGGGCTGGCGACGACGATCGACCCGGTGACCGGCGCCGAGGTGCACGGCTTCCCGCCGTTCAAGGTTGCGGTCATCCTGCTCTTCAGCCTCATCGGCATCGCGGGCAGCTACGGCGTGGCGTGGTTCGGCATCCGGGTGAACACGTTCGCGAACTCGCGCGCGGCGTTCGCCGGCCTCAAGGGGCAGCCGTATCCGATCTACGCCATCCCGCTTCGCGCCGGCATGAGCATCGGCATGCTGCTGATCAGCGTCGAGCTGCTGATCATGCTCTGCATCCTCCTCTTCATTCCCGGCGACTACGCGGGCTCCTGCTTCATCGGCTTCGCCATCGGTGAATCGCTGGGCGCCGCCGCACTCCGAATCGCCGGCGGCATCTTCACGAAGATCGCCGACATCGGCTCCGACCTGATGAAGATCGTCTTCAACATCAAGGAAGACGATGCGCGGAACCCTGGCGTCATTGCCGATTGCACGGGTGATAACGCCGGGGACTCGGTCGGCCCGAGCGCCGACGGCTTCGAGACCTACGGCGTCACCGGCGTCGCGTTGATCTCCTTCATCCTGCTGGCGGTCGTCAGCCCGACCGTGCAGGTCCAGCTGCTGGTCTGGATCTTCGTGATGCGCGTGATGATGATCATCGCGAGCGGTGCTTCCTACCTGCTCAACGAGGTGTGGTCGAAGGCGAGCTACGAGGGCGTGGCGACGATGAACTTCGAAGTGCCGCTGACGAGGCTCGTCTGGCTGACCTCGATCGTGTCGGTGGTCCTGACCTACATCGTGTCGTACGTGCTCATTCCGGAGCTGAACGGCGATCCGACGCTCTGGTGGAAGCTCGCGACGATCATCACCTGCGGCACGCTGGCGGGCGCCATCATTCCGGAGATGGTGAAGATCTTCACCTCCACCGAGTCCGCGCACGTGCGCGAGGTGGTCATCTCGTCGCGTGAAGGGGGCGCCTCGCTGAACATTCTGTCGGGGCTGGTCGCGGGCAATTTCAGCGCCTACTGGCTGGGTGCCGCGATCGCCGCGCTGATGGCCATCGCGTACGGCGTCAGCACGCAGGGACTCGGCGGCTCCGTCGCTTCTCCGCTGATGATTGCGCCGGCGGTCTTCGCCTTCGGCCTGGTGGCGTTCGGCTTCCTCGGCATGGGCCCGGTCACCATCGCGGTGGACTCCTACGGGCCGGTCACCGACAACGCGCAGTCGGTCTACGAACTCTCGGTGATCGAGACGATTCCGAACATCAAGCAGGAGATCAAGAAGCAGTACGGCTTCGACGTGAACTTCGAGCGCGCCAAGCACCTGCTCGAAGAAAACGACGGCGCCGGCAACACTTTCAAAGCGACCGCGAAGCCGGTGCTGATCGGCACCGCGGTCGTCGGTGCCACGACCATGATCTTCTCGATCATCGTCGTGTTGACCCACGGCTTGACGCAAAATCTCGACAAGCTCTCGATCCTCCATCCGCCGTTCCTGCTCGGGTTGATCCTCGGCGGATGCATGATCTACTGGTTCACCGGCGCGTCGACGCAGGCGGTGACGACGGGCGCGTATCGGGCGGTGGAATTCATCAAGGCGAACATCAAGCTGGATAGCGCCGAGAAGGCCTCGGTCGCCGACAGCAAGAAGGTCGTCGAGATTTGCACCCAGTACGCGCAGAAGGGGATGTTCAACATTTTCCTGTCGGTGTTCTTCGCGACGCTGGGCTTTGCGTTCCTCGAGCCCTATTTCTTTATCGGGTATTTGATTTCGATCGCCTTGTTCGGGCTGTTCCAGGCCATCTTCATGGCCAATGCCGGTGGCGCGTGGGACAACGCGAAGAAGATCGTCGAGGTCGAGCTCAAGGAAAAGGGCAGCCCGTTGCACGCCGCGACCGTGGTAGGGGACACGGTAGGCGACCCCTTCAAGGACACCTCATCGGTGGCGATGAACCCCGTCATCAAGTTCACCACCCTTTTCGGGCTGCTGGCCGTGGAACTCGGTGTGCAGCTTGCAACTCGGTACCGGTGCGACCCTCAGCCTGGGGCTGGCGGCGCTGTTCATTGCTGGGTCGGCTTTCTTCGTGCACCGGTCGTTCTACGGGATGCGAATCCAGGTCGGCCGGCACTAGACGGGGAAAAGTCGCCGCCCGGCGCGACATTTCTTCGTGGCCACTTCGATGGTTTTGGTGTCTAACGAGATGTGGTTTCGTTGACACCCATTTTTGGCAGCGACTATAATTCGCGGTCTTTGCACCGCAAGATTAAGGCTGGAGGCTGACCGTGCCGCGCGATCTCTTCGGTGACGTCGCTCATCCAACTGTCAAGCTCGGATCACAGGCGTGGTATACCGTCCCGCTGTCGATCCTTGCCCACGTCGTGCTGTTCGCCGCCGTCATCATCATTCCCTTGATGGCGACCGACGTTCTGCCGACACCGCCGACCATGATGGCGTTTGTCGGGGCGCCGCCCCCACCCCCGCCCCCGCCACCGCCGCCTCCGGCTCCGGCTGCCGCGCAGCCGAAAACGGCGCCGGTTCCGGTGTCGAACCCCAATGCTGCCCCGGTCGAGGCCCCCAAGGATATCGTTCCCGAGGTACCCAGCGCCGGTGCCGCAACTGTCGGCGTCCCTGGTGGCGTCGAAGGTGGTGTCCCCGGAGGTGTGGTCGGAGGCGTCGTCGGCGGGCTGCCTGAAGCCCCGCCGCCCCCCCCGCCGCCGCCCTCTCAGCCGGTCCGCGTCGGCGGCAACATCAAAGCGCCGACGAAGATCAAAGACGTGCGTCCCGTGTATCCCCCCATCGCGCAGTCCGCGCGCGTATCCGGCATGGTCATCATCGAAGCGACCATTGGCGCGGACGGACGGGTGAAGGACGCCAAGGTGCTGCGATCGATCCCGCTCCTGGACCAGGCAGCGCTCGACGCAGTGAAGCAGTGGACGTTCACGCCGACCTTGCTGAACGGCGTCCCTGTGCCGGTCATCATGACCGTCACGGTGAACTTCACGCTCCAGTAATCGGCGCGACTGAATAATTCCTGATACGCAAGAGAGGACCGGAGGATTCGCGAATGGATTTGATGGAAATGTGGCACCAGATGGGGTGGGTGGCGAAAGCGATCGGCGTCATCCTCATCATCATGTCGATGATCTCGTTCGGCGTCGCCATCGAGCGTATTTATACGTTCGCCCAGGCGCGGAAGCAGTCGAAGCTGTATGCGCCACAGGTGGCGAAACACCTCAAGGAAGGACGCCTGAAGGATGCCATCGCGGTTTCCTCCTCCAAGAACTACCGTTACAGCCACCTGGCCAAGGTCGTTCTCGCGGGCCTGCAGGAGTATCAGTTCCAGCAGGAAACCGGCGGCAACCTCAGTCGTGAAGACCTGGTCGACACCGTTCGCCGCGCCATCCAGCGCGCCTCGGCGCTGACCGCGAACGACCTGAAGAAGGGTGTCGCGTCGCTCGCGACCATCGGCGCGACCGCGCCGTTCGTCGGACTGCTCGGCACGGTCGTCGGCATCATCACGGCGTTCCAGGGCATCGCGGCCACCGGCTCGGGCGGCCTCGGCGCCGTGTCGGCCGGTATTTCGGAAGCGCTCGTCGAAACGGCGCTCGGCCTCGTGGTCGCCATTCCGGCGGTCTGGTTCTACAACTACCTGACCGGCCGCATCGAGTACTTCAACGTCGAAATGGACAACTCGTCGTCGGAGCTCCTCGACTACTTCATCAAGAAGACTGCGTAAGCAGGAGTAACTGCCATGGCAATGGATGTTGGCGCCTCAAAAGGCGGCCCAAAGTCTGACATCAACGTCACGCCGCTCGTCGACGTCATGCTGGTGCTGCTCATCATCATGATGCTCATCGCCCCGATGTTGCAGAAGGGCGTGAACGTGCAGCTGCCGGTCGCGGGCAACACCACCTCGAAGCCCGACAACCAGACGCAAACGGTCGTCGCCGTCGACGCCGCCAACCAGCTGTGGATCAACGGCCTGCAGGTGGCCCGTGGGGACTTCGTCGATCGGATCAAGACGATCATGGAAGACAAGACCGATCGTACGGTGCTGATCAAGGGCGATAAGGACGCCTCGTACTCCGCGATCATGCAGGCGATGGACTACCTGCACGACGCGCAGATCGAGGACATCGGCCTGATCACCGACCCGAAGGCCGATCCGAACAAGCCGCAGGGCACCGGCGGCCAGGGAGGCAACTAACCATGGCCCACGCACACAAGCACTTCGGGGCCGAGAAGGTCGTCAAGGGGGAGACGCCGCACGCCAGTGCGGACATGAACGTCACCCCGCTGATCGACGTTCTGCTGGTCCTCCTGATCATCTTCATGGCGGCCTTGCCGCTGACCCAGAAGGGGCTCGACATCAATCTCCCGCTCGAGACCAAAGCCCCCTCGAGCCCGGCCGACAACCAGCAGATCATGCTGGAGTACACGGCGGATCGGCAGATCGCGATCAACAAGCAGCCGGTGGCGCTCTCCGACCTCGAAGGGGAACTCCGCCGCGTCTTCGAAACCCGCAAGGAGAAGACGATGTTCATCGCCGGGGCCGGCACGCTGCGCTACGGCGAAATCATCGCGGTCATCGATGCCGCGAAGGGCGCCGGCATCGAGAAGGTCGGCATCGTCACCGAGAAGATGCGCGGCGCCGGAGGCAGCTCGGGGAACTGACGCGGGCAATGCTGAATGTTGAATTCTGAATGCTGAATTCAGGATGCTGAAGAGGGCCGCGGAACCGCGGCCCTTTTTTGTTGTCGAACGCAGTGGAGGGATCAATGGCGATCTCCACGCGTAAGCGCCGACATGAACGTCACACCGCTCATCGACGTGCTCCTCGTCCTGCTGATCATTTTCATGGCGGCGCTGCCGCTGACGCAGAAGGGGCTCGACGTCGATCTCCCCACCGAAACCAGCCCGCCGAATACGCCGGCGCACCCGCGCCACATCGTGCTCGAATACAGCGCCGACCGCGCGATCGCGATCAACAAGCAGCCGGTGGCCCTGGCTGACCTCGAACGCGAGCTGCGGCGCGTGTTCGCGACCCGGCAGGACAAAACGATGTTCGTGTCTGGGTCGGGAGCGCTGCGCTACGGCGAGATCGTGGCTGTGATCGACGCCGCGAAGGGCGCAGGGATTGACCGGCTCGGGATCGTGACCGAAGGGATGCGCGGGCGGAACTGACGCTGGCAATTCCGAATGCTGAATTCAGCATTCAGCAGTCCAGAATTCAGCATTCTTAGGTGCCGGCCGCCTTGCGCTTGCTGAGTTCGATGGCGCGCTCCTGCAGCGACTTGGCTTCGGTAATGAGCGCGGTTTGCTTGGCGACGTCCTTCTCGACGCTGGCCATGACGCGAAGCAGCAGGCCCTTGTAGACCATCGCCTCTCCATAGTCCTTGTTCAAGCTGAGGGCGCGGTCGGACGACTGGATGCCCTTCTCGGCGTATTCGCGCTTCTTTGCCGGCGTCAGCGAGAAGTCCTTGGAGGACTTGTCGTAGTAATACACGGCGACCAACTGGTGCGCCTGCGGGTTGTTGGGATCGAGGTCCGCCGCCTTGTGGAGCGCCTCCATCGTCTTGGGGAATTCGCCCTGGCGGTTGTAAAAGTTGGCGATCGTGGTGTAAACGCTGGGGTCGTTCGGCTTGACCTCTCGCGCCTTGGCCAGGGCCTTCTCGGCCTCCTCGTAGCGACCGGAATCTTCGTACAGCTTCGACATCTGGAAGTAGTTCGCGGTCTCGTTCGGATCGCCGGCGATGAGCTGCCCGAGTATGGTCTCCGCCTGGGGCGGGTCGTTCAGTTTCTCGGGGCCGTAGGCCGCCACGAGGTACTGCAACGCCAGCTTTTTCATGTCCGGGTTCTGATCGAGCTCCGCGGCCTTGCGGTAGTTCTCGATCGCCTTGGTCATGTAGGCGTCGTTCTGGGCCTCGCCCGCCCGGGCCGGCTTGTAGGCGTTGTCGTAGCTGTTGCCGAGGAAGAAATAGACCTCGGTGCGCGAGGGATCGAGCGACAGGACGTACTCGGTACCGCTCGGCTGCCCCTTTCCAGTCCGACCCCCGGTAGAGGTCGTTCGCGTCTTTGTAGGCCTTCTGGGCCTTGAGGGCGGTCAGGGAGTACCGGCCGCAGGCCGCGCTCCCCAGACCGACGCTGATGACCAGCGCCGCCGCGGTCGCCGTCCGATAACGCATTGTCATGCTCGTGAACCTTTAGAATGAAATCAGGACCGGGTATCTCGGAGGGTGGCCGCACGGACAGGGCACGATCTCGCCAGCTCCCGAACCGAGTCAGTATAGTTAACGCAAAATCAGGGCGTCAACCCGATCCAACCCGGGATGAAATGGCCCATGCCCGTTACGTTAGACACCGTCATTCATGATCCGGTTCGAGGACCTCATCGAAAAGGTGCGGGAGTCAAACCCCGACGCCGACGTCGAATTGCTCAGGCGGGCCTACGTTTTTTCCGCCTTCGAGCATAAGGGACAGGTCCGCCATTCCGGAGAGCCCTACCTGGTCCACCCGCTCGAGGTGGCCGACCAGTTGGCGGACATGAAACTCGACGTGGTAGCCATTGCGGCGGGCCTGCTCCACGACATCGTCGAGGACACCCAGACCCCCATAGAGCGCATCAAGGAGCTGTTTGGGGCGGATGTGGCCCATGTGGTCGAAGGGGTCACGAAGCTGGGGGCCATCTCCTTCTCGTCGAGCGAAGAGCGGCAAGCGGAAAATTTCCGCAAGATGCTGCTGGCGATGGTGGATGACATCCGGGTCATCCTCGTGAAGCTCGCCGACCGCCTCCACAACATGCGTACCCTCCACCACCTGCCGGAGGAACGGCGGATCAAGATTGCGCAGGAAACCCGGGACATCTACGCGCCGATCGCCAACCGCCTCGGTATGAGCAAGGTGAAGAACGAGCTCGAGGAGCTGGCCTTCCGGTATCTCGAACCGAAGGCGTACGAGGCGCTGCGACAGCGGGTAGAGAGCCGGCGCCGCGCCACGGAAGGGATGATCGAGGAGCTGAAAAAGACGATCACCGCCAAGCTCGCCGAGGCCCAGGTGCCGATCATGCAGATCGACGGCCGTATCAAGCGCCTCTTCAGCATCCACCAGAAACTGAAGCGGCAGAAGATCGACCTCGATCAGGTATACGACCTCGTCGCGCTGCGCATCATCACTGGCTCGGTCAAGGACTGTTACGCCACCCTCGGCATCATCCACCAGACGTGGTCGCCGGTCCCCGGCCGCATCAAGGACTTCATCGCCACGCCGCGCGAGAACGGTTACCAGGCGTTGCACACCTCGGTGGTCAGCGATCGCGGCTTCCCCTTCGAAGTGCAGATCCGCACGAGCGAAATGCACCGGACGGCCGAAGAAGGGATTGCCGCGCACTGGAAGTACAAGGAAGGGCGCGTGGGCGCGGGACGCGACGAGCAGTCCTTCGTCTGGTTGCGGCAGCTGCTCGAGTGGCAGCAGGAAGTGCGGGACCCGCAGGAGTTCCTGCAGAACCTGAAGATCGAGCTCTACCCCGAGGAGGTCTACATCTTCACGCCGAAGGGGGAGGTGAAAGCCCTCCCGCGGGACGCGACGGCGGTCGATTTTGCCTATTCGATCCACACCGACGTCGGCCATCAGTGCGTCGGCGCGCGGGTCAACGGCAAGATGGTTCCGCTGCGGACGCGTCTGCGGAACGGCGACATCGTTGAGATCCTCACGACCGCCGGACACAAGCCGAGCCGCGACTGGTTGAATTTCGTGGCCACGTCGCGTGCACGGAACAAGATCAAGCATTTCATCCATGCCGAAGAAAAGACCCGCAGCCTCGAGTTGGGTCGCCGGCTGTTCGATAAGGAGGCTCGGCGGTTCGGCTTGAGCCCCAAGACCCTCACCGACCCCGCGTCCATCAACAAGGTGCTGGGCGAGTACGGCATGCAGAAGGCGGACGAGTTGTTTGCCGCCATCGGTTACGGCAAGCTGCCCGCGCGGACGGTGCTCGCCAAGTTCGTTCCGACCGAACAGCTGAAAGAAACCCCTGAGACCGGCATCGCCTCGGTCGTGCGCCGCGTGCTCGGGACCGGCGAGGACAAGATCAAGGTTCGCGGCGTGGACGATTTGCTCGTCTTCCGTGCGCGCTGTTGCAATCCGATTCGCGGCGAAAAGATCGTCGGCTATATCACGCGCGGCAAAGGCGTCTCGGTCCACTCCGCCAGCTGCACCAACGTCGTCAACCTGCTCTACGACCCGGAGCGACGCATCGACGTCGAATGGGACAAAGGGAGTGATGCCTCGACCTACACGGTGCGCTTGAGCATCCAGGTCGAAGATCGCCGGGGGATCCTGGCGGACGTCAGCTCCAAGATCGCTGGCATCAACACCAATATCCGGAACGTCGAGGCGACGGTCGACGATCAACGCGGACGGATCGACATGACGGTGGAGATCAGCGATCTGAAGCACCTGCAGAAGGTGATCAAGTCACTGCGCAGCGTCGAGGGTGTGTTGGACGTGGAGCGCGCGGCGCGGTAGGACGGTTACAGCGACGCGATGACGTCGATCTCGACGCGGGCGTCCTTGGGCAGGCGGGCCGCCTGGACGGTCGCCCTGGCGGGGGCCGGGGACGAGAAGTACGTGCCGTAGATCTCGTTGACCTTTGCGAAGTCGTTCATATCCGCCAGGTAAACCGTGGTGCGGACGACGTGGTCGAGGGAGGCGCCGGCGGCCTCGAGAATGGCCTTCAGGTTCGCAAAGACGCGATGGGTCTGGGCAGCGATGTCGCCATCGACCATGGCGCCGGTTTTCGGATCGAGCGGGATCTGGCCGGAGACGAAGAGCAGCGATCCGGCACGAATCGCTTGTGAGTAGGGGCCGATCGCGGCGGGCGCGGCTTCCGTCGAGACGGCTTCGCGCCCGCGCTTTTCCGACGTCGCCATTTAGGCGGCCTTGACGACCTTGTTCGAGCGCAGGCAACGGGTGCAGACCCGCAGCCGGCGGATGCCGCCGTTGACGAGCGCACGCACGCGCTGAAGGTTCGGTTCGAACCGCCGCGCGGTCACATTGTGCGCGTGGCTGATGTTGCGGCCGACAACGGGCCCTTTTCCGCAGAGTTCGCAGCGTTTCGCCATAACTAACCTGTTGTGTGCCGGGCCTGTTGAGGCTGGCGGCGGGATGTTGCTGATAGGTTGCAGGGACCGATTTCGGCGCCCCGAGAAACTTCAGATTATAGCACGCGGGATTTTCCATCCCCCCGTGTGTCCCCCCAAATTGACCTAAGTGTCACCCGCCGAACGGCTCATCCGAGTCCCGAACCGGATCCGGGGTCTGTGGCGTCTAAACCACACGAAGCGGGCATTTCCGCGTAGGGGATGGCGGGTTTGCTCGTGGCAATTTGCGCCAACAGGCTTGGATATTGGCCTCAACTGATGTAGACTCGGTGGCTTCATTCTGGCAATTTACTTGCATAGTGGCCTGCGACTCGAAGGAAGCGCGGGTCGAGCGGAAGGAGAGGGAATCATATGGCTGTTCATAAAAAGAAGCCCGGCGGGCAGATGAACCGGGACCGTTATTCCGAACTGAAGAGCATTCTCGAGGAGCGCCGTCGCGAGATCATGGACCAGGTCCAGGGGAAGATCCGGGACGTCCGTTCCGAGGGTGCCAACAACCCGAACAGCGGCGTGCTCGATGCGGCGGAGACCTCTGAGGCCGACATCCAGGACGACATCGAGTTCGCCCTGATCCAGATGAAGTCCGAGACCCTCAACAAGATCGAGGAAGCGCTTCATCGGCTCGAGGAAGGCACTTTCGGTTACTGCTTCGAGTGCGGCGAGGAAATCTCCGAGCGCCGTCTGCGGGCCTTGCCGTTCGCGGTCCGCTGCAAGGATTGTGAAGAAGCCCGTGAGAACGTGCAGCAGCGGGAGCGTATGATGGCGCAGCGCCGTGGCGCCTCTTCGCTGTTCCTCGATGTGCAGGGCTAGGCTTCAGAGACCCAACGTTACACTCTGAGCCGCGTTTACAGGAGCGAAGCGGGCCGTGGCCTTCTTCGCTCCTTTTCTTTGTACGAGCGTCATAGGGGTATATGACTGACGAGACCAGCAGCCCGGCAATCGAGTTCGAGGGGGACGGGACCGAGAAACTGTCCATCCCGCCCGAACTGCCGATTCTCCCGCTGCGCGACACCGTGCTGTTTCCGAACTCATTCATGCCGCTGGCGGTCGCACGCGAGGCCTCCGTTCGGCTGATCGATGAAGCGACGGCCACCGGCCGCATGATCGGCGTGTTCACACAGCGCGAGGCGGGTACGGAGGAGCCGCTCCAGGAAGACCTCTACCCGATTGGGACGGCGACACATATCCATAAGCTCTTCAAGCTGCCCGACGGCAGCCTGCGGCTGATCGTGCAGGGACTCGCGCGTATCAAGCTCGATCGCCTCGTCCATACGCGGCCCTACCTCCGCGGACTCGTGTCGGTTGCCGATGAGCAGTTGCGCGAGGAGGACCACCTCGAGATCGACGCCCTGCAGCGCAACATCAAGAGCAACTTCCAGCAGGTCATTTCGCTGTCGCCGCTCCTGTCCGATGACCTGCAGGCCCTGGCGGCCAACATCACCGACCCGGGAAAACTCGCCGACTTCATCGCGTCGAGTTTGACGACCATCGGGACCGCCGTGAAGCAGGAGGTGCTCGAAACGCTCGACATCCGCGCGCGGATGGACGTCCTGAATCGACTGCTGATCAAGGAGCTCGAAGTGCTCGAGCTCGGATCCAAAATCCAGTCACAGGTACAGTCGGAGGTCGGCAAGAACCAGCGGGAGTACTTCCTGCGCGAGCAACTCAAGGCGATCCAAAAAGAGCTGGGCGAAGGGGACGAGCAGGCGAAGGAGACCGAGGAGCTACGCGCCAAGATCGACGCGGCCGGCATGCCGGAGGGGGTGAAGAAGGAAGCCCTTCGCGAGCTGGATCGTCTCTCGAAGATGCCGGTCGCGGCAGCCGAGTACACGGTGTCACGTACCTATCTCGACTGGATTGTCGCGCTGCCCTGGGCGAAGCGCACGGAGGATTCCATCGACCTGCGGCGCACCAAGGACGTCCTCGATGCCGATCACTCCGGTCTCGAGAAGGTCAAGGACCGCGTGCTCGAGTATCTGGCCGTCCGCAAGCTGAATCCGGACGTCAAGGGACCCATCCTCTGCTTCCTGGGGCCCCCGGGAGTTGGCAAGACCTCGCTGGCGAAATCGATCGCGAACGCACTCGGTCGAAAGTTCGTTCGCGTGTCGCTCGGCGGCATGCGCGACGAAGCCGAGATCCGCGGTCATCGTCGCACCTACATTGGCGCCCTGCCCGGGCAGGTGATCCAGGGGCTGCGCCGCGCGGAGTCGAAGAACCCCGTCTTCATCCTCGACGAGATCGACAAGCTCGGGATGGATTTCCGCGGAGATCCCGCGTCGGCGTTGCTCGAAGTGCTCGACCCCGAGCAGAACAACTCGTTCCGCGACCATTACCTGGACGTGCCGTTCGATCTTTCAGAGGTGCTGTTCCTGACCACGGCGAACGTGATGGACCCCATTCCGCCGGCGCTGCGAGATCGCATGGAAGTGCTCGAGCTGGCTGGGTACACGGAAGAGGAGAAGCTGAAGATTGCCTTCGAGCACTTGATCTCGAAGCAGATCAAGAACCATGGCCTGACGCCCGAGCAGATGCAGTTCACCGAGCCGGCGATGCGTTCGGTGATCCGCAACTACACGCGCGAAGCCGGCGTCCGCAATCTGGAACGTGAGATCGGTGCCCTCTGCCGGAAGGTGGCTCGCCGCCGCGCCGAAGGGGATGAGTCTCCCGTGGTCATCACGCCCGAGGCCGTCACGCAGTTTCTCGGTGCGCCGATGTTCCTGGATGAGGAGATCGAGAACCGGACCAAGGATCCCGGCGTCGCCGTCGGCCTCGCCTGGACGCCGGCGGGAGGAGAGGTGCTCTTTGTCGAAGCCTCGCGCATGCAGGGAGCCGGAAGCCTGACCCTGACGGGGCACCTCGGCGATGTCATGAAGGAATCAGCGCGCACCGCCTTGTCGTGGTTCCGCAGCAACGCGCCGCACTATGGGGTCGATCCCGCGTTCTACAAGGACTCCGAAGTGCACCTGCACGTGCCGTCGGGCGCGATCCCGAAGGACGGCCCGTCCGCCGGCGTCACGATGGTGACGGCTCTGGCCTCCGAGCTCTCCGGCCGTGCCGTTCGTGGCGACCTCGCCATGACCGGCGAAATCACGCTCTCCGGGCGCGTGCTCCCGGTGGGGGGAGTCAAGGAAAAGGTCCTGGCCGCGCGCCGGCATGGCATCAAGGAAATGATCCTGCCGCGCCAGAACGAGAAGAACGTGCGCGAGGATCTCACCGAGGAACTGCGCAGCGAGCTGACGCTCCACTACGTTTCTGAGATCGAAGAGGTCCTGGCGATCGCGCTGACGCCCTCATCGGCCCAGACGCATGCAACCGGGATTCCGGCGGTCGACACTGCGATCAGCCCGACCGTCAACTAGCTTGTTGCGAGCGAAGTAGCTCAGATCATCGTCAGGCCGACGACGGTTTTCATGTCGACGATCTCGCCGCGGCGGACCATGTCGCGCGCGTCGGCGAGCGTGAAGGTCTTCGCTTCGATGTCTTCGTCCTCGTCCTTCTCGGCCTCCTCGGTCGGCTCGGCGAGCCCCGACAGGCGGAAAAACACCATCTCTTCGTCGCAGTAGCCAGGGGTTGGAAACAACGCGCCGAGGCGGACGATGGTTTCCGGCACCTGGCCGATCTCTTCATGGCACTCGCGCCGGGCCGCCCCTTCCGCCGTTTCCCCCTCGTCCACGCTTCCCGCCGGCAGCTCCCACAGCCACCGATTCACCGCGTGCCGGTACTGCCGGATGAGGATCACGTGCCCGGGCTCCGGGATCGGCACCAGGACGACCGAGGGTGGATGCCGCACGACGTCCATCTTCACGGTGCGGCCGTGCGGCAGAGTCACCTCATCGCGGTCGACGTCGAAGACCTTGCCGTCGAAGACCCGCTCGCGATTGATCAGGTCGGCGTTGCTCATTCGGAGATCGCTCCTTCTTCCCGTTCGTGGATGTCGTCGAGCACGGTTTGCAGATCCGGCGGCAGCGGCGATTCGAACTCGACGCGACGTCCGTCGGCGGGGTGTGTGAAGGCGAGCCGCCCCGAATGCAGGAACGGGCGCTCGAGTCGCAGCACGGCGCGCAGGTGTGCCGCGACGCGGCGGTGCACGCCGCCGTAGGTCGAGTCGCCGACGATGGGATGACCGATCGCGCTCAGGTGCACACGGATCTGGTGCGTACGGCCGGTCGCGATCGCCACCTTCAGCAGCGAGACGCCTTTGAAGTGATGCGAGAAGGTGACGCGCGTGACGGCGCTGCGGGCGCGCCGCGCCCGCGTGGACATCTTCTGGCGGTGCGTCGGATCCCGGCCGATGGCGTCTTCGATCCGCCGTCCTGCGTGTACGACGCCCCACACCAGCGCGACGTACTCCTTCTCGACCTCGCGATCGCTGAATTGCCGCGACAGCTCCTGGTGGGCACGATCGTTCTTCGCCACCACCATCAGGCCCGACGTCCCGCGGTCGAGGCGGTGGACGATTCCGGGCCGCAGTTCGCCGCCGATACCGCTCAGGTCGGTGATGTGGTGGAGGAGGGCGTTCACCAGCGTGCCGCTGCTATGGCCCGCCGCTGGGTGGACCACCATCCCCGCGGGCTTGTCGAGGACGACGACATCCTGATCCTGGAAGACGATTCGCAGGGGGAGCGCTTCCGGCTCGGGGGAGGCGGCCACTGGCGCAGGGATGTCAACCTCGAAGGCCTGCCCCGCGTGCACCATCGTGCTCGCTCGTACTGTCGTGGACTTGCCGGATGCGGTCACGCGGCCATCCTTGATGAGCCGCTGGATCTGCGAGCGCGAGTGATCGGGCAGTAGCGCGGTCAGGAAGTTATCGAGACGGAGCCCATCGTGCTCCGGCTCGACGTGCAGCACGCGCCCCGGCCCGCCGGTCATCAGGCCGCTCGCGCACGCTTGGAGGCCGTCTTCGAGTCGGGCGAGAAACCCCGCGACAGGAAGATCAGCATGATGATGCTGAGCGGCACGATCACGACCGAGACGAACTGCGACGTGGAGAGCGACCCGACCATGCCGCGCGCGTCCCCGCGGTAGAACTCGATGATGAAACGCGAGATGCCGTAGAGCAGCATGTAGCCCCAGAAAGTGCGGCCGGGGAACGGGCGTCCCTTGCGCTCCGTCACGAGCAGGAAGATCAGGATCAGGAGCTCCGCGCCCGCTTCGTAGAGCTGCGTCGGGTGCAGCGGCACGTTGAGCGGCGTGCCGACGTTCTGCGCCGCATATTCGCTCGTGAACGTGATGGCCCACGGCAGGTCTTCGGCCCTGATGCCAAAGCAGCAGCCGGCGAACAGGCATCCCAGCCGCCCGATCACGTGGCCGAGCGCGATGCCCGGCGCAAACACATCCGTCACGGTCCACATCGGCATGCGGTGCCGCCGCAGATACCAGAGCGCCACCGCGACCGCGGCAATGAGCCCGCCGTAGAACACGCCTCCCGACCGCAGCAGCGTGAAGAGCTCCTTCGGATCCGACTTGAAGGTGTCGAATTCGACGATGAGGAGCAGCGCCTTGGCGCCGACGAGCGCGCTGATGATGATCCAGATCCCGAGGTCCATGACCCGGTTGGGATCCAGGCCGCGCTTGCGCGCCCGAACCAGCGCGAACTGCAGGCCAAGAAGGTAGGCCGCCGCCAGTAGCACCCCGTAGGTGTAGACGGGGAAGCTGCCGATTTCAAACAGTATGGGATGCATGTCGTCGTCCGACCCCGATCATGTCGAGAAGCACCAGGTACAGCGCCGACCGATATCGCCGTGTCAGCCACGTTGAAGGACCAGAAGTGAACGTCGCGCCAATAGACGTCGACGAAGTCCACGACGTGGCCGTGAATGACGCGATCGAGAAGGTTTCCGAACGCGCCGCCGAGGATCAACGCCAGGCCAAACCGCGCCAGGCGGTCGTGGAAGCCCAGCTGCGTGCCGTAGGCGGCAATCGCCAGGAGGGCGAGCGAAGCGATTACGAGCATGACCACCGGCTTGTACGGGAAATCGATCGAGTTCAGCAGCCCGAAGGCCATTCCGGTGTTCTGGACGTGCGTGAGATCCGCCAAGCCGGGGATGAGCGGACGGCTCTCGCCGAGCGACAGCGCGTTGCGCACCAGCGCCTTGGTGATCTGGTCGAGGATGACCACGAGCGCGATGATGCCGATCTCGAACGGGCGCGCGAAGGGAAGCTCCTTCGCGGGCGCGGCCGGCGTCGGAGGCGCCTCGGCGATTGCGCTTTCGTCAGGCTGCATGCTGCCCCTCGGTCGCCGTGATGCACCGGTCGCACAGTCCCATGGTGTCGGCCTCCTGTGAGGTCGAAGGGACGATACGCCAGCACCGCGCACATTTCTCCCCTTCAGCGCGCGCGACCTGCACTTCCACCTCCGGGCCGTCACCGTCGACGGCCTCGAAGTCGAGTTGGGAGACGATAAACAGCATCGCCAGATCGTCACGCACGGACTGGAGCAACGCTGCGGAGGCTCCACGTGCGCGCAGCCTGACCCTGGCACCGAGCGAGTTGCCGATCGTTTTTTCCTGGCGCGCGACTTCGAGCGCCCGGTTCACTTCGTCGCGGATGTCGATCAACCGGGCCCAGCGGCGCACGAGCTCAGGATTCAGCATTTGTTCGACGTCCGCGAGCTTCGGGAACTCCGCCAGGTGGACGGACGCTTCACGCGTGCCCGGTAGGTGCTTCCACATTTCTTCGGTCGTCACCGGCAGAATCGGCGCGAGCAGCCGGGCGAGCCCGTCGGCGATGATGTACATCGCCGTCTGCGCGGACCGGCGCTCCGCCGAGTCGGCCGCAAACGTGTAGAGCCGATCCTTCGAGACGTCGGCATAGAAGGCGGACAGATCCACGGTCGTCAGCTGGTTAAGACGCTGGAAGATGCCCGGAAAGTCGTAGGCCTCGTATCCCTTGATGACGTCGCGGGCGACCTCGGCGTAGCGCGCCAGGGCGTAGCGATCGACCTCCTGCATCCGCGCCAGCGGCACCTGCTGCGTCGCGGGATTGAAGTCGTACACGTTCGCCAGCAGGTAGCGGCAGGTGTTCCGGATCTTCCGGTAGGCCTCGACGATCCGCTGCAGGATCTGTTTCCCGACCCGCAACTCCTCGCGAAAGTCGCTGCTGGCGACCCAGAGGCGGAGCGATTCGGCGCCGCTCTCCTTGATCACTTCCTGCGGGGCGATGACGTTGCCGATCGACTTCGACATCTTGCGGCCATCAACGTCGATCAGGAACCCGTGGGTAAGGACCTCGTGGAACGGCGGACGGCCGCGCGTCCCGAGCCCGATGAGCAGCGAGCTCTGGAACCAACCACGGTGCTGGTCGCTGCCTTCGAGATAGATGTCGGCCGGCCAGGTCAGCTCCTCGCGGAACGGCAGCACCGCCTCGTGGCTCGACCCCGAGTCGAACCACACGTCGAGGATGTCGCGCTCGCGTTCGAAGCTCGTGCCACCGCACGACGGACAGGCCAGTCCCTCCGGGATGAACTCTTCGGTCGGGCGCTCGTACCAGGCATCCGTACCGTACTGGTCGAACACGGACGCGGACCGCTCCACGAGTGCCGCCGTGAGCACCGCTTCTCCGCACTTCGTGCAATCAACCGCGGGAATCGGCACACCCCAGACCCGCTGACGCGAGATGCACCAGTCGGGCCGGTTCGACAACATGTTGAAGATGCGGTCGTGTCCCCAGGCCGGGATCCATTTGACGTCAGCGTCCACGGCGTCGAGCGCGGCCTGGCGCAGCGTCTTGCCGCCGATCACGGGCTTGCCGTCCATGCGAATGAACCACTGCGAGGTGGCGAGGAAAATCACCGGGTTGTGGCAGCGCCAGCAATGGGGATACGAATGCTGAAGCGACTCGCCATGCCACAGCTTCCCGCGCTCCTTCAGTGCTTCCTGGATCTTGGGATTGGCGTCGAACACGCGCTGGCCACCGAAGAGTTCGACCGTTTCCAGGAAATGGCCGCCGGGGCCTACCGGGGCATAAATCTCCAACCCGTATCGGACGCCGGTATTGAAGTCGTCGGACCCGTGGCCGGGCGCGGTATGCACCGCGCCAGTGCCAGCCTCGAGCGTCACGTAGTCCCCCAGCACGCCGAGCGATTCGCGCGGGTAAAGCGGGTGCTGAAACCTGATTCGCTCGAGTTGCTCCCCCTTCATCCGCGCCAGGGGAGCCTCGAACGTGCGACCCGCCACACTGGCAACAGCGGGTGCCAGCGGTTCAGCCACGATGATCGCGCGGCCGTCGACTTCGTAGGCCGCGTAGTCGAACTCCGGATGAAACGCGATCGCGAGGTTCGACGGGATCGTCCACGGCGTCGTCGTCCAGATCAGCACGGACACGTCACGGCCGCGCAACTCCGGCACACGCTCGGCCAGTTCCTCTCCAGCGCCCGGAGCCAGCGGGAATTCGACGTAGATCGAGGGTGAACTGTGCTGCTCGTACTCGACCTCCGCTTCGGCGAGCGCCGTACGGCAGTGGATGCACCAGTGCACCGGCTTCTTGCCTTTGTAGACCAGCCCCTGCTCGACGAACTTGCCCAGCGCCCTGACGATCGACGCCTGGTACTTGAAGTTCATCGTCAGGTAGGGATGGTCCCAGTCGCCGAAGATCCCGAGCCGCTGGAACTCGTCGGTCATGACCCCGATGAAGCGCTCCGCATACGCGCGGCACGCACGGCGGAAATCCGCAGTGCTCATTTCGCGCTTCTTCGGCCCGAGCTCGCGATCGACCTTCAGCTCGATCGGGAGGCCGTGGCAGTCGTATCCCGGCACGTACGGCGAATCGAACCCCGCCATCGTCCGCGCCTTGACCACGAAGTCTTTGAGGATCTTGTTGAGCGCGGTCCCCAGGTGGATCTGCCCGTTCGCGTAGGGCGGGCCGTCATGGAGGACAAACTTCGGGCGTCCCGCCCGCGATTCACGGATGCGGTCGTACAAACCCATCTCCGCCCACCGCGCGAGCGCCTGGGGCTCAGCGGTCTGAAGGTTCGCCTTCATCGGGAAATCGGTTCGGGGCAGGTTGAGGGTGTCTTTCCAGTCTGGCATCGGGAAACATTGATTTTATTGCATGTACAAACAAAACCGGCGTTCCCCAGTGGGAACGCCGGTCTACTAAGCGACTACCGGGCTCTTGTTAGCGGCGGGTGTCGCGCCCGATTTCGACGCGGAACTCGCCGACGTTGTCCTCGAACCCGTCGTCGTTGATCCCGAGGAACAGCTGACCGTCCGCCGGCATCGTGACCCTCGTCTGGTTACCGATTGGGAAGGGCTGGCCGCTGCCGATACGAGCGATGAGCGCGCCGGCGAAGTTACGGGGCAGCGGCGAGTTCGGCGCGTAACGCTGCGATTTCGCGCCGGCCGAGCCGGCCACGTCGGTAGCGTCGGCGCTCAGCTGGATTTCACCGGTCGTGTTGAACGTCAACTCGTCACCGCGGCGAACGGTGATCCCCGTGGGAGTCCAAGCCTGACGAGCCGAGACGACGATCCCGGTGCCGGTCGCCGGGGCGAGATTCGCCGGCGAGCCGCCGGTCGTGCCGGCAACCGCCGCGTCGGTCCGCGCGAGGACGATGCGTGCGACTTCGTTCGAACCCACCACGCGCTCACCGGACGGGGTGCGAAGGGTCAGGCGGAGCGGAGATGTCCCCGAGAGGTCGTAGAGATTCCCGTTGATCGTTTCGCCGCTGCGCAGCCAGGTCACGTGCTGACCTGCTACCACCTTCGCCCAGTCTTCGTTGCTCATCGTTCCGCCGGTGAAGTCGATCACCGCCACATCGTTGGTCGGGATCTGACGTTCCTGTCCGTTGATGCGGACCGTGAAGCCGACGCCGCCCAGATCGATGAGCTGCGCCGAGATCCTCTCTCCAGACCGCAACGTGAGCGTCGCGTTCTCCTGTGCCTGCGCGATGCCGACGTACGCGGTCGCGGCGACGGCGAGCGCAATGATCGAGCGCTTAAACATGTGTGACAGCCTCCTGAATTCACCCGTCTATTCGGGTAATGGTAGAGCCGGTTCGTAATCAACTTCTAACCAATGCAAGTGACACGCCGCGGTCCAGCCGCACGGATGAGTCCAAAAACACGCGGAAAATGGCCTGAAACGCGTCCTTTTGGGGCAAATAGTGGTCGCTATAATTGAAGACATGCCCCCTTTGGATGCCCTCCAGTCCGCCCCGCGTGTCCGCGAAGTGCACCTGGATAATGGGCTGAAGGTCCTCGTGCAGGAACTGCGCACGGCGCCGCTCGTGTCCGTGTGGTGCTGGTACGGCGTCGGCTCGGGCGACGAGGCGGCCGGGCTCACCGGCATCTCGCACTGGGTCGAGCACATGAACTTCAAGGGGACTGAACGTATCCCGCGCGACCGAATGAAGGGGATGGTCGAGCGGTTCGGCGGCATGTGGAACGGTTACACCTGGATCGACCAGACCACGTATGTCGAAACCGCCGCGAGCGCCGCCCTGGACCAGATGATCTTCCTGGAAGCCGAGCGGATGGCGTACGGCCTCTTCGAGCCGGACGAGTGCGAGTCGGAACGAACCGTGATCGTTTCCGAACTGCAGGGGGGCGAGAACGATCCCGAGCAGGTCCTCGACCAGGAGGTGACCGCAACCGCGCTGCGGGTGCATCCCTACGGGCATCCGACCATCGGGTTGCTCCAGGACCTCCATTCGATGACCCGCGACGACCTCTTCAGCCATTACCGCCGCTATTACCACCCGGCAAACGCCACGCTGGTGGTCGTCGGCGACGTGGATACCGATGATGTGCTCGAGCGGGCCGAGCGTCACTTCAAGGGCATTCCGGCGGGGAACGTGAACGAACGGAAGCGACCCGCCGAGCCGCCACAACTCGGCGAGCGGCGTGTCCTGCTGGAGCGTGAGGGCACGACGGCCTACCTGAAGCTCGCGTATCCAGCCCCGGGCATTCACGACGCTGACTTTTTCCCCACGCTGGTGCTCGACGCGATCCTGACGGGAGGGAAGGGGCTGAGCCTGTGGTGCGCGTTTCGAGGCCTGGCGCCCCAGCGAAAGGCCCGGCTCTACACGTCGGTGGTCGAGCGTGGGCTGGCCTCGGCGGTTTCGGGCGCGATTCTCCCCACCGTCGATCCCTTCCTCTTTACCGTTTCGTTCACGGCGACGCAGGGTGTGGCGTTGGCGGCCGTCGAAGAAGCTGCGCTGGCCGAGATTGACCGGGTGAGGCAGTCCGGCGTCACGCCGGCTGAGACCGCGCGTGCGCTTCGACAGCTCAAGGCGCGGCTGGTGTTCGAAACCGACAGCGTGACCAACATTGCGCATCAGCTGGGTTACTTCGAGACCGTGGCAGGCCCTGGCGTCTTCCAGGACGTGCAGCGGCGCATTCAACAGGTGACCGCTGAACAGGTTTCCGACGTGGCACGCCGACGACTCGATCCCACCCAGCGAACAGTCGGCTGGTTCAGGCCGCAGGAGGAGCCACGACCGTGAGCGCGCCCACGCTTGCCCGCGGTCTCTCGCCCGTCCGCTCGGTGTTGCCCAACAACGTCGTCGCGATCGCGCAGCAAAACGTGGCCGCGCCGGCGGTCGCGATCAGCCTGGCCTTCAGAGCCGGATCGATCCACGACCCTCCGTCCCTTCCCGGCTTGTCGTACCTCATGTCGCTGGTCGTCGATCGCGGCACGTCTCACCGATCCGCGGACGCGATCGCGGAGGCGTTGGACGACCGAGGCGTCTCGCTGCGGGTGGCCGTTTCACGTCACGCCTTCTCGCTCGGCTGCACCTGCCTGTCCGAGGACTTTTCGGATCTGCTCGCGCTGATCAGCGACACCGTTCGAAATCCGACTTTCCCCTCGCAGGAAGTCGAGAAGCGTCGAGCCGAGGCGGTCACGGCGGTTCGTCAGGACGCGGACAGCACGGCCACGCGCTCGGTCGAAACGTTGATGACGCTGCTCTACGGCCCCGACCATCCCTACGCGCGCCCGCCGAGGGGGACGGTCGCGTCGCTGGACGCCATCCGCCGTGACGACCTCGTCGCGTTTCACAGTCGGCACGTCGTCCCGGCAGGGTTGCGGGTGATTGTTGCCGGGGATGTCGATCCGGAGGCCGCCATCGTGGAAGTGGCTCGGCTCTTTAGCGACTGGGACGCGCCCCGGCCGGAACTCGAGCTCGTGCCGCCGGCGCGTGCCGCCGCGGGGCGGCAGGTCGACATGATCCCCATGCCGGGGAAAGCGCAGTCGGATATCAGCTATGGCTTCGCGGCTATCCGGCGTCTCGATCCTCGCTATTACTCGGTACTGGCTGCTGAACCACATCCTTGGAGAGTTCGGGCTGGGCGGTCGGCTGGCCGACAACATCCGCGAACGCCAGGGGATGGCGTACTACGCTTTCAGCGCGCTGGATGCGTCGGTCGGCGAAGGTCAGCTGGTCGTTCGCGCCGGCGTCGACCCGAACAACGTGCCCCGGACCATCGACGCGATCGATACCGAGGTGCTCGCGTTGGCGACCGATGGTCCGTCCGCGATCGAACTCGACGAGAGTCAAGACGCGCTGATCGGATCGATCCCGCGCATGCTGGAGACCAACGAAGGGATTGCCGACTTCCTGCAGACGGCGGAGTTCTTCGGGCTGGGTCTCGACTACGACCGTCGGCTGCCGGAATTGCTCCGCGCCGTCACGCTGGACGATGTCGCGCGGGCGGCGCGCGAGTTGCTCGACGTCAACCGTGCCGCGATCGCCATCGCGGGTCCGCACCAGCCGTGAGCGATCGCCATGAACCGCCACGCGCGGTCTTCTTCGATGTCGACTTCACGCTGATTCATCCGGGCCCGACCTTCCACGGCGTCGGCTATCGCGACTTCTGCGCGCGTTATGGGGTGCAGGTAGATCCCGAGGCCTTCGATCGGGCCGTCGCGCAAGCATCGACGTTGCTCGAGCCGCCGCTCGAAATCTACGATCCGGAAATCTTCGTGCGCTACACGAGCCGCATCATCGAAGGGATGGGCGGCCACGGACCAGGCGTCGAGCCCGCCGCACGTGACATTTTCGACGAGTGGGCCGCTTGTCATCATTTCGATTTGTACGAAGACGTCCCCGACGTCCTGCGGTTGATTCATGCCGGGGGCGTTCGCATCGGGCTGATCTCGAACACGCAGCGATGCCTGACCTCGTTCCAACGCCATTTCGCGCTCGAGGGGTTGTTCGCGGCTACGCTTTCATCTTCGGATCACGGCTACATGAAGCCGCATCCCAGCATCTTCGAGGCCGCCTTGCGGAAGGCGGGCGTCACGGCCGACGAATCGGTCATGGTGGGGGACAGCCTCGCCCACGACATCGCGGGTGCGCGCCGCATCGGCATGCGCGGCGTCCTCGTCGCGCGTGGTCGCGTGCCGGACGCCTTACCCGATGACGTCTCCGTCATCCGTACCCTGCGCGAACTCCCGCCGCTGCTCGGAATCTCCGGGCTCATTCGGTAGTTGCCGGGTCTAAAGACCCGGCCTACAGACCCGCGGCCTACGGCTGGGCGAGAAGGTACTGGCCGCGGCGGGCCTCGCGGGACAGGAAGAAATCCACGGCGCGGTAGCCGCGGCCGAAGTAGGCGATGAAGATCTCGCGGGTCGCCATCCGCCAGCGGAGCGCGAGGTCAGGCGCTTGGGTCATCATCTCGGTAAACCCGGTCGGGATCTCCACGAGCACCCGCCGCGCCTCCAAGCCGAGGCTCGACTCTCCGGGTTCAATCCAGCGATCGCCCTCTCGTGACGGATTCACAATCGGTGCGCGCGCGACGGATGCGTCGCGAACGACCAGCCCCGACCCTGACGTGCGGCGTTCGACGTGCGGCGCGCGCAGGTGCCATTCCGCCACGAAGCGGTCGGTCGGTGTGCCCGCATGCAACGGGCTGCTGGACGTCCCGTAGATGTTCTCCTCGGTACTCTTCGACCACGATGCCGAGCTTCGAGAAGTTGAGGTGTGCGTTGAGCGCCTGCAGCGGATCGTACGTCCACTCGATCAGGTCCATGCCCATGGCGAGCGCCGCTTCTCGTTGCGCGAGTTTGAGCTCGGTTCCGAGGCCACTGGACCGCGCCGACGCGACCACGCCGAGCATGTGGGACCACTGCATGGGGTGGCCGTCCTTGAGGCCGGGGATGGCGTAGACGAACCCCGTCATCTCGCCTCCGGCATCAAACGCGCCCAGCAGGATCCCGCCGCGCTTGATCGAGACGATGAGGACCGGCGGGGGCACGACATCTTCCGAGTCCGTGTATCCCCAGACCGATTTCTCGAGGTCGGCGACCTGCCGGCACTCTTCGAGGGTCGTCAGCGGACGAATGATCATCCCGGAGGCCAACCGAGCCGCCTCCCGCCTAGCACGTGCATGTGGATGTGGAACACCGTCTGGCCGGCTTCCGCGTTGCAGTTGAAGACCGTGCGGTAGCCGCGGTCGCTGTGGCCGTGCTCCTTCGCCAGCGCGGCCGCTCGCCTGGTCATCTCGCCGACCAGCGCATCGTCCTCGGGGCCGAGGTCGTTGAGCGTCGCGATATGGCGACGGGGGACGACCAGGACGTGCATCGGCGCCTGCGCATTGATGTCCTTGAACGCGACCAGGCGATCGTCCTGGTAGACGATCGCGCCGGGAATCTCCCCCGCGATGATCTTGCAGAAAAGGCAATCAGCCATGTGACCTCAATGGGTGAGCACGATCGTCCTGGGGATGCCTTGCAGGTCTGCCCGGACGTGAACGACCGTCCAGTCCGCCGCGGTCGCCGCCAAGCGAACCTCATGCTCCTGTCCCACCCCGAATTCAACCACGAGCCTGCCGCCGGGCGCGAGGCGTGGTGGCGCCTCACGCAGCAACCGTCGCACCACATCCAGTCCGTCGCGACCCCCGAAGAGCGCCGCTGGCGGCTCGAAGCGAAGGACTTCGGGCTGCATCCCCTCAGCGTCGCCATCGGGCACGTATGGAGGATTCGAGAGGATCAGATCCGCCGTCCCCTGTATACCCTCGAATAGATCGGCTTGCAGGAAGGCCATTTGTCCGGCGACTCCGAGTCGCAACGCATTCCGCCTGGCGACCCTGAGTGCGGCCTGGGAGCGGTCGGTGGCGAGTACAGCCACGTCCGGGAGCTCTCGCGCGACGGCAATCGCGATGCAGCCGCTCCCCGTGCCGACGTCGATGACGGTTTGACAGAGATGGTCCGTGGCAAAGGCGAGCGCCTCCTCGACGATCAGCTCAGTTTCGGGTCTCGGGACCAGGACGTCGGAGTTGACCTCGAAGTCGAGCCCCCAGAACTCGCGATGGCCGGTGATGTGTGCGACTGGCTCCCGCCGCGTGCGCCGCGCAACGAGGGTTTCGAAGCGCTCGACGAACGCTGGCGGGGCGGCCTCGCGGCCATGCGCGATAAGAGTGGCCCGGTCCCAGCCGAGGGCGTGGCGGGCCAGGACCTCGGCGTCGAGCGCCGCATCTTCGGCGGGGATGCCGGCCTCGACGAGCTGCGAGCGCGCCTGCGCAATGCGCTCGTACGGTGTCGGCATCTACTGCGCGGTTTCGGCGGTCGTGGCTTCCTTCAGCTTTTCCGAGGTGAAGAAGGTGACGGCCGCGTCGATCAACTCGTTGAGATCACCGTCGAGGGCGTTGGTGAGCTGGTGCATCGTGTGGCCGATGCGGTGGTCCGTGATGCGATTCTCGCGGAAGTTGTAGGTGCGGATCTTCTCGGAGCGCTCGCCGGTGCCCACCTGCGTGCGGCGATCCTTCGCGATCGCGTCCTGCTGCTTCTGCATCTCGAGCTCGTAGAGCCGCGAGCGCAACACTTTCATCGCCTTTGCGCGATTCTTGATCTGCGACTTCTCGTCCTGCTGCGACACCACGAGGCCGGTCGGGATGTGGGTGATACGCACGGCCGAGTAGGTCGTATTGACGCTTTGTCCGCCAGGACCGCTGGAGCAGAACGTGTCGACCCGCAGGTCTTTTTCGTTGACCTGGATGTCCACTTCCTCGGCTTCCGGCAGGACCGCGACGGTGGCCGTGGACGTGTGGATGCGGCCGCTGGCTTCCGTGGCGGGGACGCGCTGCACGCGATGCACGCCGCTTTCGTACTTCAGGCGGCTGTAGGCGTTCCGCCCCTCGATCATCGCGATCACTTCCTTGATGCCGCCGATGCCGTTGTCGCTGAGATTCAGCACCTCGAGCTTCCAACCCTGGCGCTCGACGTATCGCGAATACATCCGGAAGAGGTCCGCGGCAAACAGCGCCGCCTCATCGCCACCCGTGCCACCGCGAATTTCGAGGATGACGTTCTTCTGGTCGTTCGGATCCTTCGGAACGAGCAGGACCTTGATTTGCGCGAGCAGTTCGTCGCGCCGCCGCTGCAGCTGGTCCATCTCTTCCTGCGCCAGCTCGCGCATGTCGGGGTCCTTCAGCAGTTCCTCGGCCTCCGATACCTTCGCGTCAACCTCTTTGTAATCGCGATAGGCGCCGACGAGCGGCTGCATCTCCGACAAGCGCCTTCGAGTGCGTACGGAACTTCGACGTATCCGCCTGCACGGCGGGATCCGCCATCTCCGTCATCAACTGCTCGTACTTCGCTTCGACCGATATCAGTTTGTCGAACATTGTTTTTCCGGCGCGCGCACCCTAGCCCCCCGACACCGGCGGCAAAAACGCCACCTCGTCGCCGTCCTTCAGCCGTGTCGTCAGCCGTGCGTACTCTTCGTTGACCGCGCACGACACCGAGCCCGCATAGGGGGCGAGCCCGGGATATTCCTGCGCGAGGCCGTTCCAGACCGTCCGCGCGTCGGCGCCGTCGGGCACTTCCAGGCGCAGTTCGGACTGACCCGAGATCTCCCGCAGCCGCGCGAACAGCCGCAGCGTTACGAGCATGCGCGTTCGAACGCCACCTGCCGCGCCGCATCGTCATGCGGGTCGGCTGTGGCCCCCTCGATCCACACTTCGCCGCCGTCGAAGTGCTCGTGTTTCCAGATCGGCGCGATCTGCTTGATCCGCTCGATCGCGTAGCGTGCCGCGGCAAAGGCGTCGGCGCGATGCGGCGACGCGGCTGCGATCATCACGCTGGCTTCCCCGATTTCAATCCTGCCAGTCCGATGGTGAATGGCGAGCACCGCATCGGGCCAGCGCGTCCTGGCTTCGTCGGCAATGCGCTCGAACGATTTCACCGCGAGCGGCGCATACGCCTCGTAGTCGAGCCAGCGGACCTGCCTGCCGGCGTTGGTTTCGCGGACGTTTCCGATAAACGTCGTCACGGCGCCGTGCCCTGGGCCCGCGACCGCCGCGACGACCGCGGTGACGTCCAGCGGATGCCCGCCCACCTGAAACAGCGGATGCTCTATGTCCATGTAGGGCAGAGGGTTAACCCTTCGAAGTATACCCCGCGCCAGAAGTGCGCCAGCGGTCCGTGCCCCTTGCCAAGACCGGGCGCATGGCGGATCGCACCTTCGACGTACTCGCGGGCAGCCCCGATCGCGTCCATCTCCGCCATCCCACGCGCCAGGTTGGCGGCGATCGCGGACGCGAGCGTGCAACCGGTGCCGTGCGTGTGCTGGGTCGGAATGCGAGGTCCCCTGAATTCGGCCGACTCATGCTCGCTGCAGGCCACGTCGATGCTCTCCGGCCCGGCCAGGTGCCCGCCTTTGACGAGTACGACGCGTGGACCGAGCCGGACGATTCGTCGGCCGGCCTCGCGCATGGCCTCGACCGTGCGGATCTCCATCTGGGCCAGCACTTCGGCCTCCGGGATGTTTGGCGTCACGACATGCGCGAGCGGCAGCAACTCGGTCCGAATCGCCTGAACGGCATCCTCGGCGAGCAGCCGGTCGCCTCCCTTGGCGACCATGACGGGATCGACGACGAGTTGCGGGAGGTCGAGGCTCTTCACTGCGGCCGCGACCGCTTCGACGATCGCGGCGTTGGCGAGCATTCCGGTCTTGACGGCGTCGACGCCGATGTCTCCCGCTACCGCTTCGATCTGCGCGGTTACGAGATCCGCCGAAATAGCCGCCCATTCGATGACACCCAGCGTGTTCTGGGCGGTGATGGCGGTGATGGCACTCATGCCGTAGACGCCGTGCGCGGCGAAGGTCTTGAGGTCGGCCTGGATCCCCGCCCCGCCGCCTGAGTCGCTGCCCGCAATTGTCAGTGCTCTATGCATAAGCTAAGATTTTCGCCATGCGAACACACTGGCCGTCGATCACCCTGGTTTCCGCGCTCGGCACGCGGACCGATGCGTCCGCCGCCATTCGGATTGGCGGGGTGTTGTTCATCGCGGCCTTGACGGCTGCGGCGGCCCAGATCAGTTTCCCCGTGCCGTTCACGCCCGTGCCGCTCGTGCTGCAGGACATGATCGTCCTGATCGGCGGCGCCGCGCTCGGTTCTCGTCTCGGCATGGCGGCACAGCTCGTCTATCTCGCGGCCGGCATTGCCGGCCTTCCGGTGTTTGCCGCTTCCGCCACGTTGCCACAGGGACCGCTGCGCATTCTCGGACCGACCGGCGGTTACTTGCTCAGCTATCCGTTTGCCGCGTTCCTGACCGGCTACCTCGCGGAACGTGGATTCGATCGCCGCTTCTGGACCTCGGTCGTCGCCATGGCCGCGGGACTCGTCGTCATCTTCGCGTTCGGGGTCACCTGGCTTGCGCTCTTCGCTCGCCCGGCGGCGGTTGGCTTCGACGCCGCGCTTCGTGCCGGCTTCTATCCGTTCCTCCTCGGCGACGTCTTCAAGATCTGCCTCGGCGCCGCCGCGCTGCCAGGTCTGTGGAAGCTTGTCGGCGAGCCTGACCGCCGGGCCTGAAGGACCTCGGCCTACCCTATCTGACATACCCGAGGCTCCTCAACCGTTCCACCATCTCGTCGTCCAGCGGCTGTCCATGCCGCGACGGCCCCCTCGGCCCGGCGCTCGCCGTAAGTCGCGACCTCGCGCACCGGAAACTTCGCGGCGAACTCCCGCGTGAAAAATTGCATCGCCGGCCTCCCCGCCAGGTCGCGGCTCACGGGCACACCAAGCGCGTGCAGGAGCGTCGGCGCGATATCGACGGCCGCGATCTCCCCGTCGATCGTGGCAGCCGCGAAGGCGCCACCCACCGTCAGCATGCCGAAGGACGCGGACGACTGGCGCCCGGGCTGCGTGATCAACACGGCAAGATTGTCAGGAGAATCGCTGAGGACGTCCTTCAGCAACCCGTCCAGGAACACGTAGTAGCTTCGGATCGCCTCGAGCCGCGCAGCCAGCGCGGTTGGTCGCCGCCCCTTCGGCCGGCGCGAGCAAGGAGTGCTGAGCGATGTCGAGGCCCGGGAGGTACACGGCCATCAGGTCGGGGGCCTGTCCGTAGAACCGCTGGAGCAGGGCGAGTTGCAGCGCAGTCGAGCTCCGCCGATCGCCGCAGGATCGTATCGATCGCCGGATCCGTTGTGCGCGGCAGCTGCTGGTCCAGTTTCGCGGCGACGTTTTCCTTGAGCACCGGCCAGTCGTTGCGGAGCTGCTCGTAGACGGCTTGCGGAGCGATTTCGCCATCGAGCGCGCCGCCCCGCTCCAGCCGCAGCGTCGCGCGGTCGGAGAGGATCGCGGGAGGATGCGGTCCTGTCCCAGACGCCGGCCACGTCGCCCACCAGTTGACGACGACCGCTCGCAAGCCGCCATCGGACGCGACTTCCCAGAAGGGCTTCGCGCGCAGCTCCACCCCGCTCGCGACGGACGGACGCGTCAGCCGTAGCAGATCGGTCGCTCCCCGGATCGCGCGCTCCAGGCCAGCCGCCTGGCCCGACGCAACCGAACCCTGCACACCGGCGACGCGTCGTGTCTCCAGGCTCTGCACGCCGTGGACCGCCGGCGGCTGCCCGGTGGCCACCGTTGTCCAGGCGCGCGCAGGATCGCGGGCAGCGTCCACCGCGATGCGGACCCGACCGCGCGCGAACCGCGCCGCGAGCCCTGGCACACGGGAGGCGGAGTTCAGTTGGTCGAAGACCTCCGGATCGAAGCCGTCGATCGCAATCACGCGGACCCGGGCTCCCGGGGAGACCACGGCCAGCCGTGGGGCATCAGGCGTCTCGCTTCTGGTCTCCGGTGAGGCCAGCACGAGAAGGCCGGCCGCGCCAACGAACGCCAATACCCCCGCTGCGAAGACGAGGCGTCCGGTGGACCGGGATACCTCGCCGGTTGGCTGCATGTGAGTCCGCGCCGCGATGACAGCGAACGTCGTGATCGACACCGCGTGTCCGAGCAGCAGGCTGATCAACACGGCCACGAGCAGGACGACCGTCGTCCATCCCGGAGTTGTCCAGGCGAGCTCCGCGCTGGCGCTGCGCCACCAGAGCGTCAGGTACGCAAGACATCCAACCGCGATGACCGTTCCGGCGCGCACGTGCCATGAAGCGTGCGCGCCGCGCATCCTCGGTGGCAGTCAAGCGGGCGACGAGCATGCTCGCGACGAAGCTGAAGAGCACGTGCCGCGATGCCGAAGAGCACACCCAGATACAGCGCGATCGACCATCGCGTCCTGTGCCCCGGTCACCAGCCCCGGCAGTCGCGTGCGCAGCCCGATCGCCGCAGCGGGTCCGAGTAAAGCGGCTGCCAGGATGCCGACACGCAGTGATGCGAGGGCCGCGATCGCCGATGGACGTCGCGCGCTGCGGGCGGGACCGAGCACGAATCGGTCGACGCCGGCGTCCAGATACCCGAGCGCACGCAGCTGCTTGCGCAGGTCGTCGACGCGCGGGTCGTTCGGCGAAGCGTTCACAGGCTGCGGCTCACTACGAACGCCGACAGCTCCCGCAATCGGTCGGCGCGCTTTCCAAACGGGGCGAGCGCGAGATCGGCAGTCTCGCACAGCTCACGCGCGAGCTGGCGCGCGCCAGAGACGCCGCTGAACGAGACGAACGTCGTCTTGCGTGCGTCGGCGCGCACGGTCTTGCCCGTTTCGGCAGGATCACCTTCGACGTCGAGCAGGTCGTCGATGATCTGGAACGCCAGTCCCAGGTTCTTGGCATACGCGGCCAGCGAGGCCACCACATCCGGCGCACCGCCGGCACTGAGCGCACCCGCGCTCGCGGCGGCGACGAATAGCGCGCCGGTTTTGCCCCGGTGGATCCGCTCGAGCATCTCGAAATCGATCGACTGGTCGGTCGCGAGAAGGTCGGCTGCCTGTCCGCCGACGAGTCCGTCCGTCCCGACCGCGTCCGAGAGCAGCTTCGAGATTCTTGCCGCCAGCGGCGCATCGGACGCGGCTGCGATCGTCCCGAACGACAGGTTGAGCAACGCGAAGGCGGCAAGGATTGCGATCGCTTCACCGAACGCCTTGTGATTCGTCGGCCGCCCACGCCGCAGCGGGGCATCGTCCATCGATGGCAAATCGTCGAGGATCAGCGACGCGGCATGCACCATTTCGACCGCGGCGGCGATGGGAAGCGCCCTGGCGGTTCGACCGCCGCACAGCTCGGCGCAGAGGAGCACCAGGACCGGGCGGACCCGTTTCGATGGCGCGAGCAGCGTGTACGCCATCGAGCGCTGGACGGCGTCCTCGCTCTCGGGCACGAGGCGTCGCAGCTCGGCGTCCACGGACCGCTGATAGTCGGTAAAGAACGCGGGAATCCCGATCATCGAGCGGCGGTATCCGCTCTCGCGAAGACGAGCAGGTACTGGTAGCGCAGGAAGTTGGGGCGCGAGTGCACGCGTAAGCCTGCCGCGGCCGCATCACGGATGATCTGTTCCGGATCCACGCGCTCTTCGAGTGGCGGGCCTGGGCCACCGCCGTTCTTCGTGTGCTCCACGATGCCGACGCGCCCGTTCGGTTTGAGTGCGCGCGCCACGTTGCGAAGGAGTACCGTGGGCGCCTCCATCTCGTTGTACGCTTCAACGATTAACACGGCGTCAACCGGCTCTTTGAGATTGGGATCCGTGGCAGTGCCGAGGACCGGATGGACGTTCTTCAGGCCCTCGCGCTCAACGCGGCGGCGGATGGACTCGATCATCTCGGGCTGGATGTCTTCGGCGAATACCTTCCCGTTCGGCCCGACGCGGCGGGCGAGGCGGATCGTGAACCAGCCGCCGCCAGCGCCGAGGTCAGCGACGACGCTTGCTTCCCCGATCCCGAGTTCGTCCATGATCAGCTCGGGCCTTTGCCAGGCGTCGCGGTCCGGCCCCTCCAGCAGCCCCAGGTCCTGTGGAGGGAACAGGCGCGCGTGCTGACGTTGCGCCTGCGCGCCGGCGGGTGCCGCGGGCAGGCTGGTGTTTGCCAGCGTCAGGAGCGCCGTTCCGAGAAGTGTCGCTCGCCACACGTTCATGGTTCGTTTCTCCCGGAAGGCCGGGAACCGTCATCGCTGCCACCGATAGGATCCTGTCCAGCACGTCGTCTGGTAGCAGGCGGCGCTCGCGCACGAGGTCGCGAATGCTGCGGCCCGTGCGCACGGCTGTCTTGGCGATGTCTGCAGTCTCAGCGTAACCGATATGAGGACTCAACGCAGTCGCGAGCGCGGTGCTGCGATCCAGGAGTTCACGGCAGCGTGCCTCGTCGGCTTTGATCCCGACGATGCAACGGTCGCGGAGGACGCGCATCGACTGGCTGAGGATGTGCGTCGCGTGCAGGGCGTTCCAGGCGATCACCGGCATCATCACGTTGAGTTCGAGCTGGCCGGCTTCGGTCGCCGAGAGGATCGTGGCATCGCAGCCGATCACTTGCTGGCACACCTGGTTGACCATCTCTGGAATCGAGGGATTGACCTTGCCGGGCATGATCGAGGAACCCGGCTGGACGGGCGGGAGCTGGATCTCCGAGAGTCCCGCACGCGGCCCCATGCTGAGGAGCCGAAGGTCTGACGCGATCTTCCCCAGTTCCACAGCCAGCCGGCGAAGCGCGCCCGAATACCCGAGCACGTCGCCCATGCTTTGCGTGACCCGAAAGCGGTTGCCGGCGGGACGCAGCGGCAGCCCCGTCGCAGTAGCGAGGTGCGAGATGGCGCGGGACGTGTAGTCGTCGCCGGCGTTCAGCCCCGTACCGACGGCGGTCGCACCGAGGTTCAACTCGTGCAGCTGCCTGGCCGTTCGTTCGAGCTCCGTGGCGGCGTGACGAATGTTGGCGGCAAATCCGCCGAACTCCTGGCCGAGCGTGATCGGCACCGCATCCATCAAATGCGTGCGGCCCGTCTTGAGAATCTGCGCGAACGCCGAAGCCTTGGCGTCGAGCGCTTCCGCAAGTCCATCGGCCGCCTCAGACAACAACGGCAGCATCGACAGCAGGGCGAGCCTTGTGGCCGTGGGGTAGACGTCGTTGGTGGACTGCCCCATGTTCACGTGGTCGTTCGGGTGCACGCGCTCGTAGCGTCCACGCCGCCCGCCGAGGTGCTCTTCGGCGAGGTTGGCGAGCACCTCGTTGGTGTTCATGTTGTGGGAAGTGCCGGCCCCGGCCTGGTAGACATCTACGACGAAGTGCTCACGATGCGCCCCGTCGAGGATCTCATCGGCTGCGGAGACGATGGCCTTCGCGATCGGCTTCTCGAGGCGGCCGAGCGACGCATTCGCCTGGGCGGCGGCTTTCTTGATGAGAACGGTGGCGGTGACGAGCTCGGGGGGGGCTGTGAGCCCGCTGATGGGGAAATTCTCGACGGCCCGCTGCGTCTGCGCACCGTAGAGCGCCGCGGCCGGCACACGCACGTCGCCGAGTGGATCGCGCTCGATCCGATGCTTCATGGCCCGCGGGAATTATACTGCTCGCATGCTCCCGCACTTCTTCGACAGCATGGTCCAACTCATCACCAAGACCTCGACGGACCTGCCGCCCGACGTGCGCGCCGCGATGTCGTCGGCGCTGGAGACCGAGGACCGCGCGACCCGCGCCGGCCAGGCGTTGACGATCATCGCCCAGAACATCGACCAGGCCGAGTCGTGCGAAGGCCCGATCTGCCAGGACACCGGCATGCCGACCTTCGAAGTGCACGTGCCGATAGGAGCGAACCAGATCTGGATGCGGCAGCAGATCCGCGAAGCGGTCGCCGAGGCGACGCGCCGCGGCAAGCTGCGCCCGAACTCCGTTGATTCGATCACCGGAGAAAACTCCGGCAATAACCTCGGACCGGGAACGCCGATCATCCACTTCGACCAGTGGGAACAGCCGGACGTCGAGGTGAAGTTGATCCTCAAAGGCGGCGGCTGCGAGAACACGAACGCGCAGTACGCGCTGCCGGCGGAGCTCGATCACCTCGGTCGTGCCGACCGCTCCCTCGAAGGGGTGCGCAAGTGCATCCTGCACGCGGTGTGGAAAGCGCAAGGGAAGGGGTGCAGTCCTGGCGCCGTGGGAGTGTGCGTGGGGGGCGATCGGACGTCCGGGTATCTGCACGCGAAGGAGCAGTTGTTCCGCACGCTCGACGACACGAACCCAGATCCGCGCCTCGCGAAGCTCGAAGCCTCCATCATGGAGGAAGGCAATCGCCTGGCGGTTGGCCCGATGGGATTCAGCGGGAAGACGTCGCTCATTGGCTGCAAGATCGGCGCGCTCAACCGACTTCCCGCGAGCTTCTTCGTTTCGATCGCCTACGACTGTTGGGCGTTCCGCCGCCTGGGCCTGCGCCTCGACGCCTCCACGGGGTCCATCAAGTCGTGGATGTATCGCGAGGCCGGCAAGTCGCAGCCCATGTTGCCGCCTGAAGTCGTCGCGGCAGGGTTCCCCCGCACCGGCCGCGAGATTCCTCTGCAGGCGCCGATCACCGAGGAACAGATCCGCGCACTGAAGGTCGGCGACGTCGTCCTGATCTCAGGGCGGATGTTCACCGGTCGCGACGCCGTGCACCATCACCTGATGAAGCACGAGCCCCCGGTCGACCTGAAGGGGGCCGTCCTCTACCACTGCGGCCCGGTGGTCGTGAAGGAAGAGGACACTTGGCGTGTCACCGCCGCGGGACCCACGACCAGCATTCGCGAGGAACCGTATCAGGCGGACATCATCAAGAAGTACGGCGTCCGCGTGGTGATGGGCAAGGGCGGGATGGGCGCGAAGACCCTCGCCGGCCTCAAGGAATCAGGCGCGGTCTATCTCAACGCCGTTGGTGGCGCCGCGCAGTTCTACGCGCGGTGTATCGAACGCGTTGATGGAGTGTCGCTGATGGAGTTCGGCACGCCGGAAGCGATGTGGCACCTCGATGTGCGCGACTTTCCTGCGATCGTCACGATGGATTCGCACGGCGGCAGCCTGCACAAGGACGTCGAAGAGCGGTCGGGCGGCATTCTCGAGGAGTTGCGCACGGGCGGCTAACGCGGTTCATTTCAACGCTTCCTCGAAAATCCGACGCACGGCGTGATCGGGGTCAGTCGCTGACGTCAGGTGCACTCGAACGACGCGGCGTTTGTGCGCTCGGAGGGCTTCGACGTCGCCCAGCGCCTGCGCGCGTTTGAGGACGGAGAACGAATAGCCCGCCTCCGGAATCTCCGTCTGCGTCTCGTCGTCGGCTGTGATCACGAAGGCGACGCAGGTGTTCGGCCCCCCCTTGTGGTACTGGCCGGTGGAGTGCAGGTAACGGGGGCCGACGCCGAAGGTGCTGGCCACCTTCTTCTTTCTTCTGACAGCTCCAGCCGAATCTCCCGGATGGCTTCTTCGAGCAGATGGTCGGCCGGAAGGTACGAAAGGAAGGCGACGTAGTTCGGCGGCTGCAGCTGCGCGATCGTTCGTCCGCAGCTCGCCAATGGCTGCGCTCTCCGTCGGCGGCGTGTCGTCGAACTTCCCCTTGGCCGCGTATCCACTCAGCAATGCCTTGGTCTTTTCCTTCGCTTCCGACACGTTCGGCTCGTCGAACGGGTTGATGCCGAGTGCGACGCCCGCGATAGCCGTCGCGAACTCCCAGCGGAAGAATTCAGCGCCGAGGCCGTCCAGGCGGGTTGAGAGCCGCATCACGGGATGGCCGGCGGCTTCGAGCGCGCTCAACGCGCCGTCGTCTACGTGCTCCGACTCGCTCGACACGGCGACGAACGCGCGGTCGTCACCATATTCGTCGGGCCGCCCCAGGGCTTCATCTACCACGGGCAGCGAGCCCTTGCCGTGCTTGCCCGTGCTCTCGGCGACGAGCTGTTCGATCCACAGGCCGAGCGAGGCGAGCCGCGGCGCGAGGACGACGGTCAACTTGTCGCGCTTGTTGAGGGCAGCCGCGGCCATAAAGGCGCCGAGCTCGAGCCCGGCGTTGGCGTGGTTGTTTTGCCGGCACCCTTCCGCCATGGCGATGCCGCCATTGAGAACGGCTTCGAACGGCGCGCCGATCAGTGCGGCAGGGACGAGGCCGAACAGCGAGAGCGCTGAAAACCGGCCGCCGATGTCGGCCGGGTTCACGAACACCTCGCCGTAGTTCTTCTCACGCGCCAGCTTCTCGAGGGCCGTGCCGGGGTCGGTGATCGCGATGAAGTGCGTGCCCGTCGATCCTCCCACCGCGTCCAGCATCCGCGACCAGAAGAACCGCTCCATCGACGACACCTCGACGGTGCCGCCGCTTTTGCTGGCGACGACAAACCACGTCCGTTCCGGCGTCATGCGATTCGCGGCCGTCGTCAGGGTGTGCTCATCGGTCGTGTCGAGGACGACGAGCTCCGGGAAGCCTGGCGCGATGCCGAACACCGTGCGGAGCACCTCGGCGCAGAGGCTGCTGCCCCCCATGCCGAGCAGGTAGACCGCTTCGACGTGCTCCGCATGGACGCGGTCCCTCAGCTTCTTCAGCCGCTCGACGTGCACGGTCATCGTTTTCGCGATGTCGAGCCATCCAAGTCGCGTCTCGATCGATTTGGCATCGGCGCTTGATGGCAACGCCTTCCAGACCGCCGGCTCGCGCGCCCAGATCCGATCGACGACGTGCTGTTCCAACAGCTGAGTCGCGAGATCCGTGGCTGGCTTATAAAGGTTTTTCACGCCCCCAGTATCATTTGCCCTCCCAAACGGAGACAAGTGAGCTCTTGGGCGCATCTAAGTGGTTGGTAGGGCAACGGTTGAGCCGCGGGGAAGCAACCCGTATAATCAGAGGACCAAGGAGATCCTGAGAAATGATCAATGTGACCCCAACCGCAGCCACGAAGATCAGTGAGCTGCTGTCTGAAGAGAACAAGACCGAGGCCGGACTGCGCGTATTCGTCCAGGGTGGCGGCTGCTCCGGGTTCCAGTACCGGCTTGATGATCGACGAGGGCGAGGGGGACGCCTCCACCGACGCCGTGATCGAGTCGAACGGGGTGAAGCTGCTGGTCGACCCGATCAGCGCGCGCTACCTGAAAGGCGCCGAAGTCGATTTCGTGGACAACGTGACGGGCGGTGGGTTCACCATCAAGAACCCGAACGCCAAGTCGACGTGCGGCTGCGGTTCGTCGTTCTCGGTCTAAGCACGCAGGACGCCCGTCCTGCTTCGTTGAGGTCGTCAGCGAGAGGTGGCGCGTATTTCGATGTCTGAGATGAATTCCGCCGCCACCTTCGTTGACAGACTGCGCCCCGCCGGCAGCAAGCGCTCCAGCAAGCGAGATTTCATCGTCAACGTGTTCCTCCGCCAGGAGGGGCATCTCACCCCCGACAACCTCGTTGACTTGATCCGCCGGGAAGACCAGCGGATCAGCCGCGCCACGATCTATCGCACGCTGCAGTGGATGGTGGATGCCGGCATCGCGCGCAAGGTCGATTTCGGTGAAGGCCGATTCCGCTTCGAGCATTCGTATCGGCATCCGCGGCACTTCCACCTGATCTGCAAGACCTGCAACCGCTCCTTTGAGTTTCTCAGCTCCGATATCGAGACGCTGATCGAGGAAGTCGCGACCGCGCGGAGCTTCGCCCCGCGGCAGAGCGTGCTGCAGATTCACGGGACGTGCGAGGCCTGCCGGACCGGCCGCGCGCCCACGGCGGAAGGTGGCGTCACCGAGCTGTTGTTCGCACGGGACGCGCTGCGGATCGCCATCGCGACCGAACGCAGCGGCCTCGACTTCTACTCGCGCGCCGCGCGGATCACGAAAGACACCCGCGGCCGGCGCATCTTCGAGAAGCTCGCCGAAGAGGAGAAAGAGCATCTCGGCACGCTCGAAAAGCGGTACCGGGAGCTGCTGCAGCAGGATCCGGAGCTCGAATCGCGGCCGACGTTCCTTTTCTTCAAAGGCGCGGCGAACGGGTTATTTGCGGCCGGCGCCGAGCAGCTCGCCAAAGGGGTGAACGATCGCGAAGCGCTGATGATCGGCATCAAGTGCGAGCGTGGGTCGCACCGCTTCTTCAAGCGTTACGGCGAAAAGTTCGAAGACTCCGAAGGCAAACAGATCTTCCTCGAGTTCGCCGACGAAGAGCGCGCGCACCTCGACCTGCTCATTCGCGAGTATCGCAGCCTCGTCGAGCGGCAGAAGCGCCGCCGCGGCGGTACGCGCGGCCGCGCGCGCCGGCCGCGGGCCAGCGCCTGATCTCCTTGATCGATCTTCACGTCCACACCACGGCATCCGACGGCATGCTCTCCCCGGAAGCGCTGGTCGCACGCGCCCGGGCGGCCGGCATCACGGTGCTCAGCGTCACCGACCACGACACGATCGCGGGCCTGGTGACGGCACGAGACGCCGCGACGCGCGCGGGGATGATGTTCGTCAACGGCATCGAGATCACCGCGATCGAAGACGAGCGTGACGTGCACGTGCTCGGCTACTTTTTCGACCCGGATGATTCGCAACTGGGGCACTTCCTCGCCGACCAGCGAGCCGATCGGGTGAGGCGACTGCACGATATCGTGTCGCGTCTCTCGCAGATCGGATATCCGATCGACGCAGACCGCGTGTTCATCGCCGCGCGCGAATCGGGTCGCAGCGTGGGCCGGCCCCACATCGCCGACGCTCTCGTGGCTGCCGGCCACGCCACCGACCGGCGCGACGCATTCGATCGCCTGATCGGCACGAACGGACTCGCATTCGTGCCGCGTTGCGGACGTCCGGCCGCCGAGGTCGTCTCCGTAGTCCGCGCAGCCGGCGGCATCGCGTCGCTCGCGCATCCCGGAATCACGAAGCGCGATGACTTGATTCCATCGCTGGCCGCTGCGGGGTTGACCGCGATCGAGGCGCGTCACGGTGATCATGACGCCGTGGTGGAAGCGCACTATCGCGCGCTGGCCGCACGCCATGGCCTGGCCGTGACGGGCGGGTCCGACTTTCATTCCGACGGCGATCACCACGCGGGAACGTTGGGCACCATCGGTCTCCCGGCCGAAGATTTTGCCGCGCTGCAAGAGCGGCTCCCGTGACGGCGGTGCTGGAGCTGCAAGGCGTTCGAAAGAGCTACTCGGGCCTGCGGCCATTGAGGCTGGATGACCTGCGCGTCGCCGAGCGGGAGCGCGTCGCGATCAGTGGTCTCGATGGCCCGGCCGGGGAATTGTTCGTGAACCTCGTGACTGGGGCAGCCGTCCCCGACGAAGGGATCGTGCGGGCCTTTGGACGCTCGACGGTCGACATCGTGGACGGTGACGCGTGGCTTGCCAGCCTGGAACAGTTCGGCATCGTCAGCCCGCGTGCCGTGCTGCTCGAGGAAGCCACGATCGAACAGAACCTCGCGATGCCGTTCACATTGCGGATCGATCCCGTGCCCGCCGAGGTGGTGGCGCAGATTCGAACGCTTGCGGCGCAGTCCGGCCTCGATGCCGCCACCTTGTCGGCGCAGGCGGGCACAGTGACTGGAGTGGCGCGCGCCCGAGTGCACCTCGCGCGCGCCGCGGCGCTTGGTCCGAAGGTGCTCGTGCTCGAGCATCCGACGGCCGACGTGGCCGAAGCAGACAGGAAGGCATTCGGCCGCGATGTGGCGCGCGTGGCAGAGGCACGCGGCCTTGCCGCCGTCGCGATTACGATGGACCTGGATTTCGCGGAGGAATTCGCGCACCGGTCGCTCGCCCTCGAGGCGGCCACCGGTGCGCTGACGCCATGGAAGCGGAAACGCGGTTGGTTCCGCTGACGCTACTTCTTCGTCACGACGCCGCAGGCCACTCGCGGGCCGCCGCTGACGCCGGACTTCGATTCGCCGGTGATCCCCTGGTCGGGGTTGCCATGGATGATGATGGCGGTGCCGTCGGCGTCGAAGAGCGACAGGGGTCCGGACGACAGCGTGACGCGGGACGTCATGATCTTCATCGTTCCCTTGCCGTCCGCGCCGACTTCCAGGTTCGGGATGTCGCCCATGTGGTACGGATGGTTCGCGTCGGGATCGGTGTTGCCCGCCGGGCCCGGATCGAAATGTCCGCCGGCGGCCGTGAAGTCAGGCTCGCACTTGCCGATCGCATGCAGATGAACGCCATGCTTTCCCGGCGTCAGGCCGCTGACGCTGACCGTGATCTCGACGAGCGTCGCTGTGCCCCTGGTCTGCTCGGCGAATTCGGCGGAGCCCGTGATATTCGTCCCCTTGATATCCGCTCGCGCCGCCAAGCCCGGCTGAGCCACCGTGATGGCGGCGCTCAACGCGACCGCTGCGGCTGTTGCCGCCACTGAATTGACTGTCATTCACTCCTCCCGTCTGCACTGAATTATAGATGCGCAAACTTGTTCTGTTCGACATCGATGGCACGCTCGTCCTCACCGGCGGCGCCGGCATTCGGGCGATGAACCGCGCCCTTGAAGAAATGCTCGGCTACCGGGAGGGCCTCACCGGCATCCCCGTCGCCGGCCGCACCGACTGGTCCATTCTCGTGGACGCTGTCGCCAAGGCGGGACGAGAGATCGACGATATCCTGCTGGCCACCCTTCGGGACCGCTACGTCGCGAACCTGGCGGAAGAGATCGAGCATCCGGGCAAGGGGCAGAAGGCGGTCATGCCCGGCATTCGCGAGTTGCTCGACGAGCTCGAAGCGCGAGACGACGTGTTTGTCGGACTGCTCACCGGCAACTTCGAGGAAGGCGCGAAGATCAAGCTCGGGCACTTCGACCTCTGGCGCTATTTTGCGTGCGGCGCCTTCGGTGGAGATGCCGCTGATCGCAACCTGCTCGTCCCATTCGCCGTCGCGCGCGCGCGCGAGTGTGGGCTGCCGAGCATCGCACCTTCGGATGTGCTGGTCGTCGGCGATACCCCTCACGACGTGGCGTGCGCGCATGCCGCCGGCGCCATCCCGGTTGCTGTGGCGACAGGCGGATACAGTGTCGATCAGCTGCGTGAAAGCGGCGCAGAGATCGTCTTCAATGACCTGAGCGACTACGCGCCGCATTCGTCAAGTTGTTGGAGATTTAGCGTCCGCCTTCGCGCTTTGCGCTTCGGCGAGACAATCGCGCTTAGCGAGCTGAAGGCTTGGCGGAAGCGCCTGGGAGTCGAACCCAGCCCGCCCGCGAAAACGCGGGCAGCGACCGGTTTTGAAGACCGGGAGGGCCACCGGGCCCCGTTCACTTCCGTTCAGACGATTCTATCCTTCCAGTCCCAGGCGATACGCGAGCAGCTTCTGATACTCCGAAATCACGTAGCGGAAGTCGCCTCGATGCTTCCACCAGGCATCGGGTTGTGCGGTGTCGAACCGTGTGGCATGAACCTGGATCTGCACGCCGCTGCCGCGGAACTCACGCTCGAACGCGTACAGGGACCTGCGCGTGTGGTACTTCGAGGTCACAACAATGAGCCGCCGCCATCCGCGCTGCGACGCAATGCGGTGCGTGACGGATGCCTCCGCTGCTGTGTTATCGACACTGTCGGGAAATGTTTCGATACGGTCGGCAGGAACGTGCAGCTGGACCATCGCGTCCTTGATGAGATCCACCTCACGTGGGAACTTGATGTCGCGCCCGCGCAAGGCTAACTCCGCCGCTTCGATCCGGCCGCTGCTCAAGAGAATCCTGGGCGCGACCTTTTCACGATAGAGCTCGACGCCTTCGAGCCAGCGCTCGACCCGCGGACCGGCCAGTACGACGATGACATCCGCCGGCTGCGGCGGCGTTTCTGCGACAACAAGATACCGTCCCGCGCGTGGCCACCACCAGACGCCGGCGACGCACGCGACGACGCACGACACGAGCAGCGTCCGCGCCACGAAGCGGCGCGTGCGCGACGGGTGAACTGTTTTCACGTGGATGAAAAGACGGGAAGGACCGGAGCGCTGTCGCGCCCCGGCACAGGTTCGGGAAAGCCTCAGTTCTCGATCAGGCGAACGTCGCCAGCGCGCGGGCCCTTCGCGGATTCCTCGATCTGGAACTCCACTCGCTGCCCTTCGCGAAGAAGCTCGAACACCGCACCTCGGACGGAGCTGCGATGGAAGAAGTGCTCGACACCGGTTTCGTCCCGGATGAAACCGAAACCTTTATCGATAAGAAGCCGAGCGATGGTACCCGTAGGCATACCCGTATCCTCCGAAGAACGCCCCCCAGGTGTATCCCAGGGGCTGCCAAGCTGTTGAGGAGGAACGGGCCGGAGGATGCGGCCCGCAATGCAGACAAGGCGCCGACCTGCCGCTCCGCCCGAACTCCCCGTATTCGGGCCGACAGGGCCAGAATACGATGAGCTTGAAACGGCGCAAGTGTAGGTAGTTCGTTGATTGAAGTCAAGGAATTGCGGGGGTTAGGGGTAACGCCGAAATCCCCCATTTGAAGGAGGAAACGGCGTACGCACTACAATTCCAGACGTGCCTGTCGCCGTCATTCTCGCAGCCGGGAGCTCGAGCCGGATGGGGCGGTCGAAAGCGCTCCTTCCTCACACCGATGGCCGAACGACCTTCGTGGCCTACGTGATCCGAACCTCGCGCGCGGCGGGCCTCGAGCGCATCATCGTTGTGGCGAGGCCCGGCGATGAGGAGCTGAAAGAAGAAGTCGGTCGCGAGGGCGCATTGCTTGTCGTCAACGCCGACCCCGATCGCGGCCAGCTGTCGTCACTGCTGGTCGGCCTCGACGCAGCCGAGCGCGAGTACCACGCCGAGTCGATCGTGGTGATGCCAGTCGATGTGCCACTGATCACGGCTGGAGGCCTCCAGATCCTTCTCGAGCGCGCGGCCTCCGACGCCGCGCCGATTCTCCGTGCCGCCGCCGCGGGACGGCACGGACATCCCGTGATCTTCAAGCGAGCGGTCTTCGAGGAACTGCGCGTCGCCGACCCGGAGCTGGGGGCGAAAGCTGTGGTACGCGCGGATCCCGGGCGGGTCAGGGACGTGGAGGTCGGCGACCCTGGAGTGACCGAGGACGTCGACACACCGGACGACTACCACCGCGCGTTCGGCCGTTTCGTCTGATATCGTCCGATCGATGCATCCGTGGCATGACAACTACGTTGACGACGCGATCGTCGAGAACGCGTTTCCGGTCGTCATCGAAATCCCGAAGGGCAGCAAGAACAAGTACGAGCTCGATAAGGAAACGGGCATGCTGCGTCTCGATCGCGTGCTCTACAGCGCCGTTTATTACCCCTCCGACTACGGCTTCATCCCGCGCACCTTCTGCGACGACGGCGATCCGCTCGACGCTCTGGTGCTCGGCCAGGAGCCCGTCTACCCACTGACCATCGTCGAGGCGCGCGCCATTGGCGTGATGCGGATGCGTGACGAGAAGGGGATCGACGACAAGATCCTCGCCGTGTCGGTGCGTGATCCGGCGTTCTCCGACTACAGCCACAAGGACCAGTTGCCCGCGCACGTGCTGCGCGAAGTACGCCGCTTCTTCGAGGACTACAAGAAGCTGGAGCAGAAGGAAGTCATCGTCGAAGACATGCTGGGCCCGGCAGACGCGCTCCAGATCATTCGCGAAGCGCTGGAGCTGTATCGCAAGTTGAGGCGCGGACAGCTGACCTGAGGTCAGCACTGATCATCGTTTCGCGCGATTGCTGGAAGCCGATCCATCCAATCCCTCGACCATCATGATGTCCGAGCCGTGGTAGTCCCTCTGGGAGAACACCACCCACCGTCGGTCCTTGGACACCGAGAACCCGCTGCCGCCCTCCAATTCGCCCGCTGGCAGGATTGCAGGAACGCTCTGCCGCGTCGCAAACGTGAATAGCTCGATCGTGTCCCGCGGCACGGAAACCTTCCGCCAGTAAATGCCCTCCGGTGTGGGGATCCACTCGCCACCCCAGGCCGTGCCTTCCGGCTGCTGGAGGATCAGCGTTGGCTGCCCTCCGTCGGCCGGCATTTGCCAGATGCCGCGCGTGGTATCCGCATAATAGAGGGACCGCCCGTCGTTAGATTCCCAAGCCTTGATGCCACCGTCTCGCGTGACCTGCACGGGTTCGCCGCCAGCCGCTGGCGTCTTCCAGACCTGCCACATCCCGCTTCTGTCCGATGCGAAGTAGACGGATGTGCCGTCGGCGGACCATGTCGGAAATTGATCTCGCGATGATCCCCACGTGATCCGATTCGTCGCGCCGGTGGACACGTTTACGACGTATAGATTGAGAAGGTCCGCGGTCGAGGGTCGCGCCGAAAACACGATCCGCCGGCCATCCGGCGACCAGCGAGGATGATGCGCGAGGTTGCGGAGGCCGGACAGCTGTGTGGGACGCCCGCCGTCCGCATCCACGAGCCAGATTTCGAACGAGCCGGTTCGATTGGAGGCGAAGGCGATTCGCGAGCCATCCGGCGAAATATCCGGCGCTGCGTCCGCGCGGGTCGATGACGCCAATTGACGCACGCCCGTTCCCCCTTCGACGGACAGCTCAGCCCGATAAAGGTTCGAATCGAGGACCTGCTGCAAGAATACCGTCCGCCCGCTGTGTCGTGCGACTGACGGAAGACTGGCACCCTCTCCTATTCCTGGAATGGGCTCCGCCTCACCACCTCTCCTCGAAATACGCCAGAGTCTGTCCCTCGCGCCGCCGCCGTGTGACGTGAAGATCAGGGTTTGACCGTCTGCGGTCCACGTGATGCTGCGAACGTCGTGAGTCCCAATCGGAAGGTGCGTCAGAGCGGCGTTCGCGAGTTGCAGGATCTGAAGAGTACCTTCGGAACCGATGCTACGGACGAACGCCAGGGACTTGCCGTCGGGCGAGAAGACCGCTCGTGCATCGCCGACACTCCCGGGGGGCGGGGTAGTGAGCAAGGTCTGTTTCAGGCTGACGACGTCGAGTAGTAACAGGCGCAGCGGTTCGCCGAGCGACGTCCTCATGCTTAGCAGCAGGTGCCGGCCGTCGGGTGACCAGTCCAGACCCCGCCCGAGTAACCCCCCCTCACCCTCCCATAACGATCGTTCCGGCCCGCCATCTGCTGGAACGACCCGAATAGTGGCGTTAGGCTTGTCAGCATCGTTGCGGAAGCGGCGATAAAAGGCCAGGAAGCGGCCGTCCGGCGACCACCCTGGGTAATTCTCTCCTCCCTTCGTGCGAGTCACCTGCGTCGTGACGCCGGAGGCGAGATCCTTGATATAGATCTCCGATTCTCCACTCGCGTCCCACCAGCTGAATGCCACGCGGCTGCCGTCGGGTGAGAGGACGGGATGACTCTTGGTGCCAGGGGTGCTGGTCACCGGTGTGATTGTGACCGTCGCCCCTTCGCGACTCACAGCACCTCCAGTGGCTCTTCGAAGCGCCGGCACGGAAATGAGTACGGCGACGACCAGCGCGAGCGTCAACAATGCCGTCCATGACGACTTCGATACTCGCGTCGGCGCACGCAGGTCGGTCGCCATCGCGGCGCCGCTGGCATACCGTCGCTGGGGTCGCGGATCAATCGCCGTTTCGATCACGCGCGCGAGGTGCCGGGGAACCTCGGCCCGGAGCTGTTGGAGATCGAGCCGGTCTTTCCGCTGATGCGCGCGTCGAAGCTCGTCGATCCCTTCAGCGCTAATCGGGTACACGCCAGTCAGCAGGTGAAAGAGGAGGACCCCGAGCGCGTAAATATCGCTTTGGATAGTCGGGGAGGTACCTTCGATGAGCTCCGGCGCCAGGTAAAGGGGGGTGCCGGCCGGGGCCGCCTCGGAATTGCTCTTGATCTCCCACCCGGTTCCGAAGTCCATCAGCACCACGCGCCCGTCGTCGGCGAGCATGACGTTGTGCGACTTGATGTCGCGGTGGAGAAAACCAGCCTGGTGCACGGCAGAAACCGCGCCACAGAGCTGCAGGCCGATGTCGACGACCTCGGACACGGCGAAGTGGCGGCCGTCCTCGAGAAGCTCTTCGAGCGTTCGCCCCTCGACAAGCTCCATCCACAGGCCCACCTCGTCGCCGATGCGCTCCGCTCCGTGGATCGTGACGACGTTCAGATGGCGAATCTGCGCCAGCCGGCGGCCTTCATCGATGATCGAATTCGCGCGGGTTCCGCCGGAGGTCCAGTTGACAGGGAGGAGTTTAAGCGCAACGTCGCGATCGAGCCGGGTGTCATGCGCGCGGTACACGCGTCCGAACGCGCCGCGGCCAACCAGCTCCATGACTCTCAGGTGTCCCCATCGTTCAGGTTGATCCCCCTGCTGAAGCGAGACGTGCGACGGGCAACGGTGAACATCCGCGAGCGCGGCGAGAACCTTGAGCCGATCGATCACCGACTGGCCGCCGCCGGAACTCTGACGTTCCATGGCGGCCCAGTCGATCGGCGTGCCATCGAGGATGGCATCCGCCAGACTGTCGAGCAGGTCATCATCCGCCGGCACGGTTCATTTCCTCGGCGAGCCGCAGCAACGCCCGGCGTGCCGTTTTGCGGGCCGCGTCGGCGGTCGGCTTGCCGAGCGCGTCAGCCAGTTCGTTGTAGGTATAGCCGATCTCGATGCGCGCTATGATGGCCTCCCGTTCCTCTGGCTTGAGACGGCCGAGCGCCTCTTCGTAGCTCTCGACGGCCTCCCGGCCGATCGCCTGTTCGAGTGGCGATCGCGCAGTGACATCCTCGAGACCATCCAAATCCGTCACGTTCGGCTGTCTCGCTTTGCGCCTCAATTCATCGCGAAGACGATTGAGAACGGCCTGTCGCAGATATGCCTGCAGCGCCCCGACTCGTCGCGGCTCGAACTCTCCGATTCTCTTAAACGTTTGGAGCAGGGTTTCCTGGACAAGATCGTCGGTGTCGGCCAGGTCGCGCGCCCATTTGGGAAGCCGGCCGCTGGCCCACCGTTGTAGCGGTTTGAGGTGTCTCGCAAACAGACGTTCGAGGGCCTCCTCATCTCCACCCTGGGCCCGCCTGATCAGCTGGAAGGTCGAATCGAGATCGTCTGGAGCATCGACTGACCGGGCGGCTGGCTCATCGGACATAAAGGGCCCACTGCGCTGCGACGGCTTGGATTTTACTTGAGGCAGTTATCAAGAGGTAGGATGCTTCAACGAGGAGTTGCTCGATGGCCACCGATATCTTTGCCAAGCTAGGGGACATCAAAGGGGAATCGGCCGACTCGAAACACAAGGACGAGATCGAAGTCCTCTCGTTCTCCTGGGGCCTCGCCAACATACCGTCAGGTAGCGGCTCGAGTGCAGCCGGCAAGGCCACCTTCCAGGACCTGTCGATCGTCCACACCGTCGACAAAGCGTCACCGGGCCTGATGAAAGCGTGCGCGACGGGGAAGCACTTCCCGGAAGCGATGATCACGCAGCGCAAAGCCGGCAAGGGACAGCACGAGTATCTGATCATCAAGATGAACGACGTGCTCGTCACCAGCGTCGCCAACGACAACCCGAGCAGTCAGCTGGGGACCGAGACGGTGACGATCAAGTTCTCCAAGGTCCATCTCGAATACAAGCCGCAAAAGGCCGACGGCTCTCTCGATGCCGCTGTCTTCTTCAAGTACGACCTGAAGACGAACAAGGAGGGCTGAGGCCGGCCGCGACTGTCGATGGACGACCCAGACAGCAGCCCGCGCGAGCTGACGCTGGACGAGGCGGTGACGGTCGCCATCGTGCTGCAGAACAACGGGCGGCTCGAAGAGGCGCAGGAACTGTATCGACACGTGCTCGAGGCCGCGCCGGATTTCCCGCGCGCGCTCCATTTCGCCGGCGTGCTCGCCCACCAGCAACAGCGCAACGACGAAGCCCTTACACTCATCGCGCGGAGCCTCGAGTTAGACCCCGGCGAAGCCGACTGGTACAGCAATCTTGGCATCGTCTACCAAGCGTCAGGCGAGATCGAACGCGCCATCGACGCGTACCAGCGGGCAATCGCGCTCGATCCTGACCACGCCAATGCCTACAGCAATCTGGGTGTGGTGTTACGGGCCAGTGGAAGACCCGTGGACGCGGAGCGCGCGTACCGCACGGCGATTCAACTGAATCCCCAGCATATCGACGCGTACCACAACCTGGGCATCCTGCTCGCCGCCCTCGATCGCACGCGAGAAGCGGCGGCGTGCTTCTGCAAGGTGATCACCCTCCGACCGAAGCACCGCGACGCGAGAAGGCTTCTCGCGCTGGCACACGCGACGGTTGGGGAGTTGGACGAGGCTGTAGGGGTCCTGCAGGAGTGGCTCGAGGAAGAGCCAGGAAACCCCGTCGCCCTTCACATGCTCGCGGCCTGCAGCGGACGCGACGTGCCTTCGCGGGCGTCGGATCAATTCGTGGAACGCACCTTCGACAGTTTTGCGGCCAGCTTCGAATCGAAGCTTCAGCAGTTGTCGTACCGGGCGCCGAGGCTCATTGCTGCGCTGGTGGAGGAGTCAGGCCTGGAAGCGGCGAGACGGCTTGACGTGCTCGATGCCGGTTGCGGCACGGGCCTCTGCGGTCCGCTCGTTGCGCCGTACGCACGGCGACTGACCGGCGTGGATCTTTCGAGCGGCATGCTCGCGCGGGCCGAAGAGAAACGTATCTACGACGCTCTGATCAAGTCCGAACTCACCGACTACCTGCGTCAGAATCCGGAGGCGTTCGACGTGATCGTAGCGGCCGATGCGCTCGTCTATTTCGGCGACCTGGCCTGCGTGCTCGCCGCCGCCGCTCGAGCGTTGCGTCCCCAGGGACTGCTCCTCTTTACGCTCGAGCACGCGCCTGAATCGAGCGGCGCAGCCGACTACCGCCTCGAGTTTCACGGTCGCTACAGCCACACCGTCGAGTACGTCGAGCGCCTACTCGCCGCTTCCGCGCTCGAACCGACGATCAGGCGCGCCGAGTTGCGGCTGGAAGGGGGAGTGCCGGTCGACGGGTTGCTCGTTCGCGCGAGACGTTCGACGCCCGTACGCGATCGGCGCCAGGCGAACGCGTCCGCGGCGCCGACGTCGTACGCGGGGTAAATCGCGTCCTCCGGCGATGGCCTTACGGCCAGGCAGCGCCTTTGATGATCCGAGCGACAGCCCCGATCGGTTGGGCAACGAGCTACTCCAAATCGCCTGAGTCGAATCAGCGGCGCCGCCACTCGGACCGCCTACGGACGCGATTTAATTCCTTCGCTCTCCCGCTACTCCTACGGCGCTGCGGCCGCGTTCACCTGCCGCCGCTCGCGACGTTGGGCTTGGGCGGTTACACGTACCCACGTCAGTGAGGGCCTGCGTCGCGCGGCGGGAGGAGCAGGGGCCGGGGAGACCAGCACTGCGGGAGGGCAGGCACACGGGTCCGCGGCGACCTGTGAGCGCCGTGAGAGCGAAGGCATTAAATCGGGGGCGGAGGCGTTCCGAGCGGACGCGGCGCTGTTTCGCCACTGGCCTTCACTGCACCCGTCCATCCAACTGATCGTTCACCGGCTCTGTGAAGCCCCAGCCGCGGCCGGATCGCAAGGTCATCGCCGGAGACCCCGATTCACCACGGCGTCGAACGGGAGCCGCGGGCCCGTGTGCCTGCCCTCCCGCAGTTGCCGGCCGTCCGGCCGGAGCGCCGACAGACTGATGTGGCCCGTTGCGGTGCGATGTCGGAGCCGCAGAAAGGCCATCGAGACTTGGCTAGCCGGGCCCCAGGGCTCGCCGGACGTCGAGGCCGAACTCCGGTTTTTCGCGCGGGCCGAATATCTTGATCGGAATCTTCGAGCCGCCACCGGGTCGCCGGAAGAGCGGCTGCGCAATCCTGGCGAGGATCGCCTTGAAACCGGTCGTGGTCTCCGCCAGGCTGGCGTCGAGCAGCAAGTTCCCCTTGAAGTCGAGCATCTCTCGCCTGATGTTGTAGGTGCCGGCGATCTGGACGACTGCGCCGGGAACGCCGAAGGTGAGATTCGCGAACGTCAGCATCCCGTCGCGCAGCGTGAAGGCGCCCGAGAGCCGCGAGACGACGCTCGGACTGTTGTCGTCGACTTCTCCCTTGCCGCGCTGACTCAGCGTGTTGATTCGTTGCTGAACGTTCATGTTGGTGAAACGTGCCTCGTTCAGGCTGAAGGTGCCTGCGAGTTCGAGCTTGTCGAGCACGTCGCGCTCTCCGGCCGGGAGCAGGAACGTCGTCTTCAATCGCATGCGGCCTGTCATGATCGGCTTGGCCGCCTTCATGCCCAGCTTCAGCACGTCTTCGATCCGGCCGTCGTCGATCCGTAATTCGAGCGACGTCTTGCGTCCCTTGACGTCCTGCGCGCGCACGACGGCGCCACGAGCGAGGATCAGCGTCTCGCCTATGCGGGCTTCCACTCGTTCCAGCCACGTGTTGCCGTTGGTGCCGTCGACGATCGCTTCGAATTGCGTCTTGAGGTGTACCGGGCGCCCGACGACGTCGATCGAGAAGTCAGGCGTCTCGGTTTCCCCTTTGACGTCGATCCGTTCGAGCACGCCCGAGTAGCTGCCGGTGGACGAGAGCATGCCGGCAATCCCCTTGATCGTATTCAGGTTCGCGGCCTTGAACACGTAGTCGCCGCGGATCGGTGTCTGCCGTGGTTCGTCGCCGCTCCACGGACCGAACCGGCCGTGCGTCGTGACCTCGCCGGTCGGTTTCCAGTTCGTGAGCGAGGCGCTGAACGAAGAGCCACCGCCATCGCCGAGGCCGTGCATGACGAGGTCGTGGATTTCGAAGACCCGGGGGAGCTTCCCCTCGTCGCGGGACAAGATCTCCAGCGTCGCCTTGCGCGCGACGACTTCGTCGATGACGAGCCGCGGCTTCGCCGGCGATGTCGACGGTGCGACCGGCTTCGGGCGGTCATTATCTCGACCGGCGCTGCGGGGGCGTCGTGGTCCCGGCTGCAGGGTGACCGCGAGGCCTTCCAGGGCGACGCTGTTCAGGCGCACCGGGGTGCTCGTGAGCCCCCAGAGGCCCGCGCTGGCTGAGTAAGAGTCCACCCGGATCATCGGGGTCACCTTGGTGTTCCCCTTCAAGCGCACGCTCAACCCCGTTCCCCGGACCTCCGGACGCGGAAAGATTGAAACCTGCAGCGACTCGATCTCGACGTCGCCTCGGAACCGCTCCTCCAGCCCGGCCGATCGCGGCATCCCGCACGTGCGGCGTGATCCGCGACACGCGTGACAGGAGGATCGCAAAGGCGATGACCGTGAGCGTCAGCGCCCCAAGGATCAGGCGCCGGTGACGTAGGGTGGCGAACACTAAAGGAATCCCATTCCGAGGCCATCCGTTCGCAAAGACCGTGCTACGTGCGACGCGCGGAAGTGGAAGCGGGCTTCCCACAAAAGCTGGCCCCCCGCTTGCTCTATTGGGTGTAACCGCGCTCGCGGCCCGTTCTGGGCGGCGACATCACTCCTATCCCCCGGACGGGAGGCGAACTTGGCCTCCCGACACGTCTACAAATCGATCTTGAGGCCCACGCTGAGACTCGACAGCGAGTCCAGGAAGAATTCATTCGGGGTTGGACGGCCGTCGTGCCATTCGACAAAGAGCCGGGTTGTCCGTCCCAGGCCGTGGACGACGATCCCGACATTGGCGGTCACGTCCACCCGCCACTTGCGCTCCTCGAAGGTTGAGACGTCGACCGCGGCGTAGCAGGCGAACTTCTGGCCGCACGGACCTGGGCCCGAGTCGAACTCGAGCCCCGATTGCGCGCGCCAGGTTTCCAGTGACGGGTGACCCATCCGATAGGCGCCGCCGGTTTCGACGTAGGTGCGCCAGCGCGGCGACCATTGCCAGGCGACACCAACGGCCACCTCTTCGCGGGTGTAGTTGATGCGCTCGCGACCGGTGCGCTCCTGGTATTCATCCCCCAGGTGCGCGGAGACGTGGAGCACGGCGATCTTCAGCCCCAGCCGGCTGCTCGAAGCGGTCGTCACGGTCAGGCCGTAATTGCCGTCCCATCCGACGGCGTCGAGCCGGTTCTTGGCATCGAAGAGTGCATCGAAGCCGGCCTCGATGCTGACCTGCCAGGTGCGCCCGCCGGGCTTTGGCCGGCCCGATTCTCAGCATGCCGAAGTGACCACCGGCAGCCAGGCGGGTGACGGGGCTGCCCATGTCGGGGATGGTGTTGTCGAAAATGCTGCTCTCAACGAGCGCGTTGGTCGGCCGGTGCGGGTCCGCCACGTACACGTGGTAGACATCCCCACTTGGGAAAAGAGTCAGGGTCCTGCCGGAGGACAGCACCTTGGCTAGGATCCTGCGGCGGTTCGCCGGTCGGTTGCTGCGCGAGAGCCGCGGATCCGCTCGCGAGGATCGCCGAGGCCACGAAGGCGACGAGGGGAAGACAGGTCATGGCAAGGACCGAGATTACCTCAGTGGCACCGGGGCGGCGGAATGTGACATTGGCCGTGCCTCGACGGCACGACTACAATCAGCGCGGCCCGACGTTCAAGGAGAGTCGCTCTATGACCCCTCACCATCTTGACGATTGGATTGCCGAAACGCCCGAGTCGATTGCGGCGCGGCTTGAAGCGGCACGCGAGGCTCAACGGCAGACGCGGTTCGTGCTCGGGATGCTGGCCGTCATCTCCATGATGATGGTCATCCTCGCCTATAACGCCTACCTCTCCTACGACAGCCGGTGGGTGCTCAATCACGCTAGAGAGGATGGAAAGATCAGAACGATCAAGGCCGGGACTGCCGACTCGGTTCCCGACGTGCTCGCCCTTCACGCGCTTCAGGACTGGGCCGCATCGCGGACCGCGACGATCGACCTGTTGGGCATTCACGTGTCGGTGGACGATGCACCGGTGCTCGGCACGACGTCGCTCTTCCTGCTTTCTCTGTGGCTGCTCCTGGTCACGCGGCGCGAAAACCACACGGTCGGTTCCCTGTTACGCGACACCGATACGCCGGGCGCCGACAGTTCGTCGTCTCTTGTCGGCAGCCGAGCTTGCGGACTTCGGGCCACAACAGCTGTATTCGAACGGCCAGCGGTGGCTCATCTTCCACTCGATCTTCGCCAACAATCTCTTCGTCACCTTCCACCGCTGGTCGCGTATCGATTCCCTCCGCGACCCGAAGGCGCTGGTGTGCGACGAGCCGACCGGCATCAAGCGCAAACTCGACAAGTTGTCGATGTCGTTTGCGCGCGACTTCTTCTTCTGGTTTCCCGTCGCTGGCCTCGTCTCTCGTCTTCGTTCTCGACCGGATGTCCTACTTTCTGGAAGACCCATTCGCGCCGGGTCTGGCCCCGCCTGGCTACACTGCGCCCTGGTTCTTTGCGTCCGCTCTCGTGTTCGCCGTCTGCTGGATTCCGCTGGTGATCTGCTGTCGAGGCGCGGCCCGTTACTCGAGAGGCACCGGCAACGTGCTGCGCGAGTACGGCGAACGTCTGCGAGCGGATTTGTTGCGTCGAGAGGCGGCGCAGACGCAGAGGATGCGTGCGTGAAGGGGGTGAGTATGCCTTGCCGCACTAACGGCGGTGAGCGTCACCAGTGAGGTATTTGACGAAGACGACTTCGTTGCGTTTTTCGTTGTAGATCAGTTCGTCGACTTCGTCCCGCACGGTCAGCAGGCCGAATCCCCCCGGCCGCAAGCCCTGGTCTTCGCGTACCTGCAAATGCGTGATCGGGTCGTCGTCACCGTGGCCGATCGCCGCATGCGGCAGATCGTCGATGTTGAAACCCGCACCTGGATCGGCGATGCGGTACATGAGCATGCGCGGCGACCGCAGGCAGGCAATGCGCACCTTGCGATTCGGGTTGAGCCGCCCGCCCCATTCAATCGCATTCAGCAGAAGTTCACGGAACGCATAGGCGATCGAGTCGCGGATCCCGGCGTCAAGCTTGACATCGAGCTGCGCCATGACCGACTCGAGACGGTTGGCTGCCTCGCGGGTACATGGAACCACCAGCTCGACCCACTCGGGTTTCGCCGACGTCACCTCGATTCGCGGCTGATCCGGCGCGTCCAAGGCGGCACGAATCGTCTCGAGCAACGCCGGCGTCTGCACCGGCTTGTGAACGTACTTGAACGCCTGCTCGCGCACGGCCTTCAACAACGTCTCCGGAGCGTCGTCGGACGTCATGACGACGACTCGAGGCCGGGTCTTGCGCCGCCGCAGCTTCGCGAGCAGTTCGAGGCCGTTCATGCGCGGCATCCAGACGTCGAGCAGGAGCAGATCGAACGATTCGGCGCGCATCGCCTCGAGCGCTTCCACACCGTCGGTCGCGACGGAGGTCGAAAACCCGGCGCTGTTCAACACGCTCTGCAGCACGTGGCGCGTCGTGCGATCGTCATCGACGACGAGAATGCGGCTCATGAGGCACCTCGCTTGCCACGGGCGGGCCGGCTCGCTGTCCGGCGCCTTGGCGCTGGTTCTCCCTCGCGCGGCAGCAGCCCGGCATCGACGAACCTTTCCTGCAGCAGCTGTAGATGATCACGCAGCTGCAGATAGACGCCGCTGCCCTCGGCAAATCGCCTCGATCGGCCGATCTGTTCGAGGTCTGCGGTCAGCTCGCGGCCGCGCTCCGACCCTACTGTCGCGAGCGCGCCCTTGAGGCCGTGCGCGGCCATCCGCAGTGCCTCGCCGTCTCGCCCGTCGAGGGCGTCGGCGATCTGCTTCACGTACGACGGGTAATCGGCACGGAACAGCGCGATCGTTTCTTTCAGTAACCGGCGGTCGCCTCCGGTGTACGCCAGGGCCGCCTGTTCGTCGAAGATCTGGGCCGCGGCCGCCGGCGTCTTCCGCGCCTGCCGCTCGGCCACCGGGGCGCCGCCAAGGTGTTCGACGGTCTCCATCAGCAGATCGACGTCAATCGGCTTCGACAAGTAGCCATCCATGCCTGCCGCGAGACAGCGCTCGCGATCGCCTTGCATGGCATGCGCGGTGAGCGCGACGATCGGCAGCCGTCGCCCGCTGACGCGTTCGCGATCGCGGATCGCTTGTGTGGCTTCGAATCCCCCCATGACCGGCATTTGCACATCCATGAGCACGACGTCAAACGCGCTTCGCGCCGCGTCGACAGCTTTGATCGCCGCGTCTCCGTTCTCGACGGCTGTGACCTTGTGTTTGCGTTTGCGCAGCAGCGTCGTCACCAGGTTGCGGTTGACCAGGTTGTCTTCGGCAACCAGGATTCGCAGCGGTCGTCGCGGCGATCCTGCGGACGCACGTGGCTTGGACGACCCACGCGGCGTTCTGGTTGAGACGCCGACGAGCGCCGCGAGGGTGTCGAGCAGGTCCGAGTACTTGGCCGGCTTGGTCAGGTACTTTTCAATGCCGATGCGGCGGCAGCGGGCGATGTCGTCTGGACGGCCAGCTGAGGTCAGCATGACGATTGGCGTGTTCTGAAGATTGGAATCACGTTTGATTTGCCGGGCGAGCGCAAAGCCATCGACGTCCGGCATCTGGCAATCCGAGATCACGAGATCGAAACGCCGCTCGGCGGCGGCCGCACGCAACGCGTCGAGCGCCGATGCGGCATCGGCGACCGCTGTCGGCTTCATGTGCCAGCTGGTCAGCATGGCCTCGAGGATCCGGCGATTGGTGGCGTTGTCGTCGACGACCAGCACGCGAAGGCCATCGAGCGCCCGTGCCGACACTCGCGTTTGTGTGTGCGCTGGTGCCGATGGCTGATCGAATCGAGCCGTGAAGTGAAACGTGCTGCCGCGTCCCACGTCGCTGTCAACCCACAGCCGCCCGTGCATCAACGCGACCAGGCGCAAAGCAATGGCAAGTCCGAGGCCCGTCCCCCCATAACGGCGCGTCGTCGACGCATCCACCTGTGTGAAAGCCTGAAAAATCTGCTGCTGTTTGTCCCGAGGGATACCGATGCCCGTGTCCCGTACCTCAAAGTGCAGCGTCACGTCGCCGGGGCCAATCGCCTCCACCTGGACAGTCAGCACGACCTCGCCTTCGGCGGTGAACTTGACGGCGTTGCCGAGCACATTCAGCACGATCTGCCGCAGCCGGCCGGGATCGCCGAACAGCGTGTCCGGCACGTCGGGAGCGATATCACAGGCAAGCTCCAGGCCTTTCTCCGACGCGCGAACGGCAAGGAGTTTCACCGTCTCGCCCAGCGTCTCGCGCACGTCGAATTCGGCGCGCTCGAGATCGAGCCGGCGCGCCTCGATCTTCGAAAAGTCGAGAACGTCGTTGATCACGCCGAGCAGCGACTCGCCCGAGGTTTTCACGGTCGACAGGTAATCGCGTTGTTCGGGGGTCAATCGCGTCTTCAGGGCCAGGGTCGTCATGCCGAGAATCGCGTTGAGCGGCGTCCGAATCTCGTGGCTCATGTTGGCCAGAAACGCGCTCTTCGCTTCGGTGGCGTCTTCGGCCTGACGCTTGGCAGATTCGAGTTCCTTGACGAGGTTCTTGCGTTCGGTAATGTCGTGCGCGGTGCCGTAGATGACCTTGCGTTCGGCGTCCGGCGTTGACGCCCACAACAGCCAACGGTAGCTGCCGTCTTTGTGCCGATAGCGATTCTCGAAATACACGAGATCGCGACCGCTGTTGAGAGTCTGGGCGGCATCAATCGTCGCCTGGCGGTCATCCGGGTGAACGAAATCGAGATACGGCCGCGCGAGCAGATCGGTGTCGTCGTACCCCAGCTGCCGCCGCCACGCGCGGTTGACGCGCTTGAAATAGCCGTCGAAGCCGGCGACGCACAGCATGTCGAGTGAGAGCTCGAAGAATCGATCGAGTTCTTCCTGGGCGCGCCGCCGATCGATGAACATCCCGATCTGGTGCCCGACGGTGCCGAGCGTGGCCAGCAGCTCTTCGTCGCGCGGGCGCTCTTCGCGGCTGAAGAATTCGAGGACGTTGATCACCTCACCGCGCAGCATGACGGGAAAGCCCAGCGCCGTGCGCAAGCCTTCACGTGCCGCGACCTTCGCGCGCGGGAAATTCTGATCGCTCCGCACATCCTGAATCCAGGCGGGCTGTCCCATCGCCCAGACGCGACCGGGAAGGCCAACGCCACGATCGAAGACGGAGTTGGAGCTGATCGCATCGAACTCCGGGAAACGGTCGCTCTCTTTGTTCCAGATGTGCACGCAGCGCAGGGCCGCACGCTCGTGGTCGATATCCCACAAGGCGCCATGCTCCCATCCAAGCGCCTCGCAGATGGCGGCGAGGATTTTCGGCACGGCATCAGCCAGGGTGGCGGCGTCCAGCAGCGCACGTGCCGCGATGTGCTCGACGGTGAGCCGCCGCTCGCTGACCGCGCCGCTGCCAGGCGGCTGCAGGTTGGCTGTCATGGAGCGTATCCGGCCGATTATAGGCGTCGAGTCCGGGCAACCAGAAGCCCTTAGAAGGAACAGTTTCCCGGGTCTGGCGCGTCGATTCGTGGCGAATTCCATGGGAACATCGCAGGATCCGCTAGCGGATGAAGCGATCGCCGTCGTCCGCGACCTGCACGGGAAATGGGCGGCACGCCAGTAACGATCGGCTGCCGCCCACTCTCGATCATGGCGTCACGGTCGCGTAGCCGAGACCACGCAGCAGCGAGGCGATCACCGCGTGGCCGAGTCCGCTGGGGTGAAAGTCGTCGAACGCAGTTAGCCCTTTGTCTCCGGGGTCCTCGTCGCCGGCCACGCCGTTGAACGCCTGGTACACGGGGGCCACGCGCACGCCGTTGGATGCGGACGCGGCGGCGATGTAGGCGTTCACTTCGTCGAGATACGGCTTGAGCTCATCGAAGTCGCTGATGCCGTCGCCGCCCACCGGCCAGCTGTCGCTCGCCTTGTCGACGTTCACGAAGGGATTGTAGATATCCGTCGTCCGCATGATGGTCGGGCGATTGTGGCGCAGCGCCGCGAGCGCGCCGAGAATGCCATTCCAGTTGCTCTCGAGCGCCGCCACAGCGGCGCGCATGCAGTCTTCGTTGTCGGGGCCGCCGCAGGTGCCGTCCTTATAGAGCTGGCGCGCCGCCGCGAGCTCGTTGCCACCGATGCTGAAGGTGATGATGTTCGACGAGAATGCGGTCAACCGGAACAGCGGTCGCGAGGTGACCGCAAACAGCAGGTCCCGACTCGTCCAGCCCGGTACCGACAGATTCACGGTGTTGACCCACACGCCCGTGTCGCGGATCACCGCCTTCGCGTACAGCGGTACGTAGCCCTTGCCGAACGGCGCGAATGCGCCGAACGGAATCGAGTCGCCTAACGCGAGATAAGTGTAGGTATGGTCGGCAGCGCCGGACGCCGGCATGAGCCCCGACAGCGCGAGGACCAGGGCAAGCGTGATGGCGAGCGGCTTTGCGCGACGTGACCGACGGGCAGCAGAAATCCGGAGTGTCGGACGAATCTTCATGGGCCCTCCTCCTAAGAAGTCCTGAGCGGCCGATTTTCAGCAGGCGGGCTCGAAATGGCAAGACAAAACGAGGGAACTGCTAGAATCCGGACCGATCATGGATGAGACGGTCCTCGAAGTTCAGAACCCCGCGTTCCCTTGAGCACACCACCCAACGGCCCTGAACGAGCGGCCGAGCACGATGCGACTCAGACGGCCGCGTCCGCGTCCAGACCCAGTCAGAGCATCGGGCCCTATCGCCTCCAGCAGCGCCTGGGTGAGGGCGGGATGGGCGAGGTCTGGCTCGCGGAGCAGATGCATCCGCTTCACCGCCAGGTCGCGATCAAGGTTATCAAGGCCGGCATGGACACCTCGCAGGTCGTGGCGCGGTTCGAAGCCGAGCGTCAGGCGCTCGCCCTGATGGACCATCCGGCGATCGCCAAGGTGTTCGATGCAGGGTCCACGCCGGAGGGTCGCCCGTACTTCGCGATGGAGTACGTGCGCGGTGAATCCATCACCAGCTATTGCGACCGGCAGCGCCTCTCGATCCGCGATCGCCTCGAACTGTTCATCCAGCTGTGCGACGGCGTTCAGCACGCGCACCAGAAAGGGGTCATTCATCGCGACTTGAAACCATCGAACGTGATGGTGGCCATTCAAGACGACCATCCCGTGCCGCGCATCATCGACTTCGGCGTGGCCAAGGCGACCGCACAACCGCTGACCGATCGCTCGTTGTTCACCGAGATGGGGATGCTGATCGGGACGCCGGAATACATGAGTCCCGAGCAGGCGGAAATGACCGGCCTGGACGTGGACACCAGGAGCGACGTCTACGCGTTAGGTGTCCTCCTCTATGAGTTGCTGATTGGCGCGTTGCCATTCGACCGCCAGGAGTTGCGAGAAGCGGGGCTAGAGAGCATCCGCCGGACGATTCGTGAGAAGGAGCCGCCACGTCCGAGCAGGCGCCTGACGACACTGATGGCGTCGGCGCCCAGGGACGCAGCGGAGAATCGGAAAACCGATCAGGCCAAGCTCGTACGCCAGCTTCGCGGCGACCTCGATTGGATAACGCTGAAGGCGCTCGAGAAGGACCGGACCCGCCGCTACCAGACCGCGAACGCGCTTGCGCTCGATGTTCGGCGGCATCTGAACGATGAGCCTGTCCTGGCCGGTCCCCCGACCGTTGGTTATCGGACGGGCAAGTTTGTACGGCGGCACCGGTTTGGGGTTGCCGCAGTGACGTCGCTGGTTGTGCTCCTGGCGGCGTTCTCGGTCGTGATGGCGATCCAGGCCCGGCGAATTGCGCAGGAACGCGATCGCGCCAACCGCGAAGCGGCGACCGCGAAGCAGGTGTCCGAGTTCCTGGTGAGCCTCTTCAGCGTCTCGGACCCGAGCCAGGCACGCGGGAACACGCTCACGGCGCGCGAGATTCTCGCCAATGGTGCTCGACAGGTCGACGACCGTCTACGCAGCCAGCCGGACGTGCAGGCGCGGTTGGCGGCCACCATCGGGGAGGTCTACACCAATCTCGGCATGTACGCGGAGGCGAGGCCGCTGCTGCAGCGTGCCCTCGACACGCAACGGCAGATCCTGGGCCACGACAACACCGAGACGATTCGAACCGCGCTTCAGTTCGCCAACCTCCATTGGTACGAGGGGAACCTGAAGCAGGCCGAGCAGCTCTACGCTGACGTCGTCGAGCGGAGGCGCCGCACGCTGGGTGGGGAGCACCCGGACACACTCAGGGCTAGCTTCGAACTGGCCAGTACATATGCGATGCAGAAGCGATGGGAGGAGGCCGAGCGACTCAGCGCGCCCACGCTGGCGATTCAGCAACGGGTGCTGGGACCGGAGCACCCCGATACCCTCTCGACGATGGGGATTCTGCAAAACATGTATTACACGCAGAAGCGCTACGCGGAGGCGGAACCCATTGTCGTCACGATCCTCGAGCGGAGGCGTCGGGTGCTCGGGGCTACTCACCCGGATGCGCTCATCGACCTCCACAATCTGGCGGCCATTCATGATGGGCTCGGTCGTTACACCCAGGCTGAAGCCACGTTTATGGAGGCAATCGAGGGCCTGCGCCGCGTGCTTGGCGAGAGTCACCCAACGACATGCAAATCGCTGTCGGCCCTGGCGTTTATGTACGTTCGGATGAAACGCTACGACGACGCGGAGCGCGCGGCGTTGGCCGCGTATCAAGGCTACAGTCGCTCGATGGGCCCCGAACATGAGTTCACCACGGGCATGATCTCGCAGCTCGAGAAGCTGTACGCGGCGTGGGACAAGCCAGAGAAGGCCGCTGAGTGGCGCGCCAGACTCCCGAACAAGCCGCGTTGACCAAGTAAGAGCGCGTTAGTCGAGGCGTCTCCCGCAGCGATCGCCCACCGAGTATGCACGATGCGGGTTCGTCGGTGATCGAGCCCGGCGTGACGCCGGCAACCGACATCACCCTCGGGCCGTACAACACGTTCACCGAATTCGAGAACGAGTGCAGCCGGAGCGGCGTGTGGGGCGGCGTGCACTTCACCGCGGCCACGAGGGAGGGACAGGCGCTGTGTCGTCCGATCGGCGATACGGCGTTCGAGTTTGTCCAGTCGCTCATCCAGGGGACCGCAAAGTAGGCGCGGCGGGGCCGCGGGTCGCGCGCGTCATCGCGGCGGCTGAATGATCTCGGAACCGTGCTTGAAGCACGCGCACGATTGGCTGGCCGATCCGGGCGAGCGTGGCTTGTGGCCATGAACTCGCCCGGATTCGATAGATGACCTCATCGGTCGGCGGATCGACGAACACCTCGAAAAGCTCCTCGCCGTTCTCGGCGTCGCTCGAAATCGGCTTTGCCGCGCCCAATCGCGACAGTGGTGGCCTCGACGAGATCCTGGTGTGTGGTGCTCGAGCATGGTTTCACGTTCAAGTATCCGGATTGGCGGGATGCCGCACGCGACCTGTGCCGTCGAATGCCGATGGGGATCAGGCGTATCGCCTGAAACACGCGGCTCGGCGTGGCGTTGATGGGAAGACGAGCTGACGCTTCAAATGGTACCCTCGGTACGTGTCGTCGCGATCGCGAATGCTCGTTCGGCCCCTCCTCTTCGCCCTGATCGTCCTCGGACTCTACGGCCTCCTTCGGTTGAACCGCGACGAACTCGTCGACTTCGCCGTGCCCCGCACGGCGGCAGGGCGCTTCCTCGCTGCCGAACCGCTGTACCGGCCCGAGGATCAGCACTACCAGTACAAGTATTTCCCCGCCTTCGCGCTCGCGATGGTGCCCTTCACCTGGATGCCCAAGGAGGTCGCGGAGTTCACCTGGTTCACGCTGACGGTGGCGATGGCCTGGGGGCTCCTGCACCTGTCGCTCGCCGCGTTGCCCGATCGACGGACTGTCAGCGAGGACGCTGTTCTGGCTCACGCTGCTTTTGAATGGCAAGTTTCTCGTGAAGGAGCTGGGGTTCGGACAGTTCAACCTGCCGGTGGCGCTGCTTCTGCTTGGCGCGGTCATCGCGGCGCAGCATGGCCGGCTGTACACGGCCGGCGCACTGGTCGCGGCGGGAGTCTTCGTGAAGCCGTACGCGCTGGTTCTCGTGCCCTGGCTGGCATGGCGGTTGGGATGGCGTTCCCTGGTTCCGTTTGCCCTGGTGCTGGCGGGAGGGCTGGTGCTGCCCGCCGCCTGGTACGGCTGGAACGGCAACGTGACGCTGCTGCACGAGTGGTATCGCACGGTCACCCAGACGACGGGACCGAACCTGATGGGACACGAGAACATCTCGTTCGCCTCGATGTGGGCGAAGTGGATCGAACCCGGTCGCTCGGCGACGGCCCTCGCACTTGCCTCGTCGATCGCCGCCGTCGCAGCCGGGATCGTCCTGATGTCGGGGTGGCGGCGCGTGACCGAATCCGCATTACCTCGACGTCGCGTACTTCCTGGTGCTGGTGCCGCTCCTGTCACCACAAGGCTGGGACTACACGCTGGTGATCGCGTTGCCTGCCTACATGTGCCTCGTCGATCGCTGGCCTGAACTGTCGCCGAACTGGCGCGCGGTGGCGCTGGTCGGCTTCCTGCTCACGAGCTTCACGATCTTCGACCTGCTTCGCCGACCGCTCTTTACCCTTCTCATGGAGTGGGGCGCGATCAGCGTCGGCGCCGTGCTGATCGCGATCTGCCTGATGCACCTGCGGTCGCGGGCCATCGCCTAGCTCGGACCTGGATCAAGACCTCACCGCGACGTCGTCCGCCCGGCCTTCGCCTTCCGCTCGGCGACCAGCCGGTCGAAATCAGGTTGATCGAGGTAGGTGAGATCGACCCAGGCATGGGACATCTCGTCGATCGTGCGGTCGCCCCAGCCGACCCACTGCCTGGGATCCGGGTTGTTGGGATTCGCCGCGGTGTTGTCGTGGCGGGACGTGAAGACGAGCACGGTGCCCTTGGGCAGCAGCGGAGCGGCGTGATCGGCGTAGATGTAGTTGACGTGCCAGTTCCACTGGAAGTTGTTGACCGCGCTCAGCACTTCCTTCCGGCCGTCGGGATAGATGGCCTCCACCGACATCGCTTTCCCGCGCATGTGCATGTGCGGCTGAAAATTCTCCATCCGCGCCGGGGCCTGGACCACATAGAAGTTCTGGCTGACGACGATCTCGCCGGGCGGGATGTCGAGATCGGAGTTACGGCTGACGTCGAACATCTTCAGCACGGTCCGATGCTTCGGCACCACGCCCTTCGGATAGAAGTAGACGCCCAGCTCCACCTGGTTGTCCCGGATCTCTTCGCCGACGGCGAACATGTGGATCTCCCACCGGATCTTCGATCCCGGCAGCATCAGTTTGCCGGCGTCCGGCTGGAAGATCTCGCCGGCCTTTCCGACGGCCCATTCCATGAAGAGGCCGGCGCTCGTCTGCACGTCGTGCGCGCTGTGCGCGAGGCCGGTCACGCCCTCGTCTTCCTGCTGCACGAGTGTCGTGAGCACGTGATGGACGATCCGCCGCCCGTCGGGATACGACGGTCTGATTTCGATCGCCCGCACCCAGCGCGGTTCGGTGAGCCCGATGTCGCTCACCGGCCTGAACCATTTGTCCTGCGTACGTGCGGCGAGCGTGTACGGCGGCGACTTCACGACGAGATCCGGCGGACCGAACTCTCGCGCGAACTGCCAGCCGGTCGGGTCCGGAGAGTGGACCGGCGGTGGCAGGTCCTTCGGATCGCCGCGTGGAGCGCCGGCATCGACCCAGCGGACGAGCGTGTCGATTTCCTCATCGGTGAGGCCTCGATCGTTCTTGTAGTCTCGAATGCCCACCGTCTTGTCGATGTGCCAGGGCGGCATGACGCGCGCGCGAACGCGGGACTTGATCTTCGTGGCGTACTCCTCCGCGTCGTCGAAGGTCACAAGCGGCATCGGCCCGATCGAATTCGGCTGGTGGCACACCTGACACTTCTGCTGGAGGATCGGCGCGACGTCCCTGGTGAATGTCGGCGCGGCGTTCTTTTTCGCGACCGATTGACCATGGAAATCGGACGGAATGACGATGGCCAGGAAGAGAGCTGTCAGCGCCGCCGCTCGGCCTCGCGCGATCTTCAGATCCAGCATGATTCGCTCCTCACCGTCGCACGCGAACCTTGACGAAGCCGTTCGTCCAACAGCATTGCGCGTGACCGGCATTGGCCACGCCAGAGGCATCGTTGGCGCGGATGCGGACGATGTAATCCCCGGCCTCGGCAAACGTCGCGGCTGTCGCAGCCTGACCGCCCTCGGTCGGCACTCGCGCGGTATTCGGATTGAACGTCACGGCGCCTGGCCCCTGGTGCTCGAACCACGTCAGCGTCACCGGCACGGCTCCTCTTCCGGCAGAGCCGACGCTCCCCGAGGCACGACCGTCGTCGCTGGCCCAGACGGTCAGGGTGACCGGTTCGCCCGGAACGGCAGCGAGCGGTCCGGCCGTGATGCCGAACGGACCGCTGCCGGTGGCGCCGTTCGGGTCGAACCTGAGTGTCGGCGGCGTATTCCCCGCACCCGCCTCGCCCTCGAGCGCATCGATCTGGGAGTTGGGGTACAGCCCACCGGGGATCGCGTACGTCGCCCCGCGAATCTTCAGCGTCCACGTGACGGTCTTCTTACCGAAGTCCGCGGGCACCCTGACGGCGAACACACCCCAGTGACGCCGGGGCTGGAAGCGCGTGGGTTGACCCTGGTTTGGATCGCCAGGCTCGATGAAGTTATTGGGGCCGATCGGAAGCTCGATGACTTCTTCGCTGTTGCGGTTGTAGTAGCCGAACGAGAGGCTGAACGTACCGTCCGGGTTCTTGTACCAGCCCTCGTAGGCGGGCGTGACCGTCTGGCCCGAGGCCTTGGGAGCGGCGAGTGGTAGCTGCGCGCGCGGACTCGCCGTGACGCCGACCAGCCCGGCGGCGAGTGCGACCCCGACAGCGAGAAGCCGCGTGCGCATGGAGGTTGTTTGCCCGGGGGCATTATATGCCCCGACGTTCCTGAGGCTATTTCTTCTTGCCCTTGCCAGGGCCTGGTGGTACGGCGGTCGCCGAGCTCACCGAAACGTTGTCGAAGTAGACCTCCGCGTCCTCGCTGTAGAGCCCTACGCGTCCGGACGAGTATGGGTGCTCCTCGTCGGTGAACGTGGTGATCAGGAGGTTGTTCACGAAGACCTGGATGGTCGCGCCGGTCTGAGCGATCCGTACCCGGTACCAGGGGCCGATTGGAAACGACGGTGAAGAGCCGGTGGCGAGAAACCGCTGCGCGCCTGGATATGCCGGGTCCGCCTTCCCCAGCTCCCAGCCGTTCGGCTTCGCCACGAAGTAGTAGAAGTGCTGGTTGTCCGAGTAGTGCCACAACACCCACGCCACTTCCCAGGGGTTCGGTGCGCTGCCGGTTCGCAACTGGCGCGTCGTGCTGCTGGACACCTCGAGCGTCATGTCGCCGGTCGCCACAGGACCCGTGACGAGCGAGGCGTGCGTTTCTGCGGGACTGGTCGCAGGCTGGGGCTGTTCGAACAACATCGTGTTCGAGCGCGACGTCACGAACGCATTGCACCCGTACCCGTTGTAGACCGACTGCCATGCTCCGATCGCATAGCCGTCCGGCATACAGATGCCGGTCGGCATCGTTGAAAACGTTTCTTGAAACAGATCGGCCACCACTCTCGCCGGCATCGCCGACGCCAGAACGATCGTGAGACAAATCAGCCATCTCGTCATTCGCACGCGGAGCACCCTGAGCCTTTCGAACGCCCGGATGGTCCCGGAGCGAGGAAGGCGATTTATAGCTCAGAGGGCGACGTGCGGCAATGCAAAAGGACGGAGACTAAAGTCGGGCGCGCGGATGTTGATGGGGATCAGACTTTGCGAAGGGAGAAGTTGTTTGCGCTAACGCGGCTCCATACCCTGCGTCTTCATCACCGCGATGGCGTGGGGGCCTTTGAGGAACGCGATCAGTTCGTTGGCAGCGCCCTTCACCTTCGACTCTGCACTGATCGCCCAGGCTGCCTTGACCGCGAAGTTCGCAAGAAATGTAAACCTTGCGCGCGGAGTGGCCCAGGCTCCACGTCACCTGCTGCAAGATCGAGTGATTCGCGGCCTGCACACCAAGAAGTATGTTGACCGTCAAAGCTGGTTCTTGCGGATGAAAGCCCTGATCGCTTCGGCATATGCGTCAGGGTGGGTAACGTGTGGAATGTGGCCAGCGCCTGGGAACCTAACGACTGACGCGTTCGGCAACACGTCGGCGATCCTCTCAACTACCGGGGCGAATGTCGGAGGGCTTTGGTCCCCGAGTGTAAGAAGCGAGGGACGATGAAACGCTCTGATCCATGCGAGGTCAAACGCGAGCGCCTGCGGATCGTGGGCCTCATCGAGGAACGTCTGTGCATTCGTGATGAACGTTTGCTGGAGGTCGGGCGTGAGCTGATCCCAGGTGCCGGGCCCGAGTGCCACCGTTTCGACGAACTGCTTCGCGGCACCGGCATGGTCGCCGGAAGCGATGCGCTCGACCACGGCAGCGATCCTCTTTCCGACGTCGTCGAGCATCGAGGCTACGGAGCGATCGTTCGCGAGCAGGGAGAACAGCGGCGGCTCGTGCGCGATGACTCCTCGAAGGAGGTCGGAGCGCTCGCCAGCCAGCCGAAGCGTGATCGATGCGCCGAACGAATTACCGGCCACCCACGCCGGCCCCAGCCCCAGATACCCGATCAGGGCCGCGAGGTCGGCGACATCCTCGCGGACGCTGCCCTGCTCGGATGGACGCTCGCTTTCACTGTGGCCGCGCCGGTCGTAGGTAACAACCCGAAATGACTCGCCCAATCCCGGAACGACACGGTCCCAATTGTGGTGCGACCCCCACGATCCGTGCACAAAGACCAGAGGAACCTCCCCGGCTCCGCTGACCTCGTAGAAAAGCCGAACCCCATTCACGTTCGCTACTGCCATGTCGCCTCCCTCGGGTGGCTCACATAGGGACCGCGTGGGACTTTAACGCGGCTCCCTACCCTGCGTCTTCATCCCAGGATGGCCGGAAATTGTGTGAGTCCAGGGAATCCGTTAGAATAAGGGTTCTTCTCTCGAAGAAATGGGCCAGTGGCGCAGTTGGGAGCGCGCGTGAATGGCATTCACGAGGTCACCGGTTCGATCCCGGTCTGGTCCACCATCCTTTCATTTCCGGTCTCGATTTCCCGCAAGTAGCTGAAGGCCGGTGCGGTTACAGCGGCAGGCGCTGGTTAGGTGTGGCACGCTCACCGTTGCTGAAATCGCCAGATGCCGGTTGTATTCACGTTGCCGTCTGAGTAACCGCCGGTGACAATCACGTCGCCGCCGCGCAGCGGCGTTACTGCGGCGAAGCGGTACGCATCAGGGAAGCGGCCGGGGACCTCACGAAACTTCCGAGTTCCGAGATCAAGAAGCTCCGCGGCTGGGGCGCCGGACGTGACGAGTACATCCCCACGTTGAAGCAGGACGGATGTGCCGGCAATCTTATAGCGCGGGTTGGCCATCGCGGGGCCGGGCTCGAACGTTGCCGTTCGCGAGTCGTAGACCTCGGTCGACGCGTAATGGACGCGATCGGTTCGGTCCGCGCCTCCGATAATGAGCACGCGGCCATCCGCCAACCTGATGGCATCGTGCTTGTGGCGTGCGGTCACCAGCATGCCAGCACGCTCAAATCGACGCGATAACGGAGAGAAGATCTCTGCGCTTGCGTACACCTCCATGTTCTGGCGCCGTCCAGCGTGGCCGCCCACGACCAGCACTCGACCGTCCGCAAGCAACGTGGCTGTGTGGCTCTCGCGCGCCACATTCAAGGAACCGACCGGTTCGGAACGACCGGTCTCCGGATCGTACAGTTCCGCGCTACGAAGAAACGCCCAGCCTCGGCCGACTCCACCCAGGAGTAGCACCCGGCCGTCGAGCAGGAGCGTCGCGGTATGACCGCTTCGACCCTCGGTGAGCGAACCCGCCGGCCGAAAGCGGCTGGTTGACGGGTCGAAGACCTCGAGCGACGCCAAGTACTCCCCGTTGTAGCCGCCAGCGACGAGGACGCGTCCATCACGAAGCAACGTGGCCGTGTGTCCTGCTCTGCGTCCGCCAAGGGAACCTCCTTCCTGGACGGTATTGTGGGCGGGGTCGAAGAGCTCAGCGCTATCGAGGCTGCCTCCACCCTCCGCCATTCCCCCAACTATCAGCACCTGCTGCGATGAAAGCGTCGTCGCCGTGTGCGCTGCACGTCCGGTTCGCAGCGTCGCCACTCGCCGAACAGACTCTGCGAGTTCGTTAGGAGCTGAAGCTGACTGAGTGGCGATGAGGGCTAGGCATGCCAGGCTGCCCATCCTCAGGACCGCGATAGAAGACATCTTCCCTCCGCAATCGAACGGTCACGAGCCGGTGCTTCTCACAACAGTGAGATGCCGCGGATGCCCGGGACTCCAAAACGCCGGCCCGGGCCACTGTTACTGGCTCACCCGGACCAGACCTTCATTTCCGGTCTCGATTTCCCGCAAGTAGCTGAAAGCCGGTGCGGATCAGCGAATACGCCGTGCGGGTAACGAACGCCCGAACTCAAACCAGTCAAGCGCGATGACGACGCCCCTCTCACTTCGCAGGAACCGCATGACCACCCGATCGGTCGCAGCGAAGTAGCTCCCGTCGACCCGCCGTCTGAAGCTATAGCGCCGCGCCCGTCCTTCGACCTGAGCGATCAGCCGCTCCTCCTCGACGAAGACTTGCATTACGGAGTTCGGGTACTGGTACCTCCCGCTCACGTCAAGCGCTTCTGCTGCATCAAACGCCGCGTCTCGAATCGAGAGGAGGATCGCGTCAGCTCGAAGACGTGCGGCGTCTGCGAGGTACCGCAGTCTATCGCGGCGGAGCGTCTAGCCGAACGGGCGAAGAATCAGCACGCACCAGCGTTGAGTCGCTGGCGCACGTAGACGGCGATCTGTCGGCCGCCGATTGTACGCGACCGCCTCGGCCGCCGATGCCGTCCCGCGTGGAACTGGGACCTTTCATTCACCAGCCACGCGAGTTGCGAATGGAGCAACGGGGCGTGACCGAGGTCGAGGTCCGCGCTATGCTGGAGAAACGCCACCGGGTTCGGGCCAAACGTCGTGGAGGGCAGATTCATGATTCACGTCCGCCACTTGCAGAACCCGTGGATAGTGATCGTCGAGCCGGATACCGAGGCCGAGCTGCTTGTGGTCGTGACTCTCTACGAGGTGTCCCAAATGACGGAGCGCTCGCTTCAACTTACCTATCGGAAGGGCCGTGCCTTTGCAGCCTACCTGCATTTCTCGCATCCGACTGGGGAGAAGAGCGCGAAGACCGTCGCATCGCCAGACGGCCTTCTTGTCGTCGACTATGGCGCGACGGGACGGGCCGTCGGTGTGGAGATCACGGCCCCGCAGGCCGTTCCTCTCGAACGCCTGAACATACTCCTGGCCGAGCTCGGCGACCCCCGTTGGCCGAACACGAGTACAAGCCCGTTCGAGCTGCTTGAGCTGAAACTCGATCGAGACTGTTCGAGTGCTTGCCGAGCGAGCGACTTCGAAGATGGCGTGGCCACTCAGCTGGATTAGACGGTCCGACGGATCTGGTCGACCTGACGCAGCCATCCACCAAACCTTCATCCCCAGCCTCAATCGGTTGACGTGGGATTGCCGCCCGCGAAAGCTCATGACAATCCGACCAAAGCGGCCTTGACCGCGCCCCCTGTTCAACCGCCAGTGCCCAACAGGAATGTCTCCTGTCTCTGAAAGCGGAACGTCGCATCGGGAACAACGTACTCCAGACGGTCGCACCAGAAAGAGCCGCCCGGCGCGGTACCAGCCACCCGGGCGCACAGTCTCAGGCTCTCGTCGATCGAGAGAAACTCGGCGATCGTCATGTGTGCCGGAATCTGGCGTCTGCTGTAGACAGCGCCCGCGAACACCGACGCCTGGTGGATCGTGCGTTTCAGCTCGTCGAATCGCTCCTGGGGAGCAACCGGATATGCCACACCAGCATGCCGGGTTGATGCGGCGGGCTTGTCGTAGTGCACCTCAAACGACTGGACGGTGCGTAACAGTCCCCTGATCTCTTCCCGCGCCTCGCCGTCCAGTTCCCGACGCAGCGGGTCTGATACCGAGATATGCGCAGAGCAGATGGCGTGCGCCTTGGGGTGGTACCCCTCTCTCATCGCATCAATCGACGAGGCGACGTGCGGGGGCGGCATGACGAGCATGACACCGAAGCGGTAGTCGCGCTGCCACGGCTTCCAGGGTGAAGTGTCGGCTACATAGCGCTCGCTCATGGCAACTCGGGCGGCACC
>CAVXMQ010000013.1:0-77171 GCA_963762995.1 uncultured Acidobacteriota bacterium | reverse complement strand
CGCACGAACCCTGAGCGCGGGGCTACTATTCACGCTCTGGAGGTTCTCCCGTGACACAGCGTCTGCTCCGGGCGGCGATGATAGCCGCTGCAGTCGTGGCAGTGAGTCTGTCGGGGCTGGCGCAGGCGGGCCGCCCGTTCACGACGGCATTCCCGAAAGAGGAGTTCGCCGCGCGGCGCCTCAAAGTCGCGGAGGCGATCGGCGGCGAGGCCGTGGCGTTGGTGCAAGCCGCCGCCACCGTGCACTCATCCGCGATGTTCCGCCAGTCGAACGAGTTCTTCTATCTCACGGGCGTCGGCGTGCCGCAGGCCATGCTGCTCATCGACGGCGCGACGAAGAGGAGCACGCTCTATCTGCCGAAACAGGACGCGTCGCGTGCAGCGGTCGAGGGCGCGCTGCTGTCGTCGGACGATCCGACGTCCGTGATCGGGACCACCGGGATCGACGAAGTGAAGCCGACCGAGGCACTGCAGGCGGATCTGGCGGCGCGCAACAAGGACGGCCGGCGTGACGTGTTCGTGCCGTTCCAGCCGGCCGAAGGCAGCGCCGAGAGCCGCGACGGTGCGACGCGCAGGAACACCGACGCCGCGGCGGATCCCTGGGACGGCCGGATCTCGCGCGAGGCGCACCTCCGCGTGCTGTTGACGACGCGGGCGGGAAACTATGTGACGCGGAACCTGTCGCCGATCCTCGACGAGATGCGCGCGATCAAGAGCCCGGTGGAGATGGCGGTCATCGACCGGGCCACCCGAATCGGCGGCGACGCCATCATGGAGGCGATGCGCAGCACGGCGCCTGGCGTTGCCGAGCAGGAGCTCGACGCGCTCGCGCGTTTCATCTATGTGCGACACGGCGCCCAGGGTGAGGCGTATCGTGCCATCGTCGCGAGCGGCGGGAACGCGTGGTTCGCGCACCATCGCGCCTCGGACAAGGTCATGGCCGACGGCGAGCTCGTCCTGATGGACTATTGCCCGGACCTCCACTACTACCGCTGCGACGTGACGCGACAGTGGCCGGTGAACGGCACCTTCTCGCCGGTCCAGCGCGAGCTCTACACGTTTTACCTGGGCGTCTACGAGGCGATTCTGTATTCCATCAAACCGCACGTCACCGCACAGGCGATCCTGCAGGACGCCGTGCGGAAGATGGACGTCATGATGGCGACGATGAAGTTTTCGAAGCCGTTGTACGAGAAGGCGGCGAAGGAGTTCGTGGACGGCTATCGGCGTCGCGCGCAAGCCACAACGGGCCGCGGCGCCAACCTCGGGCATGCCGTGGGTATGTCCACCCATGACATGGGCGGCGGCTCCGGCGTCATGCGGCCTGGACTCGTCTTCACGATCGAGCCGCAGTTTCGGATTCCGGAGGAGCGGATTTTTCTCCGGCTCGAGGACATGATCGTGATCACTGACACGGAGGCGCGGATCATCTCTGACTTCGTCCCGCGGTCGATTGCCGGCGTCGAGAAGCTGATTGCGGAAGAGGGGTTACTACAGAGAGTACGGGAAGCTTCGCTAACCGCGCAGCTAGCGCGAGATGACCCGACGAAGATCCTTCGGTCTTCGTCGTTGGAGTCGTCCACCTGCGCGGCGTGCGATTCTGTCTCGGGCTATCGCCTCACCGCCGCCGTCGGTAGACGCCGGCGGCCAACGATCCGAACCCAAGGAGCAATAAGGCTGCGGGCTCGGGAGCCTCTCTGGTGGCGACGTTGAAAGTGACGGTAGTTCCGCCGATAGCGTTGAAAACACTAGCTGTGCTGCCGGTGAAAATGGCATTGACACCGTCAAAAGTGACGTTCGTGAAGTCACCCTGGAAAAGATTCCCTGAGTTGTAGGACACACCGGTAATCACCTCGCCATCCACGGTGGAGAAGTTGCCGAGTTGGATGGAGAACGTCCCAACAGCAAAATCAGTCGACCCGAAGAACGTGAAGGTGATCCGGTCCAAGTTCGGTCCGACGTTTGAGAACGCAAACGAGCCGGAGAGACCGGAGCCTTGACCGCAGGTGACTGGCGGTCCGACGCAGAATCCGGGATTGGCCGGATCGGTATGCGTCGTGGGCCCACCGAAGGGGCTGATCTGAGTGACTCCTGTGGTCGATGTGGTGAAATCGTATGTGGCCCCGATGATCGTGGCGCTCGCATTACCGGCGAATCCGAGCGTCATTGCCGTACCCAGGAGTAACGCGCGAAACTGCATCATTCTCGCCCCTTTAGCCAGACACATTCCCTGTTCAACGGACGGCGTCCATGAGCAACCCTTCTCGGTCTGTTTGGGAGGGGTGGGATTATCGCTGCGGATGGTGTGCCACATTCCCGCGCCGGAAACTCAAGGGAAATTGCAGAGTCCTCGGAAGAGTCGCGCCCTGAGCAGCCGGATTGCTGCGTTTGGGATGACTTCAAGCGGGGAACGCACCCGGATTCGGCCTACCGTCTCAGTCCCGACGTCGGCGCGGTGCCCGTGCGAGGGATGTACTTCTCGAACATTCCCGTCTCGGCCATCAGTTTCTCGATCTCGTCCATCTCGATGGGCGCGAACGCCGACAGGTTTTCGTAGCCGGTCTCGGTGATGAGGATCACGTCTTCCAGGCGAATGTAGACGCGGTCCTCGGGGATGGTCAGCGCCGGTTCGATCGTGAACACCATGCCGGGCACGAGTACATCGCCGTGCGGCGTGTTCACGTCGTGGACTTCCATGCCAACTGTGTGTCCGAGACTGCCGCGGTTGCCGGCGCGCTGTGGCGTGCCCGGAGCAGGCGCCGGCGGATCGATCCGGCGGCGGTACCCGTCCGCGAAGCGCACGGCCGCTTCCTTGAACTTCGGATTCGAGAACTGGTGTGCCGCGATCGCCGCGTCCATGTTGGCGACCGCTTCCCTCAGGATGTCGCGGACCGGCACGTTCGGCTTGATGGCGGTCATCAGCGCCTTGTACATCTTCACGTAGATGCCGTACAGCTCGCGCTGGTCCTTCGAGAACTTGCCGTTGATCGGGAACTCGCGCGTGACGTCGGAGGCGTAGTACTTGTAATCGGGCGCGTAGTCGAAGAGCACGAGATCGCCGTCCTTCGTCTGCGTCTGCGCGGCATGGTAATGCGGATAGGCGCTGTTCTTCGCCGCGGCGACGAGTGCGAAGTAGGCGATGCCCTGCGCGTTGTGCGCCTTGAAGACGTAGTCGCCGATCGCCTCGATCTCGTACTCGAACATGCCGGTGCGCGCCGACCGCATCGCTTCCATGATCGCGAGGCCGGCGATGCGCGTCGATTCGCGGATCAGGGCGATCTCGCGCGGCGACTTCACGAACCGCAGCGCGTCAATGAGCGGATCGAGGTCCTGTACATCCGAGGACGGGGCGGCGGCCTTGACCTTCTCCAGGAACAGCGTCTCGCGCGGCAGACCACCGTCCCAGGGATCGCGTGCCGAGGCCGCCCATCGCCCGCGCGGATCGCTCACTGACGCGCCGCCGAGCACTTCAGGGCGGAAGGGCAGATAGGCCTTGCGCGGCGTCGACGTCGCCGCTTTGAGCGCGGCGTCGAACTGGTCGCGAGGCTCGACGGTCTCGATGCCAGTGAGCTGCACGGCTTCGGGGCCCGGCGTGAGGATCGGTCCCTCGCTGCGTTCGCGCGCTTCGTTCCGGGGCGGCAGGAACAGGGCCGATCGCTTCGTCTTTCCGTCGACGAGCAGGATGGCACGCGGCACTTCGACGCCCGTGAGGTAGTAGAACTGATTGTTCTGCCGGAACTTCAACGAATTCCCGGTTTCGGCCGTTCCCTGGATGATCGCGATCCCGTCGCCGATCTTCTCCATGAGCCGGGCACGCCGCATCGCGAACTCTTCTTTGGGCAGTGAGTCGGTGAAGAGCGCCTGTGCGGATGCAGCCGAACTCACAAGGAGCAGTGAGGCAGCGAGAAAAGTTGCTCGTTTCATGGCGGCGATTATACGCGTCGCCCCACCGCCCCTCGTTATCGCACTGTTGCATCAGCTTGCGCTCCAGACGCGCCGCCGTATCATGGTGCGCACTCCGCCGCATCTCCTTTGCGTGGAGTCTCAGCGAGGGGTCCATGCCGAGACACTCGAAGAAAAGTCGACACGTCGTCGCTCGTGTCGCCGCGCTTGTGTTGTTCGTCGCGACGCTGGCCGCGCAAGCCGCCGTTGCCACCACGTTCATGTCCGTCGAGCCGATTCCCGGTGGGGACGTGGTCGGCGAACCCACGCTGGCTGTGATCGAGAGCGCAGGATACGAGAACCTCGAGTTGTGGAGCAATCGGCTGCTGAACGACTGCGGGTTCGTCCGGAGCACGATCGTCGCGCTCACTACTGATGGCGCCATCAGCACCGTCAACGGCGGCAACACGGATGTCGGCGTCGCCGCCGGGGGGTTCGAGGGGACGACGCATCCCTCCTTCGTGTTCACCATTCGGGATTCCGGGATCGATCCGGTGAGCGCGGCGGATGTCGATGTGCTCGACAACGCCCTGGGCTACGTGCTGAATCAGGAAGGGACCGCGCATTTCAGCCCTGACAACTTCAAGGCGTATGCGTTTGCGCTCGATTACGCGGTCGTGACGTTTCCGAGCGCGTTGGCCGGCGTGGACGCCAAGGCGTTCTTCGAATACCTCGGTACCATTGACGCCGCACTCTTCAGCGGTCAATTCGCGGGCTTCACCCAGATCGCCTTTCAGGGTTCACCACTGAACAACTCGATGTTGTTCCTGCAGCCCGCGGTGTCGAAGAATCGATTCATCGCTGGGCTGTCGGCCGCGGCCAACACGACGCCAGGCGCCGTCTACTTCCCGCGCAAGCAGAATGCGGAACCGACGACCGCCCGGGCCGGTATCGCCTTCCCCGGGAACGACTGGATGACGTTTCCGGGTGGTGAAGAATATTTGTCGCGGTTAGGAACTCCCTCAGCGCAGCTCCTGACTGACCTGGCGGCCTTGCGGCAGGCGCATCTCGACGCAGTCGCCGATCTGGTGCAGGCCATCCAGCGCGGCAAAGTGTCGCAGTATCTCGGTCCTCAATTCAGGTGTCCGACCGTGGAATGACGCGGAGCAGCCTTCAGAGACCCGCGATGACCTTCTGAGCGACTGCGGCCTGTTGCTTCTTGTCGTCCGGCCGCATGACCATGATCGTGAGATTGGCACGGCGGGCGTTGAGCACGCCGTTCGCGTGGCTCCAGATGGCCTCGTCGCCGACGCCCAGGATATCGACGTACGCGCCTTCCGCCGGTTTCTCTCCGGTGGCTGCTTGCTGTACACGGCTGCCGACGCTGACCGTCTCTCGGTAGGAGGCAAAGCTGTGTTTTGCGTCGTCGACAGAGTCGTTGTGACTCACCGTGAAACTCACCTGTCGAGTCGGATCTCCTCGATGCGTAAAAGTGCAGCCTCGCGTGGTCGGCGTGACCTGCGCAAACTGCGGCTCGATCTCTGCGGCAGGCACAGCCAGCAACTCGGCCGCCTGGGCCGCGCCGAACCCGGCGCACCGGTTTGCGACCTCCATCGAGTAGACCGTTATCCCGGACCCGCCGGGTGAGGCCTCGCCCGACGTCTTCTGATCGTTCGAGGCGCCCTTGCAGCCGCACAGGATGAGCGCGCACAGCGTCACGAGCAGTTTCATCGGTCCCTCCTGAAGTTGCCGACGACCACGAGCGCTCCCTCGGCAACCTTGTCGACGAGGATTTTTACTGGCCCCATCACGACATCTGGATCAACGGCCTCCATCCATCTGTGCGCGATCTTGTGGTCCGTCCGCACGTGAGACAGGTAGGAGGCGCGGCCGTTGGCCATAAAGTAGCCGGCGAATCGCAGGTTCTGCAGGTCAACGCCGTCTGCCGCAGTCACCTTCGTGTCTCGAAGCGCTGCCTGCTTCGTAAACCGCACCAGCATGACGGATCCCGCTTGTGTGTCGTGGACGAGCAGGTCGTCGGCACCGTCGCCGTCGTAATCGAATCCGCGCGTCCACGAGGAAGTGACGGGCCAGTCGGAGGCGATCGGTGTTCGCGATCGGATCGCGCCGCTGCCATCGAATTGCGCGATCGACACCGCTCGTGTCTGCTTGTTGCGAATGAGCAGATCGGACCTGCCGTCGCCGGTGAAATCGCCGATGCCAAACTCGTGTTGCGGGCCGAGCGCGAGGAGTAGACGTGAGAACGCCTGCGTCGAGCCCTCCCCCGCCGTGCCCAGTTCGACGGGCCCCAATGTCACGAGATCGAGCGACCCCGTCTCGCTGTAATCGAGGATGTCGTCCTGGCCGTCGCCATTGGCATCGAGCACCATGAGCGCGCCCTTCGGCTGCCAGCCTCGGATCTTGATGTAGTGAACGGGGATTTCTGTCGGAGGCGCCACGCGCCAGCCGATGACCACGGCCTCACCGGCCGCGTACACCAGCGCTTGCTCGACCCGCTTGTCCCCCAGCAGTCGGCCGGACGTCAGGATGGGATAACCCTTCCCTACGCTGAGTCCGGTATTGGCGATGGCGATGAATTCGAGCTCGCCGTCGAGTTTGAAGATGCGCAGGACCGATTCCTCGGGCTTCTGAGGGTTGTCCGTTTCGAGCAAGAGCAACTCGCTCTGGCCGTCGCCATCGACGTCGGCCACGCCCGTCTGCACGAGATCTGGCGTTAGCGGAAACGGCACCTTGCGGACGTCTTCGAGCTCGCCGGCGGTCGCGCGCTTGCCGAACAAGCCCAGGGTCACGGTCTGGGTCCTTGGCTTGAGGATCACGAACTCTGCCGGATCGAGCCGATCGGCCAAGGCCGGATTGCGCGGCGCACGGGGTCCGGGAATTCGTGTCACGGTGCCTGGCGTCTGAGGCTGTCTGCCAGGCGCGGCGTCGGCCCGCATGCAGGTGATCGACTTGAAGCCGTCGCACTGCGGCTGATTGCAGATCTTCCTGTCCTCGATCGTCATCGTCGGCGTCTTCGCGCCGATGCGCGGATCGATCTCGAACGCAGACGCCGACTCGAAGTTGTTCAGCCGGCAGAAGGCATCTGCGGCTTCCTTGCCGCAGCCCTGGCCCCATGACCTGCAGGCGTCGACCCGATAGCCATTCGCGCGAGGCGCATCGTACTTCGTCTGCTCGGCGCGGACGGCTAACGCTGCCAGCGCGAGGATCGCCGCCACCGTTCGTACGTGTCTCATGGCTTCACCCCACGGTGCACTTGTAATCCTTCGGTGTCTGAATGGCTCGCCTGGCAGGAGCTGCGCAGGAAACCGCGGCGCCGCTGGCATTGCGGCAGGTCGCCACGACCGACACAGTGCCGGTCGCGCCGTTGTAGAGGGCGCACCAGCCGTTGTGCACGGCATAGCCACCGGCGGTCGATGAAAACGTGTACTGCTTGATGCCTCCCATCAGCAGCGTGACGGTCACCGAGCCTCCCGTGGCCAACGAGGGGAGCGTCAGCTTCGCTGGCATGAAGAGCTCACCCGAGAGGTCGGTCGGGGGAACAGGCTGGTAGTAGGACTCGATCTGGCCGCCAGGAAATCTGTTCTGCAACGCGAGGTCAGCCCGAAGCTCGTAGTCCGACCGATCGAGCTCCGGAAGTCCGCGCGCCGTCCGAGTGACGCGAACGGTCACCATGGGCGGTTGGTACACTGCGCCGTCGGCGGGCCTGAACTCGACCTCCGGATACTCTCCGAAACAGGGCAACGGCCGCCGGCCGTGCGCGTTCGCCTCCGCCACGCTGCCACAACCCGGTTCCTTCGTCGTCCGATCGAGCTCCCTCTCGAGCTTGTCCAGCCCAGCGCCGTACGCTTTCGCGAGTGCTGTCTTGAGCTCCGGCGAACACTTCCCTCCATTGCTCTCGATGGCCTGGCAGGTAAAACCGACGCCCGCGTCAACTGCCTGGCCCTTTGCGACTTCATTCAAGTCAGGCATGCTGGGCGGCACGCCTGCTGCGACCAGGCCGGCATTGATGGCTACGCCAGCCAGCTGCTCCCCGTACTTCTTGCACTCAGCCGCGGCTTTCCCCAGCATGTCGCACGGCAGCGTCTTGGCGAACTGCGTGGCCGTCCACGCCTTGGCTTCGTCATAGAACTGCGACACGATCTCGTACGCTTTCGCCCATCCGGTGATGTAGTCCCAGGGAGTGAGCGTCTGCCCCTGGCCTTTGTATGGGGCCGGGCAGTGCTCCCCCTTCCCGTAGCCGGCGAGAGGGTGCGCCATGGAACCACCGGGCACTCCGTTCGACGCGTGCGGGTTCTTGTCGATGACGATGCAACCCCAGCGATTCGGATCGGCGAACATCGCCGGTTTGAACGCAAGGACCTCGACGGTGTAGAGGGTGCTGAGCGCCTTGATCGCTTCGGCCCGCGCTTTTGCTTCCTCCGCACGCTTGATTGCGTCTCCCGCGATCTCGCTGGACTGATCGCTTCCAGGCAGGTAATGCGCGACGACCACATTCGACGCGACGCCGGCCGGCTGTCCGCCATTGGTCGCGACCAGTCGGATGTAGAAATTGATCGCGGACGCTCTCCCCGGCTGCGCAGTCCTGCCGCTGAGGGGCGGAAAGCTGCCGAGATCGATCGAGAACGTGGGCGCCGAAACCTCCCGTTCCGCCACAAGGCCAGCCGGCGTGACGCTCGCAGGACCTGCGAACGGCTGCAGCGAGACCTGCCAGCGCCAGACGAGCTTGCTGGCGAATGCCGATTCCCATACGAGGTGCGCGGTCAGGTTTGGCCGATCGATTGTCCGGTCCGTGCCGCTCTTCTCGGTCCATTTCTGCGTGATGCCGCTGACGGCGGCGAAATAGAGTTGGGCGGCTGGCGGAACTCCGCCAGGTTGAGCGACCGACTGGGTCCCACCTCCGAGCTGACGTGTCGGCGCCGTACCTCCGGGCGGCGTCGTCGTGCTGACGGCCGGGCGCAGCTCGATTCGGTCCAGTCCGACTGCAAAACCCCTGGAGGCGCCGGCCTTGTTGAATACAGTCACCACTAGTTCATGTTTGCCAGAGGTGAGCTTGTGCTGGCCGAGGCTGCGGTTTTGCGGGGTTACCGCTGACGCGTACGCGTCGACGTCGGCGCGCGGTTGACCGTCTAGAAAAACGCGGAACATGCCAAAGTCAGGGGCCGACGTGAAGTGCAGGATCACCTCGTAGGTGTTTGCACTCGGCGGATCGAACCACACCGTCAGATGCGGCCAGTTGCGAATCGGCTTGTCGACGGGGGGTGGCGCGACCCAGAAAAGCTGAGCGTTGCCACTCCAGCCGCCCCCGAACCCTCGCATGTCCTGGCGACTCGTCGGCCCCGCGCTGGCTTTTGCTGAATTCAGCAGGTCTTCGACTTCGATAGAGGTTGAGGTTTGACGTTGTCCAGAGGGAAGGCCCACGGAGAGGCACATCGCGAGCCCGATCAGGACATAGTGGCGCTTCATTATCGGCCCCGGCGCGGTCGCAGTAAGTGACCTTGTACCGGCGGCCCGATCGCCGCTCTATCGGATGTTCATATGAGAGGCGTCTAGATCAGTCGCTGCCGTACAGCGCGCGTCACCGCCTCGGCGACGTTGTGGACCTGCAGCTTCCGGTAAATCGCCACGATATGGCTGCGGACAGTTCCAAGGCTGATGCCCAGCTCGTCGGCGACCTGCTTGTACGACATCCCGTTCACCAGCGCTCGAAGCACCTGCTGCTCGCGCTCGGTCAGCTCGAACCGGCTGGGAGGGGGGCTCGTGCGGGCGGCCGGCTTGAGCGCGCGCAACAGCTCCAGGATCGTGCGGGCCACATCCGGCGTCAGCGGCGATCCGCCCTCAGCCACCGAGCGGATCCCGTCGACCAGCTCGCGGGCGCGCGCCTTCTTCAGCAGATATCCGTCCGCTCCTACCGACACCGCCTCGACGATGGCCGCGGGATCCTCGAACACCGTCAGCACCACTACTTTCAGGTCCGGCGACAGGGCCTTCAGCCGGCGCGTGGCTTCGATGCCGTTCATCTGTGGCATCTCGAGATCCATCACCACGATGTCCCACGGCGGACGCCCGCCATCGTCGCGCGTCCGTTCCATGATGGAGATAACCGGCTGGGGAGACGGGTAGCTTCCGGCGACAGAAAAACCGGCCGTGTGCGCGAAGAGCTGTTCTAGGCTGGTCCGGTAGCGTCGGTCGTCCTCGACGATCGCCACCCGGAGAAGTGGAGTGGTCATGGTGCGCCTAAGAAATATCCCAAGGGCGCCTCCAGGTCCGTCGGATGTTCATCCGATCGCGCGTGCGGGTGCGGGGGTCGAACGTCAGTCTCACCGTTGTGCCGCCCGACGCGGATGACTGGATCTCGAGCGACGCGTTGATTTCCTCCGCCCTTCGCCGCATCGACTCGAGCCCGAATCCGTGGTCTGCCGCTCCCGGTTCTCCATCCGTCAGGCCCCTCCCATCGTCTCGGACGGTCAGCGACCACCGGCTGGCCTCAGGTTCGAGCGCAAGCACCACGGTGCGGGCGTGCGAGTGGCGGGCGCTGTTGTGCAGCGCCTCCTGCCCCACCAGGAGGACCGCGCGTCCGGTCGCGGGCGCCATGTCCACGCTCGGCCAGTCGGCGGGGAACTGCGTCACGAACGCAGGGGCCGGACCGGGGAATAGACGCCGGCCCTGGACGGCCAGGTACTGGGCCACGCGCTCGATCGACATCGCGTCGTGGCGAAGCGACCAGATCATTTCGGTCAGCGACGACCCCATGTCGGCGGCTGTCTCCGCGATCTCACCGAGTAAATGCACGCGGCGCCCGTCCGGAACGCTCGCCGCCACGTCGGCGAGCAGCGCGATACTGCCCAACCGCGAGCCCATCTCATCGTGCAGGTCCATGGCGATGCGCGTGCGCTGCCGTTCGAGCGCGACCAGGCGACTGACGCGGAGGCGGTAGGCGAACATTGCGAAACCAAAGCAGGCGAGAACGACGAGCGCCGCGAACCACGGCTGCTTGTAGAACGGTGCGAGGACTCGAAACGACACCACAGCGGTATGGGGCGACACTCGGCCCGCGGCATCGAGACCGCGGACCTCGACCCGATAGCTGCCAGCTTCGAGCCCCGCCAGAACGACGGAACGATCGGAGGACGGCGGTGACCAGGGCTCGCGGTCAGAAAGGCGGTATTGAAATCGCAAGGTGTCGGCGAGCCCCCTGGGGAGCGCGACGAAGTCGACCGCGATGTCCCGCTGATCCGGCTGGAGGACGAAACCCGCCAGCTGAGATTCGCCCGCGACCGACAGCGGCCGTGTGACGCCCGACACGCGGACGCCGTCGATCAGCACCCGTATTGGCGGCTCGTCACGAAACCTGGCCGGCGGCGTCAAGCGCGCGAGACCGTTGAGAGTCCCCAGCCAGATGTTGCCGTCCGGATGCGCATAGGCGACGCCGACGTAGGGGTGCGGCAGTCCCTCCGCGGTGCCGAAGTGATGGATGCGGTCGCCTGCTTCGTCGAGGACGTCGACTCCACGTTCGGTGCCGACGTAGATGCGGCCGAACCGGTCTTCGGTGATGGCGCCGACACGATCGGAGGAGAGGCCATCCCTGGTTGTGAGGCTGACGGCCACCGGTCGCGCGACGGTGATGTCGTCTACGCGCAAAACACCGGCGCGGTGAGTCCCGATCCACAGCCGCCGCCGACGGTCGAGAAACAGGCTGTTCACCATGCCGTTCTGGCCGGAGCAATCGAGGACACATTCGAGCCGGCCGCCGCGCAGGCGTCCGATCTGACCGTTGTAGAAGGAGATCCACATCGTGCCCTGTCCGTCGTCGAGGAACGCCGAGGGCGCCACCTTCATTCCCAGAGCAGGCTGGGAGTGGTAACACGAGAACTCGCCGGACGCTCTGTCGCGGCGATAAATGGTTTCCTGGTCCCGAGTCACGGTGCTCACCCAGAGATCGCCCTGCGAATCTTCGTAGAGCCGAAAAATATCGCCACCCAAAAAACAGCCGGATCGGCCGTAAGTCGCCGCAGGTGTTGCGCGCGCGAGATCCTCCACACGCTTGATGGGCGCGAATGCGAGAAGCCCACCAGCGGTGGGCAACCACCAGCGCCCGTCACGATCTTCGGTATCGATCTGATACCAGCCCCAGGCCGGCGCGAGGCCCGGCGGGAGTGCCGGACGCGTGGCCACAAACCGCTGGCCATCGAACCGCTGCAGGACGTCGGGCGCGCCGATGACGATGAGCTCGCCAGAGCGGCGGCGCCAGATCGATCGAATCAGCGGCGCATCGAGTCCGTCTTCGGCGCCGAAAGAGGACAGCCCCAGGGCCGCCAGCCGCTGGAGCCCGCCGCCCAGACTCGACAACCACAAGTCCCCCGCACGGTCGATCAGCAAGGGTTGGGTTGGAACCACGCGGAGACCCTGCTCTCGAGTGATGCGCCTGAGAAGGCCGCCGTCAGCGTCGATCTCGATGAGCCCCTGATTCCCTCCCACCCACACACCGCCGTGCTCTGCGGTGATGATTCGTCCTGTGGCGGCACGATCTGTTTTCAAGACGGGAGCCAGGGCGAAGCTGCCGTCGGGCGCGTGCTCCACGCGCCAGACGCCGTTCGGCGTGGTCATCCAGATGCGCCCACGCCGATCTTCGATAATCGAGCTGATGCCTCCAGTCGCGGCATCACTCGTGGCCACCAGAGAAACGCTGCCCTCCGGCGACACGCGATAGAGCTGCTCGTATCCGATCCACAGGTTGCCCGAACGATCAGGGAGGAACGCTGTGACCCAGGGCATCGAGTTCGCCGGGCTGAAGCTCGTTTTGCGGAAGCGGCCGTTTTCGAAACGGTACAGGAAGTCCGCCACGCACCAGACTTGGCCTTTGTGATCGGTGTAGAGCTGGGTCCGCTCCAACGGGATCTTGTTCCCCTCGACGGGGATGGAGATGAACGATCCACCGTGCGCGGGATCGAAGCGAAACACGCCCCCCCACGCGCCGACCCACAACGTTCCATCGCCACCGAGCGCGAGACTGGTGACGTTCGTCTTGGTGAGACCGTGATCCCTTCCGAAATTCTTGAAGCGGCGGCCGTCGAAACGCTCGACGCCTTTGTCGGTACCGAGCCACAAGAATCCCTGGGGATCCTCGACGGCGACGTTGACATCGGTATAGACGCGACCGTCGAAGGAGCTGTAGGTGGTGAAGGGGAGTCGCTCGGCGCGGGCGGACCTTGCCTGCACCATCAACGCTGCGAGAACCAGGCAGACCAGAATACGCAGAGCTGGCGTCATTTTCGGCCGCGTCTAGATTATGCCCGGTCGGAATGCTGATGTCGGGTGCCCTCATATGAACATCGGATGGACCACGACCGTCGGGTGGCGTAGAAGTGCGGGGTCGCCACTGCAGGCAATAGGAGGACGTCATGGTTCACCGGCGCGCTGTCCATTCCGCCGTTCGCTCTCTCGTGCTCCTCGTCCTCTTCCTTCTCGTGCCCGGCCTGGTGCGTGACGCCGCCGCACAGGTAAGCGCTACGCCCGGCGGGCTGCGGGCGCCGACAGTTCCCCGCGAGGCGCCGCTCGTGAACTGGGCGGAAGTGACGGTGTCGGAGTTCTCGCTCGGGCGCGAGGCGCCATGGGCCTTCGATCCTTTCACGACCTACAGCCTGGAATCGATCGACGGTTCGGCGCACTGGGTCTGGCGGTCTTACAAATGGGATGCTTCCAAGAAGCCTGTCGTCACCGATACCAAGGTGTATCCGACAGGGACGCGCATCGTACATGCGGTCACCGGTTATTCACCACCAAATGGGCGCGGCTGGCAGGGCCAGCCAAACATAACCGTCGCCCTCCTGGTGCCGATCGCATCGGCCCCTCTCAGCGCGAGCGTCGCGCGCCGGGTCGGTCCCCTCAACAGCCGGATTGATCCGGCGATTCTCGCTCGCACACCTGTCGCACAGGCGATCGGTTATGTGCGGGCGTCCGCCGCGCCGCCGGCGCGACCGACGCGGCAGCCGACATGTCCGCGATCAAGCGAGTACGCCGCAAAAGGGCCGCCACTCGTCGCATCGTGCTTGGTACTCGAACCAGGTCAGTATGCGGACCTTCCGAACCAGACCCGCATCACGAGAACTGGAAACTATTACCAGGTTGCGGTGGGCGGGTTGGCGGTGGAGGGTCTTTCGATCGTCGACGCCATCATTCGCAGCAACGGAGCATATTTCGCTCTGAACTATGCGGGCTGGAAGTAAATCTGAATGATGCGCGTCGCGGCCCGCGAGACGCGGCCGTACAATCGCAGCCATGGAACGTGACGTGCTCACGCGCCTTCGTGACCTGCTCTCCTCCTCGCGCGTCCTGTCGCTCGCCGTCATCGTCGACGGAGAACCCGAGGCGGCGCTTCTGCCCTTCGTCGCCCGCGATGATGTGGCCGCCGTCTACGTGCAGGCCTCGGGCCTGGCACGGCATACCCGCGGCCTGATGGTCGACACGCGAGTCGGCGTGCTCGTGCACGCGCCCGATACGCGCGACGCCGATCCGATGCAGCTGCCCCGACTCACCGTGGAGGCCGTGGTCACCATCCTGCAGAGGGAGACTGCCGAGTTCACAGCCGCTGCGGACCGATTCGCCGGCCGCTTCCCCGCGGCTCGGATGACACTGGCGTTGGAAGACTTCAACCTGTACGAGCTCACCCTGGGACGCGGACGATACGTCGAAGGTTTCGCCCGCGCGTTCAACGTGGGGCCGCAGACCTTCGGCGAACTCTCGCGGCTCTGACGCGGGCACGCTGCCGATCGGCGCCTGATCAGCGGATCGCGATCGGCGCCACCGTCGAGCCCGTGCCACCCTTGATCTTGAGCGGCTGCACGACGAAGGCGAACTCCTGGACGCGCTCGGCCGCCAGGGCATCGAGTTTCAGGTTCTCGAGGGTGTGGATGCCGTGCACCACCAGCAGCACCTGGTGGACCGGCAGCGAGAGATCCGGATCGGGATTGGGCCCGACCTCGACCGGCCAGTTGTCGGCGCCGATGAGCAGCGGATCCTGCTTGGCCAGCCACTCTGCCGCGGCGATGCCGATGCCCGGGCAGGTCTTCACGTAACGCACGTTGTCCACGTTCCAGAGCGTGCCCCATCCGGTGTGGATCAGAATGGCATCGCCCGGCTTCAGCGTCAGCTTCTGGCGCGCCAGAGCGTGCTCGAGGTCCTGCGGCGTGATCTCGTAATTGTCCGGGAGGACCGGCACGCCCTTCAGGGCGGCGACGTCGATCAGTACGCCGCGGGCGACGAGCGAGCCGACGCCGTCGACGCCGAGCTTCCCGAACCCCGTGCGTGACTCGTTGCCGTCGATCGGCACGCAGTTGTAGAACCTGCCGCCGATCATCTGGTGCGAAAACCCGTCGAACTGTGTCCCGACCTGGCCGATCTCGGAGATCACGATCTCCTCGTTGCTGCCGCGGCGGTTGCGGCCCTGGTTGATGACCGTGCGCTTGGTGTGGAGGTCGAAGCGCCGCGTGCCGAATACCGGCATCGTGCCGTCGAGCACGCGCCCGAGCTCGATGATCTGCCCGGTCTTCACGAGCTGCATCGCCGCCAGGACCGTTTCCGGCTTCACGTGGTTGGCTGAGCCGCGCATGTCGCCAGCGCCCCACTTGGACGGGCACCGCTGCGCGTCGCTCGGCGGGTTCCAACCTTGGGCGGCGACGGATTCAACGACGCTGAAGGACAGGGTGGCCGCGATCGACACAAACAGGAGTCGCTTCATAGTGGCAACACGATACATCGACGCCTCGACGAGCACCGCCCTCCGCGCGGTTTTAAATGGTGAGCCGCGAAGTAGTCGAACCTTTACCGCAGATTGAAGGTGATGCGGATGTCGCGCGGCTCCACTGCGAAGCGATACGCCTTCCCTTCCTCCGTCGTGATCAGCATCACGTTGGCCTCATGCGCGGCATCGCCGCGATCGACGACGATCGTGTAGTGCTCCGAGGTCAGGCTCGCCCACCCGGCTGCCACCTGCAGAACGCCGAGGTCCCCAAACGTCCGGGGATGGCCGGTCTTCCGATCGATCATCCGCACCGTCCCGCGCGCGCGGCGATCGCCGGGGCCCTGCGCGATGTCGATGGTGAGAACGAATTCCTCGTTGCGGGCGCGCACCCGCAGCGCGCGGCGCTGAACCGACATCGGACGACTCGGCTCGCGGACCCCGCCGGAGCCACGCTTCAAGACGCGACCGCCCTGCGCGCCGACGAAGAATCCGTGGCGCAACACCCAGGCCCCGTTGACGAATACGTGTCGCACCCCCTGAGAGAGGAGTGACGGTTCCTCGTATGTCGCATGGTCGATGACCGTGACCGGATCGATGACCGCGACGTCGGCTTTCATGCCTGGCGCAAGATACCCGCGGTCGTACATGCCGATCGTGGCCGCCGGCAGCGCCGTCATCTTCCGGATCGCGTCCTGCCACGTGAGTACCTTCTGCTCTCGCACGTAGCGTCCTAGCACCCGTGGGTACGTCCCGTAGTTCCTCGGGTGCGTCGCTGTGGACGTCGTTGCGCCGCAATCACACGCGATCGACGCGTCACGAAACTGCAGGATCTTCTTGAGGTCCTCCTCGATCCCGAATCGGATGATGACGCTGCTCTGATTGGGCTGCTCGAGCAGGCGCGCAATCGCCTCCCCCGCCGACACGCCCATCTCGCGCATCACATCCGCCAGCTCGCGTTTCATCGCGGGCAGGTACACCCCCTCGCCGCCGAAGCGGTCCTGGAGGATCTGCTCCGTCTCCGCAACGATCTTCTGCCGCTGCGACGGAGTCGGCCAGGCGTTGGAGCAGTGCCGGACGCCCACCGTCGAGCGCCCAGGCCGGGAGAAGCAGGGCGCCGAGCCCGGTCTGGCCGGCCAGGTAGGGATACACGTCGGCGGCGGCGTAGTGCCCGCGGCGCGTCGAGTCAGCGATCAGGTTCAGCGATTTGGCGGCGGTGCCTCGCTCGCGACCGGTCGTTTTCATGTGAGTCACGACGCCCACGAGGCCCGCCCGTTCGGCGATCGCAAGCGTTTCGGCGATGCCAGCCCGAGAGCTGAATTGCGTTTCGGGTGTCACGCGGTCGTGATTGGTGAAGTTCGTGCGCCACGGCGCGGCGGCCGAGACCACCCGCACGACTTCGTCGGTCGTGGCGAAATAGGCCGGCTTGTAGTCGAGACCCGCCGACACGCCCCAGGCACCGGCCTTCATGCCCTGGACGATCAGCTCGCGCATTCGCTGAATTTCTTCTTCAGTGGCCCGGCGGTCGGCGGCGCCGACGACGTTCGACCAGACGCTGTTGAACCCAATGTAGGCGCCGACGTTCACGTTTCCGCTGAGGCGGTCGGCCTGGGCCGCCAGGTCGATCGCGCCGCCGCCATCGGCGTTGATGATCTCGGTGGTGACCCCCTGCGTCAACATGTTCACCGCCTGCGACAACGCAGCTGGCGAGGCATGACTGTGAATGTTGATGAACCCCGGCGTCACGATCAGACCGTTGGCGTCGATGTCGCGTTCCGCGGTTTCCTTCGAGAGGTCCCCAATCTTCGCGATGTGATCGCCGCTCAGCGCGATGTCGGCCCGATAGGGCGGCAGGCCCGATCCGTCAAGGATGGTGCCGTGGCGGATGATCGTGTGATAGCGATACGACGCTTTGTCTGGAGTTCGGCTGCGCGCCGACCTGTGCCATCAGCACGGCGGCCAGCGCGTAGGTCAGCAGGACGCCGCGAACCGTTCGGCTACTGGGCAACGATCCTCACATTGACGACGCGCTTCGGGCCATCGACCTGCGACTGAAGTTGCGGCGGCTTGACCCCGCGGCGCGAGCGCCACAACTCGCGAATGTCCTTGATCGCGAAGGCACGTGCGTACTCTTCGTCGAACGGGTCGCCGGGTTGCAGTCGCCACTGCTTTGTGATCGCTTCGACATCGGACTGCGACAGCCCGGTGACCTCGAACGTGCCCATCTCTGAACTGCGGCCCTTCGGTGACCTGGATGTCGAACGTCACGCGCTTCGCTTCCTCGTTCAAACGTGGCTCGTACGACGACCGCATCGCCAGGTGTCCGTGCCTGCCGTATTCCCGCCGAACCGCACGCAGGCCGGCATCCAGTTTCGAAACGTCGGCGACCTCGCCCGCCGTCATGGCGAGGGCCGAATCGAGCTGCTCCGCCGAGACGGTCGGATTGCCGGACCATTGAGCGCCTGCGAAGGCATACGGCGCGCCCTCCGCCACCGACAGCGTGACCGCGACGCCGGGGCACGACGCCGCTTCCTCGAGTGCGACCGCCGGCTTGCCGAAGGTCGCTCGCCAGTGGCCGCGACGGCGATACATCTCGGTCAACGTCCCTTTGACGACGTTGCCGACGGAAAAGCCTGAATAGTCGCTGCCGCTGCCCGTCCTGACCGCGTCGGCGAGGTCCTTTTCGGGAATCACGGACGTTCCCGTGACCTGCACGCGGCAAAGCTTCGGAGCCGGGTCCTTCACCGCGAAGATGTATTGAAGGAGCGTGCCGCCCAGATTCGCCTCAGGCGCGAACTCCACGCGACCGGGAATCTTGCGCGTCTCCAGTAGCTTCTGCAGCGAGCGAATCACCAGATCTGGCATCTCCTGCGACTTGGGCAGCGTGCCATCGAAGGTGGGCAGATCCCGGCGGAGCGCCTCCACCAGCTGGTCGTTCGTGAACCAGACGAAGTTGTCGAAGCTGACCGGGATCGTCCACGGTAATTCCTGCAGCTCGTAGATCACCGTCGCCCGGCGGCCCGCCAGGGTGTACCGATAGGTAACTTTCTCGAAGAGCCCTGTGTTCGCCAACCGTTGAGCCGCGTCATTCAGGTCGTTGATGGTGACGGGTTTGCCGATGGTCAACCCGCTCAGCCGCGCGACGTCGGCTGAACTGAATCGCTTCGCACCGACCAGTTCGATGCGCGCGAGCTCCATCAGAGCCGGGGAGGCCTGCGTTCCGGAAATCACGGCGATCAACAGCACCAGTAAGGCCGTCATAAATGGTGCCTCTTAGACCCACGCGGACCAGATGACCGCACCGAGGATGCCAAGAACGCCGGCGAACAAGTACAAGACGGCAATCCCGGTCGACTTGGCGAGCACCCGTGGCCAACTATCTCCGTAGACTTTCCGGAACGACAGCTGTGAGTAGACCGCGAGAAACACAATCGCGGTGAGTTCGACAATGCCAGCGACGATGACCGATCGAGCGGCGTTGGCGAGCCTGGAAACCGCCAACGTCATGAAGACCGCCGCGTGCACGTACAACGCAAATACCAGGTGTTGGGAGAACGGCCGCCAGTAAAAGATGGCGACGATGGCGGCAAATACCGGCACCAGTACCGAAGAGCGCACGAGGAATAGCCTCGACCATGTTGGCGCGCAGGCGCTGCGGCTCGTAGAACGCACGGCGGAACAAGGGCTGCATGAATCCCGGCGCGCGTTCGATTGACTTCTCGGCTTGTACGCGCTGCTCCGGTGTCAGCTCCTGTGGACTCATCAGGTCGATGGTGATGTTCCCGTCGCCCGGCAACGTGGCGGTGCGTCGAGCAGCCGACAGTGACGGGACGATGGCAGCAATCAGGAAGAACACCACGCTGGCGACGAGGTAGAGGCGAAGCGGTGGAATGTATTTCGTCCGGCGCCCCGACAGGTATTCGACGGCGAGCATTCCCGGATGCCGCACGAGCAGCCACACGGTGCGTGCGAGACGGCTGTCGAACACCGTCAGCTCGTGCCACGCGTCGACGACCATTTCACGCAGCGTCGGAAACGGCGGGACTGTCCGTTGCCCGCACGCGTGGCAGAAGCGCCCCTGCAGCGCGGCGCCGCAGTTGAGGCAGATGTCCGTGCCGGTGGTGGTCACGAGGGACGTGCGGTGCGCGTGTCCTTCCAGAACTTCATGCCTCGGATTCGCCCGGCCTCGAGCACGAAGCCGTTCACGCGCCCCTGGCCGTCGCGCGTGAATCGGATGACGCCGGCCGAAGACGTGAACGTGTCGGCCACGACCGGCTCGAACGTCGCAGGGAGGACCTTCAGCCGGTCCAAGCGTAGCTTCCCGTCCGCGATCACCATGCGGTAGACCGCGTCCATCTCGTCGCTGCGATACAGTCCCGCGAAATCCTGGAGCTGCTCACCCGAGGGGGAAAACGGTTCCGATCGCACGAATAGCGCGCCAGGACTCTGCGCGGTGCCGATCCGCACGGAGTCTCCCTGGAACTGCACCTGCCACCAGGGCGCTTCGGTCGCCACGAAGAACCCGTCCCCGAGGGACTTCAACGGCACCGCACCCCGGCCGCCGGCCGCGAGGGTCAGACGTCCCCCGTCGAGGGCGAATCGTCCCATCGTCGCCTCGGCGGCGCTCCAATACAGCCCCGCCAACCGCGTCAGCGCCTCCTCGCCGATCGGCACCTCCGGTTTGTTGACCAAGGGTGACGTCGGCGTCGGCGTCGTAGTCTGAGGTTTGAGCACATCGGCCAGGAACACATCCGCCACACGCTGGGTGAGCGCGCTCGGGTTGGTCTGGGCGAGATTGCAGAGCACCGCGATCCCCACTCGCTGCTCTGGGAACCGCAGGATCGAGGATCGATAGCCGGCGTCCGCGCCGCCATGCCCGACCGTCGGCACCCCGCGATAGGTGCCGTGCATGAGCCCCGAGGCGTAGTCGAGCGTCTGGCCGTTGTTCAGCGCGCCGCGCTGGAGCATCGCCGCCGCCAGCGCGTCACCTCCGATCGTCCGCTTATCGAAGTTCGCATGCCACTTCGCGAGGTCCTCCACCGTCGTCAGCAGGCTCGTGGCCCCGGCGGTATCGAAGTTGGTGGTCGACAGCTCGAAGGTGTCGCGCTGACGCGAATAGCCGTAGGCCTGCCCCTTCACGATCTCGTTGAAGCTGTCCCGGAAATGCGTCTTCGTCATCCCGAGCGGCGCGAAGATCCGTTCGGTCGTGAACTCGCGGAACGACTTGCCGCTGACGCGTCTGACGACGGTCGCCAGCAGCGTGTAGCCGCTGTTCGAATAGAGGTGGCGCTCACCCGGGTCGAAGTTCAAATCCTTCTGACGGGAAAGCAGCGCCAGCACGTCGGCGTCGGTAATCAAGTCTCGCGAGTAGCGCCAGCCGGCGAGCCCCAGGAGCGACCACTGATCACGAATGCCGCTGGTGTGATGCATCAGGTGACGGATGGTGATGCGCTTGCCAAAGTCCGGAAGCTCCGTGATGTGCTTGCGAACCTCGTCGTCGAGCGACAGCTTGCCGTCCTGCGCCAGGAGCAGGACGGCCGCGGCGGTGAACTGCTTCGACACCGACGCGACGTGGAAGATCGACGACGGCGAGAGCGGGACGTCGTGATCGAGATTGGCCATGCCGTACGCCCGGCTGAGGGCGATGCGGTCCCCCTGGTAGACCCCTACCGCACATCCCGGTGAGCCGGGCCGCGAGAACTCCTTGAAGATCTCGTCCACGCGGGCTTGTTGGTCTGACGGTGCCACCGACGGCTGTGCGGCGACGCCGGCGGCGAGGCCGATGACGAGTGCGGTGACGACGGCAGCCTGACGGATGAACTTCATGCGGCGGATGTTAACAAACCTCACGTGCTACGTGCTATGTGCCCACGTGCGACGTGCTTACGTGCGGACGTGCGACGTGCTCACGTGCGGACGTGCACGTGCACGACGGACGTGCGGACGTAGCACGTGCGAACGTCAGCACGTTGCACGTGCGCACGTAGCACGTAGCACGTTTTCAGCGCTCGATCGCCGCGATGGCCACGAGCAGAGCGAGCAGTATCCCTATCGCGACGCCAGGGATGGCGTCCACTGCAACCACGGCGATCGCTGCGGCCGGCACCAGCACGGCGCGCCACACCAGGGCATGACCTGTCGCGCGCCACATCGCCGCCGCCGTGCCCCAGATGAACAGGACGGCGCCGCCGGCCAATGCCAACCGCACGTTTACCGCCAGCGGCTGATCGGGATGCGCCAGCGCTTCTTCGGTGGCGACCGCCATCGCGATCACGCCGCAGAGCATGGGGAAGTGCATCACGCTGAATACGTCTCGGGCGAGGGCCGCACGCGATTCGTCCTGGCACGCCGCCAGCGCATGTTCGAAGGCGGAGCGGGTGTGTCGAAAGTAGCTCCACCAGAGTCCGCAGGTGACAGCTACCGCCAGGATGCCGGTCACCATCGCACCCGCCGTCGCCGGGGCGGCGACAAGTCCGGACGCGGCCACGATGAGCGTTTCACCGAGCGCGATGATGACGATCAGGCCGTGGCGCTCGACGAAATGATCCGGATGGAGATTCCATCCTTCGAGCTGAGCACCGATACCGGCGGCCATGAGATCCAACGCAACGGCCGTGCCCCACCACGCGTACCGAGCGCTCCCGCCAGCAAGCGCGCCGGCGAGGACGGCTGCCAGGCCGGCGGCGGAGAACAGTCCGAAGATGCGAACCGCCTTGCGCTGCAGGGGATCGCCCCAGGCCACCCAGTAATAGACCAGCAGACCAAGCACGCGCAGCACGACGTACGGCACGGCGAACCAGAGCGCGCGATCGCCCAGCGCACGGGGGATGCCGACGGCGAGGACGAACGCGACGGCCGTGGCCAGCAGCGTCGTGAGCTGCACGCGCGGGTGATCGGTATTGGCCGCGTTGAGCGCCCAGGCAAACTGCGTCCATGCCCACCAGACCAGCCAAAAGACGAGCAGCGCCGATCCCGCCGACCGCGCATCCACATGACCGTGCAGAAGCGCCACGACCTGGGTGACGCAAAACACGAACACCAGGTCGAAGAACAGCTCGACGAACGTCACGCGCTGATCGTGGGGGGAGACGATGGGGATCGCGGTCACATCAAGCTCCGGCAACAAGGCCCTCCGATCATCGCACGCCCCGAAACTGGACCTTGTGACAAGGCCGCTGCTCTGGCTAGCATGGCCTCGATGCGACTGCGCGATGCCATTGAAATGTTCGCCGACAGCGACGTCGAAGCCTTAGGTACCCGACGACCTGGGCCGATCTCGGCGCAGGAGATGGAACCTTCACGCTCGCGCTCGCCGAGATGTTGGCCCCAGGCAGCGTCATTCATGCCGTCGATCTGGACGGCTCGGCTCTTCGAAGGATGCCGTCGGCGCACAAAGGTGCGCGGATCACCACCCACCATGGAGATTTCATGAAACAGCCCTGGCCCTTCGACGATCTCGACGGGATCCTCCTGGCCAACTCGCTGCATTACGTAGAGGACCAGCCGGCGTTCATTCGAGCGTGCGAGTCACATATGAAATCGCGTCGGCGCTTCCTCATCGTGGAGTACGACACGATGGAGGCCAGTCCTTGGGTCCCGTATCCCGTGGGCAAGGCCAGGTTGACGAGGCTGTTCGAAGGCGCCGGTTACAGATCGGTTAGAGTGCTGCGCTCGCGGCCGTCAATCTACCGACGCGCTCCAATCTACTCGGCGGCCATAGGGCAGTGAAGACACCTCACGTGCTACGTGCTACGTGCTCACGTGTCAGGTGCTGACGGGCGGATGTGCCACGTGCGAACGTGCGGACGTGCCGTGCTGACGAGCTGATCCGGTCCGAGCGGGGTTGACGCCTTACGGGCCGAGGCCGCTTGAGAAGCTCACCCTGGGCACGTGCGGTGGTGGTCGCTGGTGCGGCGCTCCAGCTCGCTGCGACGGCGGCGGCCCAGACACCAGAAACGCCGAGGTTCTCGGTCGCGGCCGGCGGCGGGGGCGCGGTGCCATTCGACTCCTACTACGACGGCGCGATCTCCTGGCATGTGTCGGGCAGGATCCGCACCGCAAAGCCGGTCAGCATCGAGGTGACCTTTGATCGGTGGTTACACGAGTCAACTCGCGTGCGTAAAGACGTGACGCTCTACGGCCGCGGCGGCATCATCGGTCACGCGGACGAGGTTCGGACGGACTACGACGTTGGGGTCTCTGTCCTGAGTGTCGCCGCCATGGTGCGACGCACCGTGGGCCGCGCGACCGTTGCCGGCAGCATCGGGCCGGCGCTCGTCATCCACCGCCCAGACTACAGGCAGACGTCTACAGGCTGTTCGGCGACCACGCCCAAGAGTTGCGAGGACTCTTCGTCGGCCCAATGGAAGCCCACACTCGGATTACATGGGGCCTTCGACGTCGGCTTCCAGATGACGTCCCGGCTCTCTCCTTTCGCGCGAGTGAATCTCTCAGCCCCGGTCTACGGCTTTCCCGGAGGAGGCCATCTCAACCTAGTAGGCGGCCTCCGCATGGGACTGAAGTAGCACGCACCTAGCACCTAGCACCCAGCACCTAGCACCCTTAGCACCCTTAGCACCCTTAGCACCCTGCCCGGCTAGTCACTATCCCCCACTCTCCCCCGTCCGCGCTTCGTCTGCGCACGGCGCTTCTTCGACTCCACGCGCTTTTCCACCGACGACTTCGTGGGCCTCGTTTTCCGCCGGCGCTTGGGCCTCACGAGCGCCTGACGGAGCAGTTCGGTCAAACGCTGGCGCGCGTCTTCGCGGTTCTGCGCCTGGGTGCGATGCCGGCGCGCGTCGATCAGGAGCACGCCATCCGAGGTCATGCGCGATCCGGCCAGCGCGCGCAGCCGTTCTCGCACATCAGGGGGGAGTTTTGGAGAGTTGGCGACGTCGAAACGCAATTCGACGGCGGTCGCCACCTTATTGACGTTCTGTCCGCCGGGACCGGACGCGCGCACGAAGCGTTCGTCGAGTTCCGATTCGTCGATGATCAGGCCGGGCGTGACTTCGAGCATGCGCGACGATCAGCGCCACTCCGGCGCGTAATCTCGCCGCCGGAAGCGTTCCTCGATCCGGATGCTGATCGTGAAGAGCGCGAACACCTCGAACAGCGCGATGAACGCGTAGATCGCGAACCGTGTGAAGGCGCTGGGGCTGGGAAAGCAGGCCGTGCCCTCGTCGATGCACGCGTGCACCATGCGCTCGAGCACGATGTGTTCTCGCCAGATCATCGCGAAGCCGGCACCGAACAGGATCGATGCTGCCGGCGACGTTGCCGAGCGTCACCTCCCCTTTGCGCCAGATCGGATACGCGATGAGGAACGCCACGATCGGCGGCACGATTCCCATCAAAGCGATCCAGTTCCAGCTCAATCGATATAGATCGGTGGGGCCCATCTCGTTGTCCTTCACGCGAATCGTAACATCTTCGACGCGCGGCCCCTCCTCAGCGGTACACTCTCGCCCGAGGTGTAAATGCGAATTGCGGTCAGTGCCGTCGTTCTGGCGGTCGTCCTTCTCGCGTCCCCGGCGGCGGCACAGCAGCGTCAGTTCGGCTTCAAAGTCGGCCCATCGTTCGTGGCAGTCGACATCGACGACGCCGACGACGAAGGCATCGATTACGAGCGCCGCGTGGTTGCGACCTTCGGCGGGTTCGCCCTCTTCCCCATGAACGACCGTCTGGCGGCGCAGATCGAGCTTCTCTGGAGCCCCAAGGGTGGCAAGTTAGCCGACATCGAAGGCGCATCGCTGAAGCTGAAGCTGGAGTACGCCGAAGTGCCGCTGCTGGCACGCGTCGCCGTCACGCGGTCAACCTCCGGATCCTTTTTCATTTTCGGCGGCGTGGCGCCCGCATTTCGGACGAGTGCAAAGTTCGAGACTTCCTTTACCGGAGGGGGTATGACCTCCGGTGATTCCATCGACGTCGGCGCCGATTTCGAGCGGTTCGACATCGGCGTCGTCGTCGGAGCTGGGATGGACATCGGGCAGTGGATCGTCGTGGACGGCCGCTACAACTGGGGCCTTCTCGACGTCAACCGCAATCCTGAGGTAACGGCCAGCATCAAGAATCGCGCACTGACCTTCATGGCTGGCGTGCGCTTCTAGCGCCTACTCCGCGTCGTCCACCGGCCCACCGCCGGTGCGCACGACGTCTTCCTGCTTTACCTTCTCGACGTTGAACTTGGCGGCGTTCTTCTGCATCCGTCCGACCACGTCGTCGAAGTCGAACTCGGTGGAAGTGGAGAAGCGAATAGGATTGACCCGCGCCACGACGAACGGGCGGAGGTACGGGCTGGTGAAGCCACGCTTCTTCAGCTTCTCCACGATCTGCCCAACCTCGTCGTCGATCGCCAGGATCTTCGACGAACGCCTGGTGCGCTCCTTCAAGGCGCGAGGCAGCTTTTCGTCGAGGAAGTCGTCGATGCGGCGCAGCAGCGAGTGGTACGCGCCGCCGCTCAGACGTGGCCGCTCCTCGTACGCCGCGCCCAGCGTGAGAAACGCCGGCTGATCGAACTCGAACGCGAACTCGCGCTCGATCCGCGCCGGGCGGTCGTCGGCGAGCGCACGCAGCATGCGGATCGTCTCGAGCGACTTCTCCTTCAGGTTGTGCGCCTTCTCGGTATTGAGCGCGAGAATCTTGAACGCGACTTCCGCGTCCGGGACGATGAGCGCGATGACCGACTTCGCACCCAGCTTGCGCATCGCCTGCAGCCGGTGGTTGCCATTGGGAGTCCAGTAGGCGTCGGCGTGCCTGACGGTGATGATGGGATCGAGAAAGCGGCCCAGCGTCTCGATCACCGTCATCAGCCGCTTGACGTGCGGCTCCGAGGGATCGCGCTGGTAAGGCGTCGGCTCCACACGCTCGATCGGCAGCGCGGCGAGCAGAGCCGGGGTCCCTCCGAAGGGCTCGCGGTAGGTCGCGAGGACCGCGCCGCCGTCCTCCTCGATTTGCGCGGCGAGCGCGCGACTGGCGGCGTCCTGAGCGCCGGCCGTTTCCGGCGCCGCGAGTCCTACGGACTTTGCCGAGATCTTCTTCCGACGACGAACGACTCTCTTCTTCGCCACCGGGCGATTCTACGGTATAGAGGAACCATGGTCTTGACCTGCCCCAGTTGCGGAAAAAAGAACCGCGTCCCGGCGACGAACCTCATCGGCGGCGCCCGGTGTGCGGTCTGCAAAACACCCTTCCCCGCCGCCGCCAAGCCCATCGAGGCGGACTCGGAGGTGTTCGACGATGTCGTCAGAAACGCGACCGTACCGGTCCTGGTGGACTTCTGGGCGGCGTGGTGCGGACCCTGCCGCATGGCGGCGCCTGAGGTCGAGCGCACGGCCGCAGAGATGGCCGGGCGCGCGATCGTCCTGAAGGTCGATACCGACCGCCACCCCGAGGTGGCCGAACGCTACAACGTACGCGGCATCCCGAATTTCGTGGTGCTGAAGAACGGCCAATTGGTCGTGCAACAGGCCGGCGTAGTCGATCACGCGCAGATGAAGCAGTGGCTGGAATCAGCCGCGGGGTGACGTGTTCGAGAGCTGGCCGGCGATGAGCTCCGCGTACTTGGCCATCGAATGCGCGAGGAACTGCGAGAGCCCGCCGTACTTCTGCGGCGCGCGCCAGGCATCCATGAACGCCACCTTCCAGGGCCTCCCTTCCCATAACTTTCCCGAGACATCGAAGTAGCGCACCGTGCCCATGTGCTCGCGTCCGAGGATGGGGACGTCCGAAACAGCGTCGGTGTGGTTGACGAAACGATAGAGACCGAACGAACACCGTTCCGTGAACCGCGAACCGAAACCCAATGTCCCCACCGGCGGCTGACCGTAGGTGTAGAGCCCTGCGATCGGAATCCCATCTTCGAGGTACAGCGTGATCGCTGCGAGCACGGCGAGCGCCCCACCGAGGCTGTGTCCCGTCACCCAGACGGTCTGATCGTGCGTTCGAGCCTCGCGCACGTACCCGCTAAGCTCGGGCCAGAACGACTCGGTCGCCTTCATGAAGCCGCGATGGACATAGCCGAGCGGTGACTTCTTGAACAGCACGTTCAGATTCGTCAGCCAATCGCCCCAGTCGTCGGTGCCACGAAAGGCGACAACGATGACGTCCTCGCGCACGAGGACGGCGGCGTAATTGGCACCTCGACGGAATGGCCGGACGCGATCGAACCCAAGCGCACGCGCCCCTTCTTCGATGGCGCTCTCGTCGCTGTACGCGAGCATCGCTGCCTGCGCGCACGCGGACGCGTTGACCAGGCTGCAACCCGGCTGCGCGTCGAACACCAGCGCGCCCACGTCAGCGCACCGGATCGGCCTGGACGCCGGTCGTGGTGATGACCACCGGCACGATCCGCCCCTCAGCATCGAACCGTAGCTCGTCAATGCACACGACCCGGTGATTGCGATCCTTCTCCCCCAGCGGACGACGGTGGTAGACGATGTACCACTTGCCGGAACGCGGCGCCTGCAGCACCGAGTGATGGCCGGCGCCGGTGGCGACCGAGGGATCCTGTTGCAGGATCTTCCCGACGCGCGTGAACGGACCGAAGGGTGACGTGCCGACCGCATAGGCGACGGCGTAGTTCGGCCCGGTCCATCCCCCTTCCGACCACATGAAGTAGTACTTGCCGTCCTTGAGCAGCATGTACGCGCCTTCGACGTACCCCTCGGGTGTGATTTCCTTGAAGGTGCTGCCGTCAGGAAAGGGAATGAAGCCGGTGAAGTCGTCTTTGAGGCGGGCGATGTTGCAGTGGCGCCAGCCGCCGTACACGATGTACCAAGCGCCGTCGCGATCCTTGAAGACGAACTGGTCGATCGGCTGCGCGCCGTTGTGGAAGCGGTCGATCAGCGGGCGCTTCAGGAAGTCCTCGAAAGGTCCCTCCGGCTTGCGCGATCGGGCAACGCCGATGCCCCCGAGTTGACTGTCGTTCTGGATGTCGTTGGCGCCGAAGAACACGTAGTACCACCCGTCCTTCTCGACGATCGACGGGGCCCACAGCGCACGCTTCGCCCAGGTGACGTTGGCGATCTCCAGCACACGCGGATGCTTCGTCCAGGTGACGAGATCCTTCGACGAGAACGCGTCCATGAACGTCTGCTGATCGTAGGGCGCGGAGTAGGTCGGATAGATCCAGGTACTCGTTGTTGAAGACGTGCGCTTCAGGGTCCGCGTACCAACCGGGCAGGACGGGGTTCGCCGTCGTCGCCGTTATCGCGAGCAAGGACGCCATCAGCGCCTTACGCATCCGCTCCCCACGGCCGCGCATTCAACAGCGCCAGCAATACGCCGATCACGATGATGGATGGGCCTTCCGATGCCGTCCACCACATCGGCAAGCCGACGCGCGTATCGATGACGACCAGCATCGCGCCGAAGACGATGTTGAACACCGCGAGGAAGGTGACGACCGGCCTGAGCCTGATCGGGTCGCTGGAGACGATGAACAACAGCACGCCGTGAAATCCGTAGAACGCCGCGACCGACCGCGCGAGGTACTCGACCATCGGCCCTTCAGGGAATTCGCCAAGTCCCAGCCACCTGTGGGTCGATGCCATCGACTCGGACGACATGAACACCGCGAAGAACGCGCTGCCGGTCACCACGCCGCCGATGCGAAGGAGGAGCTTGAGGAATTGCAGTCGCGCTGAGTCGGTCACGGCGGGATGCTAGACGAACTCGCAAACGCCGAAGCTCCAGAACGCCAAACGGGCACCCTGAGCTGACAGCGAGCTCTCAGCGCGCAGCGATTCCGCTGCTCCGCATGCGGATGATCTGCTCGACCGTCGGCGTCTCTTTCAGCATCTCCTTCAGACGGCGGACGTAATCGGCCGTGACCCCGTGGTCACGAAGGCGAACGATCTGGGTGGCCGACAGGTTGGGATAGCCGGCGTCACGCATCCCCTCGACGAACTCGGGGGTCACGCCGTGGTCGCGCATCCGGACGTACTCGTCCAGCGGGAGCCCCTGGTAGCCAAGCTGCGCCATCCGCTTGATGTACTCGATGGTCACGCCGTGGTCGCGCGTCCGGATCAATTCTTCGTGCGACAGCTTGTAGCCGGCGGCGCGTACGTCGCGCACGAACTGCGCGGTCACGCCGTGGTCGCGCGTGCGAATGAGCTGTTCGAGCGACAGCTGCAGGCCGAGGTCGGCCATCTCGCGGGCCATCTCGGCCGACACCCCGTGATCACGCGCGCGCCGGTACTCGTCGGAACGGAGATTCTTGAACCCCGCGTCGGTCATCGACTGGATGTACCGCACACCGGCGCCGTGGTTGATCAGTTTGACCAGGCCGGGCGTGTCGAGGGTGTCCGAGACCAGCCGCTGAAGCTGGCGCACCCCGTCGAGCGTGAGGCCGTCCATCGCGAAAACGAACAGGTCCTTCGGGGCCACGTCGCGGAACCCCAGCTTCTCGATGCCGCGCTGGAACTCGGGGTTGGGCGTGAAGTCGAACCAGCCGGCGGCCCGGTCCGGCGTTCCTCGCCCGTCGAACGTGAAGGTGCCGGGCTCGCGGCGCATCGTGAACGTGATGCGGTCACCGTTCCGCGCCACGTTCGAGAGCTCGGACCGCTCGAAGGTGCGGCCCCAGTTCGAACGGCCGTCGCCATACTGGAAGTTGATGTTGACCTTGCCGTCCGTCGTGGCGCGCAGGGTGAACGCGCCGTCGAGCGGCTGGACGGCCGCCGGCTGCACGAGCGACAGAAGGGCGACGAGTGGGACGAACCGCATTTCGGGAACTCCTTGAAGAAAAAACGTCCCCGGTTGGACGGCCTCGACGGGCGCCGAAGGTTGGAACGCCGCTGCCTTTTAGCGGGCGGCAGGTGCCCAGGAACAGTCGATTGAGGAAGGCTTCTGCTCGGCTGTTTCAGGGCGCGGTGTCAGCGGCTCGTCGATCGCCAGCACGGTGTTGGCGCCCATTCCTCGCCCACTCGAGGGCAATACCCCTGTCTTTCGCCGGCGCGCGATAACGATCACCGCGCCGATCGCGCCGAGGCCAATGCCGACCCCAACCGACTGGGCGATCCGCGGCACGTCGAGCGCCACCGCGGCAGCCATCGCCACCAGTCCGAGCCCACCAACACCGGCGACCTTGATGCTCGCCATGTTGATCATGTCGATCGTGAGTGGGTTCTGCCGGTAGGGGACGGGGGCGACGAACGACGGCGGTTTGCCCCGGCGCTGCAGCAGGATCGTGACGCCGGCGATCAGAAGGCCTCCGACGAATCCGAGGACGAGCAGTCCCGTGGCTGGATCCATGCGCCACCTCCCTGTGACGCTGACTGAATACTACCAGTGCTGCCGGGTCTAAAGACCCGGCCTACTTGGGCTGGCGACGTCGAAGCCGGGCCGCATGAACCGCCAGGCGTCGGGGAATCCCAGCTCGACCTCCTGGCGCAGGCCGCGAAGCGCCTCGGCAATTTGGCGGGCGTCTGGATCACCGGTCGCCTGCGCCAGGGTGTCCCAGGCCTGGATCGAGCGCGCGATCGAGATCAGCGCGACCTTCGCGGTGCCGTTCCAGTCGTTCTGCACGGGATCGTCGTTCGGGGCCTCGCCGCGCTGGAAGGTATCGCGGCCGTGCAGGGCGCGATGCAGCTTGACGGGGATGAAAAAGCAGTCCCAGGAGGCAACCTGGAGGGCGTCGGCAACCGACGGGGACGGGTGGGACGAGAGGTCTTCGGTATGGTCCGCGAGCCAACCCTGGCCGAGCAGCCAGGCCGTTTCGGCGCTGGTGGTCATCGGCAGTTCGTCGAGGCGCTCCTCCTGCTCGTCGAGTTCCCGTTCCCAGGCCTCCGCCTCTTCCTGGGTCGGGGCCAGGTCGTCCAACTCCTCGAGGAACTCCTCCCGGCGCTGGCGGTCGGCTTCGCTATGGGGCGGGGGGGTGCCGACGGCGAGCTCGAGCCCCTCTTCAAAATCCCCCTCGCACATCGCGGTCGCGATCTGCACGGCATACGCAGAACAGCGCTCCGTGAAGTCGCATCGTTCGCACCAGCGGTCGCAGTAGGAGGAGATGAAGTCGATGTAGTTCCCGCGCATCGGCCGATCGGGTTTCGCATGCGAGGCCCGTGCCCGTGAGGAATTCCCGAAATGCCCCACGCTTTCCACCGATTGCACGAATCCCGGGAAGCGTTTTCATTCCACGAGCCGACAATCGTCTGCCGCTGCGCGGCTAGCGGGTCAGGCCGTAGATCAGGTAGTTCACCCCAAGCTTGTAGGCTTCGTTGGAGGCGTCGAAGGGGTAGAGGCCCTCACCGGACCACTCCCAGTACTCCGGGATGTCGTTGTCGAAGTTCGCGACCGCGATCAACCGCTTCGCCGGGTCGTTGTCTTCATACAGCCCGTAGTAGCTCGGACGCAGGCCGTACATCGGATGCACGATGGCGTGGATGTCGTGGATGTCGAAGAAGGTGTGGAAAATGGGATGGGAGCTGTCGAGCTTGACCCACTTCCCTTCAGGAATCACCCGTCGCATCTGCGCTTCGAAATGGTCCCATTGCTGGGCGCCGTCGAAATCCTCGAAGACCGCGAAGCCCCCCTTTCCGCAAGTAGAGGCTGAACGCTTCCGCCTCCCGGTCGTTGAGGTTCCAGAACCCCGGCTCCCACATGAACGCGATCGGGTACTTGAACAGCTCGGGATCGTCCAGCGTCAGGATCCGGCTGCCCTCGGTGTGCATCTTGACGTAGGTCAAGGAGCGGATGATCTGAGAGAGGTGGTTCTCGGCGCGCGGGACGTCGTGATTCCACGCCGCGTTGAAGCCGCGCCGCGATGAGCCCAGGTCGGACCTCCACGCCAGGCGCACGAAGGTGAAGCGGCCGTCATACGTGACATCGGTCCGGTGCGGACGCTCCTGTCCGCGGAACTGCGCTCCGGCGGCGACCGAAGCGGTGAGCGCGGCGGCGAGCGTCAAGTACGCAAAGCGACGCACGTCGCGATTATGGCAGAGAGTCGGTGCTCCGCCCGCGGGGTGGCAGACATACGGGTCCGCGGCTCCCGTTCGACGCCGTGGTAAATCGGGGTCTCCGGCGATGGCCTTACGATCGCGGCCGCGGCTCGGGTGATCACAGAGCCGGTGAACGATCATTTGGATGCCCGGGTGTTCTGCAGGGCAGTGGCGAAACAGCGCCGCGTCCGATCGGACCGCCTACGACCCCGATTTAATTCCTGTCGCTCTCACGGCGCTCACAGGTCGCCGCGAACCCGCATGCCTGCCACCCCGCCGCGCATCCAACGCCGACCTCCGAAGAACCCCGAACCCTGAACCTCGAGCGAAGCGAGAGAACTCTGAACCCTGAACGCTGAAGCTCGAGGCGCGCAGCGCCGAGCGTAGGCCATCGCCGGAGGACGCGATTTACCCCGCGTACGACGTCGGCGCAGCGGACGCGTTCGCCTGCCGCCGCTCGCGATGCAGCGGTGTCTACGTGGTCAACTGCGAGGTGACGGGCTACTGCCCGGCGGTGTACTCGAATCGATTGTCGACAAACTGCGAGTAGGTCATCGAGGCGGTGGCGGCCATCGACTTCGCCATCGCGGTGGCCAGCGCCCGCGTGCGGTCGTTCATCGTTTTGCGGTCGCAGACGGCGGGCAGGCACTCACCGAACGCCACCATGGCACCTGAGACGGTCTTGGTCTCGACCGGGATCATCTCGCCGTGGTACAGGCGCCAGAACTCCTCGATCGCCTCGTTGCGCTTCTTGGGGTCGGACGTGTTTCCGATGTTCGCCGCCGCGGCGAGCGCCCTGGCGTAGGCGTCGCGCTGACTCTGGAGCCAGGGCTGCATGAAGGCGCGCTCGGCGGCGGCTTTTTCGCGATCCGACTGCTCCTGGCGCGCTTCGCGATTCTTCTGTTGCTCGTTTTCGGTACTGCCGCACGCCCCACCAAAAGCTCACGATGCCGAGCAGGATGGTGGCGACAGGGACGAACTGACCTGCCAACACCGACCAGTACGTTCGATTGCGGAGGGCCTCGACCTCGAGGCGTAGCTTCTCGGTTTCCAGGCGAAGCCGTTCGAGGTCGACGTCCTCGCGCGACGGCATCACACGCTCTCGTGGATCCCGGCGAAGCTCTCCTGGCGGATGGCCGCCGCCAGCTGGCCGCCGAGCAGGAACTTGATGCTCAGCGGCGACACCCCGATGATCGTGGAGACGACCGGGATCGGAATCATCGCGAGGAACGGCGCGGCGAGGATCCACGCGATGTACTTCCAGGCCGCTTCCCCCAGCACCTTCGCGGCTCCACCAGCCGAGATGGCGTACCAGACGTAGAAGACAAGTTGCACGGCCCCGATCACCAATCCGGTCTGCGCGATACCGCCCTCGGCGTCGGGTGACGGCCCCGCGACGAACATCGTCCAGAGTAACGTGCCAAGGACACCGGCGGCGGCCGCCCAGAAGCTCTTCGACAACCGGGATTCCGCTCGTAGAAGCGCGTCCAACCGTTCTTCGGCCATGCTCACCTCCGTTAAAGTTCTGCGGGCGCGAGGATTCTATAGCCGGATACGGGTCACGGCCCCGGAAAGCGTGCCATCCGGCAGCGAAATGTAGATTTCGGCGCCGCTGACCGAGAGCGCGAACGACATGCGGCGATCCAGCGCCGCGACGAGTTGCTGAACGAGCGTGCGGTCGATCGCGTAGAGCTCGAGGTCGTCGGCGCGGTGGATCTTTGCGGCCGACAGGCCCGAGAGCCATTGCGCGGCGTCCTTGTGGAGGTAGACCGCGACGCGCGGCGCGACTTTCGAGGCTCGGTGCAGCCGGTCGGCCGACGGCGTCCCGACCTCGATCCACGACTGCAGCGCCCCCGTGAGGTCGCGAATCGCCAGCGGTGGGTCATCGGTGTCGCTCAGCCCGCCCCGCGAAAACGCGATCCCCTCGCGATACTCGAGGCAATACGCCAGGACGCGGGTGACCAGGAACTCGTCAGACTCCGACGGATGCCGCGCGACCCGCAACGCCAGCGTCTCGTAGACGCCACGGTCCGCATCCGCCAGATCGATGTCGAAATTGAAGACGGTCGATGAGAGAGCCAAGAGGTTAAGTATTGATCGACAACACCCACCACGCGCCGACCATGAGGATCACGGCAGGAATGACGAAGCGAATCCAATAGAGCAACCAAGAGCGGTGCGGGCCTCCTGCCCTTCGGCCGACAGCGCGGCCAGCGCGGCACTGCGATTCAGGCACCAGCCGACCGTGAGCGCCGCCACCAGCGCCCCGAGCGTCTGCATGCCGGACCCGAACGTCAGGTCCCAGGGGATGAAGATCGCGTTGCTGATCGTCGGCGGAATCGAGACGAGGAACACCGCCGCGCTCATGGTCCATACCGCGCGCGTGCGGGTGAGCGTGGTGTTGTCGGTCAACCCCGCGACCAGCACTTCGAATGCGGCGACGTCCGAGAGGTAGCCGGCACCCACGAGTCCGACGAAGAACAGCACGCCGAAGAGCCATCCAGCCGGGATCGCCTCGAACACCTTCGGCAGCGTGGAAAAGATCAACCCCGGCCCCTGCGCCGGCGCCATGCCGAGGGCGAAGACCGCCGGAAGGATGGCAAACCCCGCCAGCAGCGAACTGCCGGTATCGCCGAACGCCGTCCACAGCGCCGTACGCCCGACCGACTCACGGGCGCCAAGGTAGGAGCCGTACACCACCATGAAGGTGCCGCCGAGCGACAGCGAGAACACCAGCTGGCCGAGCGCGGCCAGCATCACCTGCGGCGTGAGGTCGGCCCATTCGGCCTTCAGGATGAACCAGCGCACCCCCTCGTCTGCCCCCGGCAGCGTCAAGGAACGGGCGGCGAGCAGCAGAAGAATGAGGAAGAGCGCCGGCATGATGATGGTGCTGGCGCGCTCGATGCCGCCTCGCAGCCCTTTCACCAACACCATGGCGCAGCCCGCAATCACCGTTGCCGTGCAGGCCAGCTGCAGCAGAAACGACTTCGCGACGAACCCGTGATCGGGCGGGAGGATCGCAGCCGCGTCGATCCTGATCCCGAGGCCCATCGCCGCCTGCGCCAGCGCGAAGTACAGCACCCAGCCGATGACGGCCGAGTAATACCCGGTGGCCGCCACAACGACGCAGAAGAAGAACCAGCCCACCTGGCGTCCGAACGGGAATCCCCCGGCCGCGAAGGCCCCAACAGTTCCCCGCCGCGTGTGACGCCCCAGCGCGTACTCGGCCATCAGCGCCGGCACGCCGATGACGACCGAGGCCGCCAGGTAGAAGAGCACGAACGCAGCCCCCCCAAAGCTCCCCGCCATGTAGGGAAAGCGCCAGATGTTCCCCAATCCGACCGCCACCCCCATCATCGTCATGACGGCGCCGAAGCGGGATCCAAACGTTTCACGCATATCGCTGCTCGCTGTTCGCTGTTCGCTGTTCGGAAACGTCCGAGTCGTAACCACGAACAGCAGATAGAATGCGCTGCGTCCATGGAACAACCGAAACGTAGATTGTCCGCGGTCTGGTTTGCGGACATCGTTGGCTATTCATCGCTCAGCACCCATGACGAGCCGGCCGCGATGGGGTTGGTGGAGCTGCTGCAAGCGCTGTGTCGGGAGATCGTCCGCGGGCACGAGGCTGCGCTGCGGCGCGGTCGTCAAGTTCATCGGGGACGCGTGCCTGGCGACCGATGAGTTCGCGAGCACGGAAGTTCAGCGGTGCGATTGCTCGGCGGTGCCCGCGTTGCTCGAAGCGCTACATCGCGGTGCGCGGCGGAGCACGGGCAGCAGTCGAGCGCTGCGCATCGGGGTCCACCTTCGGAGAAGTGACGGCGGCCCCGGATGGTGATCTCTACGGCGACGGCGATCATATCACGGTGCCCTCACGGCTTCAGCACTTCGGCGGCGCCTCGGCCAGGTGATCATCTCGGAAGACGTGTGGCGACAGTTGCGGCAGCGACCGGAGTTCAGGTTCGCGCCGCTCGGCAGCCTCGAACTGCGCGGAATCACCACCCAGGTCCAGGTCTACGACGTGCTCTTCGGCAGTCGCGCGGCGGATCGCGCCTGCGTCGTGTCGATCACCAGCGCCCGCCCCTTCACCGCCCGCGGCGTCCAGCAATCTGCGCAGCATTGGTTTCTTCGTGGCGCTCATCCTGGTTGGCGGAGCAATCTGGATTTTCTCGGACAGCCTGCAGCGGCGGTCGGAGCCGCGATCCGAACCTGCCGACGGCGGTACCGCAGCAGGCTCCGCCAGCAAGCGCCCCCGTTGCTGCGGAACCATCGTCCAAACCGGCGGACCCGGCGCCGTCGACTGTGAAACGCGTCGTGACGTCCCCGCCCCCTGCGGAGGCGGTCGCCACCAACGACACCGCCGCGGCGCGGGGCCGCGCCGGGCGGGCCGCGATGATGGCGCAATACCACCCGGCGGAAGTGCGCGCGTTCGATCTGCAGCGGTTGATTGACGCCATCGAACAGCAACGCGTCCGCGGACGCCTTTGCGCCCCTCGGACCGGCAGCGGTCGCCGCCATGACGGGCCGCGGCGCAGGCAGCAGATGAGAGAATCGTTTGGCGCCGGGCTCTCGATGCGCCTCGGACGCATCGATTCCGCCCCGCTGAACACGGGACGCTTGCCGGTGAAGATTCGTGGTGCTGGCCAAGAGCGACACGCGCAGCGAGATGCCGATGCTTTTCATTGCCCTCATCGATCGTGATCCGCGGGGCAGCTGAAGCTCGTGGACCTGCGGCGTGAGATGCCCGGCCGCCGCGGGAGAGCCGGTATCGGTGACGGAGATCGGTCTCGGTCCGGACCGGTCGGTATGCGGAGCGGCAGCGGCGAACGACGTCTACGGGGTCGGTCTCGGTAGATCTCGGATTCAGACATGTTGAATAGCTTCTTCGTCACCGCTGGCGCTGTTCGCAGCGATTGGGATCGCGGTCGGTGCTCAGAGCCGGTCGAAGGCGCCGCTCTCCTCCGCCGACATCGACAACATCGCGACGCTGCTCATGCTCGAGGACGCGCGGACGTTCGATGAGGCGGAGTTGAAGCGGATCATGGGCAGCGCGCATCCGGAAGTGCGGCGTCGGGCGGCGCAATCGATCGGGCGCATTGCCAACAAAGCCGGAGCCGCGTTACTGGAAACGGCCCGGCAGGACAAGGACGTCGAGGTCGTGGCCACGGCCATCTGGTCGCTCGGGCAGCTGCGCGATGCGGCGGCGGTGCCGGTGCTGTCGTCAACGTTGTCCAATCCCAAGACGCCAGCCGCGGTCGCGAAAGAGGCCGCGATCGCACTCGGGAAGATCCAGGGGCCACCCATTCCGCCGAACGGCCGCACCGAGCTGTCGCTAGAAGCGCGCGCCGCGCTGGCGCAGTACCTGTCGACGACGCCAACGGCGAAGCCGTCCGCGACAACGGTCGGCGAGGCGCTGCTCTCTATCGGACGCGCGGCTCCCGGCGGCGACCTCGCGCCGATCCTGCGCTGGACGACGGCGGCGGACGTCGAGATCCGGTGGCGCGCGGCGTGGGCGTTGTTTCGTTCGCGCGACCCGAACGCGGTGAAGGAGCTGATCCGTCTGAGCGCCGACAAGTCCGGCGACGTGCGCTTCTGGGCCGTGCGCGGACTCATTCCTCACCCCGATACGGATCCCGCACCGGCCGCCGCGCGCTTGCGCGAAGCCGTGAGCGACCCGGATCGCCGCGTCCGCACCGAAGCCCTTCGCACGCTCGGCCAGCACAAGGACGAGGCCTCGGTGAAGGTGTTGTTGGAGGCGTTGAGCGACAAGGACTCGTGGATGTCGGTCTCGGCCGCCGAAGGCCTGGGGCTCCAGCCGCAACAGGCCGAGGTCATCGCTCCGCGGCTCGCAGCCGCGGCCGGTACCGATCGGCCGCTTTCGCTGCGCCTCACCGCCCGCCAATCCCTCGGACGCCTGGGCGGCCCCGGCAAGGCGGCCCTCGACGCGACGCCAACGGAAGGGCTTCCAACGCCCGCGGGACGCGGCGGCGGTGGAGGCACGCGACCGCAACCGCAACTGCTCACGATCGCCGAATACCGCCGACTCGTGGAGAAGTGGGTCGTCCCCGACTACAACGGCGCACGGAAACCGCGCGCGATCTGGGAAACACCGCGAGGCACGATCGAGCTGGAGCTCTATCCCGGCGACTCGCCCCTCGGCGTCGAGTACTTCATGCGCGTCCACGACTCGGGAGAAATCGTCGGCACCCAGTTCACGCGCCTCGTGCCCAACTTCGTCGCCCAGCAGCGCGGCATCCGCAACGACGTCGTCCTGAGAGACGAAGTCAGCCGTCGCGGATTGACGCGCGGCAACTTGAGCTGGGCATCCGCCGGGCTCGACACGGGGCGCCCCGGCTACACGCTCGGCGTGACGCCGCAACCGCACAACGAGGGGAACTTCACGGCCCTGGGAAGAATCGTCCGCGGGATGGACGTCCTCGAACGCATCGAATTGAACGACGCCGTCACCGCCGCGCGGATCCTGCGCTAGCCGCTCCTCGCTTGCTCCGGTCGGTTCGGCTAGTCTCGCGACGGGTGGGGTGATTAAGCGGGGGTAAAGAGATTGTTAAGGGTGTGAAATTTGTGTGCCGGCGGCGAGTCATTCGACTCGCCGCCGGGACAGAGGCTACTGCTTCTCGTAGACCGAAACGTTATTCATCTTCTCGCCCTTGGCGTTGACACCCTTGGTGGTCACCGTCCGGGTCAGGCCGTCCGTCGAGACGACCGACAGTTGGGTCGTCATCACTTTGCCGTCCTTCTTCGTGATCGTTTCGACGGTGTTGGTGTTGACGAGCTTGCGCGCGACCATATCTGTGTCGGGGCTGCCGGTCACGGGGCTGTCTTTCCCGTCGTAGTTCCCCGTGAATTCCCAATGTGTCAGCGCGCCATCAGCCAGCGTCTGATCGACGACGACCTTGGTGCCTGCGCCGACGGCTTCGATCTTCGTCGTTGCGATCGTAGGCACGGGCCCCGGGCTGAACTTCGATTTCGCGACATTGAGTTTCCAGGTGCCGACCTGTGGATCAGTCGCCGCGAACGCGGCGCCGGTGAGGGCGGCAAACAAACCAACGCACACGACTGACGAAACAACGGAACGGATGCTGAGTTTCACATGTTCTCCAACTGCACGGGCTCGTCGGTGTCGCTCAAAGCACGACCGGAAACACCCGGCCGAGCCGATGCGACGCGAAGAGGGTTGAGAGCTGTTTTGCGAAAGTACTTTACGAGGCGAGGTGACGGGAGGCTCTTGTTAGGAGGTACACGGACTGTACACCATCGACAGAGGGAACGGCGATCTATCTGCGTTAATTCGACGGCTCAGTCGCATCGGCGACCGTGAGCCCAGCTCTTACTGCTTGACGACGTTGACGTAATAGAGGTCCGTCGCCACCTCGAAGGTATCCTTCGACATCGGCGCCTTCATCAGCTGCCAATCGGTGGTCGGCCGGATCGTGAGCCACCGTCTTCGGGTCGCCCACCTTGACCGGCATCGCGAACGCGCGCTCGTCCGCGTTCCAGCGATACGCCACGGTGCCTTCCTTCTCGTTGAAGGCGAGCTCCAGCACCGGGAGGTTCACGCGTCGCAGGTACTGATCGAAGAGCGGTGTGAGATCCTGGCCGAGCTCCTTGTTGAAGAAGCGGACCATCTCCTCGGTCATGATGTTGCTGGTATTTGAACTCCTGGTAGACGTCGCGCAGAAATTTCCACCACCGTTTGTCGTCGTCAACGACGCTGCGGAGGGTGTGGAGGAACAGCGCACCCTTGAAGTACTGATCCTGGTTCGGCGAGCGGTGGATGCCGCGTTGCGTGATGATCGCCTGCCGGTTGCCGACCTTCGGCTTGTAACCGTTGATGTACTTCAGCGCATCGTCATATCCGAACAGCTTCTCGACGTAGAGCGCCTCGAGGTAGGTCGTCCAGCCTTCCTGGATCCACATGTCCGAGACGTCGGCCGCCGACACGGCGTTACCGAACCACTCATGCGCGCTCTCGTGAATGATGATGAAGTCGAACTTGAGGCTGACCCCGACGCCAGTCCAGTCACGCTCGAGATAGCCGTTGGCGAAGCGGTTGCCGTAGGTGACGGCCGTCTGGTGCTCCATCCCTGAATACGGCACCTCGATCAGCTTGTAGCCGTCCTTCGCAAACGGATAGTCGCCGAAGATCTCGGCGTAGGCCTGGATCATCGGCTTCGCCTGGTCGAACTGCTTCTTCGCTTTCTCCAGGCTGCCGGGCAGCACGTAGAAATCGAGAGGCACGTCCCCCCACTTGTCGGCGAAGTGGACGTACTCCCCGATGTTCAGCGACACGTTGTAGGAGTTGATCGGGTACTGAATGTTCCAGTCCCAACGCGTGTAGCCATCGCCGAGGTCGGTCTTCCCGATGAACTTGCCGTTCGACACGTCCACCAGGTTGTTGGGAATCGCCACCCTGAGGAGCATGCCCGACGGCTCGTCGCGCCACTGATCCTTGCTCGGCCACCAGATGCTCGATCCCTGCCCCTCACAGGCGGTGGTGATCCAGTGCTTGCCGGTAGGGTCCTTCTGGAAGGCAATCCCGCCAAACCTGCCCTGCGACCGAGGCACGCCGGAGTAATGGAAGTCGATCGAGTACTCGCGCCCCTTGCGGAGCGTCTCGGGGAAGTCGATGAAGACGGCGTTGATCTCGCGTTCGTACTTCAGCTCCTTGCCGTTGAACACGATGCGATCGACGTTCAGGTTCGCGTAAAGATCGAGCTGGATCCGTGTGTCATCGTCGAGCATCTTGAAGCGGACCGCGTTCTTGCCGCTCAGGAGCGTCTTGTCGGGATCGACGCGGATGTCGAGCGTGTAGTGCAGGAGGTCATTGTTGGCGCGATAGCGCCCATACTCGCCGCGCAGGATGTCGGCGCGAGTAGGGGGGCGCAGCGCCGGTGGCGGCGGCGGGGCGGCCGGTTTCTGCCCTGCCTGCTGGTTCTGCTGCTGTTGATTTTGTGCAGACGGCATTGCCGTCGTGCAGAGAGCGGCGACGAGGATGAGAGCGGCGCGTCGAATCATCCGCGAATCATACCTGCGTCGGGGCTAGCACTCATTTGTCCAAGCCGTCGACGGTCGCCTGCAGGTGCTGCGGAACGATACTCCGCATGCCGGATCTGAGGCTCGCGTTCTGGGCGTCGAATGCACGCAGCTTCGCCAATGCCTGGCGCAGGTGTGTGGCCCCCTGCTCGTCAGCGCCGATGGTCAGCGCCAGGTACCCCGCGACGATGTGACGCGTTGGAGAGTCGGTATTCCCGGCGAGGTTTGTGAGTTCGTCCGGCGGCGAGCGTTCATCGCGAAGCATCTCCAGCACGGCGCGACGATCGCGAAAGGCCTCGAACCAGGGCAACGCCGTCTCGACCAGCACTAGCGTGGCCGCCTGTACCGTGGCTTCGGACTCGGCGTCGTCCTCGCCCATCAACCAGACGTCGGGATAACTGGGCAAAGTCGGCAACGATGAGTGCAGTCGCCGCCTGATGTGGCAGGCGTATTCCTCTGGGCACGGCATGCCGCCGCGCGTTGGCAGCGGGTGGTCGCTGGGGACGCCAGCTACAAACACTCCGAGGTTCACGGCAAAGGAGTATGTCGAGCAACCGATGACGTCGGCGTGATATCGATTGAAGGATTGGAAGTTCACCACACCGATGCCGGCGTCGTGCTGACGCCAGGCGGAGCGAGCCGTGAACGCTTCGAAGCCATGGTCGCGGAGAATCGGCCAGACCAAGGCGCGGATGCGTCGATTCACTGCCGTTGAGTTCATGGTGGGGGCGGCGATAGATTAATCGAGCTCGGTCGGGACCGAGCCGTCGGCTTTCTTGGAGGGTGTTGGACCCTTTTTCATGTGCGGTAATGACCCTCGTGCACGCGCCCTCGGCATTTTCCTGCACTTTTTTCTTGACGGCTTTCCAACGACGTTCCGAGACCGATCCCAGGCCACCACCAGACCACCGCGTGAATCGACGACGTCACGCACAGAGCCGGTTTCTGCCGCCTGGGCGACTGAAACCCATCGTCACTGAGAGATGGCCCATCTCAGCGCAACGTCGTCGGCCGAAAAACCTCGTGATACACAGGGACATGACGCCGCAAGAATCTTGCTCCAGGCTCTCGAACGACCAGCTCCTCACCGAAGTGAAGCGACTCGCCGCGCTGGAGCGTGAGGTGACCGCCGACTTGATCCGTGCGCTCCGTGAAGTCGAAACGCGGCAACTGCATCTCGCGGTTGGCTGTTCTTCCATGTTCACCTACTGCACGGAGGTGTTGCACCTCTCAGAGCATGCCGCCTATGCGCGCATCGCCGCCGCTCGTACTTCGCGTCGATTCCCGACAGTCTTGAAGCTGCTCGAGCATGGAGCGATCACTCTTACAACGGTGACTCTCCTCGGCCCGCACCTGACAGATGAGAATCACGCCGACCTTCTCGAGTCCACGCGCCACAAGAGCAAGCACGATGTGGAGGTGATCGTCGCTGGGCTGCGATCGGAGGCGAACGGTGCGGCGGCGGAAGATCCACTGCCAGCGATCGTCCGCCCTATCGCGCCCGGTCGCTACACGCTGCACGTGACCATCAGCGCGGATACCCTGGAGAAACTGCATCGCGCCAAGGACCTCCTTCGCCATGCGAAGCCAAGCGGGGGCGACGCGACGGTCATCGACCGCGCACTCACCGTGCTCATCGAGCGACTCGAGAAGACAAAGTTTGCTCACACAGATAGACCACGGCATTGCGTACCTGGCGATCACTCCTCACGCCACGTTCCCGCGGCCGTGCGCCGCGCGGTCAGCAAACGAGACGGTTTCAGGTGCGCGTTCGTAGGCGCCGAGGGTCGTTGCGGCGAAACTGGCTTTCTCGAATACCACCATCGCATTCCCTTCGCGGAGGGCGGACCAACGACGGTCGAGAACATCGAGCTGCGCTGTCGGGCCCACAACGCCTTCGAGGCGACGCAGTGGTTTGGGCCGCTGTTTGTGCGGGAAGTGGGAGTTAGTGAATGGAACTCGGTCTAGACCGAGTCGTCAGTTTCCCTTGGAGGCCTCGTATTCGGCCAGTAGTCGCTGAGCCACCGCCCTACTGGCTTCATCGAGACTACGATCGCTCATATCACTCACGACTGCGCTAATGAGCCGCCATTCGTCATCGTCGCGAATCTTGCCTCGGTTGAGGACTCGAAAGATGTTGTTGAGACGACCCGCACGCATCGCGGCGAGCGACGGCGCACCGACCTCGGCGAGACGCTTCTCGAATGCGAGCAGGTCATCGCCTTTGAGATCCTGAAGCATCTCAACGACATCAGCGGCTGCCAGCCGAATGCCCCTCAGGCCGGTTGCGGGTGACGCGGCCCACATCCGATCCGCGACGGCCGCAGGGTGCTGTTCCGGCGGGAGTGGCGTCGAGCGGAAGACGTATTCGAAACCCGCCGCGACGAACGCCCGCAACCTATCGAACTCGAGTTGTTGGATCGCTGTTGGAGCCTTTTTCACACGCTGCCCGGAAGTCGCGACTTCTGTGATCAAACAAAACAGTTTCTGTGTTCTTCTGTGTCTCTTCTGTGGCCTCTGCGGTGAAAGGTTTATGAGTGGCTGTCGTTGACTAGCGATTGACCACCACCGCGCCGTCCTTCATCACCCAGCGCACGCCGGTGATGACGGCGTTGATGTCCTTCAACGGATCGCCCTCGACCGCGATGATGTCGGCCAGGAACCCAGCGCGCAACCGGCCCAGCGAGGCCGAGCGTCCAAGCAGGTCGGCGCCGGTCGTCGTCGCCGTCTGCAGCGCCTGCGCCGGAGTCATCCCCGCCTTGACGAACCACTCCAGCTCGCGCGTGTTCTGGCCGAAGCCGGTGTAGACCGCGTCGGAACCCATCCCGAGGCGCACGCCTGCCTTGAAGGCGCGGCGCGTCGCCTCGAGGTTCTTGGCGATGTAGTCCTTCAGCGGGGGAATGACGTCCGGCGCGAATCCGTACTCGTCCTTCGCGTCCACGTAGTAGCGGTTGTGATCGATGGTCGGCACCCAGACGGTGCGGCGCTTCACCATCTCGGCCAGCGTCTCGTCGTCCAGCTCGATGCCGTGCTCGATGGAGTCGGCGCCGGCGCGGACGGCGTCCTTCACGCCCGATGCCCCGTACGAGTGAATCGCAACCTTTTTTCCGGCTGCGTGCCCCGCGTCCACGATCGCCTTCATCTGCTCGAAGGTGAGCGTCTGCGTCGTGTCGACGCTGTCGAAGCTGCCGCGCGACGCGTAGACCTTGATCCAGTCCGAGCCGGCCTTCACGCGCGCCTCGATTTCACCGGCCACCGTCTCCAGGGCCGGACCGCCGCCGCGGCCCGCCGAAATGCCGCGGCCGGCGACGAACATCCGAGGGCCGACCAGCGTGCCGGCAGCGACGCGGTCGCGCATCAGGATGTCGGCGCCGCCTCCGGCGCCAAGGTCGCGAATCGTCGTGACGCCGGTTTCCAGCGTCTTCCGCGCATTCTCCGCGGCGACATCGGCCGTTTCTTCCGGCGTGCGCCGCCGCCCCTGCTTGAGCGGCGTTGTCCCCGGCGCGCGGTCCCAGTAGTACGTGACGTGCGTGTGCAGATCGATCAATCCGGGCAGCGCGGTGTAGCGACGGAGGTCCACCTCGCGCGCTCCCTTCGGCACGTTCACCTTCGCGCCAACCGCGACGATGCGCTGGCCGCTGATCACCACGGAGGCGTTGGGGATCAATCGCTCGCCGTCCCAGAGACTGCGGAAGTGCAGCACGGTCGTGTTGTCTTGGAACGCGGAACCGATGGTGAGCGAGGTGGCCAACACGAGGAAGGGCAATAAACGCATTCGACTAAGTGTTCAGAAACCGCGCGATCGCGTCCGCGGCTTTCGTCGCCACGTCTGCATCGGTCGGGAAGTAATGCGTGCCGCTCGGGAGCAACACCAGCTGAGCGCCAGGAATGATCGACGCCAGGATTCGCCCCTCGTCGGCGCGCACCGCCAGGTCGTCCCGGGAGTGGATCACCAGGGTGGGGATTCGGATTTGCCGGAACAGATCCCGTCCATCCCCCCGGCGATGCAGCGACTCGTGATAGCGAGCGGCGGTCTCGGGCGTGGCCGACACCCGTTGGAGTTCGTTGAAGTGCGCGATCAAACGCGGATCGGCGTCGCTGCGGAAGAATTGGCTGGTAAAGACCTGGCGGAAGGCGGGCGTGTCACGTCCCCAGCCCTTTCGCATCAGCGTCATTAGCGCCTGGTCTTCTTCGGCGTCGTAACCGGGACGCGCCTGCGCGCCGCGGCTGTACGCACCGTAGAGAATCAGGTGCGTCACACGGTCGGGATGTTGTAGGGCGTAGGTCGCCGCCGTCCATCCTCCCTCGGAGATGCCGAGGAGCGTGACGTCGGGAGCGCCGACGGCCGTGACCACCGCCTCCAGATCGCGCTGGCGCGTGTCTTCGGTGAACTCGCCGGTATACGGATCCGAGAGCCCCATCCCGCGACCGTCGTAGCGGACGACGGTGAAGTGGCCGGCGAGGTGCTCCCAGAAGCGCCGGAGATCGGGCCATTCCCATTCCATCTCGAGGTGCGTGAAGTTTCCGAGCACTCGAACGATGGCGGGGCCGGAACCGATCACGGAGTAGGCCAGTGACACGCCGTCGGACGTGGTGCAGTACTTGATCTCCTGCACGAGCGCACCGACTCTCTGTGCGCGTGGTCCAGCCCGGAGCCAGACACGGCGTGCCGCAGGGCCTGCGCGAGAGCGGTGCCGTCCGAGTAACGCTCGTCCGGGATGTCGCCGCAAGCAACGTTCGACGACGGCGGCGAGCGCGCCCGGGACGGCGATCCCGGTGTGCTGGATTGGCGTGTGACGACCGGCGAGGATCGCGGCGATGACCCCACCCGGGTTGTCCCCCCGGAATGGCGCCGTGCCTGTCAGCAGCTCGTACGCGAGAACGCCGAACGAGAACACGTCCGATGCAGGGCCGGCCTCGTTGCCGCTGGCCTGCTCTGGTGACATGTAGGCGAGCGTCCCCATCACGGCGGACGTGCGGGTGGCGTCGGCGTCGGGGTCGTGGATCTTGGCGATCCCGAAGTCTGCCAGCTTGACGCGACCGTCCTCGCAGACCAGCACGTTGCCCGGTTTCACGTCGCGGTGAACGATCCCATGGGCATGAGCCGCCGCCAGCGCGTCGGCGACCGGCAGCGCCACGCGCATGAACTCGTCAGTTGAGATCGGGCCCAACGGCGAGCCGGCCATCGAGCCACCGCCCACCCACTCGAGCACCAGGAACGGCACACTTCCGGTCTCGCCGATGTCGTGGATGGTGAGAATGTTCGGGTGGTTCAGCGCCGCGAGGGCGCGGGCCTCCCGCAGCAGGCCGTCGGCGGTGTGTGGATTCACGCCGGCGTGCACCATGAATTTGAGCGCGACGTCACGATGCAGTTGCGTGTCGCGAGCGCGATACACGACGCCCATCCCGCCTTCGCCCACCCGCTCGATCACCCGGGTACTGTCGAAACAGATCGCCGGGATTGATCACCATGTCCGCTTACTTGACCTTCAGCACCGTGGCGGGCATCGCCTTTTCGATGGCTGGACGTTCGTCGGCCTGGCCGAGTGCGTGGGCCACGGCGAAGACGGTCTTCGCAATCGCCGCGACCTTCCCCGCATCGAGGAATCGCGCCTCGTCGGCCGGCAGGTGATACCGATCGTGAATCCCGGTGGTGAACCCGATGGTGAGCACGCCGCGCTCCAGGTACGGCCCCGCGTCTGTGCGTGGATAGAAGAACTCACTCGTCGGCGTGTCGTGCTGGCGATTCAACGACAGCTTCAGGTACTCGTCGTTCACGCGATCGATCAAGGTGTTGACGCGATCGCTCAGAGGGCCGGGCCCAATCAGGAACACTTCGTTCGGGCCAGTCACCCGCTCCTCGGCGGCATCGGGCGAACCCGGCGCGCGATTCGCGCCGATCATGTCGATGTTGAACATCGCGACGATCTTACCGATCGGCACCGGAGGCGTCGAAACGAACTGCCGCGTGCCCCACAGCCCCTGCTCCTCGCCGCTGTCCCATACGAAGATGAGCGACCGTCTGGGCCTCACGGTCATCATCTGTTCGGCGATCGAAATGTTCGCCGCGCTGCCGGTCGCGTTGTCGTCGGCGGAGTTGTATACGCTGTCCTCGTCTACGGTCCTCGATCCGACGGCGCCATCGAGGTGTGACTGCACCACGATGTACTGATCCTTGAGCGCCGGGTCGGTGCCTTCGACCAACCCCACCACGTTGAACGGCCGATGGATCACCGATGTCGCGGGGATACGAACGCCGATCTTGGACGGAAGTTCAAAGGACGCGGGATACGTCTGCGACTTGGCCGTCTCGGCAAGCGTTGCCGGCGCTGAGTTTGCTGTCTGCGAGCAGCGCCTGCGTCGCCTGCTCACCGAGTTGAAGGGCCGTGATTCGCGCGGCCGCGTATGCGGAAGGTACGCCCGGATCGAGTTCCCGGCGAACCGTCGGAGCGTTGCCCCGCCCTCCCCTGCCGCGTTGCGGGTCTCCCGTCGCCAAGTACACGACGGCTAGCGCGCCGCGGCGCTCTGCCTCCACGACCGGCGAGGTTCCGCCAACCGTCACGCGGCCGAGTTGCTGGATCTTCGCGTCCCGGGGCCTGGCGTTTTGCGCATGGACGACGACGATCTTGCCTTTGACGTCGATGCCAGCGTAGGGATCTACCCCGTCGGCCACCCAGCCGTGACCCACGTACACCGCGCCAACGAGCGGCGTGACCAGCTCGCCGGCAAACCCGCGAGTCGCGAAGTCGTCTCCAACCTTGAACGTGCGCTCGCCGATGCTGATCGATGCACTGCCAGGCGCCAGCGTCGACTCTCGCATGATGTAGTGCTGGCGATAGCTGCCGTTGTCGCCGAGCGGTTTCACACCCGCACGTTGGAGCCGTTTTTCAATGTACTCGGCCGCGGCATCGAAGCCAGGGGACGGCGTGTTGCGCCCTTTCAGCGCATCCGACGCCAGGAAGTCGAGGTCCGCCCTGACCTGTTCGGTGGTGATGCGATCCGCGGCGGCGCGGACCGGAGCCGGCACCGCCGGTGCTTGTGCGCCGAGAACGGCCGCAATCGAAATGCACGCAACGGCGAGGACGGAGAGGTGTCGCTTCATAGGTCGTAGTAAGGCCCTTCAGGGCCGCCCAATCGAGTAGAGCAGCTCGTAATAATGCTTCCCACCCTCGATGCGGATCGACATCGTGCCGGTGATCCCCGCTAACTCTCCGGTGCCGGAGTCTGGCACCACCGTGACTTCGAGGTGCTGGGCGCCGCGGTTCATGCTGCCGGAGTGCTGCAGCACGAAGCTGCCCTTCTTGCCGCCCAGTGTGCCGGTCACCTTCTCGATGGCGACGTATCCCGCCGAGTTTTCGATGCTGGTGCGCGCCGCCAACATTTCGGCCCGGCTCGTACCCGCAAGATCGCCCTGGAACTGCTTCTCGATCGACATTCTCCCCAAGAGCGGGTCGGACTGATCGACGAGCGGCTGAGGCGTGAGCTTGACGTCGAAGGTACCGGCGGCACGAATCATTTTCTGAGGCTCCTTGCCCGCCGTCGCCTCCGGCGAAGGCCGGGCCAGGGCCAGACATAGAGCGGCGGCAACTCCGACGAGAAATGTCTGCGGCATGCCCGCAGCGTATCGCACTTGCCGCGCACGCTCAATCAGCGGAACTTGCGGAGCGGCGCGTCGAAGCCAGGACGACGGAACTTCCACGCCTTGGGAAAGGCGGATTCCAGGTGTCGCTGGAGCACGCGCAGCTCGGCGGCGATCTGCGCCGCATCGGGATCCTGCGTCGCGTCGGCGATCAGATCCCAGGCGGTCGTCGAACGGGTGATGGAGATGAGCGCGACTTTCGCGGAGCCGTTCCAGTCGTTCTGGATGCGATGGCCGTTTTCCAGCCCGTGGGTGGCACGATCGTGCCCGCTCAAGGCGCGATGCACCTTGGCATGAATGAAGAAGCAGTCGTGAGTCGCCACCTCGATGGCCTCCGCCAATCCCCCGCTCGCACCGGTCGTCACACGCTCCGCCTGATCCCGCAGCCACCGGTGCGAGAGCAGCCAGGCCCTCTCAGACGCGGTCGTCACGGGAGATTCGGCGACCCGGTCCTCGCAGGCCTCGTCCTCGCGCTCGAATTCGGCGAGCTCCTGCTCGGACGGCACGATGCTGGCCATTTCCTCCGCCCAACGCTCGCGCCGTTTCGCCTCGGCCGCACTGCGCGGCGGCGGTGGCCCGACCGCCAACTGGATCGCCTCCTCTTCGTTGCCGTCACACATTTCGAGGGCGATCTGCACGGCGTACACAGAACAGCGATCCGTGAACGCGCATCGCTCACACCAACCGTCGCAATACGAGGAAATGAAGTCGATATACCGTCCGCGCATGGGTGTCCTCCTCGACCGGAGCCGAGTGCGACGGTCGTGCCGAATGGAATTGCACGGGAATTCGAGAGAGTACCGCGTGTGAATCCGAAGATGTTGCAGCTACTGCAACGTCGCCGCTCCGGTTAGTACACCAGAAATTGCGCTCAATCAGCGAATTTACTGCACGCCTCGAATGAGGAACTTCTGGCGGACGGCGAGTGGGAGCTTGTCGACCGCATAGCGCAGCATGACGCGCGGCATGGACGGGGCGTGCAGCTTCAGGAACTGCAGCAAGCGCTTCTGGTCTCGCTTGCCCGCCTCGCGCAGCCAGGAGCCGACGGCCATCTGCACGAGTTCGTGAGGATCGCGTACGAGAAGGGCTCCGATTTGAAAGGTATCTTCGATGTCGTTGTCCCGAATGAAATACCAGGTGCTGACGATCGCGGTTCGCCGCTCCCACGGGTTCCGCGATTTCGCGAGCTTGTACAGCGGAGCGCGCGGCCGGTCGGCGAGGTACCGGCCGACGACATGCGGAGCGGCCCGATCGACGAGGTCCCAGTTGTTGATGCGATCGTGGCGCCGGATGTAGAGGTCGAACAGCTCCTTGCGCTGCTCGTTCGTGGTTTTCTTCGCGCGCGCCTGGAAGTCCATGATGCTGACGGCACCCAGTCGCACTTCGTAATAGGGACTCTCCAGCAAGCGTTCGACATCCGCGAGCGACATCCCGGCAAATTGCTTGGCGACGGGAAAGACTCGGCCGGGGCTCACGCCGAGCACCCGGTTCCCGCTCGATCGCGCGTTGGGATCCGCATGGAAGTAGCGCGCCACCTTGGGACCCGCCGACGGATCGGCAATCTTCTTCAGCGCCGTGACGAATTGCTCTCTCATTGTTGTGGGGCGCCATACGCCCGCTCGCCCGCCAGGATCTTCACCGGGAGGATGTTCTCCTTCAGTGGCAGCGGGCAGGTCGTGTACTTGTTGAAGGCGCACGGTGGGTTGTAGGCCTGGTTGAAGTCCAACACAGCCGTCCCGTCGTCGCGGAGATCCGCGTAGAGGAAGCGGGCGACCGCGTAGGTTTCGGCACCGCTCGAGGCGTCGCGAAACACGATGTAGAAGCGCTTTGGCCGCGTGGTGAAAGGACGCAGCCGCAAGGCCTGCCCCCACAGCGAAAACTCGAGCACGCCTTCGGTGGAGTACGTATCGAGGGCGTCGAGCGTGTTCATGACCTGCAGCTTGCGCGGCTCGGCGTCGCGAATGAAACGCCCCACCACGCGGTACGACGCAGCGATCGGGAACCAGGCGAATCCGCGAAACTCCTTCGCCGGGACGCCGTTGGGATCGCGCACGCGCAGTGCGAGACGATCGCCGGTGGAATGAATCACCAGCCGCACGTCGCCGATGGCAATCTCAGGCGCCGCCGAACCGCCGGATTCCTTCATCACGATCGGTCCCGTAACCGGCTGCCCCTTCTGCGTCACGGTCACTCCGGCGGCCGGCTCGAAGCGCACGCGACCGGCTTGCACGCTCATGGTCCCGACGCGCGCGGGGAGCGCGGCGTCGATCACGATGTCGCTTCCGGCACCACTGCCGACCGTGTGCGATCCGTCGTCAAGAAAATGCAGGCCGGAAATGGTCACCCATTCGCGGCGGTAGTCCGCTTCGTGCTTGTCTCGCCACTGCTGGACTTGTGCCGCGTGATTCTCGGGCGGCGGTTCAGAGATCGAGGAAGGCGTCCGTTGACATCCGAACGACAGCAACGCCAGTACCGACGGCACACGCGCGAGCGATTCTACCGCTCCACAACCTTGCGCACCTCGTCTCCAGCGCGAATCCGCCCGGGACGCACGACGCGCGCGTTGATCCCGCGAAGATTGAGCGATCGACCGAGCGGGGAATTCACGAACTTCATCGCGTCGAGACCAAAGCGGGACACGAACTTGTCGCAGCCGGTGTGCGGCTGCGTTGACACTTCGATCATCGCTCTCACCAATTTCGAGTTGCGTGCCGGGTGGGAGGTTGGCGCCGCTCAGATCGAGGTCGACATACAGCTGGTCCCCGGCGAGAGGCCATCGCTCGCGATCGCCGGCCACCAGTTCCACGGCGCGCGTGCTCATAACGGTGAGCTGCATCTCCGGATGCGGAGAGCCGTCCGGTGTGCGCGAGCTCGAGCGGCGATTCCAGGTATCCCCTACCAGACCTTCGGCGCTGTCGAGCGCGGCCTCTTCGAGCACCTCACGACCGCTGATGGCCGGACGACGCACGATCATGTGCAGCACGCCATGGTCGGCGGGCGCCGAGCGGATGTGTGGGAGGCCGGCTTCGAGTTCTTCTCTGTTCTTCACGCTGTTCTCCTGGTCGTATCGAGCGCCGTTGCTGCCAGCGTCCATTCGCGGCGATGTTGATACACGCCGCGATACGGCGGCGGAAGTTGCTCGGCGATCGCCAATCCCACCGCATCCATCACGGTCTTCCGATTCCCTTCAGACGCTTCGAACAGCCGGTCCGCCGCGATCGGAGCGCCGATGCGCATCGCCACTCGCGCCGGTCGCACATTCGCCGCGTCCACCGGAAACAGATGCTCGGAACCTGCGAGGCCGATCGGTACGAGCCAGGGGTCGCCGCTTTCAACGTACCGCGCCGCGCCCGGCAGCATGCTTCCCATCTCTCCCGATCTGCTGCGGGTGCCTTCCGCAAAGAGCACCAGCGCATCACCGGCGTCCAGCCTGTCGCGAGCCGCGTCGATCGCCTGCCGCGCCGCCCGCGCGACCTCACGCGGGTTGAGCACGGCTTCCCCCGAAGAGACATCCGCACTCTGCGGCGCTTTGACGGTGCCGAAACACAGGCTCGAAAAGCGCCGCTGTGGACTGGTAAAGATTTTGGGACCCGCGATCGCCGTCAGACGGTTGGCCAGCGTATCAGCACCGCCGCGCAGCAACAGGGCCTCTATGACATTGGCATCCGCGTATGACAGGTGGTTCGCCAACAGCACGACGCGCCGGTCCGCGATACCCGCGAGGTGTTCGATCCCGACGACAGAACACTCCGGCGCCAGGACGCGGTTCGCGACCAGGTGATGGATCCGGCGCGCGAGTGGATCGGGCGGGTAGTAGGTCCACCCGCGATCGATCGTCAGCCGTTCCTTGAGCCCTCGCACGGCGGCGTCCCCCGCCGCATCGATCTCGCCTTCCAGGCCGGCCCGAACGTCCTCCGGAGTCAGCAGATCACCGGGCCCCAGAAACTCCAGGATCGCCGAGACCAGCTTGTCCCTCGCACTAGGGTTCATCCGCGCCCGCTCGACGCGTCGAGGATGCCGTTCACCTGCCAGCCACTGACCAGCGCCGTTCACGAACCCCGTCGTCAGTCGACAGGAAGCGCCGGCCATTGCCGAACGGAAGGTCCCAGATCGCGTGGCCACGGACCGTATGCCGAACGTCGAAGTCCGAACGGCCCATATCGAGATCGAGACGTTTCGGATCCGAAGGAACGACCAGCTCGGTGCCCGCGCCGCGCGTGTCGTTCGACACGTCGTCATTCGATTTCGCCTAGCGTGTAGTTGGCACCGAAGGCGAGTCCCCGCGGCGAGGCGTTTCTGCAGCTGAATCTGCAGCGCGTTGTAGTCGGTAGCTGGAGCAGGAACAGCCGACCCCCGCCAGGCTGAACTGCGGTTGAGGCGGAAGAAGTTGTCGGGAAGTCCCGCGGCCGCGAGCCCGATGCCTTGTGTGCGTCGATCGAGCGCATCGGCGATCAGCCCCACGTTGTTGTTTCTGGATGTCCGGAAACGCGCTCGAGGGAATCGTGCCACCGTACATCGCCCGAAGTTCCCCGTCGGCTCTCCGACATTGGCGTTGCCGCTGGCCGTCAGATTCCGGCGTGCGCGCCTCGAAGTCCCGGATGAAGCCGTTCGCCTACGAGATCCATCGTGTTGACGTTCATCATGCGGAACAATTTGCTGCCTCGTCGAGCCGACGTACGACACCTCGAGAACCGTTCCGCGCCAGACCTCGTGCTGCACCCCGCCGACGAACTGTTGTACGTAAGGGTGCGGATGTTCTGGTCGAAGAACAGCGGCTGCTCGTTGCGGAGGTTGGGAGGTGTCCGAACGATGCTGTCTCGGGGTAGCGAGTTGCGGTACCCCGCCGCTGATCGTGACGCCGATGCCGCCCTGCGGGTTCGGCATGCGCCCGTCCTTGAGGAACTCGTTCAGGCGGAGCACCTGGTCAGAGCCTGTCGAAGGGTCGTGTCGCTCGGCGTCGACCACGAACTGGTTCAACGACGTCGCCGGCTGGCGCTGTTCGACGACGTTGAGCGCCCAGGTGATGAGGCGTTGGTACGCGAGGCGGTAGCTGGCGCGAACCGACGTCCTGACCCTTTCCGGTTGGGATCCCACGCGATGCCGGCTGACGGCGCGAAGTTGTTATTGTCGCGGGGGAACCATTCTACGCCCGGTTCCGGGTCCCCCCTGTAAAAAGGTCACCGGACCCTGGCTGCCATCGAGCGGCTTGTCCGGCACGACCTGGACGCCCGCGGCTGTCGTAGGGCACTGAATTGAGCTCGTAGCGAAGCCCGAGATTCAGCGTGATGTTCTGGTCGAATCCGCCAGTCGTCCTGCACGTAGAAGTTGTATTCGCCGATGCGCTGGTCCAGCGTCAGCGGCTGGAGCGGAACGAACTGGTCGCCGTTGCTGTAGAACACCTGGTCGATGCGCCCGATCCTCCCCAGCAGCACGTTGTAGAACGTGTTCTAGGTTGTTCCGATCGGTCGCATTGATGCCCGACGTGGTCAGGTCCACGCGACTGCCGTCCTGGCGCACGACACCGGCGGTGTTGGCGCCGGTGAAGGAAGCGTCGAGCCGGCTGAACGTCAAGCTGGGGTAGATCCCGAACGGATTTCCCCGCGCCACGCGTCTGCGTAGATGTAGTACTGGCGGACGTTGACACCGGCCTTTAGCGCGTGCTCGCCGCGCGTCCCATCGTGAGGTTGTCGAGCACCTGGATCTCGGTCGGCTTTCGTGCGGTGCCCGGCCAATAGACGAACGGACTGCCGAAGATGCAACTGCCGCGGCAGATCTCGTACGTCTTCGGGTGCACCGGATCGGCGAAGTCGAGCACGTTCCGCGTGTATCCGGCGGTGAATTCGTTCACCAACCGGCCGGTGATGCTCCACTTGTGCCCGAACGCGGCGCCCTGCTGATCGGACAGCCGAACACGCGCCGGCCAGCTCATCGGACGCGGATTCGTGTTGATGATGTCGTTGATCAGGTCGTTGCGGAACGCATTGCTGTAGCGCCCGAACAGCGACTGCTGCCGGTTGATCGTGACATCGACCCGCGTCGTTCAGCGCGTCTAGTGGGTGACTCCGACTGGCGAGTTCCAGCGATAGCCGGCGGTATTCAGCCCGTCGCCCACCGAGAAATCGTTGGGCGGCGGCAGGAACGCGAGAATCTCGTTCTGCATGACCGGATCGAGCCCGAGCCCCCGCGAGTCGTTGGTCACGAAGCTGTACGACGAGACAGGCACGAGCGGGTTGCCGCTGGCGTCCACGCACGATGGAAGGTTCTCTGGCAGCGGTCGCACCAAGGCACGTCTGGGTCACGAACCGAAACACGCCGCTGCGAAGCGATGCGGTCGGAACGGTGACGAGCTGGCTCGTCTCCTGAAGGCGCCGCATGTCCGTCGTAGTTCGCGAAGAAAAACGTCACGGTCTCGCTTGATGGGGCCGCCGATCGTCACCGCCGAACTGGTTGCGGCGGAGTTCCTCTTTGGGCAGCCCGTTCTTCTTATTGAAGTACCAAGTTGGCGTCGAGAGCGGTATCCCGGAAGAACTCGTAGAGGGTTCCATTGAGTGCATTCGTGCCGCTGCTGCGTCACGAGCTCCACCTGGCCTCCGGCGGAACGGCCGTATTCCGCCTTTGCGTTGCTGGTGATGACGCGAAATTCCTGTATGCGCTTCGGGATTGACCGGAGAGTTCGTCAATTCACCTCGGGGAATGACGGGATCGGAGATGTCGATGCCGTCCTGCGTGGTCGTGATGCCACGCCCGCGGTCGCCGTTGATGTAGTGCGTCGGCGGTACCGCCGGAGGAGGTCGCCTCGGCGCTATGGCCGGCCACTCCGGGCACGAGGCCAATCAGGTGCAGCGGGTTGCGGCCGTTCAGCGGCAATCGGGCCGTAAATCTGCGGCACGGTGGAACCCATCGGCCGCAGGTAGGTGGTGATCTGGCCGCGATGGTGGACGATGTCGAAGAGGAAGCTCCAGGCCATCGGCGAGGCCGGGCGCTGGCTGCCGAAGAACTCGAGCGGGCCGTCCCACTTCGACGGCGGAAGGTCGTTCCAGCGCTTCGCCATCCCGGCGCTCTGCTTGGTATACGCGTCCACGATCTCTTTCATCGTGGCGGGCATCGGCGGCGGCGCCCATTCCGCCTTCCCAGACTCCAATGCGTCGATGATCATCTTTTCTTCGCAGACGATCTGCCACGCGATCTCCTTCGCGGTACGAGACTTGGGATCCGGACGATAGTCGGAGCCCTCCGGAATCCTGCCCAGTACCTTGGCGGTGGTTTTCGATTCGTCGTTCCAGAAGTTCGTGAAGAGGGTTTTTTCGTCCATGGCGATATCATGCGGCCTACAGCTATGAAGAACACCAGTCCTCGGACGTTAATGGCGACGGCCACTGCCGCCGTTGCACTCCTGACCACCCTCGCGGCGCAACAGCCGCCCGCATCCCCGGCACGGCCGGTGTTTGCCGATGGGCAGGCGCAAATCGTACCCGAGTTCCAGGACAGCGCGCAGTGGATCCGGGAAAAGCTGTGGGTCGAGACGGAGTTCGACTCCGACCGTGACGGCCGGAAGGACCGCGTGTTCGTGGACGTCACGCGCCCGCGCCAGACCGAGACCGAAGGACTCAAGGTCCCCGTGATCTACGAGTCGTCGCCCTATTACGCGGGGACCTCAGGGGACCGCAAATTCTTGTGGGACGTCAAGCAGGAGGTCGGCGCTCCCCCGCCGCCGCGCGCCTCCCAGCCGTCCGTCGCTTTCCGTCCGGATCGCGAGAACGTCGCCAATTCGCACGTCGCCACCTGGGTCCCGCGCGGCTTCGCCGTCGTCCATTCGGATGCGCCGGGCACCGGACTCTCCGAGGGATGCGTCACCGTCGGTTCGGATCCGGAACAGCTCGCGCCGAAAGCCGTGATCGACTGGTTGAACGGACGCGCCAAAGGCTCGCGAAAGCCCGACGGCAGCGAACCCGTTGTGGCGTCGTGGTCCACCGGCAAGGTGGGAATGACCGGCACGTCCTACAACGGCACCATTCCACTCGCGGCCGCGGTGACGGGCGTGAAAGGCCTGGAAGCGATCATCCCGATCGCGCCGAATACGTCCTACTACCATTACTACCGCTCGCATGGGCTCGTGCGCCACCCCGGCGGCTGGCTCGGCGAGGACATCGACTTCCTCTACGACTTCGTCAACAGCGGCGATCCGGCGCGACGCGAACACTGCAACAAGGTGTATCGCGACGGCGAGTTCGTGCAGGGACGCGATCGCACGTCGGGCGACTACAACGATTTCTGGCGCACGCGCGACCTGCTCAGCAAGATCAAGAACGTTCGCGCCGCGGTGCTGATGGCGCACGCCTTCAACGACTGGAACGTCGTTCCCGAACACAGCGTGCGGATCTACGAGGCGCTCAAGGGGCGCGTGCCGCTGCGCGCCTATTATCACCAGGGCGGTCACGGCGGCGCACCGCCGATCGAGCATATGAACAAGTGGTTCACGCGCTACCTCTATGGCGTCGAGAACGGCGTCGAGCGCGAGCCAAAGGCGTGGATCGTTCGTGAGACCCCGCCGGACGCGGCACCGCCGGCGCCTCCCGCCGAGGGCGGTCGCGGCCGCGGACGCGGCGCGACTCCGCCGCCGGTTCCCTATGACGATTACCCGAACCCCGCGGCACGGAACGTCACCTTGCACCTGGTCGCCGGGGGTGGCCAAACGGGCCAACTGACGCTGGAGCGGAAAAAGGACCAGGGACGAGAGACGCTCGTCGACAACGTCGAAATTGGCGGCCCCGCGCTCGCGGCCGCCGCGTCCTCGACGCATCGCCTGCTCTACGCGACGCCAGAACTGACGGCGCCCGTCCACATTTCCGGCATACCGCGCGTCACGATGCGTCTGGCGTCGAGCAAGCCGGCGGCAAACCTGTCGGTGTGGCTGGTGGTCCTGCCATGGACGGAAGGGCCGATCGGTCCAGCCAACCTGATCACGCGTGGCTGGGCGGATCCCCAGAATCACAAGTCGCTGCGCGACGGCGGCAACTACGACTCCGATCGCCGCGGCGAGCCCCTCGAACCGGGCAAGTTCTACGAGCTGACCTTCGACCTGCAGCCAGACGACCAGATCATTCCGGCCGGCAAGCGGATCGGGCTGATGATCTTCTCGAGCGACCGCGACTTCACGCTGTGGCCGAAGGCGGGGACGGAGCTGACGATCGACCTCGATGACACGTCGTTGCGATTGCCGGTCGTCGGGGGATGGAAGTAGTTCTACTTCGGCGTTTCCCAGGCGTGATAGCTGATCACACGCCATCCTGAGGCGTCGGCGCGGTAGACCTTCCTGAACAGCCAGTCTTCCGAGGCCACGGCTCCTTTTAAGGTCCGTGTCCGCTGCAAGCGTCCGGTCACGACGGCCAGGTCGCCCGTGACACGCGTTTGAACGTCGGATGTCTCGAAGCGGGAGAAGGTCATGGCGCCGTCCTTGTGCATCGTCAGCGCCTGCGGCTTGCCCATCGGTGCCATCCTCGGCACGAAGATCACGATGTCATCCGCCCAGAGACGGTCAAGTGCCGCGGCGTCGCTTCGAAGATGCGCCTTGTTCCACGCCGCCTCGAGGGCCGCGAGCTGCGCGGCAGCCTCCCCCTTCGGCTCCTGATTCCGCCGCGCGTTCCACGATTGCTGCCGTTCGCCGAGCGTGCGATCGCGCTCTGTGCCGGAGGCGATCCACTCTTGATAGGCCGGGTTCCTCGCCATGATCGGCAGGTACCTCGGGTACTTCGCGGGATCCGCCCCTTCGAGAATCTCGAGCGTCGTCTTGAGCGCGGACGCAGACAACGACGTCCAGATGCGGCGTCCGAGAGCTGCGTTCCCTAGCCGAGGCGCGCCGATATAGCCCGGCCAGTCCTTCTGCGTGGCCGCCGCAACACTCTCGGCGTAGTTCGAGCCGGTAACTGTCGGTGCCTGTTGGAAGTCCGTGGCGACGAGGTTGGGCTGAAGGTGCAGCATCAGTGAATGTTCGTCTGCTCCACCGTGCAGGGAGACGCCGTCCTCCTTCTTCTCCGCCGCGGTCATGGCGCTCATGCCGGTTCCCCATCCGCCGATCACGGGCAGCAGTCCCCACAGGTTGACCATTCGACCGTTGTAGGTCGCCCGAAAGTAGTCCCCCGCCTCGTCGAGCGCCGCGATGTGCAGCGGGGACCCATGGACGTGAACGACCATGATCCACTTGAACCCCTGTTCGCCGAGCTGGTTCGCGAGGTCCATGTACATCGCCTTCAGCGTGGACGGGCGTACCGCATACGTCCCCGGGAAGACGAACTGCCGACCGATCTCGTTGTAGCCGCTGGCGCCGACGGAGACAGGAGGAAAGAGGAGCGCGGTCCACCCAGGTTTCTGTGAGACGACGCCCTGCACGAGCTCCTGCGTCAAGCGATCGCTGAGAATGCCGTCGGTGAACGCTGGGAGGTAAGGACCATGCTCCTCGAGCATGCCGCCCTGGAGGAAGACGACGGTCTTGTCACGGTCGAGGGCGCGAATCTGCCGGGTATTCAGATCCCCGACCCGCACCACCTGCGCTGACGCCGCCGATCCGACGAGCACCATCGCGACGACAAAGGCAACTGGTCGGATGGGCATCAGACAGTCGGCCGGGCCACGAAGCTGCGCACGGCGGACGCCTCGTCTTCGAACGACTCGAACACCATCATCAGCTTCATCGTCCCGAAGAGGCGCTGGCTGCGGCTGGTCAGGTGCACCAGCCTGATGTCTCCCTTTCGCTCGCGCACGTGCTTCAACTTCGCCGCCAGCATGCCAACACCGGAGCTGTCGATGAAGGTGACGCCGCCCAGATCGACAATGAGCTTCACGATGCCGCGACTCGTCAGATCGGTGACGCAGCGGCCGAACGCCAGGTCGCCGTCATCGAGCAGCATCTGCCCGGTCAACACGAGCACCGCTACATCGCCTACCTGGCGTTCGACGATTTCGAGCTTTGATGCCAACTGAGTCTCCGCCCGCAGCTATTGTGACGACCGGTTCACCACAGAGTGAACAGTTAACAGATGCACGAACCGGATCAACGTGTTTTTTAACCCCGGTGTCGCGACTTCTGGCGTAGAAAAACATTTTCTGTGCATCTGTGTTGTCTCTGTGTCGTCGTCCCTCGTGGTAAACGGTTTCTGGCAGATGGCTGTCGCTGACACTCGGCAATGCAGGTCCACGGGTAGTCAAAACGGCCGAACGCCGCGTACTGCCCCGAGTGATCGAGCTGAATACCGCCGCCGATCCGAAACACCTTCGACGCCGCCATGCCGCCGCGTTTCACGACGAGCCCCTCCGGCAGGACGACCTCGGGGTGTACCTCGGCCTGCGTCACCGGATTGCGGATCGTCTGCATCTCCAGCTCCACGACGCTGCCAATCCGTGCGTGGGAGGCATGGTCGGCGATGGCCACGTCGAAGCGAAGCACGGCCGGGTCCTCGAGTTCGTAGGTCTTGCTGAACAGCCCCCACGGGCCGCCGAACTCCCCCCGCAGGAGGCGCGTCAGCGCCGTGCGCTGCGCGGCGTCGGCGCGTTCGTCGATGTAACACACGGCACGCCCGCCTCCTTCGTGGATGGCGCCGGGCCATTTCGAGAACAACGCAAGGCCGAGCGAGTCGAGACGCACGTCATCGACATGCCCGCGCTCGATCGCCCAGATCCAGCCACCCTCGCAGAAGCCACGACTCGGCCGCGCGTTGAAGTTACAGGGACAGCCAAAGTCACAATTGCAGGCGATCAACACGTTGCCGTTCAGTCCCCAGGTCGCCATCGCACCTCCGCGTGTCCGAGAGTGTAGTCGATCTACAATTCTCCCTCCCGCATGCAGACACGTACCGTCACACTGATCGGCTCGATCGGCCTTGTCTCGTTCGTTTGTTGGAGTTGGATCGTCGTGCTGGCGTGGGACATGTACGGCCCCATGACCGGGGCCAGCGCCTGGATGATGACCCCGTATTGGGACGCGCCGCACCTGCTGCTGCTCTGGGCGATGTGGGCGGTCATGATGGCGGCGATGATGCTGCCCTCGGCGATGCCGATGGTGCTGCTGGCCGGTTCGACGGGCCGTGGGTACCTGCTGGCGCTCGGCTACGTCGTCGTGTGGGCGGTCTTCAGTCTTGGGGCGACCGCGGCGCAATGGGCGCTCGGGGAGGCGCTCATTCTCAATCCCATGATGGAGGTGTCGAGTCCATGGGCGGGCGCTGCGCTGTTGGTCATCGCGGGCGTCTATCAGTGGACGCCGCTCAAGCGTGCCTGCCTGGCGACCTGCCAGTCGCCGATGGCGTTTGCCACGCGGCGGTGGCGCAGCGGTCCGTGGGGCGCCTTCAGGATGGGTGCCGAGCATGGCGTCCACTGCGTCGGCTGCTGCTGGGCGTTGATGCTGTTGCTCTTCGCCGGTGGGGTCATGAACCTCACCGTCATCGTGGCCCTCACCGCGTTCGTGGCGTTCGAGAAACTCGCTCCGCTTGGTCCCTGGGCCCCGCGCGTCAGCGGCGCGCTCCTCGTCGCGATGGGAGTGTGGATGGGCCTGAACGTGACGAGTCAGGGGCTCGGGGCTCGGGGCTCGGGGCTCGGGGCTCGGGGCGGGGGCTCGGGGTCAGGATGGCACTCCGGTTGCGTCAATTGGCCTTCGGAGGAGTCATGCCTGAGAAACGAACACTGAAGCGGGCCCGTCGCGCCAAGCGTGCGGGCAAAGCGCCATCGACGCAGGCGGGAGAATTCGTTCGCGAGGAAATCCACCACGTTCGCGAAGGAAAGCATGGGGCGCGCTCGACCAAGCAGGCGATCGCGATCGGACTCTCGAAAGCACGGCGGTCCGGCGTGAAGCTCGGCAAGCCGCCGAAGAGTGCCAAGAAGTCCACCAAGCGCAGTGCGGCATCGGCAAGCCGCGCCGGACGCACCCGCAAGCGGACGTCGCCCGGCGCGGTCGCGTGCCGCGCGCAAGGCGCTCAAACGCCAGAGCCGGTCCGTCGTATCCCGCAAGGCACTATCTCGCCAGGCACGCGCGGCCGCACGACGGCGTCCGGCGTCGGCACGGCGCGCGGCTGCGCGTAAGGCGGCGCGCACCCGGGAGAGACGCGCGTCGGCCTCCTAGGGTTGTCGCGGACGAGCTTCCTCGACCGGCCAGCCAAAGGCCTGAAGCGCTTCACCGGCGAGGCGGCGCAGGGTCACCCACGCTTCAGAGGTACGCACAGCCGCTTCACTCCACACGTCGGCATCGAGCTCGGCTGCATCGCGCGACATGCGCGCAAAGGCTCGTCGATCGCCTGAAGCGATCGACGTTGCTCGTCCTCGAGCTCGCTCTGCGTAGTTCGACCGGATCACCTCTACCCAATGGTCGAAGTCGAGCGCGAGTTCGTCGGCGGTGACGGCCCGCTCCGGAAAGAGCGATCGCTGCACCGAGGCCGACGCCGCGAGGGCCTGGAGGCTCCGTCGAAGCTGTTGAAAATGCGACGTCGCGCTCTGGTAGCGTCAGCGTTCATGCGCGCCTGTTTCCTGTTCGCGTTCGACATTGAACTCGATCACGTTCCCGTCTGGATCTGTGATGTAGAGCTGCGACCACGGCGTCACGTTCTGCCGGCTCTCCCGAACGGTGACGCCGCGTGATTTGAGATACGCAAGCGTCTGGTCGTAGTCGGCCACCCGCACGGCGAAGTGACCGTCGCGCGAATCGATCTCGGTCGTACCACGCACCGTTCGCGCGGGTGGATGGACGATGAGATGGAGTTGGAGGTCGCCCAGCTCGTACCAGGCGCCATCGAAATTGAATGCTGGCCGCGGCAGCTCACGCAGGCCCAGCAGTCCGCCATAGAACGCCTTCGCAATGTCGAGGTCGGTCACGACGATGCTGACGTGGTGGAGGGATTCGATGTTCACTTGTCCGTTGTCCGTTGTTCGCTGTTCGCTGTTCGCTGTTCGCTGTTCGGCGGGATCGTATTCGGGATTTACGCGCGCTCCGGCGCGCCATCCTTCCCGAGTGCAGCGGCGAACTCCGAGACAAGACCCGGATTATTGTCATCCGATGCGAACTCTACAAATTCGTCGTGCGCAGCGGCCTGTCAGGCGGCTCACTCAAGCTCGTCCTCTTCTAAAACCCACGGAACACGGTCGGTGTTGAACTCAAGTTGCACGACGGGGTGACCCTCCAGCGTCTCAATTCTCGGCGCCGTCGCGACGCACAGATGGCTTGAGAATCCGTCACCGAACTCAACTGCGGCGAGATCACCACTCACCTGAAGAACACCGACAAAGTGATACCAGCCGCCGTAGACGTGTCGGCCTGCTGAATCGCGCCCCATGTGGTACACCTCGCCGTCCTTGATCGGATCGATGCCCAGGCTTTCAAGGACTTCAAGGAACGCCGCCGGAAACACCTGCATGCCCGCAGCGACGAAGTTGCGGCAGCCGGCACACTTACAAGTTCTCGAACCACCGGCGGTCGCCCGGCGATAGGCGTCGACGGTCGCGGCACGATCGCATGTGTAATGCCACTCGCCAAACTCTGCCACTTCGTGCCTGCCTAGCGTCTGCTGCTCAGCCGCGACATGTTAGCGAGCCGGCGAGTCAATCACTGCCTGCTTTGCGAATAACATCGATTCTGCATCGTCCAGATAGCGCTCCCAGAACGCCCCGAACGTTGGAGCGAGGACAGCATACGAATCACCGCACAGCCACACGACCTGCGTGGGCGTCGATGGCGCGCCTAGGCGAACAGCGAACACGTGGGACCAAATCATGCAATCCGCAAACGCGAAGTACTCCCCAGCGTTTGGGAGGCGCTTCGCGATTTGGCTATAGTCTGGGATCCCAGCGAACGACGTAACGACGTCTGGCACGGCGCCGATTCTTTCGATCGGCCAGACCTCGAAAAGCCATTCGGCTGTCTCCTCGGTCCCGTTGGTGCACTCGTAGAATCTCGCGACGTCGAGGGGCAGCGCACGACCAATTCGCTGCTCGCACGCGCGCAGATCAGCCGTCGCGACGCCTGACCGGGGCAGCACGCCATTCGCTGTCCAGAACTTCCGAACTCGTTGCTCGACTGGTTCAATCATGCGCTCGCGTGATGCCTCGCTAACGTCGTGGCGCCCAGCGCGCCGATCGAGAACAGGTGGCGCATTCCAGAGACTCTGATTCCCTACAGCCTGGCGCCGAACACAACGCCACCGGCCTCACGCACCCAGTGCCACCCGAAGTACTCCCCGAGGTAGAGAAGAACCCAGGTGATAGCCAGCGTCTCGAGGAATGTCACCAGCACTCGCGTCGGCCGGACTTGCGTGTTCATGGTTCTTGCTCTCGGGGATTCAGATTCTAGAGGTACACAGCATCGGGAAGGACTCGCAGCAGCCGCCCGGAGCTGCCAGCAGATCAGTGCGCCGTGCGACTACGCCGACGCGATAACCGTCGAGTGAAAGCGTGACCGCCAGCGCCCGGCCGATGCCCGATGAAGCTCCGATGATGATGCACTCTTCATGGGTCGTCTGCCTGTCAGGCGTTCCGGTCAACTGAAACCTCGGAGATCTGGGGGTCTGCACGAACGATGCTTTCGATGAGCGCGACAAGAGGATCATCAGCAGCCATCTTGTTCTGCCCGAGGATCTTTTCCTTGAGCGTACGATGCTTGTGCACCTGAAGGATCCACTCGATCTCACGCCGTTGAATTCTCAGCGTCCGCGCTAGCTCCGACAAGGTAATGCGCGCCCTCGGCCTCAACGTCGACATACCAGCCCCAGTCCTCCGTGCTTGGTTCCGTCACGGTGTAGTGGGCCTTGGCGAGCTCGGCTCGGAGCCAACGAAGGACGCTCTGGCCGAATATCGGATTGATGGGGTTTGGGTCCTCCGCGCGCACATCGAACTTGGCAGTGCGAAAAGAAACAAGATGCGCCATTAGGACCTCCGGGCTTCCCACTCAGCTACGACCGTGCGATTGCCCGTTCGAGTTCGTCGATCGGAACGTGCGGCGCACTCTCATCGTCTGGGCCAATCCACCATCGGCTGTTATCGCCGTAGGGCTCCCAAACGACGTACTCGTGGCCCTGATACTGAAACCGGATGTGCACGTCGGGAGATCCGACCCACCATCTTCGAGGACGGACATCAGAGACCCCAGGGATGCTTCGCAGAGATCTGGCAAGCCGCCAGCCAAAGAGTTGCGCACGAATCTCGAAGGCAAACACATGACCGGCGTCGTCCTTGATCGGGAATGTGCGCATGGCCTGTCGATGATGCAGCCTTCGTCCGGGTTACCCAGGACCACCGCACGCCGTCAGTCGCCACAGTGTCGGTAAAGCGGATGACGACATCGCGCGCCTGCGTACGTCCCAACGCCGTGCGGACCGGTCGCCAGGCCGTCCCCGAAGACACGCACCTGCACGTCGTCGATTTCCAGCTGCTGAATCGTGTGGACGCGGGTTTCGAAGACCTGGGCGAGCACCGTCGCGCGGTCGGCTTTGCCCCCGTCCGGTCCGGTCGTTGTCCACTCCGGTGCGATGATGCGCTCGATCGCCGCGCGATCGCCGGCAACCCAAGCCCTCGCCAGCGCCTGCTGCACATCACTCAGCTGCGCTTTGTCCCTTTCACCTTCCACCTTGCCTTTTCCCTTCTCCCTTTTCCCTTCTCCCTTTTCCCTTTTCCCTTCTCCCTTCTCCCTTGATCCAGCCGTCCGCCCCCCACTCAAGGCCGAAGCCCTGGAGTTCTCGCGTCCTCAGCGACCCGCCGGTGGCGCAGGCTCGGACGCCGGCTGTCGGTTGAGCCTTTGGGAGAGGTCGTCGATCTTCTTCTCGAGTCGATCGATCTTTTGATTCATGTCATTGAGCTGGCCCCGCAGCTTCTTCGAATCATTCCCGCCAGAGAACAGCATCACGATGATCGCGATGACGATGAGAGTGCCGCAGCCAAGCTGAACCTTGTTGTCGATGGGTTTGTCGCTCATGGGCTCCTATCGGTACGTGATATTCTCCCGCTCGCCCCCGTCAGCACAAGTTTGCCAGCCCGGCCTCAGGCCTGGCCCCAACCCGGAGCGCTTCATGATCGCTGCCCGCCGTGCCCAACGCTTTGCCATTCCCGCGCTGATTCTCACGATCGGCTCGCTGATGCTGCACGCGCAATCACCCTCGCCCAAGGCGATCGCGCTGGAGGACTACGCGAAGTTCAAGCGCATCACCGGCGCCGCCATATCGGGCGACGGCAAGTGGATGCACTACACGGTGACGCCGAACGACGGCGACGCGACGCTCCTCGTGAAGTCGCTCGACAGCGACAAGGTCTACGACATCCCGCGGGGTGCCAACCCGGCGTTCTCCGAGGATGGCCGCTGGATCGGCTACTTCATTGCGCCCCCGGCGGCGGAAGGGCGCGGGCGACGCGGCGGGCGCGGAGGCGAAGGCCAGGCTCAGGGTGGAGCCACACCCGCGACTCCGCCCGCGCGACCGTTTGAAATCCTCGATCTCACCACCGGCACGAAGTCTACGTTCCCATCGGTGGGCACCTTTGCGTTTTCACCGGACGGCGACTGGCTGCTCATGCGGCCGCAGGCGGCCGGTGCCGCTCCCGCGGCAGGCGCGGCAGCCGGACGCGGTGGGCGCGGCGGCGCCGGCACCGAAGGCGCTGGCGCCGACGCCAACGCCCCGGCGCCCGACCTGTTGATGCGGCGCCTGGCGACCGGCGAGCAACGATACATCGCAAAGGTCGGGGCCTATGCGTTCGACGATGGCGGAAAGCAGATGGCGTTTACCGTACGGGGTCAGCAGCGCCTGGGCAACGGCGTCTACGTGATGAATCTCGCCACTGGCGAGCAGCGGACGCTCGACTCCGCGACCGCCGACTACGATCAGCTCGCGTGGAGCGAGAAGGGGGCCGACCTCGTCGTGCTGCGGGGCGACAAGGCGCGCGACAAGGCGCAGCGCGACAACGTCATCCTCAGCTGGCGCAACGTCGGCGCGGCGCAGGCGCAGGCGGCGACGTTCGATCCTGCCAAGGCGTCCGGCTTCCCGTCCGGGATGGTCGTCAGTGAATTCACGGCTCCGCGATGGAGCACCGACGGTACGCGGTTGCTGGTCGGCCTGAAAGAGCAGGATGCCGAGAAACCCGAATCCACCGAGCCGCAGGCCAACGTCGATGTGTGGCACTGGAAAGACGACGATCCGCAGTCGCAGCAGACCGTGCAGCTCGCCAACGCGCGACGCGCCACGAAGGCGGCAGTCCTCGACGTGGCGGCGGGCACCCTGAAACAGATCGTGGACGAGAAGCTTACGGCCATCACCCCGACCGACGACCTGAAATGGGCGATCGGCCGCGACGAGACACCCTACAGCGGTGAAGTCGCCTGGGGCGGCAGCAGGAACGACCTCTATCGGGTGAACCTGACGACTGGCGAGCGCACGGTGATCGAGCGCGGGCTCACGCGAACGATGGGGAATTCGCCGGACGGGAAATGGGCGCTCTACCTGAAGGGTGGACGCGTCTATTCCTACGATCTGGCGAACGGCAAGGCGACCGTGATCGATGGCGGCCGCAGCTTCGTCAACGCCGAAGACGACCACGACTACGAGAGACCGGTGTACGGCGTTGGCGGCTTCACGACGGACGGGAAGGTGCTGCTCTACGATCGGTACGACGTGTGGGCAGTGCCACTGGCCGGAGGCACGATCACCAATCTCACCAAGGGCGAAGGCGCAAAACAATCGGTTCGCTATCGGGTCACCCGCTTGAACACCGGCGCCGGCGGCGGTGGGGGCCGAGGCGGTGGGCGCGGCGGCGGCGCGGCGGCGCAGGAGCCGATCGATCTCAGCAAGCCGGTCCTGCTCTCGGCGTTCGGCGAGTGGACCAAGAAGTCTGGCTACTCGGAGCTCGCGCCCTCTGGCACGATCGCGCCGCTCATCTGGGCCGATAAGTCCATCGGCGCGCCGATGGCCGCCAAGAACGCGGATCGGATGGTCTTCGTCCAGCAGACGTTCAACGAGTATCCGAACTACTGGCAGGCAGACAAGAAGTTCGGCAGCCCCAAGCAGGTGACCGACGCGCAGCCCGAGATCTTCAAAGACTACGCCTGGGGCAAGAAACAGCTGATCGAATACAAGAACTCGAAGGGCCAGCGCCTGCAGGCGACGCTGACGCTGCCGGCGGGATACGAGTCGGGCAAGAAGTACCCGATGCTCGTGTACTTCTACGAGCTGATGTCAGACACGCATCACAATTTCTCGTTCCCGGTCTACGACGACCGGCCGCACATGTCCACCTACTCGAGCAACGGCTACCTGGTGCTGCAGCCGGACGTGCGCTACGAGATCGGCAAACCCGGAACGTCCGCCCTCGACTGCGTGACCAGTGCGGTGAAGAGGGTGATCGAGCTTGGCTACGCGGATCCCGCGCGTGTCGGTCTGCAGGGTCACAGCTGGGGCGGCTACCAGTCCTCCTTCATCGTCACCCAGACGAACATGTTTGCCGCCGTCGTCACCGGCGCGCCGCCGACCGACCTCACCAGTTTCCACGGCACGCTCTATCGGTCGACCGGCACGATCCAGCAGGGGATCACAGAAGTCGGCCAGGTGCGCATGGGCAAGGACACCACGCCGTGGTCGGCGCACGAACTCTACGAGAGCCAGTCGCCGGTGCACAACGCGCCGAAGATCACGACGCCGTTCATGATCCTGCACGGCACCGCCGACGGCGCGGTGGACTTCGGCCAGGGGCTCGAGTTCTACGCCGCGGCGCGACGGCTGGGCAAGCAGGTGATCCTGCTCTCCTACCCCGACGAAGCCCATCACCTCGGACGCCGCGAGAATCAGAAGGACTTCCAGATCCGCATGCGGCAGTTCTTCGATCACTACCTGAAGGGCACACCTGCGCCGGTGTGGATGGTGGAAGGCGTCCCGCAACTGCGGAAGGGGCTCGACCCGCTGATCATCGCGCCGCCGCAGACGAAGAAGACGATCGCTCGCTAGCGCTCGCCGGTGTTCGGTGTTCGGTATTCGGTGTTCGGTTGTAGGCCGGGTCTTTAGACGCTGGTGGTGGCGCCCCACACGCTTTGAACCGAGCCGGTGGTGGTGTCGACGATCTGGAACATGATCCGGATGTTGGCGTTGTTGCTGGAAACGATGCCGCGGCCGATTGTCGAGCCGGTCGAAGATATTGAGCGACACGGCTTCGTTCGGCGCCAGCGTCATCGGCGGCCACGTGGTGTCGGAGGACACTTCGTGCGTGCACACGCCGTCCGTGCACGATGCCTGCGTATATTCGATTCGTCGGAATCGCAGCGTGATGACGTCGTCCTGATCCACCCCGTCGCCCGAAATGCGGAGGACCTGGTTGGGACCAAGGGTCACCACGCCGCTATCGGCGACGAGGGATCGTCGCTGCTGGCCGTCGAGTCTCACGGTCGCAGCCGAGAGCGCGAGAAGCGCACCAAGGGTGAGGACGACAGATAGCGTTACGCGGCGTTTCATTCACGACTCCAGTTGAAGAACGGGTTAAGGGGTGCGCGCCTTAGAAGACGCGGGACTGTAGCACAAGGTGCGCCGCGTTCGCGGCCATATGACAGAGGATCGAGTACGGCAGGCCCCAGCGCCAGAAGACCCAGCCTAACGGCACACCGGCAAGCGTGTACTTCACCAACAGCGTCCAACGGTAGTAGTTCGCCAGGGCCGGATCTCCTGGAAACGGACGCGCCAGGTGAAGCGCGGCAAAGACCACCGCCGATCCAATCAGCGCTGTGCCGAAGGCGATGCCCGCGTGTTTGGTGACTCGGAACACACCCCACGCCATGAGGCTCATGAGGAAGAGCCGCACCAGCACCTCCTCGATGATCGGCGACGCAATCACCGCCTCCCGCGGGTCCAGCGCCTTCATGCGCTCGACCAGCAGGTCTCGAATCGCCGGAGACCCCTGAGCAATCATCCAGTTCGCCGCCAGGTTGACTACCCCCAGCACGACTCCCAGGGCCAGCGACCACACCGCGAGCCGGAACCGCTGCTCGCGATCGCGAGGGGGGAGTGTTCGGCCGGCCAGGGCGAGCATCCTCCGCACCTACACCCCTAGCGCCGCCGCGAAACGCTTGTCGCGCTTGCGAGATGCCCTGAGCCGCGGCGAAACGCCGCTGGCGTCGTTGATATCTGGCGACGCGCCGTGCCTCACGAGCCACTTGAGCAGGGCGGGATCGAATTCCTTTTCGACGCCGTGATGGAGCGCCGTCCTGCCCTTCTGATCCTGGAAGTTCACGTCCGCTCCCCTGCGCGCCAGTAGCTTCGCCGCGTCGAACCGTTTCCACAACCAGGCGGCCAGGAACGGCGTGATGCCGACGACGACATCGATCGGCGCACCGGCGTCGAGGAGCAGGTCCAGGTTCTTCGTGTCGTTCCACCAGCCAGCGGCGAACAGGCCGCCGCCCGGTGTCGCCTTCACGCTCGCGCCGCGATCCAGCAGGAACTTCACCACGGCGCTACTGCGTCCGCGCGCCACCGCGAAGAACAGCGCCGGACACCGATCGCGACCCACCCTCTCGGGTTCGTCGATGTCGAGGCCGCGATCCAGCAGGAATTGCACCATCCGCACGGCCGTCGAGTCCGGCACCTCCAGCTTCGCCGGCGAGGCCGCGCAGGCGAGGTGCAGCAGGTTCCACCCTTGCCGGTTCAGTACGGTAAGCAGCGACGGTTTCGCGTCAAGCAGCGCCTGCGCCGCCTTCACGTCTAGCGTCGTCACCGCTTCGATGAGGCGCGCCTTGGACACGGCGTCGTGTCATCCAACCTGTGTGGCGATCCACCAGGTATTACCTGCCGGATCTTTCACGCCGCCGCGGCGATCAGGGTCCTCCCCCTTACGCTCCGGCGCCTGCACCGCCACGCCGCCGGCCTCGAGGGCGCGGCGGTAGGTCGCGTCGACGTCCTCTACGTACACATGCAAGTGCGACGGCACCGCAGGCCAGTTGTCACCGGCGTCGCCGAGCATGACGACGCTGTCGCCGATGCGGACCTCGACGTGCATGATCGAGCCGTCGGGCATGGCGTAGCGGCGCAACTCCGTCGCACCGAAGGTTTGCTTCAGAAAGTCGATGACCCGCTGCGCGCCTGCGGCGATGAGGTACGGTGAGACCGCTGGATATCCATCGGGTTTGAACGACACCGTCATGTGGATGGCCCCCGGCGCCTATTGTTGACTCAAGGCACGCTGCTCGCAAATCCCGAACGACAGGGTTAGTCGAACCAGAAGTACTTCCAATGCGGATGCGCGGTGTCGCCCGAGGCGTAGTAGCCGCGCCTGCGATTCAGTTGCTCGGGCGTGCCGAGCAGGGCTGCCGTGTGGCTCGTCATCTCCTGCTCGTCGCGCGGGTTGTACATCACGATCTCCCTCGTGCCGAAGCGTAGGGCCGGCTGCTCGAAGAAGACGTTGTAGGCTTCGCCGCTTGGTTCGTAGCGGTACCTCTCGATTCCCATGATGCCGGGCTTGTAGTCGGGCCACAGTCCCTGCAAGGACACGGGATATCGACCGTTCGTCGCGTGGTAGCGCTCGATCTCGGTGATTAGCGCCTCGCTGTTTCGGATCGCGCGGTTGCGGCTGAACTCGACCGCGGCGGGAACGACCGCCCACTGCAGCGCGACGACGGCGATCGGAAGGACGCCGAGGCACAGCGCCAGTGCACCGGGCGAGACCGGTGCGGCGGACGGTTGCCGGCGTCGACGGATCGCCACGTGCCAGGAGGTAAAGACCAAATGCTACGGTGAGGGCTCCGAGCATTACGCTGCTCATCCATCCAGCCAACGAGACAAAGCCCCAGACGAGCGATGCAACGACGAGTCGTGAGCACGGCCAGTCCTCGCCGTCGCGCGGCGAGGCCCGCGAAGTACCGCGACGCCCCCCACAACGCACCGACCGGAACAAACAGCAACGCCGCCATGGCGCCGAATTGCGCCATCGTGGAGAGCGGCACCGCGAGAGGATCGTAGCCGCCGGGAAGGAACGGCAGCAGCGTGCAGAGCAGAACGATGAGCGCCGCGATGGCGGCACAACCGAAGACGCGGATCACGACGGCGCAATCGCGAGCACGCGCAGCGGACTGCCGCTCCCGCCGACGATCTTCAACGGCGCCGCAATCACGATCGCTCCAACCGGTGGCAGCTGGTCCAGGTTCCGCAAGCTCGCGAGGCCGAACTTCCCGGCGCCGTGCATGATCCCGTGATTCGGGAACGGCGGATCGAAGGTGCCGGCCTGGCCCGCGTCGGTGCCGATGGTTTCGACACCGACGCCCAGCACGTCACGCTCGCGAGCCAGCAGCGCCGATGTACTCGCGTGAAACCCCGGACTATGAGGACCATCGTCGGCAACGTTGAGAAAGGCCTTGGGGTCGCTGCGCCTGCTCCAACCGGTGCGCAACAGTACCCACGCACCGGCAGGAATCGTCCCGTGCTTCGCTTCCCAGGCGACGACGTCCTGCGGCATCAGGAGGAAGTCCGGATTGCGCTCGACCTCCGCGGTCACATCGATGACACAGGCAGGCCCGATGAATCGCCGCGCCGGGATCGTGTCGCAGGTGTTGTCCGGAAGATCCTTTCCAGTGATCCAGTGCACGGGCGCGTCGAAATGCGTGCCCGTGTGCTCCCCCATCCGGATGGTGTTCCAGGTACCAGGCTGGACCTCGATCGTCGAAGCGAGAGATCGTCTCCATCGACATCACCGGGGGATGACGCGAACATCGGCGGCAGGCCGATGACCGGCGTCTCGGGGCCGAGCGGCTGCGTCAGGTCCACGATCTTCAACGTGCCTTCCGTGAGCTCGGCCAGCAATCGGGTCAGCGTCGACATGGCTATTCCTTCGCGGAGCGTTCTTTGAGGTGACGGGCGAACTGGTAGCGGTTCTCGAGCAATGAGAGATCGGTAATGTAGGTGGGCGGCCCGACGGCCTCGACCTTGGCGACCAGCGTCGTGAGATCGCCGGCGCGGCGCGCGTCGGCGAACGCTTGCTGAAATTCCTCCAGCGTCCGGACGGTCGCGGTGCGCGGCACGCCCGCCCCGCGCGCGATCGCGGCAAGATCGCTCCCAGTCGACGTCGCGGTCGGAAAGCCACCGACCGACAGCAGGCTCTCGTTGTCGAACACGACGTGCACGAGGTTGCGCGGCCGGTACCGTGCGAGCGTGGTGAGGCCACCCAGGTTCATCAACACCGAGCCGTCGCCGTCGAGCACGACGACCGGCTGAATCGGGACGCGAGAGGGCGATGCCGAGTCCCACCGATGACGCGAGGCCCATCGCGTGCAGCAAGTAGAAGAAGTTCGGCCGGTGCCCGATCGACTGCAGTTCCGCGGCGACGGCTCCCATGATCGTCACCACGATCGATTGTTCGAGGTCCGGGTAGATCGCCTGAAGAGCGTCGAGGCGGCGCATCAGACTTCCCTCATCGCACGAAGGACTGGCTGCTTCGTGTATTCGCTAGGAATCGAAACGATCGGCTCGTCGAGCCGAGCGTCGGCGCGCCGGCGACCGACCGCGCGGACGTAGCCGAGATACGCTCCCTTGTCCGCGGCCAGGGCCTGGAGTTCGACCGCATTCTCCGGCGCGACGACCTCCTGCCAGCGCACCCAATAGCGCCAACCGTCGTCGAGCGCATCGGCGACCTCGATGTCGAGGATTCCCGTCCGCGCCCAGTGGCGGCGCCACCACGCAGCCGAATGCAGGCAGGCCATCCCGGGTTCCCACCACGGCTGCAGGTGGTCGGGCACCGAACCATCGATCTCCTGCATCACGCCGGCACCGGCAATACCGAGCCAACCGCCCGGCTTGAGAAAGCGCGCCACATAGTTCAGGTACAGGTCATCGGTCCCGTAGTACACGAACGAGTCGATCGACAGGACCGCGTCGAAGAACTCGTTCGCGAAGGGAAGCGCGCGCGCATCCGCGTGCAGCGGAAACACGCCATCGTCCACGCCGGCATCGCGCACGCGCCGGAGGTTCTCCGACGCACTGAACCAGAGGTCCGTCGCCCAGACCTGCACGCCGTATTCTCGGCGGAGGAAGATCGAAGACAGGCCGCACCCGCAGCCAAGGTCCAGCACTCGCATGCCGGGGCGCAGCTCGACGGCTTCGGCGAGCCATTCGGTGAGCCAGAGTGCGTTGGCGCCGCCGCTGGCATTCGCGACGATCCATTCGGGATCGTAGGCCGCTGCGCGAGGGAATCGTGGGTCGATGAGCCGATCATCCGCGGTCATCATTCTTCCCACATGAGATCGCGATAGAGCAGCAACGCGACGGGACGGCCGGCCGCATTCGCCAGTGTCTGGGCTTTCGCGATCTTCTTGGCGACGTGCTCCGGGGACTCGAGACGATCGAACGGTATCCGCAGCGCCTCGAGCACGTGCTCGGTCACGCCGCCCCCCTCGCACTGCCACGGATCCTTCTCGCCGAACGATCCGCGTTGGCTGATGAGCATCAATAAAGGAATCCGGTACAGCTGTCCGCACGAGACGATCCCATTGATCGCCGCCAGGAAGCCATGGTTCTGCATCAACATGGCGGATTTCACGCCGGCAAGATGGGCCCCCGTGCTGATGCCGACGCCCTCTTCTTCCTTGGCCAGCCGCACGAGCGTCATCTCGGGATCGTCCTCGGCCATGCGTATGAGGTGAACGAGCCACGTTTCCGGTAGCGCCGAGATGATCCGGACGCCCGCGTCCTTGAGGGAGCGATAGATCAGGCTGGAGTTGTCAACCGAAACCGGCACAGCGGAACTCTAATACGACTTGAGGGCTCTGCTACATTCAGGTGATGCCTGAACTGCCGGAAGTCGAGCGTGCCGTCCGCCAGCTTCGTCCAGCGATGGAAGGGGCGCGCTTCGACCGCGTCGTCGTGCGGCGGCGCCGGCTGCGCACGCAGCTGCCGGCGCGGTTCGAGCGACGGTTGGAGGGGGCGGCGGTGAGGGTATTGCGTCGGCGCGGGAAGTACCTCGTCGCCGATCTCTCGAACAGCGCGACGCTGGTAATGCACCTGGGGATGTCGGGCTCGTTCGACGTTCACGTGGAAGGGCCTCTCCCGCTGACCAAACACGACCACGTGGTCTTCCACATGTCGAGCGGCGCGACGGTTGTTTTCAACGACCCACGCCGGTTCGGGTCGATGTGGCTGCACGACCACGGCGCCGGCGAAAACCCGACGAGTGCGTTGGGACCGGAACCGCTCGATGAAGCGTTCGGCGCCGAAATATTGGCCCGCGCACTTCGGGGGCGGCGCGCGCCGCTGAAGTCGGCGCTCTCCGATCAGCGCGTCATTGCGGGCCTCGGCAACATCTACGTGAGCGAGTCGCTGCACCGCGCCAGGCTGTCGCCCCGTCGCGCCAGCGGAACGCTCGTCACCCCCGCCGGCACACCGAAGCCACCGTTACGCGCGCTGGTGCGCGCGATCCGCGACACGTTGAACGATGCCCTGGCAGATCATCCGGATGGTGACGATCGCTTCCGCGTCTACGACCGTGAAAGCGAACGGTGCCCGCGGCGCGGCTGCCGCGGCACGATCAAACGGATCGTCCAGGCCGGGCGATCCACGTTCTACTGCCCCATCTGCCAGCGCTAACAAGACCTTATACTCAGCCGATGACGCTGATCGTCACCGTTCTCCTCGCCGTACTTCAGCAGGTCCCAACCTCCGCGCAGCCGGCCGGCGATGTGATCGCACAAGCCCAGACAGCTCTCGGGCGCATCGTCGCCGGCGAGTTTGCCAACGTCGAAGAACGGTTCACCGACAAGATGAAGGCCGAGATGCCGCCTGGCCGGCTGGCGGAACTCTGGAAAAGTCTGGTGACCCAGGTCGGCGCCCACAAGAGCTGCGAATCGAAGCCGCGGGTCGTGGCGATCGCGGACAAGCAGATGGTTATTACGGCCTGCGATTTCGAGCGTGCGAAGATCGACGTCCAGCTGGCATTCGACAGCTCCGGCAGGATTTCGGGAATGGCCTTGCGTCCCGCCGCCGCCGGGACGGTCGCCTACGCGCTCCCACCGTACGCCACTCCGTCCTCATACACGGAGACGGCCATGACCGTTGGCTCTGGCGAATGGGCGCTGCCGGCCACCTTGACCTTGCCAGTGGGCACGAAACCCGTGCCTGCCGTCATCCTCGTGCATGGATCCGGACCGAACGACCGCGACGAAACCGTCGGCGCGAACAAGCCGTTCAAGGATCTCGCGCTGGGGCTGGCATCGCGTGGGATTGCCGTGCTGCGGTACGACAAGCGCACGAAAGTGCACGGCGCGAAGCTGACGGCGCCCTCCGGTTTCACCGTGAAGCAGGAGGTGGTCGACGACGTGCTCGAAGCGCTGAAGGCCCTGCGCGCCAATCGCAGGATTGACGCGGCGCGGATCTTCGTTCTCGGGCACAGCCTCGGCGGCATGCTCGTCCCACGCATCGCGGCCGCGGATCCATCGATTCCCGGATTCATCGTCCTGGCGGGAGCGGCGCGTCCACTCGAAGATGCCATCCCGGCACAGATTCGATATCTGGCGAACGCGGATCGGAACGATTTCGCCCGAGGAGCAGAAGGGAATCGACCAGGCGACGGCGATCGCCGACAGCGTGCGTGCATTGAAGCCGGCCGACGCCGGCAGTGGGCGGCTGGTCTCTGGCGCACCGGCGTCGTACTGGCTGGATCTGCGGGGCTACGATCCGCCGTCCGCCGCGAAACAGATCAAGCGGCGGATGCTCATCCTGCAGGGAGAGCGCGACTACCAGGTGACTGTCGAGGAGTTCGGGCGGTGGAAGGCTGCACTCGGTTCACGCCGCGATGTGACGTTCCGCAGCTACCCGGCTCTCAACCACCTGTTCATCGCCGGCACGGGTCCGAGCCTTCCCGCGGAGTACCTGACGCCAGGCCACGTCGCTGAAGAAGTCATTCGTGACATCGCGACGTGGGTCTTCGCTGCACCTCGATGA
>CAVXMQ010000012.1:0-85567 GCA_963762995.1 uncultured Acidobacteriota bacterium | reverse complement strand
GGGCCACGCCACGCTGCCGCTCCACTGCCGGCCCGTCCAGGTCGCGATCGGCACGAGCGCAGCGACCGCCAGGATCGCAGCGGCCGGACGATACGCCGCGAACACGACGAATGCGAACAACGCCGCCGGCACCGGCGCTGGCACGTCGGGCACGCGAAAGAGTGACGAGAGCAGCAGCAGAAAGACGGCGCAGCTCGCGGCCCAGAGCAGACGCCTCACGCCGGCAAGAGGAGAGAACACGTGTCGAATGAGCAGTGTATATAATCCCCGCGCACGCGCGTGATGTTCCTTTTCGGTCTGGTGGCTTTCGTTGTGGCGGCTGCGCTGACGCCGTTGTTCGCCGCGTGGGCACGCCGCCGCAATCTTCTCGACATCCCCAACGAACGCAGTTCGCATCGAATCGCCACACCGCGCCTCGGCGGCGTCGCATTCGTCCTGGCGTTGCTGACGGGCCTGTGGGTAGCGCACCTCGCCGGCATGCGCTTCTCTGCATCGGCATGGCTCGTTGTCGGTGCGGCATGCGCCCTTGGCGGTCGTAGGGCTCGTCGACGACCTCCGCACGCTGCCGGCGCTGCTGAGGCTCGTCATTTACATCGGCGTCTCAGGCCTGGCGGCATCGACGGCTGATCTGCGTGCGTTTCCTGCGGCCATTCCGCCCGCCGTCGCGATCGCGCTCATGGCTCTCTGGATGACAGCCGTCACCAATGCGTTCAACTTCATGGACGGGATCGACGGCATCGCCGCCGGGCAGGCCGTGGTCGCAGGAGTGGGCTGGGCGATCGTCGGACAGCTCATCGGTTCGAACGACGTGGCGGCGCTCGGGCTCCTGGGCGCCGCGGCTCCCGCCGGTTTTCTGCTCTACAACTGGGCGCCGGCGAAGGTGTTCATGGGAGATGCCGGCAGCGCGTTTCTCGGGTTCTTTTTCGCGGCGTTGCCGCTCGCGGCGGGCCAGTCCAGGCCGGAGCTCTGGGCGTGCGCCGCGCTGCTCCTGTGGCCGTTCCTTTTCGACACGGCGTTCACGTTGCTGCGGCGTATTCGTCGGCGCGAAAACATCCTGGCCGCTCACCGGTCGCACCTGTACCAGCGCCTGACGGCGACCGGTCTCGCTCACTCGAAAGTCGCGGTCTTGTACTGCGCGCTGGCCGTCATGGGGGCCGTCGCTGCCGGAGCCATCGCGAACGATCGGCCGCAGGCGGGTCTCTTCTCTGCCATGGTCCTGGGGCTATCGGCCGTTGGTTTGTGGCGGTACGTCGTTGTCCGCGAGGCCGCCACGGCTCTCTAGGAGAGCAGCTTCTCGGCCACGACGGCGTAGTCCATGAAGGTGAACATGCGGGCGTTGAGCTTTTCGACGTTGCTGTTGAACGTCTCCGCGACGTCGCGGATCGCGAGGTCGGCCCCTTCCGGCACCAAGATCGGCTGCAGGCGATCCTGTGGCGCGACCGGGGAGCGATATTCGAGGTCGGCGCGCGAGAAGCCGCTGGCGGTCACGAGGTACTTCAGCGTTTCAGGGTGCAGCGGCCACTTGTGCGTGATGTCGCGGATGTAGCTCTCGAAGAACGCCATCCAGCAGGCGGGGTTCAGCGTTTCGAGCACGAGGCGCCCGCCCGGCCGCAGCTTCACGAAGGCGAGCTCGAGGAACTTCAGCAGGTACGCGCGGCTCGAGGTGTTCGACGACCTGCGCCGCGAAGATCCCGCGCAGCGACGCGTCAGGAAGTGTCGTGAGGTAGCCGACCGCATCAGCCTCGTGACACTCAACCCACGGGCGCGGCACACCTCCGCCATCTCATGGTTGAGATCGATCCCCCGCGCCGGAATCCCGCGCGCGTTGAGGAGATCGATGAACTCCCCGCGCCCGCAACCGACGTCGAGCACGTCCCCGACGCCCGTGGCTTCGAAGTACGGGAAGATAGCTCGCGAGCCGCGCGCGAATGACCTCCTGCGAGCCGCGGAATTGGTCCTCGAAGCCGACGTACTTGTAGGCGTCGAGCGACGGCGCGAACGCTTCCTCCGGGTCTCGGTGGACTCGGTCGTCGAGTCGCTGCGAGCGCCGGGACTCGGACTCGGGGTTCGGGATTCGAGGGTTCGTTTTAGCGCGACGATCGCTTGCTGGGCGACGCCGACGGCGGTGCGCAGTTCGTCAACCGCCGCGATCTTCGCCATGTGCCGGTGCTCGCGCGCGGCGAAGGACTCGCGGTACTTGCTTGCGCTTCGGCGATCTCGGAAATGGCGGCGTTGAGCACCAGCGCCCCGCCGGCTGATTCGCGGTCCTTCGTGTCGACGTACGCCGTCACCTGCTGCAGCAGCTGCATCAGGCGCGACTGGAAGGCGGCAAGCTGGTCGAGCTGCGCGCGCAGGGCCGCCGTCAGCGCGAGGCTGCGCTCGTGCGCCGCACGCTGCGCGTCGGCGTTGCGGTTGATGTGCTCGACGAGCACGGAGTTGAACGTGAGTTGACGCTCGAAGTAGGGCGCGATGGTCCGCCACACCAGGCCGACGAGTTTGCGCTGCGACCAGGACGTCGCCTGCGGAGGCGCCGGCAGGATGTTCCACGACTCGTTGAGCCGCGCGCGGGCGCCATCGTCCAGCGCCAGCGGCAGGTCGGGAAGACCCACCGGCGGTTTCAGGGCGCGGTCGAGTTCGGTGAGCGCGTGGTTGTAGCGCAGATCGGCTTCGTCGCGCTCCTGCTTCAGCCGCCGAAGCGTTTCCTCGAGCGTCTCGCGGGCCTCGCTCATCGCCCGGCGGCTGCTCCGATCCTGCCTTCGACCGGGCTGCTCGGCGACGCATATTCCTGCCGGGGCATGCGCCCGGCGAGGAAGCAGATGCGGCCGGCCTCGACGCCCAGCTTCATCGCGGTCGCCATCGCGACCGGATCGTGGGCGAGCGCGATGGCGGTGTTCAGCATCACGCCATCGACGCCGAGCTCCATCGCGACCGCCACGTCCGAGGCGGTACCGACACCGGCATCCACGATCACCGGCACGCGCGCCTGGTCCTTGATGATCCGGATGTTGTTGGGGTTTTGGATGCCGAGCCCCGATCCGATCGGTGCGCCAAGCGGCATCACCGCCGCCGCCCCGGCCTCTTCGAGCTTGCGGCAGACAACCGGATCGTCGTTCGTGTAGGGAAGGACGACGAACCCTTCCTTCACGAGCACGCGCGTCGCTTCGAGGAGCCCGATGTTGTCAGGGAACAGCGTGCGCTCGTCGCCGATCACCTCGAGCTTGACCCAGTTCGACAGGCCGACTTCCCGTCCGAGCCTCGCCGTGCGAATCGCCTCGTCGGCCGTGAAACATCCGGCGGTGTTCGGCAGGATGAAGATCTTCTCGCGATCGATGTAGTCGAGGAGGGACTCCTTGAGCTGTCCGATAGATTCACCCGGCGCACGGCCACCGTGACCATCTCGGCGCCCGACGCGCGATGCGCGTCCGCCATGATCTGGTGCGAGGGGTACTTGCCCGTTCCGACGATCAGTCGGGACTTGAAGGTCTATCTGCTATGACCAGTGGATCTGACATGGGCCTTCCTTCAACTCCCAACTCCTCAACTCCCAACTCCCAAATCATCAGATTCTGACAGCGAGTCCAGGAGATGGGCTGTCGCTGTCTGAGGATTATTGTGACTGAAAAACCCGTTCTGGGAGAGATTCCTTTGGGAGTTGGGAGTTGGGAGTTGGGCATTGAGAGTTGGCGATTGTCTATCCGCCGCCGACGAGGTTCACGATCTCTACTTGATCTCGTTCCTGAACGGTGGTCTGCGGATACGCGTCCCGCTTGACGACTCGTCAGTTGTGCTCGACGGCGACGCGGCGCGAATCGATATCCAGGAGGTCGAGAAGCGCGCTGATCGTGACGGGGCCGCGCACGTCGAACGGTTCGCCGTTCAGTTGTATGGTCACAGTGTAACTCTCAGGTGTTGGGGAACATCGAACGGCTTCAGCAGTGCATCGAGCTGCCGCTGGCCGCGATCGACGAGATGCGCCGGCCACGTCGCCTGGATCTGGGGTGCCGGGCGTTCGAGGGCGCGCTGGATCACCCGCCGGTAGTCTTCCAGCATCCGCGGCATCGAGTGCTCGCGGTGCCAGTGCTCCGCCGCCGCGCCGCTCAGCCGCGCCCGAAGGTCGGCGTCCAGGGCGAGCCGGCGCATCGCCAGCCGCAGCGAGTGCGCTTCGTCGAGGATGTCGATCGCCACGGCAATCGGCTCGGGCGCCGGCTGCCCGGCAGGGCGCGCGTGCGAGACCGTCCAGGTTCGAGGGTCGAGCGACGGCACGTCCGCTGTGTGCGCGAGGTCCACGACGACGGTCGCCCGGCCGGCCGCGAGCGCCCGCAGCCACGGCCCTGACATCTCGCGGGCCGTCGGCCACCGGAGGTTCATCGAGACGTCGCACGCGACCAGGTGGGCGGTCAGCTCGTCGTCCGGCAGATATCCCGTTTGAGCGACCAGCGGGCCAAGATTCCGCCGCTCGATGTCCGCCGCGAGGTCGTAATGGCTGGCGGTCGCGCCCGCAAGCATCAGGCGTGCGCGCGGGGCGTAGCGGCGGATTTCCGCAAACGCGTCGAGGATCTGCGGCAGCCGTTTTTCCGGCGTCAGCGCGCCGAACACCCCGAACACCACATCGTCGCGATCCGAGGCCGTATCGCTCGCGGACCCTCGCTCGGCGCGACCTGCGCCTCCTCTTCGCTGACCGACTCGCCATGCCCGAGGCGGATGGTTTCAACCGCCGCGTTCGGGGACTCGTCGCGCAGCGCGTCGGCCATGAGCGCGGCGTGCACGGCGGTCACTCGCGAGGCGTCCACGACGAGCTTGCGCATTGGCCAGCTAGTAATAGAGGTAGGTGTCGAAGCCTTTGACCGCGAGTTCGGCCATCTCTGGCCCCACACCACATTCGTTCGCGTTGAACTCTTCCCGGTAATCCGCGGCTCGCTTCACCCGGAGGAGCTGCGCCGCGCGCGCGTGGTGCAGGTGGGCGTCATGCAGCACGGTGAGGCCCGGAAACCGGAACAGGTACGGCCAGATGTAATCGTGAAACGACGAGTTGCCAAGCTGGTAAACCGGCAGGTCGTACGGGCGCTGCTGATGCTCCCAGATGAAGTCGTGCGCCGAGCGCGCACCGGGCGCGGGGTGGTCGGTGAAGACGTCGATCTCGTGGTCGGCGCGCAGCGCCGCCACGACTTCGGCGCTGTAGGCGGCGACGCCGGTGCGGACCGGCGGCATCGGGCTGAACCACGCGAGACGGGCCATAGATAAAGGTTATCCCCGATCTGTTGTGCTGTGTTCACGGCGGCGCAGGTTGTCTATGGTGCGTGATAGCATTCGGAGGTTGGGATGGCCGAGGTAGTGGCGGCTGTCACACACGCGTCCGGCCGGTGCCGCGGCGCGCATTTTCAGCCCGGATCGGTTGTTCTTCAGACATGCACGGCTGGTTACCCATCCTGATCATGATCGGGCTCGGCGCCGGGTTCGGGGCCTTGAACATCGTGCTCTCTTACCTGGTCGCGCCGAGGAAGCCCACGCCGGAGAAGCTCGCCCCCTACGAATGCGGCATGCCGCCGGTCGGCGACGCACGCGAACGTCATCCCGTGAAGTTCTACCTGGTGGCGATGATCTTCCTGCTGTTCGACATCGAAGTGGCGTTCCTGTATCCGTTTGCGATGGCGTTGCGCGACCTGCGCTGGGCCGGGTTCATCCAGTTGGTCGTGTTCTTCGCGATTCTCGTTACCGGCTACATCTACGTCTGGCGCAAAGGCGTGCTCGACTGGGGCCACGAAAGGGACTAATGGGCGAGCACGATCTCGAAATTCCTGTTCTGACCACCACCGTCGAGAAGGTCGTCAACTGGGCGCGCCGCTCGTCGATCTGGCCGGTCACCTTCGGTCTGGCCTGTTGCGCGATCGAGATGATGGCGATGAGCGCCAGCCGCTATGACGTGGCGCGCTTCGGCGCCGAGGTCTTTCGCGGTTCGCCGCGGCAGTCGGACCTGATGATCGTCGCCGGCCGCCTCTCGCGGAAGATGGCGCCCGTCCTGCGCCGCATTTACGACCAGATGCCGGAACCCAAGTACGTCATCTCGATGGGCGCCTGCGCGTCGGTCGGCGGCGTGTTCGACAACTACGCGATCGTGCAGGGTGTCGACCAGGTCGTCCCCGTGGACGTCTTCGTCCCCGGCTGCCCGCCCCGTCCGGAAGCGCTCATCTACGGCATCGTCCAACTCCAACGAAAGATCGATCAGCAGAAGCTCAGGGGCTGACGCGCATGATTGAGCTGCTGCAACAGCACCTGCCCGCCGGCTCGTTCGAGGCCGCGCCTTCGGCTGATGGAATGACGACCATCTACGTCACGCGGGAACAGCTCGTCGAGACGATGCGTTCGCTTCGGGACGGGTTGAATCTCAGGTTTCTGGCCGACATCGTCGCCGTGGACTACATCCCGCGCGAGCCGCGCTTCGAGGTCGTCTACCTGCTGGCCAGCATCACCGACGCGCAACCCAAGCGGCTGCGCGTGAAGGTGCGGGTGCCGGGCGCGGACCCGAGCGTCCCAACGTTGACCGGGCTCTGGAAGATGGCGGACTGGGCCGAGCGCGAGTTGTGGGACATGTTCGGCATAAGGATAGACGGGCACAAGGACCTCAGGCGCATCCTGATGCCGGAAGACTGGGAAGGCTTTCCGCAGCGGCGCGATTACCCCGTGCAGATCAAGCAGCCGGTGAAGACCTACGAGCCGCTGCAGGTGTCGGCGGAGGAGTTCGTCGCCAACATCGAGGCCTCGCGCGACCGTTCCCGGCCACAGAAGAAACACTAGCCACAGAAGAACACAGAAGAAACACAGTTGGCTGACAGTCAATGAGCGGTGGAGATGAGGCGGCGCGGGTTCGCGGGATCGTTGATGCGGCTGTCGCGGTGCATGCGCGGGTGAGGGACGGCAATCTCGACGAGGTCGTTCGGGCGGCGCGGCTGATTCGGGAAGCGCACGCGGCGGGCGGCAAGTTGCTGGTGTTCGGGAACGGGGGAAGCGCGGCCGACGCGCAGCATCTCGCGGCGGAGCTGGTGAACCGGTTCCAGCGCGAGCGGGAAGCGATCGCGGCGGTGGCGCTGACGACCGACGCCAGCATCCTGACGTCGGTGGCCAACGATTTCAGCTTCGACCGCGTGTTCGTGCGGCAGATCGAAGCGCTCGGACGTGCCGGGGACGTGGCGCTCGGGATTTCGACGAGCGGCGCCTCGGCCAACGTGGTGAAAGGGCTCGAAACGGCGCGGGCGCGCGGCATTGAAGACGATCGCGCTCACCGGCCGGGACGGCGGGGCAGTGGGAAAAGCGGCGGACGTTCACGTCAATGTGCCCGATGAGTCGACCCCCCGCGTCCAGGAAGTGCATGGGACGCTCATTCACGCGATCTGCGAATTAGTCGAAATGTAGGCTGGGTCTTCAGACCCGGCGAACGATATGCCTGAACTTCGCACAGAAACCATGACCGTCAACATGGGGCCCCAGCACCCCAGCACGCACGGCGTGCTGCGGCTCGTGCTGGAGCTGTCAGGTGAGACGGTCGTCGACGCCAGCACCACGATCGGGTACCTCCACACCGGGATCGAGAAGACCGCCGAGCAGAAGAAGTGGCAGCAGGTGATCCCGCTCGTCGAGCGGATGGATTACCTCGGCGCGCAGTCGAGCAGCCTGGCGTTCTGCCTGTCGGTCGAGCGGCTGCTCGGCGTCGAAGCCGCGATGCCGAAGCGCGTGAAGGACATCCGCGTGCTGATCGCGGAGCTGCAGCGCATCGCCAGCCACCTGGTGTGGCTGGCCACGCACGCCCTCGAGATCGGCGCCGTCTCGGTGATGATGTATTGCTTCCGCGAGCGGGAGCTGCTGCTCAACATCAACGAGATGCTGGCCGGCTTCCGCATGTTCCCGAGCTACCTCCGGGTCGGCGGCCTGCGTGAAGACCTGCCGATCGGCTTCCACGACGCGGTCACCGCGTTTCTCGATCGCTTCCCGGCGAAGCTCGAAGAGTACGCGGGCCTGCTGACGAAGAACCAGATCTGGCTGAAGCGGACGAAGGGTGTCGGCGTCATTTCGCAGGAGGACACGATCAGCTACGGGCTGGTCGGGCCGCTGGCGCGCGCCGTCGGCGTCAAGTACGACGTCCGCCGTGCCTTTCCCTATTGCGGCTACGAAACCTACGAGTTCGACGTCCCGGTGATGCCGGCTGGCGACGTGTTCGATCGCTACGTTGTGCGCATCGAAGAGATGCGGCAGAGCGTGCGCATCTGCCGCGACGCGCTGAAGCGCATTACGCCGCGCGGCGCCTGGGACATCCAGGACTACCGCATCGTGCCGCCGCCGAAGGACAAGGTCTATACCGAGATGGAAGCGCTCATCCAGCACTTCCTCATCTACTCGCAGGGCTTTAACGTGCCGGCCGGCGAGTCGTACGTGCCGGTCGAAGGGCCGCGCGGCGAGCACGGCTTCTCCATCGTCTCGGACGGCAGCAACCGCCCGTACCGCGTGAAGCTGCGCGCGCCGTCGTTCTACGCCTGCCAGGCGGTGCCGCAAATGATCACCGGCGGCATGATCGCCGACGTCATCGCCGTCATCGGCTCGACCGACGTCGTCATGGGAGACGTGGATCGATGAGTTTCCATCCCTTGATGGTGTACGACCCGGCGAAGTTCCAGCGGTCGGAGCGCCGCATCGTTGAAGAAGGCCCCGCGTTCGAGTTGACCGCGGAGCGCCGGCGTCAGCTCGACGAGCTCCTGACCAAGTACCCGCCGGATCGCAAGCGCTCCGCCGTGCTCGCCGCGCTCTATCTCGTGCAGGAGCAGCAGGGCTACCTCACCGCCAACGCGATGCGCCACATCGCGCCGATCGTGGACCTGGCCCCCGCCGAAGTCGAGGACGTCGCGACCTACTACGTGATGTTCTACAAGGAGAAGGTCGGCAAGTACGTCCTCCAGGTGTGCCGCACGCTCTCGTGCGCGCTGATGGGCGCGGAGCGCGTCACCGAGGCCTTGTCAGCGAAGCTGGGCATCGAGGTCGGGCAGACGGATCCCTCGGGCATGTTCACCCTGATGGAGTTCGAATGCCTCGGCGCCTGCGACCGCGCACCGGTGGTCATGGTCAACAACGAGTGGTGGCACGAGACGCGCCACGCCGGAGAGTTGCGGCAAGCTGGTGGACGACATCAAGGCGCGCGGCGAAGCCGCGCTGACCGGATGTCATTTGAAGGTGGAACGGTAGGCGGCGGCGAATGGAACCGATTCTCACGAAATACATCCGCGAGCCGAACAGCTTTACGCTCGACTTCTCGGTGAAGCACGGCGCCTACGAGGGCCTGAAGAAGGCGCTCACCATGAAGCCGGGCGACGTCATCGAGCTGGTGAAGGCGTCGGGGCTGCGCGGCCGTGGCGGTGCCGGCTTTCCGACCGGGCTCAAGTGGCAGTTCGTGCACAAGGACACGCCGCTGCGAAGTACATCTGCTGCAACGCGGACGAGAGCGAGCCGGGCACGTTCAAGGACCACGTGCTGATGGAGCGCAACCCGCACTCGCTCTTCGAGGGTTGCCTCATCGGCTGCTGGGCGATCGGCGCGAAGGTCGCCTACATCTACATCCGCGGCGAGTTCTACCACGTGCAGAAGCTGATGGAAGCGGAGCTCGCCAAGGCCTACGCGCAAGGCTACGTCGGCAAGAACATCATGGGCTCCGGCTTCGACTGCGACATCGTGATCCATCGCGGCGCCGGCGCGTATGAAGCCGGCGAAGAGACGGCGCTCATCGAATCGCTCGAGGGCAAGCGCGCGCAGCCGCGCATCAAGCCGCCGTTCCCGGCCGTGTCGGGTCTCTACAACTGCCCGACGGCCGTCAACAACGTCGAGACGCTCTGCAACCTGCCGCCGATCGTGCTCAACGGCGCCGAATGGTTCATCGGCCTGGGTCCCGAGAAGAACGGCGGCCCGAAGTTGTTCTGCATCAGCGGCCACGTCAAGAAGCCGGGCACCTACGAAGCGTCCATGCGGACGACGCTGAAGGAGCTGATCTACGACTATGCCGGCGGCATCCGCGACGGCCACACAGCTCAAGGCGGTCATCCCGGGCGGTTCCTCGGTGCCGATCCTGCTGCCCGACCAGCTCGATATTCCGGCCAGCTTTGACGACGTGCAGAAGGCGGGGTCGATGCTGGGTTCCGCGGGACTCATCGTGATGGACGAGACGACCTGCATGGTCTGGGTCGCGCGCAACCTCCTCTACTTCTACAAGCACGAGTCCTGCGGCAAGTGCACGCCCTGCCGTGAAGGCGGGGACTGGCTCTACAAGATCCTGACGCGCATCGAGAACGGCGAAGGCGTGATGCGCGACATCGACCTGCTGGTCAGCGTCGGCGGCAACATCGCCGGCAAGACGCTGTGCGCGTTCGGCGATGCGGCGGCGACGCCGGCGCTGACGACCGTCAAGCACTTCCGGCACGAGTTCGAAGCGCACGTGCGTGAAGGACGCTGCACGCTGCCCGCCGATTGGCGCGGTTCGCGAATGTCGGTAGGGGCGCACTGATGAAGGAGTGGATGCCTTCGCCGGAATTGGCGGCGCACTTCGGCCTGATCTTCGTCATCTTCAACATGCTGGTGCTGTCGGCCGCCTTCATGGTGTGGATGGAGCGCAAGGTTTGCGCCTACATCCAGGACCGCGTCGGCCCGAACCGTGTCGGCTTCGAAGGCGTGCTGCAGCCGTTCGCCGACGTCATCAAGCTGCTGATGAAAGAGCAGCTGCGCCCGAAAGCGGCCGATGCGGTGCTCTTCACGCTGGCGCCGATCATTTCCACGGCGGCGGCGTTTGCCGCCTTCTCGGTGGTGCCCTTCGGCGACCGCACGACGCTGTTCGGCCTGCTCGACGAACCCGGCATTCCGCTGCACGTCACCGACGTCAACGTCGCGGTGCTGGTGGTCTTCGCGATCGCCTCGATGGGCGTCTACGGCATCGTGCTCGCCGGCTGGTCGTCCAACAGCAAGTACTCGCTGCTCGGCGCGCTGCGCTCATCGGCGCAGATGATCAGCTACGAGCTGTCGTACGGCATGGCGCTGGCGGCGGTGATCCTGATGGCGAATACGCTGTCGCTGCGCGAGATCGTGCTCGAGCAGCAGGGCTATTGGTTCGGGTTCATCCCGAAGTGGTACGTGATCCCGCAGTTCCTCGGCTTCCTGATCTTCATGACCGCCGGGGTCGCGGAAACCAACCGCGCACCGTTCGACTTCCCGGAAGCGGAGCAGGAGCTCGTCGCGGGTTATCACACCGAGTACAGCTCGATGAGCTTCGCGATGTTCTTCCTCGCCGAATACGTGAACATGGTCACCGTCTCGGCGGTGGCGACCAGCATGTATCTCGGCGGCTGGCTGGGCCCCTTCCTGCCCGATTGGCTCGGGTGGATTTGGTTCCTCGCCAAGGTGTTCCTCATCCTCTTCTTCTACGTGTGGATGCGGTGGACGCTGCCGCGCTACCGCTACGACCAGTTGATGGAGTTCGGATGGAAGTGGCTGTTGCCGGTGTCGGTGCTGAACCTGATCTTCACCGCGGCGCTCGTGTTGTGGATCGGATAATCGCAGTATGGATGGATCGGTCATCGGTTTCTACATCTTTGCCGCGATCACGGTGCTCGCATCGCTGGGCGTCGTCGGGCAGCGCAACCCGATGTACAGCGTGATGCTGCTGATCGTGTCGTTCGGCGCGCTGTCGGGGCTTTACGTGCTGCTCGACGCGCCGTTCAGCGCGGTGACGCAGATCATCATCTACGCCGGCGCGATCATGGTCCTCTTCCTCTTCGTCGTCATGCTGCTCAATGCCGGACGGAAGAGGTGGCGCGGACGGTGGCGCTCGGCCCTGGCGGCATGAAGGCCTTCGGGTGCTGTCGGTGCTGCTCGGGATCGAGTTGTTGTGGGCGTTGGCACGCGGCGTGCCCTCCGACTGGTTCGCGCAGGATGCTGCGGCGACGTCGATCAGCAGTGTCGCGGCGATCGGCACCGCGATTGTTCAAGGCGCCGACCCAGCCGGGCGAGGAATGGGGCCACGTGTTCGCGTTCGAAGCGACCTCGATCCTGATCCTCGTGGCCATGGTGGGCGCGGTCGTGATCGCGCGCAAGGAGCGTTCGTCGTGATCCCCTCAACCATTACCTGATCCTCTCGGGACTCCTGTTTTCGATCGGCACCGCCGGCGTGTTCCTGCGCCGCAACCTGATCACGATGCTGCTCTCGGTCGAGATCATGCTGAACGCCGTCAACCTGACGTTTGTCGCGGTCGGCCGCCACTGGGGCACCGTGGACGGGCAGATCATCACCTTCTTCGTCATGACGGTGGCGGCCGCCGAAGCGGCGGTCGGCCTGGCGCTCGTCATCGCGCTCTTCCGGCACCGGGAAACGTTGAGCCCCGACGCGTTCACGGCGTTGAAATGGTGAGATGCTCGCACTAATCCCGCTTCTTCCGTTCCTCGGCTTTCTCGTCAACGCGTTCTTCGGACGCCGGCTGCCGAAGAGCCTCTCGGGAGGCATCGCCTGCGCGGCGATCATCGGGTCCTTCGGTGTCGCCGCCGCCTCCTCGTGGTCGGTGATCAACCATCACCCGGCCATCGAGCAGACGGTCTTCACCTGGATCACGTCGGGCGACCTCGACATCCCGCTGGAGTTCCGGCTCGACAACCTCTCGGTGCTGATGGTCCTCGTGATCACCGGCATCGGGTCGCTGATCCACATCTACTCGACCGGCTACATGCACGAGGAGACGGACAGCGAGTACGCCCGCTACTTCTCGTACCTGAACCTGTTTGCGTCGTTCATGCTGATCCTCGTGCTCGGCGCCAGCTTCCCGGTGATGTTCGTCGGCTGGGAAGGGGTCGGCCTTTGCTCCTACCTGCTGATCGGGTTCTGGTTCGCAAGCAGTCGGCGGCCGACGCCGGCAAGAAGGCGTTCGTCGTCAACCGCGTCGGCGACTTCGGCTTCATCCTCGGGATGCTGCTCCTCTTCTGGCAGTTCGGCACGCTCGACTTCCAGGGAGTCGCCACCGCGGCGTCCACCCGCGCCATCGAGACCGCCGGCATGGGCGTGCTCACCGTGGCGACGCTGCTGCTGTTCCTCGGCGCCACCGGCAAGTCGGCGCAGATCCCGCTCTACGTCTGGCTGCCGGACGCGATGGAAGGCCCAACGCCCGTCTCGGCGCTGATCCATGCCGCGACGATGGTGACGGCGGGCGTCTACATGATCGGGCGGAACGCGGTGCTCTTCGAGCACGCGCCGATCACGCTGGCGGTCGTGGCGGCGATCGGCACGGCCACGGCGCTGATGGCCGGCACGATCGGTCTCGTGCAGAACGACATCAAGCGCGTGCTCGCCTATTCGACCGTCTCGCAGCTCGGATACATGTTCCTGGCGATGGGGGTCGGCGCCTATGCGGCCGGCATCTTCCACCTCTACACGCACGCCTTCTTCAAGGCCCTGCTCTTCCTCGGTTCCGGCGCCGTGATCCACGCGCTGCACGGCGAGCAGGACATGCGCCACATGGGCGGGCTGAAGAAGTACCTGCCGATCACTTACTGGACATTCCTGATCGGCACGCTGGCGATCGCGGGTGTCCCGTTGCTCTCGGGGTTCTTCAGCAAGGACGAGATCCTCTGGAAGACCTACACCGCCGAGTGGCCGACGTTCCACCTGGTGCTCTACGTCATCGCGCTCCTCACGGCGTTCCTGACCGCCACCTACATGTTCCGCCTGTTCTTCATGACGTTCCACGGCCCCTCGACCTGGCTCGGGGCAGGGGAGCGCCGAGAGTCGCACGCCCCCGCGCACGTCAGCACGTCCGCACATGGCACGTCGCACCTCGACTTGCACGGGGCAGGCGTCGCACATGGCCACGGAGCGCCGCACGACGCGCCGCCGTCGATGGCGCTCGCGCTCATCGTGCTGGCGATCGGTTCCGTGGTGGCGGGCTACGTTGGCGTGCCGCACGCGCTCGGCGGCGAGAACCGCATCGAGACGTTCCTGCATCCGGCCTTTGCCGTCGCCGGCGCGGCACACGAGGCCGCCGGCGCCGCTGATGCTGCCGCTGGCGGCGCGCACCACGCCGACACGAAGACCGAGCTGCTGTTGATGGGGCTATCGGTCGGCGTCGCGGCCGCGGGCATCGGCCTCGCCTGGTTCTTCTGGTACCGCAACCCCGAGAGCGCCGCCGCCATGCAGCGGCGTTTCCGCGGCGTGCACGGGCTGCTGCTGAACAAGTACTACGTGGACGAGCTCTACGACGCCGTCGTGGTGCAGCCGATCAAGGCGGTGTCGACCACGGTCCTGTGGAAGGGCGTGGACGCCAGCGGCATCGACCTCGCCGTGAACGGCGTCGGCATGGGCGTGCGCGGCAGCAGCTCGGTGCTGCGGCGCCTGCAGACCGGTTCGGTTCGCACCTACGCGGCGTCGCTCTTCCTCGGCGCCGTGCTGATCCTCGGCTACTACCTGTATAGATGATGCTGTCACTGATCGTTTTTCTTCCGCTTGCCGGCGCGCTGCTGGTGCTTCTCGCCGGCGGCCGTGGCGATCGCCACGATCGCGAGCCGCTGGTGCGCACCCTGGCGCTCGGCATCTCGCTCGTCACCTTCGCCGCCACGCTCTGGCTGTGGGCGCGCTTCGATCCGGCGAGCGCCGACTACCAGTTCGTCGAGAGCTACGCCTGGATGCCCGACTTCGGCATCCGGTACCAGATCGGCGTCGACGGCATCAGCCTGTTCCTCATCGTGCTGACCGGGTTCCTGACGCCGCTGGCGCTGCTGTCGTCGTGGGAGTCGGTCCACAAGAGCGTCAAGAACTTCTCGTTCTTCATCCTGGCGCTCGAGACGGCGATGCTCGGCGTCTTCGTCTCGATCGACCTGTTCCTCTTCTACGTCTTCTGGGACGCGATGCTCATCCCGATGTACTTCCTCATCGGGGTGTGGGGCTACGACCGGCGCATCTACGCCGCCGTGAAGTTCATCCTCTACACGATGGCCGGCAGCGTGCTGATGCTGATCGCCATCATCGGCCTGGCGTGGGCGCACGCGCAGGCGACCGGCACGCCGAGCTTCAACCTCCTCGACCTGTACGCCGCCGCCGCGACGCTCTCGCCGCGCATGCAGATGTGGTTCTTCCTCGCGTTCGCCCTGGCGTTCGCGATCAAGGTCCCGCTCTTCCCGTTCCATACCTGGCTGCCCGACGCGCACGTCGAAGCGCCGACGGCCGGCTCGGTCATCCTCGCCGGCGTGCTGCTGAAGATGGGCACCTACGGCCTGCTGCGCTTCGCGTTCCCGCTCTTCCCCGAACAGGCGCTCTACTTCGCCCCCTGGCTCGGCTGGCTCGCGGTCATCGGCATCGTCTACGGCGCGCTGGTCGCGATGGTGCAGCCCGACATGAAGAAGCTGGTCGCCTACTCGAGCGTCAGCCACCTCGGCTTCGTCGTGCTCGGCCTCGCGGCGATGAACACGCAGGGCGTGCAGGGCTCGGTCTACCAGATGCTCAACCACGGCGTCAGCACCGGCGGGCTCTTCATGCTCGTCGGCATGCTCTCGGATCGCCGTCACACGCGCCTGATCTCGGAGTTCGGCGGGCTGAAGGCGGTGATGCCGCGGCTGGTTGCGGCATTCCTGCTCATCACGCTGTCGTCGATCGCGCTTCCCGGCATGAACGGGTTCGTCGGCGAGTTCCTGATCCTGATCGGCGCCTTCAAGTGGGACTACTGGATGGCGGCGGTCGCCGGCACCGGCGTGATCCTCTCGGCGGTCTACATGCTGTGGATGTTCCAGCGCGTGAACTACGGCGAGCTCACCAACGAGAAGAACCGCACGCTGCCAGACCTGACGCCGCGCGAGTGGGCGCTGATGATCCCGACCATCGCCATGTGCGATCTTCATGGGGGTCGCGCCGAACGTGTTCCTCAACCCGATGAAGCCGTCGATCGACAAGCTGGTCGACCGCGTTCAGAGCGGCGCCGGCGCACCGGTGACGGCCGCCGGGCCTGAGCGACGCCGGCCAACAGAACGCAGACAACCGATGACCGCTTACGCAGCCATTATTCCGATCCTCATCGTCGCGTTGTCGGCGATCGCGGCGATGCTCGCCGAGGCGATCCGCCGCCCGGGCGAGCGCATGCCGATCGCCGGCTTCGGCCTCATCGGCTGCGGCGGCGCCGCCCTCGCGTCCTACTTTCTCTGGGACACGCGCGCCGAGAGCTTCGGCGTCATCCTCTCCGACAACTTCGCGCTCTTCATCAACATCGTCCTCTGCATCGTCGGGGTCCTGACGATGCTGTTTTCGAACGATGTGGTGGAGCGGGAGGGGATTCCGGCCGGCGAGTACTACGCGCTGACGCTCTTCGCGCTCTGCGGCATGATGATGATGGCGGCGGCGACCGACCTGCTGGTCATCTTCATCGCGCTCGAGATCCTGTCGCTGTCGGTCTACGTGCTGACCGGGATCCGCCGCGCCAGCGCCGGCGGGGCGGAAGCGGCCTTCAAGTACTTCCTGCTCGGCGCGTTCTCGAGCGCGTTCTTCCTCTACGGGATCGCGTTCGCGTTCGCGCTGTCGGGCTCGACGCGGCTCGAACAGATCGGCGTCGCGCTCTCGTCGCAGCCGGCCGGCTCGCCGCAGACGCTCGCGCGCTGCTCGCGATCGGCCTGCTGGCGATCGGCTTCTGCTTCAAGATCTCGGCGGTGCCGTTCCACATGTGGACGCCCGACGCCTATGAAGGGGCGCCGACCATCGTCACCGCGTTCATGTCCACCGGCGTCAAGGCGGCGGCCTTCGCGGCGTTCGTCCGCGTGTTCCTGTCACCGCTCGAACCGCTGCAGGGACAGTGGATTCCCGTGCTCTCGGCGATTGCCGCCGTGACGATGATCCTCGGGACCGTCGTCGGCGTCGTGCAGACCAACGTGAAGCGCATGCTGGCGTACTCGAGCATCGCGCACGCCGGCTACCTGCTGCTCGGGATCATTGCCGCGAACGACACCGGCAAGGCCGCGGTCCTCTTCTACCTGCTGACCTACGCGGTGTCGAACCTCGGCGCGCTCGGGATCGTCGCGCTGCTCGGCACGGCCCAGAACCAGCACGACCAGCTGCGCGACTTCGCCGGCCTGTGGCGCTCGCGCCCCGGACTCGCCGGCCTGATGACCGTGTTCCTGCTCTCGCTCGGTGGCTTCCCGCCGATGGCCGGGTTCATCGGCAAGTGGTACATCTTCAGCGCCGCCGTCCAGGAAGGCCACTACTGGCTGGCGATCATCGGCGTGCTCACCAGCGTCGTCTCGGTCTTCTTCTACCTGCGGATCGTCGTCATGATGTACATGACCGAGGGCGCCGAAACCGTCCGCCCCCGCCTCCCCGCCACCGCCGTCGCCGGTCTCGCGCTCGCGACGCTCGGCGTCTTCTACCTCGGCGTGTTGCCGACCAGGGTCCTCGCACTCGCGATGGATTCCATCTCAACGATCTTCTGAGCCGCTCCATGCTTGGAGCGATAACCAGCTAGTTAGCGGCAGCTGTCTCTAGGCGGCAACCGCCGAGGGCGCAGAGGACGCTGAGGAGATGGTTGGGGTTCTTGCTAATCAGCAACGGCACCCTCAAATCCACGTCCTCTGCGTTCTCGGCGGTTGCCGCCTAGGCGGCAGTTGCAACCAGCTTGTTGCCGCGACTTTCAGGGTCCGAGAGTTGCCGTGATTATGCGTTGACGGCAATACTCAGCGTATGCGACGACTTGCCCCTCTGCTGCTGATCACGGTCTGTATCCTCGCGGGCCTCCCCGCTGCGCAAGAGAAGTCCGCGAGTCGCTCTTCACGCCGAAAGGCACGCGCACCGAACTCGGGCTCGCCGCGTACGCGAAGATCCTTTGCTCCGCGGTGTTCGTGTCGGGGCGTGATGCCGACCGAAGCGGCGCGCAACAGTGCGTACTGGTTCATGCCGCGCGACGCAGCGGACAAGGTGACCTGGACGATCAGCCAACAGAGCAAACTCGTCCGCGCCACCCTTCCCGCGGCAGGGTCGTCGGAGGCAGTGTCACGTGAAGCGCGTTTCTACGGGGACCAGGGCTGCGTGATTCAGCAGCCGGGCAAGGCGGGCGTGGCCTTCACGCCGGTCGCGGTCAAGACGTCGCTGCCGGATGCCGCGACGCAGCCGTGGCCGATGGGGGACCGCGCCGACACGACGACCGCGCCAGCCGGGATCGACGCCGCGAAGCTCAAGGCGGCGACCGACGCCGCGTTTGCCGATCCCGCCGGGCTTACTGCTGGTTTCCTCGTCGTCCACAAGGGGCGCATCGTGGCGGAGCGCTACATGGACGGGATCACCAAAGACACGCAGCTCGAGAGCTGGTCGATGGGGAAGAGCATCACCGCGACGCTCTTCGCCCTGCTGGTCAAGGACGGCGTCTACACGATCGAGCAGCCGGCCCCGGTGGATCTGTGGCACCAGGTGGCGGGCGACCCGCGCGCCAAGATCCGCAACGTTGATCTCCTGCGCATGAGCAGCGGCCTCAAGTTCCTCGCCGAACAGGATCCCGACTACTCTCCCGACAAGGGATATCCCGACCACTACTACATCTACACGGGCGCCGTGAATGTCTTCGACTACACGATCAGCCAGCCGGTGCAGTTCGCGCCGAACACCGAGGGGCGTTACCGGAACTCGGATCCGCTGACGCTCGGATATCTCGTCAAGCAGGCGGTGCAGAAGCGCGGCGAGGAATACCTGACGTGGCCGCAGCGCGCGCTGTTCGACAAGATCGGCATCCGGCGGCAGGTGCTCGAGACCGATCCCTACGGCAATTTCATCCTCACCGGCTACGACTACGGCACGCCGCGCAACTGGGCGCGCCTCGGCATGCTCTATCTGCAGGATGGAATGTGGCAGGGGACACGGCTGCTACCGGAAGGATGGTCGAAGTTCGTGAGCACGCTCGCGCCCGCCTGGAAGCGTCCTGTTTACGGGGCGCAGTTCTGGGTCAACGGGGATGGCGCCTGGAACCTGCCGCGCGAGGCCTACTTCGCCGCCGGCGCCGGCGGCCAGAACACCTTCATCGTCCCCTCCCATCAGCTCGTCATCGTCCGCATGGGCCACATGCGAGGCGCCCAGGCGGCGCGTCAGCGCACGAACGCCGCATTGCAGTTGGTGATGGAAGCGGTGGATCCGGGGTGGAAGCCGCGACAACCGGTAGCGCAGGACTTTAGTCCTGCCGATCACTACGGGCGCGCGCCGGGGCAACTTTTCGTTTCGGCTCGCATGCTGTTGGTTTCGTTGACGAGGCCGCCAGGAAAACCGTAGCCACCGTTGAAATTGCCGGAGCCGAGTGAGCCGCGCACCGATCGGATGAAGAGGCTGTTGTCGTCGAGTGGCAGCGCCGCGACGTTGTGGCAGAAGGACGGCCACAGCCCATCCTGGTTGAGATACTGCTCCACGTTCGACAGGTAGAACGCCGCGACGATCGCCCCCTGGTCTCGAACGTATTTGCCGACGGCGCGGAGCGCCTTCGGCCCACCGAAGTTCCCGACCACCGGCACGAACAGGTTCTTCGAGTGCAGGTTCTTGAGCACCTTGAAGTTGTCCTCGTTCGCCAGGTACGAACGGTTCTTCCCATCGCGGTCGGTCGCCACCATCAAGTCCCAGTAGGTTGACATCGCGCGACCTCCGCGCCCGGTGCTCGAGCTGTAGGTGATGCCGGGACCGAACCAGAAGAACTGCTGCGCGATGTACTCGATGCCCTTCAGGTCGTTGGCGTCGAGCGGGATGCCGCGCTTCTTCGTCAGGTAGTCCTGGATCGCCTTCAGGTTTTCCTGCTGCAGCGTTTCGCTGCCTGGCACCCGGTCGAAGGCGTCGAAGATCTCCATCGCGGTCGATGACGACGTCAATCCCGCCGGGCGTTTCCTGGAAAACAAGCGCGACACGAAGTCGGCGCGGTCGGCCGACAGCTCGAAGAGCGCCTTGTACATCAGGTGCATCTGCAGGTTGCCGCGACGCACGTCCACGATGAAGACCATGGCGGGCTTGATCGCGGCGATGTAAGTGAAGTTCTGCTCGGGCCCGACGCCCAGGTAGACCCGCCCCGGCTTGCTGGTCTTCTCCAGATCGGGCAGGACGTGCTGGAGCCAGATCTCGTTGGATAGCAGGTTGTCGGAGCGGAAGTAGCCGTTTTCTTCCGACAACTCCTGCGAGAGTTTCCAGAAATCGCGGTCGGAAAGTTGCTCGGGAAGTGTCGCGACGCTGCCGGCCGAAGTAAATCCGGCGAGGTACCACGCCAGCGTAAGGATGACGCCGAAGATCTGTGCCGCGGTCAATTGACGGCGCGTCATAGCAGGGAGAAACAGAGTAGCAGAAACTGACGCTTACCGTTGTCCGTTGTCCGTTGTCCGTTGTCCGAGGTTCGGGGCTCGGGGCTCGGAGTCGTGCCTTTATTGAATGAGCAGGCTGAGGCAAGTGAGGGCGGCTTCGGCCTTCTCGAACTCTGACGTGTCGAGGACGCGCGTCTCAAACCCGAGGGCATCGAGTTTTCGGCGCGTGAGGGGGGCGGACGCGGCCGTGTGGACGACCGTGCCAATGGCGAGCACGTTGGCGCCGTAGGGTTCCTCCGGCGCTACGGGAACACACTGCCAGGAACGGAACAGGTCGACAGCGATCCAGTCCGGGTTGAGGACGACAGTTTCCATGCCGGCATAGCTGACCGCGGACTTCAGGTGCAGACAGCCGGTGGTGGCGACGGGCAACACTTCGTATCCGTGCGGTTCAACTTCAACACGCAGTTGGCGAATGCCTTCGTCGTTGGTGCGAGCCGTACCGGCCAACGAAGATCGTGCGGCCGATCCTCAGGACGTCGCCCCCTTCGAGCGTCCCGGGGGGCGAAATGTTGACCAGCCGACGCACCTTCGCTAAGGCAGCCTCGATTGATGAGGTCTCGAGCCTACGGCTCTCGATCCCTGGCCGCGTGATCACCGCGCACTCGTCCAGCACGATCGCGGTGTCCTCGACAAACACGGCATCGGGCAGCTCGTCTTCAGGCGAAAGGATCGTGACCTCCACGCCCAGGGACGTAAGCGCAGCGACGTAGTCACGATGTTGTTTCTCCGCCCGGGCGAAGTTAATTGGCTGTCGCTCGAGAAAAGTCAGCTCACAGCGGGCCAGCGCAAGTGATGGTCGCCGCACAATTGCGCGCATCGCGCGAGATTACCAAACTCCCGCCTTCGCGCGGCGCGCTACGGCGGGGAAGCCCGAGCCCCGAGTCCCGAACCTCCGGACCTCGGACAACGGACCTCGGACAACGGACAACGGACAACGGACAACGGACAACGGTAAACGCTAGCGACTCCCAAACGTATAATTCGCTTCGGAGAACTCTCTAAATGAATAGACAGACATCCTTGCTGATTGCGGCGATGGCCATGGCCGCGGCGGCGCTTCCGTCCGGGCAGACCCAGAATCGGCTGAACGAGCAGTCGCTCAAGGGTATCGAGATCCGCAGCATCGGCCCCGGGCTCTCGACCGGGCGCGTGGTCGACGTCGAGATCGACCCGAAGAATCCCAACGTGTGGTACGTCGCCAGCGCGTTCGGCGGGCTGTGGAAAACCGAGAACCGCGGCATTACTTTCAGCCCGATCTTCGATGACGGGCCCTTCACGCTCTGCTGCGTGGTGGTCGATCCGAAGGATTCGAATGTCGTATGGCTGGGCAGCGGCGAGAACAACTCGCAGCGCGCCTCGCATTTCGGCGAAGGCGTCTACAAGTCCACCGATGCCGGGAAGACGTGGAAGCAGGTGGGGCTCCAGACCTCGGAGCACATCGGCAAGATCCTGATCGACCCGCGCAATTCGAACGTCGTGTGGGTCGCGTCGCAGGGGCCGCTGTGTTCGTCGGGCGGCGAGCGCGGCCTCTACAAGACGACCGACGGCGGCGCCAACTGGACGCGCGTGTTCCACGTGAACGACGACACCGGCATCACCGACATCGTGTTCCAGCCCGGGAAGCCCGACGTGATGATCGCGTCGGCCTACCAGCGGCGGCGCGCCGTCGGCCAGGCGATCGGCGGCGGGCCGCGAGGGCGGCCTCTACCGGACGACCGACGGCGGCAAGAAGTGGACGAAGCTGACGAACGGCCTGCCGACCGGCGATACCGGACGCGCTGGGCTCGGCGTCGATCCGAAGAACCCGAATCGCGTCTACGCGATCGTCGAAGCGAAGCGTGCGGAGTCCGGCTTCTTCCGCTCGGATGACGCCGGGCGCCACGTGGACGCGCGTCGGCCGCATGTCGCCCGAGATGCTGGGTGGGGGGCGAGGCGGACGCGGCGGGCCCGCGCCGCAGCCGCCGCCGGCGTGCCCGCCGATCGGCGCCGCGACATCCAAGCCGACCGACACCGCCGCCGCGCCCGCCGCCGAGCTCCGACGAGCAGCCGCAGGCGCCCCAGGTGGGCCGCGGCGGCCAGCGCGCGAACGACTGCTACACCGGCGGCGGCGCGCAGTACTACCACGAGCTCTTCGTCGATCCGTACCGCGCCCGACTGGATCTGGTCGGTCAACGTGAACGTCGAGTTGAGCAAGGATGGCGGCAAGACCTGGAACACCACCGGGATCGAGGACTATGGCGTCCACGTCGATCACCACTCGATCGAGTTCGACCCGGTCGATCCGAAGCACATCCTGCTCGGCAACGACGGCGGGCTCTACGAGTCGTACGACGAAGGGAAGACGTGGCGGTTCTTCACGAACCTGCCGATCACGCAGTTCTACCGCGTGTCGGCCGACAACACGAAGCCGTTCTACCACGTGTGCGGCGGCACGCAGGACAACTGGTCGTTCTGCGGCCCGTCGCGCTCGATGTCACCGTGGGGCGTGCGCACCAGCGACTGGTACGTCGTCAACGGCGGCGACGGCTTCCAGACGCGCAACGACCCGGAGAACCCCGACATCATCTACGCGCAGTCGCAGGACGGCGGTATCCGCCGCTACAACCGGCGCACCGGTGAAGCGCGCGGCATCCGTCCGCCGCAGTCGCAGGGCAGGCCGCGGCGGTGGGCGTGGCGGCGGTGGCGGCGGCGCGCAGGGTGGCCAGGAGGCGGCCGCGGTGCGTCCGCCCGCGGACCGCGCCAACTGGGACACGCCGTACATCATCAGCCCGCATTCGCCGACGCGGCTGTACTGGGCGACGCAGTACGTCTATCGCAGCGACGACCGCGGCGACTAGCTGGACGCGCATCAGCCCGGATCTCTCGCGCAACCTCGACCCGTGGACGATCCCGATCATGGGCAAGGTGTGGCCGCGCGACTCGGTGGCGTTCAACGCCTCCACGACCGCGCTGAGCAACGTCGTGTCGCTCGACGAGTCGCCGCTGCGCGAAGGGCTGATCTACGCCGGGACCGACGACGGGCTGATCCAGGTGACGGAGGACGGCGGGAAGAACTGGCGGAAGATCGAAGACTTCCCGGGCGTGCCGAAGTACACCTACGTCACCGACGTGTTCGCGTCGCCGCGCGACGCCGACGTCGTGTTCGCCACCTTCAACAACTGGCAGCGCGGCGACTACAAGCCCTACGTCGCGAAGAGCACCGATCGCGGCAAGAGCTGGACGAACATCACCGGCGACCTGCCCGACCGCCACGACGTGTGGGCGATCATCCAGGATCACGTGAACGGCAACCTGCTGTTCGCCGGCACCGAGTTCGGTCTCTGGGTGAGCGTGGATGGCGGGCGCGCACTGGGCGAAGATGCGCGGCGGCATGCCGAACACCCAGGTCCGCGATCTGACGGTGCAGCGGCGCGAGAACGACCTGGTGATGGCGACGTTCGGCCGCGGCTTCTACATCCTCGACGACTACAGCGCGCTGCGCGAGATCTCGCCGCAGGCGCTGGCCGAGGAAGCGAAGCTCTATCCGTTGCGCGACGCCTACTCGTTCACCAACGTCGGCATGGCGCCGGCCGGCACGGCCGGCATCGGCAAGCTGTCGGGCAACTACACGTTCGACAATCCGCCGATGGGCGCGATGTTCACCTACAGCGTCGGCACGGCGCTGCCCGCGGACGCCAAGCTGGTGCTGACGATCACCGACGACCAGGGCCGCCAGGTGCGCCGCATGGACGTCGACAAGGCACCGGGCCTGCGTCGCGTGACCTGGAACCTGCGCGCCGATCCGCCGGCGCAAGGCGGCGCCCCCAGGTGCGGGCGCAGGGTTCGCGGCTCACCCAGGCGGCGGGCCAGCAGGCCGGCCGGGCGGCCAGCCGCCGGCAGCGCCGCCGGTCCCGGCCCATTCGGCGGCGGCCGCGGCGGCGGCGGTCACCGCTGGCGGCCCCCGGCCGCTACACGGCCACGCTCGGCAAACAGGTCGGGGACACGGTGACACCGATCGGTTCCCCCCAGACCTTCCGGGTGACTTCGATCCAGCCGCAGTAGTGGTACTTCGACGCAGCAAGTTGCTTCGAGACATGTAGCTGTCGCGGGCAGCTGTTGGACCTCGAACGCAGCTCGAAGTGCTTCGAACAGCTGGGTAAGTGCGGCGGCTCCGAAACTCCGACCTCCGAAGCGCCGAACCCGAAGCACTGGTGTCTAGACTTGAAACCCGTAGCACCGGCATCTGAAGTTCGGAGTTCTGGAGTTCGGAGTTTCACAGCCCCGAATCACCCCACTGCCGTTCGGGCTTGTTGCCCGAGCTGGGCTTCCCGCGATGAACGCCGGGCAGCTGGAGTCAACGCCAATGCTGATAACATCCGCGGCCATGCGCGTAACCCGCCTTCTCACCGCAAGCTCGTTCCTCCTCACAGCGACGGTTGCGGCCGCTCCGCAGGCCGGCCGACCTCTGCAGATCGAGGACTACTACCGGATCAAGTCGGTCGGCGGTGCGCAGATTTCGCCCGACGGCGGGTGGGTGCTGTTCACCGTGTCCCAGCGCGTCGAGGACGATCCGGCGCAGAAGCGAGAGAACCAGTCCACGTCGCAGACGTTCGTCGTCGCCACGACCGGCGGCGGCGAGCGCCGCGGCATGTGCAGCATGATGGGCGCGAGGTGGGCAACGCGCGGTGGACCGACGACAACGCGCTGCAGTACGCCGTCGGGCGACAGACCTTCAAGGTGCCGCCGGCCGGCGGCGCGCCGGTGGCCGTTGAGAGGCGCGACCGGCTGGGGCGGCGGTGGCGGTGGTCGCGGAGGACGCGGAGGTGGCGGCGGTCGTGGAGGTGGTGGCGGCGCGAGCACGATCCCCAGTCCCGACGGGTCAATGGTCGTCGAACTGCGAGAGAAGACGACCGCGAAGCCGGAGACGAAGTACGCGAGCGAGTTCGAGAAGCGCCACCAGGAACGCTTCAAGGGCGTCACCTTCGACTGGAAGGATTTCCAGCGCGACGGTGCGCCGTTCCCGGCGCCGAACCCGACGGCGGGCAATCCGCTGCAGATCGTCGTCACACCCGCGGCGGGAAGCCGAGGAGAAGACGCTCGTCGATCTCGACATCCGCCCAGCCAACATCGCCTGGCATCCCGACGGCAAGACGCTCGCGTTCACCGCGAATGCGAACTGGCGCGACGAACTGCGCTACGGCAAGACGGACCTCTACACCGTCACTCTCGACGGCAAGCTCACGCAGCTCACCAACGACGGCTACAACTACGCCGACGTCGAGTTCTCGCCCGACGGGAAGTACCTGTCATACGCGCGGACGTTCGGCACCGACATGGTGATCCAGCAGAAGCTGAATCACGGCGGCCCGCGCGACCTCTTCCTGCGCCCGGTCGGGCGGCAAGCCATCAACCTCACCGCCGACTGGGACCTCGAACCCGGCGACAGCCGCTGGAGCCCCGACGGCAAGTTCATCTACTTCACCGCCGCCATCGGCGGCGAAACGCACCTGTTCCGCGTCAACACGCCCGTAGCCGACATCCGCCTACCAGGTCCAGGCCGCCGGCCTTCAGCGACCCGGGCGTGCAGCAAGTCACCAAAGGCCCCCGCCGCATCGGCAGCCTCACCTACGACAAGGCGATGACGAAGATCGCCTACACCGTGGGCGTGCACGAATCCCCCGGCGACGTCTACGTCGCGAACATCGACGGCACCGGCGAGAAACGACTGCACGAACGTGCACGCGGACTTCACCAAAGAGGTCGCGCTGAGCAAGTCGGATCGCCTCGAGTGGCCGAGCAAGGACGGCACGAAGATCGAAGGCTGGCTCACGTACCCGCACGGCTTTGATCGCTCGAAAGGGCCGTATCCGCTCATCGTCTTCAGCCACGGCGGCCCGCACGCCGCCACCGGGTATTCCTTCGACTTCAAGAAGCAGTACTTCGCCGCCAACGGCTACTTCGTGCTCGACACGAACTTCCGCAGCTCCACCGGCTACGGCGAGAAGTTCAAGTGGGCGACGTGGGGCGCGTGGGGCGACAAGGACGGCGAGGACGTGATGTCGGGCATCGACTACGTCATCTCGCAAGTACCCGATCGACGCGAAGCGCGTCGGCCACACCGGCCACTCCTACGGCGGCTTCATGACCAACTGGCTGATCACCCAGTACCCGGATCGCTTCGCCGCCGCCATCACCGGCGCCGGCATCAGCAACTGGATCAGCGACTACGGCACCGCCGACATCTACCGCACGAAGGAAACCGAGTTCTTCGGCACGCCGTGGGAGGAAGCGGCGCGCAACCGCATGATCCGCCAGTCGCCGCTCACCTACGCGGGCCGCGTGAAGACGCCGACGCTCTTCGTCCACGGCGAAGTGGACCAGCGCGTGCCGTACGAAGAAGCCGAGCAGATGTACTTCGCGCTGAAGCGCCGCGGCGTGCCCGCCAAGATGATCCAGTACGCCGGCCTGCCGCACGGCATCAGCGGCCACAACAACGTCGTCCACCGCATGATCAACGAGCTGGCGTGGTGGGAGAAGTACCTGAAGCCGGCGCGTCCGGCGACGAGTTCGGCGCGCGCTAACGCAAATTACGCGCGGATAACGCGGATTGACGCGGATTGAATCCTTGTCGCATCCTGCTCGCGCCACCGCGGCGGCTCGGCAGTGTCGAAAAGGAGGAATCTGCGTCAATCCGCGTTAATCAGCGTGGCAAATCCGCGTATTCTTCAGCCGTTCGAGTCAGCTGAGGCGTCTCGAGCACGCTGCTGTGTTGATGAGGGGGTGGAGGGTTGATGACTGTGCACCGTTTGTTGCGCGCCGCTATACCGGTGGTCGCGCTGCCGTTCTTGTTCGCATCCGTGGCCTCGCAGGTCCGGCAGGCCACCGCAGGGGTCAGCGGGGCAGGCCCCGGCGCCGATGATCAACCAGTCGGATGATCCGCTGCTCGCCGAGTTACCGGTTCCGGTCGATCGGCCCGGCGAGCATGGGCGGGCGCATCGACGACATCGAGGTCGCGCCCTCCGACCAGAACATCATCTACATCGGCTACGCGGTCGGCGGGGTGTGGAAGTCGGAGAACAACGGGACGACGTTCGAGCCGGTGTTCGACACCTACTCGGTCGCGTCGATCGGCGATATCGCCATCCACCCGACCAACCCGAACATCGTCTATGTCGGCACCGGTGAAGCGAACAACCGGCAGACCTCGTCATTCGGCGACGGGATGTACAAGACGACCGATGGCGGGAAGACCTTCCAGCACATCGGGCTGCGGGAAACGCAATCGTATCGCGCGCGTCGTCATCGACCCGAAGAAACCCGACACGGTCTACGTCGCCGCGATCGGTCACCTGTTCGGACCGAACCCCGAGCGCGGCGTCTACAAGACGACCGACGGCGGCAAGACCTGGAACAACGTCAAGTTCATCGACAACGACACCGGCTTCACCGACATCGCGATCGACCCGGCCAACAGCAACATCCTCTACGCCGCCAGCTACCAGCGTCGTCGCCTCGGGTGCTGCTTCAACGGCGGCGGCCCGGGCAGTGCGCTTGTGGAAGACGACCGACGCCGGCAAGACGTGGACGAAGCTGACGAGCAAGGGACTGCCGCCCGGCACCTACGGCCGCATCGCGCTGGACGTCTCCCGCTCCAACCCGAACGTGGTCTACGTGCAGATCGAAGCCGGCCAGGTCGGGCAGCCGCGCACGACGCCGCCGGTAGATCCGGGCGGCGCATCCGAAGTCACGCCGACGCCGCCGGGCACTCCCACGCCTCCGCCCGTGACGCCGCAGGCGGCGGCTGCGGCGCAGCAGGGCGGTCGCGGCGCGGCGGCGCAGCCACCGGGAGGCGGCGGACAGGGACGCGGCGGCGGCTACGACTGGTGCAACAACGGCGGACCGGGCCGCGGCTTCGGCCGCGGCGGCGGCCGCGGTGGCGAACAGGCGGCGCCGGCGCCGCAGACGCCTCCGCCCCTCGACGTCGCTCGGGGCGGCGTCTTCCGCTCGGAAGACAAGGGCGCCACGTTCACGCACGTGAGCAACTGCAACTCGCGTCCGATGTACTTCAGCCAGCTGCGCGTGGATCCGTCCAACGACAAGACCGTCTACGTCGCCGGCTTGCCGTGGGCGAAGTCGCTCGATGGCGGGCGCACGTTCCAGACGCTCGACAACGCCGGCGGCAACGACTCACCAGGCCACGTCGACCAGCACGCGATGTGGATCGATCCGAAGAATCCGCGGCACCTCATCATCGGGAACGACGGCGGCATCGACGTGAGCTGGGACCAGGGACGACCTGGGACTCGATCAAGACGATGTCGGTGTCGCTGCCGTACTGGGTCAGCGCCGACATGCGGCGGCCGTACTACGTCTACATCGGCCTGCAGGACAACGGCAGCTGGGGCGGCCCGAGCATGACGCGCACCGGCGAAGGCATCCTCAACTCCGACTGGTACGGCGTGGGCGGCGGCGACGGGTTCCAGACGGCCGCCGATCCGACCGACCACAACATCGTGTACACCGAATCGCAGAACGGGAACACGAGCCGCTACGATCTGGGCACCGGACGCACCACGAGCATCCGGCCCCGCGGCAGGAACACCGGGCGCGGTGGCGGCGGTGGTGGTGGCGGACGTGGCGGCGGCGCGCAACCGCCCAGCGTGCTGAACGCCAGCGACAAGGACGAACCGTATCGGTTCAACTGGAACACGCCGTTCCAGCTGTCGCCCCACAACCCGAGCATCGTCTGGCTCGGCGGCAACCGGTTGTTCAAGTCGCTGAACCGCGGCGACACGTGGGTGCAGAGCGCCGATCTCACGAAGAACGTGGACCGCAACACCGTCCCGTTGATGGGCGTGCCGGGCGACCGCACGATGCTGTCGAAGAACGACGGCGTCACGTCCTACAGCACGATCATCGCGATCGACGAGTCGCCGGTCATGCCGGGCGTGGTGTGGGTGGGCACCGACGACGGGCTCGTGCAGGTGACGCGCGATGATGGCCGGACGTTCACCGAAGTCGGGAAGAACATCCAGGGGCTGCCGGCGAACCACATGCACTGGATCGCGCGGATCGCGGCGTCACATTTCGATCCCGCGGTCGCGTACGTCGCGATCGACGGACATCGCAGCGACGACCTGAAGCCGTACCTGTACGTGACGCGCGATTACGGCCAGACCTGGACCAGCCTCGCGGCGGGTCTGCCGCCATCGGGCAACCTCCAGATCGTCGAAGAGGATCCGCGGAACAAGGACCTGCTCTACGTCGGCACCGAGTTCGGGCTGTTCCTCTCGTACGACGGCGGCAAGAGCTGGAAGAAGTTCATGAACAACCTGCCGACCGTGCGCGTGGATCACATCATGGTTCACCCTCGCGACAACGACCTGATCGTCGCGACGCACGGCCGCAGCGTGTGGATCGTGGACGACGTCAGCGCGCTGCAGCAGATGACGCCGCAGGTGCGGGACCAGGACGCGCATCTCTTCGACGTACGTCCGACAGTGGCCTGGCTCAACGACCGGCAGAAGGGACAGCAGGTGACCGGGCAGCGGAACTTCGTCGGCGAGAACCCCCAGCGCGGCGCCGCGATCCACTACTACCTCAAGAGCGGCGGCGACGTGAAGCTGACCATCGGCGACTTCAACGGCAAACCGATCCGCACGCTGACCGCAACCGCCAAACCTGGGATCAACCGTGTGATGTGGAACCTGAACCCGGATCCGCCCCAGGGCCAGGGCGGCCAGGGCGGCGGTGGCCAGGGCGGTGGCGGCGGCCGAGGCGGCGGTGGGGGCGGCGTGCCGCCAGGAACCTACCTCGTGACCCTATCGGTTGGCGGAAAGACCATGACTAAACCGCTGACTATTCTCGAAGATCAGTGGATTAATCAACGCTAGCGTCTCAAGGGAGAAGGGATAAGGGAAACGGGATCAAAGAACCGTTCTCCCTTCTCCCTTTTCCTTCTCCCTTGACCTAGCCCCGCAAACCCCACGCTCGGGATCCAATATCCGATTTTCCGGATCCGGTTTTCCGTGACGACATCTCCTTTCGTTTCTATGCGTTAGCTCTTGATTAGCACTTGACCATTTGTGGTACGAGCAGTAACCTTCACTCGCCCGTTCCAGGGCACTGATTCACTGCAATACCGGGGGAGAAGATGAAAAACAGCTTGCGTGCACTGCTGGCCGCGGTGCTCATGATCGCCATGGCCAGCGCGACGGCGTTCGCCCAGGGGGCAGCGGCCGACGATCATCGCGGGGACGGTGATCTGACGCGTCCGGCGCGATCCTTCCGGGGCGAGCTGTCGTCGCGAAGAACAATGCGACGGCCGAAGAATTAACCGCCACGACCAACGAGCAGGGGCAGTTCACGATCCCCGCCGTCCAGCCCGGCACCTATACCGTCACGGTCAAGATGGACGGCTTCAAGACCGCGTCGTCGCTGAACACGTCCGCGTCAACGCCGGCGACGCCGGCGACGGTGAAGGTGACGATGGAGTCGGCGGCTTCGGCGAGACCGTCACCGTCGTCGAGCGGCACCGAAATCATCCAGACGCAGTCGGCCGCGGTGTCGACGACGATCGACACCAACCAGATCCTGAAGCTCCCGACGGGCAGCCGCAGCGCGCTCGACTTCGTGACGACGCTGCCCGGCGTGAACACGCCCGGCGGCAGCCGCGATTCGACGATCAACGGCCTGCCGCAGAGCGCGATCAACATCACGATCGACGGCATCTGGGCGAAGGACAACCAGCTGAAGACGACCGACGGCTTCTTCGCGCGCGTCAGCCCGCGTCTCGACGCGATGGAAGAAGTCACCGTGAGCTCCGCGGCGCAGGATGCCGCGAACACCGGCCAGGGGGCGGTGCAGATCCGCTTCGTCACGCGCTCGGGCAGCAACAACTACACGCGGTAGCAGCTACTACTACCTGCAGCACTACAATTTGAACGCGAACAGCTGGTTCAACAACCGCGACGGGATCGCCGAAGAACGAAGACATCCTGCACCAGCCCGGCACGCGCTTCGGCGGTCCGATCGTCATCCCGGGCTGTGTGGAACGGCCGGAACAAGGCGTTCTTCTTCGTCAACTACGAGCAGTCGCGCTCGCCGGGCCAGAACACCGAGAACCGCACGGTGCTGCATCCGCGCGCGCGAGCAGGGCTGGTTCCGGTACAACGCCGGCCGGCGAGGTCCGCGAGGTCAACGTGCTGCAGCTCGCGGCGCAGAACGGGTTCCTGGCGCAGTCGGACCCGACGATCCAGGCGTCTGGTCGGCGACATCCGCAGCGCCGTCAGCGCCGGCCCGCTCGTCGACCTCGCCGATCCGCTGCACCAGGAGTTCCGGTATCAGTACGCCACCGAAGGCATCACGAGGTATCCGACCGGTCGTATCGATTACAACCTGACCGACAAGCACCGGCTGTGCGGCTCGACCAACGTCACCCGGCTCTGTCGACGCCCGACACGACCAACGACAGCGAGCCCCAGTTCCCCGGCTTCCCGAACACGGGCGCCCAGCCCTCGGACCGCTATACGGCGCAAGCGAACCTGCGCTCGACACTGACCGCGAACCTGGTCAACGAGTTCAAGATCGGCGGCAGCGGCGGCGCGACGATGTTCTCTCCAGAGATCGGCACCGACCAGTTCAAGGCCCCGGTCGCGAACAGGAACGGCTTCCTCCTCGACATCAACGACGATGGGGATCAGCTCAGCGACATCCACCGGTCCGACCTACCAGCGCGCGTGAGGCCACGACCCGGATCCTCGAGAACACGCTGAGCTGGTTGAAGGGGACCCACAACGTCCAGGCCGGCTTCGCGTTTACGCAGGCGCAAGTATGGGTGGAGAACCAGCAGCACGTGCCTACGGTGACCTTCGGCATAAACGCCAACGACCCGGCCGACGTGATGTTCCGAACGACGAACTTTCGCGGCGCGCGCTCGGCGAACCAGCTCACCGCCGCGCGCGAGCTCTTTGCGATGCTCACCGGCCGCGTCGACGGAATCGCCGGCGAGTTGCGGCTGGATGAGAACACCGATGAGTACCAGTACCTGGGCCTCGGCGTCCAGCGAGCCCAGTTCGTGATTACGGCTTCTTCGTCGCCGACACGTGGCGCTGGAAGCCGAACCTGACGTTCAACGTCGGCCTCCGCTACGAGTTGCAGCAGCCATTCACCTCCTTGAACAACAGCTACTCGAAAGCGACGCTGGCCGATGTCTGCGGCGTGTCGGGCGTCAGCCCGAACGGCGGCTGCAATCTGTTCCAGACCGGGCGCGCAACCCGCACGTCACGGGGCAGTTCACCAGTTCGATGAGGGTGAGGCGCGCTTACAACACCGACAGGAACAACTTCGCACCGAACCTCGGCTTTGCCTGGACGATCGGCGGCCAGGGCGGCATCCTCGGCAACATCCTCGGCAAGACCGAAGGGGACAGCGTGCTGCGCGGCGGCTACACGCTCGGCTACAACCGTCCGGGCATGTCCGACTTCACCGGCACCATCGACGACAACCCCGGGATCGCGCAGACGGCGAGCCGGAATCACACGCTCGGGAACCTTGGCACGCCGGGAGCGATCTTCTTCCGGAACCCGGCGGACCTCGGGCCGCCGCCCTTCTCCGTCACGCGGCAATATCCGATGACGGACGTGGTCACCGGCGACATCCTGGTGTTCGATCCAAATTTCCAGGTACCGTACTCGCAGAGCTGGACGGCCGGCTGGCAGCGCAAGCTGACGAATGACATTGCCATCGAAGCGCGCTACGTCGGCACGCGTTCGCTTCCAGAGCTGGACCAACTACGACTACAACGAGGCCAATATCGTCGAGAACGGCTTCCTCGACGAGTTCCGCGTCGCGCAGCGGAACCTCCAGATCAACGTCGCCAACGGCGCGAACTCCTTCGCGTTCCGCGGGCTGGCCGGGCAGTCGCCGCTGCCGACCTTCCTCGCGTATTTCTCCGGGCGGACCGACGCGTCAAATAGCGCCGCGTACACCAGCAGCAACTTCACGAGCAACACGTTCCTCAACGACCTCGCCATTCGCAACCCTGATCCGAATGGCATGGCGACCAATCTCGATTCCGACGCCGGCCGTCGCACGAACGCCCTGAACGCCGGGTTTGCCCCCAACTTCCTGGTGGCCAACCCTAATTACCTGGGTGGCGCGGAAATCGTCAGCAATGGCGGCTACACGCAGTATAACTCGGCTGCAGCTCGAGCTGCGGAAGCGTCTGACACACGGCCTCCAGTTCAACACCAGCTACGCGTTCGGCAAGGCCTACATCTCGCAGCGCTTCGGATTCCGGGAGCCACGCGTAAGCGTGCTCGATGGCGGTACCGAAGGTGGGGTGACGCACGCGTTCAAAGGGAAGTGGACCTACGAGCTGCCGTTCGGGCAGGGCCGCAGGTTTGGCAGCGGCGCCGGTCCAACGCTCGACCGAATCATCGGCGGCTGGTCATTCGACGGCATCGCGCGCATCCAGAGCGGACGGCTCATGACCCTCCAGGGCGTGCGTCTGGTCGGGATGAGCGAAAGCGAACTGCAGGACATGTACAAGCTGCGTTTCGATCACGACGGGAAAGTGGTCTACATGTTGCCGCAGGACGTCATCGACAACACCGTGAAGGCGTTCAGCGTCAGTGCGACCTCAGCCGACGGATACAGCGATCTGGGTCCGCCCCAGGGCAAGCACCTCGCGCCCGAGAACGGTCCCGACTGCATCGCGGTCACGTCGGGTTTCGGAGAGTGCGGTCCGACGCAGATCACTATCACCGGACCGACGTTTTTCCGGTTCGACCTCAGTGCCGTGAAACGCGTGGCGATCAAGGGTCGCTTGAACTTCGAGTTCCGCGCGGAGTTCCTCAACGCGTTCAACCCGCCGCAGTTCACGCCGACCCTCGACGCGAGCGATGATCCCGACGACTACCGGGTCACCGGCGCCGGCGGTGCGCGCGAGATCCAGCTCGTGTGGCGCATCAACTGGTAAGTCTTCTCGACCGAACGGTCGGGTAACTCGAAGCCGTGTGCCTCATGTGAGGCACACGGCTTTTTGGCTGCGCCTCATCAATTCCAAATCTCAAACTCCAAACTCCAAATCCGAAACGCCGGTTTCGAAAGCCGAAGTGCGGCCCCCGAGGTGTGAGCTTTGGAGTTTGAGGTTTGGCGTTTGAAGTTTGAGGTTGACACGGCCTACTTCACGGGACGGAGCGACGCGACCAGCACGGCGGGCTACTCAACGCCCTGTTTGCGAGCAGCACCTTCGTCAATCCGCTGGCGAGGTTCGATCCGGCGCCGCTGACGTACACGAATGCGCTCGACGCCGAGGCGGCGCGGCGACAGAACGCGCTGAACGCTGGTCTGCCGGCGAACTTCCTCGTCGCCAACCCCGACTACCTGGGTGGTGCGGAGGTCATGGGCAACGGTGGCGGACGGCGGTATCACTCGGCGCAGTTCGAGCTCCGGAAGCGGCTCTCGCACGGGTTGTACTTCAACGCCAGCTACGTCTTCGGTCGTGCCCTCACCCTGCAGAGCAACTCGCTCCGCGCCGGCTGGGCGAGGGTGCTCGACATCGGCACCGAGGGGAACGTGACCCATGCCTTCAAGACGAACTGGACCTATGAACTCCCCTTCGGCCAGGGACGCCGATTCGGCAACGACGCCGGGCCACTGGTCCAGCGGCTGATCAGCGGCTGGTCGCTGGATGGCATCGCGCGAATCCAGAGCGGCCGAGACCTGGAGTTGCAGGGCGTCCGGCTGGTGGGCATGAGCGAAGACGAGCTCCGCGACGCGTTCACGATCCGCTTCGACCACGCAGGCAAGCTGGTCTACAACCTGCCGCAGGACATCATCGACAACACGGTCAAGGCGTTCAGCACGAGCGCGACGTCCGCGACCGGGTACGGTGACCAGGGTCCGCCGTCGGGCCGCTACATTGCGCCGGGATTCGGTCCCGACTGTATCTCGGCGCTTCCGAACGCCGCCGCCGGCGGCATCAACGAGTGCGCACCCAACCAGATCACCGTCACGGGGCCGAAGCTGGTTCGCTTCGATCTCGCCGCCGTGAAGCGCACCACGATCAAGGGTCGCGTGAACTTCGAGTTCCGCGCCGAGATGCTGAACGCCTTCAACTCGCCGTGGTTCACCCCGGTGTTCTCGTCCAGCAACGACCCCGACGACCACCGCGTCACGGCTGCCGGAGGCAGTCGGACCATGCAGTTGGTCTTCCGTTTGAACTACTAGCTTTGATCGACCGATCGGATTAGCTAGAGGCCGTGCGTCTCATTCGAGGCGCACGGCTCACCTGCAAATCCCCAACTCCAACCTTCAAACCCCAAACTCCAAAAAGGTTCTTGGAAGTTTGAGGTTTGGAGTTTGAAGTTCGAGTTTTGGAGTTGACGAGCGAAGGACAATCCAGCGAGCGCTCCAAAAGGTGCGTGGCCAGCTGTGTGCTTCCTTATGAAGAACACAGATTGGCAGATGCCCGACAAACCCTATGACCTGCGCGAAAGGTTGTTTCTTTTCGCGTGCCTGATCGTCCGCGTGGTGCAGTTTCTGCACACTCGCGGGCCGATTGCCGTTGCACTTTCTTACCAGATCCTCAAAAGCGGGAACTCCGCCGGAGCGAACTACGAGGAGGCCGACGCCGGATCGAGCGACCGCGACACACTCGCCAAGCGGCAGATAGTCCTGCGCGAACTCAAGGAGACGCTCTTTCGTCTCCGAGTGCTCCGTCACACCAAGCTGCTCACGCCTGACCAGGATCCAGTCATTCAGGAGAACGTAGAACTCACCAAGATTCTCGGAAAACTCATACGCAACTCCAAGGACCCCAACCCCCCCGAGTCAGCTAGGTAATTTGGAGTTTGAAGTTTGGAATTTGAAGTTTGGAATTGAGAGCGCGGAGCAAAGCGACGCGTCTATTTCGCCAGCGTCGCCTTCCGAAGCGTCTGCACCACGCGAGTCATCGGGTGTCCCTCGAGGCCCACAATCGCGCGGACGCTGTAGTCGCCGGCCGGCAGCGCGCCGATCGGCACGGCGCCTTTGGCGATGTAGCGGTCCGTGCCGGCTGCTTCGATCGCGAGCGGGACCGTGACCAGGGCGGGGCCGTTGAGGGTGCTGGCGACTTCGAGCGTGGCGGAGACTTTTGATCCAGCGACAGCGCCGTGACATCTCGACATACCCGATGGCCACCGGCTCGGTCGTGAACTGGAGCCTGGGCACAAAGCCGCCGCCGCGCGAGAGGCCGAGCAGTAATGAGCTGAGTTTCATGGGCCCAGTACGCACGCTTTCGGCGTTCACTTCATAGTCCACCGTACCGGCGCGGCCGGTCGTGTCGATCGCCGCGACGCGCAGGCGATAGCGGCCCGGTTGTGCCGGCATCGCGCCGATGATCGGGCTGCGCTGCAGTTCCTCGTTCGTGGCGGACCAGTGCGAGATCGACTTGCCGTCGTCGTCGAAGATCGCGGCGGTCAGCGACGCGATCTTGACCTCGGGTTCGACTGGCTCGGCGAGGGTGACGATGCGCAGGGCGTCGCCGGTGCCGTCGAACGCGGCAAAGCCGCTGGCGCGCAGCGGCAGGTCGCGGAAGATCGCGGTCGTCGAGAGCATCTCGCGTGGCGAAGGCTCGGTAGGACGGCCCAGCGTCGGTTCCGGTTTGGCGAAGGTAATGTGCGGGCGCGATCGGACCTCGACCCCCGAACGCTTCACCTTGATCTCGAGCTGCTGCGAACGTCCGCTGCGATCGTTCCGTTCTGGAGTGATCGCGGCGACGTAATGCGCCGTGCGTTCGCGCAGCACGCGCCCGAATGCCGTGTCGGCAGACCCTGTGAGCGCCAGCATCTTGCCTCCGGTGACGCCGGCCAGGTGCTCGATCCCTTCGATCTGATTGTCGGAGCCCTTGTAGCCGACGCCGGCGATGTTCTCGCGCTGCACCGCGGCCCCCGTGTTGAACAGGTCCATCGGCTGGATGACGTAGAACTGCGCGCGTGCGGCGCCTGCCGCCACGCCAACGTGGTCGAACATCTCGCGCGTCAGCTCGCACATCCCCGGCGCCATCATGGCTGGCGCGTCGCGGCGCGGGGCCGCCAGACCGGCAGTGACGAACATGACCGTCGCGGGCTCCTGGCGGATGCCCAGCGTGTCGAGATAACCCACCAGCGACTCGAGCGTGCGCCGGCTCTCGCACGCGAGGCTGGATCCGTCCTGCACAGCTGGCGCGCGCCCGACGATCTTCGACAGCGCCATGCGGAACCGGGAAAGGTCGTTGGTGAAGGGCACCTTGATGCCGCCGTACGGCATCGTCACGAGCGACACGCGATCGCGCGGGCTCAGTCGCTTGAGAAAGAGGTCCGTGGCCTCGCGCAGCGGGGTTTCACGTCCCGGCGGGAAGGAATCGTCGGCGATCACGAGGGCGAACGCGCGGCCAGCCTCGGTGGCGGTGTTCGAGCCGAACGGCGGCGGCAACGATTCGACGACGACCTCGTCGCCCGGCGTTGCGGTCGCGACGAGTTGCAGCGAGCGAATCGGACGCGCGCTTCCCCCGACGCGCAGCGTGACTTCGTCCGCTTTGAGATCGGTTACCGGCGTGCCATCGCCGGAGACGGCCGCGAAGTCCACCGCGAGGAGTTCGACGCCGCGTTCCGGCGGCTTTTGCTGCGACTGCGTGGCCGATGTGCGCGCATCGTTCGCCGCGTGAACGGCTGTGGCTAGAAGCGCGGCCATGAGAATGCGGCGAGGCCGGAGGGTTCGACTCCGCATGCGCAGAGAATACGCGACATTTCGTTCTGCCATGCCAAGAAGGTGATCAGCAGAGGTGGGTGATCGAGCTGACTTGAAACCAAAGAATTGAACGCGGTCGCATCAAGCGTTTGGATCCGGAAAACTGTGACATGAGTATGAAATTTTCTGATTGACGGACGGGCGTCACGCGCTTACTGTGCCTCGCATCGGGGGGACGTTTCAGGAGGAGGAGCCTTGATCAAACGATTTGCGGCCGGCTTATTCACGGCGGCCCTGGTGGTACTCCTGTCGCCGAGCATCGCGCTCGCGCAGGCCACATCATCCATCTCCGGCACGGTGGTGGACAGCGCCGGCGGCGCCATACCTGGCGTCGCTGTAGTCGTCACGAGCGAAGGCGGACAGACCTTCGAGACCGTGACCAACGCGGAAGGCATCTTCAACATTCCATCGATCGCCCCCGGCGCCTATAAGGTGGCGGTGTCGCTCGCTGGCTTCAAGACGGCGGTGACCAACGTGCGCGCCGCGCCCGGCACGCCGTTGACGGTCAAGATGACGCTCGAAGTGGGCGCCATCACCGAGACGGTGAACGTGCGCAGCAGCTCGGAATTGATCAACACGCAGACCGCCACCGTCGCCTCGACGCTCAACTCCGACCAGCTCAATCGCATGCCGACGCCGACGCGCAACGCGTTGAACGCCGTCACGTTCCTGCCCGGCATCAACATGACGACGAGCAACCGCGAGGCCAGGATCAACGGACTGCCGGAATCGATGGTCCAGATCACGATGGACGGCGTCAGCAACAACGACAACTTCCTGCGCTCGTCCGACTCGTTCTTCGCGTCGGTCACGCCGCGGCAGGACGCCGTCGAGGCCGTGTCGGTCGTCACCGCCGTCGGCGGCGCGAACGTCGGCGGCAGCGGCGCGGTCAGCATCAACTTCACGACCCGTTCGGGCGGCAACCGCTTCGCAGGCACGGCCTACGAGATACTGGCGCCACCCGAGCATGAACACCAACTACTTCTTCAACGAGCTGAACGACCTCGAGAAGAACGACATCAAGCTGAATCAGTACGGCGCGCGGGTCAGCGGTCCGGTAGTGATTCCGGGCCTCTACGACGGCCGCGGCCGGGCGTTCTACATGGTGCATTACGAGCAGCTGCGCTTCCCGAACAGCTTCACCCGCACGCGCACGGTCCTCAACCCACGCGCGGTTGACGGCTGGTTCCGTTACGAAAACGGCGGGACGATTCGCGAGGTCAACGTCCTCCAGCTGGCCGCCGCCAACGGCCAGATCTCGGCGAAGGACCCGACGGTCGCGTCCCTGCTGGGCAAGATCCAGGCGTCGATGGGGACGACGGGAAACATCAATGAGACCAGCGACCCGCTGCTCGACTCGTACGTCTACCAGAGCCCTGGCAAGCTGTTCGAGCACCAGCCGACGATGCGCGTTGACTACAACATCAGCGACAACCATCGTCTCAGCGGTTCGTATGCGGTGATCTGGGCCGAGCGCGACCCCGACTACCTGAACGGCGTTGACGCGCGGTTCGTCGGGGCGCCGAACTATCGCTTCTTCCACTCGAAGCGTCCGCTCGGCACCCTCACGCTGCGCTCCACGCTGTCGAAAGACATCGTCAACGAATTGAAGTTCGGCGTGACCGCCAAAGGTGGCGCGTCGTTCTTCGGTGACATGAGCAGCAACGGTCCACAGACCTTCGAGGACCAGGACGGCTACGCGGTCGACTTCGACGCGAACATCGGCCTGACCAATTGGTTCGCCACCAACGGGCCGAGCTGGCGCAGCGTGCCGACCTACGAGATCACCAACTCGATGACCTGGCAGAAGAACACGCACAGCCTGATGTTCGGCGGCACGTGGCTCCTCAGCCAGGGCTGGGAGAACGCGCAGCAGATGGTGCCGGGCATCAACCTGGGCTTCGACACGAGCCGCGACCCGGCGGCGGGGTTGTTCAACACGACCAACTTCCCGAACGCCTCTGGCGGCCAGCTGACCGACGCGCGCGAGTTGTACGCGCTGCTGACCGGCCGCGTGAGCTCGGTGACCAGCCAGATCGCGCTCGACGAGAACACCAACAAGTACGTGCAGCTCGGCCCGCGCACGCGCGCCGGCGGCATCACGATGCTCTCGGGCTTCCTGCAGGACACGTGGCGCTGGACGCCGACGGTGACCTTTACCGGCGGCCTTCGCTACGACGTGCAGTTGCCCTTCACCCCGACCAACGACATCATGTCGCGCGTCGAGATGGCGGACTTCTGCGGCCCGTCGGGTCTCGGCGACGGCGGCACCTATAGCAAGTGCAACTTCCTGACGCCCGGTGCGAGCGGCGGCGTGGTGCCCGAGTTCAAACAGCTCACCTCGGGCACCAACGGCTACAAGACCGATTGGAACAACCTCGGGCCGACGATCGGCCTCGCGTGGCGGCCCAACGTGCAGGACGGCTGGCTGCGCACGCTGCTCGGCGATCCCGAACAGGCCACCCTGCGTGGCGGCTACTCGGTCGCCTACGAACGCCAGGGCCTCGGCGTGTTCACCGGCATCTTTGGTGCGAACCCGGGCAGCGTCATCAGCACGACCCGCAGCGCGACGTCCAGCGAACCGCTGGTGCCGCCCGGACAGACCTGGCCGGTGCTGTTCAGCCAGAAGGAACGCCTGTACCTGCCGTCGTTCAACGAGAACCCGTCCTACCCGATCGCGATCCAAGTCAACCGCGGCAGCGATCTGAGCGGGTTCGCGCCGGACGTGAAGATCGGCTCGGCGCAGACCTGGACGGTCAGCTTCCAGCGTTCGATCACGCGCGACATGGCCATCGAAGCGCGCTACGTCGGCACGCGTGGCCGCGACCAGTGGTCCGAGCTCGATTACAACGGCATCCGCGGGGAGAACATCGTCGCCAATCACTTCATCGACGAGTTCCGCCTCGGCATGCAGAACCTGAAGGCCAACAACCTCGCGGGCGGCAGCGCGCGCGGGATCGTTCGCCTACTTCGGCCCGAACACCGGCACCAACCCGCTGCCGACCTACCTGGCCTACTTCGCCGGGCGGACCGACGCGTCCAACGCCGGCGGCCTACACCGGCAACAACTGGACGAACACGACGTTCGCCGGGCGCTTCGTGGCGCCGAACCCGAGCCCGCTCGGCGCCGCCGGTGACCTCGACGGAAATACGGATCGCCGCGCCAACGCGGTTGCGGCCGGTCTGCCGGCGAACCTCTTCGTCCTCAACCCGCTGGTGGACGAGAACCTGGTGACCGATAGCGGCGCGTTCAGCGATTACCACGCGCTGCAGATCGAGCTGCGCCGCAGGCTTTCGCGCGGCCTCTCGGCCAACATCAACTACCAGTACGCCATCGAGGGGGGCTCGGCGTTCGATGGCTTCAGCTTCGGCCGCACGATGGTCACCTCGACGGGCGACACCCCGCTGCATGCGATCAAGTCGCAGTGGGACTGGACGCTGCCGGTCGGTCGCGGCCAGCGCTACGGCGCGAACCTGAACGCGATCCTCGACGGCATCCTCGGCGGCTGGAGCATGAACGTCGTGAGCCGCACCCAGCAGCGTCTCGTCAACTTCGGCAACGTCAACCTGGTTGGCATGACGAAGGACGACCTGCAGGACATGTACAAGTTCGAGACCCGTCTGAATCTCGCGACCACGGACCCCAACGGACCGGACGGTGTACATGCTGCCAGACGACGTGATCCTCAACACTCGCCGCGCCTTCAGCATCAGCAGCACCACGCTGAACGGCTACTCGGCGAGCCTCGGCGCCCCGGAGGGGAAGTACATCGCTCCGGCCAACAGCGAGAACTGCCTCCAGATCCGCTCCGGCGATTGCGCCCCGCGGGAACTGGTCCTCAAGGCGCCGTGGTTCTCGCGCTTCGACTTCGGCGTCACCAAGAAGTTCGGGCTTGGCGGCACGAAGAACGTTGAAGTCCGGTTCGACATCCTGAACCTGTTCGACAACATCAACTTCAACCCGGTGGCGAACCCCGGCACGGGCGCGACGATCTTCCAGACGACCAGCGCCTACACCGACGCCAGCAACACCTACGATCCAGGTGGGCGCCTCGGCCAGTTGATGTTCCGCTTCAACTGGTAGGGAGTACCGACGTTCAATCATTCGAAGCGCCCACCCCTGCGGGGGTGGGCGCTTTTGGTTGTACGGATCCGGCACCTTGAATAAGACCGTTCATCCCACAAAAAAGAGGCCTATCCCCGGCCTCCGTCCATTGGCCCCGATTTCGCTATTGACGCTCCCGCCGCGAAACGGTAGCTTTCGCGGCTAACAACCGTGACATCGGCATCGGCGGGCCCTCTGGGTGGCCGACCCTCCCTAATCTGTGCGTGTAGCTGACGTCGTCGCGGGCTCGTTAAACCGGGGGAATTCGTCGTTTTTGAATGGATGGGGGTTCCATGAATTGCAGTCTGTTCGGGAGAGGACTCTGCGCAGTCCTGACTCTTGTCTTGTGCGCGAGCGCTTCGCTCGCATCCGCGCAAGGCACCAACGCGTCCCAGATCAGTGGGACGGTCGTCGACGGGTCCGGCGGCGTCTTGCCGGGGGCCACAGTCAGCGCGAAGCACTTGGGCACCGGGGTCGTCACCCCGACCGTGACCAACACCGAGGGGGCCTTTACACTGCCTAGCCTTCCGATCGGCACCTACGAGGTCACGGTCACGCTGGAGGGTTTCAAGACCTTCGTGGCCAAGGACGTCGTCATTACGGCGGGCGCGGGCGCCAACATCGCCGCAAAGCTTGAAGTCGGCGGAGTCACCGAAGTGGTGACCGTCGCGTCAAGCTCCGAGATCATGCAGACGCAGTCCACGACGATCTCGAGCACGGTCAACACGAACTCGATCACCAAGCTGCCGCTCACCTCTCGCAGCGCGATGGACTTCGTGAACTTCCTTCCGGGCGTCTCGACCCCCGGCGGCAACCGGCAGGCCACCATCAACGGCCTCCCGCAGGGTGTCATCAACATCACCCTCGACGGCATCAACATCCAGGACAACACCAACCGCTCGACGGACGGGTTCTTCGCCATCGTCAGCCCGCGCCTCGACGCGATCGAGGAAGTCTCGGTGACGACGGCCGGGCAGGGCGCAGATGCGGGCCAGGGAGCGGTGCAGATCAAGTTCACGACCCGGTCCGGCAGCAACAACTACACCGGCAGCGGCTACTGGTACTACCGACGCGATGACCTGAATGCCAATACCTGGTTCAACAACCGCTCGCAAACAGCGAAGGCGAAGTTGAAGCAGGACCAGTTCGGCGGGCGCTTTGGTGGGCCCCTGGTCATTCCGGGCCTGGTCGACCGTGGCAAGGCGTTTTTCTTCGCCAATTACGAAGAGCTGCGGCAGCCGTCCGAGGCCACGCGCACGCGCAACTTCATGGTCCCCGGCGCGATGACGGGAAATCTCACGTACGGCACGAGCCCGGTGACCTTCAACGTGCTCTCGTTCGCGGCGTCGCGCGGCGTGCCGGTCACGTCGATCGACCCGACGATCGCCAAGCTGCTCGTCGACATCCAGTCGGCGGCGGCCACCGGGCAGGTGCTGCCGGTCGATGCCAACGTGCAGCAGACGACGTTCAACCTGGCGATCGAGTCCAAGCGGCGGTTTCCGACCGGGCGCCTCGACTTCAACATCACCGATAATCATCGCTTCTCGAGCTCGGTGAACTACAACTGGTTCACGGATGGCCCCGACACCCTGAACAGCCGCGAACCCGCCTTCCCGGGATTCCCGGTCGCCGCGGGTCAGACCTCGACGCGCCTCGGATGGAGCACCTCGCTGCGGTCAACCATCAGCCGCAATATCGTCAACGAAGCGCGCGTCGGCTACAGCGGCGCCCCCGTCAAGTTCTTCGACGAATTCACCGTGTCGATGTATTCGGGCGACGTGGCGAACACCAACGGCTTCCACCTCAACTTCCCGGGCCTCACGTCCGGGCTGCACCAGCCCGGCCATCAGCACGGCGACGCCGTCGTCTCGTGACGCCACCGACCTGTCGTTCGACAACACGCTGACCTGGCTGAAGGGGAATCACAACATCACGGGCGGCGCTTCCTACTCCATGTACAAGGTGTGGCTGAAGAATCAGCGCCTGGTCCCGTCGCTTGGCTTCGGCCTCTTGAATGACGATCCGGCGCTCGCCGCATTCAGTGCGGCGAACCTGCAAGCCGCCACCGGCGTGAACCCGACCAATGCGGAACTCACGGCTGCCCGTAACCTGTTCGCGCTGCTCACGGGTCGCATCAACTCGGTCACCGGTGAGGCGCGGCTCGATGAGAGCGCTCAGTACAACTACCTCGGCGCGGGCATCCAGCGTGCCAAGCAGAACGAAGCGGGCTTTTACGTGCAGGACCAGTGGCGGTGGCGCCCGAACGTGACGATCAACGGCGGCGTGCGCTGGTCGTTGCAGCAGCCGTTCACGTCTGACGCCGACAGCTATTCCACGAGCACCATGGAAGACGTCTGCGGTATTTCGGGCGTCAACGCGCAAACGGGGTATTGCAACCTGTTCCAGCCTGGCGTGATGCCCGGCAAGGCGGTCACGCAGTACTACCAGTTGAAGAAGGGCACGAAGGCCTACGACGACCGACTGGAACAACTTTGCGCCGAACGTCGGCGTGGCGTGGACCCCCGCGCCGCGCGACGGCTGGATGGGTCAGGTGATGAGCGAGGAATTCGTGGTGCGGGCCGGATACTCCCGGGCCTACAGCCGCGAAGGCCTGGGGCGCTACACCGGGGACATCAACTCCAATCCCGGCGGCCTGCTCACCGTAAACCGGAATGAAGGGCTCTCGAACATCGGCGCCTTCCCGGTCCTGTTCAGCAACCCCTCCGGCCTTGGGCCGGCCTCGTTTCCAAGCTCGCCCGCCTATCCGCTCACCGACGTCGTGACCGAGGACGTCCGGATCTTCGATCCGAACCTCGAAGTCGCCTACGCCGACTCGTGGACGGCTGGTGTGCAGCGCAAGGTCAGCACCAACATGGCGCTCGAAGTGCGTTACGTCGGCACGCGGTCCGACAACGCCCTCGCGACCCGCAGCTGGAACGAGATCAACATCGTCGAGAACAACTTCGCCAACGAGTTCAAGAACGCGATGGGGAACCTGCAGGCGAACATCGCCGCCGGCCGTGGCAACACGTTCGCGTACACAGGGGCGGCCGGCACGACTCCGCTGCCGATTTTCCTCGCCCACTACAACGCCCAGCCCACGGCGAACGCGGGCAATGCGGCGCTCTACACCGGCACGAACTGGACGAACCAGACGTTCCTGAACTTCCTCGCGGCGCGCAACCCGAACGTCTACGGTTTTGCGTCGACCAACGGGACGAACGGGCTGCTCGGTAACGGGACGTTCCGCACCGCCGCGGCAACGGCCGGACTGCCGGCGAACTTCTGGGTCGCGAATCCGAACAAGATCGGCGGGGCGATCGTCGTCGTGAATTCGCACAAGACGAAGTACCACTCGATGCAGGTCGAACTGCGCCGCCGCCTCGCGCAAGGCCTGCAGTTCCAGACCAGCTACGTGTTCGGCGAGGCGATGCAGACGGCGTTCTTCACGCACCGCCAGGAGCTCGAGTGGTTCCGCGACACCGGCGATCCGGGCGACCTGACGCACCAGTTCAAGCTGAATGTCGTCTACAACCTGCCATTCGGCCAGGGCCGCCGATTCATGTCGGGGGCGAACCCGGTCATGGAGCGCATCGTCGGCGGCTGGGAGATCGGGATGAACACGCGTATCCAGAGCGGCCGCCTGGTCGATCTCGGGAACGTGAAACTGGTCGGCATGTCACGCGACGACGTGCAGGACCTGTTCAAGCTGCGCTTCGAGGATGCGAACAAGTTCATCTACATGTGGCCGGAAGACATCATCGAGAACACGCGCCGTGCGTTTGCGGTGAGCCCCACCACGGCGAACGGTTACTCGGGTGAAGCGCCGACCGGCCGCTACTTCGCGCCGCCGGAAGGGGACGGCTGCTTCGAGATCATCGAGGGCCTCGGCGAATGCGGCGGCACGCGCGAGCTCGTCATCCACGGGCCCACGTTCGCGCAGTCGGACCTCCGCATTGCGAAGCGCACGCTGATCAAGGGACGCGTGAATTTCGAATTCGCGGCCGAAGCGTTGAACGTGTTCAACAAGGCGAACTTCGTTCCCAACGGTCACCGTCACCAGCAGCACGTTGTCGGATTACCGCGTGACCGGGTTGACCGGCACGAACACCGCCCGCGTGATCCAACTGGTCTCGCGCATCAACTGGTAGCGAGAGGCAATCCGTTACACGCAACTGACGGAGAGGCACGAGGAGGAGTTGTTAACTCCTCTCGTGCCTTTCGTTTGTACCGTGAGACCTGTCCATACTCCCCGCCCGTCGCGGCATCCAGATTTTCGGATTCCCTAACTTCGGTTTCTTGAATTGTTGATGCAGAAGGACTTACCGTTTTGTTCGCGTCATTTTTCTTGACCCCAGCCATTGGTGCGGTAAGCTGTCCCGAACAACAGCGGAACACCGGATTCTGGGAGACGCGTCTTGAGGCTCTTTTGGGGGAGAGAGCTTCTGTGCGGGCGCGGAACCCTTCTCAACTGTGCGTGCCGGCCTTCGCTGTACGGTCCCTTCGGGGCAGGTTCCCTGCCCTGTATCGCTACAACTCAATGAACGTAGTGGGAAGTCCAGCAAGGAGCGAAGGATGAGGGTCAGACTTCTGCGCGCAGTAATGCTGTCGCTGCTATTCGTGTCGGCGATGACATCAGTCGCGTACGCGCAATCCGGTTCCATCAATGGCACGGTCGTGGACTCGCAAGGCGGCGTCCTCCCGGGCGTCGACGTCGTCGCGAAAAACAACGGGACGGGCGGCGAGCTCCGGGCCGTAACCAATAACGAAGGCAATTTCACGATTCCCGCAGTGAACGCCGGCGTCTACACCGTCACGGTGTCGTTGCAGGGATTCAAGTCCGCCGTACTGCCGGACGTCCAGGTCGTCGCGGGCACGCCGGCTGCCGTGTCGGTCAAGCTCGAAGTCGGCGCGCTGACCGAGTCGGTCGTCGTCGAAGGCGCGAGTTCGATCATGCAGACGCAGAGTGCCGCCGTGACGCGCGTCGTCAACGTGCAGCAGATCCAGTCGCTGCCGCTCACGACCCGCACCGCGCTCGACTTCGTCACCGCCCTTCCGGGCGCGCAGACCACCGGCATGAACAGCCGTGGCACGACGATCAACGGGTTGCCGCAGGGCGCCCTCAACATCACGCTCGACGGCGTCAACGTGCAGGACAACGCCAACCGCGCGGGTGACGGATTCTTCATGTATATCCGCCCGCTGATGGACTCGGTCGAGGAGATCAACGTCTCGACCTCCACCCCGGGTGCGGAGGCGTCGGGTTCGGGGTCGGTGCAGATCCGCATGACGACGCGTTCGGGTTCGAACCGCTTCACGGGGTCCGCGTACAACTCGTGGCGGAACCAGGCGGGCACCAACAGCGACGACGTCAACACGCGCAACGAGAAGCGGGGCTGGCTGTGGCGCATGAACACCCCCTACTTCTTCAACAAGCGCGATCGTCCAAAGACGGCGGGTGGTGATTACTTCATCGACGACGTCCGCCTGCAGACGCCCGGGTTCCGCCTCGGCGGCCCGGCGATCTCCGACAAGCTGTTCTACTTCTACAACCACGAGTGGTTCCTCTGGCCGAACCAGGTCTCGCGCACCCGTTACCTTCCGACGGAAGCGGCGCAGCAGGGCCTCTTCTCCTACACCGACAACGCTGGTGTGAACCGCCAGATCAATCTGCTCGCGATGGCGGCTGCCAACGGCCAGACTGGCACGATCGACCCGATCGTTGCGAAACTGTTCGCCGACATGCGCAGCGCGGTCACGGGCTTTACCGGTGGCGCGGTTTCGAACTGGGACCTCAACACCGACAAGTTCGACTACAGCCCCGGCGGCGAGCAGTATCGCCACTTCCCGACGGTGCGGTTGGACTACAACATCACGCCGAACCACCGCGCGACCGGTACGGTCCGTTACAACCGGTTCGAGTCGGACATCGACATCCTCAATAGCCGCGAGCCGCGATTCCCGGGCTTCACCAACACGGGTGGTCAGTGGTCGCACCGCTACTCGTGGACTGGCGCTGTGCGTTCGACGTTCGGTCAGAACCTCGTCAACGAGGCGCGCTATGGCTTCTCGGGCGGCACGACGCACTTCTTCGACAACGTGACGAAGAGCACGTTCGACTGTGACACGCCGGGTTGCACGGGCGGCTGGTTCCTGAACACGCTGACGGTCGGAGGCGGCGGCAACGGGGATCACCGCGCCGGCGTCGACCAACGCCCCGAGCACGCGGTATACGCCGGTGACCACGTATGAAGACACGCTGACCTGGCTGAAGGGGGCCCATACGCTGGCGATTGGCGGTTCGTTCAACAACTACTACGCCGACAACTGGGACATCACGCAGCTCGCGCCGACCATCACGTTCGCGACGTCGACGAACGATCCGGCGTTCAACCCCATCAGCAACTCGGCCAACTATCCCGGCGGGTTGAATGCGACCCAGCAGGGCTTCGCGCGGAACCTGTACGCGATGCTCACCGGCCGTGTCAGCTCGGTCGGTGGCAGCTTCGTGCTCGACGGTGACCAAAACTACCAGTATCTCGGCGAGCGCCGGCAGGAGATGAGCTACAACGAGGTCGGCCTCTTCGTCAGCGACTCGTGGCGCTGGAAGCCGTCGATCACGCTGACCGGTGGCCTGCGGTGGCAGCTCCAGTCGCCCTTCACGCCTGACGCCGATTCCTACACGCAGCTTCAGGACTATCGGCAGGTCTACGGCATTACCGGCGAGGGCAACCTGTTCAAGCCCGGGACGATGACCGGGTCCGTGCCGCAGCTGGTTCCTTACACGAAGGGCTCGAAGGCCTACAACACCGACTGGAACAACATCGCGCCGAGCGCCGGCATCGTGTGGCAGCCGCGGATCGGCGAGGGATGGGCGAGCAAGATCCTCAGCACCGAGCCGGTCTTCCGTGGTGGATACGCGAAGTCCTACGAAGCCCCGGGCTTCTCCGGCTTCACGAGCATCTTCGGCGCCAACCCCGGCGCGTCGCGCTCGGCCACTCGCAGCATTGCGCTCGGCAACCTCGGGACCGACGCCGCCGGCTTACCGGTCCTGCTGCGAGATCCCAGCCGCCTCCAACCACTGGCGGCTCCGGTGTTGAGTTTCCCGTTCGTCCCCTCGACGGCCGACAGCATCAATGCCTTCTATCCGGACACCGGGCTGTCCTACACCCACTCCTACAGCGTGGGTTGGCAGCGCCAGCTCGGACGGAACATGGCGATCGAGGTCCAGTACATCGGCAACCAGAACCTCGGCCAGACCTTCGAGTGGAACATCAACGGCAGTGAGAACTGGAACATCCTCGAGAACGGTTTCTACCAGGAGTTCCAAAAGGCGCAGGCGAACCTACGCGCCAACGTCGCCGCCGGCCGCGGCGCGTCGTTTGCGCATATGGGTGCGGGCACGTCACCACTGCCGATCTTCATGGCCTACTTCCACGGGATCCCGCTGAACGACGCGCGGAACCAGAACCCGGCCAACTACACGTCGGGCGAACTTCACGAACTCGAATTGGTACAACGCGCTTCGCACCTACAACCCGGATATCACGGGCATCTCTGGCACCGGCACGAGCGGCCTCCAGAACCCGTCGTTCGCGACCAATGCCGCGAACGCTGGCCTGGCGGCGAACTTCTTCATGGCCAACCCGACGAGCGCCAATGGCGGCGCGTTCCTCCGCAACAACGGCGGGCCGACGACCTACAACTCGATCCAGATCGAGCTGCGCCGTCGTCTCAGCCAGGGGCTGCACGTGCAGGCGAGCTACGTCAAGGGTGTGCGCAACACCTGGGCGTGGAACACGCTGCGTGAGGAGACCTGGCACTCGGTCGCCAGCACGCTCGGCCCCGACCAGGCGATCAAGTTGAATGGGGGGTACGAGCTGCCGTTCGGTCGCGGCCGTCGCTTCGGCACCAACTCGTCGAAGTGGGTAGACGCCCTCATCGGCGGTTGGGAGGTCGACGGCGTTGGACGCTTCCAGAGCGGACAGAAGTTCAACATCGGCGGCTTCCAGCTGGTGGGAATGAGCAAGGACGACGTCCAGGACATGTTCAAGTTCCATCGCCGTGCGGACGCGAACGGCGTGGAGCGCATCTACATGTTCCCCGAGGCAGTGATCAACAACTCGATCATTGCCTTCAGCCAGACGTCGGCGACCACGACGACCGGGTACTCGGGTGCGCTGCCGACGGGCCAGTACTTCACCCGTCGCAGCAATGAGGCCTGCGCCGCCTACATCGCCGGTGACTGCGGCCAGCCCGAAGTGGACCTGATCACTTCCCCCTGGTTCGGCAAGACGGACCTCGCCTTCGTGAAGCGCTTCCGCCTCGGCGGCAGCCGTTCGATCGAGGCGCGGATGGACCTCTACAACGTGTTCAACAACATCAACTTCACGCCCATCGGTGTGCAGACGGGTGCCAGTGCGGCCAACTGGGAAGTCACCGGCGCCGCCCGCGACCTCAACGCATCACAGGATGCGGGTGGCCGTATCACCAGCTTCGGTATCCGGGTCAACTGGTAGGCTGAGGTGATCCTCTAATCGAGCGGGGCGCCTGCCATGTGCAGGCGCCCCGTTTTTTTTGCTCATGACCACATCCCGTTTGTGCCAGGCAGCCGTCCTGATCGCCCTGCTCTGTGCCGGCACAGCGGCGCAGGAACCGTCAGCGTCGAAGCGCGCGGGTGCGACCGTCGCCGTGGAGTTCTTCGCCAACGGACCCGACGGTGTCGTCTACGACCTGCGCGCCGACGAAGTCGTCCTGCGCGTGGATGGCCGCCCACGCGACATCCGATCTCTGCGCTTCGTCAGCCTTCCCCTGCGCGATCCGCTGGCCGCGCAGACAGCGGTGTCGCGCGACCTCGATGTGCCGTATGGCTCGAACCTGACGGAATCGGCGGGGCGGTGGGTGTCGTTGATCGTCGACCACGAGTCGATCCGCGCGGGAGCGGAGAAGAACGTCGTCAACGCCCTGGTGCGCTTTGTGACGGCGTTGGGCCCTCGCGACCAGGTTTCTTTTATCAAGGCGCCGCGCGGGTACGTCGAGTCGGATTTCACCAGCGACCATGAGAAGGTCGTCGCCGCGCTTCGCCGGTTCGTCGGCCGCGCGTCGCGGCAAGACACCGAGCAGGACCGTTCGTGCCGGTCCCGACTTCTGCTGAATGCCGTCGAGGACGTACTCGGCAGCATCGCTCCCCTCGAAGGACCCAAGTTCGTGGCGGTCGTGTCGTCGGGAATGCTCAACCCGCGCCGTGATGCCCCAGCCAATCGGGCTCCAGGGCCCTGCGAAATCAGGCTGGATGATTTCCAGAGAGTCGGCGCCGCCGCGTCGCGGTCCGGGGCGCACGTCTTCGTGGTGCAGCCGGACGACATGGAAATCGACCCCACCGCCGACCGGACCGTCAGTCGCTTTGCCGCGGCGGAACAGGATAGGGGTGGGCTCGAGAGTCTCGCCGGTGCCGCCTCCGGGGAATTCCTTCGGATCGTCGGGCCCGACGATGAGACCTTGACGCAGGTGGCAACCGCCTCCGCGGGGTACTACGTCGCGACCATCGACGCCGACGCCTCGGAGCGAACGGGGGCGGCGCGACGCATGCAGCTCACGCTCAAGCGTGAAGGCGTACGGGTCCGTGCTCGCCCCGATGTCGTCATCGCAAAGCCCCCCGAGCGGGATAGCAGCGCGAAGAAGCCGGACGACATGCTGCGCGACGGCATCGTGTATCGCGCCTTGCCGCTTCGCCTGGCGGCGTATACCTCGCTCGGCTCGGGTGACAAGGTCAACGTAGTCGCCGCGCTCGAGACCGTTGAACGCGGATCGAAGCTCACGGCCGCCGTCTTCGGGCTGTTCGACTCCAAGGGCCAGCTGGTTGGAAAATGGACGGCGTCCCCCGCGGCCCTGGGAATGCGGCCGTCGCTTGCCGCAGGCGAGGTGCGCCCCGGCGTGTATCGGCTGCGGGTCGCGGCGCTGGACAGCGATGGACGACAGGGAACCGTCGATTACGACCTCGTCGCCGGGCTGTTGGAGGCGGAGCCCCTTCGACTGAGCGGCCTCGTCCTCGGCACCATTTACGATTCCCGCTTCACGCCGAAACTCGTGTTCGGCACCGACCAGGCCGCCGCCGTGGTCGTCGAGGTCTACGGGCAGGCGCCCGGCGCCATTACCGCCCGCGCGGACGTCGTTTCCGTTGCTGACGGTCGGGTGTTGAGCGTCGGTGCGGCAAGCCTCGCGGCCGGAGCCGGGGACCGTCGAACGATCACCGGGACCGTGCCGATCGCATCCTTGCCACCCGGGGACTACCTCGTGCGGGTCGTGGTCAGCGTCGATGGCCGCCCGGTCGGCCAGAGCACCCGCATGCTGCGCAAAACCCCCTCGGGCATGTAAGACCCGCCGACCCAGCTCAGACCCAGCTCAGACTCAGCTCAGACTCAGACTCAGACTCAGCTCAGACTAATCAGACCCTAGTCTGAGTCAGGTCTGAGCTGGGTCTGAGTTGGGTTTGACCCCCGGAGGGTGGTTAGGAGCTCGGCGAGTTCGGTGTCGAAGGCGGCCGGAACGGTGCGCAGGTCGAGAACGACGCGATTGTTCTGGATGCGGGCGATCACGGGGGGATCGAGCGAGCGGAGCCGGGATTCCATGGCGTCGGCGCTCAACGTCTGGTGCTGCAACACCACGAGGCTGGTGGGGAGCGTTGCGCCGGGCGCACTGCCACCGCCGATCGTGGACTCACCGTCAACCACCGTGGCGCGTAAACCGCCGCCGCGCACCGCACGCGCCATTGCTTCGGCCCGCGTCGCGATCGACTCTTTCGTCATTGTCAGCATCAGCATGACCGGCAGCTCGTCCCAGCGTTCGGCAGCGTGCGAACGAAGGGTGGCTTCGAGCGCGGCGTACGTCATCTTGCCCACGCGCAACGCGCGCATCAGCGGGTGACGGCGGATCGGATCGAGGGCCGCACGCGTGCCCGCGATGATGCCGGCTTGCGGGCCGCCGAGCAGCTTGTCGCCGCTGAACATCACGGCGTCCACGCCGGCCGCGATGCTGTTCGTGACGGTGGGTTCGGCGCGCAGCGAGTTCAGCGCCACCGGCCCCGATCGTAAGAGCCCGCTCCCCAGGTCCTCGAGCACGGGGATCTTGAACCGGCGCCCGAGCGCGACGAGTTCGTCGAGCGTGGGCCGTTCCGTAAACCCCTCGACGCGGAAGTTCGAGGGATGCACCCGCAGGATCACCGCCGTGCGCTCGCCGATGGCCGCCGCATAGTCGGCGGCGCGCGTTCGGTTCGTGGTGCCGACCTCGCGCAGCACCGCGCCCGATTGCGCCATGACGTCGGGCACGCGGAAGCCGCCGCCGATCTCGACCAGCTCTCCGCGCGACACGAGCACCTCGCGTCCGTTCGCGAGCGCGGCCAGCGCGAGCAGCGTCGCCGCGGCGTTGTTGTTGACGACACACGCGGCTTCGGCCCCGGTGAGCGACGTGAGCAACCGCTCGGCGTGGACGTCGCGCGTGCCGCGCGTGCCCTTGGGAATGTCGTACTCGAGGTTGGTGTATCCCGCGCCGAGCCGCGCGACGCTCTGCGCCGCGGATTCGCCGAGCGGCGCCCGGCCCAGGTTCGTGTGGATAATCACACCCGTCGCGTTGATCAGAGGACGGAGCGATCCGCCATGGGTGACGGCCAGCCGCGCGATGACCCCTTCTTCGATGCGTGCCGGGATGTCCGTGACCTGATGCCCCTTGGCCAGCACTTCTCGAACGACGTCCGCCTCCGCCCGCAGCGCCTCGACGACCACGGCCCTGCCGAACTGCTCCGCCAGCGCCACCATCGCGGGCCGCTGTCGCAACTGCTCGATAGAAGGGACGCCCCGAGCCTCGTGCATCCATCCATTCTATTCAACGACAGCAGGAGGGTAGAATTAGCGAACTGCATGGCAGATAACACGCCTCCGGAAGCTCCCGCCCGCGACTATCGTCCCGTCGAGCGTTTCTGGCCGTATGTCGATTTGCCGGAGCAGCCGACCGCCGAGGAACTCGCGGCGTTGCACCCGGAGCTGGCGGAAGCGCTCTTCGGCAAGCCCAATCTTCCGTTCTCTCTGTCGGTCGAGTTCTCGCCGTTCGAGGGACCCGACTACGCGCGCGCGCTCGAACTGGCGCGCGGCGCCGCGGAGTTTCGCGACCTGGGCGCCGGCCCGACGCTGCGGCACCGGGTTCGCTTCTTTCCGTCGGACGCCGTGAAGCTGCGCGCGCTCTTCGAAATCGTCGGCCGCTTCGACTCCACCGACGTCCTCATCGACGACAAGCCGGTCCCGTACGCGCGCGAGCTGTGGTTGCCGCTCGTGTGGTTTCTGATCCGGTGACTGACGCGTGGCAATTCCCAACTCCACAACGCCCAACTCCCAACTCCCAAACGGATTGATGCGGATGAACACGGATTTGTTCCAATGCGCGAGAATCCGACTTTGGGAGTTGGAAGTTGTGGAGTTGGGAGTTGAGAGCGAGGCCCTTTGATCCATGGCCGAAGAACCCGATATCGCACACGATCTCAACCAGCTGGCGGCCGATCTGAAGCAGCTGGAGGGCGAGTACAACATGTTCTTCGCCGGCCGCCTGCCGCGTCCGCCGTGGGAGACGCGCAAGCGCGTCGAAGCGTTGCTCAAACGCTGGGACCGCCGGCGGATCGACGGGTCCGGGGATCGATTCCGCTTTCAAGGACTGCAAGCGCGCTTCGCCAAGTTCGCCGAACTGTGGGACCGCGGCCTGCGCGCGCGCGAAGAGGGACGGCCGGGGCCGTTCGCGCAGCCGCCGCCCAAGGAGCACGTCAAGCAGAAAGCCGAAAACACCGACACGCGCATCCTCCACGTCACGGCCTTCAAGGATCCCGTGCGCGAGATCGACAAGCTCCACGCGCTCTACGATTCGTTGATGGATGCGCGGCGGGAGTCCGGCGGAGACACGGTGCCCTTCCATCGCTTCGCGGCCCTGGTCAAAGACCAGGTCGCGAAGTTCAAGGAGTCGGGGAGTTCGGAAGTGGCGTTCCGTGTCGCGGTCGCCCAGGGGCAGGTGACGTTTACGGCCCGGGGCTTGAAAGAATCCGAATGAGGCGGAGAGGAGAGGCAGGAAAAAACGATTCCGGGGCCGAGCCTTGCGACCCGGCCCCGAATCGGGTGCTTAGCTCACTTTGGTGACGTTACCGGCCTGCGGGCCCTTCGGGCCGTCGACGATCTCGAACTCGACCGCCTGGCCTTCTTCCAGGGTCCGGAAGCCGTTGCCCTGGACCGCCGAGAAGTGGACGAACACATCGCTGCCGCCGTCACGTTCAATGAATCCGTAACCCTTGGCGTTGTTGAACCACTTGACCTTGCCTGTGATACGCATCGTACTTTTCCTGCCTTGCAATTCGCGGCGTTTACCCGCCGCCGTGTCACCCGCTTCATCCACCTATGCTCCAGCGGAGCACGGGGCGTGAAGCATAAAAAAAGACCGCGAGTTGGCGGCCTCGGCTTGCGACGCCGGTATGTCCGACGCCGGCGCAATGGTACGGGGGGGACGCCAGAATGTCAAGAATCTTGAGGAAATTCCCGTTATGCGCGCGATCCTGAGTGTGTCCGACAAGACCGGCCTGGTCGAGTTCGCCCGGGGCCTGGCGGCCCGTGGGCATCTCCCTGATTTCGACCGGAGGGACCTCGAAAGCCCTCTCAGAGGCCGGCCTGGCCGTCACCAACGTGTCGGACGTCACCGGCTTCCCGGAGATGATGGACGGCCGCGTCAAGACCCTCCACCCGGCCATCCACGGCGGCATCCTGGCCCGCAGGCACCGTCCCGACGACCTGTCTGCGATCGCTGCCCAGGGCATACAGCCCATCGACCTCGTGGTGGTGAACCTCTACCCGTTCGGCAAGGCCGCCGATAACCTCGATACGGCCTTCGATGCGCTGGTCGAGGAAATCGATATCGGCGGTCCGAGCCTCCTGCGGGCGGCCGCCAAGAACTTCCGCGATGTCCTGGTCGTGGTCGATCCCGGCGATTATCCAAAGGTGCTCGCGGAGCTCGGACACGACGGCGGGCCTTCGCTCGACTTTCGTCTCGGCCTCATGAAGAAGACCTTCATGCACACCGCGCAATACGACGGGATGATCGCCATGACGATGGCGCACACCGAGGTGAAGGGGAGCTGATGTACAGCGGACGGGTGCGAAAGGGCCCATTCATCCGCATCAGCAGCCAAAGGACCTGCGGTACGGCGAGAACCCTCACCAGAAGGCCTCCTGGGTGCCGTATCCCGCCGAGACCTCCCGCAACTGGAAAGTTCACCAGGGTAAAGAGCTGTCTTACACCAACCTTTTGGATCTCGACGCGGCGTTGCGGATCGCCCTCGAGTTCACCGAGCCGGCCGGCGTCGTGATCAAGCACACGAATCCGTGTGGCGTCGCCACGGGCACGTCAGCGGAAGAGGCCTACGTCCGCGCGCGCGAGGCAGATCCGCTCTCCGCGTTCGGCGGGATCGTGGGCGTGAATCGTTCGATCGACGTCGACACCGCCAAGGCGTTGACGGCGACGTTCATTGAAGCAGTGATCGCGCCAGGCATCGACGACGAGGCGCGCGCGGTGCTGGCGACAAAGCAGAATCTGCGCGTGGTGACGACCGACTTCTCGAAGGCGTTCGAGCCGATGCTGGGCCAGCCCCCGAGCGAGATGCGCACGTTCCTCGGCGGCATGCTCATGCAACAGCCTGATCGTGTGACCGAAGCACAGGTTCCATGGCCGCCAGCGTCCGATGCCTCGATCCGCGTCGTCACCAAACGCGAACCCACGCTGCTGGAATGGACGGCGTTGCGCTTCGCGTGGCGCGTCTGTGCGCACGTCAAGTCGAACACGATCGTCTTCACCGGCGCCGACAGGACGCTGGCGGTGGGCGCCGGGCAAATGAGTCGCGTGGACGCGGTGAATGTCGCGGTGATGAAGGCGGCCGGGAAGCTGCAGGGATCGGTGGCGGCCTCCGATGCGTTCTTTCCCTTCCGCGACGGGCTCGATGCGCTCGCCAAGGCGGGCGCCACCGCGGTCGTACAGCCCGGAGGATCGGTCAAGGACGCCGAAGTCATTGCGGCCGCCGACGAGCATGGGATCGCGATGGTCTTCACCGGACGGAGGCACTTCCGGCACTGACGTGCCGGACCAATGCGTGCCACCTTCGTCGCGGTCGCGTTGCTCGCGGCACTCGCCGTCATCTGGTGCGGGCAAACGATCCGCAAGGCGGAGCGTTCCAGCGGGAACGACCTGGTGGGTTATCTCGCGGCCTCGAAGGCGCTCTACGCGCAACAGGACCCGTATCACCTGCCGGATCGTTTCCCGTACATCTATCCGCTCTTCCTCGCGACCGTCATTCGGCCGCTGGCGTCGCTTCCCGTTCGGGCCGCCAGCGTCGCCTGGTTCGTGCTCCAGTGGGCGTGCCTCATTTACGTGCTTCGCGCCGCGCGGTTGCGGTTCGGCCGACACGAAGTGTCCGGCGCCGCGGCCATCGTGATCCTCGTGGCCATCTTCGGCGACGTGCTGCAGATCGAGTTCCTCAACGGCCAGGTGAACCTCATCGTTCTCTGCTTGGTCGTGGCGTCGGTTGCGCTGGCTGAGGCGCGGCCCTCGATCGCGCCGGCGCTGCTGGGTGCCGCGATCGCGATCAAGCTGACGCCGGCACTGCTGTTGGTCTATTGGGCCGTGAGGCGCCGCTTCACGTTCGTCGCACAGGCGTTCGCCTGGGCCGTCGCCTTCATCCTCTTACCCTGGATCGTCGTCCGCGGACGCCTGTGGCCCATGTACGGCGACTACTTGCACAACTTCATCCTGGCGCGCACGCAATCGGCCGATCCGCACGGCCGCGAGATCTTCTTCAGCGTGTACGGATTCATCGGCTGGCTCACAGGGTCCGCGCCAGGGCGTGCGATCGTCGTGGCGTCCGCGCTCGCGGTCGTCGGCGGACTCGTCGCTTGGCACGTGCGACGTGCGCACGTGCGACGTGCGACGTGCGGACGTGCGCACGTCGCACGTGGCTTGGGTGTACCTTGCCGCGACGCCGCTGTTGTCACCGATGTCCGAGGTGCACCACCTGACCGCGGCGCTGCCGCTGGCATCGATCAGCGGGGCGGCGCTCGTGCCGTTCGCGGTTCTGCTGTGGATTGGCCGTTTCGATCGCCGCGGTCCCTGGTACTTCCTGGCCGTGCTGACGCTGGTGATTGCGGGATGTGCGATGGCGTATCGCCGATCGCAGGAGGAGGCGCAGTGATGCGTGCACTGTCGCTGCGCCTCGTCCTCCCATTGCTGCTCGTCGCCGCCGTGGTCCCGTACTTCATCGATCTCGGCGGCTCGTCGATCTGGGACGCCAACGAGGCGTACTACGTGGAAACCCCGCGCGAAATGATGGAGCGCGGCGACTACGTGTTCCCGATGTTCAACTACGAGGCGCGCCTGAACAAGCCAGTCCTGAGCTACTGGATGGTCGCCGGCCTCTACAAACTGTTCGGCGTCTCGGTCGGCGTGCAACGCCTCGGCATCGCGATCGGCGGCATGGTTCTGATCGCGGTCGCTTTCGTTCTCGCGTTCACCGTTGTTCGTTGTTCGTTGTTCGTTGACCGGGAACCTGGAACCCAGAACCGGGAACCGGCGAACCGCGAACCGCGGAACCGAGAGCGGCCGCGCTCTTTGCGGCCGTAGGCCTGGCCGCCGATCCGCGGCTCGTGATGTTTGCGAGACGGATTTTCATCGACATCTGGGTCAGCGCGTTCATGGCGGTGACGCTGATGTTCTTCGCACTCAGCGAGCGTTACCCGGGGAGGCGGCGTCTCTTCCTCGTGCTGATGTACGTGAGCGTCGGCCTCGGTGTGTTGACCAAGGGACCTGTCGCAGCGGCATTGCCGGGGCTCGTCTTCGCGTTGTATCTCATCGCGCACCGCGAGCTGCGCCGCGCACGCGAGATGATGATCCCGCTCGGAATCCTCATCGTTCTCGCCATCGTCGCCCCTTGGTACTACGCGCTCTATCTGAGGGATGGCTGGACGTACATCGTTTCGTTCTTTCTCGGCGAGAACATCGGTCGGTTCACGAGCGGCATCGGCCAGGTCACGCCGCGGCCCTGGTGGTTCTACGGCCCGGTCGTGCTTGGCGACGGGTTTCCGTTCTCTCTCTTCCTCGTTGTCGCGGCGGTGTTGTGGTTTCGTAACGGCCGGCACGACCGCATCCAGACCCTTCTGTGGCTCTGGATTCTGACCATCGTGCTGTTCTTCTCGTTCTCGCACGACAAGCAGGATCTTTACGTGTTTCCGATCGTGCCAGCCGTTGCCGCGCTGGGCGCGACGGCCCTGGTGCGATGGCAGGAGGTCCCGCGTACCGCAACGATCACGACGGTCTTCGTGGCGCTGCTGTTCGCCGCGCTCGGGGCGGGCGTCCTCTATCTCCTGGGCGGGGCGGGAAGCGTTTACGCCATCGATGGAATCACTCTCGCCGGCACCGTCGTCGTGATCGGCGGGCTCGTGGCGGCAACGCTCGCGATGACGCGGCGGGTGCCCGGCGCCGTCACCGTGCTGCTCGCCGCGCTCATCGTGTTCAACTGGGTCTTCGTGCTGCGCGTGCTGCCGTCGTTCGAGCGCTACAAGCCGGTGCCTCCGCTGAGTGATTTCTTGCGCGATCGGTTGCAGCCCGACGACCGGATCGCGCACTTCAACGTGGCGTTGCCGAGCATGGTCTATTACCTGCGCCACCACGTCGAGCCGCACTATTCGGCGGAAGGCTTCGTCAACGCGATGCGATCGCCAGAACGGGTGTACGGGGTGGTATCCGCGCGCGACTACGAAGGGATGAGGACGTCGCTCGAAGGCCGCGCCTGTGTGCTCCACCGGGTGCCGACATTCGACGTGAAGCTCAGGAACATCCTCGCGCGTGAGCCACTGCCCGAGCTCCTCCTCCTCACGAATCGCTGCGAGGGACAGTGAGCGTCCGCTACGCGGTCCTCGCGTACGGAAGCCAGAATTCGATTCACCGGCAGGCGAGCATGGTCGTGCTCTCGCTGCTCGCCCACGCGCCGCAACCGCGAGAGATCGTCGTCATCACCGATCGTCCGGACCGCTATGCCTGGTTCGCCGACATCCTTCGCATCCGCGTGCTGGTGCCAGGCGAGCTTCAGAGCTGGCGGGGCGAGCACCAGTTCTCGATGCGGCAGAAGATCGCCGCCGCGCGCCAGGTGATGCCGCGTGAAGGCGCCCTGGCGTTGCTGGACGCCGACACCCTGGCGATCGCGGACCTGCAACCGTTCGCTGACGCATTGGCCGCAGGCGACCTCTTCATGCACAAGCGAGAGTTCGACCTCGGCGCTAGCCGGCGATCCGGGAACCGCAAGCTCTGGGGGCAACTGAACGGGAAGACTTTCGATGGCTGGCAGTTCCGCGCTGCCGATGCGATGTGGAACTCGGGAGTGCTCGCCCTGCCGGCGGCGTCCGCGGGGCTACTCGACGACGCACTGACCCTTTACGATGCGATGGCCGCCGCAGGCATTCGTCACTTCGCCACCGAGCAGCTCGTTGTGGGCCTAGTGTTCTCGCGCACAGGACGTCTTCGCTCCGCGGAGCAATGGTTCACCCACTACTGGGGCAACAAGGAGAAGTTCGACGCCGAAATCACTCGCCGTCTCGATGACGCCCATCGCCGCCGATTGACGCCGGGCGCAGCTGCCGAGGCACTTCGGGCCAGGCCCGATTCGATCTGCCCTCGGAATCGCGCCCCGGCCGAGTCGAGAAGCTTCGCCGCTGGTTTCGGGGGCGCTAGCCCTCCTCGTTACCAGCAGCGATCGGGTAGTTAGCGACGCTGGTATTAGCCGCGGATTTCGCGGATCCAGCGGATCGCCGCTGATGCTCAACGGGTCGCGGCGCCGGCCTGCGGCCGGCGCTAGCACGGGTATGCGCGTGCAAAAACAAACCGCGTTCACTATCCATCGCGGCTTGTTTTTGCATGCGCATACCCGTGCTGCCGCCCGAAGGGCGGCCGCGACCCGGTAGGACATCGTCAGCGAGGGTCGAATCCGCGTCCATCCGTCGTGCATCAGCGTCATCCGCGGCAAAAGCTCTTTACCTATGAGTGGCTGTCGCCCGGACGGGTAGAGCGGCTGTCGCTCGACGAGACTAGCGGAGTTCGTCCGGCGTCACCGTCGCCGGCCCAAACTTCCCAACGACGATCCCGGCCGCGCGGTTGGCGAGGCGGGCGGCTTCGACGAGTGGTACGCCGGCGGCCATCGCGAGAGTGATCGTCGCGATCACCGTATCGCCGGCGCCGGTCACGTCCGAGACTTCGCGCGCTTCCGCGGGTAAGGACGTGTCGCCGGAGGGTGTGTGCAGCCACATGCCGTGCTCTCCGCGGGTGATGAGCACATTCTCGCAGCCGGTGGCTTTGCGGAAGCGTCGCGCGGCCGCGGCGGTCTCGTCGTCGCCGCGCAGCCGCATGTGGGTAATGGCCGCCGCCTCGTGGTGATTCGGGGTGATGAGCGTCGCCCCTTTGTAGTAGTTCGTGTGCGGCACCTTGGGGTCGATCGTCACCGGGATGCCGTGTGTTTTCGCGGCCGCGATCGCCGCCGCCGCCACCCGCTTCGAGATCGTTCCCTTGAGATAGTCCGAGAGCAGGATCGCCGACGCCGCCGGCGCGAGGCGTTCGATTTGGGAGACGAGCGTGTTCTCGGCGACGCCGCTCACTTCTTCGTCGTTTTCGTAGTCGATTCGTGCCACCTGCTGATTGCGCGTGGTGACGACGCGGGTCTTGCGGGTCGTGATCCGGCCGGAATCGATGACGAGGCCTGAAGATCCGACGCGGATCTGCGTCAGCTCGGTGCGCAGCCGGTCGGCCTCGGCGTCGTTGCCGGCGAGCGCGATCAGTTCGACGTCGGCGCCGAGCGCCCGGATGTTGGCCGCCACGTTGGCGGCGCCGCCGAGCCGGTAGTCCTCGCGCGCGAAGCGGACCACCGGCACCGGGGCCTCCGGTGAAATCCGGTCGACCGATCCGACGACGAAGTGGTCGAGCATCACGTCGCCGATCACCAGGATCGGACGTTCGCGAATCGAGGAGAGCAGCTGCGTGAGGTCCATCACTCGCCGGCTTCTCTGAGGGCGGCGTAGGGCAGGGTCACCAGCAGAAGGAACAGCATCAGGAACTCCGAATCGCCGAAGTTGTGCTCGAACATGCCGGCCGCCAGCGTCGCGGCGACACACGCCAGGCCCGCGGTCGGCAGGAAGGGGTTTGCGGCCCTGCGTCGTTGCCGGATGAAATCCCGCACGAGGACGACGATGAACCAGAGCCAGATCGCGAGTGCTGGCAGGCCGCGTTCGGCGGCGATCTGCAACGGCACGTTGTGGAGATGCGGATTCAGCTGGTTGACGGCGTCGCGGTCCCGGTAGACCGGGTACACCTGGATGAGCATGTCGGGACCGACGCCGGTCAGCGGGTGGTCGCGAATGATCCGCAGCCCGGACTTCGCCATGGCGATACGGTCCCGGTTGGACTGCACGCTCGCTTCGGTGGCGGCCGTATCGCCGTACTTGTGCTCCAGTTGCACCACCGAGAACAGCCGATCGCTGATCGTCGCGGGGGCAAAGGCGAAGAAGAGGGCGGCGACGACGGGCACGAACGCAAAGAGGCGGAAGTCCCGCAGCACGAAGAGCAGGCCGATGCCGACGCAGGCGCCGATCCAGGCATTGCGGCTCAACGTCGTGACCAGCGCGACGAGCAGCGCGGGAAGCACCAGCGCGGACCAGATGCGCTCGCCCCCCTGGAACATGACGCGGGCGGCCGCCACACAGGCGACCAGCATCAGCTGCCCGGAGTAGGTCATGTAGAGCCCGAGCGCGCCACGCGGACGCAGTCCGCTCTCGTCGAACTTGAGGATGCCGAACTGGACGAGGCCGATGGCGGCGCTGATCGCGCCGACGGTGATCACGACTTCGACGGCGGTCAGCGCCCGGCGGCCCCCTGCCCCGAGCGCAGTCGAGGGGCTTGTCCCGAGCGCAGTCGAGGGGCGAAGCAGGCGGTACGCGATGGGCACGATCGCGTAGAGCAGCAGCTGTTTGTCGTCCCGAATGCTGACGTCGGGGTCGATCGAGAAGATCGTCGAGACGAGCGTCATGCCCGCGTAGGCGGCCAACGGCCAGAACATCGACGGCACGTCGATCTTCTCGCGCCGGCTGACGATCAGCGCAATCCAGAGCACCGCGGTCAGCGCGAGCAGCGCCTGCGCGGCGGCGATCGACACCTGCAGCGCGGCGGCGAACAGCAGCAGCGAGACGAAGGCTGTCTGCTCTAGCGCAGCACTCGTTCGGCTGCCGAGATCACGTCCTCGGGCTTCAATGATGTCAGGCATCGAAAATCGCCAGGCGCACACTCCCGCTGGTCGCAGGGACGGCACGCGAGGCCGTGTAACTCCACCGATTCGGTCGGAATCGACCGGTCGCGCCACGGGGCCGACCGTGCCGGCAGCGTCGGACCGTAAATCCCCACGATGGGCGTAGCCGTCGTCGCCGCAATGTGCAGCGGTCCCGTATCGCCCCCCACGAACAGTCGGCTGCGGCCGATCAGCGCTCGCAGCTCGCCGAGATTGAATTCGCCGAACTCCACGATCCGTGACGCGGCTTCACCGAGCCGCTCGCGCGCCGCGCGGGCAATCCGGTCCGCCGCTTCGCGGTCCGACGGACCCGAACTGACGACGATCCGTCGCCGGTCGGATCCCTCGGCGAGTCTCGTCAGCAGTTCCGTGAACGCCGGCTCCGGCCACCGTCGAAACGGGTTCCCCGCGCTCACGTGCGCGACGATCAACTCGTGCGTCGCGTCGATGCCTGCCGCGGACAACCGACGGTCGATCGACGCGGCCGCTTCCGGATCTATCGGCATATCGACCGCGTCTCGTGCCGGATCGGGTCCGCCGGGCGGCCAGCCGTCGATGGCCTGGAGCAGATCCCACTGGTTCACCACCGAGTGCCGCGCCCGCAGCTCCCGGGCCCGTTCGACCGTGCGGGTATACATCCAACTGCGCCCCTGGACGTCATAGCCGATGCGCTGGCGGGCGCCCGTCGCCCACGCCAGCCAGCTGCTGCGTGGCCCACCGTGCAGGTCGACCACGACGTCGTATTTCGCGCCACGAAGCCGCCGCGCGAGGGCAAAGTCGTCCCGGACCCGTTGCCACCCGCGCACGCGCCGGATCACGATCAGCTCGTCGATGTGAGGATTATGCGCGACGACCGGCGCCGCCGCGTCTTCAACGAGATATGACACCCGGGCGCCGGGGAACGCCCGCTTCAGCGCGCGCGGGATCGGGGTAGTGAAAACGACATCTCCTATCAGACGCAACCGGATGAGGAGAACCTTCATCTCAATTCCAAACTCCAAACTTCAAACTCCAAACCTCCGTGTCTCTTTGGAGTTTGGAGTTTGAGGTTTGGCAGTTTTCATTGTTCGATCGTCGCTTCGTCGAGCAGCATGACGGGGATATCGTCTTTGATCGGGAATACCCGCTTACACGTGGGGCACTTCAGGGCCGTGCCGTTCTTGATCAGCTCCACTTTCGTCTTGCACTGTGGGCAGGCGAGTATCTCGAGCAGTTCCTGGTCGACAGCCATCGCATTCCTCCCGAACGGCTATTATAGTCAGTCACATGCGGCGTTTTGCTCCGGTTCTCCTCGTGTGCCTGCTCGTCGCGACGCCGCTGCACGCGCGTGACGCGCAAAAACCCGCGGACCCGCCCGACGGCTCGGCCGGTTATTACTTCCTGGTCGCGCGGCATTTCGAAAGCACCGGGAAGATCGATGAGGCGATCGCCTCGTTGCAGAAGGCGATCGCGATCGTTCCTGACTCCGCGGAACTGCGCGCGGAGCTCGCGGGCCTCTACGCGCGCCAGGATCGCGCGGCCGAGGCGCTCACCGCCGCCGAAGAGGCGCTGAAGCGCGACCCCAACAACCGCGAGGCGAACCGCATCCTCGGGACCATCATGGCGATCCTCGCGGACCAGAAGAAGCCGTTGCGTCCGGGGGACGATCCCTCTCAGTACGCGCCCCGCGCCATCGCGGCGCTCGAAAAGGCGCGCGGCGACGGCAGCGATCTCAACCTGGTCTTGATGCTTGGCAAGCTCCAGCTGCGCGCGGGACAGTTCGACAAGGCCGTCAGCTCCCTGCGACGGATCTTCGAGGAGCAGCCGCAATACACCGAGGGGGCAAGGCTGCTCGCCTCCGCGCAGGAAGGCGCCGGGCGCATTGACGACGCCATCGTCACGCTGGAGGGGGCGCTCAAGGTCAATCCCGACCCACTTCGCCACGTGGGTGAAGCTGACGCAGTTGTACGAAGAGCAGCAACGCTGGAAGGAAGCGGCCGACGCCTATGCGCGTGCGCAGGCGGCGAACCCTCGGGCGGATCTTCTCGGCGGTCGTGCGGCAGCGCTCTTGAACGCTGGCGCGCCCGCCGAGGCGCGCACCGTCTTGAAGGAGGGCATCGACAAGCGCGCGAAGCCCGACGCCGCGTTGCTGTACCTGCTCGCCGAATCCGAACGGCAGTTGAAGAACCCGGAGGGTGCGGCGGCCACCGCGGCCCGGTTACGCCTGACGTTCCCCAACGATCGCCGCGGGCCGCTCATGGAGGCACAGCTTCACGAGGAGGCGGGCCGTGTGGCGGAAGCCGAGAAAACCTTGCGAGAGCTGATCGCCAAGGACCCGCTCGACTCGGCAGCGCTGAACTTTCTTGGGTACATGATGGCCGACCGCGGCGACCGGGTGCCCGAGGCGATCGAACTGGTGCAGCGCGCCCTCCGCCTCGAGCCGGGGAATCCGTCCTATCTCGACAGCCTCGGGTGGGCCTATCTGAAGCAGGGAAACCTCGCCGAGGCGGACAAGTCGCTCACCGACGCCGCCTCGCAGCTGCCCAGGAACTCGGTCGTGCAGGACCACCTTGGCGAGCTGCGATTCCGCCAGGACCGCTTCGCCGATGCCGTGGCTGCGTGGGAGCGCGCGCTCGCGGGGGACGGCGAGTCCATCGACCGCGCCGCGGTCGAAAAGAAGCTGCGCGAGGCGCGCGGGCGGATCAAGAAGTAATGCGCCGGAGGTCGCGTGCCGCGGCTGGCCTCCTCGCGTTGGTCGCCGCGTGCGGTCCGCCGGCCCGCCCGTCACTGCCCACCGGCGCCGGCACTCCCTTCGACGGCTTCGCCACCGCGTACGACCAGGCCGTGCAGGAGTGCGGCGCGGTGCAGACGATCACCGCCGAACTCGCGCTCTCCGGACGCGCAGGTGATACGAAACTGCGCGGCCGGATCAACGCCGGCCTCGCGGCCCCCGCCGACATCGTCCTCGAAGGCCTGGCGCCGTTTGGCAAGGCGGTGTTCATCCTGATCGGCCGCGGCGGCAAGGCGACGCTGCAACTTCCACGCGAAAACCGGGTGCTGGCCGACACGGAACCCTCGGCGATTGTTGAAGCACTCGCGGGCGTCGCGCTCGACCCGGTGCAGTTGCGCTCCGCTGTTGCCGGGTGCGGACTGGAGAAGGTCGTCCCCTCGAGTGGGCGTGCCTTCGGCGATGACTGGGCGGCCATCGAGTCTGGAAACGGCACGGTCTACCTGCAGAGGATCGAAGGGCGCTGGCGTGTGGCCGGCGCCACGCGTGGCGGCGTCACCGTCCAGTACGGCGATTTCAAGGCCGGACGTCCCGGGACGGTCTTTGTGAAGACCTCGGTCGCCGACCTGGCGCTGCGTGTCTCGCAGGTCGAGATCAACGTGCCCATCGATCCGAAGGTTTTTGAGCTCGAGATCCCCAAAGACGCCGTTCCGTTGACCCTCGAAGAGCTCCGCCGCTCCGGCCCTCTCGGCGACAGGGGAGGCGAGTGAGCCGGAAGCCTTTGCGATTGATGGTGCGGGCGCATGCGAAGGTCAACCTCGATCTCCGCATCTTCGGCACGCGGCCGGACGGTTACCACGAGCTGCGGACGGTCTTTCAGTCGATCGAGCTCCACGACTCGCTCCTCTGCGCCCAGCATCCCGGCCCCTTCCTCTTGAAATCGCGCTCGATTGCCGTCCCGCTCGATCATTCGAACCTGGTTTGGAAAGCCGCCGCGGCGCTGTGGAAGGCGCTCGGCCGGGAAGGTGAGCCGACCGACACAGTCGTCACCCTCGAAAAAGCCATCCCCTTGGAAGCCGGGCTCGGCGGCGGCAGCTCCGACGCGGCCGCGGCGCTCCTGGCCTTCGCGCGATTGTGGGGCGGTGCCCCGTTGACGCTGCTCCGAGAGGTCGCTGGCGGGATCGGCGCGGACGTGCCGTTCTTCCTCTCCGGCGGGACGGCGCTTGGGCTCGGACGCGGCGAGGAGATCTATCCGCTCGTGGACCTTCCGCCGCACTGGATCATCATCGTGCAGCCGGCGTATGGCGTGTCGACGAGCGAGGCGTACACGTGGTACGACGAGGACCGTGTCGCCGGCGTCAAAGAACAACGCGAGCTCCAGGTGCTGCCCGTCCCCTGGCCGTCGCGTGCGGCCCAGATGATCAACGACCTCGAGCCGCCGGTCGTTCGCCGGCATCCGGAAATCTCCGACATCAAGGACCAGCTGAGGGCCGGCGGGGCCGTGGCGGCCGCCATGTCGGGCAGCGGCTCGGCGGTCTTCGGCCTCTTCCGTACCCGTCCGGCAGCGGCAAAAATGCTCCGTCCCCTCGCCAAAGGGGGCGCAAAGACGCTGCTGACGCGCACGCTGACCCGGGCGGAGCACGAACGCCGTTCCCGCCCGGTTGCCAAACGCCCGTAAATCCGGGTAAACTAACCGCTTTGCGGACGGCCTGCGGGGCCACGCTGGGGCTAACTCCAAATCTCAAACTCCGATGGAACTTCCAATCTCAAGTTTGGAGTTGTGCTTTGGAATTGAGACCTTTCGGGCATGGGGCGTGGCCAAGCGGTAAGGCGCGGGACTTTGGCTCCCGTATTCGGAGGTTCGAATCCTCCCGCCCCAACCAACAATGGTGTGGACCAATACAGCGGCGCGCATGGGCCGACTGCAACCGGATTTTCCGGGATCTGACGTTATGAGCCGCGGGCAACTGAAGCTCTTTTCGGGAAGCGCTCATCCAGCGCTCGCGACTGAAATCGCGGATTTCCTCGGCGTGCCGCAGGGGCAGGCGAGGCTCTTCCGCTTTCCCGACACGGAAGTCTCGTTTCAGATCGACGAGAACATCCGCGGCACCGACGTCTTCGTTCTGCAGCCGACCTGCGCGCCGGTCGATCAGTCGCTGATCGAGCTGTGCGTGATGATCGACGCGTTCCGCCGCTCGTCGGCGTCGCGGATCACGGCGGTGATTCCGTATTACGGCTACGCCAGGCAGGATCGGAAAGACAAGCCGCGCGTGCCGATCTCGGCCAAGCTCGTGGCGAACCTGCTGAGTGCCGCCGGGGCGAATCGTGTATTGACGATGGATCTGCACAAGGCGCAGATCCAGGGGTTCTTTGACATCCCGGTGGATCACCTGTTCGCGGCGCCGGTAATCATCGATTACTGCTCGCGGCTGGCGTTCCCCGACCTGACGATCGTGTCGCCGGACGCGGGTGGCGCCGAGCGCGCGCGCGCCTACGCGAAGCGCCTCGATGCCGAACTGGCGATCATCGACAAACGCCGCAGCGACGATGGCACGGCGGAAGTCATGAACGTCGTCGGTGACGTCCAGGGACGGACCTGTATCATCCAGGACGACATCATCGACACCGCCGGCACCATCGTGAAGGCGGCGATCGCGCTGAAGAACAACGGCGCCGAGCGGGTGTTCGCGTGTGCCGTCCACGGCGTGCTGTCGGGTCCGGCGATCGAGCGGCTCGAAGCCGCGCCGATCGACCAGGTGATCATCACCAACACGATCCCGCTGAACACCGAGCGGGCGCGGTGCTGCAAGAAGATCAAGCAGTTGTCGGTGGCAAGACTCCTCGGGCAGGCGATTCGCAGCATCCACGAGGAAACGTCGGTTTCAAGTTTATTTGTATGAACGGCACGTCCGCACGTCAGCACGCGGCACGTCCGCACGTCAGCACGTCGGCACGTGCGCACGTAGCACGTAGCACGTTTTAAGGAAAGAGCAATGGACGCAACACTTCAGGCAGAGAAGCGGGAAGAACGAGGCAAGAACGCGGCACGGCGGCTCCGCGCCAGCAACCGGATTCCGGCGGTCCTGTACGGGGCCGAGAAGGGGAAGGCGGTTGAGATCGCGGTGGACCCGAAGGTGCTCTCGCGCATCCTGCACTCCGAGTCCGGCGTCAACACGCTGATCGGGCTCGATCTCGACGGTAGTTCGACGCGGGTCCTCGTGAAGGAGTACCAGCTCGATCCGATCGACCACAAGCTGCTCCACGCCGACTTCTACCAGGTCGCGATGGACAAGACGCTCACGCTGACCATTCCCGTCATCCTCAAGGGGGAGGCGCGCGGTATCAAGCAGCAGGGTGGCATCATGGACTTCGTGAACCGCGAGATCGAGATCGAAGTGCTGCCGGCCGACATTCCCGAGCACATCGACATCGACGTCAGCGAGCTGATGCTGAACCAGGGCATTCGCGTCCGCGACATCAACGTCGAAGGGGCCAAGTGGAAGGCGATCAGCGATCCCGACCTGATGCTCGTGCACGTCGTCCCGCCGCGCGCTGAAGAGCCCGCGCCCGGTGCCGCCGACGCGGCGGCGGCCGCTGCCGCTCCCGTTGTTCCGGCCGAGCCCGAAGTCATCAAGAAGGGCAAGACCGACAAGGAAGAAGAAAAGTAGGCTCCTGAACGCCGTTGAAGTTAATCGTCGGCCTGGGGAACCCAGGCCGCAGGTACGAAGGGACGCGCCACAACGTCGGGTTCGACGTCGTGGACCGGTTGGCGAAGGAACATCACGCCGACTGGGAGTCGGCGCCGCGAGGCATCGAGGCCCTGGTGGCCAGGTGGCGCGCGGCGGATGTCGTGCTCAGCAAGCCGCTGACGTTCATGAATTTGAGCGGCGGCGCGATCGTCGGTCTGCTGCAGTTCTACAAGGTGGAGCTGGCCGACCTGCTCGTGGTGGTCGACGACGTGAACCTGGAGCTGGGGCGGCTGCGGACCCGGAGCACCGGGTCGGCGGGCGGCCACAACGGTCTCAAGTCGGCGATCGAGCAGCTGGGGACCGAAGAATTTGCACGGATGCGGATCGGGGTCGGGCGCGGCGACGCGCAGCGCGACCTCGCGGATCACGTGCTCACGAAGTTCGACCGCGATGAGCGGGAGGACGTAGAGGCGGCGGTTGCGCGGGCAGCCGAAGCCGTCGAGCTGTTCGTTGCCGAAGGTATTGGACCGGTGATGAACAGGTATAACCGGAAAGAAGACGCGGAGTAACACCCGAATCTTCTCCTTGCCACGAGAGTTGCTCGTGGCCATTAGGGCGCGCACGGCGCGCCCTGCGAGGGAGCGGCGCGGGGCAAGGGGCCCCCGCAAGCGACCGAGCCGGGGTTCGGGGCAGAGCCCCGACTGAAAATGTCCATAAGGAGAGTCAATGAGTACGTCCAGACAGTACGAGCTCGTCTACATCGTGTCTCCCGACGCGACCGAGCAGGAGGTCGCCGATCTGCACACGCAGATCGAGCAGATCGTCCAGCGCTACACCGGCACCTTCGACAAGACCGAAAACTGGGGCCGCCGCAAGCTTGCGTATGAAATCGGCAAGCACCGCGAAGGCACCTACGTGGTCGAGACCATCACCGGCTCGGGCGAGCTGATGAAGGAAATCGACCGCCGCCTGCGGGTTATCGACAGCGTCATCCGGCATCTCGTCGTCCGCGTGGACGAGGAGCTGCAGGTGGCCGAGCGGACGCGGAGCGCGCGCGCGACCATGAGCGCCCGTCGTCGTGTCGCGCGCGGACTGCCCGCGGAGCGGCAGCCGGGTGAAGGCCGTGGCGATGGCGATCAGCAGGATGACATGGACGGGATGGAGGTCCAGCGATGAGGGAAGAACGAGGAGGCGGCGGCCGCGGCCGCGACAAGGACAAGAAGGACGGCAAGGGAGGCGATTCCCCGCGCCGTGGGTTCTTCCGCCGTCGCAGGGTGTGCAAGTTCTGCGCGGAGAAGATCGACTACATCAATTACAAGGACGTCCGGTTGCTGTCGCCGTTCCTTCCGGAGCGCGGCAAGATCCAGCCGCGGCGTATCTCGGGGACGTGCGCGTTGCACCAGCGGAAGCTGCAGGTGGCGATCAAGCGCGCCCGCCAGCTGGCGCTGATTCCGTACGTGACCGATTAGGGGAAATCCGATGGAAGTCATTCTTCGTGAACACGTTGACAACCTGGGGCGTCGCGGCGAGATCGTCAAGGTCGCCGCGGGCTACGCCCGGAACTACCTGCTGCCGCGCAAGCTTGCGCTGGCGGTAAACGAGGCCAACAAGCGCCAGATCGAACGCGAGCGCGCCGTTGCCGAAGCGCGCGACGCCGAAGAGCGGTCGGGCGCCGAAGCGGTGGCTCAGCGCATCAACGCGCTCGAGATCGAAATCCCCCGTCGCGTCGGCGAAAACAACACGATGTACGGGTCGGTCACGACCGCCGACATCGCGGCGGCGCTGCACGCCAAGGGCTTCGAGGTCGAGAAGCGCAAGATCACCCTGCACGACCCGATCAAGAACGTGGGCGAGCACGTCATCCCGGTGAAGATCCACCGCGACGTGACCGCGCAGGTGAAGGTCAAGGTCGTGCCGGAAACTCACGCGTAACGGTTTTCGGAACAACTCGTTCGTAGGCCGGGTCTTTAGACCCGGCATGCATGTTAGACTGCGGGGCGCGCTTCGGCGCGCCCTTCTTTTTTCTTCGAAACGAATTTCGTGCCTGACGTCGCTGCACCGCAACGTACTCTTCCGCACAACCTCGAAGCCGAGAAATCGGTTCTCGGCGCGATCCTGATCAACAACGAAGCGTTCAACCACGCCGCGGAGCTGATCGACGCGAAGGACTTCTTCCGCGACGCGCATCGCCGCATCTTCGACCGGATGGTCGACCTGAGCGAGCGCGGCCACGCGATCGACTTCATCACGCTCAAGGACGCGCTCTCGAAGAACGGCGACCTCGACGAGGTCGGCGGACCGGCCTACGTGTCCTCGCTGGCGGATGGCGTGCCGCGGTCCGTCAACGTCGAGTACTACGCGCGGATCGTCAAGGAAAAGTCCACGCTTCGCAGCTTGATTTTTTCGGCGAACAAGATCCTGGCCGAGGCCTACGACGCCGAGGAGGAACCCGAGGTCCTGCTCGACGAAGCGGAGCGCGCGATCTTTGCGATCGCCGAGAACCGGATCCGCGCCGGCTTCGTGCCGCTGCGCGATCTCGTGCGAGACAGTTTCACGACGATCGAGAAGCTCCAGCAGAACAAGGGGGCGGTCACCGGGGTCCCAACCGGGTTCCACGATCTCGACGAAATGACGACCGGCCTGCAGGCCGGCGACCTGGTGGTCGTCGCGGCGCGCCCCTCGATGGGCAAGACCAGCCTGGTCCTCAACATCGCGCAGCACCTCGGCACCCAGACCGACATGGTCGTCGGCTTCTTCAGCCTGGAAATGTCGAAAGAGCAGCTGTTCATGCGCATGCTGACGTCCGAGGCGCGCATCGACGCGCACCGGTTCCGCAGCGGCTTCCTCAACGAGAAAGACTACGGGCGCCTGTCGCACGCGCTCGGGACGCTCGCGGAAGCCAAGGTGTTCATCGACGATGCGGCGTCGATCGGCGTGCTCGAGATGCGGGCCAAGGCGCGCAGGCTGAAAGCGGAGCACGGCCTCAACCTCCTCATCATCGATTACCTGCAGTTGATGCAGGGGCGCGGACGCTTCGAGAGCCGGCAGCAGGAAGTGTCGGCGATCTCCCGGTCGCTCAAAGGCCTTGCCAAGGAGCTCGGCGTCCCGATCATCGCCCTGTCGCAGTTGAGCCGCGCGCCGGAAGGACGCACCGACCATCGCCCGCAGCTGTCGGACCTTCGTGAATCGGGCGCCATCGAACAGGACGCCGACATCGTGATGTTCATCTACCGTCCCGAGGTCTACGAAAAGGAAGAGACCAGGCCGGAAGACCAGGGCATCGCCGAGATCATCATCGGCAAGCAGCGCAACGGCCCGATTGGCTCGGTGCGGCTCTCGTTCCTGAACCAGTTCACCCGCTTCGAGAATTACGCCGCCGAGCCGTCTCAGCACTCGTGATCAGGCAGACCGTCGCGCGCGTCGATCTCGAAGCCATCCGCGACAACTTCCGCGCCATCGCCCAGTTCGTCGCTCCGCGCGCCAGGGTCATCGCGGTCGTGAAAGCCAACGCCTACGGCCATGGCGCGGCGGAAGTCGCGTTGGCGCTCGAGCAGGCGGGCGCCGCGATGCTCGCGTGTGCGGATATCGAAGAGGGGATCGTCCTGCGCCAGGCGGGCGTTCGTGCGCCGATCCTCGTCTTTGGCGCGTTGAGCATCAGCGACCTCGACGGGCTTTTCACTCACTCGCTGACGCCCACGATCTCCACGCCGGGCGCGGCGCGTGCGGTGCAGGCCGCCGCGGCCCGGCACAACGTCCGCCTGGGTTGTCATCTCAAGATCGATACGGGGATGAACCGCCTTGGCTTTCGCCACGACAATCTCGACGCGCACGCTGCCGGAACTGATCGCCAGTCCCAACCTGGCCATCGAGGCGGTCTACACGCACTTCGCGACCGCCGACAGTCCCGAGCATCCTGCGTTCGCCGAGCAGCGCGAGCGCTTCGAAGCGGCTCTGCCGGCGCTCTCCGAACTGGGATTGCGGTCGTTCGCGACGCACGCCGCCAACAGCGCCGCGCTGTTGCGGGACGAGCGTGTCTGGTACGACTTCGTGCGCCCGGGGCTGCTGCTCTACGGGATCGTGCCGCCGCCGCTCGCCTCCACGCTGAGGCTGCGACCTGCCCTGTCACTCCACAGCCGTATCGTAGCGGTCAAGGGGCTGCGCCCCGGTGAGGCGAGCGGCTACGGGCTGAAGGGCCCGTTCGACCGGCCGGCCACGATTGCGATCGTTCCGGCCGGGTATGCGGACGGCCTCGACCTGCGGCTCGCCGGGCGCGGCCACATGCTCGTGCGCGGCCGCCGCGCCCCGATCGTCGGCTCCGTGTGCATGGACATGTCGATGATCGACGTCACCGGCATGGACGTTGCCCCCGGCGACGAGGTGATCATCGTCGGCAATCAGCAGGACGAGGCGATGGGGATGCGCGAAATGGCGGCGACGATTGGGACAATCCCGTACGAGCTGCTCTGCCGCGTCGGCTCTCGAATTCAGCGGGTGTATCAGTAGGATGAAACAAAAGACTGTCTTCGCCTGCCAGGAGTGCGGCGCGCAATCGTCGAAGTGGCTGGGGCGCTGCGCCGATTGCGGCGCCTGGAACTCCATTGTCGAGGAGCGTCCCGTGCCCGAGGCGGTGGCCGCCGGGGCCGTCGAGAAGCGCTACAGCCTGGCGATGACGGCGGGGCCGCAGCTCTATGCCGACATCGACGTCGTCAACGCCCAGCGGCTGACGACCGGCATCGACGAGTTCGACCGCGTGCTGGGCGGCGGCGTGGTGCCCGGATCGCTGGTGCTGATCGGCGGCGAGCCGGGGATCGGGAAATCCACGCTGCTGCTGCAGGCGGCGGCACACTTCGCGCGGACGTTCGGGCCGGTTCTCTATAGCTCCGGCGAAGAATCCGAGCACCAGATCAAGGCGCGTGGCGAGCGGCTCGGCGTCGAGCATGCGCCGCTGTACATCCTTGCGGAAACCTGTCTCGAGCGGATCCTCGAAGAGATCGCGCGGCTGAAGCCCTCCTTCCTCATCGTCGATTCGATCCAGACCGTGTTCTCGCTGAAGTTCCAGTCGGCCCCCGGCAGCATCGGCCAGGTTCGTGAAGCCGCCACGCAGTTGCTGTTCGCTGCGAAGGGGCAGAACATCCCGACGTTCCTCGTCGGCCACGTCACCAAGGACGGCAACCTCGCAGGGCCCAAGGCGCTCGAGCACATCGTCGACACGGTGTTGTATTTCGAAGGCGAGCGTCATCACTCGCACCGCGTGGTGCGCGCCGTGAAGAACCGCTTCGGCGCCATCAGTGAGCTCGGGGTGTTCGAGATGACGGGCGCAGGGCTGCGCGCCGTGCCGAATCCGTCTCAACTCTTCCTCTCGGAACGCCCGGCGAACGCCCCGGGGTCCGCGGTGCTCTGTTGCATGGAAGGCTCGCGTCCACTGCTCGTCGAAGTCCAGGCGCTCGTCAGCACGTCGTCGTACGGAAACGCGCGCCGGCTGGCCACCGGCGTGGATCAGAATCGACTCTCGCTGCTGCTCGCCGTGCTCGAGAAGCGCGCGGGACTGAATCTGCTCGGCGAGGATGTGTTCGTCAACGTCGCCGGCGGCATGACCGTCGACGAGCCTGCCGCCGATCTCGCTGTTATCACTGCCGTCGCGTCCAGCGTCCGGAACCGTCCCATCAAGCCGGGCACGGCGGTGTTCGGTGAAGTCGGGCTGGCGGGGGAGATCCGCGGCGCGTCGCAAGCCCCGCTTCGTGTCCGTGAGGCCGCCCAGATGGGATTCTCGAGGTGTATCCTTCCCGCAGGCAACTGTCCTCCCACGGATGTGCCCAATGGAATCGAGCTCATCGAAGTCAAGACCGTCGGCGAGGCGCTCGACGCTTCGATGGAGTGGTAGTCTCGCCGTCCTACTTCTCGTCGTAGTAAGCCCCGTTAGGGGCGTGAGAGCACACCAACGTGACGCGGCGGTCGGTACTCGCGGAGATGCGCGAGGCCCTCGGGGGCGCGGCGGCACTCGATGCGGTCAAGACCTTCTCAGCAAACGGGAGCCGCACGCTCACCTCGCCTCTGGGCACCCGCCGGCTCGGGCTCGAATGGTTCGCGATGCTGCCCGATCATTTCCTCGAGATCCGGCGTGACTCCACAACCGGGCCGATGTCGACCGACATCGTTTACTACTCGGGCATGGCCGGCGCGAGACTGATCCGGAAGACGGACTCGAATCTCCCGTTCCCGGAGGTGCGATACGCGGATAACTCTCCTCAGGCCGTTGCGGCCCGCGAACGGCTCGCCGTTCAGCGCCAGGCGCAGTCCTTCGCGCGCCTCCTCCTTGTGTTGTACGGCACCTCCACGACGTCGTATCCGCTCCAGTTTTCCTACGGTGGCGTCGAGCAGGCGGACGGCAAGTCCTATGACGTGATTGACGCGGCCGCCGCCGACGGTTTCCGTTGCCGGCTCCATGTCGACTCGGCCACGCACTTGCCGGCGATGCTGACCTGGATGGAGGAGGTGCCCCACGTGGTCACGACGACGTCGACGAGCACGGTGACGACGCGAAATGGCCAGGTCGTATCGCAATCACCGCCGAACGTTGCCAATCCCGTGATCCCGGACGGTAACCGGGGAATGGCACCCAAGCGGTGGCTCTTGACCAACTTCAAGGTCCAGGATGGGATCAACTGGCCCCGCAAGATCGAAGAGGAATTCGACGGGAAGGGCGACGAGATCCGCCTGGGCAGCGTGAAGATCAACCCGAAGATCGACGCCCGGAAGTTCGACATCAAGTAGCGAGGTTCCCATGCGGGCGGCTTTGTGCGCAGCGTTCCTGCTCATCGCAACCTCCGACCCCGCCACGCAGGAGCGCGACGCCGCCGCGATCCTGAAGCAGATGCGCGCAGCCCTCGGTGGAGACGCTGCGCTGGATGCGGTGAAAGCGTTGTCGCTCGAGGGGCCCATGACCTCGACGTACAACCGGCAATCGATTCAACGTCACTCACGAGCTCCTTGCGGTGTTGCCCGACCGCTTCGTGCGCATCGCAGCGATTGACGCGCCCGGACGTCACGGTCTACAGGGGGCTTAACGGTGACGCATCCCATTTTCAAGATCGATGCGCGCGGAGTGAACTTCAAGCCGCCGCCAGGTGCGAACAGCCCGTCGCCAGAGGTTCTGGCGGGTGCCGCGGTCCGCCGCCGGCAGGAATTCGCGCGTTTTTCGCTCGTCCTGTTCGGCAAGTCTATCGATGGCTATCCGCTCGAATTCGCATACGTGGGACGGGAAGACGCTGCCGGCAGCAGCTACGACGTCATCGAGGCGACTGACTCGAATCGAGTGTCGATGCGGCTGCATGTCGATGCCGACACGCATCTTCCGGCGCTGCTGACGTTTCCAGGTGAAAAATTGCTAACGGTCGTTCAGCCGGGCGAAATCGCTTCTGGGCCGCTGGAACTCGTTGAGCGTAAGTGGCTGCTCTCGGAGTATCGGAAGGAGGATGGGATCACCTGGCCGCGGCGTCTCGAGGAGCTGGTCGGCGGCGACGTCGTCGAAGACATCCGGTTCCGGAGGGTCAAGCTCAACCCGAAAGTTGACGCCCGGAAATTCGCCACCAAGTAAACCCGAACAGCGACAACGAACCGCAGACAACGGACAGCGGGCAACGGACAACGGGCACGGATAGAATAGGTGTATGGCCTGGTTCTTCCTGGTCCGGCTTATTTTTGTACTCGCTGTCGCCTATGCGGCGTTCCTCACTCGGCCGTTTCATGCATCGGTTGAGGTTAATCTCGCCGGCGGCGCCGCCCTCGGCGTTCTGGCGATCCTGATCGAAACGCGCATGCGTTCGGCCGAAGTCACCGATCTGCTCGGTGCGCTCATCGGCGGGGCCATCGGTCTCGGCCTCGCCAAGACGATAGGCGCCGCGCTCTTCTGGGCGAATGCCGAAGACGCGCGGGTGCGGTTCCTTCATAGCTTCGTGCTGCTCGTCTTCCCGTACCTGGGGATCGTCATGGGCGCGCGCAAAGGCGAGTGGCTGCAGCCGGCCCGCATCGCGGCACTCTTCCGCGACAGCGGCCCGCTGAAGCGCTACCGCATCCTCGATACGAGCGTGATCATCGACGGCCGCATCGCGGACGTCTGCGAAACGGGTTTTCTCGACGGCACGCTCGTGATTCCGCAGTTCGTGCTCAAGGAGCTGCAGTTGGTGGCCGATTCCGCCGACTCGCTCAAGCGCAATCGCGGGCGGCGCGGCCTCGACATCCTCCAGAAGATCCAGAAGATGTCCGGGGTGGACGTCGCGATCTCCGACATCGACTTCCCGGAGGTGCGCGAAGTCGACTTGAAGCTGATCGAGCTGGCACGCACGCTCCAGGGAAAGATCGTCACCAACGACTTCAACTTGAACAAGGTGGCGCAGCTTCGCGGCGTGGACGTGCTCAACATCAACGAGCTGGCGAATGCGCTCAAGCCGGTGGTGCTCCCCGGCGAGTTCATGAAGGTCTTCATCCTGAAGGAAGGCAAGGAGTACAACCAGGGCGTTGCCTACCTCGACGACGGCACCATGGTGGTCGTTGACAATGCGCGGCGGATGATCAGCAAGAACATCGACATCGTCGTGACCAGCGTGCTCCAGACAACGGCTGGGAAGATGATCTTCGGGCGCTACATCGAGGGCCCGCCGGCGGTGCAGCCCTCGGCGGTTGCGGCCGCGGCCGGCGTGACCGCGGTGCCGTCGCCGACTGCTGCCGCGCCAGCCGGGCCGCGGGCCCACAACGCAAAGTAGTGTTGCCGCCATTCCACTGGTGGCGGACGGTTTTCTACCTCATTCCTGCCATCACCCTGTACACGATCGTGCTCGGCACGACGTCGTTGCTGTCGACGCTGGTCGATCGCCAGGGAAATTTCGCGCATCGCTGCGCGCGCGCGTGGGCGCGTCTGATCCTTGCCACCAGCGGCGTGCGCCTGCGCGTGACGGGCCTCGATCGCCTGCAGCCAAATCGCAGCTACGTCTTTGCCGCGAATCACCAAAGCATCTACGACATCCCGATCATCTTTTCGGCGCTGCCGTTCCAGCTCAGGATCGTCGCGAAGGAATCGCTCGGGCGTATCCCGTTTATGGGATGGCACCTGCATCGGGCCGGGCACCTGCTCGTCGATCGGCGTAATCCGGGCGCCGACATCGTGCAGAAGATGGCGCGCCTGGTACGAGAGGGCAGCTCGTTGATCGTGTTCCCCGAAGGCACGCGCAGCGTGAACGGGGAGCTCGGACGCTTCAAGAAAGGCTCTTTTCTCGTCGCGATGGGGTCGCAACTGCCCATCGTTCCGGTGACCATCACCGGCAGCCGTCACGTCATGACGAAGGGACGGCTGATGGTGTGTCCCGGGGAGGTCCAGGTCACGGTGCACGAGCCGGTCCCGACCGAGGGGTTGCGGCGCCAGGACGTGCATGGGTTGAGCGACCGGGTGCGCAGCCGCGTGGCCTCCGCGCAATGAGATAATTCTTCGTTTATGCACGTCACCGCGATCATCGCTGCCGGGGGAACCGGCCGCAGGCTCGGCGCGGCCGTCCCCAAGCAACTGCTCGAGATCGGCGGTCGCACGATCCTCGAGCGGTCCGTGGCGGCCTTTGCGTCACATCCCCAGGTCACCGACGTGATCGTGGCGCTGCCGGCGGACGTCGTTGCGGCCCCACCCGCATGGCTCGGACAGGTACGATCGGGTCCGTGTCGTCGCCGGCGGTGCGCGCCGACAGGATTCCGTCGCCGCGGCCTTCGACGCCGTGGCGGCAGGAGCCGAAGTCGTGCTGGTGCACGATGCCGCCCGCCCGTTCGTGTCGGAGTTCTTGATCGCGCGGTGCATCGAGGCCGCGGCGAAGTTCGGCGGCGCGATCGCCGCGGTGCCGGCCGTCGACACGGTGAAGCGCGTAAAGGCGGACGCCGACGCCCCGCTGATCACCGGAACCGTCCCGCGGGAGTCGGTCTACCTGGCGCAAACGCCGCAAGCCTTTCGGCGTGAGGTGTTGAAGGCGGCGGTGGACGCCGGTCGCGCGGGGCTCGAGGGCACCGACGAAGCGGCCCTGGCCGAGCACGCCGGCCACCCTGTGCGAGTCGTCGAAGGGGAGCCTGGGAACGTGAAGATCACGACGGCAGCGGACCTGGAGCAGGCCTCCAGGCGAATGGAAAACGCCGCACCCGTCATGTCGCGTGTCGGGACGGGGTACGACCTGCACAAACTGGTTGAAGGACGGCCGCTGATCATCGGAGGCGTGAGCATTCCCTTTGAAAAAGGGGCCCTGGGACACTCGGATGCCGACGTGGCCTGCCACGCGGCGACCGACGCCATTCTCGGGGCCGCCTCACTCGGAGACATCGGCGCGCATTTCCCCGACAGCGACCCACGGTGGAAGGGCGCCTCGAGCATCGACCTGCTCCGTCAGGCGGCGGCGATGGTGCGCCAGGCTGGCCACGACATCGTCAACGTTGACGTAGTTGTCGTGCTGGAACGTCCAAAGATCGCGCCGCACAAGGCGGCCATTCAGGACGGGCTTGCGAGCGCGTTGGGCATAGAGCTCAGCCGTGTCAGCGTGAAAGGCAAGACAAACGAAGGGGTCGATGCCGTGGGCCGCGGGGAGGCGATCGCCGCGCACGCTGTGGCTTTGTTACGCTCGGAACAACTATGAGGGTTCGGTTCGCTCCCAGTCCAACAGGTCAACTCCACGTCGGCAACGCCCGCACGGCGCTTTTCAACTGGCTCCTGTCGCACGGCCACGACGGCACGTTCATCCTGCGCATCGAAGACACCGACGCCGAGCGGTCCACGCGTGAGTCGGAACTGAGCATCCTCGATGATCTGCGCTGGCTCGGGCTCGACTGGGACGAGGGGCCGGACGTCGAGGGGCCGCACGGTCCCTATCGCCAGAGCGAGCGGCTGCATCTGTACGCGTCCTACGCCAACGAGCTGATCGCGAACGATCACGCGTACTACTGCTTCTGCTCTCCGCAAAAGCTCGACACCGACCGCCGCGAGATGCTCGCATCCGGCAAGCCGCCGCGATATGCCGGCACCTGCCGCGATCTGTCGCGTGAGGATGCGCGCGCCCGCATGGAGGCCGGCGAGCGTCCAGTGATTCGATTCAGGGTGCCGGTCGGGGTGGAGGTGACCTTCAACGACCTCGTGCGCGGCGACGTGACCTTCAGCAGCGAGGTCATCGGCGATCCCGTACTCGTGCGATCGGATGGTCGTCCCGCCTACAACTTCGCCGTGGTGGTTGACGATGCGCTGATGGAGATCACGCATGTCATTCGTGGTGAGGATCACATCTCGAATACGCCCCGGCAGGTCCTGCTCTACCAGGCGCTCGGGTTCGAGCCGCCGCAGTTCGCGCACCTGTCGCTGGTGATGGGGCCCGATCACACCCCGCTGTCGAAGCGGCACGGAGCGACGTCGGTCAACGAGTTCCGCGAGCGCGGCTACCTGCCGGAAGCCCTCGTGAACTACCTGGCGCTGATCGGATGGTCGCCGGGGGGCGACGAAGAGCTGCTGCCGATCCAGGAGCTCGCGAATCGATTCGCGCTCGAGGACGTGGGACACAGCGCCGGCGTGTTCGACCAGGAGAAGCTGGCCTGGATGAACAGGCACTACATGAAAGCTGCGGCGCCGGGACGTCTCGCGGGCGAGTGTCTGCGCTACTTCCTGCGCGACGGATTCGTCCAGCAGCGAACCGAAGCGGCCGTGGACTACGTCGCGTCGCTGTTGCCGCTGACCGTCGCGTCCGTCGATCGGCTCGAAGAGATCACCGATCGCGTGCGGTTCATCTTCGCGTTCGACGCGGCCGCGTCGCTCGCCCGTCCCGAGGTGGCCGCCGTGGTCGAGGAGCCGGGCGCTCGCGAGGTCATCGCGGCGCTCGCGTCCGAGATCACCGGGCCGCTCCTCGACCGCGAGTCGTTCCGCGCCGCGGCCAACCGTCTCAAGGAGAAGACAGGGCAGAAGGGGAAGGCGCTCTTCCATCCGATCCGCGCCGCCCTGACCGGTGAAACCGGTGGACCCGAGCTCGATTTGTCGATCCCCGCCATCGATCGCGGATCGCAGCTCCCCGCGTCCGCCCGCGTCGCGCCGATCATGAGTTGCCAGGAACGAGCAGAGGCGTTCGCCCGTGCCGTACGTAGGCCCGACCTTTAGGTCGGGCGTGCCCGAATCACCCATATGTTGATCTGGGGCATCAATCCCGTCGCTCGAAGCCCTGCACGCGAAGCGGGTGAAGCGCATCCGCGTCGGCGCCAGGGCCGACAAGCGGGTTGAGGAGGCGCTCGCGCTCGCGCGCGAGCAGCACGTTCCCATCGAGAAAGTGGATCCACAAGCGCTCGATCGCGCCGCGCGCGGCGGCGTGCACCAGGGAATCGTCGCGGAGCTCGAGGCGCTGCGCGACTACAGCATCGACGAGCTCGTTGCGGCCGCGTCGCCACAGCCGCCCCTGCTGATCGTGCTCGACGGTATCGAGGACCCGCACAACCTGGGCGCGATCCTGCGCTCCGTCGATGCGGCCGGCGCGCACGGTGTCGTGCGCCAGGCGCGTCACGCGGCGGCGATCGAGGGAATTGCCGCGAAGGCGTCGGCGGGGGCCGTTTCCTACGTGAAGATTGCGACCGTCGTGAACATCGCCCGGGCGCTCGAGGAGCTGAAGGAGTCGGGCGTGTGGACCGTCGGGCTCGCTGGTGAAGCCACGGAGGCGTACGACCTCGTGGACTACACGCTGCCGACCGCCCTGGTGGTCGGGGCCGAAGGCGAGGGGCTCCGGCGGCTGACCCGGGAGCGCTGCGATCGGCTCGTCCACATCCCGATGCTCGGTTCGGTGTCGAGCCTGAATGTGTCGGTGGCAACTGGAGTAGCCCTTTTTGAGGCCTCGCGCCAGCGGCGCACGAAATCCGGTAGAATGTAAGAAATCCCGTATCCCCCTAAGTCGCTCAAGTTCAGCAGTTTAAGGTGAGGGGTCGGCGCGGCTGCGGCATCGAAAAATGTCGTTGACTTGCGTCGATGGCACGGCCTGTGCTAAAAATGCTCTTTTGTCTGGGCTGGCGTAGCTCAGTCCGGTAGAGCAGCTGATTTGTAATCAGCCGGTCGGGGGTTCGAATCCCTTCGCCAGCTCCATCAGAAACGAGCACGGACAAGGGGTTTCGGGCGGTTCCGCAGAGGAAGTTCGCGAACGGCGCAAATCCTGACATTCAGAGCACGCAGATATTCAACGCGCTGCGCGTCATCGCGAAACGGCAGCGCGTGCACTGATATCGGCGAGGTAGCGAAGCGGTCAAACGCAGCAGACTGTAAATCTGTCGCCCCAGCGGCTTCGAAGGTTCGAATCCTTCCCTCGCCACCAATTCGCCTCGCCCTAGTGGCACATGCTGAATGACGAGCCGCATGCTGGAGATGCTGGCAAGCGAGGCAGCGGAGGGGTCGACGATTCGTCGCGCGACGCTCGATAGAGGTAGCGGGCCTTGCCAGCCGAAGCAGCAGTCAGGCACAGCGGAGCGGCAGTAGGCGGGAGTAACTCAGTGGTAGAGTCACAGCCTTCCAAGCTGTTGGTCGCGGGTTCGATCCCCGTCTCCCGCTCCAAAACGTGGCTTCGCCCTCGGACTCCCCACGCCGCGCTCGCGCGACCTGGGCCGCGCTCCGTCGGCGGGCGCGCCTGCGGCGCGCTTGTCGCGGGTCGAGCGTGGACGTGTCGAACTGTGGTCGCACGCGAGACGAACGAGCGAAGCGAGTGAGCCGCGTGAGCGGAGCGGGCTTGGGGCCCCGCGAGCGAGCGCGTGGGGTCTGGGGCGAAGCCCAGCTAAGAAGCCGGCCGATGTAGCTCAGTTGGCAGAGCGCGTCCTTGGTAAGGACGAGGTCACCAGTTCAATCCTGGTCATCGGCTCCAACCTCCGCTCGCCTGAAACGCGAGCGAGCTACGGTTGGCAAGCCAGCGAGCGAACGAATCGGCAGGCGGAGGTTGCCCACCGTAGCCCGAAAGGGCGAAGGTGGGCGAGCGAGATTTAGAACAACAGGCAAGTGAGGACGACGTAAACGCGAGGCGCAAAACGACATGGCAAAAGAGAAATTCGACCGATCCAAACCGCACGTCAACGTTGGCACCATCGGCCACATCGACCACGGCAAGACGACCCTGACCGCCGCCCTGACCAAGGTTGCGGCTGACAAGGGGTGGGCGAAGTTCGTCCCGTACGACGAGGTCGCGAAGGCGTCGGAGTCGCAGGGCCGCCGCGACGCCACCAAGATCCTGACGATCGCGACCAGCCACGTCGAGTACGCGACCCCGAACCGCCACTACGCGCACGTCGATTGCCCGGGTCACGCCGACTACATCAAGAACATGATCACCGGCGCCGCGCAGATGGACGGCGCCATCCTGGTGGTCAGTGCGGTCGACGGCCCGATGCCGCAGACGCGCGAGCACGTGCTGCTCGCCAAGCAGGTCAACGTGCCGTACATGGTCGTGGCCCTGAACAAGGTTGACGCGGTTGACGATCCCGAACTGGTGGACCTCGTCGAGCTCGAGGTGCGCGAGCTGCTGTCGTCCTACGGCTTCCCCGGCAACGACATCCCGGTGGTGCGCGTCTCGGCGCTCAAGGCGCTCAACGGCGAGCCCGAGGGAGTCGAGACCGTGCTGAAGCTGATGGAGGCGCTCGACACCTACATCCCGATGCCGGAGCGCGAGGTCGACAAGCCGTTCCTGATGCCGATCGAAGACGTGTTCTCGATCTCGGGCCGCGGCACCGTCGTCACCGGCCGTGTCGAGCGCGGCACGGTGAAGGTCGGCGAGGAAATCGAGATCGTCGGCTTCAAGCCGACCGAGAAGAAGGTCGTCACCGGCGTCGAGATGTTCCGCAAGCTGCTCGACGCGGGCGTGGCGGGCGACAACATCGGCGTGCTGCTGCGCGGCGTGGAAAAGGACGACGTGGAGCGCGGCCAGGTGCTGTGCAAGCCCGGCTCGATCAAGCCGCACACGAAGTTCAAGGGTGAGGTCTACATCCTCTCGAAGGAAGAGGGCGGCCGCCACACCCCGTTCTTCAACGGCTATCGTCCGCAGTTCTACATCCGCACGACCGACGTCACCGGCTCGCTGAAGCTGCCGGAAGGTGTCGAGATGGTGATGCCCGGCGACAACACCAGCATCACCGCGGAACTGCACGTGCCCGTCGCGCTCGAAAAGGGCGCCCGCTTCGCGATCCGCGAAGGCGGCCGCACCGTCGGCGCCGGCACGATCAGCGAGATTATTGAGTAATGCTGAATGTTGAATGCTGAATGCTGAAGTAAGGGTGCAATTAAGAACTTCTTAATTCGCCCCTTCCTTCAGCATTCCAAATTCAGCATTCAGCATTGCGAGGGAACAAGCAATGAGGGACATCATCACCTTGGCGTGCCAGGACTGTAAGCGCCGCAACTACAGCACGACCAAGAACAAGAAGAAGACGAGCGAACGGCTCGAGTTCAGCAAGTACCTGCCGCTTCTGCCGCAAGCACACGTCGCACAAGGAAACGAAGTAGTCGTTCGCCGAGACGACGCGAGCGAGCGCAGCGAAGCGATTCAAAACGCGAGCGAGCGCAG
>CAVXMQ010000011.1:0-23102 GCA_963762995.1 uncultured Acidobacteriota bacterium | reverse complement strand
CAAACACAGCGAGGATCGAAGGATGCGACATCAAGTAATCGGCGGCGGACTGATCGTGGCCACACTACTGGGCGTAGCGACAGCGTCGACCGTGGCCCAGGATGCGAAGGTCACGGAAATCCTGGCGGCCGCACGAAAAGCAATCGGCGACAAGAAGCTCGACACGCTCAAGACATTCAGCGTGCAGGCGAGCACGCAGCGAAACTTCGGCAACTTCCAGAGCCAGGCCGAGGTCGAAATGCTGCTGGAGATGCCTGACAAGTACGTCAGGTCCGAGACGTCGAGCAGCATGATGAACATGACGATGAGCACCGGCTTCAATGGCGACCGCGCCATCATGCCCGCTGGAGTGCGAGCACTCCCGGGCGGTGGGATGGTGATCTCGATGGGTCCCGGCGGGGCGGCCCACACACCTGCGGCAGAAAAGCCGACGCCCGAGCAACTCGAACGGATGAACGCGTCCTCGCTGCGCAACTACCGCCATGAGGTCTCGCGGCTGATGCTCGGCTGGTTCGGGGCGGCGCATCCATCCATAAAAGCGCAGTACACCTACGTCGGCGAGGCCGAATCACCGGACGGCAAGGCGTACGTCATCGAGGTCAAGGATGGCGATGGTTTCGTGGCGCGGCTGTTCATCGACCAGAACAGCAAGCTGCCGCTGATGGTCACCTACCAGGGACGCCAGCGACAGGTGGTGACATCCAGCGCCGGCAGCCCGGGCACTCCCGGCATGACTAGCGCCGCCAGTGTCGATCCGGGTCAGGTGCCGACGGTCGAGTACCTCGCTCTTCTTCGACGACTGGCGTGAGGTGGACGGCATCAACTTCCCGCACGTGGTCCGCCGCGCCGCGAAAGGCGCCACCGAAGAGGAGTGGGCGATCAGCAAGGTGAAGGTCAACCCGAAGCTCGACGCGAAGAAGTTCGAAACCAAGTAGGAGCGCAACGTGTTACGCACACTCACGTGTATGGCGGTAGCCTGCCTTTTTGCAGGCCCAGCGACCGCCACTCAGCGGCAAACCGATACGGCGACGCTGCGCATCGTCGTGAAAGACCCGAGCGGCGCGGTGATCCCTGGCGCGCTCGTGCAGGTGAAGGGAGCCGAAGAGCGCACGGCCGCCGTGACGCGCACCGACGTGCCGTCCGACGCACAGGGCGTCGCGATGACGGCCGGCCTGGTGCCGGGCCGCTACACGGTCGCGGTCTCCTTTCCAGGATTCGAGACGCTGACGATTCCCGACCTGCGTGTGCGCGCCGGCGAGAACAAGCGCGACGCGGTGCTGAAGATCCAGAAGGTCGAAGACTCGGTGTCGGTCGGGCGCGACAAGGCCGCGGTCGCCGCGGATCCGAACAGCGACCGGTTCAACACTGTCCTGTCGCGCGACCAGATCAACGCGCTGCCGGACGACCCCGACGAAATGGAGCGCGTGCTGAAAGAGATGGCCGGGCCCGGCGCCACGATCCGCGTCGACGGGTTCCGCGGCGGAAAGCTGCCGCCGAAGTCGCAGATCCGCTCGATCCGATTCATGCGCGACGCGTATGCGGCCGAAAATCACATGGCCGGAATGGTCTTCGTCGACCTCGTGACGCAACCCGGGATGGGTCAACTCAGCGGTAGCATGGACTTCTTGTTCCGCGACGATGCCCTCAACGCGCGCAATGCGTTCACGCCGGAGAAAGGACCGGAGCAGACGCAGCAATACACGTTGAACTTGAGCGGGACGCTCCGCAAGGAGCGCACGTCATTTTCACTCTCGGCCGCAGGCACGACGCTTTACGATTCGGCCAACATCTTCGCGGGCACGCTGAACGGCGTCCACACCAACGCGATCCGCCGCCCGTCAGACCGGCTGAACTTCAACGGCCGTCTCGACCACGCCCTCAACAACGCGCACACGCTGCGCGGGAACGTGCAGACCAACGCCAACCAGGCGTGGAATCTCGGCGTCGGCGGCTACGATCTCTCGACCCGCGCCTACTCGCGCCGGACGGACGAGGCGCTGGTGCGATTGTCGGAGAGTGGCCCGCTGTCGCGGACGCTCTTCGCCGAGACGCGCTTTCAGCTGCGACGCCAGGACAATGATGCCTTCTCGGACCTCGAGGCGCGGACCGAACGGGTGCTCGACACCTTTACCGCGGGAGGCGCGCAACAGGCGGGCGGACGGCGTTCGTCCGACATCGAATTCGCCACCAACCTGGATTGGGCGCTGAAGAAGCACGCCGTGCGGTTTGGAGCGCTCGTCGAGGGCGGCTGGTATCGCAGCGATAGCCGGACGAACTATCTCGGCACGTTCGTGTTCCCGAGTCGCGCCGATTACGATGCCGGGCGTCCGGCGTCATTCACCCAGCGAGTCGGCAATCCGCTCGTCGAGTACACACACTGGCAGGCGGGCCTCTTCATCCAGGACGACTGGCGCGCACGCTCGAACCTCACGATCAGCGCCGGCCTCCGCCAGGAACTTCAGACGCACCTCGATGACGGCCTCAATCTGGCGCCGCGCGTCGGCGTAACGTGGGCGCCATTCAAAAATGGCAAGACGACCATTCGTGCCGGCGGTGGCATCTTCCACGACTGGTTGGAGTCGGAAATCTACGAACAAGTGTTGCGCGTGGACGGCGTCAAGCAGCGGGATCTCGTCGTCACCAACCCGGGCTACCCGGATCCGCTATCTGGAGGAATCGAGAACGTGCTCCCCGCCAGCAAGTACACGCTGGCCGACGATCTCGTCATGCCGTACCGCCTGCTCGGCAACGTCGGGATCAGCCACCAGTTCACGCCCACCGTGACCGCGAACGTGAGCTACACGAGGACGCGCGGATACGACCGCTTCCGAGGCCTGAACGTCAACGCTCCCCTCAACGGCGTGCGTCCCGATCCGACCGTCGGCAACGTCACCGAGGTGCAGTCCACGGCGGAAATGCGCAACCAGATGTTCGTGACCGGCCTGAACTTCAGCATCCCCGCTCGACGGATGTTCCTCTTTGCCAACTATGCGTGGATGAAGCAGGAAAGCAACAGCGAGGGGCCGTTCGCACTGCCGGCGAATAATTACGACCTGTCGGGCGAGTGGGGACCGGTCGCCGGCGTCCCTCGTCACAACCTGAGCGGCATGTTCACCTCCACGGTGACGAAAGCGCTGCGTGTGAGCCTGGCCGCGAGCTGGCGCTCGGGAACTCCCTACAACGTTACGACCGGCTACGACGACAACGGCGACACGGTGTTCAACGATCGCCCGGCGGATATCTCGCGCAATAGTGCGCGCAGCGAGATGATGTGGGACGTGAACACGCGGGTCAGCTACGCGTTCGGCTTCGGCCAGCGCCCGCCGTCGACCGGCGGCGCGGCAGGTACGCCGGTGATCGTGGCGCATCGCGTCAATGTGGGGGGTGGCGGAGGCGACATCGCCGGGGCGTTCGGCGGCGGCGCGGAAGACAAGCGGATCCGCTTCGAGGTGTTCGCGTCGGCCTCGAACCTCTTCAACGCCGTCAACAAGATCGGCTACTCGGGCGTCATGACCTCGCCGTTCTTCGGTCAGCCAACGGCCGCGATGGCGGCACGACGGGTGGACGTGGGGGTTCGCGTGGGTTTCTAACGCGAACCCTCGTGCCCGCGGTACACGCGATCGACCACCAGGAAATACGGAATCGCGCAGGCGGCGAGGGCGGCGGCGCAGCCGAAGGCTGTTGAGAAGCCGAAACGTTGAATCAGCCAGCCCATCGCCGTCGAGCCGGTGCCGATGCCGGTATCGAACGCGGCGAGCAGTGCGCCGAAGGCCGCGCCTCGGCGATTCGCCCCAACGTCCTGCATGACGTAGCCGACGTAGCTGGGATAGGCGGTGCCAAAGCCGATCCCGAAGACGATCGCCGAGGCGATCATCCAGCTGCGGGTCCCGCCGACGGCGAGCAGTCCCATCCCGCACGCGATCAGCACGAGGCACGGGATGAAGACACGCTTATAGCCCCAGCGATCCCCCAGCCGTCCAAGCAGCGGCCGCGTGAAGAGGATCACGATCGCGAGCGCGGTCAGGTAGAGCGACTTGGGCTGCACGCCGTTCGCATCGGCATACATCGCGGTGAAGCTCGTCATCCCGCCGTAGCCAAACGAATAGAGCGCCAGCGTCACGGAAATCACCAGCACCCGCCACTCGAGAAACCCGGGGTCAGGTTTCGATTTTTCCGCGGAATGACTCGAGTCCTGACCCCTTCCGTGGCAGCGTGGTCGCGATGAGTGCCATGAGGAGGTTGAGCGCAGCCGTGACGACGCAGAGCCAGATCCAGCCGTGGCGGTAGATCCAGAAGCCAACGATCTGGCGCGACGGAGATCGCGGCGAGCGTCGAGAGGCCCCAGTAGCCGATGCCTTCGGCGCGCCGGCGCTCTGGAAGGATGTGGGTCATGTAGGACGCCGACGCCGATAACAGGCCCGACCAGAACACACCGTGCACCAGGACAAGCGCCAGGAGCACCCGGTAATCGGTGATCACCGCGTACGCCAGCGAAAATCCGACGAGCGCGAGGCTGCAGATGATGAGCACGCGCTTCTGCCCGATCCGGTCGGCAACGGCGCCGGTCACGGGCGCGGAAAAGGCCGACGCGTAAGTCAAAAATCCCAGGAACATCCCCGACGCGAACGTCGAGCCGCCGAGGTCGAGGATGTGATACGGCGCGGTGGGGAGCAGCTGGAACGCGGACAGGAAAACCGTGAAGCTGAAGCCGCACATGACGAAGAAGTGCGGCGTGAACAAGCGCTCGGACACTCGAGCCATGGTACCAGACGGACTTCCCCGGTAAGATTGCAGGGATGGAACCACAGGATCTGAGCCACTTTCGTCCCTCCCGACTCTGGAAGAGCCTGCCCGCCGAACGGCGGCTCGAAGCGGCGGAATTATTCTGGTCGGACGAGCAAGGCACCGAGCAGCAGGTCGAAGCGGTCGCGGCGCTGGCGTCTCACATGAAGTTCCGCACGAAGAGCGTGTTGGCCTTGCCCGTGGAGCGCAAGGCGAAGTACATGCTCGCGCTGCCGAGCATCTCCGAGAGCGTGGCCGCGCGCGCGCTCATCACCTATCACCTCGCACGGCAGCGCCCGATGATGGGCGCGTTCCTCGACGCCCTCGGCATCGCGCACGAAGAAGGGTTGATCGCCGACGAGCAGATCTCCGCACCGGACATCGCGAAGCTGAAGACCGCGGCCGAAGAACTGGTGACGAAGTTTCCCCCCGCCGACGTGGCGCTGTACTTCGGCACGCTGGTCTCGCAGGATCCGGAGACGTGGGGCGCGCTGGCGGCGCTCCCGCAGGCACAGGTCACCCACGCGTGACATGGCCCTCCTCATCCTGGTGATCGCCGCGCTCGCCACCGCGCAGTCCATGTCGACCGCTTCGCTCGATTCGCGCGTCAGATCCCTGATCGCGACGAGCGGTGCCGAAGTCGCGGTGGCTTTTCGGACCCTCGACGGATCCGCCGAGCTCTTGATCGACGCCGACAAGAGCTTCCATGCCGCGAGCACGATGAAAGTGCCCGTCATGATCGAGCTGTTCCGCCAGGCGGACGCCGGAACGTTGAAGCTGGACGATACGATGGTCGTCCGCAACGAATTCCGCAGCATCGTCGACGGCAGCCCCTACAAGCTGAGCGAAGGAGACGATTCCGACCTCGAGGTGTACGCCAACATCGGAAAGCCGATGACGTTGCGCGCGCTGAACGAGGCGATGATCACGGTCAGCAGCAATTTCGCGGCGAACATCCTGATCGAGAAGGTCGGGGCCGAGAACGTTCGCCGCACGGTGAAGAAACTGGGCGGCGATGGGATGGTCGTACTGCGGGGCGTCGAAGACCAGAAAGCGTTCGACAAGGGGATGAATAACGCCACCACCGCGCTGGGGCTGCTCGTGTTGCTCGAAAAGCTCGGACGCGGCCAGGCGATAACTGCCCGTGCCGATGCCGAGATGGTCGCCGTCCTGAAGCGGCAGACGTTCAACAACGCCATTCCGGCGGGACTCCCGCCAGGCACCGTCGTCGCGCACAAGACTGGCACCATCACCCGCATTCACCACGACGCGGGTATCGTCTTCGGTCCGAAACCGTACGTGCTCGTCGTGCTGGTCCGTGGCCTTCAAGATCAGAAGGCCAGCGCGCCACTGATCGCCAGCATCTCGCGCGCGGTGTGGGAGCACGTCGCGACACGATGACCCGTCGTTTGCCCCCCTTCGCCGGCATTGTCTCTGCCGCGGAGTCGCGGCACAGCGGCCTGCGCGTCGCCGAAGCGACCGCGCGGCTGCACCGGCTCGCGTACATGAAGCAGCGGCTCGCCATTGGGGCCGCCGCCTTTCTACCGTCCACGCCGGAATGGGAAGCAAAATGTGCGCTGGCGTTGCACGCATGGTTGGATGCCGAGCACGCCGCGATGCTCTACGCACGCCTTGCTGAACTCCGCGAGCCGTCCCCCGGACCTGCAGACATTCCCGACGAAGGGCTCGCGGCGGCTTTCGACGAATTGCTGGCAGCGCCTGACACTGCGACACGTCTGACGGGCGTGTACGGCGTCGCGCGGCCTCAACTGGGCGCGGCGCTCGACGATTACCTCCGCGAGACCAACCGACTCTGCGATCAACCGTCCGTCCGGTTGCTTCGGATCATTGCCGCAGAAGAACAAGAGATCCAGCAGTGGGGAACCCTTGCGATCGAGGCATGTGGCGCCTCGTCAGAGATCGACGATTGGCGCGATCACCTCTCGACGGCATTCAGAAGCCCCGCAGATCTGACGGCGCGCCGGTTCGTGGCACCGTACCGCTTCGACGTGACCCCGGCGCGCGACGCGCGTTTCACGCACGTCTTCGACCTGTCGACACCAGCCGATGTCGTGTATCTCGACGACTCGCGCGCGGCCGACGAGCGGAATGCGGCGCTGATGTTCAAGCGGCTTCGCGAGATGGACGTCCCGGAAGTCATCGCGGGCATCGTCGCTGAACGCTGGGCGGAGGAGCGGAATACCGGCGAGCGGGGCCGTCCCTGGACGTACTACGCGTCGATGCTCAGGCAGATGTGGGACGAGGCGCGACACGCCATGCTCGGCCAGGCACTGCTCGAGAACCGAGGGGTGGATTGGACGACGCTGCCGGTGAACGTGACGTTCTCGTGGAAGCTGGGACGATTTTGTACGCCGGTAGAGCGCCACATTCTGCTTTACGCGATCGAGCAGTCGCTCATGCCCAAGGACCGGGGCAAGCCCTACGAGCATCGCGTCGCCGTCGAATCGGGAGATGACTTGTCGGCGCTCTTCCACGACTACGACTGGGCCGACGAGGTGCTGCACGTCGAGATCGCCAGACGCTGCCTGCGCCCCGAGTTGCCTGGCGGCTTGAACGAGGCGCGCCAGCGCGCCGATGCGTTGTGGGCGCGAATCACCGACGCGCTCGAGCGCGAGCCGCTACCCGGAGCCGACCCCGCGGCGCTCGGCGACTGGTGGCCCCGGTTCGCGCGACAAGTCATCGGCCGAGAGCCACCCCCCGTCCGCGAAACCCATGTTAAGGACTGGCGACCGGAGTAGAGCGTTGGGCGCTCAGAACACGTAGACGAAGTTCACGACCGGGAACGCCACGAAGTCACCGACACCGATCGGGAAGGCGAGCCCGAGGTCGGCGGACAGCCGTTCGCCGATGAAGCGGACGCCGCCCGAGATGATGCCGTCGCCGCCCTTCCAGAGGTAGTTCTCGGTAATCAGCTTCAGATTGCTGCGGACCCGTGCCTCGCCGCCCACCATCACGACGCCGCCACGGTCCTCATCGGCGTACGCCATGCCGCCGCCGACGGTCAGCGCGTTGTCGCTGTCACCGAAGGTCCCGACACCATAGGCGATGCCGCCGCTATCGCCACTGGTGTTGAAGATGTGCAGCACGCCAACGGCTCCCTGCAGCTTTTCGGTGTCGAGCACCTGGAACTTCGGCGTGACCCAGAACGGGCGGAAGTCATCCTCGAAGCCAAACACCAGCGGCGTCCCACCGCCGACCGAGAAGCGATCGGTGACGCCCACCTGGACGAACGGCGCCAGGAACTCGAACACCCCGACCGAGACCTGTCCCTTGTCGAGCGAGCGGCCGGTGGGGGCAAAGAACAAGCGGCTCCGGTGCAGGTCGGTGCGCCGGAACTCCCCTTGTTCGATCCGTCCCTTGACCACGTGCAGCGACACGATGTCCTGCCGGCGCGCCGTGACCATGGCGCCGGCGTGGGTGCGAAACACGACCTCGGTGGCGGTCTCGCTTTCAATGGTGCCAAACACGCGCGAGCCGTCTCTGAGCACGAGCTCGTGCAACTCCGTTCGCCCAGACGGCGGTTGCGCCGGCTGGAGCGTCTGGGCCGCCGCGGAAGGCACGGGCGCAAGAAAAGCGCAGAGCAGCAATGCCGACGCGAAGGTTTTGAAAGTCATACATGTCATAAGGCGCACGATAGCGCCCGACCGGCTCACGAGTCGTGAGGGGAGGCTGAAGAAGGCTGAGTTTGGGCTGATTTCAGCGGGCCCGGGTGGCGAGGGCCTGAAGAATGTCTCGAAATCCGGCCTGTCCGTGCAGGGGACGAAGGAGCGGCTCGACGGGGATGGTCCACCCGCTGAATGGGAGGTCGGACTTGTCGAGCAGCGCCCGAAGGCACTGCAGGGCCTCCTCTGGTCGATTCAGGGTGGCGTGAAGCAGCGCGTGTGCGAGCGTCCCTTCGGTGCTCCGCCCTCCGCGCCTGAGCGCGTCAATGGCGGCTTGCGCCTTCTCGAATGCGGCGTCCGCGTCCTTCCCCTTGCGTCCGGCGCGTAACGCGGCGCCGAGACCGACCAGCGATTTGGCGTGGTCGGGAAAGTGTTCGAGCGCCTTGCCGAATCGCGTGACCGCGGCGGCGTGGTCGCCGCTGATGAGACTGACGAAACCGGCGCCGTCCCAGGCGTTCATGACGAATTCAGCGGCATAGAGCTGCGCCGGGCCAAACTCGCGCTCCCGGGTGAACTCGGCTTCGGCTTCCGCGACGTCTCCCTGCGCGAGCCGCACGAGACCGAGCAGCCAGTGCAGGCCGCGAGCGGGGTAGCGCTGCCGCTGGTCGGCCTGCCGGTCCTGGACGATCGTGCCTTCGCGCAAGACCGACTCGGCGCGATCGAGCGCGCCGCGCGCGATGTGCACCATGGCGACTTCGAAGTGCGCGAAGGGGAAATCCGGATACAGGTCGGTGACCCGCGCGAGGGCACGCAGGCGCTCGTCCCCCCAGGCGGCATGCGCCACCCGAAAGTGATGCCCCCAATACCCGGGTTCCAATGCCACCGCGCGCCGCGCGGCGCCGAGCGCCTCGGCGATGCGACCGGCGCTCACGAGCAAGAAGGCCAGAGTGGCGTGGGCTTCCGCGAGTTCCCGCTCGAGTTCGATGGCGCGCCGCACGTGGTCGATCGATCGCGCCAGCAACGCCGCGTCCGGCTGGTTGCGCGCGCGGGACATCTCATACTGCCAGAAGCGTGCGTTGGCGAGCCCGACGTGCGCCGCGGCGTACCGCGGGTCGAGCTCGATCGCGCGCTCGAAGTCCTTGATCGCGCGGGCGATTTCCGTGGCCTCGAGTGTCTCGAGCCGCACGCGTCCTTCGGTGAAGGCCTGGTAGGCCTCGAGGCTGCTGGTGTCGCGGTGCGGACGTCGCGCGGTCGATTGCGTCCGGCTGGACACCGCCTCGGCGAGCTGCATCACGGTGCGATCCTGCAGGTCGAAGACGTTGTCGAGCAGGCCGTCAGCCTTGCTGTCGGCCAGCGACTCGCCGCTCGCCACGTCAACCGCGCGCGCGGTGATGCGGAGCCGTCCTCCCGCACTTTGAAAGCTTCCGACGATCGCCAGGTCGATCTGCAGTTCCGCGCGCAGGGCGGTCAGGTCGGTGCCGACGCGCTTGACCGCTTCGACCGCCCGTGTTCGGTCGATGATGCGAAGGTGCAGCGCGGAGCGAAGATCGTTGGTGAGCGTCTCGGCGATTCCGGATGACAGCCAGGCAACCGACGCATCGCCGCTGACGTTGGTGAAGTCCAGCACGGCGAGCGCTGGGCTTTTCGATCCCGCGAGCGCGGGCTCGGCGACGACCTCGGGCGCCGGAGTCGGGGCGTTCACCGTGGCAATGAACCGGTAGCCGCGGCGAGCGACCGTCTGGACGTACTTGGGATTCGAAGGGTCGTCACCCAGGGCCTGGCGCAGCTCCGACACTGCCTGCGTGAGCGCGTTGTCGGTCACCGCGACGTCGGGCCACAGGGCCTTGAAGAGCTCGTCTTTCGTGACCAGGGCCGAAGGGCGGGCCACCAGATACAGCAGTAAGTCGATGATTTTCGGGGAAACCTGTATGACTGTGTCACCGCGCGTGAGGCGGTAGGAGCCGGTATCGACGACGTAGGGCCCGAAGGAATAGGTAGTGCCCTGGGAGTGCATCGCGGCGATTGTATGGCAGGGCGGTGGAACTTACTGACAGGTCTTCGCGGTATGCTCCGCGCTCTTGACCTCGAGCACGGGATACGACGGCATTCCCGGGTCATTCCTACCGGGCAAGCCAATCCCGACATTCGTGTTGCCGATCCGCTTGTGTTCGTCGATCGGCAGCTCTGATTTCAAAACGGCGGTGAGTTCCTCGACGTGCCCTTCGTGTTCCTTCTTGAGGGACTCGAGCACTTTCTTATCCCCCGTCAGCCGGTAGGTCACGAACCGGTCGAAGCTTGCCTCACGGTCCTTGACCTTCATGTCGTTGCTCTCGATGCGCCCTTTGGACACGCAGCCGATGACAATGACCGTGTCGCCACGTTTCGGTAATTCCGGTCCGACAACGGAGGAAGCGGCGATCGCGAGCGCCAGCACGACAGTCGTTCTCACGCAGACACCCCCTCAGATGATTGTGCACCGAACACGTGTTGTAATGCGCAGCAGATGAACCGGCGGCTCTTCCTCTCGTCTATCGCGGCGGCTGCACTCGTCGCCAAACCGAGCTCGACTGCGGCTCAGCCGTCGATCCGTTCCGTTCGCCCGAAACGTCTCTCGGCGGGAGAAACGGTGGCGCTGGTCGCGCCCGCCAGTGCGACGTTCCAGGGTGTGGACCTCGACATTGCCCGCGAGTCGCTGGAGGCCCTCGGACTGAAAGTGAAAGTCGGGCGCCACGTGCTCGCCCGGCACGGCTATCTGGCAGGGGCTGACAAGGACCGCGCCGCGGACATCAACGGCTTCTTCTCCGACCGCGAGGTTCGTGCGGTGTTGCCGATTCGCGGCGGCTGGGGCAGCGCGCGCGTGCTGCCGTATCTCGACTTCGATGCCATCCGGCGCAACCCGAAGATCGTGCTCGGCTTCAGCGACATCACGGCATTGCTGCTGTCGATCCACGCCAGGACCGGGCTCGTGACGTTCCATGGCCCCAACGGCATGGGCCGCTGGGACGCCTGGTCGGTCGATTACCTGCGCCGCCTGCTGTTCAACGGCGAGGCGGTGACGCTGGAGAACCCGCGGTCCATGTCGGACCGCAACAGCCTCGTGCAGATCGAGAACCGCGTACGCACGATTCTTCCCGGCACCGCGCGCGGACGCCTGCTCGGCGGCAACCTGACGGTGCTCACCGCAATCCTTGGCTCTCCTTATGTGCCCGCGTGGGATGGCGCGATCCTCTTTCTCGAGGACGTCGGCGAGGACCTCTACCGCATCGACCGCATGTTCACGCAGCTGAAGCTGGCCGGCGTTCTCGAGAAAATCCGCGGTTTCGTGTTCGGCACCTGCGCGGAGTGTGGGCCTGGCGAAGGCTTCGCGTCGCTCACGCTGGAAGAGATCCTGGCCGACCACATCAAGCCGCTCGGCATCCCCGCCTGGTTCGGGGCGATGATCGGTCACCAGATGCAGCAATGGACCGTGCCTGTCGGCGCCGAAGTCCAGATCGACGCGTCAAAGGGCACGATCACGCTGCAGTCGTCAGCGGTCGAATGATGCCAGCTCCCCATCGGACGGCGCCGGAGGGGTTGCTCGAAGAGCTGAGGGCCATTCCCGGCGCCAATCTGTCGGTGGCAGCGGCCGTTCGGGAACACCACAGCCGCGGAGAGTCACACCATCCCTCTGCTCTGCCCGACGCCGTCGCTTTTCCCGCGACGAACGAAGACGTCCAGGCGATCGTGAGGGCGTGCGCGTCGCACAAGGTGCCAATCGTCGCGTTTGGCGCCGGCTCCTCGCTCGAAGGACACGTCAATCCGATCTTCGGCGGAATCTCGATCGACATGTCGCGAATGAACCAGGTGCTTCGCGTCAACGCCGACGACCTCGACGCCACGGTGCAGGCGGGTGTGACCCGGAAGCAGTTCGAGAAACATCTGCGATCCACGGGCCTCGTTTTCCATCTCGATCCCGGCGCCGACGCCACGCTCGGCGGGATGGCGGCCACGCGCGCGTCGGGGACGACGGCGGTGCGGTACGGCACGATGAGAGACGCGGTGCTCGGTCTGAAGATCGTTCTGGCCGACGGCCGCATCGTCTCCACGGGCGGCCGCGCGCGGAAGTCATCGACTGGCTATGACCTGACCAGGTTGTTTGTCGGATCGGAAGGCACGCTCGGCATCATCACCGAGCTCACCCTTCGCTTGCATGGCCGGCCCGAAGCGGTCGCGGCGGCCACCTGTCACTTTCCGTCGATCGAGGCTGCCGTCAGGACCGTCATCACCACGATTCAACTCGGCATTCCCGTCGCCCGGATCGAGTTGCTCGATGAAGCGCAAATCGGCGCCGTCAACAACTTCTCCAAGTTGTCGTACCCGGTCTTCCCGACGCTGTTCTTCGAGTTCCACGGATTGACCGACCGCGACGTCACGGAGCAGGCCGAAGCGGTCGGTGAGATCGCGTCCGAACATGGCGGACAGGATTTCCAGCGCGCGGTCACGCCGGAAGCGCGGGCGCAACTGTGGCAGGCTCGGCACGACGCGTACTACGCGGCGCTCGCGATGCGTCCCGGTTCGCGCGGCTGGACGACCGATGCGTGCGTGCCGATCTCCCGTCTCGCGGACTGCATCCTGGAAACGAAGGCCGACATCGCTTCATCGCATCTCGTCGCCGCGCTGGTCGGGCACGTCGGCGACGGGAACTTCCACCTGATCTTCCCGGTGAATCCCGACGACCCGCGCGACCTCGACGAGGCGGAGCGGCTCTCGACGAGATTGGCCGAACGCGCGATCTCGATGGGGGGCACCTGTTCCGGAGAGCATGGTGTGGGAATGGGAAAGATGAAGTTCCTCGACCGGGAGCACGGGGACGCGATGGAGGTGATGCGCGCCATCAAGCGGACGCTCGATCCCGACAACATCATGAATCCGGGAAAGCTGCTATAACGCTCTGTCAAAGGAGTGTGCCCATGCAGACTTTTCGCGTTCGGCCCACCTCAGCCATAACGTTAGCGCTCGCGATCGCCGGGACGGCGCTCGTCGCTGACGGCGGGCCTGCCCACCGGGTGTCCTCGGATCTCTACGGCGTGTCTGGCGGCAACGTCAACGACAGCAGCAGGAGGTTCTGCTGTTCCGGCACACTCGGCTCCCTCGTCAGCGATGGGAGCGCGCTCTACATTCTCAGCAACAATCACGTGCTGGCGCGCTCGGACGCGGCGGCGCCGGCGAGGATGTCTCGCAGCCCGGCATGATCGACACCAATTGCCAGGTGGCCGAGCGGGTCGCCGACCTCTCGGTCGCGGCGCCGCTCGGTAGCTCCAACGTCGACGCCGCGCTTGCGCTTCTGAGACCGGGCGCCATGAACGCCGACGGCGAGATCATGGATATCGGTACCCCGTCGGCCACCACCGTGGCGCCGGCGGTCGGCCTCTCGGTCGCCAAGAGCGGCAGGACGACGGGCCACACGACCGCGTCGGTCGCCGCCATCAACACGAGCGTCCAGGTGCAGTACCAGCAGGGCTGCGGCCAAGGGGGGCGCAAGTTCCGCGTGACCTACACGAACCAAGTCGTGGTGAACAGCAGCACGTTCAGCGCCGGCGGCGATTCCGGATCGTTGATCGTGACCAACAACGGCCACAACCCGGTCGCCCTGCTGTTTGCCGGCAGCAGCACGACCACCATCGGCAACCCGATCGGTGAGGTGCTCCTGCGACTCGGCTCCGCAGCCGGCAAGACCTTCAGCTTCAACGTGGGGGCGGGCCGCGGAGGGCAGCTGGCGGCGGGGATCAGTCGGCAAACGTGGAGTCGGCGCTGTCGCCGGCGGAGATCGCTCGCGGCACGCGGGCCAAAGACGCGCACGAGGCGCGGCTAATGGCTGACCCGGCGGTGCAGGGAGTTGGCGTCGGCGAAGACGACCTGAACCCAGGGCGCGCCGCCGTCGTGATCCTGGTGCGTCGTGCGGCTGCGGCCGCCGGTTTGGCGCGCGAGCTCGACGGCGTCGCAACAAAGGTCATTGAGACCGACGACATCGTGGCCTACGGCTGGAACCAGCCCGCCGGCGGGAGCTGCAAGGCGGTTCGGTAACTCTACCTAGCGAGGAATCTCACTTCCCTGATCGTGTCGCCCTCGACGATCTTGAGGATATGCTCCGGGTACACGGTGCCAAACACCGTGTACCCGAAATCCAGCCGCAGGTTGTCCACCAGATTGACGAAGATCTGAGCGTCCCCGGTGTCGCGCCCGCGCGTCGAGAGGCCGAGCGTCGCGAAGGTGTGGGAGCGCGGCGTGATCTCGTCGCGAACGAACGGACCATCACCCATGTATTCGTTCGCGCCAGGGCTCCCCCCCTGGATCACGAAGTTCGGCACGACACGGTGGAAGGTGAGGTTGTTGAAATGGCCCGCCTTCGCCAGCCGCAGGAACCTGACAGAATTCAGGGGCGCGTTCTCGGGATCGAGCGTCAGCTCGATCCGCTTGCCGTCGGCCATGATCAGCACCGTCTGGTTCTGCTGCAGATAGAGGATCTCTGTCGCAAGCGGCAATGGCGGGCGCGGGAGCAGCCGCGGCTCGGCCGCGAAGTTGCGGCCGGTGAGCTCGCCGAGCGTCTTCGCGGCTTCTTCAGCCACCTTGGGATCGAAATCCCTTAACAGAGGCAACAGCCGCTCCTGCATGTCGGCGTTGCCGAATTCGCGGAGCCGCTCGAGCAAGGCGACACGGGCGTCGCGCGACGTATCCTTTTTCTCAGCCGTCACGCGGATGAGCGCGTCGAGGAGCGCCGTTCCGGTCGCCGGGTTCGGCGTCATTTTCTGGAGCTCGCGCGCCGCCGTCCGCAACAACTGGTAGTCCTTGCTGCCAAGCGCGGCGACAAATTGCGGCGCAGCCTCGCTGCCCTTGAGACGCTTGAGCGGCATCAGCGTGGCTTCGCGGACGTTGTCGTTCGGATCCGCGGCGAGCCGCTCGAGCGTGGCCGTGTCGTTCATGGCGGCTGCCGCGCGCGCGGCGTACATCCGCACCTGCCAGGCGGTGTGCCGCGAATGCGATGTCAAAGGAATTGCGGCGTGCTCGGGCGCGAGCTTCGCCAGCGCGACCAGCGCATGCGCTTCGCGGTGCCAACTGCCAACGTTCGGCGGAGTGCGCGCCTCAGCGGTCAGGCGGGTGAGGACGTTCTCGTCCCCCTTGCAAACGTCTCCAAGGGCGTCGATCGCTGCCAGCGCGACATGGGGGCTGGTGTCGCCCATCAGGTCGAGGAGCGGCTGGCAGCCGTCTGCCTTCGCTTGGTGCCGGACGTAACCGCGCACGGCTTCGTAGCGGACCTGTTCGCTCGCGTCGCGCAGCGCCGCACGCATCGCGTCAGCGCGTGCGGCGCCGACGATCGGCGAGGCGCCGCTGCTGAGCGTCAACGTCGCAAGCCGGCGAACCGCGTCGTCACTCGACCGTAGCGACAGGTCAAGGGAGTCTTCATCGACACCGCGGACCGCGATCAGCGCCATGAGCGCATGCGCGGCCGGGCCTCGGTCGCGGGGACCGACTTCCGCGATCCGTGCCGTCGCATGTCCGCGCAGCGTGGCGATCAGCTCGTCGGAAAACGGTCCGAGCTTGCCATGCAGCCGGCCGAGGAGTTCGGCCCCCTTCAATGCCCCCTGGATGGCAGGGGCCGCATCGCCGGGCTTCCGGCGGATCAGCCCCAAGTGCCGCAACCGCAGGATGTCGCGGAGCATCTCGTCGGCCTTCGCGACCTGGTCGGGATGATCGTAGGGAAGGCGTCCGAGCGAGTGCGCGAGTTCGCCGAGCGGGCCGGCCGTCTCCTCCCTGCGCGCCAGAGTAATGAAGACGTTCTGGATCCCTTCGACTTGCGAACCCGCCGTGTCGAGCGTGAGCGGGGGGCCCTGCATCGCTTGCGCGATGGCAAACGCTGCTTCCGCGCGCATCTCCCCTTTCAGGTACGGCATCAGGTGAGGGATCACGTCGCGCTGTTCGGTGCGGCCGAGGGCCCGTATCGCCCCGCGCCGAATGTCTTCGTCGGCGGACGCTGCGCTGCGCACGAGGAGCGCGATGTCGGCGGCCGTCGGGGAGACGGCGTCTTCAACCGCGAGAATCGCGAGCCCCTCGTTGGAGCCCGCGAGTCCAGGGTCCCGCGGCGGGCGTTGCTGGGTGGTGAGCGCCAGCACGCAAAGAAAGACGAGTAGCCGCTCTCTCAGGGCCTACCTCCGGCCCGAATACTCCAGCATCTGCGTCGTCAAGTCCAGCGGGTAAGAGATGCGGACGTCGGTGATGGTCCCGCTAGGCGTCTCTAGGGCTTCGAGGCGTGGTTGCACGAACCCCGTGTACGACGGCATGTTCAGCCGCTCCACGCGCGCGACCACTTCGTCTCTCAGTTCGGGCTCGAAATGGACGCCGTAGGTCTCGAACAGCGCACGCGCGGCCTCGTAGTCTCCCTGCGCCTTGATGTGCTGCACGTCGGCGAGCAGCCGCCCAACCGCCTCGCGAAAGGCGCGGGCGTCGGTCATCACGTAAAACGTCTTGCCGTCGCGTTTTCGGATCTCGATGCCCCCGGAATTCGCAATCAACCACCGGACGATCATCTGGCGGTTGCGCATGTGGTCTTCTTCGATCTGGGTGCCTTCCCGGACCCTCCGGAGTTGCGCGAGCGCATTGCGCGCGTACCCTTCGGTACTCCGCGAGGATGATCTCGTCGTGATCTTCGGCATCGATGATCCCGAGCTCGACCATCTTGGCGTCGGCAACGAAATACAGCGCGACGAGATCGGCGCGGGCTTCTTCGAGCGCGGAGTACTGCTCCTTGAGAGCGTTCTGCGGGGCGCCTTTTAACTTTTCGGCGACCTTACCGGAGCCATGGCCGATCACCTCGTGAAGCTCGGTGGTCAGTTCGCTGGCGACGGCGCTCCACTTCTCGGCGCGCGCCGCCTCGTCGTCGGTCCACGCGAACTCACGCCGGAAGGCCGGATCGGTCGATCCTTCGTAGGCCTCGTTGACGTTCGACAGCGACACGGACTTGCTGCCATGCGTTTCTCGGATCGCCTGATCGTTCGGCAGGTTGATGCCAACCGGCGTCATCGGCGCCGACTCGCCGGATTCCACGACGACGTCGATGGCACTGGCCGTGACACCGCGCACCCCTTCCTTGCGGTACTCGGGGAGCCATGGCATGTGGTCCTCGAACCACTGCGCGGCCGCCGCAATCTTCCGGATGTTTTCGGTCTTGTGGCGGTTGACGTAATACACGAGCGCCTCCCACGAGCCCTTGATGCCGCGCGGGTCCATGTAGACCTCGATGAACCCGTTGATGGTGTCGACCGGTGAATCCTTGTCGTGCACCCAGGCGATGTCGTAGGCGATGCGGTCGGCGTCCTCGCCGGTGCGATAGAACGTCACCAGCGCCTGCAGCGCCTTCGCCATGGCGGGCGTCGCGTAGGGAATCGCCGCTTCGAGGTGCCCGACGATCTCCCGAATCTCCCGATCGTACTTACCGCCGATCCGATACACCTCCTCCGCCAGCGTGTCCCCCTGCTTCACCAGCCGCGAGTTGAGCGGATATCTCTCCTCGAAGCCATCGAGATCGCCCGTCGTGACGTCAACGTAGAGGTTGTTCGCGCTGACCTCGAGGATGTCCTTTCCCTCCCCCGGCGTCTTGTTCGTCACGATGGGATCGAACGCCGCATCGAAGAACATCGGCTGCAGGCGTCGCAGCAGAGCGTCGTGCGACTCCCCCGCTGCCACAGGGAATACCGCGCCGTTGGACTTCGCGCGGCTGGCGGCCGAGACCAGCGCCTCAGGCGTGCACTTCAGCACGAACTTGCGAGCCGTGAGGTTGTTGTAGGGGCCGGTGTTGATCCAGAACAGCTTCGTGAAGCGCTGGATTTCGGCGAGCGTGGCGGCGTCGATACCGTCGGCGTGCGTGAGGATTTCTTCGAGCACGTCGCGCATCGCGAGGTTGTGCGCGTAGCGCTGGTCGTAAAAGATGTCGCGCCCCGCGAGTGCGGCCCGGTAGAGGTGCCAGATCAGGATCTTCTGGTCGAGCGGCAATTCCTCGAAACCGTCGGCGTAAATCTGCGCGACGGCGGCTTCGTCCACACGCTCGAGCAGGTACTTCCGCTGGCTCGTGCGCTTCAGTTCAGCGACATCTCCCGAAGTCATCCACTTATTCTAGGTCCACCTTCTCGAGCCACGACGGGGTGTGCACCGCCCACCCGAGTTCGCTGGTGATGCGCGCCTGAAGGGGCTGCATCGCTGGCGGTTCGCCGTGCACGAGAAACGTGCGCCGAGGCGGAGCCTTGAAGCCCTTCAACCAACGCAGGATCTCGTTCGAATCGGCGTGTGCTGACATCGAGTCGACCTTGGCGATGGGCGCGTTGACCGGAATCATCTGGCCGTGGATCTTCACGGCGCGCTCGCCGTCCACCAGCCGCCGACCCCGCGTGCCTTCCGCTTGATACCCGGCGAAGACGACGCTGTTTCGCGGATCCGGGAGTGCCGCCTTGAGGTGGTGCAAGACCCGGCCTCCTGTCGCCATGCCGCTTGCCGAAATCACGATCGAGGGCATCTTGGAGGCGGTGAGTTCCTTCGACTCCTGTGCGGAGCCGATGGTGCGAAAACGCTGCGTGCAGAACGCGCAGACGTCGCGTTCCTGACGGGCCTGTTGGCGGCGCCGCTCACGGGGCTGGTGCGCCGCAGGTCCATGCGGCGCCACCTCATCGACTTGCTCCGGCTGCAGCTCGGGATCGAGCTCCTGGAGCCGTTCGGTATAGCGAGCCAGGGCATCGACGGCCATCGGGCTGTCCACGAAAACCGGAAGGATCGGAATCCGCTTCTCTTCTTCGAGCCGCTTGATCCAGTAGAGCAGCTCCTCGACGCGGCCGATCGCGAACGCCGGCACGATCATTTTGCCGCCGCGCGCGGCGGTCTCGCGAATCAGCGTCGCCAGCTTCTCACCGTCGTCGTCAGGGTCGTGGACGCGGTTGCCATAGGTCGATTCGACCAGCAGGTAATCCGCCTCCTCGACCATCGTCGGGTCCGGCAGGACGGGACGGCCGAAGCGGCCGAGGTCGCCCCCGAAGAGGATGGTTTTGCCGCCGGTACGAATTCGCGCGTACGCGGAGCCGAGCAGATGGCCGGCATTGATGAAGTCAACCTCGATCCCATCGGCGACCGGCATCGGACGGTCGTAGCCGACCGGCTGCAGCAGTGAGACCGCGTTGAAGGCGTCGGCTTCGGTGTAGAGCGGGAGCGCGATTTCGTGCCTGGAGTAGCGGTGCTTGTTCGCATTCGCCGCATCTTCTTCCTGGATGCGCCCCGAATCGGGCATCACCAGCCGGCAGAGGTCCTTCGTGCCTGCCGTGCAAAAGACGCGGCCGCGAAACCCTTGCGAGACGAGTCGCGGCAAGTACCCGCAATGGTCGAGATGCGCGTGGGTAAGCACGATCGCGTCGATCTCTTTCGCCGGGATCGGCAGGTTCTGCCAGTTGCGGTCGCGGAGCTCCTTGAGCCCCTGGAACAGACCGGCATCGATGAGCACCTTTGCGGAACCGTTGTCGAGGATGTACTTCGACCCCGTCACCGTCTGTGCTGCGCCGAGGAATGTGATCGAGGTCATGCGAAGAGCGCCACCTGTCCTCCCGTGTGCCAGAAGAGCACCGTCTGCGCGCTGGCAAAATCACCTGTCGTATAGCGCGCGATCAGTCCGGCCATCGCTTTCGCTGTGTAGGTAGGATCGAGGAAGATCGCCTCGGTCCGCGCGCAGCGTGCGATGGCCTGTGTCGAGTCGGCGGTCGGCACCCCATAACCGCCGCCGACGAAGCGGTCGTCGACGACGACCTCTACGTTCGAGAAACGGCTCGCGGGAACTCCCAACAACTCGGGCAACCCGTCGATGATAGTTCGGTACCTCGTGGGCGAGAGACTCAGCCGGTTCGTCCGCGCTGACGCCAATGACGCGTGTCTCTTCCATCCGGCGATCGCACACCCCGCCACCAGTCCCGCTTGCGTGCCGCCGGACGACGTGGAGTGGACGATGACGTCGGGAGGGTCGATCTGTTCGCGCAGCTCCGTGATCGCGTCCACGAATGCGGCCGCGCCGAGCGGAGTGGAGGCACCGATCGGAATCACGTACGGAGTGCGACCCAGGCGTTTCAGCTCTTCCGCGGCCGCCTCCATCGCCGGCGCGCGATCGGCGCGATCGGCGACGTAGCGCACCTCGGCCCCCAGCAATTGGTCGAGCAGGGCGTTGGCCGTCGCGCGTTCCTGCGCGCTTGCCGTTCACCACGAGAATGCATCGCAGCCCCAGTTTTGCCGCGGCAGCTGCGGTGACGCGCGCGTGGTTGGACTGGACGCCGCCGCTGGTGATCAGCGTGTCGGCTCCTTTCGCCAGTGCGTCGGCGGCCACCAGGCGCATCTTGCGGACTTTGTTGCCGCCGAACGCAAACCCGATCGCATCGTCTCGTTTCACGAGCAGGCGAGGACCGCCGCCGAGAGAGTCGCGCAGCCGATCCATCGGTTCGACGGGCGTGGGGTGCGGCGCCAGGGGTGTAGTGGGAAGGGAGCCGGGCATGAACGGTTCAGTATACTGACCTATCGAAGACACACGAATGCCACTGGTCGAGGCTCTCAACTCCAATCGTCATGTCATTGCGGCGGAGCTGCGTCCACCGCGTGCAGAGCTCGAGGCGTCGGCCAGCATGGACGCGTGGATCGACACGTATCACGCCGTCCGCAGTCTGACGCGCACCGGCACCTACGTGTTTCTCACCGACAGCGCGGTCGGATTGAAGGAAGAAGACAACCTGCGGCACCTCGTCATCAACGTCGGGCCGGAGGTGGGGCGCTCGGGCGTGGTGCCGTTCCTGACCTGCAAGCACCCGCTCGACTACTGCCTGCGCTACGCGGATCGCGCGCATCACCACGGGTTCGATGCGCTGGTGGTGCTCGGCGGCGACAAGAGTGTCGGTCCTCCGAGGTGTGTGGAGCACGCCTGGCAATTGCGGGAAGAAATTCGCCGGCGCGTGCCCGACCTCGCGCTGGGCGGCTGGGCCAACCCGCACGGCAACTGCGCGACGCAAGTCGGCCACCTGCTTGATGAACATGCCAACGCCGAGTTCTACCTGACGCAGATCGTGTCGCATCACAGCCGCGCCAGCGTCGAACGATTCCTCGAGGAAGGCGACCGTCAAGGCCTGCGGATTCCGGGAATGTTCGGGCTGTTCTATTACCGTTCCGCAAACCCGAAGACGCTCAACACGCTGAGCGACTTCCTGCCCGTGCCGGTCGAGGAACTCAAACAGGAATTTGCCGCCGGCGCCACACCTGACGACGTGTGCGCTCGTTCGTTGCGCGCGTTGATCGATGCAGGCGTGCGACACTTCTACGTCAGCAACTTGCCGCTCGGGCGAGCGGCGGCGACGCTCCGCCGCATCATGGAGCGGGCGTCCGTGTCGCTCGCCGCTCCGCAGTAGACCGCTGGGAGATTGATTCGATGGGTGCTTTTCTCGATACGGTTCCGTTCTCGGGCATCATTCGCATCCGCGACATGATGTACAGCGTCAAGGATCCGTTCCGCCTGGACCAGGGAGACGTCAGCTTCGACGCGCCCGACAGCGTGAAGCAGGCGATGCACCGCGCGATCGACGAGAACCGGAGCCACTACCTGCAGACGACCGGTTTGCCGAAGCTCCTCGACCTGCTCGCCGACAAAGTGCGGACGAAGAACCGCATCCCCGTCGCCGCGTCAGACGAGTTGATGGTGACGACCGGTGGAATCCACGCGCTGTACATCACGTGCCAGGCGCTGTTGGAACCAGGTGACGAAGTCATCATGCCGGACCCGGAGTGGCCCCCGGCAGCCGGAAACGTCAAGGCCGCACAGGCAGTGCCGGTCTCCTGCCCGCTGCATGAAAGACTCGGATGGCGCTTCGATCTGGACGAGCTCGCCTCGAAGATCACGCCAAAAACGCGGGCGATCTATATCAACTCGCCCAACAACCCCACCGGAGGCGTCCTGACGCGTGAAGATCTCACGCGGATTGTGGCCATCTGTCGCGAGCGCGGCATCTGGCTGATCTCCGACGAGGCCTACGAGGATGTCGTATTCGAGGGGGAGCACGTCAGCCCGGCGTCCATTGACGGATGCGTACGAGCGCACCGTGTCGTTCTTCACGTTCAGCAAGACGTACGCGATGACGGGGTTGCGCCTTGGCTACATCGTGGCAAAGGATCCGCAGCTGCGCGACCGGATGAAGAAGGTGCTGTTCTATACGGCCAGCAACATCGCGTCGGTGGTGCAATTTGGCGGCGTTGGGGCACTCGAGGGATCACAGGACTGCATCGACGCGTTCCGGCGCGAACTTGAAGCACGTCGCGACCTGTTCTATGCCGGCATCCGCGAGGCGGCCGGCGAGATGTTCAGCGGACAGCCGCCCGCCGGCGCCTTTTACGCCTTCCTGAGAATCAATCCTGAATGGAAGCCGCCCGCCGAGAGCACGCACACGTCGGTGTCATGGGCGATGACCGAATTCCTGATCTCGAAGGGGCGCATCGGGTGCGTCCCCGGCGTGGACTTCGGGAGCGTGGGTGAAGGCTACGTGCGGTTCTGCTTCGCGCGCGATCGCAAGGAACTGAGCGGCGCGCTCGAGTCGATGCGCGGCGTGTTCGCGGCTTCACCAGCGTCGGCGTGAACGCCGCCCGGGCGTGAAGCCAGCACGCGGCGTA
>CAVXMQ010000010.1:0-25755 GCA_963762995.1 uncultured Acidobacteriota bacterium | reverse complement strand
GGTGTCGGCTGACGGCGGAACGCCCCGGCAGATCACGAAACCGGGTGGCGAACCCGCGACGGCGAGCCATCGCTGGCCGGTCATATTGCCGGGGGGCCGGACCGTGGTTTATGCCGCCGGGCCAATAATTGCGACGACCCGTAGCTGGGATCGTGCGCAGATCGTCGCTCAACCACTGGATGGCGGTTCCCCGCGAACGCTGATGCAAAACGCCACCTACCCGCTCTACGCGCGGAGCGGACATCTGTTGTTCGTGCGGGAGTCCACGCTCTTTTCGATCGCGCTCGACCCGCGCTCCCTCAGGACCAGCGGAGCGCCGGCGACGATCGCGAGCGACATTGCTCGGTCTTCTAACGGTTTCGCGACGGCGGCCGTCTCGGCCGAGGGATGGATCGCCGCCCTTACCGGCTGGAAACCGCCGGCGCGCACGTTCGTCTGGGTCACGCGCGACGGGACGGTGACTGAGATTCCACTGCCGCCGGCCGATTACTTGTTTCCCCGGCTGTCGCCCGACGGCCGTACGCTCGCCTACACCGAGTCGGACCACTTGTGGACGTACGACCTGACGAGGGATGCACCGCCGCGCAAGCTCACGTTCGAAGGGATCAACTTCTGGCCCGTCTGGACGAGAGACGGGCGCACGATCGCATTTACGTCGAACCGTGAAGGGACGCCGAATCTGTACACGCGGATCGCCGACGGACATGCTCCTGAAGAGCGAGTCGGGACCAGCCCGAATCCGCAATCGCCACATGACTGGTCCCCGGACGGCAGCGTCCTCGCCTACGTGGACAACGACCCGGTCTCCGATATGGACCTTTTCCTGCTGACGGTGGGCGATCGGACGGCGCGGCCCTTCATCAAAACGAGCGCGCGAGAGACGAGCGCCGCCTTCTCGCCCGACGGCTCATGGGTCGCCTACCAATCCAACGCATCGGGACGAATGGAGATCTACGTGGCGCCCTACCCGGCGGGGAGGCCGCAGTTCCAGGTTTCCACGGGAGGCGGGACGGAACCGCTCTGGAGCCCAGGGGGAAAAAGGCTGTACTACCGGCGCGACGACGATGTCCTGCAAGTCGACGTGGACACCAGGAATCGTACGGTCACGGCGGGACGGGCGGCAGTCGTCTTCCGGGGCGCCTGGTACGCCACCGGCCGCGTTACTGGAACGCTCAGTTACGGTGTCTCGGCGGATGACCGGCGGTTCCTCATGCTCAAGGAAAGTGCGCCGGCTCAACCGCACACGCTCGAACTGCTGGTCAACGCCCTCTCGAAACGCTGACGGACCGCTGGGCGTATACGCGCCGAAAGAGGAGGGCTGTTCATGCTCTACGCTGTCGTTCTGCTTGTTTCGGTCATCACGGCGCAGAGCCCTGTTGACCCGTTCTGGCCGCAATGGCGCGGGCCGCTCGGCACCGGGGTGTCGAGCACGGCCAAGCCGCCGGTCGAATGGGGCGAGTCGAAGAACATTCGTTGGAAGGTCGAGATCCCCGGGCGCGGCAGCTCGTCGCCGGTCGTGTGGGGAGATCGGGTTTACGTGCTGACCGCCGCCCCGGTCGGAGTGGAGTTGGCCGCGTCACATACCGCGTCACGCGGACCGCTGCGCTACATGGTGCTCGCGCTGGATCGCAAGACAGGCAAGACCGTGTGGGAGCGCACGGCGCGCGAGGAGCCGCCGCACGAGGGGGCGCACCAACAGTTCGGTACCTATGCGTCCTCGTCCGCGGTGACTGATGGCGAGATCATCGTCGCCTCGTTCGAGTCGCGCGGGATCTACGCCTATGACATGAACGGCAAGCCGCTCTGGAGCGTCGACCTCGGCGACAAGCGGATGCGCAACGAATTCGGCGAAGGCTCGACACCGGCGCTGCACAAGGACAAAGTCTTCGTCGTCTGGGACCACCAGGGGGAATCGTTCATCGCCGCTCTCGATCGCAAGACCGGCAAGGAAGTGTGGCGGAAGAACCGGCAGGAGATCGACAGCTGGGCCACCCCGCTCGTCGTCGAGCAGGGAGGCAAGGCGCAGGTCATTACTGGCGCCCAGAACCGCGTCCGCAGCTATGACGCCGACAGCGGCGACATGGTGTGGGAGGCCGCCGGTCTCACCGCGAATCCGATCCCCTCGCCGGTCGCGGCCGACGGCATGGTCTACCTGATGAGCGGGTATCGCGGGAACAACCTCAAGGCCGTGAAGCTCTCAGACGCGAAGGGAGACATCACGGGAACGCCCGCGCTGGTGTGGTCGCTCGACCGCGACACGCCGTACGTCCCGTCGCCGCTGCTCTACGACAACGTGCTGTACTTCCTGAAGGGGAACACCGGTGTGCTGTCAGTCTTCGACGCGAAGACCGGCAAGCCGCATTACCAGGTGCAGAGAATCGAAGGCGTCCCGAACGTTTTTTCGTCGCCAGTGGGGGCGGATGGAAAGGTCTACGTGCTCGGCCAGGACGGATCCGCGGCCGTCATCAAACACGGTCCTAGCTATGAGGTACTCGCCACCAACAAGTTGGATGACAAGTTCGACGCTTCGCCCGCGCTTGCGGCTGATGAGATGTACCTGCGGGGATATCGGTATTTGTATTGCGTTGCTGCTAAGTGACGCCGAAGCAATGCTGAATGCTGAACTCTGAATGCTGAATCTTGTTCATTTGAACCTTCATTCAGCATTCAGCATTCGACATTCAGCATTGCCTCAGTCACGATCCTTGTAGTCGTCCGAAGATGCCGGATCCAACTCCCACCGGTGCTTGTCGCGTTCGGTGATCTTGTCGGCGCCCTTGAGCTCTTCGTTGTCCTGATACTCGACGCCGAGGGCTTTGCCGATGTCGTCGACGATGTCCTGGTCGGGGGTGGGGTTGTCGCCGCCGGGGGCTTCGTCACCGACCGAGTAGGCATCTTCCCAATCCGCATCGACGTCGCCGCCCGTCAGGGCCGGACCGGTTTCGTGATGTTCGTCGATCGAGTCCTTCAGTTTCTGGCGACCTGAGCGGGCGGCGGACGGACCGCGTTCCATGTCGAGGCTCGAGGGCGGGCCTTCGACGGTTTCTTCGATTTCCCGCAGCTGCTTGCGCGCGCGCTCGAGCGCCGGCGCCCGGCGCGTGCTCCCGGCCCCCGCTGCGGTGCCGGTGGAACGCCTGGTCGGCATTGGATTGGTCAGGCCACGGACCGTCCGGCCGGTTTCGGGCGTCTGAGCCAGTTCGCTTTCCCGCCCGGTGCCGCCTAGCCGACGAGGGGCCGCTTTCCTCTTCGATCCCGAGCTTCGGCGAGGCGGCTCCGCAGCACGTGCGGGCTTTTTCGCCTGTTTTCGTCGGGCCTTTCCTCGCGCGGGCTTGGCGGCAGCGGGCTTTCGTTTCTTTGCCTTAGGCGCAGCCGAACGGCGGCCCGCGCTTCGGGCCTTTGCCCGAGCTCCCGCGCCTGCCTTGCGTTTGGACGAGGTCCGCTTCCGACCCTTGCTTTTTGCAGCCTTTTTCTTCGCCATCAACGCCTCTGGAGGGGTGGGCCGGTTTGACCGTTGGCCCCTAACTGTTGTATCTTCTAGTGCTTATCGCAACAACAGCGCCCTTCGACTACCGCTCAGGGCGCCCCGAGCTCGCCGAGGGGCGAGCGCAAACTACAGCCCGCCGGAGCTGAGATCCCGGCAGATGCACGACCGAGGAGGACCCGTTTCGCATGGCAACAGACAACACGCAGCAGAACAATCCACAAGGAGGTGGCGCGACCGGAACCGTCGAGAGATCCGAATCGCTCAGAAACCTTCTGAGAAGATGACGACTCTCAACCCGGCGGATGAAAACGTTGATCCGCAGGAGTATGCGCGTCTCCTCGATCTTTACGATAACAGCTTCCGCAACATCGCGGAAGGCGAGGTCGTAAAGGGCACCGTCCTGAAAGTGACCCCGTCAGAAGTGATCGTCGACGTCGGCTACAAGTCCGAAGGGATCATCCCTGTCGACGAGTTCATCGACGAGACCGGCCAGATCACCGTCCAGCCCGGCGACACCGTTGACGTGTTGCTCGAGCGCACCGAGGACCGTGAAGGCTACGTCGTCCTCTCGCGCGAGAAGGCCGAGAAGATGAAGATCTGGGACGAGGTCGAGAAGGCCTACGCCGAGCGCAAGGTCGTGATCGGCCGCGTCATCGAGCGCATCAAGGGAGGCCTCGCCGTAGACATCGGCGTCCGCGCGTTCCTCCCCGGCTCGCAGATCGACGTCCGTCCCGTCCGCAACCTCGACGCCCTCCGCGGCCAGGAGCTGCGCATGCGCGTCATCAAGGTGAACAAGAAGCGCGGCAACATCGTGCTCTCGCGCAAGGTGCTCCTCGAAGAAGAGAACGCGGAAAAGAAGAAGCACACGCTCGACACCCTCGCCGAGGGCAAGGTGCTCGACGGCGTCGTGAAGAACATCACCGACTACGGCGCGTTCATCGACCTGGGCGGCATCGACGGCCTGCTCCACATCACCGACATGTCGTGGGGCCGCGTGACGCATCCGTCGGAGCTGTTCAAGGTCAACGACGAGATCGAAGTCATCGTGCTGAAGTACGACCCGTCCACCGAGCGCGTCTCGCTCGGCCACAAGCAGCTGAAGGCGGACCCGTGGTCGAACGTGATCGAGCGGTATCCGGTCGGCGCGCGCATGAGCGGCAAGGTCGTCAGCCTGACCGACTACGGCGCGTTCGTCGAGCTCGAGCCGGGCGTCGAGGGCCTGATCCACGTCAGCGAGATGTCGTGGAGCAAGCGCGTGAAGCACCCGTCGAAGGTGCTCAACGTCGGCGACAGCGTGGAAGCGATGGTCCTCGGTGTGGATCCGGGCGCCCGCCGCATCTCGCTCGGTCTGAAGCAGGTCGAGAGCAACCCGTGGCACGAGCTGACCGAGAAATATCCGATCGGCACGACGATCACCGGCAAGGTCCGCAACCTGACCGAGTTCGGCGCCTTCGTCGAAGTCGAAGAGGGGATCGACGGCCTGATCCACATCTCCGACATGTCGTGGAGCAAGCGCCTGAAGCACCCGTCGGAAGTCTTGAAGAAAGGCGACACCGTCGAGGCGATGGTGCTGAACATCGATGCGGAGAATCAGCGCCTGTCGCTCGGCCTCAAGCAGCTCCAGACCGACGTGTGGGACGAGTTCTTCTCACAGCACAACGTCGGTGACGTGGTCGAAGGCAAGGTCGTTCGGCTGACCAACTTCGGCGCGTTCGTCGAGCTGGCGGAAGGCATCGAGGGGCTGATTCACGTCTCCGAGTTCGACGACTCGCAGCAGGCCGGCAAGGACGGCAAGCTCGAGCTGAACGTGGGGGACAGCTACCAGATGAAAGTCATCAAGCTCATTCCCACGGAACGCAAGATCGGTCTCAGCATTCGCGCGCTGAAGAACGACGAGTTCCGGGCGGACTGGGAAGCCTACACGGAGACGACGGGACGACCGGAAGTGACGCTGGGCGATCACTTCAAGCACCAGCAGTAGCGGAGACTCTGACGCGTATCAAGGGAGAAGGCGACAAGGGACAAGATTTTTATCCCTTATCCCTTTTCACTTCTCCCTTGAGAGCGTCAGTTCAGGAAAGGGCTCCCATGACGAACGGCAGCATGACGAAGGCGGAACTGGTCGAAGAAGTTTCGCGCGTGTCGGACCTGACCAAGAAACATTCCGAGATCATTGTCGACACGGTGTTCAAGAGCATCATCGATGCGCTGCACCGCGGCGAGAAGATCGAGCTGCGCGGGTTTGGCAGCTTTCGTCTGCGCCGGCGCGAGCCGCGCAAGGGGCGCAATCCGAAGACGGGGGACAAAGTGGACGTCCCGCCGAAGAAGGTTCCTTACTTCAAGCCGGGGAAGGAACTGAAAGACCTCATTAACCGCGAACCGGAGCCAACGCCCGCCGCGCCCGTGCCCATCGTTCCCTCGGGCACGGATCTCGCGGGCGTTTGACGGTTCGCGCTGGCAATGCTGAATGCTGAGTTCTGAATGCTGAACCAAGGCGGCAATGATGAATTCATTCTTCAGCATTGAACACTTACTTCAGCATTCAGCATTCAGCATTCAGCATTGTTAGAGCGCCTCTGGACTCCGTGGCGCCTCGCCTATGTGAGCGGTGGTGGCGAATCATCGGGGTGCGTGTTCTGCAGCGCGCCCGATGACGAGAACGCTGCGCCGCTCGTGGTGTTTCGAGGCGACACCTGTTTCGTCATCCTCAACCTCTTTCCCTACAACAACGGTCACCTGATGGTCGTGCCTCGGCGGCACGTCGCGAATCTGGCGGACACCTCCGCCGAGGAGCGCGCCGAGTTGATGGAGCTGACCCGGATCGCGGAGATCGCGCTGACCGAGGCCTTCGGGCCGCACGGCATGAACATGGGCATCAACCTCGGGAAGGCCGCCGGTGCCGGCGTTCCCGGCCACCTCCACATCCACGTCGTCCCGCGCTGGAACGGCGACACGAACTTCATGACCGTCGTCGGTCAAACCCGCGTTCTCCCCGAGGAACTTCCCGCCACCGGCGACAAGCTCCGGCCCCTTTTCGAACGCCTGTCACCGTCACGCTGACGGCCGTCCGGCCGTGCGCGCGGTGCGCGAAAACTGCCAGCCGATGTTCCGTCACGGCACAATGCGTTTTGGGGATGGAAGTATAGAGCCTGCCAAACCACTCGCCCTGAGGAACTTAGGGGCAGGGCTCGCTGGTCAGGCACTTGCTCGACGCCGGTGGATGCAGCCTCTCACTTCCCTTCGGCTTCGGCACGTCTCACGACCGAAGAATCCATCGCTGACGGATTCCAAGGGCTTTGCTCCAGTCGTCCCCCATGGGCACACGGCCCTGGGGGCATTGCTCGTCGAACGGGGGCTCATCAACGAGTCGCAGCTCGACGTCGCGATCCAGGAACAGAAGTCCAGCGGACGTCGGCTCGGCCAGGTCCTCGTGGAGCACGGCGTGGTGACGCCCGACGCGCTGCTGGAAGTCCTGAGCGCGCAATTGGGCGTGCCCACGACCCGCGTCAACGCGTACACGGTAAATCCCGAGGCGCTCGCCGCGCTCCCTGAAAAGGTCGCGCGACGACATACGGCCTTTCCGCTGCAGAAAACCGGGGCGACGCTTCTCGTGGCGCTGCCCATGCCCAAGGATTTGGCGGCGCTCGACGATCTCCGGTTCGCGTCCGGCTGTGAGATCCAGACCGTGCTGGCGCTCGAGGATGAAATCGTCGCGGCGCTGAACCGCTACTACTGCGACGAATGGCTGCCCGATCTCGCGCACGGACGACGCGAAGCAGGTCGTTATCGATTCGCCGACCGCGGAACTCGAGCTCCTCGCACGAGATGAAGCGGCGGAACGGTCGGCGGCCGCGGTGCTCGAACGCGTCATCGCGCGCGCGGCCACCGACGGCGCCAGCGACATCCACTTCGAGCGCCGTCAGGACGACTTCCACGTGCGGTTCCGCGTCGACGGCACGTTCCGCGAGATTGCGGTGCTGCCTCCGCAATTGGCCCCGGCCCTCGTGTCCCGCATCAAGGTGCTTTCCTGCATGGATATCGCCGAACATCGACTGCCGCAGGACGGGCGGTTCAGCGCCAGCGTCGGGGGGCAGCGGCTCGACATGCGGAGTTCGACGTACCCCACGGTGCACGGTGAGAAAGCGGTGCTGCGTCTGCTCGACGGCGGCCGGCTGCGGCTCACCCTGGACAAGGCGGGATTGAACGGCGCCGCGCTCGAGAGCGTGCGGCAGATGATTCATCGGCCCGAAGGCATCCTGCTGATCACGGGGCCGACGGGCAGCGGCAAGACGTCCACGCTCTATGCCGCCCTCGGTGAGCTGATTCAGACCGGCAAGAACATCGTGACCATCGAGGATCCCGTCGAATACGCGCTGCCAGGCGTGAACCAGGGGCAGACCAACGACAAAGCCGGGTTCACGTTTGCGAAGGGACTGCGCTCGATCCTGCGACAGGATCCGGACGTCATCATGGTCGGAGAGATCCGTGACTGCGAGACGCTCGAAGTCGCGATCGAGGCATCGCTGACCGGCCACCTCGTGCTCTCCACGCTCCACACCAACAGCGCCGTCGCCACGGTCGCGCGGCTCATAGACATGGGACTCGAGCCCTACCTCCTGGCCTCGAGCGTCATCGGCATCGTCGCCCAGCGGCTGGTCCGCCGCGTGTGCATGACGTGCCGGGTGGAGGTCGAGACGCCGCCGGCGCTGCGCGCGATGTTCCGCCAGGGAGAGCCCGCCTCCTATTTCCGCGGGCAGGGGTGTCATGACTGCCGGGGCACGGGATTCCGCGGCCGAACAGGCATCTTCGAGCTTCTGACGATCGACGACACGATCACCGAGCTGGTGCTCGGGCGTGCCGGTGAAGTTCGCCTGTACGACGCGGCCCGCGCGGGTGGAATGATCTCGCTGCGCGAGGAGTGCCTGGCTCTTGTGAAGCGGGGGGAGACGACGCTCGAGGAGGTCTTGCGCGTGACCTACGATCGGCGTCAGGCCGGCGTCGGCGACATGCGTGCCAGGAGCCGCGCGGCGAACCTGCCCGCGGCGGAATCCGTCTGAGGTTGGGCCGAAGGGCGCGCGCGTCGCAGTTAGAATGGCACGATGCACCTGGAACTGACCGACGCGCAGAAATCCTGGCAACAGAAGATCAGCGAGTTCGCGACCGAGCACGTCGCTCCGCGGGCGGCGGCCATCGATGACGCGGGGGAGTTCCCGCGCGCGCTGATCGCCGAGGCTGCGCGGTTGGGTCTCATGGGCGTGACCATTCCGCGCGAGGCGGGCGGCGCCGGCATGGACTACGTCAGCTACGCGCTGGCGATGGAGGCGGTGGCCAAGGCGAGCGCGGTCGTCGCCGTCATCGCGTCGGTGAACAACTCGCTCGTCGCCGAGCCGCTCGCGCGCTTCGGCAGTGACATCCAGAAGCAGGCGTGGCTCGAGCGCCTGGCATCGGGTCAGGCGCTCGGCGCGTTCGCGTTGTCGGAAGAAAACGCCGGCTCGGACGCCGCGAATCAACAGACGGTCGCGCGGCTCGACAACGATGGCTACGTGCTCAACGGGCGCAAGGTCTGGGTCGCCAACGCGGAGGCGGCCGACCTCTTCATCATCTTTGCCGCCACAGGCTCAGGGCACGGTCTCAGCGGTCGCAGCATCAGCGCATTCCTCGTACCGTCCGACACGCCGGGCCTCACACGGCACGTCACGACCGATTCGCTTGGCGTGCGCGGTCTGGGGTGCATGGATCTCGAACTGCAGAACGTGCGAGTGGGGGCGGACGCACTGCTTGGCGGTCCCGGCGAGGGGTTTCGCCTCGCCATGTGGGCGCTCGACGGCGGTCGCGTCGCCATTGCGGCGCAGGCGCTCGGCGTCGGATCGGCGGCCCTGGACGAGGCGCTCGACTACTCGCGGCGGCGCGAGGCGTTCGGCCAGCCGATCGGTAATTACCAGTCGATCCAGTGGATGCTCGCCGACATGGCGACGGAACTCGACGCCGCACGCATGCTCACGCTAAAAGCCGCCGACGCGCGATCGCGTAATTCACGTGTAACAGTCGAAGCGGCGATGGCCAAGCTCTACGCGTCAGAAGCGGCCCATCGCGCCGCGGACAAAGCGATGCAGATCCTCGCCTCGAAGGGCTATCGGAGGGGATCGGTGGTCGAGCGGCTCTTCAGAGACGTGCGCGCGACGGAAATCTATCAGGGGACGTCCGAAGTTCAGCGGATGGTGATTGCGGAGCACGTCATTGCTGGTTCGTAGGACAGAGATGCTTCGAGCAGGGGCTTCGGGTCGCCGCGCCTTTGGCTAGCCGAGCAGCTGTTTCGCGATCGTCTGCAACTGCAGGTTCGACGTACCTTCGTAGATCTGCCCGATCTTTGCGTCCCGGTAGAACTTCTCGACCGGGTACTCCTTCACGAAGCCATTCCCGCCGAACAGGTTCACGGCGAGCGAGGCGACGCGCTCGGCGACCTCGGACGACAGGATCTTGCAGATGGCGGCTTCCGTCAGGAACGGCCGGCCGGCGTCGCGCAGGCGCGCGGCGTTGTAGACCGTGAGCGTTGCGGCTTCGACGTCCACGGCGGCGCGAGCGATCTGGTGCTGGACGGCCTGGAACTCCGCGATCGCCTTGCCGAACTGCTTCCGCTCCTTCGTGTATTTGATCGTCGCGTCGAGGGCGCCGCGCGCCAGGCCAACCATCTGCGCGCCGATGCCGATGCGCCCTTCGTTCAGGGTCTCGATCGCCGTCTTGTAACCCTTGCCGACCTCGCCGAGGACGTTGGCCTTCGGTACCCGGCAGTCCTCGAGAATCAGTTCGCACGTGCTGCTGGCGCGGATGCCGAGCTTGTCTTCCTTCTTGCCGACGGTGAATCCCGCCATGCCGCGTTCGACAATGAACGCGGTGATCCCGCGGTAGCCGGCGTCGGGATTGACGGTCGCGAAGACGATGAAGATGTCGGCTTCGTTGCCGTTGGTGATCCAGAGCTTGCGGCCGTTGATCACGTAGTCGTCGCCGTCCTCTTTCGCGCGCGTGGTCAGCGCGAAGGCGTCGCTGCCGGACCCGGCTTCTGACAGCGCGTAGGCGCCGACCGTGTCGGAAGCCAGGCGCGTGAGATACCGGCGCTTCTGGTCTTCGTTGCCCCAGCGCAGGAAGGCGTTGATGCAGAGGGTGTTCTGCACGTCCACGAGGACGCCGATCGACGGATCGATGCGCGAAAGCTCTTCAACCGCCAACACGGCATGGAAGAAGGTGCCGCCGGCTCCTCCATACGCCTCGGGGACCTCGATGCCCATGACGCCGAGATCGAAGAGCGCCTTGACCAATTCTTTGGGGATTTTGGCGTGCTCGTCCATTTCGCGCACGAGCGGACGCACGCGGGCCTCGGCGAATTCGCGAACACTGTCCCGCAGGATCTGTTCGTCTTCGGCCAGCAAGGTGAGGGGTTGGGCGATCTCGGCAGTGTCCTGACTCACGGTCGTGCTCCTTGGGAAATCCTCAGAATGTTATCATCCCGGTTGAGGCCGACCCCCGCCGCCACGCGTCCAAACCCTATATGCGCGTACCATTTGTCCGGATTCTCGTCGCTGCCGGTATCGCTGCCGCCGCGCTGCAGGTTTCGGCCCAACAGCCACCCCCAGCGACAGGCACCGGCCAGGCCGCCACGCAGGAGCAGGCGCGACAGCAGCCCGTCTTCCGGAGCGGCATCAATTTCGTGCGCGTGGACGTGATCGTCAGCGACGACAAGGGCAACCCGGTCCTCGACCTCCAGCAGGACGATTTCACGGTGCTCGAGGACGGCAAGCCGCAGAAGGTCGAAACCTTCAGCGTGGTGAAAGTCGATCCGCTCGATCAGATCGAAGGCCCGACCAATGGCGAGATCCGCAGCGCGATCGACGAGGAACGCGAAGCGGCGCGCCCGGAGGTGCGGCTGTTCGTCATCCTGCTCGACGATTACCACGTCAGCCGCGGCAACGACATGGCCGTGCGCAAGCCGCTCATCGAGTTCATCGAGAACCAGCTCGCTCCCGCCGACATGGTCGCGGTCATGTATCCGCTCACCCCGATCGGCGACATCAGTTTCACGCGCAATCGAACGCGCCTCACGTCAGCGGTCCAGAACTTCGAAGGGCGCAAGTTCAACTACCAGCCGCGCAACGCCTACGAAGAACAGTACATGTATTACCCGGCCTCGGTGGTCGAGCGGATCAGGAACCAGGTCACGCTGAGCGCGCTCGAGGCCGCCGCCATGCGCCTCGGCAGTCTTCGCGAAGGCCGCAAGTCGATCATCTTCGTGAGCGAAGGCTTGATCACGATGCTGCCGCCACAAATGCAGGACCAGAACGCCCAGTTTCCCGGGATGAACAACCCGAATCGGAACAACGCGATGGCGCGCAATGACGACCGCTCGACGTGGACGGCGACGACCGACCTCGCGTCGGAAATGCGACAGACCTTCGACATTCTCAACCGGCAGAACACGTCCATCTACGCCGTCGATCCTCGCGGTCTCGGAGTGTTCGAGTACGGGATTCAGCAGGGCGTCGGGATCACGCAGGATTCGCAGGACCTGCGCGCCGCCATCGACACGTTGCACGTGCTGGCGAACAACACCGATGGCCGGGCGATTGTGAACCGCAACGACCTCGCCGTCGGGATGAAGCAGATCATGCGGGATTCGAGCGGCTACTACCTGCTTGGCTACACCTCGGCGAAGGCTCCCCAGGACGGCAGGTTCCACGAGATCAAGGTCAACGTGAAGCGGCGCGGGGTCAGCGTCCGCGCGCGGAAGGGCTACTGGGCGTTGACCAAGGAAGACGTCGCGCGCGCGACCGCGCCGCCGAAACCAGAAGCGCCACCGGCGATCAACAAGGCGCTGGCGGAGCTCGCCGTCCCGTCGCGAGGGCACGCGGCCCGGTTCTGGATCGGCACGGCACGCGGGGAAAACGGCCTGACGAAAGTCACGATCGCCTGGGAGCCCGGCGCCGAAGTCGGTGTCGCGGAGAAAACGGACGCCGCTGCTCGCGTCATGATCACGGCAATCAGTCCCGACGGTCGCCCCGTCTTCCGCGGCCGAGTGCCAGAGGGTGCCGCGGCCGCCGCTCCGCCGCCGACCGCGTCGGCCTCTGCGCCCAAGACCGGTGGCGTCGTCACATTCGACGCGCCCCCCGGGGCCCTGCAGCTTCGGATGGCGGTCGAGGGAACACGAGGGGAACTCCTCGACTCCGTCACACGTGAACTGAAGGTCCCCGACTTCACGCAAGTCGCCGTGTCCTTCGGCACGCCGCGGTTGTATGCCGCACGCAGCGTTCGCGAGCTGCAGGCCATCCGTGCCATGCCGTCTGCCGCGCCCGCGGTCGATCGGGAATTCAGCCGCGCCGATCGGCTGCTGATCCGCATCGACGCCTACGCCCCCGGCGGCGTCGTCCCGACCGTCACCGCCCGGCTCCTGAACCGCAGCGGTGGGGCGATGGTGGATATTCCCCTCCAGGCGACCGGATCGACGTTCGAAGCTGAATTGCAGCTCTCATCGCTTGGCGCCGGGGAATACATGATCGAGTTCACGGCGAAGGCTGAGTCCGGCACCACGCAGGAAACGATCGCCTTCAGGGTCGGGCGATAAGCGCCCGCGTCTCGGCTGATTCCACCATCCCAATCACACCGGCGGTCTGCAACCGCGGCGGCACCCTGCGCAGTACCGCGTTGCGCAGCGCCACGAGTACTGGATTCGCAGCCTGCGCCATCCGACCGACGGCGTTCGATCGCTTGACAAACATCGTCGTACGAGGAATTCGCTCCGCCTCATACGCTCGAAGGGCATCCTCGACGATTTTGCCGGACGCAAGCGCTCGTGCGAGCGCCAGCGCATCCTCGATCGCCTGGCAACCTCCCTGGCCCAGATAGGGTGTCATCGGGTGCGCTGCATCACCGAGCAACGTCACACGTCCACGTCCCCACCAGCGCAGCGGCGGCCGATCGTAAATGTCGTTGCGGAGAATGGACGCGGGATCGGCCGCTTCGAGCAGCGCTGGGATCGGCGGGTGCCACTCTCCGAAGAGGTTCAACAAGGCGGCCCTCTCGTCCGCGTTCTTTCCACCCGGCGGTCCGTTTTGCGTGGCATACCAATAAGAACGGCCGCCGCTCATCGGAACCTGGCCGAAGATGTTTCCGCGTCCCCACGTCTCGGTTGCCTCGACAGGCAGCTGGGTGACCGAAACGACTCCGCGCCACGCGGTACAGCCGGCGTAGCGCGGCGGGCGATCTCCATGAATGGTGGAGCGGACCTGCGAGCGAAGGCCGTCGGCGCCGACGAGGAAATCGCCGCGAGCGGAGGTGCCGTCCGAGAACTCGGCGTGCACGCCGCCGCCGTCATCCCTGAACGCGACGAGGGCCTTTCCGAGGTGCAGGTTCGCGGTCCCGAAGGCCTGGTGAAGGACGTCCATCAACTCCGCGCGATGGAGGACCACTATCGGCACAGGGAAGCGACGCTTGAGATGTTCCACCGACACCGATCCGACCCGGGCACCATCGGGCGTGCGCAGGCCGGCGCCGTCGTAGGCAACGCTGGAGCGAAGGATCTCGTCTCCCAGACCGAGTGCGCTCAAACAGGCGATGGCATTGGCCCACAGAGAGATGCCGGCCCCGACCTCGGCGAGTCGTGACGCTCGCTCGTAGACCTCGACCTCGATGCCGGCGCGGCGCAGTGCGATTGCCGCCGTAAGACCCCCGATTCCGGCTCCGGTGATCAGCGCTTTCATCCGCACCGCTCGAGACGCGCGATCAGGAACTGCTTCTCCGGTTCGCTGCACGGCCGTCGCAACGCCTCCCGGAACGCCCGCGCCGCCGCGCGCGTGTCCCCGGCCTCCACGAGCAGGGCACCTTTGACTGACGGCAGCAGGTAGTAATCGGCGAGCGCCGGTTCCTGCTCGAGCCGGCTCACCTCAACGAGCGCCGCGGCCGGTCCCTCCACACGCGCCAGCGCGACAGCACGATTCAACGCGACGACGGGTGAGGGGTTCAGGCGATGCAGATCGTCGTACAGCGTCAACATCCGCCGCCAGTCTGTATCCTCGGCTCGTGGCGCAACGGCGTGGACGGCGGCAATCGCCGCCTGGACGTGATAGGTCGTCATGCGATCTCCGCTGGCGCTGCGATTCAGGTATGCGAACCCAAGCCCGATCAACGCGCGATCCCACAGCGTCCGGTCCTGCTCCTCGAGGAGCACCATTTCACCGGCCGCATTGATTCTGGCAGGGATCCTCGATGCCTGGAACGACATCAGTGCGACCAGGGCATCGGCCGCGGGGCCGCCAACCGGCGAGGCCGCGACGGTCCTCCCAAGCCGGATGGCCTCACGGCAGAGATCCTGGCGAACGAGATCCTCTCCGCCGTGCGCGGCGTAGCCCTCGTTGAACGTCAGGTAGATCACCTCGAGGACGGAATCCAGCCGGCCGACCAGGTGATCGTCCGTCGGCAACTCGAACGCGATGCGATTCTCGCGCAGCGTCCGTTTCGCGCGGACGATGCGCTGGGCGATGGTGCTCTCGCTGCTCAGGAAGGCGCGGGCGATTTCGGCGGTACTGAAACCGCCGACCGTCTTGAGGCTCAGGGCGACCCGCGAGTCCTCGGGGAGGTCGGGGTGGCAGCACATGAACACCATGCGCAGCTCGTCGTCGCTGATCCCTGGCGGGGCGGGGTCGATGGGGGACTCCCGTTCCTGGAGCTCTCGGGTGATCTCGGCCGAGCGCGCGCGAAGGAACGCGCTGCGCCTGAGGACGTCGAGCGCGCCGTTGCGCGCCACCTTGAAGAGCCAGCCGGCTGGATTCTCGGGAACACCGGTGAACGGCCACTGCTGGAGCGCTTTAACCAGCGCGTCCTGCACGACCTCTTCGGCGAGCTCGAGATGGGCGGGGCCGAAGACGCGCGTCAGCCAGGCGACCATCTGCCCCGCCTGCTGGCGGAACAGATGGTCCACGAGCTGGTGCGTGTCAGGCATACTCCTCGATCTGCCGGACCTCCATCGTCCCGCCGAACTCGAGCGACGGGCAATCGCGGCCGAGATCGATGGCCTGTTCGTACGTGTCGGCGGTGATCGTGTAGTAGCCGCCGAAGACTTCCTTGGTTTCGCTATACGGCCCGTCGGTCACGCGGATGTTCTTGCCGTGTCCCCGCACGACTCGGCCGGGTTCGTCGGTGAGCTTGTTGCTGTCGAGCAAAATCCCGGCGGCACGAAGCTTCGATCCCCAGGCGACGTACTTCTCGATCGCCTTCTGCATATCTTCGGGGCTCATCGCCATGAACGGACCGGGATCGTCGTGGAGCAAAAGCATGAATTTGGGCATCATCGTCCTCTGAATGATTGTGGTTACTTTTTGACGCGGGTGAAGGTCTCGACCTCGGTCATCTTCTTGGTGCCGTTCTCGAAAAACTCCCACTCCGTCACGAAGTGGTCGCCGTCGACCAGCTTGTACTTCGCGCGGCGCATGTGTCCCGAGTTCGGCGAAGGCAGGTTGCCGGCCCGCAGGAATTCGAACTGGATCTCCTTGGCCGCGGCATCGAAGCGCTCGGCGCGTAAGACTGGTTGGTTGTTCGCCATGCAGTAGTGGGTGAGCACCAGGTCGGTGCCGTCGAGATGATACGCGGTAGCCATCCGCCCGTTCCCAGGCATCGCCGAATTCGAGTAGCGCTCGAGCAGGACCTGTGCCGCTCGCCGTCAGTTCGAACTCGGATCGAGAAATGCTGCCCTGGGCGCCACGCGATTCCCAGATGCCCTCCAACTGCTTCAGCTGCGCGAACGCGGCCTTCGCGTCGATCCCACCGCTCGCCCCAGGCGCCGCTACGCAGATCAGACCGATCGCGAGCGTGGCCAACAACTTACCTGTCCTCATGTCGTCTCCTTCCGCCGCTTCCTTGCAGCGTTCGGGCTAAAGACGAACGAGCGTTGCTGAATTCGACACGCTGTTGGGGGAACGCGGATTCTTGCGGATTCACGCGGATTCTCGCGGATGGCACCTAGCTAGATGCGACAGCCCCTGCGGGTCGCGTCGGGCGGGCGGAGCCCGCCCGAACCGCCGTGTAGACGAGCACGGATGCAAGCCGCTGCTGTCGTCAAAATGCGGCTTGCATCCGCGCTCGCCTACACGGCCGTCCGCGCGAAGCGCGGCGCGACCCCGAGGAACAGACGCTACTAGCCAAGTGCTATCCGCGCTAATCCGCGTGAATCGGGTTTTTGATCCGCGTTTGACGCCGGAGGCTGGTCGCAGCTATATTGCGGACCAAGATGTTCGCCGCGTACAAGCACATCAGCGACCGAAAGCGGGCCAAGCGGTCCTGCAGGTCGGTGGTGTGCGCGCGTCTGTGAGCTGAACAACAACTCGAAGGCACTAACGCAACCCGTCGACCTGATAATCAGGTGGCGGGTTTTTGTTTTTTTGGACGCCGCATGGAAACAGTCACGCGATACGAGCCGATCGAGGTCGGCATTCTCGGGGCGACCGGCATGGTCGGGCAGCAGTTCGTCCGGCTGCTCTCCCAACATCCGTGGTTCAAGTGTGCCTGGCTCGCGGCGAGCGAGCGCTCTGAAGGACGACGCTACGCAGAGGCCACGACGTGGCGGCTGGCGGACCGGATGCCGGCCGGCGTCGCGGGACGCACGGTCGAAGCCTGCGTGCCGGGCCGCGGCCCTCAGTTGATGTTTTCCGCGCTGGACGCTGCCGCGGCAGACTCGCTCGAGCCGGAGTTCGCGGCCGCCGGCCATATCGTGGTGAGCAACGCCCGGAGTTTCCGGATGGCCGAAGACGTGCCGTTGCTGATTCCTGAGATCAACCCGGAGCACCTGGCCCTCATCCGCGTGCAGCGGAAAGCGCGCGGATGGCGGGGCGCGATCGTGACGAACCCGAACTGTTCGACCATCGTGCTCGCCATGGCGCTGGCGCCGCTGCGCCAATTCGGGATTCGATCGGTGCTGACGACCACGTTGCAGGCGGTATCGGGTGCCGGTTATCCGGGTGTGCCGTCGTACGACATCGTGGGAAATGTCATTCCTGGCATCAGCGGTGAAGAGGAAAAGATCGAGAGCGAACCGGGCAAGATCCTGGGAACCCTCGATGGAGACCGGATCGCCTTCCATGGCGCGGTGATCAGCGCACACACCACGCGGGTGCCGGTCATCGACGGTCACACGATCACGGTGTCGATCGCTTTCGAACGTGAAGTGGCGGCGCTCGACGTGGCCAACGCACTGCGCGCGTGGCGTGGTCGCCCGCAGGAGCTTCGCCTGCCGAGCGCACCTCCCGATCCCATCGAAGTCGAGGACACAGGCTTTCGTCCGCAGCCACGGCTCGACGTCGACCGTGGCGCCGGGATGACGGTGACGGTGGGTCGCATCCGAAAATGCCCGCTGCTCGGCACGAAGTTCGTCGCCATGGGTCACAACACCGTCAGGGGAGCGGCGGGTGCCGCCGTGCTCAACGCCGAGTTGATGCTCGTGGACGGCTGGCTGGGGGGCGACTGATGCGTCCGCTCGTCATGAAGTTCGGCGGCACGTCGGTCGCCGATGCGACGGCCATCGGGCGCGTCGTTCCCCTCGTCAAGGACGCCGCGTCGCAAGGGCCCACCGTGGTGGTCGTCTCGGCGATGTCGGGCATGACCGACGAACTGCTGCACACGTGCCAGCTCGCCCGGACGGGGCAATTCGAGGAAATCGACGCCCGGGTCTCGATCATCGAGGCGCGGCACCGTGAGGCGGTCGCAGAGTTGTTTCGGGGCGCACCGGCCGACGCGTCCGCGGTGCTCCCGGCCATCTCGGAGCAGTGTGAAGAGCTCAGGGCGGTTCTGCGATCGGTGGCCGTGCTTCGCGAGATCACTCCACGGGGCGCCGATCGCGTAGTCGCGGCGGGTGAGCTGATGTCGAGCCGGATCGTATCGGCCGCATTGCGCCACGCGGGTGTGGCGGTGCAATGGGTGGATGCTCGCAGGGCGCTGGTGACAGACGATGGGCATCCGGCGGCGACTCCATTGCAGGATGCGACGCGAGCCGCGACCGAGCGCGAGGTGCGACCCGTCCTCGATCGCGGTGAGGTCGCCGTGCTCGGCGGGTTCATCGGGGCGACCGTCGAGGGGGTGACGACGACCCTGGGACGCGGCGGCTCGGACCTTTCAGGCTCGGTGATTGGCGCCGCGCTCCACGCGCGCGAAATCCAGATTTGGACGGACGTGGACGGCATGCTTACCGCGGATCCGCGCGTGGTGAGCGGCGCGCAGGTCGTCCGGCACCTGTCGTTCGCCGAAGCATCCGAGTTGGCGTTTTTCGGCGCGAAGGTGCTCCATCCAAGTACGATCCTTCCCGCCGTGCACGACGGGATTCCCGTCCGCATCCTGAACACGCAGCGGCCCGAGAGCCCGGGCAGCCTGATTACACCGGAGGCGCCGACCAGCACAGGCGCAGTGACCGCGCTTGCCTGCAAGCGAAACATCAGCGTCGTGGACATCACCTCGACGCGGATGCTGCTCGCGCACGGGTTTCTGCGGCGGGTGTTCGAGATCTTCGAGCACCACGCCACGTCGGTTGACGTCGTGACGACGTCGGAGGTCAGCGTGTCGATGACCCTGGACGACGACCGGCGGCTGGAGGCCATCGTGCGGGAGTTGAGCAGCTTCGCGGAAGTGAACGTCGATCGGGGCATGGCGATCCTCAGCGCCGTTGGCGACAACCTGACACGCGAGCCGCACCTGGCGGTGCGGCTGATCGCGACGCTCGATGGATTGCCGCTGCGGATGGTGTCGCAGGCGGCGTCTCGCCGAAATCTCACGGTCGTGCTCAGCGATCGGGACCTGCCCGCTGCGATGTCGCGCCTGCACGCGGAGTTCTTCTCGTCGGTGGAGACCGCCCGGTGAACGACCAGCCGCTTCGCGTCCTTCTCGTCGGATACGGCCGCATGGGTCGGCTGGTCGAGCAACTGGCGGGCGAAGCCGGCGTGGAGATCGCCGGCCGCGTCACGAGCGCCGTGCCGCTGGACGCCTCTCAACAAGCCGATGTGGCGATTGACTTTTCGACCGCCGCGGCAGTCCCCGCGAACGTCACGGCACTGGCCGCCCGTGGGATCTCGGTCGTCATCGGCACGACCGGCTGGCACGAGCGCGAGGCCGAGGTCCGCGCCGCCATTCGCGACTTTCCGGTCGGCGTGCTGGCGGCACCGAACTTCGCGATCGGCGTCAACGCGTTCCTTGCGATCGCGGAGCGGGCCGCCGAGTTACTGGTCCGTCGCGGATTCGCGCCCTACATCCATGAGGCTCATCACTCGGCCAAGAAGGACGCGCCCTCGGGCACCGCCCTTTCGCTGCAGTCGGTGGTGGCACGCGCGGGCGGGCAGCCTGTGGATATGGCCTCCACCAGGGCCGGCTTCATCCCGGGGACCCATACGCTCGGGTTCGACGCGGCAGCCGAGACGATCACGTTGACGCATACCGCCAGAGACCGAACCGCCTTCGCGCGCGGCGCGCTCGAAGCCGCGAAGTGGATCCGCGGAAGGCACGGGTGGTTCACGATGAGGGACATGCTCGAGCTGTAGCTCACTTCGCTCGTGGTGCTGGGTGCTTGGTGCTAGGTGCTGGGTGCCGGAGGAGATGTCATGCGGCAGATGTGGACAGGTTGCGGTACTGCGCTAGTAACTCCGTTCGACAAGAACGGCAACGTCGATGAGGCTGGCGTTCGGCGGCTGGCGAAGCGGCAGATCGAGGCGGGCATTCATTTCCTCGTGCCTTGCGGGACGACGGGGGAGAGTCCGACGTTGAGCGAGGACGAGCGCGTGCGGGTCGTCGAGCTGGTCGTAGAGGAAGCGGCGGGGAAGGTCCCGGTCCTCGCCGGCGCCGGTGGCTACGACACGCGCGAGGTGGTGCACGTCGGTAAGCGCATGCGCAAGGCCGGCGCGCAGGGAATTCTGTCGGTCACTCCTTATTACAACAAGCCGACGCCAGAGGGGTTGTACCAGCACTACAGCGCGATCGCGGAAGGCGTCGGGCTGCCGCTGATCGTCTACAACGTGCCGGGCCGAACGGGCGTGAACGTCGAGCCCAAAACACTCGCGCGCCTGGCGACGATTCCCAACATCGTGGGCGTCAAGGAGGCGTCGGGCAACATGGGGCAGATCTGCGAGGTCTGTCGCAGCGCTCCCGAGAACTTCATCGTCCTGTCGGGAGACGACTCGCTCACGCTACCGGTGATGTCGGTGGGCGGACGCGGCATCATCTCGGTCGCGTCGAACGGCGTTCCGGCGGAGATGGCGAAGATGGTCGAACTCGCCGAGGCCAACGACTTCGCGTCGGCGCGGCGTATTCACGCGACGCTGATGCCGTTCCTGACGGTGAACTTCATCGAGGCCAATCCCATGCCGATCAAGTCGGCCATGGCGATGATGGGGCTGCTCGAGGAGCGGTATCGGCTGCCCATGGTTCCGCCGCTGGAGGCGTCGAAGGAAAAGATCGCCGCTGTGCTCGAGCAGTTGCGGGGCACCGCCGCACGATGACGCTGCGGGAGCGGATCGACGCGACGTTCGAACAGGGAAACGCGGCACCGCGGGAGGATGCCCGGGCGCTGGTCGAGGAGCTCAGGCGCGCCCTGTCCGCCGGTGAGATCCGCTCGGCGGAGCCTGACGCCTCCGCGCCGTCCGGCTGGCGCGTCAACGAGTGGGTGAAGCGGGGAATCCTGCTGGCGTTCCGGTTCGGCGACACCGTCGATATGACCGTCGACCACGGACGCTGGCCGTTCTTCGACAAGGACACCCTTCCGCTCAAGCGGCTCGCCGGCGCCGGCGTGCGGGTGGTGCCCGGAGGCTCGAGCATCCGCGACGGCGCCTACCTGGGCAAGGGCGTCATCTGTATGCCGCCGATGTACATCAACATCGGCGCCTACGTGGGCGATGAATCGCTGATCGATTCGCACGCGCTGGTTGGCTCGTGCGCACAGGTCGGCCGGCGCGTGCACGTCAGCGCTGCGGCACAGATCGGCGGTGTCCTCGAGCCGGTGGGCGCGTTGCCTGTCATTGTCGAAGACGACGTGTTGATCGGCGGGAACTGCGGCGTCTACGAAGGCGCCGTGATCAAACGACGTGCGGTGCTGGCGTCGGGCACCATCCTCACCGCCTCGACCCCGATCTACGACATCCCCAACGGCGCCATCATCAAGGCGGTCCCGGGCGAGCCGCTCGTGGTTCCTGAAGGCGCGGTGGTCGTGCCGGGATCGCGTCCGATCCAATCCGGGCCCGGAAAGGACTGGCAACTCTCGGTCGCCACGCCGATCATCGTGAAATACCGCGACGAGAAGACGAGCGCGAGAACGGCACTGGAAGAATGGATACGGTAGCGGCCCTCGCCTTCGCGCGCGCCCTCATCGACATCGATTCGACCACCGGCAAGGAAGCGGCAGCGGGCGCGTGGCTGGCGTCGGCGCTGCGAGACCTGGGTTACCAGGTGGTCGAGCAAGCGGTGGAAGGCGACCGGATCAACGTGCTCGCGGCGGTCGACAAGCCGCAGGTCGTCCTCTCCACGCATTTCGACTGCGTGCCGCCGTTTTTCCCCAGCAGCGTTCGCGACGGCAACCTGTACGGTCGTGGGGCATGCGATGCGAAGGGGATTCTCGCGGCGCAGGTCGCGGCGGCCGGACGGCTGCGCGCGGCGGGCAACACCCAGGTCGGGCTGCTTTACGTTGTCGGCGAAGAGCGGGGCAGTGATGGCGCGGCGGTCGCCAATCGGTCGGCCCCGGGGTCGCGTTTCCTGGTGAACGGCGAACCAACCAGCAGCCAGGTGGCCACCGGCACGCGCGGGATCCTCCGCCTCAGACTGCGAGCCAGCGGCCGCGCCGGTCATTCGTCGGCGCCGGAACACTTCGAGTCCGCTATCGAGAAGCTGCTCGACGCGCTCGTTGGGCTGCGCCGGCTGCCGCTGCCGTGCAACGACATCTTCGGCGCAACTTCCTACAGCATCGGCTTGATCGAGGGTGGCGTAGCGCCGAACGTAGTCCCCGCCGACGCCTCTGCGGAAGTGATGTTTCGCACGGTGAGCGATGCGGATGAAGTGCTCCAGGCCGTCAGGACCCTGGAGCCCCTCGTCCGTGTCGAAGAAGTGTTGCGCGTGCCCCCCGTGCAACTCACGACGGTCCCCGGAATCCCCTCCGCGAGCTTTCCGTTTACGACGGATATCCCCTTACTCGATCGCTGGGGCGCGCCACTCCTCTATGGTCCCGGCTCTTTCCTCGTCGCGCATACCGACGACGAGCACCTGTCTCTGGCAGAGTTCGAGGCGAGCATCGACGGCTACATCTCGATCGTCCGGGCGTTGCTCTCGGGCCGGTAACGAGCAAACACAGGAAGGTTTCTCGCGGACGGGGATACAATCCGCCACTCTTATGTCCGACGACGAAGTCTTCGTCACCATCGCCAGTCTTGCCCTGACGGCCATCGCCTGGGGTGTGTGGTACGTGCAGCCGCGACGCGTGCGGGCCCATCGCCGGCGGGTGGCCGGACGATGGTTGCTGGACGTGGCGCCGCTTCTGTCGGCTGCAGTCCTCTTCCTCGTGCTCAAAGGGGCAGCGGCCGACGACGTCCGCAATGATTCCGCCTACATGACGCTCTATTTCCTGCTCGGCATGGCCTGGGTGGGCGTCTCGCTGCGGTGCCTGCCGCTCCTTGGCCTGAGCGTGCGAGACGATGTCCTGGAGCGAGGAAATGCGGGCGCTTCCTATGCGGTAGCCGGCGCGATGCTGGCCATCACCCTGTGTTACGCCGGCGGCAATGTCGGCAATGGTCCCGGATGGTGGGTCGTGGTCTTCTCGGCGGCGTTGGCGACCGCCGCGTTGTTCGTCGCGTGGTTTCTGTTCGAATCGATGGCCTGGATCTCGGATGTGATCACGATCGATCGCGACACGTCGGCGGGGATCCGACTCGGGGGGCTGCTGGTCGCCTGTGGGGCGATCTTCGGGAGGGCGGTGGCGGGTGACTGGGTCTCGGCCGCGGCGACCGTCGGTGACTTCGCCTCGGTGGCGTGGTTCGCCCTGGTCCTCGTCGCCCTTGCGGCGCTGGTCGAGCGCGCCGCCCGTCCGACACCCGAGCGTCCGACCTCGCCAACATTCGCGTTCGGCCTCGTGCCGGCCGTCCTGTATATCGTCGCGGCGGTCTGGCAAGTGGTCAGCCTCGGGCCGGCAGCATGATCTCGCTGCTCCGCGTTCCGCAGGCCGCTGACGTCACGACGGACCCGTTTCGCCCGGTGGCGGCGATGCCGGCGGACGTGATGGCCGTGGTGCGGCGGCGCGCGATCTTCGATTGCTGCAAATGGGATCCACAAGTGGAGGACGTCTGCACGATCGCGGACGTTCCGCTGGTGCTGAGTGCCGCCGCGTGGCGAACGATCGTTGCCCTAGCCGAGTCACTGGCTCGTGAAGTCCACTTGGCGGAGGAGGAGCTGCGGGGTCGACACGCGCTCCACAACGGTCTCGGTCTTCCACGAGCGATTGTCCGGGCGCTTCGCAGGCAGGACGGCCCCGGCCACGCACGTGCCGTGCGCTTCGTCCGCTTTGACTTTCATCTCACCGAAAACGGGTGGCGGATTTCTGAAGCGAACACCGATGTGCCCGGCGGGTTGAACGAAGCATCCGGTCTGCCTGCCATCGTGGGCCCTCTGTATCCAGGAACGCGTCCGGTGGGAGACGTGGCCGAGGCCTACGCGCGAGCGGTGGTCGCGACGTTGTTGCCTGGCGCGCTCGTCGCCCTCGTCCATGCCACCGCGTACTCCGATGACCGCCAGGTGATGACCTACCTGGCTCGACGCCTCGAGAGAGACGGCGTGCGCGCGGTGCTCGCAAGTCCCGCACACCTGCGCTGGCGCGACGGGTGCGCCACTCTTGATACCGCGCAGATGGCCGGACCCCTTGACGCGATCGTGCGCTTCTATCCCGCGGAGTGGTTACCGAACCTCCCGTGGCGCGCCGGCTGGCGCTCGTACTTCGAGCACGCGACGACGCCAGTCAGCAATCCGGCGACCGCGATACTCACGCAGACCAAGCGGTTTCCACTCGTGTGGGATCGGCTGCGCACTCCGCTGCCGACGTGGAAGGCGGCGCTCCCCGAGACCCACGACCCGCGCGACGTGCGGTGGCAGGGAAACGACGAATGGGTGTTGAAGCCGGCGCTCGGTCGTGTCGGCGAAGACGTCGGCATTGCCGGAGTCACCGCTCCGCGCGAATGGGAAAAAATCGCGCGCGTGGTGCGCAGACATCCGGCGTATTGGGTCGTGCAGCGTCGGTTTGCCGCGACGCCGGTCCGCTTAGGGGAGCACCACTGCTTTCCCAGCGTGGGCGTTTACACGGTGAACGGTCGCGTCGCGGGCGCGTACGGACGCATCGCGGAGCGTCCGCTCATCGACGCGCGCGCCAGAGATGCCGCAGTGCTGGTAACAGAATGATGACCAACGAAGACATGTTCGAGGCCTGGGCGCCAGCCGATTCGCGATGGTCGTCGTGGGCCAAACCCGTGCTCTTTGCGCAGGGCGTCGGCGTGAGGGTGCAAACGACGTCGCCGGCGCCGGACTCGCGCGACTATTCGTGGTTGCCGCGGGCCAGTGGACAGACCGGCGTGGTCGTCGATCTTGGAGGCGTGGAGACCGTCCGGATCGGGTTGAAGCTTGCGGAGCTCGGGCATCGGCCGGTCCCTCTCTACAACACCTCTGACGATCCCGCGGCCGTGCTCGACGTTCGGCCGCTGAGAGCCGAACTGACAGCCGGCGCCGAGACGCTTCGGCGCCGCTCGCTGCCGCCGGACGCGCCTCCGGCGTTTCTGCTCGATGCCGCGCGCATGCGGCCGGCCGTCCTTCCGTCGCCCGGCACGTTCGACAATCGCTGGATGGTCTTCCCCCAGGACTTTCCCTCGGGGACGTTTCTCAAGTCGGCCGGTATTACCGACGTCCTCCTCATTCACGACGGCGGCAACCCACAGGAGGATCTCGCGCACGTGTTGTTGCGGTGGCAGCAAGCAGGGATCAGGCTTCAGTCGATGACGCCTGAGGACACAGCCCCGCGGCCGCTCGTCGTGCATCCGCCGTCCTGGTTCAGGAAGGTCTGGTACCGCGCCATTACCGTTGCGCGGCTGCGTCGCAACAACGCCGGCGGGTTCGGCGCCGCCATCCCTGTGGCGACGAGTGGTGGCTACGGCTAGCGGAAGATCTTCACGATCGCGTGCTTTGCTGGATCGCTCTCGGATGTCACCGTAAGGGTCGCGGGGCCGCTTCCAGGCAATACC
>CAVXMQ010000009.1:0-19969 GCA_963762995.1 uncultured Acidobacteriota bacterium | reverse complement strand
CCGAGGCAAAGAGATGAAATCAACGTTTTGCGTCAGCGCGGTTATCGTCAGCGCGCTTGTCCTCAACCTCGCCGCCATCGGAGCGGATGATTGGCCGCAGTGGCGCGGGCGGAATCGTGATGGGATCGGGGCCGAGAAAGGGTTGCTGAAGACGTGGCCGAAGACCGGCCCGCCGCTCGCCTGGCAGGCGACCGGCGCGGGGGACGGCTATTCGTCGTTCTCCGTGGTCGGCGGCAAGCTCTACACGCTTGGCGCGCGCGGCGGCACCGAGTACGTCATGGCGTTCGACGAGGCTACGGGCAAGAAGCTGTGGGAAGTCGCCAATGGCCGCCGGTTTGGCAACGATCGCGGCGACGGGCCGCGCGGCACACCGACGGTGGCCGGCGGCCACGTCTACGCCTACGGCGCCAGCGGAGACCTCGCCGCTCTCGAGGCCGCGACCGGGAAGCCGGTGTGGAAAGTGAACGTGCTCGAGAAGTTCGGCGGCTCGAACATCCAGTGGGGCCTCTCCGAATCACCGCTCGTCCTCCCGGATCGCGTGATCGTCAACGCCGGCGGCCGGGGGGCCTCGGTTGTGGCGCTCAGCCGAAAGGACGGCTCGCTGTTGTGGAAGACGGGCGACGCCGAGGCCGGGTATTCGTCGGCGATCCTGCACGAATGGGAAGGCGTGCCGCAGGCGATCGTCTTCACGGGTCGTGGTGGGATGGCCGTTGATGCGCGCAGCGGCCAGCAGCTGTGGAGCTACGACCGCGCCTCGAACCAGACCGCAAACATCGCGACGCCGATCGCGCGCGGCAACAAGGTGTTTTTCTCGTCCGATTACGGCACCGGCGCCGGCCTCGTCGAGCTGTCATCGGCGGGGGCGGGAAAGATCAGCGCCCGCGAGGTCTACTTCACGCGTGAAATGCGCAATCATCACGCGAGCTCGGTGTTGATCGGGGACCACCTCTACGGATTCTCGAGCGCCATCCTGACCGCGATGAAATTCGACAACGGCCAGGTGGCGTGGCGCGATCGCAGCGTCGGCAAGGGCTCCGTCATCTTTGCCGACGACCGCCTTTACCTGTTCAGCGAGCAGGGGATGGTGGGCCTGGCCGAGGCCAACCCCGAGAAGTACCTGGAGCACGGTCGCTTTCAGATTCGCACCGGTTCTCTGCCGACCTGGACGCACCCGGTGGTTGCCAATGGGAAATTGTTCCTAAGGGACCAGGACGCCCTCTACGCGTACGACGTGCGCGCCAAGTAACCCCTGATGAGACATAATAGGGCTGGCCTGGGGGCTGCAACGGCCCCCTCGCGTTGCGCAGCCCTATCGGGCTGTTTGTTGTAGCCCCGGCGTAGCGCAGGACGAAGTCCTGCTTTACCCGCTCTGCAGCCCACGGGCTGCTCTTTCAGAAATCAGGAAAGTCTTGGCCGACACACGCCTCAAGATCGCAGTCTTCATCGATTTCGACAACATCGAGATCGGCGTCAAAAGCACCCTCAACACACAATTCGACATTGGCCTCGTGCTCGAGGCGCTCCGGGAGCGGGGGGACGTCGTCTCCAAAACCGCCTACGGCGATTGGACCCGCGCCGGCGACTACAGCCGCTCGTTGACGCAGCACGCCACGAAGCTCGTGCAGCGCAACCTGACGCCCGGCGGCGACAAGAACGGCGCCGATATCAACCTCGCGCTCGACGCGCTGGAGATGGCCTTCACCCATCCCCACATCAACGCCTACGTCATCGTTGGCGGCGACAGCGACTTCATCAGCCTCGTCGAAAAGCTGAAGCAGTACCGACAAACAGATTTTCGTCGTCGGCGGCCGTTCCTTCACGAGCGCCGTGATGCAGCGCAACTGCCACGAGTTCGTCGCCTACGAGAACCTGCTCGGCTCCCGGCGCGGATCGTCGGATCGCGGCCGGTCCAGCGGCCCTGTCGGGCAGGCGTCGATCGAGCAGGTCGTGCCGCTCGTGCGCCGCGCGCTGAAGGTACTCACCGATCGCGAGGTGTCGCCGCAGCTGGGCCTGCTCAAGAGCACGCTGTTGCAGCTCGACTCCACCTTCTCGGAGCGGACCTACGGCGCCGGCACCTTCCGCGACTTCGCGCAGAAGCTGGCGGCCGCCGGGTACGTCTCGGTGAAGGAGGCAGGGCGGAACGTCCTCGTCGAACTCGCCGAGGGGGGCGCGTCGTTTACGGGTGACGAAGCGGCCCGCGCGCCCCGGCCCGAGGATGGCGGAAAGCCGCTGCCGCAACCGCGCCGCGAAGATCGACCGCCGCGCGAGGAGCGGCCAGCGGAAGGCGGCGCCGCGCTCGGCGAAGTGCGCACGGCCGATGCCGTCCGCGAAGTGCGACGGCTCTTCCAGTCGGCGCAGAACCCGCCGCGCTGGCCGATGTACATCCGCCAGGCGAAGCAGTTCATGCGCAACGTGGACTCGTCGTTCGACGAGCGCAAGTTCGGCTTCGCGAGTCTCGTCGACCTCCTCCGTGCCTGTCAGCGCGACGGGCTGTTCCGCATGGAACGCGATCGCCAGGGTGTCATCCGTCTCTTCCCGGGCAACGTGATGCAAGGCGCCGACGAGACGCCGGTCGCCGCGGCGCGTCCCGCGACACCAGGCGCGCCTCGTCCGTGGCAGCCCGGTGACGACATCCCCGACATCCACGAGCACGATCGTCTCGACACGCCAGAGCGGGCGCCGGCGCCGGCTGCTGCCTCCGAAGTTGTCGAAGGAGACGTCGTCCAGGAACTGGAAACGCCGCCGGTCATCGATGGCGAATCCGCGCCGTCGGAGGAAGAGCCGGCAGAGCCGAAGAAGGGACGCGGCCGCTCGCGCAAGACCGCCGGGGAAGGCAAGCCGAGAGCCGCCAAACCGCCCCGCGCGACGAAGGAGCCGAAGCCAAAGGCCGCTGCCAAGCCACGCGCCCGAAAGAAAACCGAGTAGGCCCGAGTTACTCCCCCTGCTCGTCAAACGGCAACAGCGGTTCGACGATGTCGGCCGGATCTACCAGGTTGTGAACGCTCGCGCCGAGCAAGCGAACCGGGCGTTCACCCGCTTCCGTTTTTTCCAACAGCTTCACCGCACGTCGCGCGAGGTCATCGGGATCTCGCGTAACGCCCGCGGTGTGGCTGCGCGTGACCGTGGTGAAGTCCGAGTAGCGGACCTTGATCGTGATTGTGCGACAGAGGAGCGAATGCCGCTCGAGCCACTCCGCGGCATCGCGCGCCATCGTGTCGATGTTCGTTTGGATTTCGATCAGATCGGTCAGGTCGCCGGCGAAAGTGTTTTCGCTGCCGGACGACTTGGTTTCGTGTTCCGGCTCGACTTCGCGATCGTCGATCCCGTCCGCGAGCGCGCGCAGCCATTCGGCGCCGCTGCCCACGGCGTCTTCGAGTACCGCCGGATCGGCGGTGCGGACGTCGACGAGCATATTGATGCCTCGCTCGCGCAGCCGCTGCGCCGTCACCGGGCCCACCCCCCAGAGCGCGTCGACCGGCAGCCCCTGGAGGAACTTCTCGACGCGCTCCGGGGCGATCACCGTCAGGCCGTCAGGCTTCCGCCACGCCGAGGCGATCTTCGCGAGGAACTTGTTTGGCGCGACGCCGGCTGACGCCGTCAATCCTGTCTGCTCCTTGATCTCCCGCTTGATCCGTTCCGCCACCGAGCGACCGAGTGTCTCGCCCCACGCGTTCTCGGTGACGTCGAGATACGCCTCGTCGAGTGAAAGTCCTTCGACGAGCGGGGTGACCGAACGGAAGATGCCGAAGACGGTCTTCGACACGGCGAGGTACTTCTCGAAGTCCGGCCGAACGATCCGGAGCTGAGGGCAAAGGCGGACGGCACGCGCCATCGGGATCGCTGAGCGGACGCCGAATTTCCGCGCCTCGTAGCTCGCGGCCGCGACGACGCCGCGCCCGGCGGGGCTGCCGCCGACCGCTACCGGCTGACCGCGTAACGAAGGGTTGTCCCGCTGCTCCACCGACGCGTAAAAGGCGTCCATGTCGATGTGGAGAATTCGGCGCATGTTTCGCCGTATTTTCGCTCAAGAAAACGATCAGTTTATGACCTTCGACGTATGCCCAATTCACGTGCCGCGTAGAATTCTCGGATGCAATACGTGAATCTGGGTCAACTGGCACCAGAGTGTCACGGATCTGCCTGGGGACCATGACCTACGGGACCTCGAAATGGCGTCCGTGGGTGCTTGACGAAGAGCCGTCGCGCCCCTTCATCCGGCGCGCGCTCGAGTTGGGGATCAACTTTTTTGACACCGCCGACATGTATTCGCTGGGTGTGTCGGAGGAGGTCGTCGGCCGCGCGCTGAAGGACTTCGCCCCCAGGGACAAGGTCGTAATCGCGACGAAAGTCTTCTACCCGTTGTCGGACGATCCGAACGACCGCGGCCTGTCGCGTAAGCACATCCTGTCCGCGATCGACAATTCGCTGCGTCGCCTCGGCACCGATTACGTCGACCTTTACCAGATCCACCGCTGGGATCCGCAGACGCCGATCGAGGAAACGCTCGACGCCCTCGACAGCGTCGTTCGCGCCGGGAAAGCGCGTTACATCGGCGCCTCGAGCATGATGGCGTGGCAGTTCGCGAAAGCGCTGTACACCTCTGACCGCCTCGGCCTGGCGCGCTTCGCGACGATGCAAAACCACTACAACCTGGTGTACCGCGAGGAAGAGCGCGAGATGATCCCGCTCTGCCTTGACGAAGGGATCGGCATCATCCCGTGGAGCCCCCTCGCGCGCGGCTTCCTCGGTGGCAAGAGGCGCGCGAAAGGGGAAGGAGACACCGAACGTGCCCGCACCGACGCGTTCGGTCACGGTCTCTACTACGCTCCCGAGGACTTCGTCGTCGCCGATCGCGTCACGGAAGTCTCCGGCGAGCTCGGGCTGCCCTGGGCGCAGGTCGCGCTGGCGTGGATGCTTCAGAAGCCCGGCATCACGGCACCCATCATCGGTGCGACCAAGATGTCGCACCTCGACGACGCCGTCGCCGCGATTGACGTGCGGCTCACCGATCAACAGATAGCGCGGCTCGAGGAACCGTACGTGCCGCACCGAGTCCTTATGTAGCGGTACGATCACGTAGCGCAGGACTTTAGTCCTGCCCGTCACTCGCGGCGCAGCGAAGCCGCAGGATCCGCCATCCCGGCGCGCCGGGCTGGCCACCAGGCGGCCATCAGCGCGACGAGAGCAAAGACAACGGCGAGCGGGACCGCCGCGCGCGCGTCGATGGCGACATGACTCATGCCCGACGACCGCATGATCTCGGTGGCCACCACACCGGCGGCCAAACCAGCGACCACGCCGGTGAGAATCAGCATCGCCGCCGGCCGCACCGACAGACGTACCACGCTTGCTGGTGTGGCCCCGAGCGCAACCCGCAGACCCCATTCGGCCGACCGGCGTTCGACCGCGTAGGCGACCAGGCCCCAGAGCGCCATCAGCGCGAGCACGAGCTGTAGGCCACCGGCCCCCCCAACGACCCAGCGAATCACCCGCTCCGGAGCGTTTATGGCGTCGATGTGTGCACTGAAGGAGGTCGGCGCCTCGACCGCCAGGCGGGCGTCAACCGACCGAAGCGCCCGTTCCAGCGCGGCGATCGTGGCGCCGTCACCGTTGACGCGCGCGTGGACGGTCGTGCGGTACGGCGTGACCTGTGCGACGGGCAGATAGAGCAGCGACTGGTAGGGCTCGGTGGCCGTGAAGTAGCGGGTGTCGGCCACGACGCCGACGATGGTGACTGGCTCGTTCTCCATCGTGATCACGCGGCCGACAGTGTTCGCCGCTGTCTGCCACGCCTGGCGCGCGAAGGTCTCGCTGACGATCGCGACGCGTGCGGCGTTGGGGCCGTCGCGCACGTCGAAGTCGCGGCCGGCGACGAAGGGGATGCGCAGCGTCGCGAAGTATCCCGGCGAGACGACGTTCCCGAAGTAGTCCCTCCGCCGCCCGTCGTCGATCGTTGCGAAGAACCCCATGCGTTCACCGGCCAGCGGGACCATCTGCGCGAGCGAGGCGCGCTCGATGCCAGGCACACGCTGGGCGGTGTCCAGCAGTCGGGCTGTGATGCCAGGCGCCGCGGCGCTGTCGAGCGACTCGAAGCCGACCCGCAATATGACGACCCCCTGCCCGTTGAAACCGGGATTGAGCGTGCCGGCGCTCATCGACGCGCGCACGAAGAGCGTCGAGACCAGCAGCAGGGCGAGCGACGCGGTGACTTGCAGGACGATCAGCGCTTCCCGCGGGCCGACTCGCAGCCGCCGGATGCGCCGCACGGCCGAGGGCGCCTTCATGCCTTCCGCGATCGCGAGCTTCAACGCATGCGCGGCGGGTGCGAGGCCGAACAGCAGCGACGCGCACAGGGCGATCCCCACCGAGAACAGTAGCACCCGCCAGTCGAGCGCCACATCGAAGGCGGGCACTCCCTCAGGTCGAAAATCGGCGGTGAGGCGCAGCGCCGCCGCGACCAGGCCGACGCCGAGGATGCTGCCGGCGACCGACACCATGAGGCTCTCGGTCGCCAACTGCCGGACGACGCGTGCCCGCGAGGCGCCCAGTGCGAGTCGGATCGAGAGCTCGCGCGCTCGTGCCGCACCACGCGCCAGCAGCATCGTTGCGAGGTTCACGCACGCGATGCCGACGATGAGCGCGACAGCCGCCAGGCCGGGGCCGAGCGTCAAGAAGAACATGTCGGGCGCCTGCGCGAAACGGGCGTCGAGCTCCTGCATGACGGTCACCCGGCGGGTGCCGCCGTCGGCGGTCTGCCAGGCCCGCTCGTCTTCGCGACGCAGCCGAGAGGCGATCACCTGGAGCGCCGCTTCTGCGCGCGGCCGATCGATGCCGTCTCGGAGGCGGGCATAGATCGAGAAGCGACGCTGCTGACGACCCTCCAGCGTGCCGGGCGGCATCACGACGTCAGCGAAGTCGATCGGCACCCAGAACTCGGCGGATCCGTCGAGGCTCGTTCCCGCGAATCCCCGCGGCGCGACGGCGACGATGGTGGCGTGTTTGCCATTGACGACGACCGTTTGCCCGATCACCGCGGGATCGGCGGCGAGCCGTCGCGTCCAGAGGCCGTGACTCACCACGATCGGCGAGGACACCTGCGCCAGCGAGGTGGGGTTGAAGAAGCGACCGTATGCCGGCCTCAGCCGCAGCGCGTCGAAGCAATCGGGGCTGACGATCTCCCCGGGATGGAGTGCCGCGTCACCACCCACCGCGATCGTCGCAGAGACGTTGTCGGTGGCGCAGGTCGCGGAGAAGATGTCCTCGGCGTCCGCGAACGCCTGGTAGTCGAGATATGAGGAGCTGCCGTACAAGCCGCCCGTACGCCCGCCCGTAAACACGCGATACAGCGATTCACCATCGCCGACGCCGATGGGCCGGAAGGCGACGGCATTGGTAATAGCGAAGATGGCTGCGCCGGCGCCGATCGCGACGGCGACTGACACCACGGCGACCAGCGTAAACATCGGCGATCGCCCGAGGTAGCGCGCGCCGTAGCGCATGTCGTGCGCGAGCTCATCGACCATTCGGAATCCCCACATCTCCCGGGCCTCCTCGCGCACCTGCGCGGCGTTGCCGAACATTCGCCTGGCTTCGTACTTGGCCTCTCGAGGATCCATGCCCTCGTTGACGAGGCTCTGCTGTCTGAGTGCGATATGCGTCTCGATCTCTTCGCGTAGCTCGTCGTCCTGGCGGCTCCGTGTCAGCCACGCGATAACGCGGGTCCGAAACGGCAGGCGACCCATCGTCAATTCCGGAGCGCGGCAACCGGATCCACGCGGGTCGCACGCCGGGCCGGCCAGGCGGCGGCCAGCAGGCCGCACACGACCAGCCCCGCCGCGCACGCCAGCACGGTGACCGGATCGAACACGGCGACATCGAAGAGCAACGAGCTGATCGAGCGCATCAGGAGGTAGGCGGCCGGGATGCCCGCCGCGACGCCGGCGAGCGTCGTGACGAGCGGATCGCGCAACACGAGCAATACGACGTCGCGCGCGGAGGCGCCGAGCGCCAGCCGTACGGCGAGTTCGGCCTGCCGACGCGACACCGCGTACGCGACAACCGCGTAAACCCCTGCGCAGGCGAGAAGGATGGCGAGCCCCGCAAGGACGCTGGCGATGGTGGCGAGAAACGTTTCGCGTACGACGGCGACCGCCACGACATTTTCGCCGGACGTCAGCGTGGGCCGCAGTCGCCGGTCGTGCGCGACGACGGCGTCTCTCACGGCGGCCATGACCGGGGTCGGATCCGAGGCCGTGCGCACGATGTGCACCATCTGCGGGCGCTGCATCGGCGAATAGCTGACGAACATCGCCCGGACAGGATCGGGGCGCAACGTGTTATACGGCCCATCGGCCGCCACGCCGACGATCTGGATGTCCGTGTTCACGAAACGGCCGATCGCCTTTTCAGGGCTTCCGAAAAAGAAGGTCGCGAACCGCTCGTTGACGACCGCGACGCGCCGCTCCGAGGCCGAGAACTCCCGACCGGCCAGGATCGGCATGCCCAGCGTCTCGAAGTAGTTCGGACCGATGAAGAACATGCGGCACATGCGGTCTTCGTCGGTCGCGGGCGTGAACCCGGCGACGTCGACCGTGCCAGTTGTCGCCGCCGTCGTCAGGATCCCTACCTGCGCCATCGTCGCGCGGCTGACGCCGGGTGTCGCAGCGATACGCTCGTGCAGCGCCGCATGAAAGGTCGCCGCGGCTTCCCGGTCCACGAGGCCGGCGGCGTTCACTTCGACGAGGAACGTCCGCTGGGGGTCGAAGCCGATCGGCACATCCCGCAGGTTGTGCAGCGTGCGAGCCATGCCCACCGCGCCGACCGCCAGGAGGAGCGAGCAGGCGATCTGTGCGGCGATGAGGACCTTCGTCACGCGGCGCGAGCCGACAGCCGCGGTTCGCGACTCGGCGGAGAGCAGGGCGAACACGTCCGATTTCCAGAGGCGGAAGAGCGATGCCGCGCCGGCGGCGGCCGCACACATGACGGCCAGGACGAGCGTGAAGGCGATCAGGCGTCGATCGAACCGCAAGTCGAACGCGATCAGCGATCCGGTTTCCGGCATCACGCGCATCAGGGCTGGCGCGGCCAGCCAGCCGGCGACAAGGCCGACGACGGCGGCGCATAACGCGATGAGGAGCGCCTCGACCGCGAGTTGACGCGCCAGGCGCCAGCGTCCCGCCCCAATGGCGGCTCGCACGCCGAACTCGCCGCGGCGCGTGACGAACCGCGACAGGAGCAGCGCCCCGGTATTGGCGCAGGCGACGAGCAGGAGCGCGCCGACCAGCAAGAGGCCGATCCGCAGCGGCCGCTCCAGTGAGCTCCGCGCGTCGGAGAGGCCGCGGCTGGCATCCTCCAGCGTCGGTCGCAACTCCATCCCCTTGCCGATCGACGGCATCGAGACGCGGAACAGCGCGGCATGCTTCTGTTCGGCCACGGGGCTCGTGATTCCGGCGCGGAGGCGCCCGACCAGCCGGACGTTCTCTTGCGCCACCCGCGTGTCTACCGCGGCGGTTGCGCGCAACGGAACGAACAGGTCGGCCGGCCGATCGGCCACAAGCCCGGTGAACGAACGAACGACGCCGATCACCGTACCGGAGTGGCCGTTGAGTCGAACCGTCCGTCCAATCGCGGCCGTATCGCCCCCGTATGCCGTGCGCCACAGGCGCTCGCTGATCACGACTGCAGTCGTCGCGGCGTGATCGGTGGCCTCGAGCAGGCGGCCACGAAGTGGCACGACGCCGAGGACCTCGAAGTAGCCGGGCGACACGAACTCCACGCGCGTCATCCGGGAGAGGGCCGTGCCGCCGCTGTCCATCACGACGTGATCCGCCACTCGAAACCCGATGTAGTCGGCGAAATCGGCGTTCTTCTGGATGTGCGCGAAGGCGTCCTCGGGTACTCCACCCACGGTCTTGGTCGCGGCCCCCAGCTTGATGTCGATGCGAAACGCGCGCAACGCGCCAGGATCGCGCACCGGCAACGGACGAAAGAGCACAGCATCCGCCACCGTGAAGACCGCGACGGCAGAGGCGATGCCAACCGCGAGCGAGAGCACGGCGACGATCGAGAAGAGCGGCGTCTGGACGAGCAGGCGGACGCCGAAGCGGATGTCTTGCAGCAGCGATTCGAGCCGCACGAAACGCCACATGTCGCGAGACTCCTCTCGTAGGGCCGTCGGGTTGCCGAACATTCGCCGCGCTTCCCACTCCGCCTCGCGTGGTGCCATCCCGGCGGCGATGAGGCTCTCTCGCCGCAACGCGATGTGGGCCTCGATCTCCTCGCGGAGCTCGTCGTCACGACGCCCGCGTGTCAGCCAGGCGTGGAGCTTCCCTAGAACGTCCATGGGACTAGGTGGCCGGCTTCATGACCCGCGCGATCGCTTCGATCAACCGCGAGAAGCTCGACTCGGTTTCCCCCAGCTGTCGGCGTCCAGCCGGCGTGAGCCGGTAGTAGCGCGCCCGCCGGTTGTTCGCCGACTGCCCCCACTCCGACTCGATCAGCCCCTGCAGCTGCAGGCGCTGCAGCGCCGGGTAGAGCGATCCCTCTTCGACCTTGAGCACGTCGGCGGAGACCTGCCGAATGTGCTCGGCGATGCCGTAGCCGTGCATCACCTGGCGAGACAGGGTCTTGAGGATCAACATGTCTAAGGTTCCGGGCAACAAGTCGGCGCGCTCCGAAGTCTTCTTTCCCATAGACGCACTAGGGAATACATCGGTTAACAGCGGCTGTCAACTTTCTTTGCTGGGGCGGACTTGGGCTGCCCAGCGACTCACAGGTCTTGGAGCGTTAGGTCAAGACCCTGAGTGAGCGTTCTAAAAGTCCGGTACGACCGTCCCAGCGCTTGCTCGCCGGGGGTATCGATCAGGTAGTGGCGGCGGCGGCGGCCGCCGCGCTCGGCGGTGGGGTTGCCGACGTAGGAGCGGACCATCCCTTTCTTTTCCAGGCGCTGGAGGGTCACGTACACCACGCTCACCGGGAGATCTCGCCCGATGCGTTCGCGGATGTCGCGCCGGATCGCCGCGCCCCAGGTGCCGTTGCCAAGTCGTAGCAGCGTCAGCAGTACCGACCTGCTCGAACTCGCCAAGGACCGAGGCGTAGTAGTCCTGGATATGTTTCACGATGTTAAGTATATGTCTGTGTTATTTTCGTTCCGACCCCGTTTTCCTCTTGAAGATCAGTTCTCGCGCTGCACATAATGTCGCTTCTTCATGACCGGTCTTGTTGTTTCCTTACGCGACCACCTCGAAAGGAAGTCATCCATGGGTTCGCCATCGACCACCACCGACGCCGCCATCCGCGGCATTACCAACTGGGGCATGTCGCTTCCGCGTGTCACCGCGGCCCCTTCGAAGAGAGCGGCGGAGGAGTTCGGCTCGCTGACGTTCAACGAGGAAGTGCAGCGGGCGCGGTTGCCGAAGGACGTCTACCGCGCGTTGCGGCGCGCCGTCGCGCAGGGGGAGCCGATCGAGGCGAGTGTGGCCGACATCATCGCGAGCGCGTTGAAGGACTGGGCGGTCGAGCACGGCGCCACGCACTACACCCATTGGTTCCAGCCACTCACCGGCATCACCGCCGAGAAGCACGACTCCTTTCTGGCGCCGTCGGCGGACGGCCGCGCCGTCGCGGAGTTCAGCGGCAAGGAGTTGATCAAGGGTGAGCCCGACGCCTCGAGTTTCCCGTCGGGCGGCATGCGTTCCACCTTCGAGGCGCGCGGCTACACGGCCTGGGATCCGACGAGTCCGCCGTGGCTGCTCGTGACGCCGAACGGCACGACCCTGGTCATCCCCACCGCCTTTGTCAGCTGGACCGGCGATGCGCTCGACAAAAAGACGCCGCTCCTGCGCTCGATGGAGGCGTTGTCGAAGCAGGCCCTCCGCATCCTGAGGCTGTTCGGGTCCAAGGCGCAGCGGGTCAACACGACCTGCGGCCCCGAGCAGGAGTACTTCCTGGTCGACCGGCAGTTCTATTTCAGCCGTCCGGACCTGATCAACGCCGGCCGCACGCTGTTCGGCGCCCGCCCGCCGAAGGGCCAGGAGATGGAGGACCACTACTTCGGCGCGATCCCCGAGCGCGTGCTCGCCTTCATGATGGACGTCGAGCGCGAGCTCTATAAGGTCGGCGTGCCGGTGAAGACCCGGCACAACGAGGTCGCTCCCGGCCAGTTCGAGCTCGCCCCGATCTTCGAGAACGCCAACGTCGCCACCGATCACCAGATGATGACGATGGAGATGTTGCGGCGGGTGGCGCCGAAGTACGGGTTCGCGTGCCTGATGCACGAGAAGCCGTTCGCCGGGGTCAACGGCTCCGGCAAGCACCTGAACTGGAGCATGAGCGACGACCTCGGGAACAACCTGCTCAATCCCGGCGAGACGCCGCACGACAACATCCAGTTCCTCGTCTTCTGTGCCGCCGTGCTGCGCGCGGTGAACAAGTTCCAGGGGCTGATGCGCTTCGCGATCGCCAGCGCCGGGAACGATCACCGCCTCGGCGCCAACGAGGCGCCGCCGGCGATCATTTCGATCTTCCTCGGCGACATGCTCACCGACATCTTCCAGCAAGTGGAGAAGGCGGGCAGCGCCAAGACCACCAAGAGCGGCGGCATCCTCGATATCGGCGTGAACGTGCTGCCCAAGCTGCCGCGCGACGCCGGCGACCGCAACCGCACGAGCCCGTTTGCCTTCACCGGCAACAAGTTCGAGTTCCGCGCCGTGTCGTCGAACCAGAGCATTGCGTTCCCCAACGTGGTGCTGAACCTCGCCGTCACGGATTCGCTCGATTACTGCGCGACCGAGCTCGAGAAAGGGCTCAAGGAAGGGAAGAAGCTTCCGGCGGCGGTCAAACAGCTCCTCGTCAAGCTGATAAAGGAGAACAAGCGGATCATCTTCAACGGCAACGGCTACTCGGAGGAATGGCAGAAGGAAGCGGGCAAGCGCGGCCTGTTGAACCACCGCACGTCAGTTGACGCGTACGCCGAAGCGATCAAGCCCGACGTGATCAAGGCGTTCGAGAAGTACGGCGTCCTCAACGAGCGCGAAGTGCGCGCCCGGTACGACATCGCGCTGGAGCAGTACAACAAGACGATCAACGTCGAAGCGCAGCTCATGGCGCTGATGTCCAACCGCTTCATCCTGCCGGCCGCCTATCGCTACCAGACCGAGCTCGCCCAGAGCGTCGCGGCGGTCAAAGCCGCCGGCGCCACCGCCAAGGAGTCGAAGCGTACGCTCGATAGTGTGTGCCGGCTGACCGACGAAGCCAAGGTGCGGACCGATCACCTGCAGGCACTGCTCGAGCACGACGGCGGCCACGACGCGGAAAAGCACGCGAAATACTTCCGCGACAAGGTCATCCCCGCGATGGCCGCGCTGCGCGAGGTCGGCGACAGCCTCGAGGGCATCGTCGCGCACGACCTGTGGCCGTTGCCGACGTATCGCGAGATGCTGTTCATCAAGTAAGCTCGCTGTCGCTCACGGTATTCGGTGTTCGGTGTTCGGTACTCGGGGTTCGGGTCCTCGGTATACCCGAACACCGACGTGATAGGCTGTGAACGCCAGCGCCGCTCGATCCGGGAGGAGACGTGCGTTCACTTGCCTTCGGTCTCGCAGCGGCGACCTTCTGCGGCCTCACGGCGGTCTCGGCCGGCCAATCCAACTCCCAGGTTCAGACCTTCCGCACCTCGACGCGCCTCGTGCAGGTGAGTGTCGTGGTCCACGACGGCCGGGACCGTCCGGTCGAGGGACTGCGGGCCGAGGACTTCCAGGTCCTCGAAGACGGGAAGGAGCTCCCGGTCGCCTTCTTTTCTCCCCGCGCGCAGGATCCGGCGCGTGCTGTGCCGGTGACGTCTGATCCGCGGACCTTCACCAACCGCATTCCGAGCCCTGCCAACGGCGGTGTGGTCGCCGTGGTCTTCGACCAGCTGAATACGGCGCCGATGGACCAGGCGCACGCGCGCGAGAACCTCCTGCAGTATCTGGCGTCGATCCGGCCGGACGACCGTGTGGCGCTCTATCTGCTGACGGGCGATGGCGTGAAGGTGCTCTACGACTTCACGCGCGATGCCGAGAGCCTGGTGAAAGCGCTCCGCACGGTCCAGCCGCGCGATCTTGCGATCCGGCAGGACGTGCTGAGCGACGCCCTCATGCGCGACCTCAACGCGTTCGCACGCGGCGTGCTCCGCGACGAGGGCATCTACTTCGACCGGCTCCGGACGGACACGACGCTGGCGGCGCTCGAAGGCATCGCGTCCAGGCTCGCCGGCCTGCCCGGGCGCAAGAACGTGGTCTGGATCTCGGCGGGATTTCCCTTCATCGAGTACACGCCCAGTGGTCCGTCGTCCGCGTATTTCACGCCCGACACGCGGCGTGCGACGCGCGCGCTGAACCACTCCGATACGGCCATCTATCCCGTTGATGCACGCGGGCTGATTGTGATGAGCGCGACGGCGAAGGGTCAGGTCGCCACGCTGAGCAATGTCGAGAGTCCTATCGCCGGTCTTCGCACGGTGGCCGAGTGGACGGGCGGGCGGCTCTTCTACAACGCGAACGACGTCGGCGCCGCGCTCGGCCGCGCGGCAGACGACTCCCGTTTGACCTATACCCTCGGCTATTACCCGGTGAACGAGAACTGGGACAGCAAGTTCCGTCGGATCACCGTCAAGGTCCGGCGGCCCGGCACGCGCGTGCGGCACCGCGCCGGCTACTTCGCGTACCCGATGGTGCCAGCCGACCCGCCGACGCTGCAGAAAGCGCTCGCGGAAGCGCTGAAGAGTCCACTCGAGGGCTCCGGCGTGCTCATGAACGTCACGGCGCGAGCCGAAGGACCGAAGATCAACATCGCGATCGAGCTGGATCCGACGACGGTCACGCTGATCAACGATGCCGGCGCCTGGAAGGGAGGGCTGGACGTCGCGATCGTGCAAACACTTTCGGGCGAGCGCCAGCACCGCGAGCCGGACTTTTCGCTGCCACTCTCGGTAACCCCAGTCGAACGCGACCGCCTCATGCGACAGGGCCTCAGGCTCACGCGCTCGGTGGAACTGCAGCCTGACGCGCAGCAGCTCCGCATCGTCGTACGCGACGCGGTAACCGGCATGGTGGGGTCGGTGTTTATCGACGCGGAGCGTCTCCGGAAGGCGGCGGAACGCCGCACGACGCTTCCAACGGATCGATAGAGCGATGCGCTTCGCGGTGCCATGGTTGGGAATGGTGCTCGCAGCCCTTGCGGTCAGCGCTGCGAGCCAGAATCCCGCGCCCCCTCAACCGGTCTTCCGCACCTCGACCCGCCTGATCCAGGTCAGCGTCGTCGTGCACGACGGGCGTCACCGTGCCGTTCCTGGACTCACGGCTGAGGACTTCCAGGTGTTCGAGGACGGGAAGGAACGCCCGGTCTCGTTCTTCTCCGTTCTCGGCGAGGTGTCTGCGGCGGCAACGGCGGCGCCGAGCAACGTCTTCACCAACCGGCTACAGAGCCCGTCCAATGGCGGTGTCGTGGCGATCGTCTACGACCGCCTGAACACGCCGCAGCTGGAACAGAACCGCGTGCGCGAGCACATCGTCAAGTTCCTGTCGACGGTGAATCCCGACGATCGCATCGGGCTCTACGTCCTCGACGAGCGCGGCATGGGCATCCTGCACGACTTCACGCGCGACGCGCGGTCGCTGCTGCGGGTGCTGAGACTGGTGCAGGGCCGCCAGTCGACTTTGCAGGACGCTTCACAGCACACCAGTCCGGAGTTCGTCGGGTTTGGCGACGCACTCGATCGTGCGTTGGCAGAATTCGCCAGGTACCAGGAGAGGCCAACATGCGTGGCTTCTTCGAGCGCGACCTGGCGCTCAGGTCGATCGATGCACTCGAGTCCGTGGCGAAGCACCTGCAGGGTGTGCCGGGGCGCAAGAACATCATCTGGATTTCTCACGGGTTTCCTTTTGAGTTCCGCTCGTTCGGACCGACGGGCAGCACCCACAGGGAGAACATGTCGCGGGAAACCGCGCGCGCGGCACGAGCGCTCAACGACGCGGATGTCGCCGTCTACACGGTCCACGCGCGCGGTCTGGTTGGCGCCTTCGCGACAGGTCCGGCGGCGAGGCAGCAGGCCTTTACGAACATCGACACCGTGCAGGGATCGGTGGAAGGGTTGCGCCAGTTCTCGGAGCACACCGGCGGCCGGGCGTTCTACAACACCAACGATCTCGGGGCCGCGATCGGCCGCGCGGTAGACGACTCGCGCCTCACCTACATCCTCGGCTACTACCCGGCGAAGGAGGAGTGGGACGGGAAGTTCCGGCAGATCAGGGTGAAGGTGCGGCGCAAGGGCGTGGACGTCCGGCATCGCGCCGGCTATTTTGCGATCCCCGCGTCGGCGGTGGAGACACGCGACTCGTCGCTGCTCCAGACACTGCAGGACCCGCTCGAATCGACGGCGCTGCCGATCTCGGTGTCGGTGGAGCGGGGAGCGGACATGAAAGTCACGCTCCAGATCCAGTTCGAGCCCGGCACACCGCTGCTCGAGAAACGCGGCGACACCTGGCACGGTGCGATCGACCTCGTCATCGCCCAAGCCGTCCCCCCGGGCCGGCACACGAATGAAGCGGACCTCACCGTCCCGCTGGCGCTGAACGACGAGATGCGCGCGCAGCTGCTGAAAGACGGGCTGCGCCTGACGCGCACGATCACGCTCCGCGAGGACACACACGACGTGCGCATCGTGGCGCGCGACGCGAGCACCGGGGCCACCGGGTCCGTAATCATCCCGGCGAGTGCTATTCGAAGGTAGGCGCTCGGATCAGCAATGGGGTGATTCGCGGCGACTCGGAAACTTCGAACTCCGAACTCCGAACTTAGAACTTTATTAAAGATGCCGCGGCGCGGTAGCGCCGCGGCGTTCTACGAGATCGTTCGGAGTTCGGAGTTCTGAGTTCGTAGTTTCCAAGTCGTTCGAGCAACCCCTTTTTTCGAAGCCACGGCAAACCTACAAAGCGGAATCTCGTCCAACGCTCCATGAACGTTACACATCTTCTCGCCGCGGGGTCGGTCGCCCTGGCGATCGTGCTCCCTTCCGAACAGTCTCGCGGGGCGGTCCAGCTTGATGCTGCCGACTGCTCTCGCCACAACATGTCGTGGGGCGACTACCAGGTGGCCCATACCGTGCAGCACGCGATGGTTCCGCTTTCGTCGGGCGTGCTCCAGGTCGACCCTGGGTCGAATGGTGGGGTGAAGATCGAAAAGGGTACCGGCAGCGCCTATTCGATCACCGCGTGCATCGGGGCGGGAGCTCCGACCCTCGAAGAGGCCCAGCGTGCCATCCAGGGCGCGCAGATTTCAACCGCTGGTAACCGCGTCACGGTGACCAACGTCGAGGGGGTCAAGAACTGGAACGTGCAGCTGATCGTCGAGGCCCCGGCCGGCGCGCAGATCGAGGCTGAGACGCGCAACGGTCCGATCGGTGTCACCGGCGTCGAGGGACGCATCAGCGCGCGCGCCACGAACGGCCCGATCGGCATCAAGGACGTCGTCGGCCAGGTGTACGCGCGTGCGCAGAACGGCCCGATCAGCGTGAGCGGTAGCCGGGGCGACTTCGACGTCGAGACGCAGAACGGGCCGATCTCGGTGGACCTCGAAGGCACGAGCTGGGAAGGAAAGCTCGACGCCCGCGCCAAGAATGGACCGCTCAGCGTCCGGGTTCCCAGCGGCTTCACTTCGGGTGTGGAGATTACGTCCAGCGGCCGCTCACCGTGGAGCTGTCGCGGAGTGCCGTGCGGCAACCAAGGGGACCAACGCAGCTGGAACGAGAGCCCCCGGACGGTCAAGCTCGGTGGCGACCCCGTCGTCGTCCGCATCTCGACGGTGAACGGCCCTGTCTCTATCGATCAGCGCTGATGCTGATTTCGACGTCGGTGCTCGACTCAGCAGTGGGGTGATTCGGGGGACTCTCAAACTACGAACTACGAAGTCCGAACTACGAATGATCTTGTAGAAGGGCCGCGCTAGGCGCGGCCCTCTTTGTTTGCCGGGTCTTCCGCCTTCGCTGAAGCTACGGCGGACAAGGAAGACCCGGCACTACGGCATCGGGGGTGGTATATGCTGCGGGCGCCAGGCCTGCGGGATATAGCCATGCGTTTGCTGCCGTTGTTGTTAGCTGCGGGTTTTGCCGCCACGTTCCTCTCCGCACAGACTCCGCAGCCCACCTTTCGCGCCGGCACTCGGCTCGTGCAGGTCAGCGTCATCGTGCACGATGGGCGACGACGCCCGGTGGAGGGACTGACACGCGAGGACTTTCAGGTCTTCGAGGACGGCCGCGAGCAGCGGGTGGCGCTGTTCGAGGTACATACGCGCACTGGGAGCGCGAACGGTTCCGCGGTCTCGTCTTCTGACGCGGCGACCCCCGCACCGGGGACGTTCACCAACCGCATTCCGAGTCCGGCGGCGAGCGGCGTCGTCGCCATCCTCTTCGACCAGCTGAACATGGGGTCGATGGCACAGAGCCGCGCCCGCGAGCAGCTGCTGCGCTACCTACGGCGTTTGCGTCCGACCGATCGTGTCGCGCTGTATGCGCTTACTCCAGACGGAGTCCGGCTGCTCTACGATTACACCCACGACGCAAACACCCTGGTTGCCGCGCTCAACCGCGTACAGCAGGGGGAATCGCGTGAACTGGTCGCGGGGCAGGATCAGCCATCGGCAGCGTTGACACAGGGTCTCAGCGCATTCGCGCTGGCGAATATCCAGAACACCGGTGCGCATTTCAACCGGCTGAGATCGGAAACGACCGTCGAAGCGCTCGAACAGGTGGGCTCGCACCTGGCGGGCATTCCAGGGCGCAAGAACATCGTCTGGCTCTCCACCGGCTTTCCATTCCGCATCAATGTCAGCACTCCTGCCGGCGTAGCGCCGTCGCCGATGAGTGGAGAGACCGGCCGCGCCACTCGCGCCCTGAACAATTCCGACGCCGCGGTGTATCCGATCGACGTCCGCGGACTGCTACCGCCATCCTTCGCGAAGGAGGTCTCGCAACTCGGCATGCTGCACGTGCCGATCGAAGGCCTGAAGGCGTTTGCTGACTGGACGGGCGGTCGCCTCTTCTTCAATACGAATGGCCTGGCCGATGCAATGGAGCAGGCGGTGGAGGATTCGCGCGCCTCCTACGCGCTCGCGTATTACTCCACCAGCGACGTCGTCGACGGAAGCTTCCGCAGGATCAAGGTCTCCGTGGCGCGCCGGAACGTCGAAGTGCGTCACCGCTCCGGGTACTGACGCTGTCGACCCGGGTGCGGCATCTGTCGACCGCCAGTCCGCCCTCACGACGGCACTGAACAGCCCGCTCACCGCCACGGGCTTAACCCTCTCGGTGCGGCCGACGAGGAAGGACGATGGCCGCATCGAGTTGGCGATCGACCTTCCTCCCGGATCGCCGATGCTCTCGCGCGCCAACGACGCATGGACAGGGGCGGTTGACGTGCTGGTGGCTCAGACAACCGAATCAAGCGAGCGAGTGCACGACATGGACGCGACACAGCCAGTTTCGTTGACCGATCAAGGGCGCGCCCAGGTGCAACAGAAGGGCATGCGTTTGGTTCGTACGATTTCACTGCAGCCCGGCGCCCTCGACATACGCCTTGTCGTTCGCGACACGACGAGCGGCGCGACCGGTTCCGTCGTCATCCCAGCGAGTGCTATTCGAAGGTAAGTGCCCGTATCAGCAGTGGGGTGATTCGGAAGACTGGGAAACTACGAACTACGAAGTCCGAACTACGAAGATCTTGTAGAAGGGCCGCGCTGGGCGCGGCCCTTTTTTAGGCTGGGTCTGAAGACCCGGCCGTACGACTGGAGGCACAACTAACGATGGCCGAGCGCCAGCGAGGCCGTTCCACCGGATGGTTTGTAGTTCGAACTTCGTAGTTCGTCATTTTAGAGTCCTCCGAATCACCCCATTGCTGACTTGAGCTACGGCCTCCAAATAACCAACCAGGAAGAGAAC
>CAVXMQ010000008.1:0-15632 GCA_963762995.1 uncultured Acidobacteriota bacterium | reverse complement strand
GAAGATGACGGAGTTGTTCCTTGCTGAACTCGATCGCGAGGCACCGCGTACGCGGCGTGCCCTCGAGAACGTCCCGCTCGGGCGCGACGACTGGAAACCGCACGACAAGTCGATGCCGATGAAATCTCTCGCCGGGCTGGTTGCCGCGATGATGTCCTGGGTCACGCTGGTCATCGACCAGGACGAACTGGACCTCACCCCACCGCCCGGGAAGGGCCAATACCAACAGCCCGCCATGGACAAACTGGTCGAGACGCACGACACCCACCTCGCCAAGGCGCGGGAGTCGCTGAAGAAGACGACCGACGAGTATCTGCTGACGACGAACTGGCGGCTGCGCGCCGGCGGCCAGATCGTGATGGACCAGCCGCGCTACATCGTGCTGCGCGAAACCATCAACCACCTCGCCCACCATCGCGGGCAGCTGACCGTGTACCTGCGCCTCAACGATGCGACGGTGCCGGCGATCTACGGTCCGTCCGCCGACGACACGAACTTCGCCTGACTACGTCCATGCTCCAGACGTTCACGCAGGACCTTCGCTACGCCGTCCGGTCTTTTGCCAAGAGCCGCGGCTTTACCGCTGCGGCGATCCTCTCGCTGGCGCTGGGCGTCGGCGCCAACACGGCCATCTTCAGCGTGGCGAGTGCGCTCTTGCTGCGCCCTCTGCCCTACGCGGATCCGGATCGGCTCGTCATCCTGTGGAATCGCTCTCCGGGACTCGGGATCACCGAAGACTGGTTCTCGACCGCTCAGTACTTCGACGTCAAGACCACGACACAGCAGTTCGAGCAGGTGGCGATCGCCATCGGCGCGAACGCCAACCTGACCAGCGACGGCGCGCCGGAACGCGTCGGCACTATCCGCGTGTCGTCGAACATGCTCCCGATGCTGGGCGTGACGCCGCAGCATGGGCGCCTCTTCACAGCGGACGAGGACCGCGAAGGCGCGGCTCCGACCGCGATCCTGCATCACGCGACGTGGATGCGCCGGTACGGCGGCGATCCGTCGGCGGTCGGCCGCACGCTCGTGCTGAACGGGGTGACGTACCAGGTCGTCGGCGTGATGCCGCCATCGTTTTCGCTGCGGCGCGAAGTGATGCCGACGCTCGGCATTGCGGCAGACGCCGAGATCCTGCTCCCGTTGCCGCTCGGACCGAAGGCGCCGCAGATCCGGGGCCGTGAAGACTACAACATCCTCGCGAAGCTCAGGCCGGGCGTGACGGTGGCGCAGGCGCAGGCGGAAATGGACGCGCTGACGGCGCGCTTGCGGCAGGAACACCCGGGCCTGTATCCGCCCAACGGCGGGCTCACGTTCGGCATCGTGCCGCTCAAGGACCAGGTGGTCGGCGACGTGCGCGCCTCGGTCATCGTGCTGGTCGGCGCGGTGTCGTTCGTGCTCCTCATCGCCTGCGCGAACGTCGCCAGTCTGCTGCTGTCGCGCGCCCTCGACCGCCAGAAGGAAATCGCGGTGCGCGCGGCGCTCGGCGCCAGCCGTGCCCGCATCCTCAGGCAGCTCCTCTCCGAGAGCGTGCTGCTCGCGGTCGCAGGAGGCGCGCTCGGTCTGTTGCTCGCGTACTGGACGCTCGAAGGTATCCGCGTGCTCGGCCCCGCCAGTGTCCCGCGACTGCACGAGATTTCGATCGACGGCGGCGTGCTCGGCTTCGCGCTCCTGCTGTCGGTGGCGTCGGGTTTGCTCTTCGGCCTGGCGCCGGCGCTGCGCCTGCGCGCCCTCAACCTGCACGACTCACTCAAGGACGCGCGTGGGGCGTCGGGTGCGGGAGCCGTATGGGGCCGCGGCCAGAACCTGCGCCGGGTACTGGTCGTGGCGGAGCTCGCCCTGTCGGTGATGGTGTTGGTGAGCGCCGGCTTGCTGGTGCGCAGCTTCGTTCGCCTGCAGAACGTCCCGCCCGGATTTGACGCCGCGGGTGTGTTGACCATGGAGTTGACGTTGACGCCGCCACGGCACGCCGACGGCGCGGCGGTGCTCGAATCCTATCGGCAGCTCTGGCCGCGCCTCGCGCAACTGCCCGGGGTGACGGCGGCCGGCGGCATTTCGGCGTTGCCGTTGAGCGGAATGATGGCGTGGGGCCCGATCACCATCGAAGGGCGCGTGCCGCCGCCCGGCGAACAATTCATCAACGCGGATCAACGGTTCGTCGGCGGAGAGTACTTCCGCGCCATGGAAATCCCGCTGATCGCCGGCCGCCTGTTCACCGAGCACGACACCCGCACCAGCGATCGCGTCGTCGTCGTGGACGCGTTCATGGCGGAACAGTTCTGGCCGGGAGCGGACGCCGTCGGGAAGCGCATCCGCCTCGGCGGCGCGGACTCGACCAGCCCCTGGATGTCGGTCGTCGGCGTGGTCGGCCGCATCAAGCAGGATGCGCTGGAGACTGACTCCCGTATCGCCGTCTACTTCCCTCACACCCAGTTCCCCACACGATCGATGAACGTGGTGTTGAAGACCTCGGCCGACCCGATGTCGCTGGCCGGTCCCGCCACCGCCGAGATCCGCAAGATGGATCCGGACCTGCCGGTCTACAACGTCCGCTCGATGTCGGCACGCGTGGAGGTCTCGCTGGCGCGGCGCCGGTTTGCGATGCTCCTGCTCTCCTTGTTTGCTGCGCTCGCGCTCGGCCTCGCCGCGATTGGCGTCTACGGCGTGATGGCCTACCTGGTGGCACACGGCACGCGCGAGATCGGGATCCGGATGGCGCTGGGCGCCACTCCACGCGGCATCCTCCTGCTCGTCGTCCGCCATGGGATGACGCTCGCGGTGGTTGGCGTGGCCATCGGCGTCGCCGCCGCGCTGGCGCTCGCGCGCTTCATGCACCGCCTTCTGTTCGAGATCAACGCCGTCGATCCAGCCACCTTCTTCAGCGTCACCCTGCTCCTCACCGCCGTCGCCCTCATGGCCAGCGTCGTGCCCGCACTACGCGCCGCGAGGATCGATCCTATTCAATCGCTGAGAAGCGAGTGAATCAACGACAGCAGCGTCAGCGTGTAGCAAGCCGCGTCGGCGGGCGCAACGTCGAGAGATGCTGCTTCACAGCGGCGCGGAACTGCTCCATCACCTGCGGCCGCGGCGTGGCGGGGGCAAACGGCAGGACCATCGGATCCCATTTCTGTAGCTGAGCGATCCCGAGCGTCGCCTCCACCTCACCGTGCGCGAGCACCGACTTGGGTGTGACGTGGATCTGGTACCGGTCGCACAACTCGGCAACCACTTCGGCCGCCACCTTCCACTGCTGCTCGGTGAGCGGGAATGGCCCGGCCGAAAACGGACGCTCGCGCGCGTCCTTCATGCAGCACATGGAGACGCCGATCGACCCGGTGTTCAGGTTTCGCGTGTGGCTCGCCCTGGGCTCCTTGGGCGGCTTGGCGTTGGCGCTGATCGGATGCGTGCCGAACACCACCGTGCCGTCACCCTCGACCAGTACGTGATAGTGCTCGCGATCGATGGCGCCGGCCTTGTAGCCGCCGGCGGTCCAGTGAAGGATGACGCGCGCCATGGCGCAGGCGGGCAATCGGACCGGATCGAGTCGCGCCATAGCGTTACCTGTCCGCTCCGCCCGGTGCGGGCTTGACGAATGACGCCATCCACTCGACCGGATCGGTTCCGCCAACTGCGGCCGGCGGCTCCTGCGACACGATCCCCGACGCGGCAGTCGCAAACGACTCCTTGACGAGTGCGGGACCGACCGTTTCTGCCGCGATGAGCGCGGCGGTGTCGGCATCGAAGAGCGCCGCCGGTGTGCGGCCCAGGAAGACCACTCGCCCGTCGGCGCGCAGCGCGGCCGGCAGCTGGCCGGCCGCCGCCGTGAGACCGGCCACGGTCAGCGAGGAGTCGGACGTGGACTCGAAGAGTACAGGCGTCGAGCGGCGCCAGCGCAGCGATGCCGTCGGGCGCGACGTCGAAGACGTTGTCGGCGCCGACAATGGCGGCGATCTTCGAGCGCGTCGGGGTCTGGCGGTCGCTGACGAACGCCACGCGTTCACCCCTCACCAGGTCAAGGTCGCGGACCGCCAGGTCGCTCGGATTCGCGGAGGCAGTCCGGCCGCCGGCCTCGCGCGCCCGAGTGCCGTCAGCCGCCGTGTCGTCGTCTTGCGACTTCACCGGTACCGGGGCCGGAGCCGGAGCGGGCGGCATCGAGCCCGCCTTCAACCCGGTGTCCAGTTTGCCTTCGACCGACGACAGGAGCGACGTGAAGAGCCGTTCGGAGAATCCAAGCGTGAACGCAAGCGCGATGAGGACCGCATCGACCTCGCCATCCCAGGAGATGTGGCCGAACGCCGGGCCAAGCACCCTCATTTCGGTGAGCCACGTGATCAAGGCTATGCCGAACCACGCCGAAATCGCCCCGAGCAACGGGCTGAGAAACAACGTCGTCCAGGACGCGCCGTAGTCGCTCGGCACGTCCGCGCGCAAGAGCGACCGCGCCATGCGGCTCATCAGCCCGCCCGCCGCGCCGAGCAGAAACAACACTTCGTGCTGCAGCACAAAGGCGAGCACGGCGATGAGGAGCAGCGACAGGTAGACCATCCACATGGCCTTGTTGTGCCACTCCATGAGGCCGGCGAACTTGGTGTCGCTGTCGTTGTACAGGATCGTCAGCGCTTCGGCGAGTTGCTGCTTCAAGTGGTCGAGCAGGTGCTCGGGAGCTTGTTCGGCGCCGTGCTGCGTGCCTTCCATGATTTGCTGCAGCGTGATGCGAATGCGATCGGCGAGAACGACCGCCGGCGGGGACGCGAGCACGCGCAAGCTCGCCTCGGCGGTGACCGCGCGTTCCATGACCCGCGCTTCCGGCACGAGGAACGCGATCAGCTGCCGTTCGACTTCGTGCAGCTTGTTCCACGCCGCAATCTCGCGGCCGCGGCTCCAGAACAGCCACTCGACCCAGCCGAGCCGATCCTCGATCCCTGTGTAGATTTTCTCCAGGCGATCGACCAGCACCTGCGACTCGTGCGTGCGCGACGGATCCGATTCCAGCGGAATACGCGTGCGGATGTTGGCCAACTGCGACCACAACAACTGCCGGTTGACATGGACGATGTTGTGATGGCGGAAGGCCAGCAGCGCCGCACCGTAGACCAGGATGGAGAGCGCCACCAGCGCCATCGCCCATCGCGCCGCCTGGCGGGTGACGAGGTGCAGGGTCACCCCGGCATCCGCCGGCAAGGTGAATCGCTGTCCTCCGGACGGCGGACTCCGATCGCCGACAACCGTGGCGGTATAGCAATCGGGAACCAATCCGTCGAACAGAAAGCGTCCGTCGCTATCGGTCTCGGTGTAGCGCACGTCGGCGCCGCCACTTACCGGTGTCACCTCCCCGTGGCGGGTGAGTCGAACCGTTACGCCGTTTCGCAGATCTCCCCGCGCAGAGAGGACCAGCCCGGTGATCACGCCCGGACGTCCGGCCAGCGGACGCGCAGCACCGGGGCACGGGGGCGGCTGCGCGCTCGCCACAGCGGCAAGACCTACCATCGCGATCATCACGCCGAGGAGGACACGCGTTCGCATTCAGGCTTGTCGGGAAGGCGGCGGTAATTTTACTTCGCGCGCAGGCTCGCGAGCGTCCCCTTCTTCAGCGCTTCGAGCGAAGCGATGACAGTGTCCGTCTGTTGTGCGTAGGCGGCAATCAGTTCCGACTGCGCGCGCGTCGGACGGCCGCTGTAGTTACCGACCTGGATCGTCAGCCAGTTGAGACGTCCGGGCAAGTTGATGTGTCCTGGGTCGCGCGCGTCACCGCGGAGCGCCAGCACGATCGGACGCAGCTCGCGTCGTGCCGCAGCGACGCGGTCCTTGACCTGCGGGTCGGCCTTTCCCTCGAGCGCCGTCAACTCCTGGTCGATTGCGGCCAGGTCCGCAACCGCGCGGTCCAACCGGCAGTCGGTACGCTCGATGGTCGTGGCTTCGCGATGCCAGTCGCGCATTTCATCTGCGGAAACCGTGATCCGCGGATCCATGCGTACGGTAGCGGACTGGCTGACCGTCTGCCCGAGCGCGTTCATCGCTACCGTGTAAGCGCCGGGAATCGCCCGGACCCAGGTGCCTCCCCGCCGCGACCGCCGCGTCCGCGGCCAGTGGGAGCCGTCGCCTCGGCAGACATCGACGCGCAGGCCGATCGCTCCGAGAGATTCCAGATGGCGCGGTTCACACCGGCATTCGACGGCCCTCGCACGGTCTGCACGGTGCGTCCCCCGCCGTCGGTCACGGTGAACTGCACACCGCCGGTCGCGGCTTCCGGCAGGTAATACGAAAGCAACACGCCGTAGGGTTGATTCGCCGAGACCCACGCCCGATTCCCGAGCACGCTCGTGTCGCTCGCCGGCGTGTAACGCACCGCCGGCATTGGGGGAAACAGCGCGAGCGTGCCTTTGAACTCGGTCGACGCCATCTTCTGCAGCGGCGTCACATCGTCGAGGACGTAAAATCCGCGCGCGTGTGTCGCGATGACGAGATCGTTGTCGCGCGGATGCACCTTCAGATCCACGACGGCGAGAGGCGGAAGTCCGAGCCGAAGGTCCGACCACGACGCGCCGCGATCGAAGGACGCGAAAATGCCCAACTCGGTCCCCGCGTACAACAGGTTCGGCTCTTTGGGGTCCTCGAGCACGACGTGCGCGTAGCCGCGAAGGCCGTCGGTGATCCGACGCCACGTGCGGCCGTAGTCGCTGGTCGCGAAGACGTACGGCGCGAAGTCGTCGAGGCGGTGCTGATCGATCGTGACATACGCGGTGGCCGGATCGACCGCGGAGGCGGCCACAGACGAGATCCAGGAAAAGCGCGGCGCGCCGGTGATATTGGGCGCCACGTTCGTCCATGACTTTCCGCCGTCACGCGTCAGCTGCAGATTCCCATCGTCGGTCCCCGCCCAGATGACCCCAGGATCCTTCGGACTGTCGGCGATGGAAATGATCGTGCAGTGAAACTCGGCGCGCGTGTTGTCCGTGTTGATCGGGCCGCCGCTGGACTTCTGCTTCTCCGGGTCGTTCGTCGTAAGGTCTGGGCTGATCACCGTCCACGTCTCTCCGCGCTCGGTCGTCTTGAAGAGCACGTTGCCACCGTAATAGATGACATCGGGATTGCTCGCCGACATGTGGATCGGCGAGTTCCAGTTGAAGCGGTACTTTTCGAGGTTCGCGCCGCCGCCGGCAGGTCCCGGCGGGTACGGCTGGATGTAGCGTTCCTCGCGCGTCCGCATATCGATGCGCGTGATGTCGCCGAAGTGGCCGTTGAAGTAAATGAGGTTGGGATCACGCGGATCCGCGATCGTGTACATGCCATCGGCCATGTACCGCAGCCGTACCCAATCACCTTCCCTCACGCCAACCTGGTTCCACTTCTCGTTCGGTCCGCGCCAGATCTCGTGGTCCTGGAAGCCACCCAGGATGTTGTAGGGCTCCGCCATGTCGATGCCGACGTGATACGGCTGCGCCATCGGCATGTTGTTGATGAAGTCCCAGTTACGGCCGAAGTCGTTGGAGATGAAGAACCCGCCATCGGTGCCACTGATCAAGCGCTTCGGGTTCGTCGGATCGATCCACAGCGCGTGATGGTCACCAAACATCCGTCCGCCGCTGGGGCCGAACGTGCGGCCGCCGTCGGTGGAGACGTTGAACGAGCCCGAGAGGGTATACACACGTTCAGGATCGACCGGGTCGGCGCGCACCTGGGTGTAATAGAAGGGCCGGTTGTTGATCCTGCGCTCGCGATTGACGATGCGCCAGGTCTCGCCGCGGTCGTCCGACCGCCAGAGCACGCCCTCTTCCTGGGCCTCGATCAACGCGTAGACCACCTGCGGGTTGTTCGCATGGATGCTGACGCCAATGCGGCCGATCAGTCGTGCGCCCGGCAGGCCATTTCGCAGGGCCGGATCGGTCAGCTTCTTCCAGGTGACGCCACCGTCCGACGACTTGAACAAACCGCTTCCGGGGCCGCCGCTGCGGAAGAACCAGGGTTGGCGCAGGTAGTCGTACATCCCGGCATAGACGGTGCGCGGGTCCTTCGGATCGATCGCAATGTCGCTGGCGCCGGTCGTCTCGTTGACGAAAAGAGTCCGCTGCCAGCTTTTCCCGCCGTCCGTCGAACGGAAGACGCCACGCTCCTGGTTCGGGCCGAAGGCGTGGCCGAGCGCGGCGGCAAGAATGGTCTGCGGGATTGGCCGGGTCGATGACGATGCGCGCGAAGCGTTCCGTCTTCTCGAGGCCGAGGTGCGTCCAGGTGCGGCCGCCGTCCGTTGTCTTGTAGATGCCGTCGCCGAACGAAATGCTGTTGCGAACGGCTCCTTCACCAGTCCCGATATAGACGACGTCGGGGTTGTCGCGCTGCACCGCGATCGCGCCGATCGATAAGGTGTTGCCGCGCTCGAAAATCGGCTCGAAGGTCGTCCCACCGTTGGTGGATTTATATAGACCCGACGACGCGGCAGCGGCGTAGAGTATGTCCGGTCGGCCGGGCACCCCTGCGACGTCGGCCACACGGCCAGCGAACATGGCGGGACCGACCAGACGCCAGGACAACCCCCCGAGGGCGGGGGCCGTCGGACGAGGCTGGCGGGCCGCCGGCGCGGCGATACCAGCACAGATCGCCAGGGTGAACGCAAGCAGTCGTCGGTGGCGTTTCATGCGCGGCACTTTACAACGGGCCGAGGCCAGGGCGGCTTATGGAGCCATAACCGCTTCCAATTGGGCGATCCTGCGCCGCAGGCGTAGGATGGCCCCCAATTAGCGATATACAACGGACGGCACCGCACTGCCGGGGAGGAGCCATGCACCGCACTCTCGTGAAACTGTTGATCGCCGCCTTCGTTCTGGCGCTGCCGGCGCTCGCGAGCGCCCAGCTCCGCAGCGGCGGCCAGGTCGTCGGTACGGTGAAAGACGCCACCGGAGCGGTCCTCCCCAACGCGGCCATCGTGCTGATCGATACCGCCACCGGGGCCACCTTTGAGGCCAAAAGCGGTCCGGAAGGCAACTTCATCTTCCCCAACCTGCAGTCGGGCACCTACACGTTGACAGCGACGGCCCCCGGCTTCCAGCCGACGACGCTGCAGCAAATCCTGGTGCAGACCGCCAGATCCACGGACGTCGTCGTGCAGTTCCAGGTGGCGGGTGTCACCGAGCAACTCAACGTCGAAGGGCGGTCGCCGATCGTCGAGACATCGTCGACGACCGTCGCCAACACGGTGAGCAATGCCGAGATCGCCAAGCTGCCGCTCGCCGGCCGCAACATCCTGAACTTCGCGCTGCTCGTGCCCGGCACGGCGACCAGCTCGGGCGCGCGCGACAGCGAATACAACGGGCTCCCCGGCGGCGCCATCAACATCACGCTCGACGGCGTCAACAACAACTCGCAGCGCTTCCGCAGCGGCGGCACGAGCTTCTTCGTGTTTGCCCCCATCCGGCTCGGCGCGGTCGAGGAAGTCACGATCTCGACGGCGGGCCTGACCGCGGAGGCGGGCGCCGAAGGTGCCGTGCACGTCCAGTTCACGACCAAGCGCGGCTCGAACGCGTTCCGCGGCCAGGTGTTCGACACGATCCAGAGCGAGAAGCTCAATGCGAATTCGGCGGTCAACAACGCCACCGGCGTTGCGAAGAACAAGCTCAAACAGCACGAGTACGGCGCGAACATCGGCGGCCCGCTGCTGCGGAACAAGCTGTTCTTCTTCGCGAACTACGAACAGATCTACTCGCCGAGTGAGAACACGCAGGACCGTACCACGCTGACGCCGGAAGCACAGGCCGGGGTCTTCCGTTACAACGCCGTCGACAACACCGTGCGCACCGTCAACCTGCTCGACATCGCGCGGGCCAACGGGCTGCCCTCGACGATCGATCCATACGTCGCGCAGCAGTTCCAGACCGTCAACTCCACGCTCGGAAGCGGCAGCCTCTCGTCGCTGAACCTGGTGCAGAACACGTTCCGCTTCATCAACGAGCAGATCCCGAACATCAACTACTATCCGACCGCGCGCGTGGACTACCAGGCGAGTTCGTCGCTCGCGATCCGCGGCGTGCTGAACCTGCATTACCGCGACCTGCCGACCAATCCGCAGTATCCGGGGCTCGACCGGTGGAACGCGGGCTTCACCTCTACCTATTACATCTTCGGGGGAGGGGCCGACTGGACCATCTCGCCGAACCTGTTCAACACGATTGCGGCGGGGTACCAGAGCAACTTCGAGGAGTTCAACCCGGGCAACTCGCTGGCGATCTACGAGCCACAGGGCGACCGGCGCGTGACCCTCCCGCTGATGACGTCGCCGCAGATCACCAACGACGTCATGCCGATCCCTCGGAACAACCCGGTCTACAACGTCTCGAACACGCTGACCTGGCTGAAAGGGCCCCACACGTTCACGTTCGGTGGCACGTTCCGCCGCACGACGATGTACGAGGCGATCGGCGGTGCGCCGCACATTGTGAACGTGGGTCTCGCGGGCAACGATCCAGCGGCCAACATCATCAACACAGGAAACATTCCGGGGTTGCGCGCCAACGACATCGGCACGGCGCAGAGCCTCTATGCCTTGCTCGTCGGCCGCGTCAGCGGGTTAGGCAATTCCACCTACCAGCTCGATGAGAACACCAAGCAGTACGGACTGACGCCGGCGTTCCGCCGCGAACAGCAGAACGTCGGCGGCCTCTTCATGCAGGACCAGTGGCGGCTCAATCCGCAGCTCACGGTGAACCTGGGTCTTCGGTTCGAATTCACGGGACCGATCTCGAATGCCAATGAGGTCTACAGCGGACCGACGGTCGAAGCTCTGTTCGGGCCATCGACGGCCGTGTTCCAGCCAGGCACCCTCAACGGCGTCGCGAACCCGATGATCGAACTCCGTCCCAAGCCATACAAGGGGGACTACTTCAACCCGGCGCCCAACGTCGGGCTGGCGTGGAACCCGGACAAGCCGGGCGGCATTCTCGGCACGATCCTCGGAAAGTCGGTCTACCGAGCGAACTTCGGCGTCAACTACTACGACGAAGGGTTGATCCCCTTCCAGGGGGCCAATGGCAATGGCCCGGGCCTGATCCAGACGCTTTCGCTGCCTCCCTTCACGCCAGGTTCCTTGAACTTGCAGACGCCGCTGCCGGCATTCGTCCGCACCCCGACCGAGTTCGTGTTCCCCATACCGATGTCGGGCTTCACGTTCAATCGCGCCTTCGCGACCACCGATCCCGACCTCAAGACGCCATACATCTACAACTGGACCATCGGGTTCCAACGAGAAGTCGGCAGAAATGCCGCCCTCGAGGTTCGGTATGTCGGGAACCGCGGCAACGATCTCTGGCGTTTCTACAACATCAACGAGACGAACGTCATCGAGAACAACTTCGTGCAGGAGTTCCGCGGCGCCCAGCAGAACCTGCAGATCAACGTCGCGAACGGCCGCGCCGGGTTCGCCAACAACGGACTGCCCGGGCAAGTCGCCCTCCCGATCTTCGAGACCGCATTCGGCCCGCGCGGCACGCGGCCGGCCGTCGCGGCCACGAGCGGCTTCCAGAACTCGGCGTTCATCACGCAGCTGCAGAACGGCGAGGCCGGTCGCCTTGCGAACACGATGGCCGGGGCGGGCGCCAACAACTTCGTCTATCTCTGTGCGATGGTCGGCAACACGCTGCCCGGGTGCGCCTCGCGCGGCTACGACGCGCCCGGACCGTACCCCATCAACTTCTTCCAGGCGAACCCGCATGCGGCCGGCAATCCCGCCCGGTTGCTCACCAACGATTCGTCGACGAAGTACGATGCGCTGCAGCTCCAGTACCGGCAGCGCTACGGCAGCAGCGGCCTGACGGTGACGTCGAACTACACCTACGGCAAGGCGCGGACCAACCGCTACCCGGTCACCGCCGACCTGACGCAGGACTTCCGCACGCTCAGGGACCAGGAGGCGGAGTGGGGCCCGACGGTGTACGATCTGCGCCACATCTGGCTCTCCTACTGGACCTACGAGCTGCCCTTCGGCAAGGGCCGCCACTACAACATCTCGAACAACCTGCTGGATACGATCGCGGGCGGCTGGGCGTTCTCCGGCATCGCGCGCGTCCAGACCGGCCGTCCCTTCCTGCTCACCAGCGGCCGGCAAACGCTCAACCAGCAGGACTCCGGCGTGATCCTCAACGGCATCACCGTCGACGAACTGCAGAAGATGGTCAGCGGGCGCTCGGGCCCCGCCGGCAATCTCTTCTTCTTCGACGAGGAATTGATCGGCGCCGACGGCCGCGCCAATCCGCAGTTCCTCTGGTACCCGACGACACCGGGCCAGCAAGGCCAGTACGTGTACCTTTACGGCCCGGGACTGTGGACGGTGGATCTCGGGATCAACAAGACCTTCCGCGTCGGCGGACCGCGCACGTTCAACTTCGAAGCGCTGATGATCAACGCGTTCAACCATCGCAACCCGATCGTCGGCGGCACCGGCGGCGCCACGCTGAGCATCGATTCGACGACGTTCGGCCGGACGACGGCGAATGCGATCGGCGCGCGGCAGGTGCAGTTCCGCCTCGGTCTCAACTGGTAGCCCCATGGATCTGCTGCAACTCGAGCACTTTCTCGCCGTCGTCGAAGAGCGCACGTTCACGCGTGCGGCCGAGCGCGTGTGCCGCACGCAGCCCGCGATCTCGCAGAGCATCAAGAAGCTCGAAGAGGAAGTGGGTACGCCACTCTTTGCGCGCGACGTCCACGAGGTGTCGCTGACGGAAGCGGGCAAGGTCCTCGCCGACCACGCCCGGCGCATGGTCGCCCTGCGCAACGAGGCCATGCGGCAGGTCGCCGAGATCAAATCTCTCAAGGCCGGCACCCTCAGCATCGCGGCGCACGAAGCGGCAGCCGTCTATCTACTGCCGGCGGCGCTCCGCACCTACGTAAAGCGCTTCCCCGACATCAAGATTGGCATTTACCGCAGCCGCCTCGAAGAAATTCCACGACAGGTGCTCGACCGCGAGGTCGATCTCGGATTCGTGAAAGAGGTGCCGGCCTTCCACGAGCTCGAATGGGTGGAAGTCCACAGCGACGAGATGGTGTGCATCGCCTCGCCACAACATCCGCTGGCCGGACGCGAGGTCGTGACGGTGAAGGACGTGAGTTCCGAGCAGTTCGTGCTGCATCACCTGTGCAGCGCGACCGCCGACAAGATCTTGCGACTGTTCGAGCAGCACTCGGCGCGCTGCCGCGTGGTGGCGGAGCTGTGGAGCTTCGAGAACATCAAGGGGTTCGTGCAGGAAGAGGTCGGCCTCGCGATCGTGCCCGGGATCACGGTGCGCCAGGAACTGGCGAACCGTACCCTCGCCCGCATCCCGCTACGCGAGCTCGCAATGCCGCGGAGAACCCTGATGATCTACCGCGAGCAAGGCTATCTGTCGGACAGCGCCCGCGAGCTGATCCGCATCATCCGTGGCTCGCTCTCGACGTCGCGGTCATCGGTCGCGGATCACGACGTCGCCTGGCGGAGTCGCCGCGCCCGGGCGTAGAAACCGTAGCGCCCGCTCGACGACGGCGGGGGCATCGGATCCGAAGACGGGGGCATGCCCACCACCTGGGATGATCCACAGCTGTGAGTCGGGAATGCCGGCGTGCAGGTCGGATGCCAGTGACACCGGGTAAAAGGGATCACTGTCGCCGAACACGATCAGGGTGTTCGCGGTGATGCGCGACAGCAGCGACGGGGTGAAGTTCACGTCGTCGTAACTCTCCGCGAGGTCGCGGGCGTGGGCGATCAACTGTTGCACCTGCGGCTCGCCGTACTTATGGCTCGCGCGCATGTGGGCCATCGTCGCCTCCCCAAACATCGCTTCCGACGACTGCCGTTGAATCGCACGGGCCTGCTCGGGAAAGTACGGGGGCGCGCTCACGACGACCATAGCGGCAATCGCATCCGGCTCGAGCGTCGCGAGGTGCAGCAGCGCGATGCCGCCGCCGCTCACGCCAATCGCCCGGACTTGCCTCACACCCAGGTGGCGCAGCAGGGCGGCGATGTCCTCCGCGACCTGGCGGAACGAGAACTCGCCTGTCGGATTCGTGGTCGCGCCATGGCCGCGCATTCGGGCGCAATGAGCTGATATCCCACCGGGGGCTCGCCGAAGACGTGCCGCCAGTCGGCACCACATCCCAGGAAACCGTGCAGCCAGAGCAACGGAGCTCCCTCGCCGATCAGCTCGTAGTGCAGTTCGATGCCGTTGAGCGCCAGGAACATCAGTCGACCTTCATTCTCGAGAGACCTGGCGCCGACCACAAGGCCCGCGTGGCGTATACAAGAAGAACCGCACTCACGGCAAAGACGGCGGTCAGGAGTAACGCCTGCGTGTTGCGCTGATACAGGAAGTTCCCGACCGCAAACAACGCGCTCCAGATCGCTGTGCAACCTGCGACCCACCCGAGAAGCGCCAGCGGGATATTGTCGGCGCCGGGATCCACGTGGACGCCGGCTTCCCGTTGTATTGGCGCCCAGCCCGGTCCGAACGGACGCACCTTCTTATAGAAGTCGATCAGCACCTCGCGATCCGTCTGGGGGCCTAAGAACGCTGTCACCACCCAACTGGCGGTCGTCACGGCGATCGTGATCAACAACGCGGCGTGGGTGCTGAAATCCATGCCTCGGCGCCGCAAGGCCAACAGGGCGATGGAGACGACAAACGAGCTGACCATGGCGACGATCTCGGACCACGCGTGACCCGCCACCAGAACCAGCGCACCAGGTACAGCAGCCCGGTGCCCGCACCCACCTGCAGGATGATGTCGAACGCGTCTTTTGCCGTGTCGAGCAGGTAGACCGCGCCCGAGGCGCAGACGAACAATCCCACGGTGACCAGACGCGCAACCAGAACGTAGTGCGGCTCGGAGCGTCGTTCTTGATGAACCGACGATAGAAATCGTGAACGAGATACGAGGCGCCCCAGTTGAGGTGCGTGAGGATCGTCGAGGAATTCGCGGCAATAAGGCCACCGACCATGAGGCCAATGAACCCCGCGGGCAGGAACTTCAGCATCGCGGGATACGCGATGTCGTGCCCCAGAAGCGCTGGGTCGAGGTTCGGGAAGGACCGCTGGATGTCGCTCAACTCCGGATAGACGATGAGCGATGCCAGGGCCACGAGGGGATTCCACGGCCAGGGGCGAAGGACGTAATGCGCGATGTTGAAGAAGAGCACGGCCCCGACCGCGTCGCGTTCCGACTTCGAGGCCAGCATGCGTTGCGCGATGTAGCTGCCGCCGCCTGGCTCCGCCCCCGGGTACGGCCCAGGCCCACCATTGCACGGCGATCGGCATGATGAAGACGGCGACCGCCAGATCCCAGTTGCTCGTGAAGTCCGGCAGGACATAAAGGTAATCGAAAAAGTCGGGTCCGCGCAGCGCCGAGACCTTGTCGATGAGCGCACCCAGGCCACCAACCCCTGGCGCGTTGACCGCAAAGTAGGCGGCAGCGATGACGGCCGTCATCTTGATGAAGAACTGGATCATGTCGATCACCAGCACTCCCCAGAGCCCGGAGTGCGCGGCAAAGACGACGTTGAGCAGTCCCACGAACAGCAGGGTTTCCCAGCGGTCCAGACCGAAGAGGATGCCCGCAATCTTGCACGCCGCCAGGTTGACGGTCGCCATCGTAGATCTGGCAGTTGAAGAGCAAGCCGAGAT
>CAVXMQ010000007.1:0-29479 GCA_963762995.1 uncultured Acidobacteriota bacterium | reverse complement strand
ACGGTGCTGTCCCCCCTTTTCGTCCCAATTCGGTTGCTGCACTCGTCCGTCGTCGGAGGTCGTGTCGGCCGGCGATCGAGCCTACACGCTGGAGCTGAAGACGGCGTCGACTACGCGGTCGCGTTCGACGCGCAGAGCGGACGCGAGGCGCAATCTCGAAGAGATAGTCGCGGTGAGCGTTCGCTAGTTCAAGCAACGGGTACGGCGATTGCGACACAATTGTTCTATGCGGCTCTTGCGCGCAATTCCTGGCCGTTTTCGGGCTCGTGTGAGTGGGCGGCCCCGTGTAATAACCGCCCTCGTGACGGCTCTTGCCATCTTTGTTTTTTTCGCTGGCGGGTCGCTCGCATGGTTCAGCTACGACATCACGGCTGGCCTGCCCAACAAAGAGACCATTCGCGGCATCGGGGATATGGCGCAGGCGACGACGCTTTATGACGCGAGCGACAAGCCCGTCTTCACCATCTTCAAGGAGCAGCGCATCGAGGTGCCGTTCGAGAAGATGTCGCCGCACCTGATCAAGGCGGTGCTCTCGGTCGAGGATCAGCGTTTTTACGAGCACAGCGGCGTTGACGTCGTCCGCGTGGCAGCCGCCGCGATGCGAAACGTGCAGGAGGGGCGCCGCGCCGAAGGGGGCAGCACCATCACGCAGCAGCTCGCGCGCCAGAGCTTCCTCAGTCGCGACAAGACCTACCGTCGCAAGCTCAAGGAAGTCGTCCTCGCGGCCTATATCGAAAACATCTATCCGAAGCAGGACATCCTCGAGCTCTACCTGAACAAGGTCTACTTGGGCGACGGACTGTACGGAGTCGAAGCGGCCTCGCGGGGATACTTCGCGAAGCCGGCGTCGGATCTCGCCGTCGAGGAAGCCGCGCTGCTCGCGGGCCTCATTCAGTCCCCCTCCAGCTACGCCCCGACGGTGAATCTCGATCGCGCCCTCGCGCGCCGCAACGTCGTGCTCCAGGCCATGGTGTCGTCGGGCGCGCTCGACGCGACGACCTCCGAGCGGCTGAAGCAATCGAAAGTCACGCTGAAGAACGGGCTGGAATCGCGCGAGAACTACGGACTCTACTTCAAGGAAGAAGTGCGGAAGGCGCTGGTCGAGCGTTTCGGCTGGGAGCGCGTCTACCGGGGTGGCCTGCGCGTCTACACGACGCTCGACATCGATTTGCAGAAAGCCGCGGAAGCCATCGTCGAAGACGGCTTGTCAGACATCGAAAAACGGCGCGGGTTCAAGCATCCGAAGCGCGGCGAAAAGCCGATGAAAGAAGGGCAGCTGCCCGCGTATCTGCAAGGAGCGCTCGTATCGATCGACGCGACCAACGGGCACGTGCTCGCGCTCGTTGGTGGCCGCGACTTCTACGGCAGCCGGTTCAATCGGACGACGCAGGCGAAGCGGCAGTCGGGTTCGGCCTTCAAGCCGTTTGTGTACGCGGCGGCGCTCGAGGCGGGCTATTCCCCCGCGTCGGTGATCTCGAACCTCAACGAGCCGATCGAGACGCTCCAGGGGAAGTGGGTCCCGGAAGACGAGCATAGCAGCGCCGGCTCGATGACGATGCGCCAGGCGTTGAAGATCTCGAGCAACCGTGCCGCCGTGCAGTTGTTGCAGTCGGTGGGGATCCCGGCCGCTGTGAGCTACGCCGAGAAGATGCAGGTCGGCACGCCGCCGAGCGTGCCGTCCCTCGCGCTCGGGACCAGCGACGTCACGCTGCTCGCGCTGACGTCCGCCTACGGCGCGTTTGCCAGCGGCGGCGTGCTGCGCCAGCCGGTGATGATCCGCCGCGTCGAAGACAGCGACGGCAAGGTCCTCTACGTCGATCCCAAGAAGAGCGAGCGCGTCATCAGCGAAGCCACCGCCTTCATGATGTCGAGCATGCTGGCCGACGTCGTCAATCACGGCACCGGCTATCGCGCGCGGCAGTCGGGCTTCACGCTGCCCGCCGCAGGGAAGACGGGCACGACGAACGATTACGTGGATGCGTGGTTCGTCGGCTTCACGCCGCGCGTGGTCACCGGCGTGTGGGTGGGCTTCGACCAGCGGACGACCATCATCTCGAACGGCTACGGCGGAGAGCTCGCGGTGCCGATGTGGGCGAGCTTCATGAAGGCCGCGACCAAGGGACACAAGTCAGGACTGGTTCGACAAGCCGAGCGACGTCGTAGGCGTCACCGTGTGCCGCGTGTCGGGGAAGCTGCCGAACACGGGCTGCACCAACATCCAGACCGTCACCGCGGACGGCTGGACCGAGTGGCGATCCGCCCTGTACACGGAATACTTCAAGAAGGGCACGCAGCCGACGACGGTTTGCCCGCTGCACGCGGCCCCGACCTATATCACCGAGCAAACGGCTTCTGAAGAAGGGTTCCCGGTCGCACGGCCAGCCGGCGGCGCGTCGGGGCCCCCGGCGCCGCCGGTTCCGACGACGGGTTCCCCAGCCCCCGCCGCCCCCTCGATGCGTCCCCCGGACCCGCCGCGCGAGGCGGCCAAACCCGAGGAACCCCAAAAGAAGCGCGGCTTCTGGGCGCGCGTCTTCGGCAAGGGCAAGAACGACCAAAAGAAGGACGATCCCAAGAAGAAGCCCGGCGGCGGATAAAACTCCAAACTCCCAACTCCAAACGCCCAAACAGGATTTCGACGGATCACGCGGATTCCACGCTGATTCGCGCCCATCGTTTTGGAGTTTGGAGTTGTGGAGTTTGGAATTGATGCCCACGCGAGCGAAGCGAGCGTGGTACCATCCGCCGCATGCCCTTTCGAGACATTCTCGGTCACGAGCATGTACTCGGGCTGCTGTCACAAGCCGCCGAGCGCGGCACCCTTCCGCAAAGTCTGATCTTCGCTGGGCCAGCCGGTGTCGGCAAGCACATGGCCGCCGTGGCGCTCGCGCAGTTATTGAATTGCCAGGCGCCAATCAAAGGTGACGCCTGCGGTGAATGCCCGCCGTGCAAGCGGATCGCGCGGCGCGTGCACCCTGACGTGCTGTTCGTCGAACCGGGAGACACCGGCAACATCAAGATCGAGCAGCTGCGCGAGGTGATCGATGCCGCGGGGTATCGCCCCTTCGAGGGGCGCCGGCGGGTCGTCATCATCGATCAAGCGGAGCAGATGATGGCGACTGGCCAGGACGCGATCCTCAAGACGCTCGAGGAACCGCCGGCCGCCTCGGTGTTCATCCTCGTGACCTCGTTCCCCGACACGTTGCTTCCGACGGTGCGTTCGCGCTGCCAGCGGCTGCGGTTCGGACGCCTGGCGCCCGCAGATGTGGCCGCGGTGCTCAAGGCGCGTCACGATTACAGTGACGCGGACGCGCATGCCCGGGCGTCCCTCTCGGATGGGAGCATCGGCCGCGCGCTCGAAGAGGGATCGGAATCGTTTGTCGATGCGCGCGCGGCCGCCTTCGACCTGCTGCAGCGAGCCGCGACGTCGAGCGCGCCGGCGGCGCGAATCCAGGGAGCGATGAACCTGCCCGGTGCGGGCCGCGGGAAGGCGGACCGCGATGCGCTGGGGCAAGCGCTGCAGGCCTTGTCGTCGATCCTGCGTGACCTCGGCGCGCTCCAGTCGAGCGCCGACGAGCGCTCGCTGGCGAATGCGGACTTGAAGTCGAAGCTCCACGCGCTCCTGCGGTCCTACGACCGCGACCGCGTGTTGAGCGCCTTCGCCGTGGTCGACCGCGCCCTCGACGCTCTCGGCAGGAACGCCAGTCCCAAAATCGTCGCCGACTGGCTCGCGCTGCAGATATAGGTCCGGAGGACCCCCGGACCTTCGGACCTCCGGACCTAGCCCCCGCGAAGCGGGGTTTATATAGAGGCCACCATGAGTGGACCGGCACGGCCGTTTGTCAGCGTCAAGTTCTCTCCGGTCGGCCGCAGCTACTCCTTCCTGATTCCCGAGCTGGCGCTCGACGATCCCCCCGTTCCTGGCGAACAGCTCGTCGTCCAAACGTCTTCCGGGCCCGCTGTTGGCACCGTCACCCGTTCGATTCCCCTGATGGCTGAGCGTCGGACTCCGGCCGAAGACGCCACGGTGGTCCGTCGCGCCAGCGCACAGGATGTCATCACCCGGCTCAAGCACCAGCAGCGCGAACAGGAAGCGCACCGGATCTGCCTGTTGAAGATCAAGGAGCGTGGCCTGTCGATGAAGCTGGCGCGGGTCGAGCAATTGTTCGACGGGTCGCGGCTGATCTTCTATTACACGGCCGAAGGGCGGGTGGACTTCCGCGAGCTGGTGCGCGACCTCGCGGCGCATTTCCGGGCGCGCATCGAGATGCGGCAGATCGGTGTGCGCGACGAAGCGCGCATGCTGGGCGGCTATGGATCCTGCGGCCGTCCGCTGTGCTGCACGACCTGGCTCCAGTCATTCGAGCCAGTCTCGATCCGCATGGCCAAGCAGCAGAACCTGAGCCTCAACCCGTCGAAGCTCTCCGGGATGTGCGGTCGGTTGAAATGCTGCCTGCGCTACGAGATTCCCAACGGCAAAGGCGTCACGCACGGCGGATGCGCGGGAGAAGGGGGGTGCGACAACCCGACGGGATGCGGGACCTGCTCCTCCGGCGAGGGATGCGGCTCCGGGGGCTGCGGTTCCGGAGAAGGATGCGGGTCCTGTAGTAAATGAAGCCGCGGATCGCGATTACTGTCGGGGATCCTGCCGGGATTGGCCCGGAAATCGCGCTGAAAGCCGCCGCAGATCCGGCGGTGACTTCCGTCTGCGAGCCCCTCCTTTACGGGCCCTCAACGCCCGATGACATCGAGCGTTTCGCTCCCGGCCAGGTGACGCCCCAGGCGGGGCGCGCCGCATTCGACGCGATCGTGCGGGCCGTCAACGACACGATTGAAGGACACGTGCACGGGATTGCGACCGCCCCCGTCAACAAAGAAGCGTTTGCGGCGGCGGGGCTCCCGTGGAAAGGACACACGGACCTGCTCGCCCATCTCACCGGCGCCCGCCGGGCCGTGATGATGTTCCACTCCGAGACCCTGCGCGTCGTGCTGGCGACCGTCCACGTCCCACTCGCGGAGGTGCCGCGCGCGTTGACCCGCGAGACGGTCGAAGAAGTGGTTCGCGTGACCGCGTCGGAACTCCCGCGTTTTGGATTCCCTTCACCCCGCCTCGCCCTCGCCGGCCTCAACCCTCACGCGGGAGAGAACGGATTGCTGGGCACCGAGGAGGACGCCGTGCTCCGGCCGGCCGTCCAGGCCCTGCGCGGCACCGGCATCGACGTCGCCGGACCATTCCCCGCCGACACGCTCTTCACGCGCGCGATGCGCGGGGAGTTCGATGTGGTCGTCGCCTGCTACCACGACCAGGGACTCATTCCCGTGAAGATGGCGGCCTTTGGCAAGGCGGTCAACGTGACGCTTGGGCTGCCGATCGTGCGCACCTCTGTCGATCATGGGACGGCATTCGATATCGCGCGCCGCGGCATCGCCGACCCCGGGAGCCTGATCGAAGCGGTCAAGCTGGCGGCGCGGCTGTCCCACGCGTGACCGGGCGGCGCTATCTCCGTGTGCCCGTCGTGGCCGCGCTCGCGATCACCGCCTCGTATGCCGTCCTCGGCCTGGTGGTGTTTTCACCTCTGGGCATCTACTCGTCCGACATCGGTGTGAAATTCGTGCAGGCGCGAGCGCTGGCCGACGCCAGGTTCCGGTCGCTCGACCTGGCGTATCCCGGCGCCTTCCTCGATCCGGCGCGGGAGTTCTTCCCGATCCGTCCGCCGTTCGTTATCCGGACCGGAGACGAGACGCAGGCGATCTTTTCCCCGGCATCGGCCGTTCTCCAGGCGGCGCCCGCCGCTGCGGCCGGCCTTCGCGGTCTCATCATCGTGTCCCTGGTGTCCGCAGCCGTCACCCTGCTCGCCTCGTCGGCGATGGCACCGCCCGGCCAGAAGACCGCGGTCGTCCTGGCCGTCGGCGTCGGCAGCCCGCTGTGGCTGTATGCCGTTCTGGGTTGGGAGCACGCGCCCGCGGTGGCACTCTCGACGGCGAGCTTCGCGGTCGCCCTCACATCTCGCAAGGCGGCCAGCGCTGCCGTCGCGGGGATTCTGATCGGCGCCGCCGCGCTGCTTCGCGACGAGGTCCTGCTTCTTATCCCGGGGCTGCTGGTGATGACCGGGCTCCGTTACCGCTCGGCGCGGCCGGTGGTAACCACGGCCGTTACTCGCGGTCGCGGTCCTGCTGGCGGGTCTCCTCATTGATGTGACGTGGTTCGAGCGACCGCCCGCGGCGCACCTTCGCCATGCGGTAGATCTGGTGCTGGGGACCGACGCCGTCGGAACGGCGGCGGGTGATCTGCCGGTGCTGGAGCAGATGTCGTTTCGCAGCCGGTACGAAACGGTCATCCACTACTGGTTGCTGGGATACGGCAACGACTTCTGGGTCCTGATCTTCAGCGCGACGCTTCTCGCGGCGCTGCTCGCCCGACGATTCTCGTCCTCCGCCGGTTCGTTGGCTATCCTGCTGTGGGTCGCGGGAGTCGTGGTCCTTGCCGCGATGGACGCATGGGAAGTGGCGACAGCGCCGAAGTGGCTCGCGGGGCTCCACCGCGTAGCGCCGTATCTGGTGTTCGCGTTGCTCCCGCCTCCCGCGAAGGCGCGGGATGACGGCTGGCAACCCTATGCGATTGTTGCTGCAACCGCCCTCTACGTCGTCGCGGCGATGGTTGCGACAAATACGACCGGCGGAAAGTCGCTCGGCCCCCGGCTCCTCCTGCCGCTCCTGCCGCTCCTCGCCGTCGCGGCGATGATGCGAATCGCTGCCTACCTGCGAGCGTCCGCTGCGCTCGAGCGAGTCACGGGGTACTCTGGAGTCCTTCTGGTGGCGCTGGCCGCCGTTATTCACCTCGCGGGAGCGATCCCCGCCTATCAGGCGCGCAACCGCGACGATGCCGCCCCCCTACTCGTCGCCCAGGCATCGAGTGCCCGGGTGATCGTGACGGATCACCCGCACACAGCACAAATGCTGCTGCCCTTGTACTATCGGAAGGTGATCTTTCTTGCCGACTCGCACGAAGCGCGGGCGAAGCTCGGGGCGCTGCTTGCCGACGCCAAAGTGCCGGAGGTACTGCTGATGTCGGAACGCTTCGAGCCGGCGACGCGCCTGTCGCCCTTGAAGATCCGCGAGTCCGACAAGTTCGGACGGATGTTCATCCAATATTGGGGGCGCGTCGGGCGCGATCTGAAGTGAAGAAGACGGCACGCGAAGAAGCGCAGAAGTACATCGCGGAAAATCGAAAGGCGTTTCACGATTACCACATCATCGAGACCTTCGAGGCGGGGATCGTGCTCGTGGGCACCGAAGTGAAGTCCATCCGTGAGGGAAGCGCCAACCTGCGCGATAGTTTCGCGCGGCTCGAAGACGGCGAAGTCTGGCTGTACAACGTGCACATCAACCCGTATAGCCACCGCGGCTATACGGACCACGAGCCGACCCGGAAGCGGAAGCTGCTGCTTCACAGGCAGGAAATCCGGAAGCTGATCGGGAAGACCGTTGAGAAGGGCATGACCCTCGTGCCGACACGCCTGTACTTCAAGGACGGCCACGTAAAAGTCTCGCTGGCGCTGGCGAAAGGCAAACAGGCCCACGACAAGCGCGAAACGCTCAAGCGCCGTGACATCGATCGCGAAACCCGCGCCGCCGTGAAAGAGCGCAAGCGGTGATAAATTGAAGTTTTTGCAAAGCCCAGGAGAAGCTGAATGAAAGGGAATCGCGCTGCGATTGCGGCGGTGGTGGCGGTCGTTCTACTCGTGGCGGGTTGGTGGCTATTCCGCCGCGGCGACTCGGCCGCACGCATCGACCTCATCGAGCAGCTGCCCACCGCAGAGAAGCGCCCGGCCGATCGCGCCTTCCCGGTGAGCGACGTCACCATCAACGGCGAAACGCACAAGGCGATCGATGCCGCTCCTCCGTCTCGACTGACGTGGAAGCAGCGCATCCCACAGGATGCCTGGTTGCGCGTGCACGTCGGGCTGAAACCCGAGAGCTTCACCGCCGAAGGAGACGGCGTGCTCTTCTTCGTCGTCATTTCCGACGGCCGGGCCAGCGATACGCTCTTCGAGCAGTACGTCAACCCCTTCGCGAACACCGGCGAGCGCAAGTGGATCCCGGTGATGGTGGACCTTTCCCAATACGCCGGTGAGGAGATGAGCATCATCTTCAACACCCGGACGAGTCCCCCGGTCAATCCGCCCCGCGACGACAACCGGAACGACTTCGCGGTGTGGGGCGCGCCAGAGATCATCACCCGATGAGCGGACGAACGGCCGTGGCGGTCCCGTTGCTCGATCTCCAGGCGCAGTATCGCCCGCTGCGCGCGGAGTTGCTCGAAGCGATCACCCGCGTCTGCGACAGTCAGCGCTTCATCCTCGGTCCCGAAGTGGAGTCGCTCGAGCGCGAGCTCGCGCGCTACATCGGCGCGGCCGAGGCGGTCACGATGTCGTCGGGGACCGATGCCATCCTGGCGACGCTGATGGCGCTCGGGATCGGACCTGGCGATGAAGTCATCACGCCGACCTTCTCGTTCTTCGCCACCGCCGGTTGCGTGTCCCGCGTGGGTGCCACGCCGGTGTTCGTGGACATCGATCCGCTGACCTTCGCCGCGGATCCCGACGCCATCCGCCGCGCACTCACACCGAAAACGAAGGCGATCATGCCGGTGCATCTGTACGGCCTGGTCGCCGATATGGACGCGATCATGGCGCTGGCTGCCGAGCGCGGTATCCCGGTGATCGAGGACGCGTGCCAGGCGATCGGCGCGATGCGCGGTGACCGGCAGGCGGGAACGTTTGGAACGGCCGGCTGCTTCTCGTTCTTCCCGAGCAAGAACCTCGGAGCCTTCGGCGATGCCGGGCTGACGACGACGAACGATCCAGCGCTGGCGCGCGAGCTGCGACTGTTGCGCAACCACGGCGCCGAGCCGAAGTACTTCCACAAGCGGATCGGCGGCAACTTCAGATTGGACGCGATCCAGGCCGCCGTGTTGCGCGTGAAGTTGCCGCACCTCGCCGTGTGGAGCGACGCGCGACGAGCGAATGCGCGCCGCTACCATGAGCTCTTCGCGAAGACAGGCCTCACCGACAGGATCGCTCTGCCGGGGGAACCGGCGGGCTCGCATCACATCTTCAATCAGTACGTCATCCGTGTGCCCGACCGCGACCGCGTGCGCGAGCATCTGACCGCGCAGGGAATCGGCACGGAGATTTACTATCCCGTACCGTTCCACGAGCAGGAATGCTTCGCACCGCTCGGCTACAAGGCCGGCGACTTTCCGCGCGCCGAGGAGGCCGCGGGCTCGACGCTGGCCATTCCGATCTACGGTGAGCTCACGCTCGAGCAGCAGCAGGCTGTGGTGGCGACGCTCGCCGACGCGCTCGACGGGTAATGCGTGTTCTGGTCACCGGCCGCCGCGGCCTTGTCGGCGGCGCGATCGTCCGGGAATTCAGCGCGCCGTCGAGTGGACACGACGTCGTTCCTCTTGATCGCCAGGCGCTCGACATCACTGACGACGACGCCGTGCGGCGGGTAGTGGAGGAGCACCGACCGGATCTGATCGTCAACTGTGCGGTCTACAACGGCGTGGACCGCGCAGAAGACGAGCCCGAGCGAGTGCTGGCGGTCAACGCGTTCGCGGTTCGCTCCCTCGTCCGCGCCGCAACAGCGGCCGGCGCCATCCTGGTGCATTACAGCTCCGATTTCGTCTTCGACGGCGAGACGAACGCTCCCTACCGGGAGGCAGACGAGCCCAACCCGCGGAGTGTGTATGGCGCCTCGAAGCTCCTGGGCGACTGGTTCGCGCTCGAGTATCCGCGCGCCTACGTACTGCGTGTCGAAAGCGTCTTCGGTCCGCCGGCGGCGGATCCGTCGCGGCGTGGCAGCCTCGCAACGATGGTGGATCGCATCAACGATGGAACGGAAGTGCCGGTCTTCGTGGACCGTGTCGTCTCTCCGTCGTACACCGCCGACATCACGCACGCGACCCGGCGGCTCGTGGAGGCTGGCGCTCCATTCGGCCTCTATCACTGCGTCAACAGCGGGCATGCCACCTGGGCGGCAATCGCGGAACGCATCGCGGAGATTCTCGGCAAGCCGATTCGCACCCGTCCCCTGACACTGGCGACCGCCGGCCTTCGTGCGCGGCGTCCGCGCTACTGCGCCCTCTCGAACGCGAAGCTGGTGGCGGCCGGCGTGCAGATGCCGCCGTGGCCCGACGCCGTCAGGGAGTTCCTGGGGCGGTGACCGCAGGGCTGTTCGCGAAGGCCGCCTCGCGCTCTCGCTGCTGCTCGCGTCGATCAATTTCCTCACGACCGCCCGCTGGGCGAACGAGCCGGGTGCGCTGCATGGCTGGCGCCGCCCCTGGTACGCGCTGGCACTGCTCGCCGTCATTACGCTGACCGTCACCGGACGGCGGCAGATCGGCACCCCGGTGCGCATAGGCCGCGGCCCCGCGACCGTACTCGCACTGACCGGGCTGGGCGTGCTCGTTTATTCGCTTTTCTCGCGGCTGCCAGTGTCGACGTGGGACGAGATTCCCTTCAAGGACGATTGGACGCCGCTCTATCAACAAGCGGTGAATGGCATCGCGTTGCTGAAGCGCGGTGGTGTCGTGGGCTGGAACTGGTGGCTGCTCGGAGGGTACCCGACGTCCACCGACATCGCCCAGAACTTCGGGATCGTGGGGTTCATTCCCATGACGATCCTTGGAAGCCAGGTCGGATACCACGTGTTGCACGTGGTGCTGTTCGTGGCTGTGCCCGCGTTCGTCTGGTGGGACCTTCAGTCGGAGGATCGGGACGTACGGCTGGTGGCCACGGGTCTCGCGGGCTTTTTCTCGGCCGGTTACTTCGGCGCCATCGGTGGAAGCGGCGACACCAACTCCCTGGTCGGTGTTTTCTGCGCGTGCCTCGCCATGATGGGCGGCCACGCCGCGCGCCTCGGCCGGCGCTGGGGAGGGCCGCTCCTGCTGCTCGGGCTGACGCTCGCGCTCTACACCCACACCGCTTTCTTTGTCTATTCCGGGATCTACCTGACGATCGAGGCGGCCTACTACCGCGACCGGCGGGCGTTCCTCCGTGTGGGTATTGCCGCCGCGCTGGCGCTGGTGGCGGCGCTCCCGATGCACTGGGAATCGCTACGCTACCCAGCGTTTGTCAGCTTCAACAACACCGTCTACGATCCGGGCGGGCCGCCGAACTGGTCGCTGTTCGCGCGGAGGGTCTACTACAACATCGAGATCCTGTTCCTGCCGCACCGGTGGTTCAACGACTACCGCAGCGTCGCCAACATCTGGCTCGCCGCCCTCATCGTCGCCGCCTTCCGGTGGGCTCCGGCTTCAAGGGGATTCATCACCCGGCCGGTTTTCTATGCCGGCGCTGCCGTCGTCACGCAACTCCTGCTTCGCTTCAACACGCCGGAAGCGGGCGCTGGGTTCGACCGCATCCAGCACATGTTCCCGCTGTTGTTGGCGCCGGCACTCGCCGGCTTCGTGTTGCGTTTCGCCGGAACCCGTGGCCTCGCGATCGCGATGCTCGCGCTCCTGGCGCTCTTCGTACAGAATCCCACCGAGCCGATCAAGCACGTCCCCAACCTGCGAGCGTTCGATCCGCCGCTGATCGACCGGATCGCCGCCAGCGACGGAATGGTGCTCGTCGAGATCAGCCCGCACCGCGACATGGACAGCCATCCGACGATCCGCAGCCAGACGACGCCGTTCGACGTCCATTTCGAAGGGCTGTTGCCGACCCTTGCCGCGCAGCGCTTCTACAGCCAGTCGATCGACGGATGGGTGTGGTCGGTGTGGCGCGGCCAGGTCGTGGGCGCTGCGACCTTCCGCGGACGGCCGATCGCCGAGACGAGGCCCGATGCGTTCGTTGCCGAGATGGAGAAGTGGGGAGTCCGGAACCTGTTCGTCTGGACGGACGAGACGCGCGGATACCTTGCGCAGGATCCGAGGTTCATCGAGCGCTGGCGCGGCGGCCTCTGGTCTCACTTCGAGCGACACGGTGGAGAGATCCGGTCGGTCGTGACGCCATCAGGCGACGCTCGGCTGCGCAACCTCGATGCGCTCGGAGGCGAGGTTGAGCTCTCTGGAGTCGCGGCGGGCGACACGGTCGTCGTCCGCACCAACTACTACCCGGCATGGCGTGCGTCGGCGAAGGGGCAATCGATCGAGCTCTTCTCGAGCGATGGCCAACTCGCATTCCGGGCCCCCGAGAGTGGCAGCTACGTGGTGCGCTTCGAGTACCCGCGCTATCGAACGATCTCGCTCGTGGCGATCCTGACGTTTGTCATCGGCGTGCTGCTGCTCACCGGACGGCGCCGTGGCTAGCCGGTTGTGGGGGGATCTCGCGGCGCGCGACACGCGGCCGGCCGATTATCGTTCGACGCTCCTTGCCGTCCTCATCGCGATGTTCCTGCTGCGCTTTGGCCTTGCCGTCTGCTCACCCAATATTCACCAGGCCGACGAGGTCTACCAGGCCGCCGAGCAGGCCAACCTGGCTGTGCACGGCTACGGGATTGAATCGTGGGAATTCCGCGAAACGGCCCGTTCGGCGCTCTATCCAACGCTCGTCACGCCGGCGTTCTGGCTGAATGTCGACGCGAGCACTCGGCAGTCGCTCATCGCTGCCTGGCTATCTCTGCTGAGCCTGATTCCGGTCGCCATCGCGTTTCATTGGGCGGGGCGCACACACGGCATCCGCGGCGGCGTGATCGCGGCCGTCATGATGGGGACGTGGTTCGAGCTCGTGTATTTCGCACCGAAGCCGACAGCGGACGCCGTCTCGGGCTACGTGTTTCTGGCAGCACTCTTCTTCGCCAGCCCGACGGCGGGCCGGGGCGGTGTCGCGCTGGCGGCAGCCTGCCTGGCGCTGACGCTCGGCTTGCGGATGCAGATCGCCCCGGCCGTCGGCGTCGCGATGCTCGCGACCCTGGCGATCGACTGGCGCCGGCGCGCCGTGCCGGTCATCACCGGTGCGGCCGCGGGCGTGCTCCTGGTTGGGATTGTCGAGTGGCTCTGGTGGGGCGCGCCATTCCTCGGCCACGTGAACTACCTGCGCATGGAGTTCGTGCACCGCGTGTCGAACCACTTCGGCCGCGAGCCCCTGACGTTCTTCGCGAAGAACTACGTGCTGATCTATGGCGCCGCGCTACCGATCGTCGCGCTGTTGACGTGGATCGGCGCGAAGAGGGCGCCCATTCTGCTGATCGCCGCTGTGGCGCTCGTGATCCCATTCCACTTCGTCGCGCACAAGGAGTACCGCTTCCTCGTCGTCGCGCTCCCGGTCGTCGTGATGTTGATGGGGCTGGCGGCCGCGGACCTCGTGTCTCGTATCCCATCCCTCGCGACCAACCGCGCGCTGGGTGTTGCCGCGGTGACGTGGCTGCTGGCGATGATCGCGCTCTCAGTGGGAGAGTCGTATCGTCCTTTCTGGATACGCGACCGCAATCACATCTGGGCGTTCCACGAAATCGGCGGCCGGCCAGACGTGTGCGGCGTCGCGCTCGTCGGTATCCGCTGGTTCCATACCCCCGGGTATTCGGGTCTCGGGCGCGACATCCCGATCTACGAAACGGGCCGCGACCCGCTGAATCCCGCCATCGCCGCCGCCGCCAACTACGTCCTCGTCGGCCACAAGGCGCCGATCCCCGCCGATCCCTACGTGCGGGTCCGCACTTACGCACGGCCCGAGGAGCATCTTTATCAACGGCCGGGCGCATGCGTACCCGATCCGGCCGCGAGGATCGTCAGCCCCGATCCCATTCCCGGCGGTGGTTAAGCCGCGGATTACGCGGATTTGACGCGGATCGTCGCGGATCCCGCCCCGCCAGATGCGACAGCCCCTCAGGGCGGTCGCGCCGGCCCTGCGGGCCGGCACAATGCCAGGCGGTAACTCAAACACACAAGCCACGCTGGATCATGACGTGGCTCGTGTGTTCGAGTTCCCGCCTGGCATGGCGCGCTTCGCGCGCCGCGACCGCCCGCCCATTGGCATCTCGTGGTGATTCACCAGAGGTTACGCACTCGGGCTTGGTCAGACGAGCATACTGTTGCGGAAAGTCGCGAAGCGCGCTGTCGCCCGGTCGGATACTCAAAAACACTAGCCACGGACTGACCGAGCGTGGCTTGTGTTTTTCGATTTTCCGCCCGGCATGGGTCGGCCCGCAGGGCCGGCGCGACCGCTCGAGGGGCTGTCGCGGATAGCTAGTGAGGAATCCGCGACGATCCGCGGCAAATCCGCGTAATCCGCGGCTAACGCTGTCGCACTAAGTCCGCGACCAGTGCCCCGATTGCGAGGCACGACGTCAACCCGGGTGAGTCGATTCCCGCGGCGTGGATCAGCGCGGGCTGGAGGCGGTCCAGGCGAATCAGGAAATCGGCGAACCGTTCCTCGGGCGGATGCAGCTTTGCGCGAATGCCCGATCCTCCGAGGCGAATGTCGTCGAGGGTGACGTCGGGCAGCAGGTGGCGGGTGGGCTCAACGAAGGCTTCGAGTGGTTCGCGCTCACGTTCGTAGTCGGCCTTGTCGGTTTGATACCGGATCGTGGGGCCGAGCAGTACGGCGCCGCCGGTCGTCTTCGTCAGGTGGACACCGAGGCCATGCCCGGAGGGATGTGGCAGCGGATACACGAGACCGTTCACCCAATTGCGGCGTGATGGCTTGAGTTCCGCGTACTCGCCGCGGCAGGGATAGATGGTGAAGGACTCACCGCCAAGCATCGCGGACACCGCGTCGGCGTACAGCCCCGCGGCGTTGACGACCATACTGGCTGCGATGTGTTCGCGCTCGAGCGTCAGGTCGAAGCCGTCGCTCGTCGGCCGGCCGGCCGCGAGGGCGCTCGCGCGAAGGAACATCGCGCCGGCGTTCTCCGCGGCGCGCAACAGGGCGTGGACGAGCGCATCAGCGTCCACGCGGCCCGAGTTCGGCGACCACAAGGCGGCGGCCGCTGTGACGTGCGGCTCGCGTCGACGGACGAATCCGCGGTCGACCAGCTCGAGCCCGCGTGTGCCGTTGGCCGTGCCGCGGGCCATCAGATCTTCCAGCGCACGCACGTCGCCGTCGTCGGTCGCGACGACGAGCTTCCCGCAGCGCTCGTGGGCGACACCGTGGCTCGCGCAGAACGCAGAGAGACGGTCCGCGCCTTCAACGCACAGCCGAGCTTTCAGCGTGCCCGCTGGATAGTAGAGCCCCGCGTGGATGACGCCGCTGTTGTGGGTGCTGGTCTCGAGCCCCGGACGAGGATGTTGTTCCAGGATGACAACGGAGCGTCCGTCCGCTGCAATGGCAGCGGCCGCCGCAAGGCCGGTGACGCCACCGCCGATGACGGCGACGTCGATGTGCGCGTGGACGCTCAACGCGAAGATCCCGGGGCATTATAGGTGCGCGCCTGTGATACCGTGATCACGTCCCCTGCATCTTCCGACTGTGGCGGATGTGTCTGAACCGGGAATCCACGTATGCGAGACGACAACCGCATTTTCGTCGCGGGGCACCGCGGCCTCGTCGGATCCGCCATCGTCCGGCGGCTGCAGGGTGCACCGGGGCAACACATCCTGACCGCCACGCGCGAGCAGCTCGATCTGCGCGACCAGGCGGCGGTGAATTATTGGTTCCGGGCCAACCGGCCAGACTTTGTGTACCTGGTCGCCGGCACCGTTGGCGGGATCATCGCGAATTCCACCCGTCCGGCCGAGTTCATCTACGACAACATGATGATTCACGCCACGGTGGTCCACGCGGCGCACCAGTTCGGCGTGAAGAAGCTGCTGTACCTGGGAAGCTCCTGCATCTATCCGCGGAATTGCCCGCAGCCGATGCGCGAGGAGCACCTGCTGACGGGTGAACTCGAGCCGACGAATGCGGCTTACGCGCTGGCGAAGATCGCCGGGATCAAGCTGTGTGAGTCGTATCGCACGCAGTACGGCGCCAACTTCATCTCGGCGATGCCGACGAACCTTTACGGGCAGCACGACAACTTCGATCTGACGAGCTCGCACGTGCTCCCGGCGCTGATTCGCAAATTTCATGACGCCAAAGCTGCGGGAGCGGTGGAAGTGGAGATCTGGGGCACCGGCTCGCCCCGCCGCGAGTTCCTGCACGTCGACGACCTCGCCGATGCGTGTGTCTTCCTCATGGACCGCTACGAGGGGACGCAGCACATCAATGTCGGGACCGGCGAAGACCTGTCGATCCGAGAACTCGCCGAGTTGGTCCGCGACATCGTCCACCCGGCGGCGACGCTGCGGTTCGATACGACGAAACCGGATGGAACGCCCCGCAAGTTGCTCGATGTGTCGCGGCTGCACGCGCTCGGCTGGACGCACCGGATTGGTCTCCGCGAGGGCGTCGTGTCGACCTACCAGTGGTTCCTCGAGAATCAGGGGAACCTGCGGATGAACGCGGCGCCGGTCAGCGCATCCGCGACACGTTAAGGGGCGACGCAGGGCGCGCCGCCCCTTTCGAACACTATTTCGGCCCAGCGATTTTCCACGCGCTGCTCGCCGCCCCACTGGGGTTGGTCATTTGCGTGGAGAGAACGGTGTGGCCGTTCAGCGTCCACGTGGCGACCGACCCGTTGGTGTGTTGCCAGATGATGTCGGACGTGCCATCCCCGTTGACGTCTTCGGTCGCGACGAGGCTCCAGTTCAAGTCGGCCACGGCGGGGATGCTCAACATCCGCGTTCCGATCACCGTGTGGCCGTTCATGAACCAGAGCGCGAGATCACCGGTATCCTTTCGCCACAGCAGATCGGCCTTGCCGTCTTGGTTGGTGTCCCCTACGGCTTGAATCACCCATCCCGGGGCACCTCTCGAGATGCTTAGCAAGCTGCTGGAGGCTACCCGGACCCCGTCCATATACCAGACGGCGAGATCCCCAGAGGTGGCATTCTGCCAGACGAGGTCCGCACGTCGATCGCCGTCGAGGTCACCGGCCCCGCGGACTTTCCACCCGGGATCTGCGCTCGAAACACTGAGGTAACTGGTCTGGATGACTTGCGTGCCGTTCAACAACCACGCAGCGATCCCGCCGCTGGTGTGACGCCAGATGATGTCTTTGTGGCCGTCCCCATTGAGGTCACCCATCGCCGAGATTTGCCAGGCGGGGTCGGTCATGCGCTGGATGCTCAGCGACGACGTGGATTCGAGCGTGAGGCCGTTCATGTGCCAAAACGCGAGCCAGCCCTCGGTGGCATGCCGCCAGAAGATCTTGTACCGGTTTCCAGGGGGGAATCCCGGAGCCGGGTCGGTCGCTGGCGAGGGCTGCGTTTCGCGCACCTCGAACGTCACGTCGATCGTGCGCTGCATGGCCAGGTGCTCGCTCGTCGAAATCACAGTGACGGTGCCGGTGTACGTGCCGGGCCGCAGCCCCTGGCCGTTCGCACTGATGACGACGTCGCCCGGCGTGCTCGCGCTGGTCGAGCCGCTCGGAGTCGCACTGAGCCAGGACCGGTTGGCCGACGTTTCCCACGTGATCGGAATGTTGCTGATGTTCCGCACGGCGATAGGCGAACTGCTTACGATGCCCTGAAGCCCGGTAAGCGACACCGCAGTGGTCGCCAGGTCCAAACGTGGTGAGATCACAAAGTACACGGCGCCTGTGTTGCTGTTCCTGGCCGGCGTGCCGACGATCACATCGCGTGCACCCTCGCCGGTGACCTCCCAAACGAAAACGGACCCGGTGCCCCCCGCCGCCGGGTCGCCGAGAATCCCGCGGCTCGGCGACGTGAAGGCGAAGTCCCATGTACCGGTTATCGCCGAACGGTCACGCCCATAGTAGACATACAACCGGCCCGCGCCGCCGTGAGCATTTGGCGCACCCATCACGATGTCGTTGGGCGTATCGCGGTTGATGTCACCTGACGCGAGCATCGCTCCGAGGCGGCCGCCCGCATCGGCACCGTAGTAGGTCGCGTTACTTGTTGCGAGGCTCCCACCGGCGAGTTGCGGCCCGCCAAACAGCACGTAGACTTCGCCGGCGTCGGCGCGGCCGTTGCCCGGTCCGTCGCCGCCGGGGGCACCGATGACGATGTCTCGGATGCGGTCGTCGTCGCTGATAAAGGGAAGGCGAATGGCGGTGCCGGCACGGTCGCCGATGTCGATTCCGGCGAAGGTGATGTCGAACGTGGCAGGCGGCATCATGCCGTTCCGGCCCTTCAACACATGCACGGCGTTGGCGTCGGGATGACCCACCACGACGTCGTAGATGTCGTCACCAGTGACGTCACCCGCCTGGAGCATGACGCCGAGGCCGGGGTACTCGAACGTCAGTGCCGCGGACTGCACGGAAAGGTCGATCGTGCCCGAAAGGGATGGTCCACCCGCGATAACGTAGATGCGGCCCGCGCCGGGGGCGCCAATGACGATCTCGCGATACCCGTCGAAGTTCAGGTCGGCCGTCGCCAGGGTAGTACCCAGCCGGTCTCCCGCATTGCCGATAATGCGGAGGACGGCGCCCGTGGTCTCTATCACGTTGCCGGTATCAAACGCACCAGCATAAACGTAGACGATGCCGCGATTCCCTAGCGAGCCGGGCGCCCCGACGGCGAGGTTCTTTGGGAAGAAGTCTTCTGTCACTTTGATGCTGCCCACCGCCGTTGCGGTGCCGAACCCGTCTGCCGCCGCCGCGCCGTTCAGGACGGTGTGAGCGCTTGAGAGCGAGACTTCTCCTGTCGGAACCGCGCCGCTGAAGAGAATGAAGACCTTTCCCGGAAGCGAAGCACCCCCTGGTGCCCCGATGATTAGATCGCGTCGTCCAGAGGTGGACCCAAGACGTACGGATCCCTGGTCGAGTGAAACGCCCGCCCGCGCGCCGGTCGCCGTGCCGTTCAGGATCGTTCCGGCGCCGCCGACCGCCAGGTCGATATCTTGTGCTGCTGCGGGTTCGCTGAGAATGCAGCTGACCGCCGCCAGCACGGTAGTGAGAAGTTTGAAACGCATTGTGCCCCTTCGCCTCCTAGACGGTGGCGTAGGTCAGCAACGCTTATGCCTGAGTAAAAAGCGGAAAAGTGGAAAGGCGGGACCGATTTTGGAGAAAGCAGTTCTCAGGTGGCGCGGCAGTGGGCGCCGCGGTGGTTCACCGCGCGCCCACGATTTTCCAGTTGGTGTCGAACACGGTCGTGGGGTTGAGGAACCCGGTTCCCACGACCGTGAAGACCGTTCACGTACCACAGCGCAATGCCGCCGGTCTCATGCTGCCAGATCAGCGCAGGAGGCGAGGTCGCGTCGGTTTTTCCTGCGGCTACGATCCTCCACGCCGGATCGGCTACGCGGTTGACGGAGAAGTAATACCCTTCGGTGACGGTCGTGCCCCGGAGCATCCACCCCGCAAGAAAGCCGTCCGTGGATCGCCACACGAGGTCGGCTCTCCCGTCGTGGTTGATGTCAGCAACGGCGACGACCTGCCAGCCCGGATCGGTGATGCGTGCGCTCAGCAGACGGGTGCCGACCACCTGCCTTCCACGCATGAACCAGACGGCCAGCCTGCCGTCGGTGTGCTGCCAAATCAAATCCCCGTGCCGGTCTCCGTCGGTATCACCGACGCCCGCGACACGCCATCCACTGGCCGCCACCGGGATGGACAGGTAGCCGGTCTCGAACACCCAGTTGTTCGCAAGGAACCACACGGCCAGCGCACCGTCGGCATCATTGCGCCAGACAATGTCAGTATGGCCGTCGCCATTCAGGTCACCCGTGCCGACGATCTTCCAGTTGGTATCGGAGACGCCACTCACGCTTAGCTCACGGGTGTCGACGACGTTGGTACCCGAGAGATGCCAGGTTCTGATGGCTCCGGTTTCTGAGTTCCGCCAGAAAAGACTCGGGCGCTGGTCCTGAAGAGTGCCGGGGCCCTGCACACCCAGCCCGCCGTTTTCGACCGGGGGGGTGCGATCCGACAGCGCGCGTGCGGCGTCGTACGCCTGCACGGTGAAGTAGTACCGTTGAATCGGATCCAGTCCTGAGATCGTCCAGTCGGTTCGAGGGCCGACGTCAACGCTGCTCGTGTATTGACCCTGGCGGGTGCCCCACGACACCAGATATCCCGTCACTTCAGGATCAGGGCTGGGATCCCACGCGAGCCTGACCTGTTCCTGAGCCCCCGCGCCTCGCGCGAAACCGAGAACGATGACGAGACACCAAACGTACGCACCTACACTCCGCATTTGCGACCCTGCCTTTTGGCGGGTTGCGGGGCAACAGGTGTGCCGTCGTGACAGGGTGTGGAATGCCTGCAATTACTAACAATATTGCGCGATTTTCGCCGCCGCTCCTCCGTCATGGCGTGGAACGATACGGATCTGTAACCCAATTACACGAACGGCCAGAGCGCGAGGCACTCTGGCCGTCTTATCGAGTAAAAAGTGTCTGGACCGTGCGACTAGCTCGGACCCATCAGTCTCCAGTTGGTGTCCGTCACCGCGGGGATGGATAGGAGATCCCAGTAGGTGACGGTGAAGCCATTGAGGTACCAGAGCCCGACCCGCCCGTCCGCATGCTGCCACAGGATATCCGCGTAGCCGTCGCCATTTACATCACCGATCCCCTTTGCGAACCACGCCGGGTCGCCAGTGACGTGTAAGGAGAGGAGGCTCGAAGATCGAACCTGCGGGCCGTTCATCAGCCACGCGGCCATGAACCCGGACGGGAGGTGCTGGAAGACGAGATCCGCCTTCCCATCGGCATCGATATCTCCGGCGCCGACGATCTGCCAGTTCGGGTCGCTGAGGGCTCCCACGCTGAGTCCGACCGTTTGAACGACAGTGAAGGCCTGCATTACCCACACGGCGAGAGCGCCGTTCGTGTGCTGCCACACAAGATCACCGGCGCCGTCACCATTCAGATCGCCGACCGCCCTGATCTGCCAGCCCGGGTCGGGTTGGATCGCCGTGCCGCCGCCGAGAAACGACAGCAGTCTGGTCTCGATAGGTGTCGTTCCCTGCATGAGCCAGGCGGCCAGCGTGCCGTTCTGGTGTCGCCAGATGATGTCGGCGAAGCCGTCGGCGTTCAGATCCCCCATCCCAGTCGGCGTCCACCCGGCGGCGGCTGGCACTCCGCCATTGAGCATGCGCGTCGCCAGGACCTGAGGTCCGGACAGTTGCCAGATGGCGACCTGGGAGGTCGCGACGTTGAACCAGAGAAGATCCGAGAGACCGTCACCGCTCATGTCGTGAACGGCAGAGCGGAACGAAGCCGCCTGCGAGACGTTGAACAGCTGACCCCCGATCGTGATCGTCGCGCTACGCGGCGAGCTCCCCGGGTTCGCCGCAACGGTGTAGCTGATCGACTGGCTGCCCGTCCCACTGGTCATGCCTCCGCCCACCGACAGCCAGCCAGCGTTGCTGGTCGCGGTCCACGTGCAGCTGCTGCTGCTTGCCGTCAGCACGAACCCACCGCTGGCGGCCTGGGCGCCGAACGACCAGCCCGGCATCGAGAGCGTGAACGTGCAGGTCGGCGGTGGTGGGGGCGGTGGCGGTGGTGGCGGGGGCGGCGGGCCTCCTCCGGGCTGCACCATTTGCGACTTCACCGCCGAATACTCATGCGTAGACACCAGGAGGAATCGCGCCGCTTGCGAGCTGCCGGCCGCTTGCGGCTGCCGCGCGTTCGCGCCACCCGTGACGGTCGCCTGGAATTGAGCCCCTGGGATCCCGTCCGATGCGATCAACGACGCCCACGCCTCGCCAACCGTAGGATGCTGGTACGTCGCAAGGTAACTGTTGGCTACGGGGCTATAGCCGATTCCAACGCCGTCGCCGCCGCCGACAGCGAGGGCCAGGATCCCGCCGATGGGCTGACCCGCGGCGCCGACGCGCTGTCCGTGAAGGACGAAACCGCTGCCCCAGGTGATGGCGAGATACTCGTTGGCGGCCGAGTTGTAGACGACGTCCGGATACTTTTCGAAGGGCCCCGAATACAGCGCGATGTTGCCGAGGGCCGGATTGTGGCCGCCCAGGATTTCGCCGGTACCAGGTTTGATGCGCACGCCACCGACGGCGTCCACTCCTGGTTCGAAGTAGAAGGCGACGAAGAACTCGTCGAGCAGCTGAGTTGTAGGTCGCGCTCGGCATACCTTCCCAGCACTCCCGTGATGGCGACGGGAATGCGCGCGCCGACCGGGACCCCGGTGTAGGTCACGCGTTGCGCGTAGATGTCAAGACCCGCCCCGAACTCCGTCCAGGAGACGAGAAACTCGGAGGCGACGGGTGAATAGGTGACCGTCGGCGCCGATGACGAGAGCTTCGCTCCGCCGGTGTCGCTAATCGGGAAACGGTCCGAAAGGAACTGGACGTTGCCGCCGTTGTTCCGAACCAGGCGTCCGACAATCCGGCTGGGCGTCTCCTCGAGCCAGGTGATCAGGCACACGTTGACGTTGGCGCCACAGGCGACTCGCACGGCTCCGGCCTGGCGGGAGCCGCCGTCTGTGTTCAGCGGCGACAGGCGCCCCGAGAGGAATGCCTTCGGAGGACACGAACCGCGCGCCGAGCTGAATAACGCCCCAGGCGACGAGATAGGCTGTTACTCGCGCCGTCGTAGGCGACCGCCGGGAAACGTCGCGTTGCTCCGCCCTCGACACCCATTGGAAACTGCGTGTCGCCGTAGCGCTGCGCGAATGCGGCGCCGGCGGAGAAGAGCACGAACGCGGCGGCGAGCGCGACTGCACACGCGCGCTGGACGACGCGCCGAGATCCCGTCAGCCGGGAAAGGAGTTCAGTAGTTACCGACATTCAGACCTCGGACTTCGCAGAGTACCGGCACACGCACTATCGGCGCAGTCGAGCAGGTCCCGACAGGGGCCATGCGTCGCAGTGAGTGCGAGTGTTTTGTGATGAACGGCGAACCGCGGGAAGCTGCAAAAGTCTACGTGGCGGAGGGTGTGGTGTCAACGGCTAAGCAGCTGAGCTGTGCGGAGTTCTGGGGACTCGCGCTGACTCCCGGCGCGATCGCTGTGGTACTCTAAGGCCCCTCTGACGCAATGGCAAAGCGCGCACTGATTACCGGCATCACCGGGCAGGACGGCTCGTATCTCGCCGAACTGCTCCTCGACAAGGGTTACGAAGTCTTCGGCCTCGTCCGGCGGGCGAGCGCGCCGAATCTCTGGCGCATCAAGCAGGTGCTCGACCGCGTGGACCTCAGGCCCGGCGACCTTCTGGACCAGCTCTCGCTGATCCGGGTCCTGAGCGACGTCCGGCCCTCCGAGGTCTACAACCTGGCCGCCATGTCGTTCGTGCCCGCATCCTGGGATCAGCCGATGCTCACCGGGGAGTACAACTCCCAGGGGGTGACGCGGGTGCTCGAAGCCATTCGGCACGTGGACCCGAAGATCCGCTGCTACCAGGCGTCATCGTCGGAGATGTTTGGGAAGGTGCGCGAGGTGCCGCAGACCGAGCTGACGCCGTTCTACCCGCGCAGCCCGTACGGCGTGTCGAAGGTCTTTGCGCACTACATCACGGTGAACTACCGGGAGAGCTACAACCTGTTCGCGGTCTCGGGCATCCTGTTCAATCACGAGTCGCCACGCCGCGGACTGGAGTTCGTCACCCGCAAGGTGACCGACGGTGTGGCCCGGATCAAGCTCGGGCTGTCCGACTCGCTGAAGCTTGGAAATCTCGATGCGAAGCGCGACTGGGGCTTCGCCGGCGATTACGTCCAGGCGATGTGGCTGATGTTGCAGCAGAAGGAGGCCGACGACTACGTGATTGCGACCGGAGTCAGTCATTCGGTCGGCGAACTCGTCGAAGTCGCGTTCAGTCACGCACAGCTCGATTGGAAGAAGTACGTCGGCACCGACCCTGCGTTTCTCAGGCCGGCCGAGGTCGATCTGCTGGTTGGGGATTCGAGCAAGGCGCGCGCGCAGCTCGGATGGGAACCGAAGGTCAACTTCGAGGGGCTGGTGAAAATGATGGTCGACGCCGATCTTGCGCGCCTGGCGCAGGCGCCCATCGAAGTGCACGGATGACCCGCCGTTCTCGCCCAGGGCATGCGTAATCGCTACATCCTTCTCTGCGACATCGCCGTCGTTGCCGCCGCGGCGTATGCGGCCTTCGCCCTCCGGTTCGACTGGTTCTTCCCCCGGTATCGAGTCGAGTTCCTTCCGTTTTTTCTCGCGGTCATCCTCGTGAAGCCGGTGGTGTTCATCGCCGTGGGGATGTACTCGCGTCTGTGGCGGTACGCGAGCGTCCGCGATCTGATGGCCGTTCTGGTTGCCGTCACCGCATCCTCGGCCGTCATTTCCGCGCTGGTCGCGTTCGGCACGATCACCGGCCGCATCGCCGAGTTTTCGCGGTCCATCCTGGTCATCGACTGGCTGCTGACCCTGTGCGGCACCGGTGGGATTCGGATGGCGGTTCGCATGATCGGCGAGATGCAGGAAAGCCGGCGCGCGGCGCAGCCCGCCGTGCTCAAGCGGATCCTCATCGTCGGAGCGGGCGAAGCGGGCGCGATGGTGGTGCGCGAAGTCCGGCGCAACCCACATATCGGCCTGGAACCGGTGGCGTTTCTCGACGACGACCGGACCAAGACCGGCAAGCACGTGCACGGCGTTCCCGTCATTGGCGGGCTCAAAGCCCTGTCCGCCGTGGTCGAGACCTACCAGATCGACGAAGTGATCATTGCGATGCCGACGGCGACCGGCAAAGTCGTGCGCATGGTCACCGAGGCCTGTCGTGAGAGCGGCACTCTGTCGCGCATCGTCCCCGGCGTGTTCGAGCTGCTGGGCGGCAACCTGAGTGTTTCGCGTCTGCGGCAGGTCGAGATTTCGGACCTGCTTCGGCGCCAACCGGTCACCGCGCCTCCCGGCACGGGCATGTATCTCGCGCAGAAGCGCGTCCTCGTCACCGGCGCCGGTGGTTCGATTGGCAGCGAGCTTTCCCGGCAGATTGCCCTCTCCAACCCGTCCCTGCTCGTGCTCGTCGGCCACGGCGAGAACAGCATTTTCGACGTGCAAGCGAACCTTCGGCAGCAGTTTCCGGCCGTGCGCGTGCAGGCGGTGATCGCCGACATTCGAGACCCGGCGCGGCTGGCCGCCTGTTTCGGGAAAACGAAGCCGCAGATCGTCTTTCATGCAGCGGCGCACAAGCACGTGCCGTTGATGGAGGAGAATCCGGAAGAAGCCATCACGAACAATGTCATCGGCACGGCGAACGTCGTCGACGCGTGCATCAACGCGTCGGTGGAGCGCCTGGTGATGATTTCGACCGACAAGGCCGTGTCCCCGACGAGCATGATGGGCGCGTCGAAACGCGTGGCCGAGATGATCGTGAGGGAGCAGGCCCGGCGTTCCGGTCGCGCCTTCGCCGTCGTGCGTTTTGGCAACGTGCTCGGCAGCCGCGGCAGCGTCGTCCCGATCTTCAAGCGACAGATCGAGCTGGGCGGGCCCATCACCATCACGCACCCGGACATGACGCGCTTCTTCATGACCATCCCGGAAGCGGTTCATCTCGTCCTGCAGGCCGGCGGACTTTCGGCCGGTGGCGAGCTCTTCGTCCTGAACATGGGGGACCCGGTGCCGATCGTGCAGCTGGCCGAGGACCTCGTGCGGCTGTCGGGTTTATCGGCCGCTGAAATCCCCGTCGTCTTTACAGGACTCCGTGCCGGCGAGAAGCTCGAAGAGCGACTGTGGGAGCGAGATGCCCTCGTCCAGGCCACGGCGCATCCGGAAGTCCTGCGTGTCGACGAGCAGGACCCGGTGGACCTTGGCGCCGTCGTGCGCGCGCTCCCCCGGCTCAGAGAGGCGGCGCAGACCGGCGATCGGCTGCGGATGGAAGCGACGCTCGCGCATCTCGTCCCGTCCTACGTCCCGGCCTCGGTCCACAAGCACCTGACGGCCTGAATCGTGTCCGCATCAATGCGGTGCGACCTTCCCGATCATCAGTAGCGCTGAGCCTGGCCTCGGTTCGGTGACCACTTTCAACTCGAGCGCGCGAAACCGGCGGCCGTCTTTGCGCTGCAGAATGGCCACCTGAACGACTCTCCACTGGTCCGAGGGGACGCGGACACTGTTGACGTGACGTCCGTCGAGGTACATCTGCACTTCGAGAGCACTCTGCGGCGACAGGGCTCGCAGCGGAACGGTAATCACTGAGGCGTTCGCCGGTACGAATAGCGTGCTTGTCGCGCCTGCCGTCCGGTAGCGGGCGCCATCGGCGTCCACCATCCACCGCGAAAGCCCGATCCCCTGGTGCTCCAGGTTCGCGCCACCGAATTCCCGCCGCGCCCGCAGGGGTATCGACGCCGCAACGACGAGAAGAAGCACGAAGGCCACCCGGCGCATGGAGGCCGTCGCCTTCCATCCGCCATTCGCCGACGATCCCGAGCCCCAGCCGGCGGCGGTGCCAAGCAGCAGCCAAAATACGAGCGCAGGCTCGTCGATCAACCAGGGGTGGCCGGCGACACAGGTCAGCAGAAAGGCGAGCACGCCGGCGGCTACGCCGGCAGGGACCGCCGATGGCTCCGCCGAGAGGAGCCGATCGGTCCGGCGTGCCGACATGATCAGCAGCACGGCGAAAACCGCGAACCCGATGCTACCGACCTCCGCGAGGATCTGGAGGAAATTGTTGTGCGCGTTCTCGTTCGGGTAGCCCGCACGGAGCCGTTCGGAGGTGAATTCACCGGAGGCTATCCGATAGTCGCCGATGCCGACGCCGAAGAAGGGACGTGACGCGACCATTCGCACTGCCGTGAGCGCGAACTCCTTGCGCAATTCGAGCGCGCGCTCCACGGGCGTGTCGTTCCGGACGCTGGCGGCGTAGAACATCCCGGCGCAGGCGAACACGAGCAGCGTCGCTCCCGCGAGCCACAGCCATCGACGATGAGGTGAGATCGCGGGTCGTCCTGGCCTGACGAGTGACGAAACCAGACGATGCCGAGCGCGACGGGCGCGGCGATGACCGCGGCACGCGATCCTGTCAGCGAGATAGACAGCGCGAGCGTTGCGGCGGCGACCACCCACCGCACGTTCGTCAGCGCCAGCGCCAGCGCCGGCAGCAACGCCATCACGTAATACGAACCGGCCGCATTGACGTCCGCGTAATGCGTGTTGAACCGCACCGTGGCGAGCAGTTTCAGAAAAGTCACGACCGGGTCGTCGCCGCGCACCGCACCCAGCCAGATCCGCCACAGATTCAACACGCCCGCCATCACCGCGCCGGCCACGACGGCACGCACCAGGCGTGGACCGAACGAGCGGAAAGCTCCTGGCCAACGTGGCACCAGCGTGCGCGAGGAGGAGGCATTCGAGCAGCCGCATCGCCGCGTCGCCGCTGGCGAACTCGCCGTCACCGAGGAAGTACTGCGACGAGACCAAATGCCCGAGGAATTGACGGAAGGACTGGGCCCCGAGCGTGTTGTGGAGGACGAGCAGTTCAACAACCACCGACGCGACGATCACCGCGATCATTCCGTGGAGGGCGTAGACGAGCGCGTCCGCCGGTTCGCGATCGCGTTCAATCGCCGTTCGTGCCGCGTAGCCGGCGAGGTATGCGATGGCGATCGTCTCGGGCCAGGCGACGCTGCCGTTCCACTGCCGGCCCGTCCAGGTCGCGATCGGCACGATCGCAGCAACCGCCAGGATCGCAGCGGCAGGACGATACGCCGCGAACAGGACGAATGCGAACAACGCTGCCGGCAACCGGCGCTGGCACGTCGGGCACGCGAAAGAGTGACGAGAGCAGCAGCAAAAAGACGGCGCAGCTCACGGCCCAGAGCAGACGCCTCACGCCGGCAACAGGAGAGAACACGTGTCGAATGAGCAGTGTATATAATCCCCGCGCACGCGCGTGATGTTCCTTTTCGGTCTGGTGGCTTTCGTTGTGGCGGCGGCGCTGACGCCGTTGTTCGCCGCGTGGGCACGCCGCCGCAATCTCCTGGACATCCCCAACGAACGCAGTTCGCATCGAATCGCCACACCGCGCCTCGGTGGCGTCGCATTCGTCCTGGCGTTGCTGACGGGCCTGTGGGTAGCGCACCTCGCCGGCATGAGCTTCTCAGCAGCGGCATGGCTCGTCGTCGGTGCGGCATGCACCCTTGGCGTCGTAGGGCTCGTCGACGACCTGCGCACGCTGCCGGCGCTGCTGAGACTCGTCATTTACATCGGTGTCTCCAGCCTGGTGGCGTCAACGGCTGATGTGGGTGCGTTTCCTGCAGCCATTCCGCCCGGCGCCGTCATCGCGCTCATGGCTCTCTGGATGACAGCCGTCACCAATGCGTTCAACTTCATGGACGGGATCGACGGCATTGCCGCCGGGCAGGCCGTGGTCGCAGGTCTGGGCTGGGCGATCGTCGGACAGCTCATCGGTTCGAACGACGTGGCGGCGCTCGGGCTCCTGGGCGCCGCGGCTCCCGCCGGTTTTCTGCTCTACAACTGGGCGCCGGCGAAGGTGTTCATGGGAGATGCCGGCAGCGCGTTTCTCGGGTTCTTTTTCGCGGCGTTGCCGCTCGCGGCGGGCCAGTCCAGGCCGGAGCTCTGGGCGTGCGCCGCGCTGCTCCTGTGGCCGTTTCTTTTCGACACGGCGTTCACGTTGATGCGGCGTATTCGTCGGCGCGAAAACGTCCTGGCCGCTCACCGGTCGCACCTGTACCAGCGCCTGACGGCGACCGGTCTCGCTCACTCGAAAGTCGCGGTCTTGTACTGGGCGCTGGCAGTCATGGGGGCCGTCGCTGCCGGAGCCATTGCGAGCAATCGGCCGCAGGCGGGTCTCTTCTCTGCCATGGTCCTGGGGCTATCGGCCGTTGGTTTGTGGCGGTACGTAGTTGTCCGCGAGGCCGCCACGGCTCTCTAGGAAAGCTGCTTCTCGGCTACGACGGCGTAGTCCATGAAGGTGAACATGCGGGCGTTGAGCTTTTCGGCGTTGCTGTTGAACGTCTCCGCGAGGTCACGGATCGCGAGGTCGGCCCCTTCCGGCACCAAGATCGGCTGCAGGCGATCCTGTGGCGCGACCGGGGAGCGAAACTCGAGGTCGGCGCGCGAGAAGCCGCTGGCGGTCACGAGGTACTTCAGCGTTTCAGGGTGCAGCGGCCACTTGTGCGTGATGTCGCGGATGTAGCTCTCGAAGAACGCCATCCAGCAGGCGGGGTTCAGCGTTTCGAGCACGAGGCGCCCGCCCGGCCGCAGCTTCACGAAGGCGAGCTCGAGGAATTTCAGCAGGTACGCCGGCTCGAGGTGTTCGACGACCTGCGCCGCGAAGATCCCGCGCAGCGACCCGTCCGGAAGTGACGAAAGGTAACCGACCGCATCGGCCTCGGTGACACTCAACCCTCGGGCGCGGCACACTTCCGCCATCTCATGGTTGAGATCGATTCCCCGCGCCGGAATGCCGCGCGCGTTGAGGAGATCGATGAACTCCCCCCGCCCGCAACCGACGTCGAGCACATCCCCTGAAGCGGTCGTGGCTTCGAAGTACGGAAGTAGCTCTCGAGCCGCGCGCGAATCACCGCCTGTGAGCCGCGGAATTGGTCCTCGAAGCCCACGTACTTGTAGGCGTCGAGCGACGGGGCAAACG
>CAVXMQ010000006.1:0-14349 GCA_963762995.1 uncultured Acidobacteriota bacterium | reverse complement strand
GCGCTTTTCGACGCCGTCGTCAGGTACCCGGCGTCGCTGAAAAAGATGCGCGGCGTGGGCACGGAGCAGAGCGCGCGCTGACCACAGCGATGGGGATGGCTAGCGCCGTTGGTGTTAGCCGCGGATTTCGCGGATCAAGCGGATCGCCGCTGATTCTGATCGGGTCGCGGCGCCGGCCTGCGGCCGGCGCTGAGAACGGCGACGAGCGCGCAAAAACAAACCGCGCACGCATTCCACCGCGGCTTGTTTTTGCGCGCTCGACGCCGTTCTGCCGCCCAAAAGGGCAGCCGCGACCCGGACCCGCTGGATGTCGACGGTGGAGCGGCGTCAGCGCGATCCGTCGTCATCCGCGTAATCCGCGGCAAAAAGTTTATACCGCCCGCGGATCGCGAATAGCGTCTTCTCGCCGCGGACGAACATCATGCCGCCGGCGAGCGCCGGGGTGGACGTCAACGGCTCGCCCATCCAGTTGGTTCCCAGTACTTGGACACTTCGGGCCGGTGCCGATCGTCGTCCACATCTCGCCGTCCTCTCCCGAGAGGTACATCTTCCCCCCGGCGATGACGGGTGACGCGCTGAAGCCGCTGCCCTTGTGCGGGATAAAGGCAGGTAGACCTCTTTGCCGGTCTGCAGCTCGTAGGCGTCGAAGACACCGTCGTTGTTCAGCACGTAGACGATGCCCTCGTGAATGATCGGCGTCGGCATGTAGGACCCGCGGCCGGTCTTGCGCCAGGCGACGACGTCGCTGCTCTCCTGGCCTGCCTTCAGCGTGATCTCGCCGTTGGCCCGGACGGATGGCGAAGATTGGTTTCTCGGGACGACGGCCGCTGGCGACGATGATCATGCCGTCGGCGAAGATCGGGGTCGGGGCCGTGATCGTCGAGCTGCCCCCGAGGCGCCAGAGCTCTTTGCCCGTTGCTGGATCGTAGCCACGGATGAAGTACAGGAATTCGTGATCAGCTCGGGCCGGCCGCCATTCGCAGGAACGTAGACGTTCGGTGTGGACCAGGACGACAGCTCCTTGCGCGAGCGTCTTCCACAGCTCTTTGCCGGTCTTCCAGTCAAGCGCCATCAGGAACGAGTCGAGCTGCATGTCGCACTGAACGAAGAACCGTGTCGCCGTGGATGAAGGGCAAGCTTGCGGTGCCCCATTCGAAATCGGGCGCATCGTAGGCGCCGGTATTCAGAACGCCGACATCCTTGCTCCAGAGCAGCTTTCCGTTCATGTCGAGCGCGTGCACCCCCTGGGAACCGAAGAAAGCCACGACGTAGCGGCCATCGGTGGCGGGCGTTGCGCTTGCGTAGGTGGACTTGATGTGCCGCTTCTCGCGGGGGACGCCCTCGTGCGCCGTTCGCTCCCACACTTTCTTGCCGGTCGCGCGGTCGTACGCGATCACGACCCACTTATGGGGCGACCGGTCGTCCGATGCCGTCCGTCTCCGTAGAGCCCGGGCTTGAACGTGGCATCGCTGCGGCTGCTGATCGCCGACGTGACGAAGACGCGGTTCCCCCACACGATGGGGCTCGAATGCGCCAGTCCCGGGACGCTGGTCTTCCACGCGATGTTCTGGCCGCTGGGCCCGTCCCATTTGTCCGGCAGCCGGATCGACGGCGCATTACCGGCGGCAAACGCACCGCGGAACGAAGGCCAGTTGGTCCCGATGAGGGACCCTGCGCCGCGACTGCGGCGGAAATGGTGATGGCGGTGGAAAGGACGACCCAGGGCATGCGGATGAGCATGCCCGGATTCTAGGTGATCTTGAAGGCTTCCGAGTCGGGGATCGACTCGAGGTTGTAGCGCGTCCGCAGCTTCTTGATGCCGATCAGCGCACACCCGAGCAGCGCGCCGAGCACCACGGCGACGAGCACCAGCACGCCGGTCAAGCCAATCGAGCCGACGAGGACGTCGGCGACAGAGGTCTCCTCCACTGTCGGCTGGATGACCCGGACCATGACGGGGTCCGCCTGAAACGCAAAAAGCATCTCTTCTTTAGACCCGAATTCCGAGGTTTAGGTCCATTCGCTCGACGTGAACGCCAGCTCGGCGAGCGTTCGGACGGCCACGCCGGTGGATCCCTTGGCCTGCCAGGGCTTCGCTTCCTCCGCCCAGGCCGTGCCGGCAATGTCGAGGTGCGCCCACGGCATGTCGCCGACGAATTCTTTCAAGAATGCCGCCGCCGTGCAGGCGCCCCCGGGACGCCCGCCGGAATTGACCATGTCGGCGATGTCGCTCTTGATCTGCTCGCGGAACTCTTCGTAGAGCGGCATCGGCCAGCAACGGTCGCCGGCCCGCAGCGCGGTCCGCATCACGACGTCTGACCACGACTCGGGCTGGGCGAAAAGCCCGCTCGCGACCTTCCCAAGAGCGACGACGCAGGCGCCCGTGAGCGTGGCGACGTCGACGAGGTGCGTGGCGCCGAGCTCTCGCGCGTACCAGATCCCGTCGCCGAGGATCAGGCGTCCCTCAGCGTCGGTGTTGACCACTTCCACTGTCGTGCCTGAGGCCCCCTTGAGCACATCGCTCGGGCGGGTGGCTCGGCCCCCCGGCATGTTCTCGGCCGTCGGTACGACCCCCACCACTTTGATCGGCGCCTTGAGGAGCGAGATGGCCCGCATCGCGGTAATCACCGCGGCGGCGCCGGACATGTCGGTCTTCATCCGTTCCATGCCGTCCGCAGGCTTGATCGAGATGCCCCCCGTGTCGAAGGTGATGCCCTTTCCCACGAGGCCGAGGACCGGGGAATCCGGGGCCCCTGGAGGAATGTGCTTGAGTGCGATCAGCCGCGCCGGCTCGGCGCTGCCTTGCGCGACCCCGAGCAGCAGTCCCATGTTCAGCGCTTCGATGCCTTTCTGGTCGAGGACCTCGACGGTCAGGCCGGCGGCCTTCCCGATCACCGCGGCGCGCTGCGCGAGCACGGTCGGCGTCAGCACGTTGGGCGGCTCGTTGCAGAGCTCGCGGGCGATATTGCATGACTCGCCGAGGATCCGTCCCCGCCGCGTCGCGGCGTCGATCGACGCCTGGTCCCCTTCCGGCACGACGACCACGATTTCTTCCGCCGGCGGGCCGCTCTTGTCTCCGCTCTTGTAGATGTCCCCGTTGAAGGCGGCGAGCATCAGTCCTTCGACCGCCGCCTGGATCGCGGCGGCCCCCGGAGCGTTCCCGCGCACGGCGAACGCGATCCGCTTCACGCGCCGCTGCTTGGCAGCGAGCGCGCCGGTCGTGGCCACCTTGCGAAGCCGTTCGGTGGTGAACGCGGCCCGCGGGCCGGCGCCGACCAGCGAGCACGCGTGAGGCGGTCCATCCGTTTAGCCCGGTAAGGAAGAGGTCGAAGAGCCGGGTCCGAAACTCACCGCTCGCCATCGCCCGTTGAATGGCGCCGCCCGCGGCCTCCCCTAATCCCGAGATGTCGTCCAGGGAATCCCCGTCGAAAACGGGGACGATCAGAAGGTCTGTTTTGATGGTGGAGAGTCGATCGGTTGTGGCGGTCACGGCCGGCGTAGGCATCTGATCGGGATTATAATGTCGCCCAACCTGCCCCGGGGAGAAGTCGCCATGAGAAACACGCTTTCGATCCCGCGCGTCGCATCGGCGCTGGTGTGTGCGTTCACCATCGCTGCAGGCGCCGCGGTTGCCGCCGACAAGACGAAGCCGAGCATTTCGCTCAAAGCCAGCCCGACCACCGGCTTCGCGCCCACGCGCGTGGTCATGACCGCCGAAATCAAAGGCGGGGCGGACGACTTCGCCGAGTTCTATTGCCCGTCGGTTGAATGGGTGTGGGGGGACGACACGAAGGCCGAGTCCAAGGTGGATTGTGATCCGTACGAAGCGGGCAAGAGCGAGATCAAGCGCCGCTATGTCTTCGATCGCGTCTTCCAAACGCCTGGCAACTTCCGCGTCGAGTTCCGGTTGAAGCAGAAGGACAAAGTCGTCGGTTCCGGCTCGACGACGGTCACCATCCGCCCCGGCATCAGGGACGGCGGGATCCAGTAACCCTCAGCGTCTGGCTTTCAGGTCCCGCCCGAGGAGGACGGGGCCGTGGGCTTCTGCCGACATGCTCTGCAGGTAGTCGTTGACCTGCAGGACCGTATTCAGGATCACCTTGCCCATGCGGGCGACGCTCACCGCGCTCTCGCCGCGGCCGAAGACGGCCGCGCCCGTATCCTGGATTTCCTTCTCTTCGATCGTTCCTACCGTTGCGGTCAGCCGCAGGTAGTACTTCCGGTTATCGTCCACCGCATCGGTTGGCGCCACGTCAACCCGGAGTCCGAGTGCGTTTGCCGTCCACGGCAGCGACGTGACCATCCCGACGGTGTCGGAAACGGTTATCTGGCTGTTGGGATCGCGGATGATCCGGAACACGCTGATGATCGCCGGACGAACCAGCTTGTCCCACAGCGGCCGGTCTTCCCAGAGTTCCGCTTGTACGCGCACGTGCAGGCGTCCGCCATCCTGGAGGATCGATCGGAACTTCTCGCTTAACAGGTCGCGCAGATCGATGGACGCACGGATGGATGGGCCCACCGCGCGCACCTCGTTCAGCTGGAGGCTCATGTCCGCCGCGGTCGCCGGCATTGCAATGAGCCAGACCGCGACGGCCATCACGCACACGCGGAGCATCAGAAGGTTCGTCCCACGCGCACGAGCACCTGCGCGGAGTTTGGAATGTCGTCGGTGCGGAATCCCCACTCGACGCGCACGCCGCCGGCCTGCACGCCAACGCCGACGGATGTCAGCCAGTCATCGGAACCGCGGATGGGACCGCCGACCCGTCCACCGTCGAAGAACACCAGCAACCGAAGTGGGCTGAGATCAGGGTCGGGGTCCGACTTTCCGAAGATCCGGAAGCCGGTACTCGGCGTTGAAGAGCGCGAGTTCTTTCCCGATCGCTTCCTTGAACTTGTAGGCGCGCACGGAGCCGATGCCGCCCACGGCAAACTGCCGTTCGAGAGGCAGCTCGCCGTCCGACCACCCGAACAGCCCGCGGACGGCGACCGTCTGGCGAGAGCCCAGTCGCGTGGCGCCGCGCGCATTCAGAATGTGACGGATGAACTCGTAGTCCCCCTTCATCGCGTGGCCGGCGATCTCCGACGTCCAGTCGATACGCCACCCCGACCGGTTACGCCATCCCGACCGGAAGAGGTCGTCCACCAGGTGGCGGGCGAACCGTTGTGCGATCGATTCGTCGTCCAGGTCCCCGCTGTCGAAGCTGTAGGCGAGAACGAGCGCACCCAGTTCGGCGTCGGCAACCAGCGGATTGGCGCGGTATTCACGGTCGGTGCGCCACAGACTGAAATCGCTCTCGTTCGCCAGCGGCTCGTGACGGTCCCATCGCCACGACGCCACGAACTCGTTGTGGCGGTTCGGCCGCACGCCGGCGTGCACCTGCCCGCCGCGCCGCCGGTAGTAGTCGCGGAAGGTGTTTTTGAATCCGGCCGCCGCCACGGTCTGTTCGAGATCGACCAGCCGCCACATGTCGTCGGTGGCCGTGAGGTCGTGCGTTTCACCACCGAGGAACAGGCGCGTGTTCGACAACAGCGGTCGCTCCACTCCGACCGAATAGCCCGCAGCGTCGCGCGCGAACTTCCAGGAGGCGAACCCACCGATGAAGGTGTAGTTGAAGCCGCTGCGATCGAAGATGACCGCATTCAGGCTTACGGGAAATGCCACGCCGTCTACGGGATTGAAGAAGTCTTCGCGGCTGTTTGCGCCCGCACTGAACGCAACGTCCCCTTCCTTGCGACGGACCGCGATGCGAAGCAGCCGACGGCCGGCCCGCTCGACGACCTCGATCTCCCTCAGCGAGAGGCCACCTACCGATGGCGCGAGGACGCGGCGGACGGCGCGACGAGCGACAGGTTCGTTGAAGGGTTCCCCGGGACGAACGCCTGCCGTGTCCAGCGATTGCTCGAGGCGGGCGCGCAGTTCGTCACTGGCGCCCTCGATGTCGACGGCGGTAAAGGTCCCTTCATCGACGGTGAGGGTGAGCTTCCCGGCCTCGAAGGCGGCTGTCACCTTTGCCGCGGTAAAGCCTTCCTTCGCGTAGAGTCGCTCGAGGCGTTTGGCGATCTCATCGGGATCGGCCGGCAGCGGTTCGCCACGCCGGAGGTGCAGGAGCCAGCTGATGTCGTCGCTGGTGAAGATGGTCGCGCCGGCGAGGACCGTCTCCGATAACTGCGGCTGCGGCGGTGACGGCGGGTCCTGCGCGGAGGCTGTCGAGCAGACCGCGGTGAGGATCACCGCCCAGAGCAGCCGGAGACGACCCCTCATCTCGCAGTGCTACGAAGTTAGAGGGTCGTTGGTTCCGCGCCGGGTCTAAAGACCCGGCCTATGCTTCGATGATCATCGCCGTGCCCATGCCGCCGCCGACGCACAACGCGGCGGCACCGCGGCCGCCGCCGCGGGCGCGGAGCGAATGGACGAGCGTCGTCAGGATGCGCGCGCCGCTCGCGCCGATCGGGTGGCCGAGGGCAATCGCCCCGCCGTGGACGTTGACCTTCGACGCGTCGAGCTGCAGCTCGCGAACGACGGCGAGCGACTGAGAGGCGAAGGCCTCGTTCAGCTCGAAGAGATCGAGGTCCTTCAGTGCGATCCCGGCACGGTCCGCGGCCTTGCGCAGAGCTTCGACCGGCCCCATGCCCATGATCATGGGGTCCACCCCGGTCGTGCAGTACCAGAGGATGCGCGCCAGCGGACGCTTGCCCGCCTTGGTGGCCCGCTCTTCCGCCGCCACCACCACTGCCGCGGCGCCGTCGTTGATGCCCGACGCATTCCCGGCCGTGACGGTGCCGTCTTTCGCAAATGCGGGACGCAACGCCGCCAACTTCTCAGCCGTGGTTCCCGCTCGCGGATACTCGTCGCGATCGACCTTCACGGCCGCCCCCTTCTTCTGCGGGATCTCGACCGGCACGATCTCGTCGGTGAACACGCCGCTCTTGATCGCCTGCTCGGCCCGCCGCTGGCTCTCCGCGGCGAACGCATCCTGGTCTTGCCGCGAGACGTTGTAGCGCTTCACGATCTCTTCAGCGGTATTCCCCATGTGGCAACCCTTGATCGCGCAGGTGAGGCCCTCGGCCAGCATCGAGTCCACCAGCTCGGCGTGCCCCATGCGATAGCCCCAGCGCGCGCCCTTCATGATGTAGGGCGCATTGCTCATCGATTCGGTGCCGCCGGCCACGACGAGGTCGATGTATCCCGCCTTCACGGCCTCCACCGCATGCACCACTGCCGTGAGGCCGGATCCGCAGACGCGGTTGACGGTTTCGGCAGGCACTTCGACTGGCACGCCCGCCTTGAGCGACGCCTGGCGCGCGACGTTCATACCGTTGCCGGCCTGCAGCACGCATCCCATGATCACGTCGCCGATCTCGGCGGCATTGATGCCGGCGCGGGCGATCGCTTCACGGATCACGATGGCGCCGAGATCGGCGGCGGAAAGGTCCTTGAGCGAGCCGCCGAACGACCCGATGGGGGTCCGGCAGGCCGAAAGAATCACGGCAGTGGTCATGTCAGTTCGATTCTGTTCCGGAAATACTCGAGCGCCTCGGGGTTGGCGAGCGCTTCCTTGTTTTTCACTTCGCGTCCGTGGACGACGTCGCGGACCGCGAGCTCCACGATTTTTCCGCTCTTGGTGCGAGGGATCTCCGGCACCTGGAGGATCTTTGCCGGGACGTGCCGTGGCGTGGCGTGCTCGCGAATCCTCCGCCGAATGCGGTCCTCGAGAGCCGGCGTCAGCTGCTGTTCCTCGCGCAGCCTGACGAATAGCACGACCCGCTCATCGTTCTCCCATTGCTGACCGACGACGAGGCTCTCGACGATCTCGTCGAGCTGCTCCACCTGTCGATAGATCTCGGCCGTGCCGATGCGGACACCGCCAGGGTTGAGCACCGCGTCGGAGCGGCCGTAGATGATGATCCCATCGTGCTCGGTGACCTCGGCCCAATCGCCGTGACGCCACACCCCGGGAAACCTGTCGAAGTAGGCGGCGTGGTACTTCCGCCCATCCGGGTCGTTCCAGAATCCAACGGGCATCGAGGGGAACGGCATCGTGCACACCAACTCCCCTTTCTCCCCCTGGAGCGGACGTCCGTGCTCGTCGAACACTTCTACCTTCATGCCGAGCGCGCGAACCTGAATCTCGCCGCGCCAGACTGGCCCGGTTGGATTCCCGCCGACGAAGCAGCTCACGATGTCGGTGCCGCCGGAGATCGAGGCCAGGTGGATGTCGCGCTTCACCTTCTCATAAACGAAGTCGAAGCTCTCCGGTGCCAGCGGTGATCCCGTGGACGTCATCGTCCGGACCGAGGCGAGCGCGTGCGATTGGATCGGCGCCAGTCCGGCCTTGTTCACCGCATCGATGAACTTGGCGGACGTGCCGAAGAGCGTCATGCCGGTCGCGTCAGCGAAATCGAAGAGGACGTTGCCATCCGGGTGGAACGGCGACCCGTCGTAGAGCAAGAGCGTAGCGTCCGAGGCGAGCGCCGTGACCAGCCAGTTCCACATCATCCAGCCGCACGTCGTGAAGTAGAAGACGCGATCGTCTGGTTGAATGTCGCAGTGGAGCTGATGCTCTTTCAAATGCTGGATCAGCGTGCCGCCGGCGCCGTGGATGATGCACTTCGGGATGCCGGTGGTGCCCGACGAATACAGGATGTAGAGCGGGTGGTTGAACGGCAGCGGCTCGCAACGCAGCTCCGTCGAGTGGTGGCCGATGAACTCGTCCCAGAGGGTGCAGCCTTCGAGGGCGTCGAGCGGAGGTTGCGCGTGCACGTAGGGAATCACCACAACCCATTCGAGCGTTGGCAGGCTCGGCACCACCTGCGCCAGCTTCGGTTTCAGGTCGTGGGTCTTGCCGCCGTAGAAGTAGCCGTCCGTCGTCACCAGCACGCGCGGTTCGATCTGGCCGAAGCGGTCGAGTACACCCTGCACGCCGAAGTCTGGCGAGCAGGACGACCAGACCGCGCCGATCGCCGCCGCCCCGAGCGCGGCGACGATGGCCTCGGGCATGTTCGGCAGGTAGCCGGCCACCCGGTCGCCGGCGCGAATGCCGGCGGCGCGCAGCGCGTTGGAGAACTGAGCGACCTGCCGGCGCAATTCCGCGTGCGTGACCGTGCTTTCCCGCTGCCCTTCGCCATTGAAGATCAGCGCCGGCCCGTCGTCTGAGCGCCGCAGCACGTTTTCGGTGAAGTTCAGGCGCGCGTCTGGAAAGAAGCGCGCGCCGGGCATCTTGTCGAGATCGACGACGACCCGTTCGCCCGGTTCGCCGACGATGCCGCAGAAGTCCCACACGCTCCGCCAGAACGCGTCGGGTCGAGAGATCGAGAAGGTATAAAGCGACGGGTAGTCAGGGACGCGAACGCTCCACTGCGTTCGACGTGACGCTGAAACTCCGTCAGGCGTGCCCGCGCGATCCGATCGGGCGAAGGAGTCCAGAGAGGCGCCGACAGTCAGAATCGTCGTCCAATCCGCGTTTCCAGCGCGCCGCGTCGGTGAAGATGCGTTCCACTGCGTTGGCGTCGCCGCGCTCCTTCAGGTCCTGGAGCGCCGCGATCAGGGCATCGAGCGCGCGGTCGATGTTCTGTCGATTCGATCCCACGACGTCGTGCCAGATGGGCGCCGGGCTGGTGGCCAGTCGTGTCGAGTCGCGCAAGCCGCTGCCGGCGAACTCGAGGCCCCGCTTCCCCACCGCCTGCCCGGCGACATGCATCAAGGCGCTGACGGCGAGCTGCGGGAGGTGACTCGTGTAGGCGAGCAGGCGATCGTGGTCGGCGGCGTCCATGAGGTGTGGGGTGGCGCCCAGCAGCTCCACGAACGTCCGCAGCCGCGTAAGGTCCTCGGCGTGCGTGCGCGTGGTGGGGGTCAGGATCCAGCGCGCACCCTGGAAGAGGTCGGCAGTGGCGGCATCGCGCCCGCTCGTCGCGCCGCCGGCGACCGGATGCCCCCCGACGAAACGCAAGCGAGCCGGCAGCCGTTCCGCCGCCGCCAGCGTCGTGGACTTGGTGCTGCCGGTGTCGGTGATGAGCGCTTCCCCGGTCACCGAGCCATCGATCGTCTCGAGGATTCGGATGTTTTGTGAAATCGGCGCCGCGAGGATGATCAGGTCTGCCCCGGTCGCTTTCGCCAGCGAGTCCTCCGCGTCGATCGCAACGACCTGGACGTCCGGCGCCCGCTCGCGGAGCGCCAGACCAATCGATCCCCCGATCAACCCATAGCCGACGATGGCGACCCGCCGCATTTAGCCCTTGGTCCTTACTTCAGCATTCAGACATTCAGCATTCAGCATTCGCTACCTACTCCAGCCGCGCCGTGCAACGGGTTCGACGCAGATGCTCCGGCCGATGGCCGGCGCGATGATGCGAAGTTCGGCCATGAGGCGATCGAACTGGGCCGGGAAGAGCGATTGCGCGCCATCGCTCAGCGCGTGATCGGGATCGCAGTGCACTTCGATGAGCAGGCCGTCGGCGCCCGCCGCCACCGCGGCGCGCGCCATGGGCGCCACCTTGTCTCGCCGGCCCGTGCCATGGCTCGGATCCACGAGGATCGGCAAATGGCTCAACTGCTTCACGACCGGGATCGCGGAGATGTCGAGCGTGTTGCGCGTGTAGCTCTCGAACGTGCGAATGCCGCGCTCGCAGAGCATCACGTCCGTGTTCCCGCCGGCGAGGATGTATTCCGCCGAGAGCAGCCATTCCTCGATCGTCGCGGAGATGCCGCGCTTCAGGAGAATGGGGGTGCGTGCCTTGCCCAGTTCGCGCAGCAGCGTGAAGTTCTGCATGTTGCGCGCGCCCACCTGCAGGATGTGCGAGTACTTGACGATCAGCTCCAGCTGGCTGATGTCCATGACCTCGGAGACCAGCGCGAGATTGTGGCGATCGGCCGCGGAACGCAGCAGTCGGAGCCCTTCTTCGCCGAGCCCCTGGAAGCTGTAGGGAGAGCTGCGCGGCTTGAAGGCGCCGCCGCGCAGGATCTTGGCGCCGGCCCGCTTGACGGCGGCAGCGCTGGATTCGACCTGCTCTTCGTTTTCCGCCGAGCACGGCCCCGCCATCACCACGACTTCGTCCCCGCCTATTCGCAGGTCGCCGATGGTGATGACGGTGTTCTCCTGCCGGAACGTTCGGCTGGCCAACTTGTACGGCTCGGTGATCCGCAGCACTTCCTGCACGCCTTCCAGCACCTCGAGCAGCCGCGGGTCCCCGGCACGATTGCCCCCTACCGCCCCGATCACGGTCCTCAGCGCCCCGGTTGACCGGTGCACGTCGAACCCCATTTCCACTAATTGCGCGACGACCCGTGCCACTTGCGCCTCGGTCGCGCGCTCCTGCATGACTACAACCATTGGTGTTCACCTGGCATGCCGGGTCTGAAGACCCGGCCTACGTACGTTTGTTTTAGTTTAGTCCGCCACCCGCTCCAGCCGCCGCGCCTCGTCGATCACGCGCTCGAACAACCGTCGGATCGCGCCGTCGTCCAACGGGCCGGTGTTGAGTCGCTGGACGTTGTCCAGGACCTCGCGCTCGCGCGCGGGTTGATAGATGTCCATCCCCTGCGCCTTCTTCAGGTGCCCGAGCTGCAGCGCGCACTCGGCGCGCGCGTTGAGCAGCCGCACGAGCTGCTCGTCGATCCAGTCGATCCGTTGCCGGAGGTCGTCGATGTCCTTCACAGTTCGCTCTTCAGCCAGCGCACGTACTCCCCGCGCGCTCCGCTACTCCGTTGCCACGATGTTCGGCGATGACGTTGACGAGCGCGCTCCCCACCACCGCCGCATCCGCGTGGCGGCACGCCTCGGCCACATGTTCGGGTCGCGAGATCCCGAACCCCACGGCAACAGGCAGTGAGGACAGTTTCTTCACACGATCCAACAACGCCCCGGCGTCCTGCGCCATTTCGTCGCGGGCGCCGGTGACGCCAAGCCGCGAGATCACGTACAGAAACCCGCGACCGAGCTCGGACGACCGGCGGATCCGCTCGTCGGTCGTCGTGGGACTGATGAGGAAGATGGGATCGAGGCCAGCCTCGACAAGCGGCGCTCGCAGCGGCTCCGCCTCTTCGACCGGATAATCGAGGATCAGCACGCCGTCCACACCAGCGTCCGTTGCCGTCCGCGCGAACGTCGCGGTATCCATGCGCACGACGGGGTTGGCATAGGTGAACAGCACGATCGGCGTATCGATTTGCTGCCTGACGTCGCGAACGAGATCCAACGTGCCACGCAAGGTCATACCCGCCGCAAGCGCCCGCTCGCTGGCGCGCTGGATCACCGGGCCGTCGGCGAGCGGATCGGAGAACGGCACGCCAACTTCCAGCACGTCCGCTCCCGCCTTCGCCAGGCTCACGAGGATGCGCGCCGAGGTGTCGCGGTCGGGATCGCCGGCGGTCACGTAGGTCACCAGGCCACCGCGGCCGGCCTCACGCAGGCGCTCGAAGGTGGCGGCGAGACGTCCTCCCGGTGCCATCACTTCCCCTCCAGCGCCTTCTGCACGCTGATGACGTCCTTGTCACCGCGTCCCGAGAGGTTCACGAGCAGGATCGCGTCGCGCGACATTGCCGGTGCGAGGCGGCAGACGTGGGCAATGGCATGCGACGACTCCAGCGCGGGCAGGATCCCTTCCTCGCGCCCGAGCCGCTGAAACGCCGCCAGGGCCGCGGTGTCGTCGATCCACGTGTACTCGGCGCGGCCCGCATCATGCAAAGCCGCGTGCTCCGGCCCGATCGCGGCGTAGTCGAGCCCGGCCGAGATCGAGTGCGTCAGTTCGATGTTGCCGTCGTCGTCCTGCAGCACGAAGCTCCGCGTGCCCTGCAGCACGCCGGCGCTGCCCCCTGCGAAGCGCGCCGCGTGCTGTCCCGGTGAGATGCCGCGACCGCCGGCCTCGACGCCGATGAGACGCACATCGGGGTCGCCGACGAACGCGTCGAAGATCCCCATCGCGTTGCTGCCGCCGCCGATGCACGCGACGATGGCGTCCGGCAGCCGGCCGTCGCTCTCGAGCATCTGCGCGCGTGCCTCCTCGCCGATCACCGATTGGAACTCACGCACCATCAGCGGATAGGGATGCGGGCCGAGCACCGAGCCGAGCAGGTAGTAGCTGTCGGACACGTTCGTCACCCAGTCGCGCATCGCTTCGTTGATGGCGTCCTTGAGCGTGCGGCTGCCGCTGTCGACGCTGCGCACCGTCGCGCCGAGGAGGCGCATGCGGAAGACGTTGAGCGACTGCCGCTCCATGTCTTCGGCGCCCATGTAGACGTGGCATTCGAGCCCGAGCAGCGCGCACACGGTGGCGGTCGCGACGCCGTGCTGGCCGGCGCCGGTCTCGGCGACGATGCGGCGTTTGCCCATGCGCTGGGCGAGCAGCGCCTGGCCGAGCGCGTTGTTGATCTTGTGGGCGCCGGTGTGCGCGAGATCCTCGCGCTTGAGGAAGATGCGCGCGCCGCCGAGCGAGCCGGACAGCCGCGTCGCCTCGTAGAGCGGCGTCGGACGGCCGACGTAGTCGTGGAGCAGCCGGTGAGCTTGGCTCGAAACGACGATCCTCGCGCGCCTCGAGGTAGGCGCGCTCCAGCTCCTCGACGGGGGCGACGAGCGTTTCGGGGACGAAGCGTCCGCCGTACTGACCGTAGTAGCCGCGCGCGTCGGGGTCGCGGCGTCCGAATGAAGGACCAATGTTAAGCATCATGTTCGAATAATGCCCGCAGCTTCACCGGGTCCTTGATGCCGGGCGACACCTCGACACCTGAAGACAGGTCGATCGCGTAAGGTCGCACGGCAGCAATGGCGGCGCGGACGTTCCCGGGATTCAAGCCTCCGGACAGCATGACGGGACGTCGCTGGGCGGCGCGGCCGCAAGCGACCAGTCGATCGTCCGTCCCGTTCCCCCGCGTTTCACCGGATCGTGTGCGTCGAGAAGGACGGTGACCGACGCGGCCACGCGTCGACTGACTGCGGATCGAACCCCTCTGTGACTGGAACCGCTTTGATCACCGGCTGCATCAACGCGGCGGCCATGTCGGGTGTCTCGCCACCGTGGAACTGCACCGCGCCGAGCGGCACGTGTGAGGCGACCTCCTGAATTTCCTAGACCGGCTGATCGACGAACACGCCGACGCACACGACCGAGCACGGCACCGAGACGCGATCTCGCAGGCCCGCGCGGGTTCGATGAAACGGGGGCTCCGCGGCCAGAAGATGAACCCGATCGCCGACGCCCCGAGCTCCGCGGCCAGCGTGGCGTCTTCGATCCTCGTCATCCCGCACACTTTGATCCGGGTGGTCATCGGCCCCTCAACTCACGAAGCGCGGCACCGGGGTCGGTCGTGCCGATCAGCCGTTCGCCTACGAGGAACGCGTCGTAGCCCGCACG
>CAVXMQ010000005.1:0-14356 GCA_963762995.1 uncultured Acidobacteriota bacterium | reverse complement strand
GCGCTTTTCGACGCAGTCGTCCGGTATCAGGCGTCACTGAAGAAAATGCGCGGCGCCACCACCGAGCAGAGTTTGCGGTAACGAGAGCGATTGCGTAGCTAGCGGCGTTGGCATTAGCCGCGGATTTCGCGGATTAAGCGGATCGTCGCTGATTTGTGATGGGTCGCGGCGCCGGCCTGCGGCCGGCGCTACGAACGGCGCCGAGCACGCAATAACAAACCGCGCACGCATTCCACCGCGGCTTGTTATTGCGTGCTCGACGCCGTTCTGCCGCCCGAAGGGCGGCCGCGACCCGGACCCGCTGGATGTCGACGGTGGAGCGGCATCAGCGTGAATCCGTCGTCATCCGCGTCATCCGCGGCAAAAGTTTTTATCGCCCGCGGATCGCGAACAACGTCTTCTCGCCACGGACGAACATCATGCCGCCGGCGAGAGCCGGGGTGGACATCAGCGGCTCGCCCATCGAGTTGGTTCCCAGCACCTCGAACTTCGGGCCGGTGCCGATCGTCCACATTTCGCCGTCCTCCCCCGAGAGGTACATCTTCCCGCCGGCGATGACGGGTGACGCGCTGAAGCCGCTGCCCTTGTGCGGGATCCGCTGGCGGTAGACCTCTTTGCCGGTCTGCAGCTCGTAGGCGTCGAAGACACCGTCGTTGTTCAGCACGTAGACGATGCCCTCGTGAATGATCGGCGTCGGCATGTAGGACCCGCGGCCGGTCTTGCGCCAGGCGACAACGTCGTTGCTCTCCTGCCCTGCCTTCAAGGTGATGTCGCCGTTGGCGCCCGGACGGATGGCGAAGATTGGTTTCTCAGGACGACGGCCGCTGGCGACGATGATCATGCCGTCGGCGAAGATCGGGGTTGGGGCCGTGATCATCGAGCTGCCCCCGAGGCGCCAGAGTTCCTTGCCCGTTGCTGGATCGTAGCCACGGATGAAGTACGGCGAATTCGTAATGAGCTCGGGCCGGCCGCCATTCGAGGGAACGTAGACGTTCGGGGTGGACCAGGACGACAGCTCCTTGCGCGAGGTCTTCCACAGCTCCTTACCCGTCTTCAGGTCGAGCGCCACCAGGAACGAGTCGAGCTGCATGTCGCACTGAACGAAGACCGTGTCGCCGTGAATGAACGGCGAGCTCGCGGTGCCCCATTCGAAATCGGGCGCGTCGTAAGCGCCGGTATTCAGGACGCCGAGGTCCTTGCTCCAGAGCAACTTTCCGTTCATGTCGAGGGCGTGCACCCCTTGCGAACCGAAGAAGGCCACGACGTAGCGGCCGTCGGTGGCGGGCGTTGCGCTTGCGTAAGTGGACTTGATGTGACGCTTTTCGCGGGGCACGCCTTCGTGTGCCGTTCGCTCCCACGCCTTCTTGCCGGTCGCGCGGTCGTACGCGATCACGACCCACTTATGGGGCGACCGGTCGTCCGATGCTGTCCCGTCTCCGTAGAGCCCGGGCTTGAACGTGGCATCGCTGCGGCTGCTGATCGCCGACGTGACGAAGACGCGGTTCCCCCACACCACGGGACTCGAATGCGCCAGGCCCGGGACGCTCGTCTTCCAGGCGATGTTCTGGCCGCTGGGCCCGTCCCATTTGTCCGGCAGCCGGATCGACGGCGCATTGCCGGCGGCAAACGCCCCGCGGAACGAGGGCCAGTTGGTCCCGATGGAGGGACCCTGCGCCGCGAGTGCGGCGGAAATGGTGATGGCGGTGGAAAGGACGACCCAGGGCATGCGGATGAGCATGCCCGGATTCTAGGTGATCTTGAAGGCTTCCGAGTCGGGGATCGACTCGCGGTTGTAGCGCGTCCGCAGCTTCTTGATGCCGATCAGCGCACACCCGAGCAGCGCGCCGAGCACCACGGCGACGAGCACCAGCACGCCGGTCAGGCCAATCGAGCCGACGAGGACGTCGGCGACAGAGGTCTCCTCCACTGTCGGCTGGATGACCCGGACCATGACGGGGTCCGCCTGAAACGCAAAAAGCATCTCTTCTTTAGACCCGAATTCCGGGGTTTAGGTCCATTCGCTCGACGTGAACGCCAGTTCGGCGAGCGTTCGGACCGCCACGCCGGTGGATCCCTTGGCTTGCCAGGGCTTGGCTTCCTCCGCCCAGGCCGTGCCGGCAATGTCGAGGTGCGCCCACGGCATGTCGCCGACGAATTCTTTCAAGAATGCCGCCGCCGTGCAGGCGCCTCCGGGACGCCCACCAGAGTTGACCATGTCGGCGATATCGCTCTTGATCTGTTCGCGGAATTCTTCGTAGAGCGGCATCGGCCAGCAACGGTCGCCGGCCCGCAGCGCGGTCCGCATCACGACGTCTGACCACGACTCGGGCTGGGCGAAAAGCCCGCTCGCGACCTTCCCAAGAGCGACAACGCAGGCGCCCGTCAGCGTGGCGACGTCGACGAGGTGCGTGGCGCCGAGCTCTCGCGCGTACCAGATCCCGTCGCCGAGGATCAGGCGTCCCTCAGCGTCGGTGTTGACGACTTCCACTGTCGTGCCTGAGGCCCCCTTGAGCACATCGCTCGGGCGAGTCGCTCGGCCCCCCGGCATGTTCTCGGCCGCCGGTACGACCCCCACCACTTTGATCGGCGCCTTGAGGAGTGAGATGGCCCGCATCGCGGTGATCACCGCGGCGGCGCCGGACATGTCGGTTTTCATCCGTTCCATGCCGTCCGCGGGCTTGATCGAGATGCCCCCCGTGTCGAAGGTGATGCCCTTTCCAACGAGGCCGAGGACCGGGGAATCCGGGGCCCCTGGAGGAATGTGCTTGAGTGCGATCAGCCGCGCCGGCTCGGCGCTGCCTTGCGCGACCCCGAGCAGCAGTCCCATGTTCAGCGCTTCGATGCCTTTCTGGTCGAGGATCTCGACAGTCAGGCCGGCGGCTTTCCCAATCACCGCGGCGCGCTGCGCGAGCACGGTCGGCGTCAGCACATTGGGCGGCTCGTTGCAGAGCTCGCGGGCGATATTGCACGACTCGCCGAGGATCCGTCCCCGCCGCGTCGCGGCGTCGATCGACGCCTGGTCCCCTTCCGGCACGACGACCACGATTTCTTCCGCCGGCGGGCCGCTCTTGTCTCCACTCTTGTAGATGTCCCCGTTGAAGGCGGCGAGCATCAGTCCTTCGACCGCCGCCTGGATCGCGGCGGCCCCCGGAGCGTTCCCGCGCACCGCGAACGCGATCCGCTTCACGCGCCGCTGCTTGGCAGCGAGCGCGCCGGTGGTGGCCACCTTGCGAAGCCGTTCGGTGGTGAACGCGCTCCGCGGGCCGGCGCCGACCAGGAGCACGCGTGAGGCGGTCCATCCGGTAAGCCCGGTAAGGAAGAGGTCGAAGAGCCGGGTGCGAAACTCCCCCCCTGCCATCGCCCGTTGAATGGCACCGCCCGCGGCCTCCCCTAATCCCGAGATGTCGTCCAGAGTATCCCCGTCGAAAACGGGGACGATCAGAAGGTCTGTTTTGATGGTGGAGAGTCGATCGGTTGTGGCGGTCACGGCCGGCGTAGGCATCTGATCGGGATTATAATGTCGCCCAACCTGCCCCGGGGAGAAGTCGCCATGAGAAACACGCTTTCGATCCCGCGCGTCGCATCGGCGCTGGTGTGCGCGTTCACCATCGCTGCAGGCGTCGCGGTTACCGCCGACAAGACGAAGCCGAGCATTTCGCTCAAAGCCAGCCCGACGACCGGCTTCGCGCCGACGCGCGTGGTCATGACCGCCGAAATCAAAGGCGGGACGGACGACTTCGCCGAGTTCTACTGCCCGTCGGTTGAATGGGTGTGGGGGGACGACACGAAGGCCGAGTCCAAGGTGGATTGCGACCCGTACGAAGCGGGCAAGAGCGAGATCAAGCGCCGCTATGTCTTCGATCGCGTCTTCCAAACGCCTGGCAACTTCCGCGTCGAGTTCCGGTTGAAGCAGAAGGACAAAGTCGTCGGTTCCGGCTCGACGACGGTCACCATCCGTCCCGGCATTAGGGACGGCGGGACACAGTAGCCGTCAGCGCCTGGCCTTCAGGTCCCGTCCGAGGAGGACGGGGCCGTGGGCTTCTGCCGACATGCTCTGCAGGTAGTCGTTGACCTGCAAGACCGTATTCAGAATCACCTTGCCCATGCGGGCGACGCTGACCGCACTCTCGCCGCGGCCGAAGACGGCCGCGCCCGTATCCTGGATTTCCTTTTCTTCGATCGTTCCTACCGTTGCGGTCAGCCGCAGGTAGTACTTCCGGTTGTCGTCCACCGCATCGGTTGGCGCCACGTCAACCCGGAGTCCGAGTGCGTTTGCCGTCCACGGCAGCGACGTCACCATCCCGACGGTGTCGGAAACGGTTATCTGGCTGTTGGGATCGCGGATGATCCGGAACACGCTGATGATCGCCGGACGAACCAGTTTGTCCCACAGCGGCCGGTCTTCCCAGAGTTCCGCTTGTACGCGCACGTGCAGGCGTCCGCCATCCTGGAGGATCGATCGGAACTTCTCGCTTAACAGGTCGCGCAGATCGATGGACGCACGGATGGATGGGCCCACCGCGCGCACCTCGTTCAGCTGGAGGCTCATGTCCGCCGCGGTCGCCGGCATTGCAAGGAGCCAGACCGCGACGGCCATCACGCACACGCGGAGCATCAGAAGGTTCGTCCCACGCGCACGAGCACCTGCGCGGAGTTTGGAATGTCGTCGGTGCGGAATCCCCACTCGACGCGCACGCCGCCGGCCTGCACGCCAACGCCGACGGATGTCAGCCAGTCATCGGAACCGCGAATGGGACCGCCGACCCGTCCGGCGTCGAAGAACATCAGCAACCGAAGCGGGCTGAGATCAGGGTCGGGATCCGATTTTCCGAAGATCCGGAAGCCGGTACTCGGCGTTGAACAACGCGAGTTCTTTCCCGACCGCTTCCTTGAACTTGTAGGCGCGCACGGAGCCGATGCCGCCCACGGCAAACTGGCGTTCGAGAGGCAGCTCGCCGTCCGACCACCCGAACAGCCCGCGGACGGCGACTGTCTGACGAGAACCCAGTCGCGTTGCGCCGCGCGCATTCAGAATGTGACGGGTGAACTCGTAGTCCCCCTTCATCGCGTGGCCGGCGATCTCCGACGTCCAATCGATACGCCACCCTGACCGGTTACGCCATCCGGACCGGAAGAGGTCGTCCACCAGGTGGCGGGCGAACCGTTGCGCGATCGATTCGTCGTCCAGGTCCCCGCTGTCGAAGCTGTAGGCGAGAACGAGCGCGCCCAGTTCCGCGTCGGCTACCAGGGGATTGGCGCGGTACTCCCGGTCGGTGCGCCAGAGACTGAAATCGCTCTCGTTCGCCAGCGGCTCGTGACGGTCCCATCGCCACGACGCCACGAACTCGTTGTGGCGGTTCGGCCGCACGCCGGCGTGCACCTGCCCGCCGCGCCGACGGTAGTAGTCGCGGAAGGTGTTTTTGAATCCGGCCGCCGCCACGGTCTGCTCGAGATCGACCAGCCGCCACATGTCGTCGGTGGCCGTAAGGTCGTGCGTTTCACCACCGAGGAACAGGCGCGTGTTCGACAATAGCGGTCGCTCCACTCCGACCGAATAGCCCGCAGCGTCGCGCGCGAACTTCCAGGAGGCGAACCCACCGATGAAGGTGTAGTTGAAGCCGCTGCGATCGAAGATGACCGCATTCAGGCTTACGGGAAATGCCACGCCGTCTACGGGATTGAAGAAGTCTTCGCGACCGTTTGCGCCCGCACTGAACGAAACGTCCCCTTCCTTGCGACGGACCGCGATGCGAAGCAGCCGACGGCCGGCCCGCTCGACGACCTCGATCTCCCTCAGCGAGAGGCCACCTACCGATGGCGCGAGGACGCGGCGGACGGCGCGACGAGCGACAGGTTCGTTGAAGGGTTCCCCGGGACGAACGCCTGCCGTCTCCAGCGATTGCTCGAGGCGGGCGCGCAGTTCGTCACTGGCGCCCTCGATGTCGACGGCGGTGAAGGTCCCTTCATCGACCGTGAGGGTGAGCTTCCCGGCATCGAAGGCGGCCGTCACCTTTGCCGCGGTGAAGCCTTCCTTCGCGTAGAGTCGCTCGAGGCGTTTGGCGATCTCATCGGGATCGGCCGGCAGCGGTTCGCCCCGCCGGAGGTGCAGGAGCCAGCTGATGTCGTCGCTGGTGAAGATGGTCGCGCCGGTGAGGACGATCTCCGACAACTGCGGCTGCGGCGGTGACGGCGGGTCCTGCGCGGCGGCTGTCGAGCAGACCGCAGTGAGGATCAGCGCGCAGACGAGCCGGGTGAGCAGAGGGCGGACCTGCATCTCGCAGAGCTACGGAGTCAGAGTCACATTGGTTCCTTGCCGGTCTAAAGACCCGGCCTACGCTTCAATGATCATCGCCGTGCCCATGCCGCCGCCGACGCACAACGCGGCGGCGCCGCGGCCGCCGCCGCGGGCCCGCAGCGAATGGACGAGCGTCGTCAGAATGCGTGCGCCGCTGGCGCCGATCGGGTGGCCGAGGGCAATGGCCCCGCCGTGGACGTTGACCTTCGACGCGTCGAGCTGCAGCTCGCGAACGACGGCGAGCGACTGAGAGGCGAAGGCCTCGTTCAGCTCAAAGAGATCGAGGTCCTTCAGCGCGATCCCGGCGCGGTCCGCGGCCTTGCGCAGAGCTTCAACCGGCCCCATTCCCATGATCATTGGGTCCACCCCGGTCGTGCAGTACCGACAGGATGCGCGCCAGCGGACGCTTGCCCGCCTTGGCTGCCCGTTCTTCCGCCGCCACCACGACCGCCGCAGCGCCGTCGTTGACGCCCGACGCGTTCCCGGCCGTGACGGTGCCGTCTTTCGCAAATGCCGGACGCAACGCCGCCAACTTCTCAGCCGTGGTTCCCGCTCGCGGATACTCGTCGTGATCGACCTTCACGGCCGCCCCCTTCTTCTGCGGGATCTCGACCGGCACGATCTCGTCGGTGAACACGCCGCTCTTGATCGCCTGCTCTGCCCGCCGCTGGCTCTCTGCCGCGAACGCATCCTGGTCTTGCCGTGAGACGTTGTAGCGCTTCACGATCTCTTCGGCGGTGTTCCCCATGTGGCAACCCTTGATCGCGCAGGTGAGCCCCTCGGCCAGCATCGAGTCCACCAGCTCGGCGTTCCCCATGCGATAGCCCCAGCGCGCGCCCTTCATGATGTAGGGCGCATTGCTCATCGATTCGGTGCCGCCGGCCACGACGAGGTCGATGTACCCCGCCTTCACGGCCTCCACCGCATGCACCACCGCCGTGAGGCCGGATCCGCAGACCCGGTTGACGGTTTCGGCTGGCACTTCCACTGGCACACCCGCCTTGAGCGACGCCTGGCGCGCGACGTTCATACCGCTGCCGGCCTGCAGCACGCATCCCATGATCACGTCGCCGATCTCGGCGGCATTGATGCCGGCGCGGGCGATCGCTTCACGGATCACGATGGCGCCGAGATCGGCGGCGGAAAGGTCCTTGAGCGAGCCGCCGAACGACCCGATGGGGGTGCGGCAGGCCGAGAGAATCACGGCATTGGTCATGTCAGTTCGATTCTGTTCCGGAAATACTCGAGCGCCTCGGGGTTGGCCAACGCTTCCTTGTTTTTCACTTCGCGTCCGTGGACGACGTCGCGGACCGCGAGCTCCACGATTTTTCCGCTCTTGGTGCGCGGGATCTCCGGCACCTGGAGGATCTTTGCCGGGACGTGCCGTGGCGTGGCGTGCTCGCGAATCCTCCGCCGAATGCGGTCCTCGAGCGCCGGCGTCAGCTGCTGTTCCTCGCGCAGCCTGACGAATAGCACGACCCGCTCATCGTTCTCCCATTGCTGACCGACGACGAGGCTCTCGACGATCTCCTCGAGCTGCTCCACCTGTCGATAGATCTCGGCCGTGCCGATGCGGACACCGCCAGGGTTGAGCACCGCGTCGGAGCGGCCGTAGATGATGATCCCATCGTGCTCGGTGACCTCGGCCCAATCGCCGTGACGCCACACCCCGGGAAACCTGTCGAAGTAGGCGGCGTGGTACTTCCGCCCATCCGGGTCGTTCCAGAATCCAACGGGCATTGAGGGGAACGGCATCGTGCACACCAATTCCCCCTTCTCCCCCTGGAGCGGGCGTCCGTGCTCGTCGAACACCTCCACCTTCATGCCGAGGGCGCGAACCTGAATCTCGCCTCGCCAGACTGGCGTCGTGGGATTCCCGCCGACGAAGCAGCTCACGATGTCGGTGCCGCCGGAGATCGAGGCCAGGTGGATGTCGCGCTTCACCTTCTCGTAAACGAAGTCGAAGCTTTCCGGTGCCAGCGGTGATCCCGTGGACGTCATCGTCCGCACCGAGGCGAGCGCGTGCGATTGGATCGGCGCCAGGCCGGCCTTGTTCACCGCATCGATGAACTTGGCGGACGTGCCGAAGAGCGTCATGCCGGTCGCGTCAGCGAAATCGAAGAGGACGTTGCCATCCGGGTGGAACGGCGACCCGTCGTAGAGCAAGAGCGTGGCGTCCGAGGCGAGCGCCGTGACCAGCCAGTTCCACATCATCCAGCCGCACGTCGTGAAGTAGAAGACCCGATCGTCTGGCTGAATGTCGCAGTGGAGCTGATGCTCTTTCACGTGCTGGATCAGCGTGCCGCCGGCGCCGTGGACGATGCACTTCGGGATGCCGGTGGTGCCCGACGAATACAGGATGTAGAGCGGGTGGTTGAACGGCAGCGGGTCGCAACGCAGCTCCGTCGAGTGGTGGCCGACGAACTCGTCCCAGAGCGTGCAGCCTTCGAGGGCGTCGAGCGGAGGCTGCGCGTCCACGTACGGAATCACCACAACCCATTCGAGCGTTGGCAGGCTCGGCACCACCTGCGCCAGCTTCGGTTTCAGGTCGTGGGTCTTGCCGCCGTAGAAGTAGCCGTCCGTCGTCACCAGCACGCGCGGCTCGATCTGGCCGAAGCGGTCGAGCACACCCTGCACGCCGAAGTCTGGCGAGCAGGACGACCAGACCGCGCCGATCGCCGCCGCCCCGAGCGCCGCGACGATGGCTTCCGGCATGTTCGGCAGGTAGCCGGCCACTCGGTCGCCGGCGCGAATGCCTGCCGCGCGCAGCGCGTTGGAAAACTGAGCGACCTGCCGCCGCAATTCCGCGTGCGTGACCGTGCTTTTCCGCTGCCCTTCGCCATTGAAGATCAGCGCCGGCCCGTCGTCTGAGCGCCGCAGGACGTTTTCGGTGAAGTTCAGGCGCGCGTCTGGAAAGAAGCGCGCTCCGGGCATCCTGTCGAGATCGACGACGACCCGTTCGCCCGGTTCGCCAACGATGCCGCAGAAGTCCCACACGCTCCGCCAGAACGCGTCGGGCCGTGAGATCGAGAACGAGTACAGGGAAGGATAGTCAGCGACGGGAACGTTCCACTGCGCTTCGACGTGACGCTGAAACTGCGTGAGGCGTGCGCGCGCGATCCGATCGGTCGAAGGGGTCCACAGAGGCGCCGACATCAAGTGTCGTCCAATCCGCGTTTCCAGCGCGCCGCGTCGGTGAAGATGCGTTCCACGGCGTTGCCGTCGCCGCGCTCCTTCAAGTCCTGGAGCGCCGCGATCAGGGCATCGAGCGCGCGGTCGATGTTCTGTCGATTCGATCCCACGACGTCGTGCCAGATGGGCGCCGGGCTGGTGGCCAGCCGTGTCGAGTCGCGCAAGCCGCTGCCTGCGAACTCGAGGCCCTGCTTCCCCACCGCCTGCCCGGCGACATGCATCAGTGCGCTGACGGCGAGCTGCGGGAGGTGACTCGTGTAGGCGAGCAGGCGATCGTGGTCGGCGGCGTCCATGAGGTGTGGGGTGGCGCCCAGAAGCTCCACGAAGGTCCGCAGCCGCGTAAGGTCCTCGGCGTGCGTGCGCGTGGTGGGGGTCAGGATCCAGCGCGCACCCTGGAAGAGGTCGGCAGTGGCGGCGTCGCGCCCGCTCGTCGCGCCGCCGGCGACCGGATGCCCCCCGACGAAACGCAAGCGAGCCGGCAGCCGTTCCGCCGCCGCCAGCGTCGTGGACTTGGTGCTGCCGGTGTCGGTGATGAGCGCCTCCCCGGTCACCGAGCGATCGATCGTCTCGAGGACTCGGATGTTTTCCGAGATCGGCGCAGACAAAACGATCAGGTCTGCCCCGGCCGCATTCGCCAGCGAGTCCCCCGCATCGATCGCGACGACCTCGACGTCCGGCGCCCGCTCGCGGAGCGCAAGACCAATCGATCCCCCGATCAACCCATAGCCAACGATTGCGACCCGCCGCATTCAGCCCTTGGTCCTTACTTCAGCATTCAGCATTCAACATTCAGCATTCCCTACCTACTCCAGCCGCGCCGTGCAACGGGTTCGACGCAGATGCTGCGGCCGATGGCCGGCGCGATGATGCGAAGTTCGGCCATGAGGCGATCGAACTGGGCCGGGAAGAGCGATTGCGCGCCATCGCTCAGCGCGTGATCGGGATCGCAGTGCACCTCGATGAGCAGGCCGTCGGCGCCCGCCGCCACCGCGGCGCGCGCCATCGGCGCCACCTTGTCTCGCCGTCCCGTGCCATGGCTCGGATCCACGAGGATCGGCAAATGGCTCAATTGCTTCACGACCGGGATCGCGGAGATGTCAAGCGTGTTGCGCGTGTAGCTCTCGAACGTGCGAATACCGCGCTCGCAGAGCATCACGTCCGTGTTCCCGCCGGCGAGGATGTATTCCGCCGAGAGCAGCCATTCCTCGATCGTCGCGGAGATGCCGCGCTTGAGGAGGATAGGGGTGCGTGCCTTCCCCAGCTCGCGCAGCAGCGTGAAGTTCTGCATGTTGCGCGCGCCCACCTGCAGGATGTGCGAGTACTTGACGATCAGCTCCAGCTGGCTGATGTCCATGACCTCGGAAACCAGCGCGAGGTTGTGGCGGTCGGCAGCGGACCGCAGCAGCCGCAGCCCCTCTTCGCCGAGCCCCTGGAAGCTGTAGGGGGAGCTGCGCGGTTTGAACGCGCCGCCTCGGAGGACTTTCGCGCCCGCCCGCTTGACGGCCGCGGCGCTGGCTTCGACCTGCTCTTCGTTTTCCGCCGAGCAGGGCCCCGCCATCACCACGACTTCGTCCCCACCTATTCGTAGATCGCCGACCGTGATGACGGTGTTCTCCTGCCGGAACGTTCGGCTGGCCAACTTGTACGGCTCGGTGATCCGGAGCACTTCCTGCACGCCTTCCAGCACCTCGAGCAGCCGCGGGTCCCCGGCACGATTGCCCCCTACCGCCCCGATCACGGTCCTCAGCGCCCCGGTTGACCGGTGCACGTCGAACCCCATTTCCACTAATTGCGCGACGACCCGTGCCACTTGCGCCTCGGTCGCGCGCTCCTGCATGACTACAACCATTGGTGTTCACCTGGCATGCCGGGTCTGAAGACCCGGCCTACGTACGTTTGTTTTAGTTTAGTCCGCCACCCGCTCCAGCCGCCGCGCCTCGTCGATCACGCGCTCGAACAACCGTCGGATCGCGCCGTCGTCCAACGGGCCCGTGTTGAGTCGCTGGACGTTGTCCAGGACCTCGCGCTCGCGCGCGGGTTGATAGATGTCCATCCCCTGCGCCTTCTTTAGGTGCCCGAGCTGCAGCGCGCACTCGGCGCGCGCGTTGAGCAGCCGCACGAGTTGCTCGTCGATCCAGTCGATCCGTTGCCGGAGGTCGTCGATGTCCTTCACAGTTCGCTCTTCAGCCAGCGCACGTACTCCCCCGCGCGCTCCGCTACTCCGTTGCCACGATGTTCGGCGATGACGTTGACGAGCGCGCTCCCCACCACTGCCGCATCCGCGTGGCGGCACGCCTCGGCCACATGTTCGGGTCGCGAGATCCCGAACCCGACGGCCACAGGCAGTGAGGACAGTTTCTTTACACGATCTAACAACGCCCCGGCGTCTTGCGCCATTTCGTCGCGGGCGCCGGTGACGCCAAGCCGCGAGATCACGTACAGGAACCCGCGACCGAGCTCGGACGACCGGCGGATCCGCTCGTCGGTCGTCGTGGGACTGATGAGGAAGATGGGATCGAGGCCAGCCTCGACAAGCGGCGCTCGCAGCGGCTCCGCCTCTTCGACCGGATAATCGAGGATCAGCACGCCGTCCACACCAGCGTCCGTTGCCGTCCGCGCGAACGTCGCGGTATCCATGCGCACGACGGGGTTGGCATAGGTGAACAGCACGATCGGCGTATCGATCTGCTGCCTGACGTCTCGAACGAGATCCAACGTGCCACGAAAGGTCATACCTGCCGCAAGCGCACGCTCGCTGGCGCGCTGGATCACCGGGCCATCGGCGAGCGGATCGGAGAACGGCACGCCAACTTCCAGCACGTCCGCTCCCGCCTTCGCCAGGCTCACGAGGATGCGCGCCGAGGTGTCGCGGTCGGGATCGCCGGCGGTCACGTAGGTCACCAGGCCACCGCGGCCGGCCTCACGCAGGCGCTCGAAGGTGGCGGCGAGACGTCCTCCCGGTGCCATCACTTTCCCTCCAGCGCCTTCTGCACGCTGATGACGTCCTTGTCACCGCGTCCCGAGAGGTTCACGAGCAGGATCGCGTCGCGCGGCATTGTCGGAGCGAGGCGGCAGACGTGCGCGATGGCGTGCGAGGACTCCAACGCGGGCAGGATCCCTTCCTCGCGCCCGAGCCGCTGAAACGCCTCCAGGGCCGCAGTGTCGTCGATCCACGTGTACTCGGCGCGGCCCGCATCATGTAAAGCCGCGTGCTCCGGCCCGATGGCGGCGTAGTCGAGCCCGGCCGAGATCGAGTGAGTCAGTTCAATATTGCCGTCGGCGTCCTGCAGCACAAAACTCCGCGTGCCCTGAAGCACGCCGGCGCTGCCCCCCGCGAAGCGAGCTGCATGCTGTCCCGGTGAGATGCCCCGCCCACCGGCCTCGACGCCGATGAGACGCACATCGGCGTCGCCGACGAACGCATCGAAGATCCCCATCGCGTTGCTGCCGCCACCGATGCAGGCGACGATGGCGTTCGGCAGCCGGCCGTTGCTCTCGAGCATCTGCGCGCGTGCCTCTTCGCCGATCACCGATTGGAACTCACGCACCATTAGCGGATAGGGATGCGGGCCGAGCACGGAGCCGAGTAGGTAATAACTGTCGGACACGTTCGTGACCCAGTCGCGCATCGCCTCGTTGATGGCGTCCTTGAGCGTGCGGCTGCCGCTGTCCACGCTGCTAACGGTTGCGCCCAGGAGGCGCATTCGGAAAACGTTGAGCGACTGCCGCTCCATGTCTTCGGCGCCCATGTAGACGTGGCATTCGAGGCCGAGCAGCGCGCATACGGTGGCGGTCGCGACGCCGTGCTGGCCGGCGCCGGTCTCGGCAACGATCCGGCGTTTGCCCATCCGCTGCGCCAGCAGCGCCTGGCCGAGCGCGTTGTTGATCTTGTGGGCGCCGGTGTGCGCGAGATCCTCGCGCTTGAGGAAGATGCGCGCGCCGCCGAGAGAGCCCGACAGCCGCGTCGCCTCGTAGAGCGGCGTGGGCCGCCCGACGTAGTCGTGGAGCAGCCGGTGGAGCGTGGCTCGAAACGACGGATCCTCGCGCGCCTCGAGGTAGGCGCGCTGCAGTTCCTCGACCGGGGCGACGAGCGTCTCGGGTACGAAACGTCCGCCGTATTGACCGTAGTAGCCGCGCGCATCGGGGTCGCGGCGTCCGAATGAAGGACCGATGTTAAGCAACATGTTCGAACAACGCCCGCAGCTTCGCCGGGTCCTTGATCCCGGGCGACACCTCGACACCTGAAGACAAGTCAATCGCGTACGGTCGTACCTTCTCGATAGCTTCCCGCACGTTGCCGGGGTGCAAGCCTCCCGACAACATGACCGGCCGGCGCCGCGCGGCGACGGCGGCCAGCGACCAATCGATCGGACGACCGGTTCCACCGCGCTTCACCGGATCGTGCGCATCGAGCAACACGGTCACCGACGACGGCCATTCGTCGAGCGAGTCCGGATCGAACCCGTCTACCACCGGAACGGCCTTGATGACCGGTTGCAGCAGCGCGGCGGCGATGTCGGGCGCCTCGCCACCGTGAAGCTGTACCCCGCCGAGCGGCACGCGTGAGGCGATCTCCTGCATCTCGGAGACCGGCTGGTCCACGAAGACGCCGACGCAGACGATCGAGCGCGGCACCGCAGACGCAATCTCGCAGGCGCGCTCGGGCTCGACGAACCGCGGACTCTTCGGCCAGAAGATGAACCCGATCGCCGACGCCCCCAGCTCCGCGGCCAGCATCGCGTCTTCGGCCCTCGTCACCCCGCACACTTTGACCCGGGTGGTCATCGCCCCCTCAGCTCTCGAAGCGCGGCGCCGGGGTCAGGCCTCGCGATTAGTGGCTCGGCCACGAGGAAGGCGCCGTAGCCCGCA
>CAVXMQ010000004.1:0-278309 GCA_963762995.1 uncultured Acidobacteriota bacterium | reverse complement strand
AGGTAGAGCGCTTTCTCGTCCGTTCGAGGCCGTTACGACCCTGTGGCCCTCGAGCTCGAGGGTAACCGCCATCATGTCGCGTACGTTGTCGTTGTCTTCGATGACGAGGATGGGCTTAATTGTGCGTCGCTGAGTTGCATGCCTATGACTATCGGATGCAGTGTGAGCGCCATGTAGGAGCCGACTGATGTGTGAAAAGCCGTTGGGCTATTGTCGGGACGTTACCCGCGCGGCAGTCAGTCTTTCCCTGACGCGGGGTGGAGCAGTCCGGTAGCTCGTTGGGCTCATAACCCAAAGGTCGCAGGTTCAAATCCTGCCCCCGCAACCAAATTTCAAGGGCCACGGCGATTGTCGTGGCCCTTTTCATTTGTACGAGGATCCGATGACTCCGCTGACCGATGACCAGTTCGTCGCCGCCTTCGAGTCGACCGAGCTCCCAGACGACCAGTTCACCCACACCGGGCACGTGCGCGTCGCGTGGTGGTACCTGCTCCACTCTCCCCTCCCCGTCGCCATTCAGCGCTTCGCCGACGCGTTGCGCCGCTTCGCGACGAGCAAGGGCGCGGCCGGCAAGTACCACGAGACGATCACCGTTGCGTACATGCTGATCATCGCGGAACGGCTGCACGACGCCAGGGCGTTGTCGTGGCCGGAGTTCGCAGCGGCGAATCCGGATCTCTTCGATCGGTCGGTGCTGGCGCGGTATTACCGGGATGAGACGCTCGCGTCGGAGCGTGCGCGGCTTGGGTTTGTGATGCCCGATCGCACCGTGCCTTGAGGCCGGCACGGGGCCACTTGGCAGGTTATCCCAGAAGTGGGATAATGGTTCAGTGCGACGCGTGCCGGCAGCCGACGAGAAACCGCTGCACTGGATCGGGTCTTCGAAGCGCGATTTCCTGAGCTTCCCCGTGGCAGTAAGGGAAGACATGGGAAATGCCCTCGGCATCGCACAGTTCGGTGGAACCGCGCCGACGGCGAAGCCGTGGAAGGGGCTCGGCCCTGGCGTGATGGAGATCGTCGAGTCGCACGCCGGAAACGCGTATCGAGCGGTGTACACGGTTAGGTTTGAAAAGGCCGTGTACGTCCTTCACGCGTTCCAGAAGAAGTCGCCGTCCGGCATCCGGACGGCCAAACGGGATGTCGATCTTGTCGCGGAGCGGTTGAAAACCGCTGAGAGGGATCACGAGGAACACTATGGCAAGCAAAAGCGCTGAACGGAAAGAACCGGTAACCCGTGGAACCGGAAACGTGTTCGCGGATCTCGGATTTCCCGATGCTGCCGAGCGACAGGCCAGACTGCGCCTGGCGTATGCGTTGAATCAGGAGCTTGAAGCGCGCAAGATCTCGCAGGCCGATGCCGCCAAGGTGCTGGGAGTGACGCAGCCGAAGGTTTCTGCGCTTCGTCGCTACAAGCTGGAGGGCTTCTCCGTCGAACGCCTGATGAACCTTTTGACGGCGCTCGATCAGGACGTCGAAATCGTGATTCGGCGAAAGCCCCGTTCGCGGAAGGCGGGTCGGATTAGCGTGGTTGCGGCGTAGTGCTGCAGAAACACTTGCCAGCCATGAAGATGCGAACAAGCTTCTGGATGCGGATGTTGGCCTCACTCGCGCTCGCGGGTCTCGGTTCTGCGTGGTACCAGCGAAGGGCCGGTTAATAAGTCGATCGCCGCAACCGTGGAGACAGGGCCTGGCACCCGCTTGCTCCTCACAGAACACACCGGATTCCCATGGGACAAGGTGTGTGTCCTCGGTCCATATACGCCGGACCATAAGGTCGATTCACTAACGGGTATTCAAGGAGCGGCTGGGCAAGCGCACGATATTCGCTCAAACGACGGTATCAATGTGCTGATGTTCGTCAGGGACGGCCGGATTGCAGCTTCAGTCGCGCATGCGCGGAACCAAGGAGATTTCGGCCCCGAGGTCGTTGGGAAGTGCTACTCGAGAGAACAAGCCAGCTTCTCCGTTCGTGTTCCACCGGCGAACAGCTGGGGAAACATCGGACCGGATAGACGGCCGTCAAGCAGCCGCTCTCTCCACAGCTGCAGGTACCGCTGGTTGCAGGCGCCCGCAACCAAATTTCAAGGGCCACGGCGATTTCGGTAGCGTCCGTCGAGCGCTTGATGAACCTGTTGACGGCGCAGTGGCCGCCGAGGAACTGAAAGTTGATCAGTCGCCGGCTTCGGTCATCGCGTGGATCCGAGCGCGCTCGGCCTTGGATCCGGCGATCGCAAGCTCCAGCGCGTCGTCTGAGAGGCTAGTGAGGTCTGCCGCGGCACTCTTTGCGTCGGCATGCTCGACGGCGCGCGACATCACTTCAGCGTTCGTCGCACCCGACTTCTTGCCGAGAAAGGGCTTCACGACGAGATAGATCACGTCGCGCAGCGGCATGAAACGCAGGAACCGTCGCAATAGTCGGAAGGTCTGGATCGGAAAGCGCGTGAACTTGTAGAGGATGAGCTTCCGCATCTCTTCCGATCGGATGCGGTGCACCTCTTCTCCCGGCAGGCAGGTTGGATCGATCGAGGTGCACTTGAAGTACTTGTACCAGTCGAGGGCGTCGTTGACGAGTCCGCGCTTGAGGTATCCTGCCACAGCGGCGTACCGCGATAAACACACAGGCGGTTGAAGCCGAAGCTATCAATGCGGATCTTCGACGCAAAGCGAAACGTGGCCCGCAGGTCCTCCTCGGTCTCGTCGGGAATACCGACGACGAAGAAGCCGTGGACGATTTCAATCCCGGCGGCCTTGGCATTGGTGACCGCCGTTTCGATCTGCGCGAGGGTTTGCTCCTTCTTGAGACGGTCGAGGATCTTCTGGCTGCCGCTCTCGATGCCAAACATGATCGTTCGGCATCCGGATTGCGCGAGCTTGGGGAAGAGGTGCTGCGCAACCGAATCGACGCGGCCCTCGAGCCCGTATGTGATCGGATTTTTTGCGGCGATGAGGCCGTCGCAGATCGCCTCGATGCGCTTGGGCTGGAGCAGGAAGTGGTCATCCACGAAGTAGACCGAGCCATACCCATCTTTCCGCAGTTGCTCGAACTCTGCTATCACGTGGGCGGGGGTCCGCGCCCGCCACTTGCCCTCGTTGAAGATCGGGATGTCGCAGAACACGCAAGGCCAGGGACAGCCGCGCGACGTCTGCATCGTGGTGAAGCGATCCAGCGACAGCACGGCCGGCACGTCGAGCGGCATCGACTCGACGAAGTCGAGCGGCAGGCTCTCGCGGTCGGGGAGCGGCCACTGGTCGAGATCCCGTGGCAGCGCCCGGTTGGGGTTGTTGCGGAGCGTGCCGTCCTTTTCCTGCCAGGTGACGCCAGTCACCGTGTCGGGATCGTTCAGGCGCTCGAGCAGGTCGACGATGAGTTGCTCGCCGTCGCCCCGGCACACGAAGTCGACCTCCGGGCACTGCGCCTTGATTAGTGGCGCGTTCAGCGTCGCGAATACCCCGCCGAACGCCAGCTTGACGTTGACATCGGCCGCGCGCAGCTGCCGAGCGAGGACTTTGGCGTAGGGATAGCTCGTGGTCGACAGGAAGCTCATGCCGACGAGGTCCGGCTTCTGCCGCCGCAGCTCGTCGACGATGACGGTGTTGGGCGTGTCGGGATTGGCCTGATCAAACATCGTGACCTCGTGGCCGGCGCGCTTGAGCACCGAAGAGAGGGACATGATGCCGATCGGCGGAAATCCCATGACCCGCAGACGGCCGTTCGCTGCCCGCGTGTGCCGTGGGATGGCGTAAAACTGTGGATCGCGAACGTGGATCAGGAAGGCTCGCACGGGCAGTGGCATTGTACAGTGCCTCAGCGGCGAGTGGAGACGCTGGCGTCCGATCGCGCGCGGCAGGGGTTCGTGATGCCGGATCGGTAGAGCGCGGCTGATTTACTCGCGGGCGACCGGCAGCGTGATCGAGAACGTCGCGCCGCGGTCGGGATTGTTCGCCGCCGATATCTTCCCGTCGTGGCGTTCGATGATGGAGCGACAGATAGATAAGCCCAATCCCAGTCCTTCCGGCTTGCTGGTGACGAAGGGCTCGAAGATCGACCGGAGGTTGTCCGCGGCGATTCCAGTGCCGCTGTCCTGAACTTCGACCAGCACGTTCGATTCATCAATCGCAGTCGTGCGCACAACCAGGCGTCGTGCGCCGTCGAGCCCGGGTCCGCTCATGGCGCTGAAGGCGTTGAGCATCAAGTTCAAGATGACCTGCTGAAGCTGGACGCTGTCACCCTTGACCGGGCGGACGTCGGGCGACAGGTCGAGGTGGACCTTGACCCTGTGCAGATTGGCTTCGCCGTGAACGATGCGCTCCACGATGCGGATCACGTTGTTCACATCGACGTTGGTCACGCCTGCCGCCGTGCTGTCGCGCCTGAGCATGGCTTGCAGCCCGCTCATGACTTCACCGGCGCGCTCGGTGATCGCGGAGATGTCGGTCAGCGTGCCGCGCACCTTGTGGAGGTCCGGCTCGGGTGTGTCGAGCAAACGCACGCCGACGGTGGAATTGATCATGATCGCGGCGAGTGGCTGCCGCAATTCGTGCGTCAGGGTTGTGGTGAGTTCGCCGAGTGTCGCCACCCGTGCGACGTGCTCCAGTTCCGCCCGCTTTTGCGCGGCCGACGCCTCCGCCTCTTTGCGAGCCGTGATATCCATCGACACACCGAACAGCTTTGGGCCGGTGCCGTCGTTGGGCTCCACACAACGACCGCGCCCATGAATCCAGCGGGCCACGCCATCCGCCGGCTGCAGCCGATACTCCAGTTCGTATTCGCCTCGGGTCTGGACCGCCTGTGCGATCGCGGCCTCACGCGCCAGGCGATCTTCGGGGTGCACGCGATCGCGAGTTGCCGCGAAATCGAGGCGCGCGTCCGGCGCGAGGCCAAACACGGAGCGCCCCTGCTCGGTCATCCACACATCGTTGCCGGAAACATCCCACACCCACATGGCGAGGTTTCCGGCGTCCGCCGCGAGACCCATCAGGTTGGCGCTCTCACGCAACGCTTCTTTCGAGCGTCTTTCCTCTTCGATGACCACCGCCAGCAGCATCAGCGGAGTAGCCGTGACCAGGAGGAATAGCTGGAGGGCCAGCGCATTCTCGATGGGGGTTTGGGCCAGGAACGGACCGTGGCCACGCATGGTTCCCCAGATCGCCTCGAACGTAATGATCAACATCGAAACGCTGATGCCACCAAGCCCGAAGCGCAGCGCCGCCCAGATGAGCAGAGGAATCGGCGTGTACAAGAGAGCGGGCGACGTGTTGGGGCCCGCGGGTATTTGATCGAACACGAAGATGCCGAGCACCACCGTACACGCGCCGAGGAGAACCGCTTCCCCCACGCGCCGTGGAGACGGCGCTCTCGGGCGTCTGACGAACAGATGATGCGCGCCAAGCAGAAACGCCGGCACCAGGACGACGGTCGTGACCGCATTCGAGATGCCCAGGTTGCGCCATTCGATCCAATACCGGCTGCCGAAACCCCAGGAGACCGTAAAGAACGCACCCCAGAAGGCGGCCCCAAAAGGCACCAGCACCACGGCGACGAGGACGAAGAGAACCGCGTCACGAAGCGTGATTGCCTTGAGGGGAGACGTGATCAGAAAGCGAACCCCCGCCGCTGCCGCGACGCATTTCGCTGCGTCGAACACCTCGCAGGTCAATGCGTACATCGGCGGCCAGTGCTCCTGCTGCGTTGCCAGAAAATGCGCGCTGGCGGCGGCGAGGACGTAGGCCCACCAATGCCGAGTGGGAACGAGCAGCAGGATGCACAGCAGAACCGCGTGCGGGGGGAAGAAGAGTGAGACTTTGCTGTCGGGGAACGTCAGCGCCCAGGCGATCTGCGTGGCCAGGTAATAGCTGATAGCGCTCGCGAGAATGTAGCCCAGCGTCCTGAGCGATGCCCCGGTTAGAACAGCTTTCACATGTGGCGGGAAACCTATCACATCTCCCTGTTGCGTTCATTGACAGGCCTCAAGACTCCATGCATGATGCGCCCACACCGCACAAGGAGGCGCATGACCAGAGGCATTTCGTCGAGAACACTGCGCTCACGTTGACAAGGGTTTCATGAACAGACGAGAGGCACTCACCGCGCTCACCGCCGGTATTGTTGCTGTCGGTGGTCCGTTTATCAACCGCGGGCGCCACCGGCTGGTTGGCGCGACTCAACGTGAGTATTCGACTCGCGCCGTGGACCTGGTGCGCCGGGCGACGGTGATCGACATGCTCGGCCCGTTGACGCTCGACTTTCCGAAGTTCGGCCGCTGGATGTCGAATCCCGATGCGTTCACCGCGGCCGACCTTGCTCCGTTCAAAACATCAGGCATCAACGTCTTTCACATCGCCGTTGGAACCGGCGGCCCCAATGCCTACGTGCAGAACCTGGAGTTCTTCGCCGCCTGGAACTCGTTTCTTGCCAACCAGGATGCGTTCCTTCGGATCGACAGCGCCGCGGACCTGGAACGCGTGAAAGCGTCCGGCCGCATCGGCATCCTGCTCGGCGTCCAGAACGCGGAGCACTTTCGCACGCCGGCCGATGTGGACACGTTTTACGGGATCGGTCAGCGAGTGGCGCAGCTCACCTACAACGCCAGGAACCTGATCGGCAATGGCGCCACGGAACGGCGCGACGATGGCATCTCCGACTTCGGTGTGGCAATCGTCGAGCGCATGAACCGGGCCGGCATGGCGGTGGACGTGTCACACTGCGGCGACCGCACGACGCTCGACGCCTTCGAGGTGAGCAAGCGCCAGGTGCTCATCACGCACTCGAACTGCCGCGCACTGGCGCCAGGCCACCCCCGCTGCAAGACCGACGAGGCGATCACGAAGATGGCCGCGAAGGGGGGCGTGATGGGTATCACCGGGGTCCGCATGTTCGTGCGCAATGAGGAGCCCACCACCATCGAGCACTACATCGATCACATCGACCACGTGGCTCGCCTGACGTCCATCGAGCACGTCGGTATCGGCAGCGACATGGACCTGTACGGCTACGATGCGATGTCGCCCGAAGAGAACAAGCGTCTTCGCGCGAGCTACAAAGGCAGCTACGGCTTTCGCGAAAAGATCGACATCGAGGGAATCAACCATCCCCAACGAATGTTCGACGTCGCCGAAGGGCTGATCCGGCGCAAGTACAGCGATCGGAATATCGAGCTGGTCCTCGGCGGCAACTTCAATCGCGTGCTCGCCGAGAACTGGAAGCGCTAAGGCCTCCGCGATACCACCGGCAGCGCGATGTGGGATGCCTGGGTGCCGCTGCGATAGATGCGCTGGGTTGCTGGACGGAAGTCTGCGTCAGCAGCGGCGAAGATGTTCGGCACGAATCGCTGCGGATTCCGATCGATGACCGGGAACCAGGTGCTCTGCACCTGGACCATGATCCGGTGGCCGGCGCGGAACACGTGATCGTTGGCGGGAAACACAATCTGGTACTCGTTTACGGCATCGGCCACGATCGGCGTGGGCCGCTCGATGCTCTTGAGATAGCGCCCACGCACGACATCACCCGCAATCATCAACTGATAGCCACTCATGGTCGGGTCGGCGGTGTACTTCTCGGGGTAAACGTCGATCAGCTTGACGATCCAGTCGCTGTCGGTGCCCGTGGTTGCCGCAAAGAGATGCGCGGCGATCTGACCCGAGACGACGACGTCTTCCTTCAGGGGCTCAGTGGAGTAATCAACGACGTCGGGGCGCCTGTGGACGAAGCGCTGATCCTCGACCTGCCACGTGCCCCAGCCTGCTTGTAGTCTGATCGGACGCTGCCGATAGGGGACCGGATTCGCGGGGTCCGACACGTAGCTGTCGAACGTCGTCTTCGACGAGGCCGCCGGTGCATCAAAGGAAAGTTTTCGGCCTTCGTGGAAATACAGCCGGCGCGGCGACACGTTGGCGGCCGGCGGCCACCGATCGTGCGTTACCCATTCGTTGGTCCCGGTGCGAAACGTTCGCGCTTCGCTTGCCGGCGCGCTGCCCTTGCCCCGCAAGTAGTGCGCGAAGAATGGCGCGAGAATGTCGCGCCGGTAGTGCGCGGAGGTGTCACTGCCGAAGTCGATGCGGCCGAGCGTGCGTCCCGTGCCTCGCGACCAGCCGCCGTGATTCCAGGGGCCGACGACGAGAAAGTTCTCACCCTTCTTGTCGTGACGCTCGAGCAGCTCGTAGATCTTGATGGGGCCGTAAAAATCCTCTTGATCCCACCAGCCAGCCACGTTGAGCGTAGGCACCGTGACGCGGTTCAGCCACGGGGCGAACCCCTGCCGCTTCCAGAAGGCGTCGTAGTCGGGGTGATTGACGAAGTCGTTCCAGCTGGGAAGCGACTCTTTGAAGAACCGACGGTTGGCGTTGGCAAGCGATCCGAGCTCCAGGTACCACTCGAAGGTGTCGTAGCGATCGATGAGCGTCGCCGGGCTCGTCATCTCCTTCGACGACTCCATCATGTAGGCGTATTCGAGGCCGTAGCTCAGGCGAAACGCTCCGTTGTGGTGGAAGTCATCCCCCAGCCACATGTCCGCCGGCGATGCCTGCTGCACGATGGCCGCGAGCGCCGGATGCGGATCGAGCGCTCCCATCACCGCCAGCCAGGCCGGGTAGCTCGTGCCGAACATGCCGACACGCCCGTTGTGCCCGGGCACATTCTTGAGGAGCCATTCGATCGTGTCGTAGGTGTCCGTGCTTTCGTCGATGGCCTTCGTGTCCTTGCGGTCGCGAGGCTGGCGAAGCATCACGAAGGCCCCTTCGGACTTGAACCGCCCGCGGATGTCCTGCAAGACGACGATGTAGCCGTCGGCGAGGAGATCCCCGAGCGCCGCGGCGATGCCGGCGGGCGTGTTCCCTCCGATGCCGTATGGCGTTCGCGAAAAGAGGATGGACAGCTGACCTGTGTGATCCTTTGGCGTGTACACCTGGGTGTAGAGCCGGACACCGTCACGCATCGCGATCATGTGCTCGGCGCGAATGAGTGTCGTCGCCGCTGGCGGCTGCGGCGCCTGGCGCGCAGCGGGGGCGACGACGATGACAGCCGTGATCGCGACGAGAGCGAATAGCCTACGCATAGTCAGTGTCTCCGAAAGTTGGGCGCTACGCTGCCGTCAGCGCTGCGATGATTTCTTAATCGGCGGCGACACGCGATCGATCGGCTTCGGCCGCGGCACGCGAGGTCCGGGCTTCTGCTCGAGCAACTTCAAGGCTTCCTGCACCGCCCGCTCGAGCTGCGCATCTTTGCCGGCGATGACGTCGGCGGGGGTGTTTTCAACCTCGATATCCGGCGCCACGCCTTCGTTTTCGACCGCCCACTTGCCGTTGACGTCGTAGAACGCCAGCGACGGCGCCGTGATGCCGCCGCCGTCGATCGTCGCCGGAATACCAAGCGTGCCGACCAGCCCACCCCACGTACGCGTCCCCACCAGCGGGCCGATCTTCTGTTGCTTGAAGTAGAACGGAAGGGCGTCGCCTCCTGAACCGGCAGACTCGTTGACGATCATCACTTTCGGTCCGTAGACGCCGACCGTGGGAGAGGTCGATGGCTTGCCATCGCGGCGCGCGAAGTATCCCATCAGGGGACGGGCCAACTCGTTGACGATGTAATCGGCCACCATGCCCCCCTGGTTGTAGCGCTCGTCGATGATGGCGCCGTCCTTGCCCTGTTGCGCGTAGTAGTAGCGGTTGAATGCGGTGTATCCGGGCCCGCCGGTATTCGGCAACCAGACGTACGCCAGGCGTCCTCCGGACAGCTTGTCGACCAGCCGTCGATTGTCTTCGATCCACGCACGGGTGCGCAGACCGTCGTCGCTAGCCACCGGCACGACCGTGATCAGGCGGGAACCCTCGAGCGACGGGGAGCTGTTCAGTCGCAGGAGCGTCTGCTTGCCGACCGTTCCCTCGAACGCTTCGTACACACTGGTCGGCGCCGTCAGCGCGCGGCCGTTGACTTCGAGCAGATAATCGCCCGCCGAAACCTGGATGCCTGGAGCGCTGAGCGGCGCCTGGAGTTCAGGATTCCAGTTCTCGCCGCCATAGATTTTCTTGATCCGATACCGCCCGTTCTCGATCGTATAGTCGGCGCCGAGCAGCCCGACACGCACGGGGTCGCCATCGGGTTGATCGCCGTCTCCCGTGATGTAGGAATGGCCGACGGCGAGCTCACCGCCGACCGTGGCGATCAGGTAGCTCAGATCGGCGCGATGAGCGACGTGTGGAAGCAGCGGACTGTACTTCGCATAGACCGCGGCCCAGTCGGCACCGTGCATCTCGGCGTCATAGAAGTACTCGCGCTGAATGCGCCACGTTTCGCGGAAAATCTGCGCCCACTCCGCGCGCGGATCGACCAGGGTCTCGAGTGAGGCGACGTCGATGGCTCCCTCCCCCACTTTCGCGGGCCGCTCAGTGGGGACGACTCCCCACCGATTGCCATCGGCGCGATACAGCATCCGCCTGGCGTCTCCGGAAAGGGTGTACGAGCGGACGCCTTCCAGGAATGGCGCCGCACGCCGCTCGCGGACTTGATAGCGGTGCACGGTGAGGGCACCGCCGGCCCTCGGCGTCTCCATGTAGAAGAGCGAGCCCGCCGGTCCAGGCAAAAGAGCGCTGTAGTCCCCCGCCGGTACGGTGAGCGACAGAATCCGCTGGCCGAAGCCGTCGAAGTCGACGCGGACCGCGGGTGGTCCGGCTGGTGGCCTCCCCTCGCCCGGTGGCTTCCCCCCCGCCCCCGGCGGCGGTGCAGACTCGTCGCCCGTTTCCGGCAGGAACGGTGATGGCTCATTCGCGCTCAACACCGCGAGATAGATCGCGCGCGTAACCTGCCGGTCGACGGAACTCATCTCGAGCCAGCCGGTCCGAAGCGCATAGTTGGTGCTCGCCAGGAAGTAGAGGTACTTGCCGCTCGCATCAAAAGCCGGTGCTACGGCATCGGAGAGACCGTCGGTGACCTGGTGCGCCTTCTTGTCCGCGATCGAGTAGAGAAAGATCGCCCGCAGGTGGCTGTTGAGGCTCTTCGAGTACGCCACCCATTTCGAATCCGGAGACCAGGCCGCGTCGAATCGCCGCCCCGGGTCGTCGTAGGTGTCGGTGTCGATCTTGGTTGCGGTGCCGCTCGCCACGTCGAGGGACCAGAGGTTCAGGTGATTGTCCTCGAGCAGGAGCAGTGCGCCATCGCGCGACCACACCGGCGCCGAGAAGAAGGCTTTCGAAGGCAATGTGATCGCCTTCGGCGGCGTGGCGCCGGTCTGCTCGCCGATCATCAGCTGGTACTCGCCGCCCGCGTCAGAGAGCCACGCGATGCGGCTGCCGTCGGGTGACCACACCGGGCTGCGATCGTGCACGCCGCTGCTCTGCGTCAGGTTGCGGGCCGTGCCCTTCTCGGCCGGCACGGTGAAGATGTCGCCCCTCGCCTCGAAGGCGGCGCGCACGCCGGTCGGCGACAGCACCGCGCTGCGGACCATGCTCGCCACCCTCTTGAATTGCGGTCGCGCCCAGGGAAAGTCTCCGGTGACCTCGATGGTGAGTCGCTGGGCCTTCCGCGTCGCCGTGTCCACCATGTGGATGTAGCCGGCCTGCTCGTAGACGATCGCCCCTGATCCGGCAGCGGCACTCATGATGTCGAAGTCGTCGTGCCGGGTGACCGCCGCGACCTGTTTCGTGCGCGGGTCATAGCTGAACATGTTCGTGGCGCCGTTCCGATCGGACAAGAAGTACACGACGTCACCCACCCACATGGGCGTGGTGTCGTTGGTATTCGTCCACGGCAGTTTTTCAACCGAGTAGTCGGCGAGATTGATCAGGCGAATCGGATGTGTTCTGCCACCGCGATAGTTTCGCCACTGGCTCGCTTGTTTCTGTGCCCACTCGGGGAACGCGGCGACGGTGAATTCTTCGTAGGCCATGCGGCGGCCGTCGGGCGAATACGCGCCCATGGCCGCACGTGGCATGGGCAGCGGTTCCGGCAACCCTGCCCCCTTCACAGCACTCGAAGGCTTTGAGTCTCCACTGAGCGCCATCGTCCACAACCGAAAGTAGGGGCTTGCACCCGGTGTCGGCACGGCGTTGCGGGTCGAGGCGAACATCATGCGGCGGCCGTCGGGACTCCAGCCTCGAGCCGCGTCGATGCCGGGGTGATAGGTCAGCCGAACGGGCTCACCGCCGGTCGTGGGCATCACGTACACGTCCGTGTTGCCGCCCACCGTCGCCGTGAAGGCGATCAGCGAGCCGTCGGGCGAGAAGTACGGGTCGGTTTCGACGGTGGGCGTGGCCGTCAGGCGTCTCGCCTTGCCGCCGCTGCGCGGTACCGTCCAGAGGTCGCTCCCGTAGGCGAAGGCCACGAGATCGCGGCTGACCGTCGGGTGCCGAAGCAGACGCGTTTCTTGAGCGGCCGCCTCGGTGGGAAACCAAACAGACAAAATGAGGATCGGGATTAGACAGCGCATGGAGACGCTCACCTCTGAGCGAATAAAGTAAAAGCCGCGACACGGGTCATCGTCCGTGGCGCCGTTCAGTCTTCGTAACCGGCCGCCGGGCGGCATCCACACTCGTGCTCGAGTCCTCCTGAAACCAGCGGGGTCCTGCCAGGTACTCGTCGCGGGTCGTTTTCAGGGCCGCCAGCGATCGTTTCGGGCTCAGGTGCGTGCACGCGACGATGACGGCGTTCAGGGCTGACATCGCCGCCACATAGGACCCGGCGATTGAAGAGCTCTCGATCGACACCGCCAGGTATCGATCGCAGTACTTGCCGAGCGGGCCATCGCCGCTGTCCGTAATGGCGAACGTCGGCACCTGACGGGTCCGCGCGAGACGCGCGGCCTCGACGGTCTCTTTGAGGCATTTTCTGAAACTGATCGCAACGAGCATGTCCTTACGCGTCAGGAAACGCACATGGTGCAACAAGTTGCCGGCGCTACCGGCCGGCGCCTCCGCGTCGAACCCCAGCGCCGTGAGGCTGTAGGCGAGAAACACGGACAGGGACGCGGCGAGGTCCACGCCGACGACGACGATGCGCCGCGATTTGTGGATCTGCCGGGCGAGGGCAATGACGAGTTCGGGAACGAGGCTCGATTGGAGCGCGCGAATGTGGTCGAGATCCTCGTGCAGCGTCTGCCGCACGCGGTCGTGCAGGGTCGTTTCCCGGCTCGCGACCGCCTGCATCACGGCATACGGCGTGAGCGTATGGAGAAAATGTCCCCGCAGGTCCCGAGCGAACTCGCCGAACCGCTCGTAGCCTATGGCCTGCGCGGTTCGGTACGATGGTTGCGGTGTCGACATTGTGCCGCTGGGCCAATTGTCGGGACGAAAGGAAGCAGCTTTCCTTGGCGTTCTCCAGAATGGATTGCAGCAGCCGCCGCCGGCGGACGTTGAGTTGCCGCTCCGACCGGAGAATTCGCAATTCCAGTGGGGACTGACCGTTGGTGTGCATCGCGGCCATCAGGGAAGTTCAGTGCTGCACTATATGGTGCATTGGGACCGGTATCCAAATATTCTTTGATTCTTCCCTTTGACACCGTGCACCACCTGTTGCATCATGCGCCCCGGAGGACTCCAGATGAAATCGATTGCGTTACGCGTGGCTGCCGTCCTGTTCGCCATGCTGTGTGCGGCGCCCGTCCTGGCGCAAACGTCCACGACCGGCCTGGTGCTCGGAAAAGTGACCGATTCCACTGGCGCGTTGGTGCTCGGAGCAGAAGTGACCTTGACCGACGCGGCCACCACCCAGGCGCGTACGCAGCGGACGAACGACGCGGGGCAATTCACCTTCGCCGGCGTAATGCCTGGAACCTACACGCTGAAGGTGTCGGCCACGGGCTTCCGTCCTGCCGAGTTGAAGGCCGTTACCGTGGAAGTGAACAGGAGCTTCACGGCCAATATCAGCCTTGAGGTGGGTGACATCGCCAGCACGGTCGAAGTGACGGCCGCCTCAGGCACTGAATTGCAGATGACGGACGCGCAATTGGGCAACGTGCTGGACCAGAGAATGATCCGCAGCCTGCCCACCGCGTCGCGTAATACCCTGGAGTTGCTGTTCCTGCAGCCGACGACGACTCCCGGCAATTTCGGAAGCGGCGGCACGGTCTCCGGTGCCCGCAGCGACCAGAACACGCTGCTGCTCGACGGGATCGACGTAAGCGACAACCTGACCGGCGGGCAAGGCGCCACGTTTACGCAAGCGCCCGTTGGTGTCGATGCGATCAGCGAGTTTCGCGTGACCGTGGCCAATCCAAACGCGGCGTTTGGGCGTTCTGCCGGCGGCCAGATCTCGCTCAGTAGCCCGCGCGGATCGAACTCGTTCCGCGGCGTCGGCTACTGGTATCACCAGAACGACGCCCTTAATGCCAACACTTGGAACAATAACCGCAGCGGCGTCGCGAAAGGCGAGGTCGAGGATAACCGCAGCGGATTCAGCCTGGGCGGTCCCATCAAGAAGAACAAGACGTTCTTCTTCGGCAACTACGAGGCGCGTCGCTTTCCGCGTACGCAGCCGTTCACGAAAACCGTACCGAACGAGTCCCTGCGCAACGGCGTCCTGACGTTCCTCGACGCTGCCGGCAACCGGGTGGCGTACCCGCTGGCGACGTCAACGCTCTGCGGCGCTGCCGGCAACACCGCGTGTGACCCGCGCGCTCTCGGGCTCAGTCCGACGGTGCGGGAGATGTATGCCCTGATGCCCGCGGGGAACGAGGCGGGAGATGGGCTGAACACGGACACATACCGCGGTGAAGTCTACGTGCCGCTCACCACCGACTCGGTCACCGCCCGATTCGACCATAGCCTGAGCAGCAAGCTACAGCTCATGGGCCGGTATTCCTATCAACGGGATCTGATTCCACATGACCCAACAGTTGGATATTCGTGACCCATCGAACGTCGCGGCGTTGCGCGGCTCAAAAGAGATTCGGAACCAACGTCATCACCGGTCTCGACTATGTGATCAGCTCGAACTGGCTGAACAGCACTCGCTTCGGATGGGTGCAGAACCGAACTGATCAGACCGCCCTCGGCCCCTTCGACGTTGCCGAGCGGTTGGGCCTGCCCGGGACCAGCACTTCCGTCGGTTCCGTGGGCCTCGACCTCTCTATTCTGAGCGAGGCGATCGATGTGGGGGCGCAGGCCACCCGCACACAGCTCCTTCGCGACCGCAACATCCAGTTCTCGAACCGAACGACGTGGTTGAAAGGCAAGCACAACGTGAGCTTCGGAGGGGAGTTCCGCGTGCTCCCGTTCGTCTTCATCCACAACGACCAGGTGAACTTTCTCACCGGGCCGATCGCGTCGCTCGACTCCGGCAACTTCTTGACCATGCCGGCGACGAATCGCCCGCCCACCTGCGGCGGCGCGCTGACGACCAATTGTCTGCGCGCCGCGGACGTGGGGCGGTGGAACGACTTGTATGCGGTGACGCTCGGCATGATAGATAACGTGAGCATCGTCGGCGCCCGCGATGGCGGTCTGCAGCCCCTGCCCTTCGGGACGGATCTCATATCCGATACGTCGATGCGCTACTTTCAATTCCACGTCGAAGACACCTGGCGCATGCGTTCGGATCTGACGCTGTCATTAGGCCTCACTTACAGATGGCAGACGCCCCTCACGGAAAAGCTCGACCGGATCGCTCTCATTACGGATCTCAATACGGGGGAGGTCCTCTCCGCCGAGAGCTACCTTGCAAGCCAAGAAGGACGCGGCCCTTCAGGGCCAGGTCTTCAACCCGCAGATCGGCGTGCGGCCGCTCAACGACTCGAGCCGCGACACCCTCGCTGATATCGATTACAGCAACCTTGGTCCTCGACTGGCCGTGGCGTGGACGCCTTCCTTCAAGAACGGATTCATGAGTGATCTCACGGGATCGCGCACGGTGCTCAGAGGGGGCTTCGGCATTGTCTACGATCGCGTGAACTCGATTTCCGTGCTCCTGCCGGCCGCCTTTGGGATCGGCTTTGGCCAGGTGCTGCAGACTCCCGCACCGTTGTGCAACGCGTCGGGCGCGCCTGGGGCGGGTTGCAATCCGGCCGGCGGCGCCGGCAATCGCGGCCAGTCGGCGTTTCGCACCGGGGTGGACGGAGCGATTCCCATTCCGCCGTTCGTGGGAAGCACCTCGCCGATCGTGCCGGCGGTCCTGTCCGGCGGCACCTCCTTCGCTACCGATCCTCACCGGAAGATCGGGCGCAACTATGCCTTCGACTTCACGGTGCAGCGGGAGTTGCCCGGCAAGATGATCATGGAAGTCGGCTACGTTGGCCGGCTGGGTCGCGACCTGCCACAGGGCATAGACCTCGACGCGTCCCCGTATTTCTTCAAGGATTCAGCGAGCGGCCAGACCTTCGCGCAAGCGTACGATGCGACGGCGTTGGCGTTGCGTTCTGGGACGACAGCCGCGAGCCTTGCCGGCGCAGGCGTGGTTCGAAAACCAGTTGCCCGGACTCCAGGAGCCGGCTCGGGCGTGCGCGGCCGGCATGAACTCCACGCAGTGTCTCGCCACGCTGGCGGGCGCCTAGTTTCAAAACAACGCGGTCACCACTCTCTTCCTGACGATGAACCAGCTGCGCCAGGTGAACCTGGGGCTGGCGCCGTACAACAACCTTCAATTGCTGGCCATCCTGATGGCCTCGCATGGAGGCGTCTCCGACTACCACGCGATGGTGGCGACCCTCCGCAACCGTCCGTGGGAGGGGCTGCAGTTCGACCTGAACTACACCCTTTCCAACTCCAAGGATCAGATCGGCGACGTGCAGAACAACCTGGCGCTGATCTCCACTGGCTTCGATCCCAACATCGACTACGGTCCGGCACAGTCCGATCGCCGCCACGTCTTCAACGCGATCGCCAATTACCAGTTGCCCTTCGGTCCGGAACGGCGCTGGAGCTCCGGCAATGGCTTGGTAAACGCGGTCATCGGCGGCTGGTATTTTTCCGGCATCTACCGCGCGTATTCGAGCTTGCCTCTCTTCGTGACGGACAACGGCGTCTTTGCTGGATCGCTACAAGTCTTACCCAGCCAAGTGGAGCGATCCCGATAGTAGATCCCAGCTCGCTCGGGGCCGGCGTCCATGATGGCGTCGTCGGTTCCGGAGGCGTAGGCACCGCGGGCGATCCGGCCACCGCCAACCCCGGAAGCGGTCTGAACCTGTTTGCCGACCCGGAAGCCGCCTACAAATCGTTTCGCCGAATCGAGCTCAGTCGGGACACGAAAACCGGACGGGCCGACGCGTTTCGAGGTCCGGGTTTCTGGAATCTGGATTTCCGGATCGGCAAGGACACGGCTATCGGGAGCAAGGTCAGGTGGGAGCTCTCGGTGGACTTCTTCAACGTGTTCAATCACGTGAACTCAGCGCGCCGTCGCTGAGTCTCAACGCCCCCGCGATCGTTCGGCGTGATCACGGGAACGACCGGCGGCGCGCGGACGATCCAGATAGGCTCGCGATTCTCCTTCTAGGACGTGGATTTCAGCGGATGTCCGGCGAATTGACGCGGACAGAGCTTTGCCGCGGATGACGCCGATCACGGCGGATGGTCGCTGATCGGCGTCCATCCGTCTTCATCCGCGAAATCCGCGGCTAATACTCACGGGGCTAGCTACTCAATCGCTGCTATTTCTCGTCCACACCAAATATACAGGCACGCCAAGAAGAACGACCGCCAGGCCGATGGCCGCCCGACCGGGTTGCGCGACGATGGTGTTGAGGACGATGGCGGCCGCAGCCAAAATGAAAAGTAACGGAGTGAAGGGATAGAGCGGAACGGAAAACGGACGACGGGCCGTGGCTCGGGTGCGTCGATACACGAAGATGCTGGCGGCGCCGAGTGCGTAGAAGATCCAGCCGGCAAACACTACGTAGGTGAGCAGCTGTTCGAACGTGCCCGTCGCCGCAAGAAGAATCGCCCACGCCGAGCTGACGATGATGGCGAACGCGGGGGTGCCGAAGCGAGGGTGGACGTCGGCCAGCCGGCTGAAGAAGACGCGGTCCTTCGCCATGGCAAAGTACACCCGCGGCGCGGTGAGCGTCAGGCCGTTGGCGGCGCTGAAGATGGAGACGAGAATCGCCATCGCAATGAGAGTACCGGCTGTTGGTCCCATCAGAGCGGTCACGGCTTCTGAGGCGACCCGCTCGGAGCGTGCGACGCCTTCGGGGCCCAACGCCGCGATGTAGGCCACGTTCGGAAGCAGATAGAGCGCAATCAGCGCGGACGTGCCAATGAGCATCGCGCGCGGGAAGTTCCTTTCGGGGTTCACGGTCTCCCCCGCCGCGAAGGTTACATACTGCCAGCCTTCGTAGGCCCACAGCACGCCGATCATCGCGGTGCCCACTCCCGAGATGAGCGCCGTCGTCCCAACCTCGGGCCATGCCTGCCCGCCGATGGATCCCATCCGATCACCCAGTGCGATCAGCGCGACGCTCATCACGACGATGGCGGCGACCTTTGCGGCGGTCGTCCAATTCTGGACGTTGGCGCTGCGCCGCGTGCCGACCACGTTGATGATCGTAATGAGCACGATCACGAGGACCGAGACGAGTCGAGCGACCAGTGGCGAGAGGTCGATCAACTGGTCCAGGTATCTGGAAAATGCGACCGCGAGCGTCGCGAGCGAGCCGCTGCTGATGACGAAGAAGAGCGTCCAGCCGTACAGAAATGCCGGCAGCTTGCCGAACGCATCGCGAATGTAGACGTACAGCCCGCCCGATGCCGAATCCATCGCGCCGAGCTCGCCGTAAGTCAATGCGCCGAGAAGCGACAGCACACCGCCGAGGCTCCACACCATCAGCGCGAGGCCGACGTGACCGCCACTCTGTTGCAGAACGGCTCCCGGAACGAGGAAGATGCCAGAGCCGATCACCGTGCCGACGAGCAGCAGCACGAGGTCCTTTTTCGTGAGAGTGCGCGCAAGGCTTTGTTGCATAGTTATGCTCGATGTCCTCGAGAGGGCCGTCGAGACTACCACGACATGGGAGGTTGTTCATGACTCATCGACACCTTGTCCTGGCGCTCCTTGCAGGCGTTGCCGGAGTGTCGCTCTGGACGTCGCCACCGGCTGCGCAGCCCGGGCTGAAGGTGCTGCTCCTCTACGACATGGAAGGGGTAACCGGCGCGACGAAACCGCAGGACGTCAGCTCCAGCTCCGACAGCTATCCCGCGACGCGCGAGTCGCTGACGGCCGACGTCAACGCAGCGATTGCGGGGCTGCTGAAGGCGGGCGCGACGGAAGTCGTGATCACCGATGGTCACGGCAGCGGCAGCGACCAGCCGGACTACCTGCTCGAGAAGCTGCCAAAAGGCGCGCGCTTCGACCTTCGCGAGGTTCCGTACGATCCTGTACATCGAGACCATGGATAAGAGCTTCGCCGCGATGGTGACGATCGCCATGCACGGCCGCGCCGGCGGCAAGGCGTTTCTGGCGCACACCTACAACGGTCACACGAAATGGGTGATGGGCGGCCATGACATGAACGAGAGCATGCTCGTGGCCGCGTCCGCCGCGAGATTCGACATCCCGCTCATTCTTGTCACCGGCGACGACGTGCTGCAAAAGGAAATTGCAGCGTTCTCTCCGGAGACGAGCTACGTCGTCGTTAAACGTGCCGTGAGCGTCGAATCCGCTGAGCCGCGATCGCGTGAGGACGTCTCGACAGAAATTGCTGCCGCTGCCGAGCGGGCGCTGCGCAATCGAAGTAAGGTGAAGCCCTGGAAGCCGGCCCTGGCGGCACCGTTTGAGAACCGCTATAGCTACATCCTGCCGGAGCAAGCGGCTATCGCCATCGGCTTCCCGAACGCCGTGCCGATTGACAACAAGACGGTGGCGATCAAGACACCGGATTTCATGCAAGCCTACCTGGCATTTCGCGGCCTGGCAGGATTTACCGGCCTGGCAACCTCACGAATGATGGTTGGATGGCTGAGAGATGTTCCGGGCGGCCGCGAGATCGCGAGTACGTTGCAGACGAAACTGCCGTCCCGCGCCGAGCGGACGTTCGAGCCTACCGGTAAGGAGATTCCACGGCCGTTCGGAAAGCACGGCTATCGCTAGCCTTATCGAGCCGGAAAGCGCACGACGACGTTCGCCAGGGGCATTTCCTTCTTGCGGCCCTCTGGCGCGGCGAGCGGCGGGCTGCCGACTCGTCCTTGCACCTCGAACGCGTCGAGCGCGTAAGGCAGGCCTTCAGAGCCGAGTGGGGAGTTCGCGTCGCTGACCTGAAAATGCAGATGCGGCTCCGTGGAGTTGCCGGAGTTGCCGACCAGGCCGACCACCTGTCCTCGGCGAACTTTATCCCCAAGCTTCACCTTGAGGGAGCCCGGCTGCAGATGCGCGTAGAACGCATACGCACCGCCGCCGATATCCAGGATGACGTGGTTGCCGGCGACGGTCTCCATCGTGATCGGCACCGCCCGCGACGTCAGTCCAGGCACGTTCTCCGGAATCCCGTCCTTGACCGCAGAGACGATCCCGTCCGCGACGGCGATGGCGTCCTCTCCGTACGCGAGATAGCTCTTGTTGTCCTTCGCATCACCAGTGTGACTGCGCCGGTCGGGACCGATCTGCAACCAATCGATCCCGAAGCGCTGCGGAATGCGCGCCGAGCCGTCCACCGAGATGATCGTTCGCCGGTGCCCCGACGCATTGGACGGTCCATTCATGGCGGCCCACGAGTCGCCGCGCAGAGGAGGGCCGATCGTTCGGACCTTGGCCGCGATCGCCACCCGTCCGGCATTCGTTGACACACCCTGCTGGGCTCTCGCCGAGCTTCACCGTGACGTGATGCTGCAGCGCTTGCACAGCCTTCGTCCCCTCGGGAAGCGTCACCCACATGTAAACGACCGCGCGCTGGGCCGCTCCCAACTTCAACTTTGCCGCGCCGCGCAGCGATGCGTGGCCCGGCCGGCCCACCGCGTCGGCCAATGCGGTTCCCTCGTAGACGGCAAGCTCCTGGCCCGCATTCATAGACTGTCACGCGATCCAGGACGACAATCCTCGCCTCCCAGGTTCGTGAGATTCAGCTCGTAGACCAGGTGGGTCTTGCCGTCAGCCACAAACGGCGTGGGTGGCTTGGGAATCGTGACGTCGATCGGCGCGGTCAGCACGGGTGGCCGCGCGGCCGTGGTCTGTTGCTGCGCGATGGCGCGCCCGGGCCCATACAGCACCCGGCCGGGACGGGCGGCCGTGTGGGTGCCACGCTCGATCACCACCTGACCGTTGACCAGCACCCACTCGATCCCCTCGGGGGAGAGATACGGCTGGTCATACGTGGATCGATCCTGGATCTTGTCGAAATCGAAGATCACGACATCCGCCCACACGCCTTCGCGTATGACTCCACGATCGGCGAGCCGCAGCCGTGTGGCGGGCCACGACGTCATCTTGCGGATGGCGTCCGAGAGCGTCAGCACTTTCTTCTCCCGCACGTAACGAGCGATGACGCGCGGGAAGTTTCCGTACGCGCGGGGATGAGGCAGTCCGATCGCATCGGGTTGGCCGGGCACGAGCGCCGTGCCGGCGTCGCTGCCGATGCTCGTCCACGGAAAGCGGAGCGCTTCTTCGATGTCGGGCTCGCTCATCATGTGATACACCGCCATCACGCGCCCTTTGCCCGCCGCCACAAGATCGAACGCGGCGTCGGCAGGGTCCTTCCCCATCTCGCGCGCGATGTCGCTCATGCGCTTACCTTCGAACCGCGCGTTGTCGGGATTGCTTGCGTTGACCAGGACGATGCCGTCCCATCCACCGGCCGCTTCGATGATGTTCCACCAGCCAGGTGATCCGGTTGTGATCTCCCCTTTCAGTCGTGCTCGGATCGCCGGGTCCGCCAACCGCTCGAGAAGCGCGGGGCGACCGCCTTCATGCGCCCATGACGGGATGGTCGCTTCGAGCCCTGTGCCCCCCGCCGTGTACACGTAAAGATCCGCGGCCACGTCTACCCCGCGGCCGCGCGCCGTCTCGACGAGCTGCCCCACCTCTTTCATCAAGATGCCCCAACCGGGGCTGTGCGCGACCTTCAGGTGGAACACTTCGATCGGTACTCCCGCTTTCTCGCCGATCTCGATGGCTTCAGCCACCGACTGCACGACTTCCTTGCCTTCGCCACGAATGTGGCTCGCATAGATCCCGCCGTACTTGGATGTGGCTTTGGCGAGCTCGACCAATTCGGCCGTCGTGGCAAAACTCGACGGCGGATAGATGAGCGCGGTCGTCATGCCCATCGCGCCGGCGCGCATCGCCTGTTCCATGATCGCCTGCATGCGTGTGAGTTCCTCCGCGCTGGGCGCGCGGTTTTCACGCCCGAGCACGGCGACGCGCGCTTGCGAGGCGCTGAAATAGGTTCCGAAATTGATACTGATCCCCTGCCGCTGGAGGGTGGCGAAGTAATCGGCGATCCCCTCGACGGGCACCGGCGTTCCTCCTTCGCCGCCAACGGCCGTCGTCACACCGGCGAGGAGCTTGTTCTCCGCGAGGCCGTTCTTGAGCAGCGCGCTGCCCGACTGATCCATCATGTCGATCCAGCCGGGCGACACGTACTTGCCGGCGGCATCGATTTCCTTCTCGCCGCGCCCCGTCACCACGCCGATGCGCACGAAACGACCCTCTTTGATCGCCACGTCCGCCCGAATCGACGGATTGCCGGCGCCGTCGAGCACGTGACCGTTGCGGATCACGATGTCGTAGGCCGGCTGGTTCTGCGCGGCGGCCGTGAGGGACAGCAGAACGAAAGCGAGACTGACGAACTTCGCCCTCATGGTTCGTCTACTCGGGAATCTTCGCGCCCGGCGGCGCGATCTTGCGTATGTAGGCGGCCATCTCGCGGACGACTCCGGCCCAGTCGGTGTGATGCCAGTTGTGCCCCTTCTTCGGACGTCCGTACTCGAAGCGGATCGGATAGTCCTTGCCTCCCACTTCGGTCACCATCTCCTGGAACTTGTAGACGCCGAGGTTGAGATAGAAGTCGTCCATCTCGCCGGCGAACATGTGGATCTTGCCGCGAAGCAACGGTCCGAGCCTCGCCCAGTTGTCGCGTGCGAAGCCAGAGAGATCGTAGCCCTTGGCGCGCATGTACGTGACGACGTCGCGGTTGATCGCGCCGGTCTTCTTGTCGAAGAGCGCGACCGGGTAGCCGTCGGGCCCAACCGGCCCATGTGTCGCCTGCCAGATGTCGAGTTGATAGTACGAACGTCCCTTCGATCCCATGACGGCTTCAAGTGCCGCCATCTCCCGCAGGCTGACCGTCATCTGCCCTTCGCGCGTTCGCCTGAAGGGTCGCTCTTTGACCGTCCACTCGCTCGGTCGAACGGTGAACATGTTCTCGTCCTTGTAGACGTCAACGAGCTGATACCTGGTGAAGTCGATGGGATCGGGATTGAAGACCCACGCCCCGCCGAAGTACTCGGGATAGTGAAGCTGGAGTGCGAGCGCTTCCCAGCCGCCGGTCGAGGCCCCCTCGACGATGCGGCCGTACGGTTCGGGAATCAGCCGGAAGGTCTTTTCCAGATGCGGGATCAGCTCTTTGATGATCGCGTCGCCCCACGGCCCGTTGTTCGCTGAATTCAGCGCGTAGGACTCGAGGAAGTACGGTCCCGGCGACACCAGCGAGATTCCGACGACGCGGGGGAAATCGTCGCTCATCCACTGCTGCGCAAACTGATAACCGGTCTGCAGACCGCCGTCGGCCGCCGCAGCGCGGGCGTTCGGCGTATCGCTGGCGGGATTCGTGTTGAACGAAAAGGAACCGCCGAAATGCCCGAACGTGTAGATCGCGGGATAGCGCGAATTGGGGTTCTCCGCAAAGCCCTTGGGCAGCAGCACCTCCGCGCCGATCGTCATCGGAAGGCCCCAGAAGTCGGAAAGGATCTGGCTCTTGATCCTGACCTGCTTGATCCACGGCGTGTCGGCCGGCGGAGCGACCGGAGCAATCTTCTCGGTCAGCGAGAGCGCCACGGGGGTCGTACTGGCCGGATCGAGTTTCACGCGCACCTGTTTGCTGAACAGGTTGCCGGGGAACCTCGGCGCCTGGGCGCGCGCCTCGCTGAATGGCACCCAGATCGTATGGCCATCCGATCGCTTCGCCTGGGTATAGCGCACCAGCAACGCCTGGACTTCGTACTCGCCCGGAGGGAGCGCTCCGAGCTCGAACGGATAGCCGTCGCTCTTTGCGTCGACGACCGCGGTTTCACCTGGCTTCAGATTCTCGACATCGATGCCGAAGGCGGGCGGACCGTTCAACCCGAACGCCAGCCGTGGCTCGGGGGTCGCTCTCCTCGACGCGACGACGATCAAACGGCCGGTGACCGGCCCTGGTTCGGTGGCGGGAACGGTTACGGCGAACCTGACCTCCGCAGCCGCGGGTGAAAAGAAACCTGCCGAGCAGAGCCCGGCGGTGATCCAGAACACCAGCGCCGCTAGCCGTTTTGTCGTCACGATACGCCTCCACGCGCGATTCTTCTCGGCTTTCCCGCAGGGGTCAAGGAAGTATCATCGCCGATACGATGCCAGAGCGTGGGCGCATCGAGCGCCCGGCAAAACTCGCGGCTGCAGCAGGATGGATGCGCTGGCTTCCGGGGCTGATCACGCTGCGTCAGTACGACCCCTCCTGGTTGCGGCACGACATCGTCGCCGGCCTGGTCATGACGACCATGCTGGTGCCGGTCGGCATCGCGTACGCGGAGGCATCGGGGGTGCCGGGCATTTATGGCCTCTACGCGACCATCGTGCCGCTCATCGCGTACGCCCTGTTCGGTCCCAGCCGGATCATCGTCCTCGGCCCGGATTCGGCGCTCGCGGCCGTGATCCTCGCCGTCGTGCTGCCGCTTTCGGCGGGCGATCCGCAACGTGCCGTCGCGGTGGCCGGCATGATGGCCATCGTTTCCGGCATCGTGTGCATTGCCGCGGGCCTGGCTCGGCTCGGCTTCATCACCGAGTTGCTCTCGAAGCCGATTCGCTACGGCTACATGAACGGCATCGCACTGACCGTGGTGCTGAGCCAGATCCCGAAGCTCTTTGGCTTCAAGGTCTCCGCGGAAGGACCGCTCCGGCAGGCGTGGGGAATCGTCGAGAAGGTGATGGAGGGAAGCACGAACCTCGTGGCGCTCGCGGTGGGTGTCGGCACCCTCGCCCTGATTTTGATCCTGAAGCGTCAGCCGCGCGTTCCGGGCATGTTGATCGCCGTCACGGCAGCCACGGTTGCGGTCGCGGTACTCGATCTCGCAACCCGATTCGGCATCTCCGTGCTTGGGCCTTTGCCGCAAGGGTTGCCGACGCCGAAACTTCCGATCACCGATATCGACAGCCTCGTGCCCATCCTGACGGGCGGCGTCGCGGTGGCCCTCGTGTCATTCGCCGACACCAGTGTGCTCTCTCGCACCTATGCGGCGCGCCTGCGTACACCGGTCGACCCGAACCAGGAGATGGTGGGCCTCGGCGTCGCCAACCTCGCGGCAGGCTTCTTCCAGGGCTTTCCGATCAGCAGCAGCTCGTCGCGCACCCCGGTGGCCGAAGCGGCGGGCGCGAAGACCCAGCTGACTGGGGTCGTGGGTGCGCTCGCTATCTGCGTGTTGCTGCTGGTCGCGCCCAACCTGCTCCAGGATCTGCCCAACACGGCGCTGGCCGCCGTCGTCATCGCGTCGGCCATCGGCTTGTTCGAAGTGTCCGACCTTCGTCGGATCTACCGCATCCAGCGCTGGGAGTTTTGGCTTTCAATGGTCTGCTTCGTCGGCGTGGCCACGCTCGGCGCCATTCCGGGCATCGTGCTCGCGATCGTGATTGCCGTGATCGAGTTCCTGTGGGACGGCTGGCGACCGCATTCGGCGGTGCTCGGTCGCGTCGACCGAGTCAAGGGCTACCACGACATCACCCGGTATCCGGAGGCACGTCAGATCCCTGGCCTCGTGCTGCTCCGTTGGGATGCTCCGCTGTTTTTCGCCAACGCCGAGTTGTTCAGCGAACGCGTCCTGGACGTTGTCGCGAGCTCGCCGACGCCTGTCCGCTGGCTCGTCGTCGCGGCAGAGCCGGTCACCAGCATCGACGTCACCGCGGCCGACATTGTCTGCGAGCTCGACGACACGCTGCACACCGCTGGAATCGAGTTGTGCTTCGCCGAGATGAAGGATCCGGTCAAGGACAAGCTCAAACGCTTCGAGGTCTTCGCGCGCCTGGGTGAGCAAACGTTTTTCGGAACCATCGATGAAGCCGTGACTGCCTATCTCGCCAGCCGCACGCGGTAGGCCTCCGGGTAGACTTGTCTACTGGAGCTTACGAATGATCCTTCGCACCGCACTTCTGGTCCTCGCCGTCACGCTCGCCCCGCGGGTCGCCACCGCTGAAACCGGGATCCTGCTCATGGCACACGGCGGGAGCGCTGAGTGGAACGCCCGAGTTACGGAGCTTGCCGCGAAAGTGGACAAGACCATGCCCACCGAGGTGGCGTTCGGTATGGCGACGCGCGCGAACCTCCAGGCGGCGGTGGACAAGCTCGTCGCCCGTCGCGTCAGCGACATTGTCGCGGTGCCGCTCTTCGTGTCCTCGTGGAGTTCCGTGATCACGTCGACCGAGTTTCTACTCGGACAACGAGCCGTGGCGCCCCCAGCGCTCGCGGCGTTTGCGCGCATGAGCCACGGCCCCGCTCAGGGCGCTGATGCACACGCAGGACACGCCACGGCGTCCGCCGAAGATGGCACGAAGCCGGTCACCTCTCCCGGTAAAGATTCGGATGACTCCTGCCCTTAACGATCACCCGATCGTCGCCGAGATCCTTGCGACTCGCGCCGGCGCCATCGGGAAGGATCCTGCAGGCGAGGCGCTCGTGATCGTGGCGCATGGTCCCAACGACGAAGAAGACAACCGCCGCTGGGTCGCCGACATGCGCTCTCTCGCTCAGCAGCTCCAGTCAAAGGCGGGATATGCCTCCATCGACTATTTGACCGTTCGAGACGACGCGCCCAAGCCTGTATGGGAACAGGCGAAGGCCGAGCTACGGGGCGTCGTGCAGAAGCGAACGGCGGAGGGCAAACGCGTCTTGATCGTGCCGCTGCTCATCGCTTTCGGAGGGATCGAAAAGGGCCTCCGCGATCGACTCGAGGGGCTCACCTACACCATGGCGCCTTCCGGCTTGATGCCGGACGACCGCCTCGCCACCTGGGTACTGCAGATGGCGGGGCGCTGAACGTCACAGCGGGATGATATCGGTGTGAACCAGACGGTCCGCCGGGATCGGTGGGGTCGGGATGAACGGGTTCGCCTGTGGCTTCTCGAACGGTTCCGTGCCGAGTCGCTCGTACTGCTCGATCACCAGTCGCCACGTTCCTGGCGTTCGAGGTCCCGGTAACGTCACGTCGGCCACCCACTGGGCCGTCCCGCCGGTAAGGCTCCCGGTCATCGCGAGCGGCGGCGCCGCCGGTGCCCATGCCAGGGGCCCGTCGGCGCCCGCCTGCTTCTTCTCGACGAGCACGATAGCCACGCCCGGGAAGATCTTGGTTTTCGTCGCCTCGGTGCGCTGGTGGCTCAGTCCCGCAAGCGTCACCTTTAACACCGACGGATTCTGTTGGTTGAACACCACGGTCGCGGAGCGATCTGGCGCCAGTTGGACGAAGTCGGCGAGCACGACTCGCGACAGATGAGCGTCGGGGAGTGACGACGGTTGGTAGCGCGCAAGCGCCAACCGAATGAACGGCGAGTACGCATTGCCCGGCCTGACCTGGATATCGCAGGCAAAGAGGTCCCGGTCGGTGTCGTACCTCACGGCGTGGGCGGCGACGTTGACCGCCGCATCGGGATTGGACCCGAGTTCGTCGAGCGTGAGGGGTGGCGGCCCTTTACTGGTCGCCACCGCGGCGGGAAACGCTGACAGCCGAGGGTACTTCGCGACCAGTGGACCCGCCTCCACGATCGGGTCCTCGCCCCATTGGGTCACGTACTGCGCTGCGGGGATCCTCCTCAGGGGGACGGGCTGGTGGACCCATCTGCGGCGTCTCCATTTCTGGCTGCACCCGGGTCTCGGCGAGCGGCCACGTCAGGACGCCGAGGAGCTCACCCTCGCCGGATGACCACCACGACCGTTCGAGATAAATCCGCAATCCGTTGCCGCGACGGATGCTGGTGAGCGTCCCGCCGGCCTCGGAGGGCCCTTCCCAGCCGAACGTCGGAATCGCGTAGAGCACTTTCGGGGCAACCGGGCGCGCCGAACTCGGCACATCGAGCAACTGCGGCCCAAACTCTCCCTTCCCGGTCGGCGGATCCGCCGTCTCCCGAGTGACCGGCGGCACCAGGTACACGGCGGTGATCGACTCCCCTGCCGGCGGCAGCGATCCCTGCGGGCCGCCGCCGAAGGTGAGGGTTCCGGCAACGGCATCCACCGTGAAATGAACGCCCTCGACGAGCGGCTGGCCATCTGCGCGCACGAGTTTGACCGACCGAGCGACGACGCCGGCGGCCGGCGTTCCCGAGTCCAGTATTTCGGTCGATCCGGCGCCAGCAAATGCGAACACCTTGCGGTTTGTAAAGAACTCGCCGTACCGCGTCGTCGCCACGCCGCGGTACGTCACCATGCGGTGCTTCGTGTCGCCGAACTCGTGTCGGCGGAGGAACTCCTCCTCGGTGGGGTTCAGGTCTTCCTCGTGACGGATCTTCAAGGTGAACGCCGTCTGGAGGTCCACCGATCGCGCGCCGGGGTCATTGACATCCGCAGGCGACGCCTCTCCTGGCCCGAGGTCCACCGGCTCCTTCCAGCTCGCGAGGACGTCGACGCGGCTCGTGCTCTTGCGGCTGAACGACAGGAATCTCCCGACGTTCGCGAACGTATCCCCGATGTCGCGTCCAACCGACAGGCCCTGCGGGAATTCCGGCCGCAACAGCGGCTGGCGTACCGCATGGACGAGCGTGAGGATCCGGAACGGCTCGAACATCCAGTGCTGACCGGAACGGATCAGCGCAATCTCCTCACCCAGCTTCGCGCCGCCGGGATTGGCCTCGAGAATCCATCCCCAGAGTCCGAACTTGCGCAGATCGGCGGGGTCGAGCACGGCTGACAGGCGCGCGTGTACGAGGTCCCCCTTTTCGAGCGGCACCACGAGTACCTGCGATGCCAGGTCGAATGTGGGCGGGCCGCTTCCCTCCTTGAGTACGAGCCGCACGGCGCGGCGAGCAAACCATTCGGCGGTGGCCGCGCGGAACGGATGCACCTTCAGGTACCCGGCATTCGGGCCGTCGATCAGTCTGAAAGCGAAGTCTTGTACCGCGGGATCGGGCGCGTACGTGATCGACACCTCGTCGACGTCGTAGACGAACGAATCAGCCGGACCGCCGGGGTGCGGGGCCGCATTCGGATGATTCATGAGCGTGGCCGCGTCACGGTTGACGAGCTCCACGTACGCCCCGACGTCGAGTGCGCGCTTGGACGGATCGGCGGGATCGACTACGTCGAGGGCGCCGTGCTGCTCCACGGTGAGCTGCGCCACTTTTCCGGGAACGAAATGCCGTTCGGCCGTCGCCGGAGATGGGGCGACATTGAAATTGCTTCGCAACGCCACGGTTTCCATCGACTCGCCGGGGCCACGCGGCGTTCGCAACAGCACCGGTGGCGCCTGTAAAGGTTCGAAACGCCCGTACTTGATCTCCGCGGTGGCATGGTTGTCTGCCGGTGACTCCGGCGGCAGGCTGTTTCCGGCGAGGTCGACCGTCCGTGCGCGGAAGCGGTAGCCAGTTCCATAGCGAAGGCTTGGCAACGAACCAGGCAGATGATCGAAATGGAACCGTGCGTTGAAATCAGGTCCGGGATTGTTCGGTGGACGGTCGAGCAACGGATCGGGCGCGGCGACGTTGGTGTTGAGCGTCTTGCCAGGTCGTGGCGCAACCAGGCTCCAGCCGTCCCACGCGAACACCTCCTCGGGGTGGTACAGATCATCGGCCAGCGGCTTCTTCGTCGCGGCGACGACGATGAAGCCTTCATCCGTCACGGGAATGGCTGGACCACCAGCGATCTGGTACGACCCGGTTCGTTTCATCACCGAGCTCCACGCCGACGTCGCGGAGTCCCAGACGTCTATTCGATAGCCGCGGACGAGATCCTCGGCATGCAGCTCCAGCGTGTCGCTTCCGAGGTTGCCTTCCAGGTTGGCGAGGATCACGAACTTGTCGTGCAGTTCGGCCGACGGCGCCCAGTCTCGCGACAGAGATACCATCCGCACGGAGAGAAGGCACCGGACTGTCCGTGTCGGTGTCCTCGGTCTTCTTCACGAGCTTGGTGCCAAGATTCCCGGCGAAGTCCACCGCTTTGAGCCCGCCGCCGTCCGCTTCGACCTGCACGGGCAGGAACTGCGCGGTGTCTTCGAAGCGGAGGAACCCGTCGGCGAGATGCGTGGCCGTCGCGCTCGGTACCGCGGCGAACCAGTTGTCCTGGAGCGCGCAATGCGTCCTGGGCCGGCGATTCGTAATGCCCCCAGGGACGCCGGCCGTGGGAACCACCGCCACGGTCGTGGCGCCCGCAGGGGCTGCCGCGACGTCCACCTCCACATCGATGACGAGGCCGAGCAACCGCAGCAAGGCCGGATGCTGGTTGACGAATTGGACGGTCTCGTGAAAGTCGAGCCGGTGCTCCTTGGGTCGCTTCGGTTGATCCACGGTGCCGAAGACGGCTTCGATCTCCTTGGGCGTCTGGGCAACGGGTGCGAAGAAGTCCTCCAACTGCACGAAGTCGAGGGCGGTCGTCGATGGCGCACGCGTGTCGACCGCCCGCTGTTCCAAGAGAATGCCGCGGAGCTGTTGATTCACGCTCCGCCAGCGCTGCGCTCCGTCGCGTCCGCTGAAACGGATGTCGGAGAAGCCGTTACCGAGCAACGTCGGAATGGATGGGAAGACCTCCGGCGAGTCCAGGGCGATCTTCGTGTACTGGTCCTGGAGAAACTTGGCGATTTTCGTCAGCGGATAGCTGTGCACCGGAGTGCCGCTGCGGTTCGGCACGGTCCGGGATACGACGCGGCTCGTCGTTGGAAACAGCAGCGGCCAGAGGGCGGGGTCGGGAGTCGACACGATCGTCGCAGGCACCGGCGCCGCGGCGCCGAACTGCAGTTGCAGCGCCAGGCCGGCGGGCGGCCAGGCATGCAGCGCGGGAAAGTCGAGGAGCGTGCCCTCGCCGCCATTCGGATACGTGAGCCGCGGGGAGATGTGCACAGACAGGCGGAGCTTGGCGCGCGTACGCCCGTTGGGGAGCGCCGTCCAGAGGATCTCGGTAGCCATGACATCACGCTCCGATCGGCGCGAAAGCGGCCACGTAGGTCTGCCAGTCCGCCGCCGTCAGCGTTTGACCGAACGGCGGGTCGCCGCTGCCGCCACTTCCGCCGAACTTCTTCTCGTACTCCACCTCGACCGAGCCACTGAACAGCAGCACGTCGACCTCCACGATGACGACGGCCCGGCAGACTGCCCGCTTCGTATCCGGGATGTAGGTGATGCTCGCTTTCATGATGAGCGTCACCGTGATGAGCCCGAGCACTTCGGCCTGCCCTTTGAGCATGATGAACCCGGTGAGCTCGAGCTTCCCTTCCGGGTTTTGCTGCGACGCGACGCCGATCGCCAGGTAGATGCCGGCCGTAATGCGAATCGAACCGGACGCCACGCCGAAGTCGATCGCCGCGACGACCCCGAACTCCAGCGAGAGCTGGAGCTCCTCGACGCCGTCGGGACCGATGCCGATCTGGAAGAACCCACCGCCGCCGAAGATCAGAACGGACAGCAGGAACGGGTTCTCCATCGTGCTGAACCCGAACCGGAACCGGACCGGCTTCCCGGTGAACGGGATCATCGCGCCGGCGGAGAACGAGATGTTCTGCAGCGCGAACACGCCGACGGTGATCGACGGCAGCGGAATCTGGAATTCCGCCAGCACGTGTGTCGGCACTACCTCGATGGAGAAGCCGCCGGCGCTGAACGTGAGGTAGTCCTTGAGCTGATTGACGAACTCGAGAGGCCCGACGAACACCACCTGCCGGATGACGACGTCGACGTCAGTGCTTGCGCCGCTCTCCGAACGGAACTGCAAACGGTCGAACTCGATGGTCAGGAACTTCGCCCCGGTGAGCAGTGCGATCTGGAAGTTCCGCAAGTCGCCGACCACCACGGTGGTCGAGTCCTTCGGTGCACCCTTCGGCGTGGTGATGGTCGCGGTCAGATCGAGCGTCGCCGGGACGCCCAGCGATGCCACGAAGAGCGGATCGGGCACGTCCTTGGGGAAGTTCTGGAGCAGCGGGCGCCAGCGCAACTCGGTGACGATCGCCGTAGGCGTCTCGCGCGTCGACAATTGCATGATGCGATCGCGCTTGGCGGGATCAGAAAGATCGAAGAGGTGCCCCGTGATTGGAGCGATGACCTTTTGCAGCGAGATGTCCCCGAGCAGATTGGGTTCCAGCGAACCGAAGAAGTCCTCTGGGTCGAAGTCCCCTGCCTGGAACTTTTTGGGATCACCCCCGACGGTGCCGGTACGGCGGGACAGCGCGGTGATGGCCAGGTTCGGCGTGATCACGCCGCCCGTACGGTCGCCCGCCTGATTGCTTCCTCCGCCGAACTGCATGGCTGTCGGGTTGTTGTGTCCTTGAGTCTTACAAAGATCTCGCCCTTGCCGGCGCCGGCGAAGTCGAAGTCGATGTAGTCCTGGTCGAGGACGACGGTCGGCTTGCTTGGCAGCGCGCCGCCGAGCGCCATCTCGGCTGCGGCAAGGCGGACCTGCGCCTCCGCCATGGTCGGGAAGAACGCAGGCCTTCCCATGGCCTTCAGGTGGTCCCCGGCACGGGAGCGTCGTTCGGCGGATTTCCGGTGGCGGGCAGACTCCGCCCCGAGCGTGAAGAGGCCGATTTCAAGGTCCGTCGCCCCGGGCGCCTCGCCGGGCACCATCGGGAGCAACCGCGACGTGCGCACCATGCATCTGGATGGCCCGCTCGGGCGCATCCGGCTCGAGCCCGTTGTACCAATCGTGCAGCTTCTCCATCGCGTCGGATTCCGAGGCCAGCGTCGAGTCGACGAACACGACTGGCGCCTCGAAGTCGCGCGTCCGCCCCACGCGATCGGTGCCGATCATGTGGAAGAGGAACGGCTTCCCGCCGATGCGCGGGACGAAGACCGTCGTGCTGGGAGTACCGAACCCCGGCGGATCGTCGATGTGCTTACCGGGCGGGTCCAACGTCGGCGTGACGAGCCTCGTGATCCTGAGGTGCGTGAACGGAAACGCCCGGCCCTTGGCGCGGTGTATCGAGTCGCCCAAGACGGCTTCGGGACGTCGCACCACGATGTAGTAACGCTGGAAGAGATACGCGATCCGTCGCCCCTCGTGCGTACGGAACTTGCGCTCCGTCACCTTGATGAGCGACAGCCCGGGCGTCTCTGGAAACGCAAATCCAGATCGCACGATGCGCACGTAATGATCGCGGCCCATCGTCGCCTTGTGCCGCCACGCTTGCAGGCTCGTGCCCGAACCGTCGGTGCCTTCGGTGTCCCACCAACCGCGGACGTCCAGCCACCCGCCGAGGGAGGTGAGCATCAGCCGATCCACGTCGGCGGGCTTGGGCACATACGTGGAATTCAGGAGTTCGTGCGGGTGCCTCGACATCGATGTCACGAGGTCGTAGCGGTCGCGCGGTGACAGCGGCGTGCGAAACGGCAACCCGATGGGATGCTGTGCGAAGCTCTCGCCGTCAACGGGGTCGCTGCCGTCCACACCGTTCAAGTAATCCTGGAACTTCGGGTCGCGCGTCCAGATCGCGCGAATCGTCATCCGGGCGGCGTCGCTTTCGTCAATGGCGCCTGAGGAAGAACGACCGCCAAGTCTGGTGTGCCACAGCTCCGTCCGCCCGCCGTGTGTGACTGGATCTGGTCGGTGATTCCAGCCGGTGTGCACGTGGGGCGAGATGATCAGCCACCACGGCAGCTCGATCGCCGTTTCCAGCTTGCCGGGCGGCTTGACCTTTGGTTTCGCCTCGCCGCTACGAAATGGCTGGATGGCGGCAGACGCCCGCGCCGTCGGGGCGACGTTGGGAATCCAGCCACTCCAGTCCAACAAGCCAGCTTCGGTGAAAGGAATCTCGAGCACCTCGTCCGGTAGCCGGAAGGCCAGCCGCGACGGGTCGGCGACGCGCGCCCCGAGCGGCGGCTGCTTCGGTGCCTCATGCTGGGTGGGCTCGTTCGGGGTCGGCCGGTGGTGATGACGCCGTCCGAAGCCTCGGTGTCGACTTCGTACAGCGCCTGCTCCATAACGTGCTGGGGGCAGAAGACGACGACCACGTGCGCGGCCTGGTTGGCGGTCTTCCGGACGAGCACCGGCTTGGCCGGTGTGGACGTGTTGAGAACAAGGTTGTAGAACTCGAACTCGAGGCGCAGCTGATCGTGCCGACGCCGCAGGATCGCCGTGAAGGTCGGTTTCGGTCCCGATGGCGGTCTCGGAACAATGATGATGGGCGCCTGTCGGGCCATGGTGTCCTCCCAGATCGAGGATCCTGCCGAGCAGAGGGGTGGCACTCTAGCATCGAAGAGAGAGCCGTGAAATATGCGGAGTGTTGTGAGGCGTGCGGTCCAGTTGAGCTCGGGGCCGAAGCTGAACTGATTTAGGTCTGCGGCTCGCGCCGTCGGCGCGGCCACACACGCACGTAGGCGTGAGCGACGAGCGGCGCAAGCACTACCGCTGCGACCAGGAAAAGGCCGACGCGCACCAACACGCCATCGACAATGCGCCGCACGTCGTTGGCGGCGTGTCCGCGCTCGGTACTTATGGTGTTCATCGACGTGGTCAACTCGCGACGCAGCTCGGCGATCACCGCGAGACGCTCGGTGGTCGCCCATTCGAGCGTCGCCAGCCGCTGCGCCTCGACGCTGCGGAGCAGCTCAATGCGCTCCAGGGCAAACGCGCGCACGAGGGCGCTGACGACCCGCTCCCGCTCGGCGGAGACGGCATCCATCACCATGGCCCGCTGCCGACTGAGTTCGTCGAGGATGATGCGTCGCTCGCTCGCAACGAGAGGCGTAATGCCCTCGCCGGTGGACGCGAGTCGATCCACCGCGGCGGCGCTCAGGTGCAGGTCACTCTGCATCGACGTCAGGCTCTCCTGCGGGAGGATGTCCGCACGCATCAGGTCCACCTCTCCGCGAATCTGTCGTGGCAGGTCGGCCAGGTAGATGCGCGCTTGCTGGGAAAGGCCGATCGCCAGTCCCTCCATGGTGCCGACGGACTGGAACATGTCGCCGCGTCCCGGGAACTGTTCCGCGAAACGAGCGATCGGGGATTCGCGGACGAACGTGACGTCGCGGAGCGGATGTTCGCCGAGCCACGGATCGATGAACTTGCGCTCGAACTCAGCGCGTGCCTCAGGAGACACGGCAATTGAGTTGCCAATCCCACGCATCTGTTCGAGCAATCGATTGGAGACCGCGACGACTTCGGGTTGGTGAGAACCGAACGCGTTCGCTCCGGCACCGTCGCGAAAAAACTGATCCATCTGCCGAGCGAAGATCCACGCGTCGACGAGCGCACCGATCGGTTCTAACCTGAAGCACGCCTTGCGCATCTCGGGGATGGCGCGCACTCTCCAGAGCACCGCGTTGCGCTTCACCGTCGCGTCATCTGCCCGTTCCTCGATCGCGCGGGCCGCGACATCGACTTCCGCTGCGAACGTCGTCGAGTACTCGTGCATGCGGCCCCGCAACACTTCTACGCGGAAGTCGGACCGGATCTCTGGCCAGGCCGTCAGGTCGGGCTGCTCGGGTTTCTTGTTCATGCCGGCGCATGCGAGATGGGACGCCAGGGCGAGGCATGCCCCGACGCGCATCAATGCGCCGCGAGAGCCCGATGCACGACCGCTGCTGGCATCCTGCACGCCGGCTTGACCTCCTCGAGCGTGAGCGTAAGGGAGGGTGAAGATGCAATCGTTACGCCGGGCGCTCCGGCGGGAAACGGCCTGTAGCCGCGGCAGGGATTCCGGGCTCTCGTAGGCAACCTCCGGCATCCCGTGTGCCCGGCGCCTGGAGCCGCGTCAGAAGCGCGCCGCGTACTCGACCCGAATACGGGTCACCACGTCGTGATCCCCCCCGCGGAACCGGCGCTGCACGGTTTCAACAGCCAGACGAATCCCAAGACGTCGATCGGGCGTCAGGATGACACCGCCCCCGAACTCGAACACGTTGTTGAAGTCCAGGCGTTCCGTATCGACGATCCCGGCGAGATGAAGATTTGCGTCGAGCGACAGCCGCTCGGTCTCCAGCACCCGAATGCCCGGCCGAAGCCGTAACGATGTAATCAGGTTCTCATAGCGCGAGAAATAGATTGACGCGCCGTACACCTCGAGCACCGGGCGCAGCGGCACCGAAAGCGACGGTGGGCAGCGGCTCGCATGCTGCCACGCGCCGTAGTACTGGATTCCGCCGCGCGCATCGAAGCGCCAGGGGTCGCGCAGCCGATCGAAGAGGTCGTACGCGGCGCCGATCTCGGCCGAGACCGTCAGGCCGATCGAGGCGAACGGCTGGATGCTGGCGCCGCCGCCTACGGTCATCACGTTGTCGAAGTAAATAATCGGTCCCGCCTGGTCCACCAGCCTTGACCTGTTGTCGGCGAGGATCGCCGTCTGGCCGAAGACCTCGATCCGATCGCCGGGTCCGACGGCCACACCGCCGCGAACCCGTAGCGGAAGCGTCGCAACATCGATGTGGTCGTGCCAGTCTGGCGCCGTGTAGATGTCCACGTAATACGGACGCGGCAGGCGTCGCATGGCGAGGGGGGTCAGCACGTCCGCGGCGCCGCACGCCTGGCGTCTTACCGTGTCGTTGGTGGATTCCTTTGCGACCCGATCGAACTCCCGCTGGGCCTCGCGCTCTCGCCCCATCTCGTCGAGGATGTACGCCGTCTGCATGCGGACTTGTTCGTTCGCCGGGTCAAGCGCGAGGGCGGCCTCGAAATGTGCAAGCGCGAGCTCGCGTTCGTGGCGGGCCAGATGCAGATAGCCCAGCTGCGCCCGCACGTCCGCGCGCGTCAAACCCGCCGCCACGGCGCGGTTGAACGCGTCGATCGCCGCCTTGTCGTTCTTTTGCGCGACCTCGAAGAACCCCAGTTCAGCCAGCGCCTGCGTGTCGCCGGGCTGTGCAGCGAGAAGCTTGGTGAGGCAGGACCGCGCCTCGTCGGGACGGCTCGTGCGCGCGTCGTAAAAACAGTTCAATAACCGATCGCGGTCGGACGTCTGCGCGGCGACCGTTGCCGCCTGTAGCAGAACGAGCAGGGCAACGCCAACCGCCGCGCGGATCTGGACGCGATGTGGTCGGTCAAGTAAGTGAATCATGGTCGCTTCTCGGCGGCGGCGGCGTCCGGGAACTCGTGGACGGTTTTGTCCCAGCGCGGGCGGCGCTGCGTCGAGAACAGCCACAGCGCCCGGACCGACGCGGCGAAGTTGATCCACCCGGCCCAGATCGCCCGAACAATCGACAGGGCCCCCTCCGCTTTGCCGTAGACCGCGCCGACGAAGCCGGCGCGCACGGCGAGGAAGATGATCATTAGCACGACGCTCACACGGATCAGCAGCTCAACCCATCCGCCCGGCGTCACCACGCGGGGGAAAGCCGTCTCGCCGAAGACCAGCGCGCGCGTGGCCCAGATCGCCAGCGTGAGCAGCAGCGCAACGCTCGCCAGCCCGGTCGCCACGTGTCCGATCAGGACTTTGCGGTCGCGAAAGAAGAAATACCGAAGTCCCCAGCTCGGGCCCCATCCGAGCTGTTGCCAGCCTTGCAGCGCGTTACCCACGATCCAACGACCCTTCTGACGAATCGCGGGCCGCAGGGTCCGCGGAAAGAATTCGCGGATCGCAATCGCATCGTCGATCGGGAGTCCGGAACGGTCTTCGGCGGGACGAAACAACGCTTCGATCGCAAACGTGAACCGCATATCGCCGTCGGCCAGCCGCATCGTCAAGTCGTAGTCTTCGGTCAACGACGTCAGGCTGAACGGCTTGCCGTGGTTGCGCTCGGCCGCGCGTTGCAGCGCTCTCGGACTGAAGCCGGTGCCGACACCCGCTGACGGCACCGCGCCCGATATCCACTCGCGAACCGGCATGTCGCGCGCGTGCAGGGCGGCGAATTCGTCGCCGTAGTGCGCGGCGGTTAACTCCGTCGACCGGCCTCGGAGCGGCAGCACCGGCAGCTGAACGACGTCCACGTCACGAATGAAATGGTTGACGACGCGAAACGCGAGCGGCGAAATCAGATCTTCGGCGTCATCGAGCACGAATGCGGCGTAGGGCAAGCCCGACACCACGGCCTCGCGACAGGCCGCGGCGTACAGCTGATTGAGGCAATCGCCTTTGGTCGTCGGCCCGGGACGCTCTACGACGACGCATTCGATTCGTGGATGCTGGAGCGCCAGCGCGGCCACCTCGTGCTGTGTGGCCGGATCGTTCGGGTACACACCGACAAAGATGCGGTAGTTCTCATAGTCCACGCGCGCGATGTTCGCCTCCAGCATTCGGCGGATGACGTTGGACTCGTCCCATGCCGGCAGAAGGATCGCCAGGCGCCCCTCCGGCTCCTGGCGCAGCATCGCGGCACCCAACGGTCGCCGCTTCGACGGTCGGCCATGGCGGACGTGCCAGACCGCATAGGCGACGAGGAGCGCGAGTTCGTCGATGCTGTAGACGACGAAGATCGCTGACGCCACGGCCAGCATCCCCGAAGCCGCGACGGTCATCGCATCGAGGCCTTGCATCATACGGTCTCAGGTCGAAATTCCTGGTCGGGGGGCAGCAGGCAACTGGCACCGCTGAACCACGCGTCCATCGCCGCCACGATGCGCCGCGCGGCGTGTCCGTCGCCGAACGGGTTGGACCCTCGTTGCATGGCCCGATAGGCGCTCTCGTCGCTGAGCAGTCGCGAGCATTCCTCAACAATGCGTACCGGATCGCGTCCGATCAGCTTGATCTGGCCGACGCCGATCGCTTCTGCGCGTTCAGTCCGATCACGCAAGACGAGCGCCGGCCGCTGCAGCGTGGGCGCCTCCTCCTGGATTCCACCCGAGTCCGTGACAATGAGTGTCGCTTGTCGAAGGAGATGAATGAACACGGGATATCGCAACGGCGGCGTGAGGTGAATGCGGTCGTGTGGCTCGAGACGTGAACGGAGCACTCTCCCGACTTCGGGATTGGGATGCACCGGCAACACGAGCCGCACGTCGGAAAAACGATCAGCGACCGTGCGAAGGGCATCAGCAATGGCGGCCAAATCGGGCCATGACTCGCGGCGATGGACGGTGACGACGACTAAGCGGCCGTCGTTCAGTGGAATCCCCGCGAGCGGGGTATCGGAAAAGTCACACGGACGGGCGAGGGTCTTTTCCAACGCGTCGATTGCCGTGTTGCCCGTAACTACAATCTGGTTGGCTGGTACCGCCTCGCGTAGCAGGCAGTCGCGAGCCGTCGGCGTCGGGGCGAAGTGGATCGACGCGAGACGGCCAATCAGACGGCGGTTCATCTCTTCCGGAAACGGGTCGTACGGGTTCTCGGTGCGGAGCCCAGCCTCGACGTGCGCGACCGGTTTCCGGTTGTGAAAAGCGACGAGCGCGAGGCCGAATGCCGACGTGGTATCGCCCTGTACCACCCACAAATCGGCCTCGACGTCGAACACACGTGCCTGCAGCCAGAGATCGTGCGCGGAGAAGAACAGTCGGCTGGTGAGCTGATTCAGTGTCTGCCCTGGGTTCAGGACTCCAAGGTTGCCGTACGGCAGGATTCCAAAATCTTCCCTGAGGATGTGGAGCACGTCCGGATGCTGGCCGGTCACGATCGGCGCCGCTATGTAGGTGTCCGAGCGATCGGCCAGGTATCGAAGTAATGGAGCCATCTTGATGGCTTCTGGCCGTGTGCCGATGGCGAACGCGATGAGCTTCTTTCCGCTGGCCCGCTCGCGATGCAGGTATTCGAGCAGGGCGGTCGAGTCGGGCAAGTCCGGGACGACGGGGGCGTCAGCGGGATTCAGCTCCATGTCCTCTCTTACCGGAGTACCGACGTGGCCGCGGCGATCGTGTTTTGCGCTCGCTGAGCTACTTGCGAACCGTAGCTGATTGTGGGGGGGCGACTTCGCTGGAATTACAAGAAGCGGGCCAGAGCTGATGAGGGTTCGCTTGTCCCGGCAACCTGTGGTCCAGCCGTGGCTTCGCGCTCCGAGGCGGCAGCCGCTGCGCGGCATGCGATTGGCCCGTCCACGAAATCCCGTGGCGGCTCCGGGGCGTCGTGCATTTCCGACGTTCCTCGAACTACTCCACCCGCAGGGCGTTGTTCGGTGTAATCCGTAGGGCCGTGGCCGCCGGCACGGTCGCAGCGGCAGCAGCCACGAAGAGCAGAACTGCGACGGTCGCCATCAGGGCAAACGGATCGTTGGGGGATGTCTGGAACAGGATCGGGCTCAGCCAGCGGCTGGCGACGAGAATCAAAAAGATTCCGGCGACGAGTCCGACAGACACCGAGAGAAGACCCTCCCCCACCACCGCTCTCATCACGTCAGGGCCACGAGCACCGAGTGCCACGCGAATGGCGATCTCTTTCCTGCGGAGTTCCACGGACGCAGCCACAACGCCGTACAGCCCGATGGCGGTGAGCAAAAGGGCAACCCCGGCAAACGCTGAGAAGACGGTGGTGCCCAGCCGCCACGGGCGAAAATCGTTCTCCACCACGGTGCGAAGCAAGACGCCACGTGCGGCGGGAAGGTCCGGGCGGATGTTCTGCACCGCCGCGAGGGCCTCGGGCAGAAAGCGGCGAGCGTCCAGTTTCGGCCGCACGAACAACGCACTCGGAACCGCGCCCGGAACCTGGGCGAGCGGCAGATAGACGGCCATTCGCTCGCGGTCGAGCGCGTTGAACTTCCACACGCCGCTGAGGACGCCCACGACCTTCACGCACGCCGGCTCGGAATCAAGCCACATGCACTGACCGATCGCATCGCTCGACGGCCACAAGTAGCGGGCCAGCGGCGCGTTGATGATCGCGACCGGCTCGGCATCCGCCGCATCCGTTTCAGTGAAGTCGCGACCGCGAACAGTGGCGCCGACCGTCGAGAAGAAACCAGCCCCAATCACGCTGCGATAGGCGACCTCGGACCGATGCGCCCAGAGTTCCTGGAAGCTCCGGTCGGATGTCCGAGGGCCGATCCCGCTCCCCGACATGAACGGCGACCCTGCCGAAAGGGCGACCCGCTCGACACCCGGATGTTGCGCGAGCCGCTCGAGGGCCTGTTGATAGAGCGTCGCCGCCACGCCAGGCGCGCGGTGCGCGGGTGCCAGGTTGATGGTGAGCTGAATCGTTCGATCCAGCTCCGCGCCGAGATCCAATGACTCCGCTCGGCGCAGGCTGAGGGTAAACACACCCGCGACAAACAGCAGCACAAGCGACAGTCCCGCCTGCGCCGCCAACAATCCCCGCCGGATCCTGATCCTCGAGGAGGCCGCATGGGTAGAGAGGATGGATTCGTTCTTTCCGAGTGCGGCTCTCATTCCCCAGAGGGAGATCCCAAACACAATCGCCAGCGCGAACACGACAGTCCCGATCACCAAGCTGGCAGTCCGCGGGTCCCACAGGGCGGTTGAGAGCGGTACGTCACGAGGAACGAACTCGACGATCCCACTTCGCAACAAGGCCGAAACGACCAGGGCGCCGAGAGCGGCCGGCGCAACGATCACCAGCGTTTCAAGCAGGGCGCGCAGTGTGAAGTAGCCGGCGAATGCGCCGAGCGCTCTCCTGACGAGCAGTTCCCGCCGCTGAGCGATCAGGCGCGTGAGGACCAGATTCGACACATTCGAACAAGCGATCAGCAGCAGGATGGCCGACAGCGCGGCAAGCCAGAACGAAACCCTGGTTTCTATCGGCGCCTCGCCTTCCCGGCCGTCCACGAGCGACGCGGTCACCGCCTCGGCAAGCGGGTCCCGATCCTTCGCCGCGAGGCTCGCGTGGCGCAAGGTTGCGGTCGCGCGCTGTTCCGCGACACGCCGGCTGGCGTCTTCGGGAAGCCGTCCCACAACGTTGAGCCAGGCACGTTCGCGGTTCTCCCGCCACTTCGACGGAATGGAGGTGCCCACAGGCAGGTGGTTGAGCGGCAGCCACAGGTCGATCCGTCGGGTGCTGAGGTTTGAGAATCGATTGGGGGCGATGGCGACGATCGTCCGAACCTCCCCATCGATGGTGACCTTCGCACCGACGGCATTCGGCTGCGCACCGAAGTAGCGTTCCCAGAATCCGTGCGAGACCACGACCCATTCACCACCATCCGCCACCTCACCGGCAGTGGCAAAGGTGCCGAGGAACGGCTGCGGGCGAAGAACCTGGAAGAAATCCTGCGACACGAGGAGGGCGTTCGCCAGGACCGCGTCACGTCCCGCGCCGACCGACACCGACGCGTCGGCGTATGCAGCCACTGTTTCAAACGCGCCACTTTTCCTCAGGTCGAGGAAGGCCGGCGTAATGCGTTCGTCCGCTTGGGGCCGGACTCCCCCTCCTCCCGGAACAGCAGACGGACGACGCGTTCGGGAGCGAGTACGTGAGCGGGAGGGCGAAACAGCAGCGCGTCGACGAGCGCGAGCATCGCCGCGTTGGTGCCCATGCCCACCGCGAGAATGCCGATCGTCAATGCTGCGTAGGCAGGCGCGTGGGCGAAGCGGCGAAGTGTTTGCCGCAGCTCACTGGCCAGGAGACGGACTCGCCAGGTTCCGTTGACACCGCGAATCACACCATGCATTATGCGACGCACGGCCCCCAAGATGAGCAAACTGTACGATCCTGATCCCGAGCTCGAAAGTCGGGTCTCCGCCTTCCTTCTCGATGTCCTGATTCGCGCCAGCCTCGTCCTGGCCCTGGCCGTGCTCTGCTTTCAGATCTTCTCCCCGTTCTTGAACCTGATGAGCACCGGTCTGATTCTGGCCGTTACGCTCTACCCCCTGCATCAATCGGTGGCCGCGAAGCTCGGCGGCCGCCAGGGATTGGCCGCCACGCTCCTGGTGATCCTTGGAATCGTGGTGATCGTCGTGCCGACCGCGGCGCTCATGAACTCGCTCGGCGACTCGGTGCGTCGATTGATCCAGGACGTACAGAACAACACGCTCCAGGTGCCGCCGCCGAGAGAAGGCGTCGCCCAGTGGCCGTTCATTGGCGAGCAGGTGCACGCCTACTGGACGAAGGCGCACGCCGATCTGCCCGCACTGGTGCAGAGCCTGCAGCCGAAGATCGGCCACCTGGCCGCTGGGGCGCTGAGTTTCGTCGCCGGCATCGGTGGCGGGCTGATAAAGTTCCTCGCGGCTATCGCGGTCGCCGGCATCATGATGACCTTCGGCGAAGGGGGAGCGCGCGCGATCCGCTCGATCTTTGAGAGAGTCGCGGGGGAGCGCGGAGCCGAATTCGTCGACCTGTCCACTGCGACGATCCGGACGGTCGCCAAGGGAGTGGTTGGCGTCGCGTTCATCCAGGCCCTCATCGCCGGCATCTGCCTGCTCATCGCCGGCATACCGTGGGCAGGCGTGCTGGCCGTCATCGTTCTCGTGCTCGCCATCGCGCAGATTCCGGCGATGCTCGTCTTACTGCCGGCCATCGTCTACATCTGGTCGAGCGGTCACTACGGCACCGGCTCCGCCATCCTCTACACGGTCCTTCTTGCCGTCTCCGGCCTGACCGACAACGTGCTGAAGCCGTTGATGCTCGGTCGCGGCGTGGATGCACCGATGCCGGTGATCCTTCTCGGCGCACTCGGCGGTATGGCGGCGGGGGGCCTCCTGGGTATGTTCGTCGGCGCCACGCTTCTCGCGATCGGCTACCAGACCCTCATGGGATGGGTCGCGACGGATCCCGAGGTGGCTCCTCCGCGCTAGCGCGCGACTCGTTTCAGCCGCACCGGCTTCGGCGCTGGAATGCCGTCGTCCTTCAGCTCCTTCAGGGTGTGTTCGTCGAAGAGGAAGCGCAGCTCGGCCTCGCCGTCGCTCAGTCGCATCTCGAAGCGGTCGGTGTCGTTGCCTTCCTTGATCGAGAACGAGACGCCCGAGTCGCGCATGACCACATCGAAGATCGGTATCGGTCGGTTCCGCGCTTCCTTCACGGCCTTGATGCGGCCCTCGGCATCGAGTTCTATGTTGCCGAGGGCAATGCGGCCTGCGAGCGTGCTGCCCGTCACGCTTAGCTCGAGGCGGATAAACGTGGCGCCGCCGAACTCCGCGATCCAGTTGCCGCCGTAGGGTTCGAGGTTCTGTCCAAGGGACAGAGCGACCAAGGCCGTCGCGAGCAGTGTTGCTGGCATGACACCTCCGTGATGGTGTTCAGACGCAGGGACAGAACGTTTGGCCGCCGCGTCTTCTCGAATCGCGTCGACGCTGTTGCGCTCCCGGCCCCGCGTGTGCAGACTACCGGGATGGACAGCGCGGATTCTTCGCGCACCGTGACTCCAGGCGACGGCCGCGGCGTGTTGCGGCACTTCGCGGCGACGCTCGCGTATCGCGCAACGAAGGTGCTTCGTGATGTGCCGCCGGGGTTCGCCGTCGCGTCGTTCGGCGACACGGCACGATCTCCCGTGCGGATCGTCGCGCACATGGCCGATCTGATGGCGTGGGCGATCACGCTGACGCGTGGCGATTATGTGTGGAAGGCGGAGGGCGGCGGCGACTGGGACGTCGAGGTAGGACGTTTCTTCGACGGTCTCGCGACGCTCGATCGCGAGCTAGCGGACGGTTCGCTCGTCCCGGGCTCCATCGAGAAACTGATCCAGGGACCGCTGGCAGACGCGTTCACGCACGTCGGCCAACTGGCGATGCTGCGCGGGATGGCCGGCGCTCCCGTCCGCCCCGAGGCGTACGCGCGCGCGGCGATCGTCGCCGGACGCGTCGGCCGCGAGCAGGCCGCGCCGAAATCGCGAGTTCGACGGCGACGCGAGCGCCCCGCGTTAGCGTTCTGCGATGCCTGAATCGCTGATCGCGCGACGCCGCTTCCTGAAACTGGCCGGCATCGCCGTGGCGGCGGCGGTCCCCGGGTGCGCAACGCGACGCTTCGACGTTCTGTCCCCGCCCAGGCGGCAGTTCGCGCGGGTCGACGTGTCGCCTCAGCGCGTGATTCGCACCGTCGCCGGCTTGCGGCCTTTCCGCCCTTCCGGGTTCGTCCTTCGCGCGGAGCGGCTCGGCGACAAGCTGCTCGTTCACGACTACGGCCACGGCGGCGGCGGCGTGACGCTTTCTTGGGGGACTGCGCGTCTCGCGGTGGACGAGTTGACTGGCTGGACGGGATCGCAGGACCGCGCGGCCGTGATCGGGTGCGGCGCGGTAGGACTGGCGACGGCCCGACTGCTTCAGCGCCGCGGCGTCGCGGTGACGATCTACGCGAAGGACATCCCACCGAATACGACGTCGAATATCGCAGGCGCGCAATGGGGGCCATTCAGCGTCTTCGAGCGGGGCCGCACGACGCCAGCGTTCGACGAGCAGTTCTCGCGTGCGGCGCGGCTGTCGAAGCGGCTGTTCCAGGATTTGCCGTTCCAGGAGTTCGGCATCCGCTGGATCGAGAACTACAGCCTGTCGGACGCGCCGCAGCCGCCGCAGAGCCTGCCGGAGCTCTATCCTGATGCGATCGACCTGGGACCGCGCGAGCATCCGTTCCCGGCGCGGTACGCCCGGCGGTTCACGACGATGTTGATCGAGACGTCGATCTACATGCGGGCGCTCCTGGAGGAGTTCCTGATCGCTGGCGGGCGGCTCGTCGTTCGCGAGATCCCTCGTGACGCGCTCGCGGCGCTCGACGAGCCGCTCGTCTTCAATTGCACGGGGCTCGGCGCCCGCACGTTGGTTGGAGATGAAGAGCTCGTTCCTGCCAAGGGGCAGTTGACGTTCCTTCTGCCGCAGCCGGAGATCGATTACATCACGCTACCCGGGAACGGCCTCTACATGTTTCCCCGCCGTGACGGCATCCTCCTCGGCGGCACGTTCGAGCGCGGCAACTGGACGCTCGAGCCCGATCTGGAGGCCGAGAAGCGGATCGTCGAGGGACACCGCCGGTTCTTCGACTCGATGCGATAGAACTCCGCGCGATAGCGGCTTTACTTGACGTCGAACCTGATCCCGTACACCGCGGCTTCGCCCGCGACGCTGAATCGCAGCTCCCACGTCCCCGACGACAGGCCAGCCGTGGAGAGGTTGAAGATGTACCCGCCGAGCGTCGCATCGTAGCGGAACAGGCCGTCGGCATTCGCCTGGCCCGGGCTCTCCGGTTCGAGGACCGTTGACGCGGTGCTGTCGATCTGGGCGAGAGCTGTTGCGGTGAGGACCAGATCGGCGCGGGAGAGATTCGTTCCGTTCACATCGCACAACTGAATCTTCAGCGGCGCGACCCGCCCCGCCTTGAACGAACGGGTCGCCTCGAACAGCGGACACACGCGGTACGACGGAGCCGAGAGGTTGAAGGTCAACGCGTACACGTTGTCGCCGTCGAGCGGATTCAATGGGTCGACGTGAGCCCACGCGACGTGCACGGTGCCGTCCGCCAGCATCGAGACGTCGTTCAAGTGTTCGTCGATGTCCGGGGTTGGCGGCAGCTGGAAGAGGGTGTTGGTCGCGATGTTGAGGAGGTAGAGATCGCCGTTAGTCGTTCCGGGAAGGGTGCGTTCGATCGAAATCAGCGAGCCGGAGACACGGGGATTCTCTTCGTCGCTTCCCAGGCTGTCCGTCAGTTCCAGTCGCGTGGCCGTCCCGGTACCCGTGACGGACTCGTAGTAAATGTCAAAGTCGCCCGCCGCTGCCGAGTCTGACGAATACACGACGATCGTGCCGTTCGTGTCGGGCGACAGGTCGTTTCCGCCGCCGGAAGTGATGGCGATTGGCTCGGACCATGAGCCGTCAGCCTGCCGATGCGCGGCGTTGATGTCGCACCCCACGTTTGGTGAGGCGCACTGCTGGAACACGACCGTATTCCCATCGGGACTCACCGCGGGGGCGGTGTTGGAGAGGTCCTCGGTCGTAAGGCACTGCGCTGGATCGAACGGCCGAGAGAGGCTGGCGACGCACACGGCGGAGTGCGATGTGCTCGCGCTCGTGGACTGCTGGAAGGCCACCGTATCCCCCCCGACCTTGGCCGAGGTCCGCCGGGCGCCCGGAAGCGGCGCGAGCTCGGTGACCGTCAACGTGGGATCCGAAAGATCCACGAAGACGATCACCTGCGTGCTCGTGGATGTCTCGCGCCGCGTGAACACCACGAAATCTCCTGAGATGTCGGAGATGGAGTCCTGATACGGTCGGATATCCAGTCAACCCGACGTCGATGCCGGTCACGAGGTCGAACACACGGACCTCCGACCCCGTAGTCGTGCGGTTCGTGTACGACACGCGCGAGCCGCTGATGTGGGGATCGGTCTGCGCGCCGGGGCCGGCATTAAGCGTCCGAGTCGTGCCAGCAATCGGGACGGGACCGGTGACTTGGGCGTGCGCGGCTGGGGCGGCGACGAGGAGCAGAGCGAGAACTAAACGTGTCATGCACGTTTGTGGCGGGTCGCACCCCGAATGTGACAGGGGAGGAAGAAAATAGCTAAATCAGGCGCCGCGGCGGACCATGGACAGCGCGTCGAGCGAGGCGCGCTCCGCCTGTTCGGCGTCGCGCAATAGCGCGGACTTGCCGTAGCGCAACGCGGTCACGCGCAGGCGCCAGCTTTCCTTCCGCATCCGCAGGTAGGTTTCGGCGGCTGCCACGAGCGCACGATGTTCCGGCGGAACGTTCTGCAGGGACTCGAGCTGTTTCCGAGTGGCGTCGAGCTCGGGCGTGACCTTCTCGTCGATCAGGGCCGCCAACGCCTTTGCATTCATTCGCCCCTTGGTAAAGCCCTTGACCGCCGAATCGGTACTCGCTCGCGGTGTGTTCTTCGACCGCCAGCACCTGCGCCAGGACCGGCCTCACGTCGGCCACCCCACGCAACGGAATGGCGGCGATCATCACCATCATCGCGGCTGTCGCCATCGTTATTCCCACCTTCCGGGCGGGGGGGCGACCGTCGCAGACGTAGCGCCCGAGCACGAGCCCGGCGACAAAACCCGACACCACGCCGGTGCTCTCCGCCGCCTGGTCGATGTGATCCGTCAGGAGGCTGTAGGCGACAAACACCATCGCGATCGGCGCGATCCGTCTGACGGCCGCCAGCCGCACGGTCGTCGTGGCGTGCTGCACGGTTCCGTGCGCCCACGACGCGAGCAGCAGCCCGTAGAGACCGAAGACCGCGGCCGACGCCCCAGCCGAAACCTCGGTGAGAGAGGTCGACAGGCTGACAACGCTCGCAAGGGCCCCGGCGCCGAGGTACACCGCGAGGAACGTGAGGTGGCCGACCAGGCGCTCGAGCAGGAGGCCCACAGAAATGAGCGCCGCTACATTGATAAAGAGGTCGAACACGCTGCGATGGACGAAGACCGCCGTGATGAGTCTGCCCCACTCGCCATTGGTTGTGCGCGGCCCGAAGTTGCCGCCGTAGGCGACGAGCGTATCGGGATCACTGATCGGGTGCGGTCCCATGAGCATCATCGCGAACACGGCGATGTTTATGGCGACGAGTACCGGCGTCACGACCGCCCACGGTGTTCGCTGCCGCAACGTATCCTGCAGCGGCTCGTGCATGATCACGCGCAGAGATTGCGCCCCATCCTGCGCCAGGCGAAGGCGGACGACGACCCAGCGGACGAGCCGCGACCGTTCGTCGGTGTTCATGAAATACAGCGCGAGCGCGGCGATGACAACGAGCGCAAACATGATGATCCGCAACCCACATCGGAAGACCCGTGCCGTCGTGAGAGTCGCGAATTCAGGCGGAATTCAGGCAGGCTGATGGAGATGAGACGCGCCGAAGCAGACACTTCTGTCGCTTTTGTAACGAAAGCGACACAGCCCACGCGCGCCGTGCGTTCCACCGGCACGGCACGCGCGAACTGGAGCCTGAGGACGATCCGGCGCGTTAGGGGACCACTTTGACGAACCCGTACATATTCATGAGGAAGTGCGGCAGCACGGCGCAAATCACCAGGAACGTGCCCGAATCCGGGAACTGAACGACCTCGATGCGATCCTGGAGCAGCGGCTGAAACGCGGGGCCGACAGGCCCTTTCTGCATGGGCCCCTGAAGGAGCGGCATCACCGTCGGATCGATGCCCCGGTAGATGCGATTGGTCTCGTCCTCGATAATTGGCGGCATTGCCGCATTGAAGGGAGGCGCGGTCGTCGCGGTGTTGATGCTGCCCGGCTGTGTGCCATCGTCGTAGACCGCGATCACGTGGAACCCGGCAATCATGAAGTTGACGGTTCCGCCAGCCTTGATGGTTACTTGGTTCGGGATCATGGCGTGGACGTTATTGGCCAGTCCTGCCGTCGCTACCAGGTTCGGCCGCCGGCTGGTTTTCGAGGCCCACGCACCGAAACTCACCGTCGCAGTGGCGAGCGGCCCGCTGATCGCATTGTGGCTGAGCTGCGCCTCGGCGGCCGTTGAAGCATGGCCTGCCGCGTCGCCCCGAGTGCCAGCGCAGCCGCACCGATACCCGCCCTTTCGACGAATTCCCGACGTTTCATGCGTGTCCTCACACTTCTACAACGGTTGACCTTGGGTTGGGAGCACGCATGATATAGGGACGGCTCTAAATTGCAGAGCTTTATTTAGGGGCGTCTCAGCGTGTCGAGCGCCCACCGGCCCGGTCCGCCGAGCAAAAGCGCCAGGGTTCCAGCCAGAATCAGGAAGGCTTCGCGAAATTCGGGGAGGGGATCGCCACCCGGCAGAGGGTCCGGAATGCCGCCGGCCAGCCCCCCCAGCACCAGCAGGCCTCCCACGTTCAGGACGTTCAGTCCCACCGAGACCCGAAACAGCAATCCGAGCAGGATGCCCAGGCCGCCGAAGCACTCCACGGCACCCACGACCCATCCCATCGCGTCGGCGAACGGCACCCCCAGTTGACCGACCATATGAGAGATGTTCTCGTGGCCTCCTGGGGCGAACAGCTTGATACCGCCGTGGATGATCAGCCCGGCGCCTAGCATCACGCGCAACGGCAGCGGCGCCCAATCGCGGAAACGTCCGGCCGCGACCGGTATTCCGGCACTGATGACGGTCATGGCAGCGACGCGAGGAATCGGACCGCTCGGATGCCCGGCATGAAGAAGTAGCCGCCGCCGCGAACGTGGGAAAAGCGCGGCATGCCGGTTACGCGCGTGCGGACAGGCTCGGCTTGCACGGTGAAGGTGCCCCCGGGCTTCTCGCGCGACCCGCCACGATCGCCAGCCATCGGATCGTCGTCTTCGCCCAGACCGTCGAACTTGGGATTGTTCAGCCAGGTGTGCTGGATGAACTCGAATTGGCGGCCGATGTGGGTGTTGAAGCAGATGAAATGGAGGCCGCGCTCACCCGGTTGGTCGCGGCGTGCGAGGATGTCGGCGATCTCCATCGATTCCGCCACCGGCGCGCCGTACGGACGACCGCGCCGCAGGATCCGGTGTCGTTTGCCGACCTCGATCGATCGGTCGGAACCAGGCTCCGGGTCGAGTGCGTCGCGCGGGTTCGCGCGCCGGATGTGGGAGCCGATCGGGCACTTGAATCCGTGCTGATCTTCGGTGCGGTGATACAGGAAATCGTTGTCGTCGCACAAAGCGGGATCGTCGGCATGCGGCGACTTGACGAGCGGCGCCCCACTGGGCCAGCGTCCGACCATCTTGGACGCCAGCCGGATCTGGGCTCCGGCATTAGCTGATTCGTTGGGCCCCCTGGTGTGCTCGTCCATGAATTTCCAGAACTCGCCGACCTCCTGGCTCAGTTGGCGAAACACCATGTAGCTGCCGTTGCCGCCGAGATCGCGCTGACCCGGAGCGTCGGGTGCCGCGAGCAGTAGGCCGCGCGGGTCCTCGTCGGGACTGAGAAGAGGCCTCTGGGTGTATTGGCCATAGGCGTTCACGTAGCCAAGGAGGAACTCCCCGGGGGCGACCGAGTTCTCCGGGCGGGCCTTGGTATGAAATCCTTCGATGTCGGTGCTGCTCACGCCGTCGCGGAAGCCGAAATGCTCGGTACCTTTTGCGAGCCAGTGCGTGTCGAGGACGGTGATCTCTTCGATGCCGCTCTTGGGGAAGGCCGCGCGCTGTTCGGCCACAAGCGCGGCCAGGCACCGCGTCATCCTTGCCGTACAGCATCAGCAGGATGTGCGCTTCCGGGGTATTCGGTCCACCCCAACGCCAGCGCTCCGGGCTGCTTTCGTCGACGTCGCCGAGGATTCGTTGTCGATGTGCGGTGCCGGCCATCCCCTGCAGAAACTCCGGCGCGAATCCCTCGAGGTGCGCGGCGGGGAGGCCGAGTCGCGCCAGGCCGGCCGCCGTGAAGGCGATGTTGATGCAGCGGTCCGTCACGGCCGAATCGAACTTGGCGTTGCGGACGTCGAGCGTTGCCAGCCACGCCTTCGCGCCCACCGGTTCGGCGATCCGCAGCAGCAGATACGACGCACTGCGCAATCGGCCGTAGCCGAAGAGCACGATTCCCTGGATCTCTTCTAGCTGCAGCGTTTGCACAGCTTGTCCCAGGGAACGCGGTCGAGAATGCTGGCGATGAGGCCGGCCTCGGGGAGCTTGTTACCGACCCCGAACCTCGCGAGCCACTCCCGTGTCTCTTCCGCGTTCATGTCGCCCGACAGTCCCTGCCGGATCTCCGCGTTGTTGGCGATGTTCTTTGTCGTGAGGTGCGGGTACGCGCTGTACCAGACCCGCGATTGCACCTGCCGTGTCGGGAGGAACCGCTTGTACGCCTTCTCGTCCCGGATGCCACCGCAGAACAGGAACGAGGTGCGGGGAAAGCCATCACCGTTGCTGAAGATGGCATTGAGACCCCACGCCGCCTTGTCGATGAAGTCGTTCATGTAGCTCTCGAGACTGCCGTCGTAGTTGCTCGAAAAGAACATGCGCTTGCCGCCGTCGAGCGGCACCCACCGCGCGAAATGAATCGTGTTGAGACCTGACAGGAAACCGCGGTTGTAGATATGACGGCACGCGTAGTCCGTCGTCCTCAGAATGACCGTCGTCACGAACTTGCGGAAGAGACCCGGCTTGAAGAGGCCCGCGGCGATCACCTGGTTGTGCGCCCAGAAATCCTCGTCGGCGCGAAGCCTGGCGACGCTCTCGGCCGGCGCCCGCGATGTATCCGGCACGTCCCGCTTCTCGTGCACCCGTAACATCACGAGAAACACCGGAGCCAACAGCAGGGCCAGCGGGGACAGCAGGAGCACGAGGATCGCATGGCTGATCTGGTGAAAGCGCTCGCGGAATCGCCACGCGAGGTCCGGTGGTTCGGCGGGACGAAGGGCCCACCGCAGGTCGGGCCGCTGCTCGACGAAGGCCCTGATCGCCTGTCGCGTTTGTTCGGGAGACTTGCTCGACAGGTCCGACGAGTCGAGGAACTCGCCGATCGCGCGGCGCAACTGCTCTTCCTGGAAGATCTGCGCGACCGAACGGCCCGGCCGGTTGACGTAGAACGCGCTGGCCTTTCGATTGTGTTGTTGCAGGAACGCCCGGCGCGTGGCGGGAGTGCGCTGCGCGCTGGCCGGGTAGCCCTCGCACCGCCCGAAGAGTTCGTCGAGGCCTGGGCCACCTGCGGTCGCCAGCTCCTCCACATGCGCGTCGAGCGGCGCATCCACATCGGTCATCAACGACAGCTGGGCGGGGATTCGCTGGCGGTCGTGATCGGTGGTCTCCTCGAACACGACCAGCCGCGCAAAATGGATTCTCGCCAGCCGCTGGAACGGAATCACGTCCCAGCCGTCCACGTGATCTCGAATGGTGCCGAGGACCCGCTTCACCGCCTCGATCTCGCCGGGCTTGATCGGCGCGACGATGGTGAGCGCTTCCTGGTGCGGCATCAGAGGCTTCCGCCGAGCGATGTCATCGCCGGGCCACCTGCCCGCCGGGCCAGCAGTCCTCCGCGATGCGGCCGGCACGGAAGTCCTCTTCTCCCGCCTTCGCCACCTCCGCGTTGTAGAGCGAAAAGTTCAAGCCGAAGATGCGGTTCAAATACGCGCGACCGAGGTAGAACCCCGGACGGATCATCCGGATCTCGTCGCGGATGCGAAGGCCCAGGCGGCCTCCAAGTGCGTCGGGGTTTTCCCGATAGCCGGGAAGTTCGTCGGTAAAGCTGTAGTCGATGATCACAGACTCGCGTCGGCCATCGAGAAGGCTCTGACCGCAGTACAGCTTCGCGGGGAATAGCAGGTACGTATCGCGGCCGTTGACCGACTGCTTCTGGATACCTTCGGCGTTGCCGCCGGTGAGCGGCGCAATTATGGCCAGGTCTTCAATGCGATTGCGCAGCAGCCGCTCGTTTCGATAGAACATCTTCCCTTTCCAGAGCATCCGGCCGAGCCCTTCGGTCTTGCGCACGCCAAGATTGGCCGCCCGAGCCTTCAACCGGCCGCCGATGATCTCGCCAAGGCGCGTTTCGCTATCGGTGCCGCGAGGAAAGAACAGATCGCCGTCGTATGGCCCGTCGGGGATCGGGCCGGCGGAGAGCCGGCCATAAAGCTGATCCACTTGCTCCTGCGAGTACTCGGCGAGGCGAGCCGGCGTCAGCGCCACCCGCTCGTCCATCGACAGCGCGTATTCGTGCTCGAGGCGCGCGAAATCGAGCGACTCGCTGGCAAACCGCACCGTCGCGCCTCGTGGCTGCCGCAACCACACCCACGCGACGGCGGCCACCAGAACGACGATGAGCAGGACGAGGATCAGTTTCTTCACGGCGCACCTCTATAACGTCGCCAGGAACGCCATCAACGCGCGTTTGTCCGCCGCGGAGAGCGAGCGGCCAAACGTGTGGCCGTCGTTCTCGACGTCCGCGGTGCTGTTGCTGTACATGCGCTGGAGGAACGGCAAGTGATCGCGGCCGATCTGCGACACCACCGATTCCGGGCTTGTGACGAGCCCGGCACTGAGTTGCTTGAGGATGTCCTGTAACGTCGAAGCGATCCGGTCGACATCCGCGGCGCCTCTGGCCTTGTACTTGTCCTTCAGTTTCTGCGGGTTGGTCTTCGCGAGGACCAGGTCCTCGACTAATTCTTTGTGACGAAGGTTGCCCGGGATCGCGGCCGGGATGCCGGCGGGAATCAGCAGCTCGAAACCATGATCCTCGCCGGGAAACACCGGTCCGTCGATGACGATGGGTTGATCGATCAACGTGACCTTGGGGATCCGCGTGTCGGGATTGAGCAGTTCCTCGACCGACGCCTTGAACAACCGGTATCGGCCTTCGACGCTCGGGTCGAACGGCACGCACGGGGGCGGGCTTGGCATGCGCGTCCACGTTCCCTTGAGCACGTACGGACTGCGGTACAGCTCTCCCGCCGGATCGGTCGGCTTGCCGCAAAGCTCTGGCCCGATCGCGTTGTTGTGCATGAAGGGGGCGAACGCCCAGAGACTCAAGAGCGAAATGGGACGGTAATACCCGCGTCCGCCGTCGCGCGGTTCCTCGATATCGTCGACCGCTGGCTTCGCCCGCAGCGTCTCGGAGCCGTACTCCTCCCACACGTGCCCCTTCATGTGATTCGAGTGGAGCGCCCGCGAGCGGTAGGTGCCCACCTCGGTGACCGGGATGAGTTTCTCGCTGCTGAGAAAATCCTTCCGCAAGTCGGGACGCCCCTCGACCACTGCATGAAAGTCCGTGCTCGCTCCCCACGGGCCCGGCTCGCTGGAATGGCATCGCGCGCAGGCCTCGGCGAACACCTCTTTGCCGCGGGCGACCGAGTTGGGTCCGAATTCGCGATCGAGCTGAGCGACGAGCTCGGCCTGCGATGCGAGACCGCGTGCCTTGTACAGGTCGGCCGGACGGCCGGTGAACAAGAAGTCAGCGATGTTCTGCAGCCGGTCCTCGATGGCCCGGAAGTTCGAGCAGTCGCGCCGGCATTGGCCGATGTCGAATGGGGTTTGACCAAACCCCCGGTGCTTCGGATCGGCCTGCCGCAGGTCGGTAATGTGATTGACCCAACACTGCTCGGAACAGGAGCCGATGTTGAAGTACACGCGCTGGACGGCTTCGAGCGCGCCGATGCTGTCTTCGCCCCCTTTGAGGATGTGGTGGACCCGCTCGGTCTTCTGCGACCGCTCCCAGCACTTCCCCTCCTTTCCAGGCTCGCACCAACAGGTCCGCTCATTAGCGCCGGCTGCGCAGGACGTGACGGGACGCCATTTCGTCACCTGCTCCTCGAACGTCGGGCGGCGCTCGAGGTTGATCAGTGGATTCATCGTGCCGGGGTTGCTGACCTGATCGTTCGGTACCGCCGACGTGTCCACGGTGCCGGGTCGCGCGTGCGAGAAGATCTGCCATTCCAGGCTGCTCTCCGACATCCCGGACGCCATGATTTCCGAGGCGCGGCTGTACTGGTTGCCCACCAGACCGTCGATGTTTTCCCAGGCCGGATGCTCGGGGTCGGCCGGCGGCTTCAAGGGGTTGAACGCGATGTGACACGCGCCGCACGACATCCCGATCAGGAACGGGGGTTCCACCGATCCATCCAGGAGGTGGCTGTTTCGTGAATCCGCGCCGCTTGATTGGAGCGCCCGCCGATAGCCGTCCCACGACCCTGGCGAGCCGTTGAGTGCCTGCCACCGCGCGGCATCGAAGCGCGGGTTCGGAAACTTTCGGAAGCCGAGACCCCCTGTTGACGTACCGAACGCCAGGTCGCACGCGCTCTGTCGCTGATCCTTGGCGCCGTGTGGACTCTTCGGATCGAGCGGCGCATCTTCGAACGCGCAGGCGGGGTCTTGATATCCCGCCTTCCCCACATGCGCCAGCAGGTCATCGTCGCCCGGGCAATAGTCGAAGCCGTAGGTCTCGTCGAGACTTTTCTTGGGGCAGTTTGGGCTACCGGGTGTGCAACAGTCTGGATCGTTGATGATTCCCCACGTCCTGAATCGTTCGCCGCGGCCGTTGGAACCCTAGCACTCGATTCCAATCGATCAACACGCCGAGCCGCTGTTGAAAAACGTAGGTATGAAAGCGGTCGTTCCCCGCTGTGGCCTTGAACCAGATCTCGCGTCCCGCACGCTGCGACGGCGTGAGCCCTTCAGCCCCCGCATGAAATCCAGGATCGAGCTTCTGAGGGGGTGTCGATTGTGTGGAGGCGACCCTGAGCAGAATGGCCAGCGGCAGCAGTGCGACGATGAATGCGGCCACGCCGCGAAACAGGTAAGGCGTCAGCTTGGGTTTCATCGGATACCTCCTGCCAGCGGGGGATACTACCCGGATTCCCTTCAGCCCTCAGCATGAAAGCGAGCGCGTTCTGTTGGGTGTTCGCGCTGCCGCCTCTGCCTTAGACCGCGCGACGCGCGCCGATGGGCAGCACACGATGCCGCATGTAGGCGACGAAGGTCGCCATCGCGAGCAGGATGAGCGTGATGACCGCAGAGCTTATTTCTCCGCGCACCACGTGGAAGATGGTCGCCGACACCATCACGATCATGATCCCGACGGCGGCCCAGGTCACCAGCCACGGCATGATGCGCGTCAGGCCCGGAAGCGTGAGCCCGATCGCGGCGAGTACCTCGGCCACGCCTACGAATACCTGGAACCAGCGCGGCAACGTGGCGTTCATCTGGACGGCAATCTCGGGGGGCGGTGCCAGCATGAGCCAGCCGTGAGCGAAGAACGCGATCGCCAACAGCACCTGCAAGACCCAGAGCGTGATGTTCATAATGTCTATTGAACTCCTTTCCTCAGTAGTCGAGCGAGCGCAGCGCTGATCGACATCCCGGCTAAGATCGCTCCGTTTTGCGCGTCGACCTGATCGAACGTCATTGCGCGGAGGCCTACGAGGCCGAGAGCGTCGTCCCTTGCGCAGAGGTTCATCTCGACCGGGATGTCGCCTGGGTCGTGCATTTCGGCTCGACCTGGCGGAACTCCGCGATCATGGTGCGCATGTCACCGGCGACGGTGGCGCACCGGTTGGACACGATGCTCGAGCGTTACGAACGTCACGGCCGAGGTATGGGCGTGTGGGTGTCGCCGCTCTCCACGCCCGACAATCTCCCGGTGCTCCTCGCCGCACGTCGGCTTCACTGCAGGAAGCGCTTCCCTGCCATGGTCCGCGCCGTGACCCCTTCGTCTTCTTTACCCGATGCCCCGCAAGATGTCGAGATCCGCGCGCTGACTGGGCCGCTTGCCACTGCACGCGCGACGACGCGTCGAGCGCGGTGCGAACTGCAGCGTGTTCAGGCACGCCTGGCCGATCCGCTTCAGCGGACTCGCGTGTTCGATGCCTGGATTGGCGAGAAGGCCGTCGGTCGCATCGAACTCTTCATCGGCCGAGAGTGCGCCGGCATCCACGGGCTGTCAGTGGACGACGAACACCAGGGACGCGGCATTGGCTCGGCGCTCTTGGAGCGCGCATGCCACGAGGCGGCGCACGCTGGCGCCCGCGAAGTGGTGCTCCTCGCCACCACGCAGGGCGAACGGGTGTACGAGCGGCGGGGTTTCGAAGAAGTCGCACGGTTCGCGTACTGGTATCGCAGCTTTCAGCGTGGATCGCCGGCGGCTCGCCAGTGAGAACCATTGGTCCGCGGTGTCGACGCGCGCTCGCACGACTGACGGGGCCTGGCGCCGTACCGTTCGTGGGGCTTAGAACGTCAAGCTACGCGCACGATCAGCGTGAACTGCAGTGGCTACCCGCGCACGGCGATGCGTCCCATGGGTGACTATCGAGGACGGCGATGGCTGGCGAACTGGGTCCGGCCCAGTCCGGGGCGAGTTCGACTGCCAGATCGGGACTCTAGATGCCACGGACGCCGTGCCACGAATCGACCCGCTTTACAGAGCGGCGCCTCATCGAGCGGCCGATCGAGCATCGTGAGCGCGGTGAGCGGCAATGGGCGAAAGGGTACTGTCAGCTGCGCGCCAGGATCGCGCCGAACAAACGCCAGCAAGAGCACGGGGCGTCGGACATTCACGAAGGCTAGGGCAACGCTCGAAACCGACAGTTCGAGTTAACCGCTCCACCGACCATCGATTCCAATCAGTCGCCACGGCGCACAACATCCGTGCAACGCAGCGCTTCACATCGCGCACACTCAGCACCAAGCACTCAGCACCAAGCACCCGGCACCTGGAGCGTCAGAGCCCCCCTCCGCTTGACATGTGACGCGTCAGGAGGGAACCTGCGAGGCAAAATGTTTCTCTCGGGTCAATTCGACGCATTCGATAATCTCAGCGCCGACGAACTGCGACAGCGCCTGCAACTGGTGCGAGCCGTCCTCGATCAGGCGCCGGTTCCTATTGCGATCGCTCATGACGCCGATTGCAAATTCGTCTCCGGCAACCGCGCGGCCTCCATGCTGCTGCAGGTCCCCGTCGATGCGAACATCTCACTGACGCCCCCTCCCGGCGTCGTCCCACCGTACCGCATTCAGCGCGAGGGGCAGGACGTGCCCGCCGATGAACTGCCAATGCAGTTCGCCATCGCACACCGGACGCACATCCGCAACGAAATTGAAATCCTGCGGACCGATGGCACGCGCGTCTATGTGCAGAATGACGTGGAGCCGATCTACGACGCCACCGGCCACGCCTGTGGGTGCATCAGCGTCTTCATCGACGTCACCGACCGGCATCTCTCCGCGCTCAGTCTGCTCGATGCCGGTCGGCGAAAAGATGAGTTCCTTGCGACGCTCTCCCACGAGCTTCGCAACCCGCTGGCGCCGCTCCGCACCGCGCTCGAGGTGATGCGTCTCGCAAAAGACGATGAGGCTGTTGTCGAGAGAGCGCGTGCCACGATGGAGCGGCAGCTGCAGCACCTGGTGCGCATCACCGACGACCTGCTCGATATTGCGCGGATCACGCGCAACAAAGTCGAGATCCTGAGGGAACGGATCGACCTGCGCTTGGTGATCCAGAGCGCCGTCGAAGCCACGCGGCCGCTGATGGACACGCGGCAGCATGCGCTGTCGTTGGATCTGCCCTCCTCACCTGTCTGGACGGATGCCGATTTCACCCGGCTGACGCAGGTGTTCGCAAACCTGCTGAACAACGCGGCCAAGTACACGGATCCGGGCGGCCGGCTTCGGCTGGTCGTCTCCGCGCACGATGGGTGGGCGACGGTGGAAGTGAGCGACAACGGGCAAGGCATAGATCCCGCACTGCTGTCGAACGTGTTCGACATGTTCCGGCAGCTGCAGCCGGAGCGGGACCACGCCCTGGGCGGCCTCGGGATCGGCCTCAGCCTCGCACGGCGCTTGTTGGAGTTGCACGGCGGGACACTGTCCGCACACAGCGAAGGCCTCGATCGCGGCAGCACGTTCACCGCGCGGATTCCGCTCGCCGCCGGGATGGCCCAGGCGGTGGAGGGTTCGGTGCCACGTTACGAGTTCGCGACACCGTGCCGTGTGCTCGTGGCCGATGACAACCCCGACACCGCCGAGATGATGCGGACGATGCTGGAGTTCAAGGGACACGACATCCGGACGGCAAATGACGGCGCCCAGGCGGTCGCGCTCGCTGAAGCCTTCAGGCCCGAGATCGCGTTCCTCGACATCGGCATGCCGCGCATGGACGGCTATGAAGCCGCGCGCCAGATTCGCCAGCGCCTTGGCGCGAATATCGTGCTCGTCGCGCTGACCGGCTGGGGACAGGATGAAGACAAGCGGCTGTCACGCGAAGCGGGCTTCGACCTGCATCTCACGAAGCCACCGGCGCCTGACGTCATCGACGAGCTGATCGTCGAATGTCATCGGCGCACAACGACGTGACGTTTTGCTTTTAACTCCCGCCTTGTAGCACACTCGCGCAACACTTTCTGCCTGCGTCGATCTCACGCTCCAGGAGGTCGCGTCATGAGCACGCGCCACATCTATGTGATCTCGGACCTTCACCTGGGGGGTGCCCCCGCGACTGCGGATCGCCCGTCTTTCCAGATGTGCCCTCCCGAATCGCGACGCCGGCTGGCGCGGTTCATCGAGGCCGTTCGCACCTCCTCGCTCGACCCCGAACGGGCCGAGTCCCCCCGGGAGCTGATTATCAACGGCGACCTCGTGGACTTCCTCGCCGAACAACCATTCGCCTCCTTCACGATTGAACCGCAAGCCGCGGTCGCCAAGCTAAAGCAGATCGTGAAATCCAGCGATGACGGGGCTGATCCTGGCGAGCAGATCTTCCCCGCGCTGCGCCGGTTCGTGCGCGATGGCCACGCGCTGACCATCCTGATCGGCAACCACGACATCGAACTCACGCTGCCGGCCGTGCGCCAGGAGCTCATGGACTCCCTCACGGAGGGGCGCCCGGCTCGGATCGAATTCCTGTTCGACGGTGAAGCCTGTCGTCGGGGCCAGGCGCTCATCGAGCACGGCAATCGCTACGATGGCTGGAACGCCGTGCCTCACGGCACCCTGCGTGCGGTTCGCGCCCGCGCGTCCCGCGGCGAGCCACCCTTCGCGCTGGTGCCTCCGGCGGGGTCCTCGATGGTCACGGACGTGATCAATCCACTCAAGGGCCTCTACCGGTTCATCGATCTGCTGAAGCCGGAGAACGAGGCGCTCATTCCCCTGCTCAGCGCGCTGCATCCGGGGGCGCTTCGTGAGATTCGCCGCATCTTCAATGCCTGGCGCAATACCACCCCCATCAGCGCGGGCGCCGTGCCCGATCGCGAAACCTACGTCGGCGACTTCGAGGGAGACGCCGGCGTGGTGCCCGACCAATTCACACAGGTGGGGGCGCGCCGAGTGGTCGCGGTCGTCGACAAGGCGCGCGCGGTCCGCTCGGCGCCCGTGTGGGACGAAGTCGAAGGCGACCCGATCCACGCGGAAACGCTGCGCCGCACCGAAGCGTTGTTGGCCGAAGCGGAAGCCGCCACCGTTTCAGCAGGCGCGGAAGACGACGTCGTGCCGGACGAGTTGTCGCAGGTCGGCGACGGTGGGATGGCGTGGGTGCGCTCGGGCCTCAGCCTCGTGCTCAGCGGCTGGAGTAAGGACGACACGCGATATCGGCACCTCCGCAACGCGCTCGTCCAGCACCATCGAACCGTCGGTCGAACCTTTGCGCTCGACATCGAGCACGACGAGTACTTGAAGGCAGCCGAGCGGCTGGAAAGCCAGGATGTCAAGGTTGTGGTCTTCGGCCACACCCACCTGCCGAAGTCGATTCGTCTGCCTCGGGGCGGGCACTACTTGAATACCGGCACCTGGTGCCGGACGATTCGGCTCGACGAACGGCTGTACGACCCCGCGGCCGACGAGGCGGCAGCCCTCGCGCTCTTGCGACAATTCGTCGAAGACATGCGCACGAACACGGTCGACCCCTGGACGAACCTGCGCACGCCGTTCGCGCACATCGAAGTCACATCGGAGAAGACCACTGGGACCCTCTGCGAGTTTCATGACGATGGCACGGTGTCCACGCCAATGAAGGAGTTCGCTTGAATCTCGCGGACCTGAAGCTGACCGTTGCGCGAACAACCGGTGCCGGCATTCCCACCGGTACTGCCTTTCTCGTCTCGCCCACGCACGCCCTGACCTGCGCTCATTGCGTGCGCACCGCCGACAACGTCATCGTCGCCACGCTGGAGCTCAATTTCAGCCAGGTGCGGCGGAAGCTGACCGCCGCCGTTGATGTCGTGGACGAGGAGCGTGACGTGGCGTTGTTGCGGCTGCCGGCGCCGGTCGACCTTGCCCACGGGCCGCGAGCGCGCAAGCCCATGAATGGCGTCAGTTGGGAGGCGTTTGGGTACCCCGGGCCGAGCGGCGAAAACGGCCTGGTGATCGGCGGCGACGTGATGGACAACGATGCCCGCACGGGAGCCTCCTTCGAGCGACGCGTCATGCAGCTGCGCTGCCACGAGGCGGCCGACGCCCTGCACGGTGTCTCGGGCAGTCCCGTCTTCGTGAACGATGTGATCGTCGGGATGATCACCAACCAGGCCAAGAAATGGGGCAAGCCCTCAGCGGACGGATCACGCGAGGCGGAGCCTGCATTACGAGGTGCTCTACGCCCTCTCGATGGACCACATCGCCGGCGCGCCGAAGGTCTCGGCGACCATCGACTGGAGCTTCGCCAAGGTCGCGGGCGCAGTCGCCGGGGCCCGCGAGGCCAGCGAAGAAGAACTGTTTCAGCAGTACCGGCGCAGCGTCGAGTCGAGCCCGAAGCTTTCCAGCGCGAAAGTGCCGGGGAGACATGGCTCGATCGAGACGGTCCCGCTCGAATCGATCTACGTCGAGCACGAAGTGAGGGGACTTGCGACGCTCGACGATATCTGGCGGCATCACCGGGTGGCGATCCTCGGCGAAGACGGTCTCGGGAAGAGCGCGTTTCTCAAGCACCTCAACCTGATGCTGCTCCGCCAACCCACTTCCGCCGAGAGTGCGCGGCTCTGGCCGTTGCATGTCGAGCTGGATCGCTTTACCCAGCAGCAGAAGCACGACGAACTCGTTGAGTTTGCGATCGAGGACGCCCTCCGAGGAGAGCAGCAAGCTCCCGTGCGGGCGATGCTCCGGCGCTGCAACGACGAACAACGCCTCGTCTTGTTCTGCGATGGGTTGGAGAAGGTCCACACGAATTACGAGCGCGTCATCGACGAACTGAGCCGTCAGCCACGGTTCGTCGCCGCTATACGCCCCGGGGCCCGCACCGACGTCGGACAGGAAGCGGGGGGGACCTTGCGCCTCGAGCCGTTCGATCAACGGCGCATCAACCTGTTCGTCGAGAGATGGGTACGGGCCGTCGCCGCAAATAGTCCGGACGTCGACGCCTCCAGGATTCTTCGAGAGATCTCGAGCCAGCCCTCACTGCTCGAACTCGCCGGAATCGCGCGATTCCTGGGGCTCATGTGTGCGCTGATCGGTAGCGGCCAGGTCGTCGTGGCACGGCGGACCGCGGTGGTCGCCGCTGCCTGGAGTTCCGTCCGGGAAAGTGCATTCGCCTCATTACCGTATGCCAGGCGGCAGGCCGCCTTACAGGCGATTCAACGGCTCGCGTATCGCGCGTTCGCGGGATCCTCCGCCGGCGACAGCGAGTTCGAGGAAGCTGACTTGTACGAGGCGCTCGCAGACCCGCGCGAGCCAAATCCCGATGAGATCGTGGACTTGTTGCTCCAGCACGAGATCATCGTTCCCGGCAGCCGGCCGGGTTACGCGTCCCGCTCGTTTCGGTTCCTCGTCCAGACGTTCCAGGACTATCTCGCCGCTGAACAGCTGGCGGCCGATAGCGCCTTCCTGAAGGACCTCGCTGCTCTGCGCATTGATAGCCGGTGGGCACGCCTCCTCCCCCTCCTGGCCTGCATTCTCGGGACGGACGGCAAGCGCGTGCCGGCGTTGCGCAGCTTCCTCGAGACGCTCAGCGCCCTTCCGACCGGCGAGGTGCATGGCCTGCACTGGTGCCTCATCGCCGAGTGCCTGGCGGAAGTGGACCCGGTCTTTCTGCCGCAGTTGACGCCCATTCCGCAGCACACGGGCGAAGCACTCCTTCGCGTCTGGTTCGATCAGCCATCGGCACGTGTTCGGGTGCTGCCGTGGGTCCGGCGATTGCAACCGCTGGAATTTCGCCGCGGCCTCGACGACATCCTTGCCGAGCCGAGCGCGCCGATGGACCGCCGTGGCGGCGCGGCATTCGCGCTGAGCGCATTTCGAGATCCGGCGACACTCACTGCCTTGATCGAGATCGCCGAAACCGATCCCCTGCCGGGAGTTCGCACGGCGGCCTGTCTTGGCCTTGCGTCCCTGAAGGCCCCGGCTGCCGTCAACGCGATCGTCGGAAGACTTCGCGACCCTGATGTAACAGTCCGCCAACTGGCCGGTCGCTGCCTCGCGCGGTGGCGCGATCGTCGGCTCGCCGAACCCATCATTGCAGCCTGGCTGGATGCTCTGAGCATGACGCCCCAGGACCCGATCGCTCGCAGCATCTCGACGGGCGCGTGGTCGTTGGCCATTCTGAGCGTCAGGCGGGAAACCACGATGCCGGCGCTCCTCAGCGCGCTCGTGGTCGATCCTCCCGTGCCTGCCCAGTTCGCGGCGGCAGTTCTGGGAGAGGCGGGTGTTCGTGCCGCGGTCTGGCCCGGAATCGAGTTGCTGGAGTCGCCGGATGCAGATGCTGTCACGAAGCAGACTGCCGCGCAGATGCTCGTTCTGCTCGGGACGGAAGCCTCGGTGTCGGCGGTCCGCGCGTCCTTCGCTCGTGGCGACTACGCAGCAGCGTTAGGTGCCTACCTGGGGATCTCGGCCATCGAAACGGTTCGTGCGACCCCTGCCGGCGAGTTGTTGCTCGACTCCGCCGACGTGTCGATCCCCTGGTCGACGGCTCGTTCCCTCGAGTTAGGAGTATTCGAAAGCCAGTTCGCGGAGTATTCGAAGATCCTGGAAGGACAGATTGCGCTGCAAGGGCGCGACGCGGTGATCGCCGAGGCCCGCTCGAGATTCACCCCGTGGGACACGCGGCCCGTGACCCCGTCGGATGCGCTGGCGGAATTCACCCGGGTGGCTGACCCGAACGGGGAAGACCTCGAGCGTGTTGCGGCCTTCGAGTTCCTCCAACTCCTCGAACCCGATTCCGGTCTCGTGCTGGACGCCCTCCTGGACCAGAGCCCGACGGTTGCGGTCCGTGCCGCCGTCATGGATTCGCGCCCGCCACGTCGCGGTTCCTATCGCGCGGGTCCTGGAGCACTTCGACACGCTGCCCGGGCGCGCCCTCAGCTTCAATTATGCGGCTGCTGTCAGTGCGCTGACTCGGCTCGACTGCCTTGCGACGTTGATCGAGCACCAGGGGCGAGGGTCCCGCACCGCGGCGGAGGCACTGTGGGCGCTGAGCACACAGTTCGGTTTCCGGGTATACGAGGATGGCCGCCTCGAGCTTCCGGATGGCCAGATTCACACCGATGCCGGCCTCGCGGCCGAGCGGCTGCGAGCGCTCGATGCGGTCTCAGGCAAGCCTCGGAACGCCGATGACCTCCCCGATTTGATGCTGGCAACGGCCAAAGACGAGTATCGCGCCGCACTCGAGGCGCAACCGGAAGATGCCGCTGGCTTTGCGTGCAACGCTATCGTGCAGTCCTTTGTGCAGCGGGTCGACCAGGCCTTAGCGGCAGCCGACAAGACCATTGGGATCGACGCCACCAATCCGCTGTGGAGGCGGTTGCGTGGGATGCTGCGTTTATTCCACTCGGACTACGCGAATGCCGCCCTCGATCTCCAGGCCGGGATCGACCTCGGCGAGCGCCACGCGATCGCTTACAGGGACCTCGGCCACGCGCACCATCTCGCTGGAGATCTCGCGGGAGCCATCTCGGCATACACGACCGCCTTGTCGATGGATCCCGCCACCCCAAACGCCGCAGATGCGCTCAAAGAAGCGCGCGCCGCGTTGGAGAAGCAACGCGTGGGCCCCCCGCGCTTCCTGCAACCGGCGGCCGAAGAGGATTGGAGCGCGTGCCTCTTGCGTGCGCGTCAACACCTGTCGGCCGGGGAGCTCGAGCGAAGCCCACACCGAGGCGAAGCGCGTGATCATCGCCCATCCGCTGCATCCGGAGGCACGCGTCCTGCGCGCGCGCGTCTGGGTGGAGCAGGGACTTCCTGAGGCCGCGATCTTCGACCTCCAGGATCTTGTGACTCGCAGCTCCGAAGCTTCGGCCCGCGATGCGATCGACGTCGCGCTCCGAGAGCTCCTCGAACTCTCCGGCGACGTGCCTCCCCGTGAGCTGATGGGCCGCGTGCGTGCCGACGCGCTCGGCGCCCGCGGCGCGGTGCTTGCCGCACTCGGCCACTGGGATCGTGCACGAGCGGATTTGGAGGACGCTGTGGCTTCTGGCACGGAGAATTGGATGATCCTCAACGCGCTCGGCTGGCTTTATGCGGATCACTTCAAAGTCAACTTCGAACAGGCCGCGGAACTGGCCGAAAGCGCTCTGGCTGGAGCTACCGATGCCCTTCTGGGGGGCGACAAGGCTCGCGCGAGCGTGTTGTTGACGCAGGGTGTAGCGTACATGGGCCGCGGGCGCCTGGAAGAGGCCGCCCTCGCACTGGAAGAAGCCAATCGCCTGTCGCCGGACACGCAAGAAATCCTCACTCGCCTCGAGCTTGTCAAAGGACGTGGAGTCTAGCGATGTCGAATCCAGGCACGGCCGCCGTATTAAGCGCCTTGATCCCCGGCCTTGGGCAGTTCTACAACGGCGACTTCCTGCGGGGAATTTTTTGGCTGATCGTGACCCCGGGCCTCTGGATCGGGAGCGGCGGTATGCTCGGCTGGATCTGCCACGTCATCGCCGCATTCACCGCCTATACGCGTGGGCGCAAGCGGCAGATGCCCGCAACGTAACGGGAAGTTGATCTCGGTCAATTAGGGCTGGCCCAGTGGCGCGATTATCATGGGGGCTCCATGGCACCCCACACGGCTTCTCCTGAGCATCGCGTCGCCTTCTTCGATCGTGACGACGTCCTGTGCCATGCCGCCGCGGATTTCGTGGCGGAGGGCTTGAACCGTCACGAGCGCGTGCTGGTCCTGGCGACGGCCGAACACTGGGCGACGATCGGCTCACTGCTCGGCCGTGTCTCTCCAGACGTGGTCTTTGTCGATGCCGACGAGATCCTGAGGCAAATCGTCGTCGACGGCATCGTAGACACTCAACGGTTTGGCGCGCTGATGCTCGAGTCACTCGCGACCGTACCGCGGCCCTGCCGGGTGTTCGGCGAGCTCGGGTCGCTGGTCGCCGCGCGCGGGTTGATGGATACGACCCTCGAAATCGAAGAGTGCGGACACGTGGTCGCGGAGGAGAGCGGCGGGCACGTGCTCTGCGCCTACGACCTGCGCCATCTGGGCTCCGTGGGCGACCGGCAATCCCTTGCGTCCTGCCACGATCGAGTCGTCGATGCCTCCACGAATTGGCACATGGGCGAAGCCCGGACGTGACGCAGCATCAGCGTTTTTCACAGTAGTTCAGGCACGGCTCACGACATCGTTGCCGGCTCGCCGGTATCGTCGGAGCATGCCATTCGCCACGCGCCTGCTTGCCGCCGCGACACTGTTCGCCTGCACCGCCTGCGCGGGCACGATCGCGCCGCCAAAGCCGCCGACCCCTGCCGCACGTGAGGCCCTTGTCCTCCTCCCGGGTTTCGGCTACGGCGACAAAGGCGAACAAGTGCTGCGCGCCCTGGCGCCGTCGATGCGCGCCGAGGGCCTGGATCTTTACGTGCCGACCTACGTCACCCGGTCGGGCCTCACGAGCAGCCGCGAAAAGGTTCGACGTTTTATCCGCGACCAGCGCCTGGACCGTTACGAGCGGGTCCACGTGTTCGCGTTCCTTGCCGGCGCGTGGACCCTTAATCCCTTGGTCGAGCAATCGCAGGAGCTACCGAACCTCGCCACCCTCATTTACGATCGCAGTCCCTACCAGGAGCGTGCGCCCCGCGTGGCTGCCGACACGATGCCGCTACTGGCGTGGCTGCGGTACGGACACACATTGTTCGAGCTTGCGAAGACGCCGTACCGGCCATCCCATCGGTCCAACGTGAAGGTCGGCATGATGGTCGAGACGCTGCCGACTCCGTTCATCAAGCGCTACAGTAACGCGGCACGCGCCTACGGGCCCTTTGCGTTCGGATGTGAGTCCTTTGCGCAGCCGCACGACGACTGCATTTTCATCGCACTCAACCACGAAGAGATGTACACCCGTTTCGGCGAGATATGGCCTGACGTTCGGGCATTCATCCGTACCGCACGCTTCACCGCGACCGCCGACCGGACGCCTCCGCAGCGCGACCACCTCAACGCTGCACGAACGGAACGGCCATGAACGCGCGGCGAGTGCTGGCGACACGCAACAGATCCTGGGCGAGGGCCGTCGCAGCCGGGCTCGGGCGCAGTGGCGTGCGGCCCAACGCGGTATCGGTGACCAGCGTGCTCGTAGCGTCTGTGGCAGCGGCCGCGTTCGCCGTCTCGTCGCAACTCGAGGGGGCCCCGCGCGCGGGGACGCTGCTCCTGGCCGCCGCCGGCATCCAACTGCGCCTGCTTTGCAACATGCTCGACGGGCTGCTCGCTGTCGAGGGAGGCCTGAAGAGCAAGACCGGCGACATCTACAACGAGCTCCCCGACCGTCTCGCGGATGTCCTGATCCTCGTGGGCGCTGGATATGGGGTGAGCGAGGCTTTGTCGGGCCCGACGCTTGGGTGGCTCGTGGCGGTCCTGGCGCTCCTGACTGCCTACGTGCGGCTGCTCAGCGGATCGCTCGGACTGCCGCAACACTTCCTGGGCCCCATGGCCAAGCAGCATCGAATGTTCACCCTCACCCTGGCGGCCTTGGCTGGTGCGATCGAAGCATGGTTGGGCCTCCAGCCCCGCGCGCTCTGGTTCGGGCTGCTCGTGATCGCCGCCGGGACGGCTGTGACGGTCTGGAGGCGCGCCGCGAGGTTACTGCGCGAGGCGGAAGCGCGATGATCGACACACTGGTCGCTGGCCTCGCGCGGTTCGTGTGCGGCCCCACGGTCGCATGGCACTGCGATCCCGAAGCGAAAACACAACGGATCTACTTCGGCAATCACTCGAGCCATCTCGACTTCGTGGTGCTTTGGGCCGCCCTTCCTCGGGCTGCCCGGCGAAGCGCACGTCCCGTCGCGGGTCGCGACTACTGGGAAAAGAACGCGCTTCGACGATTCGCTTCCCGCAACATCTTCCGGGCGGTTCTCGTGGATCGCGGCTCGCGGGCAATGGCAGTCGCGAAGCTGCCGCACGCGCGGCGGTGGACCACATGGCGCGCGAAATGGGCACCGACACATCGTTGATCGTGTTCCCCGAGGGTACGCGCAACCCGGACGGCGACATCCGGCCATTCAAGAGCGGCCTCTATCACCTTGCTCGTCGTGCATCCGGCGCGGAATTGATTCCCGTCTACTTGCACAACCTGAACCGGATTTTGCCGCGCGGACAACTGCTCCCTGTGCCGATGCTCAGCCGCGTGACGTTCGGTCCCGCGCTTCGCCTTGGCGATGAAGAGGGCAAGGACGCCTTCCTCACTCGCGCCCGGCAGGCCCTCGTATCACTGCAGGAGCATTCATGATGCCGTGGCTGCAGACGCCTATCGGCTGGCTGGTGTCCGGCATCGGCGTATTGCTCGTTATTGCCTCGGTGGCGGGGTGGGTTCTGCAGCGGCGTGCCACGAGTCCGTCCGGCCGCGCCACGGTGGCAAACATCAATGCGCGGATTCGCGCGTGGTGGGTCATGGCGGCTTTGTTCACGCTCAGCCTGATGACCGGACGCGTCGGATCGGTCATCCTCTTCAGCCTCATCTCGGTCCTGGCGCTCAGGGAATTCGTGACCCTTGCGCCGACGCGGTTGGCGGATCACCGCACTCTGTTCTGGTCGTTCTTCATCATTACGCCGGTCCAGTACCTACCTGGTGTGGATCGGCTGGTACGGTCTCTTCAGCATTCTGATCCCTGTCTATGCGTTCATTCTCCTCTCGTTACGGACCGCCCTCGCCGGGGACACCGAGAAGTTCCTCGAACGATCCGCGACGGTGCAGTGGGGGCTGATGGTCTGCGTCTATTTCGTGAGCTACGTTCCCGCGATTCTTGCCCTGCGCCTGCCGGGTCCCGGAATGCCCGGCCCCCAGCTGATGTTCTTCCTCGTCGTCGTCGTCCAGTTGAGCGACGTGCTTCAGTACATCTGGGGCAAAACCCTGGGACGGCGCCCCATTGCCCCGTCGTTGAGCCCGAACAAGACATGGGAGGGCTTCATCGGCGGCATCGTCTGCGCGACGCTCCTCGGTACCGCGCTGTGGTGGGCGACGCCATTCTCGCCACTGGCCGCCGCAGGCATGTCGCTCCTGGTGACGCTGATGGGATTCACCGGCGGACTGATCATGTCGGCGATCAAGCGGGACCGCGGCGTGAAGGATTACGGGGCGATCATCGGCGGCCATGGAGGCGTGCTCGACCGCATCGACTCACTCTGCTTTTCCGCGCCGGTGTTCTTCCACCTGACCCGCTACTTCTACGCGGGCTGAGATAGGGTCGCGTCCACTTCCGCCTTCAACCATCCGTCGTCGCGAACCTCGAGAACTTTGTAGCTGGGTGCGCTATCGATAGTGAACGCAATCCGGTAGCATTGGCCGACGCGCAGGAAATCCGGGACCATGCCCGCCGCCGGCTGCGCGGCTCCCGGCGCACGCCAGGCCAGCAAGGCGGTGCCCGCGAAGAGAATTCCCAACACCAGCATCGTCCCGCTCGTCAACATCCTGGTCATGTGACCTCCTGTCTCAAGGTACCATTCGGCCGGGGATCGATTAATGCTCATGCGCCTCGGTTGCGCCTTCATCGTATTCGCGACACTTCAACTTCCCTCGCAGCCGCCGCGAGCGACCGGCCTCGTCGTCGGTCAGGTCGTCGATGCCGCCGGCGGACGCCCCGTGGCCGGCGCCGTCGTGGGAATCAGCGGTCCGCCCGCGCCGAACGGGCAGCCGTGGCCGCGCGTGCTCACCGGCAGCGACGGACGGTTCGTCTTCCGCGATCTGCGCCGCGGCGACTACACGATCACGGCGACCAAGCCAGGATTCGCCGAAGGTGCGTACGGTCGCAATCGCGCCGGTGGTCCTTCGATCCCGCTGAGCCTCAACGAAGGCGAGCGGGTCGGGGACGCCGTTGTCCGGCTCTGGAGGCACGCCGCTATCTCGGGAACAATCGTCGACGAGTCCGGCGAGCGGCTCGTCGGCGTCAGCGTCCGTGCCTTCCGGCGCACGGTGATCGGTGGCCGTCGGCGATTCGCCTCGTCGAACAGCGGAACCAGCGATGACCGAGGCATGTATCGAATCAGCGGGCTCCTCCCTGGCGATTACCTGGTCGCGACCGTATCGCGTCAGGTCGTCGTGCCGCTGTCCCTCTTCCGCAACCTGCCGCCGGGCGCGCCGGAGAGGAACATCCCGGTGGAAATGGGCCTGCTTGCGCCTGGCGATACGGCCGGGCTCGCCGTGATGACGTCGGGGGACGCCGGCATCCTACTGGCCAGAGGCACGCCGATACCTCCTCCGCCTGTGAACGGCAGGCTCGCCGTCTATCCGCCGACCTTTCACCCTTCAACGACTACCGGAAGCGCCAGTTCGGTTATTTCCCTGAGGCCCGGGGAGGAGCATCTCGACGCCGACCTGCAGTTGACGCCAGTCCCAACAGTCCGCGTCTCGGGATTCATCTTCGGGCCTGATGGACCGGTCGGGCGCACGGCCGTGCGCCTCGTCCCCGCCAATACGACAGAGTTCTTCAGCGAAGCCGATCTACCGAGCACCACCACCGACAACGGCGGCGCATTCGTGTTTCCTGCCGTCCCCTCTGGCCACTATTCGATCCGCATCGCGCCCCGCAGCTTTCAGAGTGCGGCGGGAGGACCCTCGAACCTTCTCTGGCTAGACGCGTCCCTCAGCGCCGGCACGGAGGACATTGATGGAGTCACCCTCGCGGCGCTGCCAGGCGTGCGTCTCAGCGGGCGGCTCCAGTTCGAAGGAGCCTCGCCGCCGGTCCAGCTGTCCAACGTCTCAGTCCTCATCGAGCCGGCGGATGTTTTTACGAGCACCTCCGCCTACTACGCACGTACCTGGTGCGACCGGTGAGTTCCTGTCGATGCCGCTCGTCGGTGGTCGTTACTACGTCCGCATCCCGAACTCCCCTTCGGGCTGGATGTTCAAGTCCGCGACGATCGATGGACGAGATGTCGCCGACACACCGTTCACCCTGCGAGAGGAACCGACGCAGGTCGTGATCACCTTCACGGACCGCTGGTCGGGAATTCGAGGGACTGTGCAAAGCACGGCGGGGCGCGACAACGCCGCTACCGTGATCGTTTTCCCGACCGATCAGGACACCTGGGGAAGCGCCGGCATGAACCCTCGGCGGGTGCGCAGCACGCGATCCTCGCGCATCGGTGAGTACTCGTTCAACCTACCCCCTGGCGACTACTACGTCCTCGCACTCCCCGAGGAGCAGTCGGCAGACTGGCAGGATCCTGAGTTTCTCGAGTTGGCGAGCCGAGGGGCGGCTCGCGTCACGATCGCCGAAGGGGAACGAAAGATCCAGGACCTCCGGACAAGGGACGTGCGATGAGGTCCCTGCTCGTCTGCGCCATCGCCTGTCTCGCCATTCCCACGGCATCCACGTTCGCCCAAGGCGTTCGAGACAACCGGACGCTCACTGGCGTCGGCACCGCCGCGATTACCGGAACCGTCGTGTCGGATGAACGGGCCGCGCGGCCGTTGCGGCGCGCCCGCGTGTCGATCACCGGCTCCGAACTGGACATCGGTCGCACGACGGTGACTGCCGACGACGGGACGTTTTCATTCGATCAACTTCCGGCTGGCCGGTATTCGGTTACTGCGTCGAAGGACGGCTACGTTGCAATGCGCGCGGGGGCAGATCGTCCCGGCCGGCCAGGCGTCGGCGTCGAAGTGCGTCAAGGGGAAACCGCGCGCACCACGCTGCGTTTGCCAAAGGGGGCCGTGATCACCGGCATCGTGCGGCTTCCGAATGGCGAGCCGGCGTCTGGCGTGACGGTCACACCGCTGATGCGGCGTTACGTGCCCGCAACGCGGGTGAGCGACGGCTCATGACCTCTCAGCGTTCACGACCGTGACCACTGACGACCGCGGTATCTATCGCATCTTCGGCCTTGCCGCCGGCACCTATCTCGTCAGCGCGCTGCCGCGCGTCGCGTTCGCGGGAGCGCCGCGCCCGGCGCCGAGATCTACCCGGTGTCCGAGGCCGACGTGCGGCGCGCGCTGAGCGAGGTCAAGGCGCAGTCGGCGGCGCCGCGGCCGGGAATGATTTCGGCTCCTCCTTCGGCGTCACGACCTGCAGATCCACCCCGCGGCGGCGTGACGTTAACGCCGGTGTATTTCCCAGGCACGCCCGCTGAGAAACAGGCGACGCCCATCACCGTCACTGCAGGAGAGGTTCGCACCGGCATCGACATCGACCTGGAATACTTCCGGACCGCCGCCATCGAAGGCTTCGTGACCATGCCACCTGGCTCACGCGCACAGCTGTTGCTCTCAAACGCTGACGGCTCAGCACCCAACCAAACCTTCCGTGCGGCGGCCATGACGGCTGACGATGGCCGCTTCTCCTTTCGATCCTTGCCACCTGGCCACTACGCCATTACCGCCCGCGCAATCGCAGCCGACACACGAAGTGGTGCGACTCCGGCACAGTCGCTCGCCTGGGGGCGGACCGAAGTGATGCTCAACGGCGACGACCTCACCGGGATCACCATCCCCCTCAGGCCGGCGCTCACGTTGAGCGGCCGCATCGCGTTCAAAGGATCGACCGCCGCGCCGCCCCTGCCGACGATCCGCCTACCCATTCCCGCGTACGCATTCGCGGGAGCGCAGTCGGGGCCGCTGCCGAGCGTGCAGGTGGAGGGAGATCGCTTCTCGATCGCCGGGGCGCTTCCCGGCGTTTATCGATTTCAAGTCGCCGACACCCGGGACTGCGCGCACCCATCGGACCATGGTGGCTCGAGTCCGTCGTCGTCAACGGGAAAGACTTGCTCGACACTGTGTTCGATCTGCGCGACAGCATCGACGATGCCGTCGTGACGTTCAGTGATCAGGCCAGCGCGGTCTCGGGAGCCGCGCGTTATCAGAACGGACAGGTATTCCGCGAGGGCCTGGTGGTGGTGTTCAGTACCAACCGCGACACCTGGTTCCTCAATTCCCGCCGCATCGCCGCCGTGCAGCCGAACGCAACCGGCCAGTACATCGTCCGTAATCTTCCGCCGGGCGACTACTTCATCACGGTTGCGGTAGGGTTGGAACGAAACGAGTGGTTCGATCCCGAGTTGCTCGCGTCACTGACCGCTACGGCGCAGCGACTGACGATCGCGGGGACGAAGCGAAGACCCACGATCTCATGCTAACCCGTAGCTCCAGCACGCAGTCTAGCACCAGCACGTCGCACGTCGCACGTGCACTGTCAGCGGGGCACGAGCCACGTACCCGCTAGACGATCCTGCAGTCCTCGCTCCGGATGTTTGATCGCGTACGCGACCCCAAACACGAACAGGGCCGCGCTGATGGCTTCGAGCGCGAGCCAGCTCCAACTTCTCAACGGCCCCGGCATCCCGATCAGCAGCGCGACCGCCGACAGCGCCGCCGGGGACCACGCGATCACCGCGCGCCAGAACGCGCGGAGGCGCCCAGCTTCCCCGTGCTCGGTCGCGACCGCCATGCCCAGGAGCCGCAGCACCAGCCCCCCTTTGAAGAACAGCGCCGAGAGCAGGCCGAAGGCCGCGATCAAGACGCTGATCGCGGCAGCAAACAGCGCGACCACCGAGATCATGCCGCGCGGGGAAACCTGTCGGCGGGCTTTCTCGCGCTCGCTCTGCAGGTAAGGCTCGACGATCTTGGAGGCGGCGGCGACCTCGGCTGGAGATGCGTTTCCGTATTGCGCCACAGTGGCGCGGGCCACGGATCGGAGTCCAGGATTGAATCGCAGCAGCGTCCAACCCTCGGTCCACGTACGGTCGTCGTTGATTTCCGGTGCGTACTGGGAGGCGATGTAAACGCCGAAGGCGCGCTCCTCTTCCGGCTTGCGTGTATCTTGCGCACGACGCTGCAGGCCATTGAACCGCATCAGGGCTTCACTGAAATCAGTCGCCCTGCTCGGCGCACTCTGCGCCGAGAGGATGATCAGTGACGTTGCGGCCATGATCGCTGCCATGAAGAGGACCGGCAAGAGGGTGATCATGAGTTGCGCCACGCGCCGCCCTCGCCTGATGGCGGGCGGTTCTTCGACCAGCGCTGCGCTCTCTTGCACGAGGGCGTCGATGCTGTCGAAACCGTTGCGCTCCAGGCGCGACAGGAAGGCGTGCGCATGAAGCGGGCAGCGGGGCTGCCACGCTCCGCGCCGCGATCTCCCGAAGGAACGCCTGCGGGGTCGTCTGCGTCGGCGCCTCGGGGCCCCAGTCGAGCAACCGCGCGCGGCCGGCCGGAGTGATCCACACCCGGTCGGCCGACAGGCTCAACGGCGAACCCTCCGCGTGGGAGGCACGGATCTCGGTGGCAAGGTCGAGTAGCCAGTACCGCACTTCGGCCCATGAGCGCGGCGTCTGGAGCGCGGTGGCCAGCGGGACCCCTTCGGCTGCCTCGTAAGCGTCCCAGGCTTCAGCCTCCGTACGGCGGCCACCGAGCCACCGAAGCCGGCCGGGGCGTGCGGCGATTCGCCGTGTCTGGCCCAACGGCGGGTCACCATGCTGGCGCTGGTGAATCCACACACGACGCCGGAGCCGGTCGTCGTAGCCGGTTACGACCTCAGGGACGTTCAGCGGTCGTTCGTCGAGAACGACGTAGGGACCGATCTGCTCGCGCTTCGAAACCGGCATGACCGGCGGCGCCGACGCCGAGGAGCGAAGGCGATCCTGCGAGCGGCGCTTGAGCACCACGCGGGTGCCGGTAATGAGGTCGTGCACCGCGGCGTTGCCGTTGCGGCGACGGGCCGTGCTGAAGAGAAGCGCCAGGACCACGAACGTCGCCAGTGGCATGGTCAAGCCAAGCCAGCGCGGCCATCGGCGTGTTCTGGTATTCGTTGATGATCGGCATCATCACCACGCCGTAGGCGAGCAGCGGCAAGCCATCGCTCAGAATCCACACTGCGGTACGAAAGAGCCCGCGCGGAATTCCCATGCGGTGGTTCAGCAGATCCACCACGCGCAAGCCGAACAGCTGCTTTCCGAGCGACCGTCCCCAGGCCCCTTCGCTGATGCCGTAGTAGAGCAACATCACGAGCCAGCCGCTCACCGTGCCCTTGATCATCCCGCTTCGGTCTGTGGGCGTGAACCCGCTCCACCACATCGACGCGATCGGCAACGTCGCCAGCGTGAGAACGATGTTGTCGACGACACCCGCGCCGAGACGAAGACCGAGCGGCGCCGGGGCTGGGGCGTTGGAGGAGAAGGGCTCGAGCGCCCCGCGCAGCGCATCGTAGCTCTCGAACCGATCCGCCGGCCGCTTCGCCAGGCAGCGCATGACGACGGCAGCGAGGTCGCCTGGCACATCGGGCCGGACTACGCGGGGGGAGGCCGGGATCTCCTGCGCGACCTGCGTCACGAGCTTGATGACATTGGGGTCGTCGAACGGTGCCTTGCCGGTGAGCAGGTAGTAGAGCGTGGCCCCGACCGAATAGATGTCGGACCGCACGTCGAGGTCGTCTCCACGAAGTTGTTCGGGAGATGAGAAGCCTGGCGTTCCAAGCACGGTGCCCAGCATGGTGAGCGAGCGCTCGTCAAAGCTTTGTGTCGAAATCGAGAGACCGAAGTCCCCCACCTTAATGGCGCCATCGCTGTCGACGAAGCAGTTCGAGGGTTTGATGTCCCGGTGCAGGACGCCGGCATCGGCGGCGGCCTCGAGGCCCGCGATGACCTGGAGCACCGCATCGACCGCCTGTGAGGGAGGCAGCGTCCCCTTGATCTTGACGCGATCTTTCAGCGTGCCGCCCGGCGCCAGTTCCATCGCGATGACCGGCACGCCGTTGATGTCGTCGGTCCCGTACACGTAAACCGTGTTCGGGTGGCTCAGCCCAGCCGCAAGCCGTCCCTCTCGGATGAACCTGGCGCGGTCCGCCGGGCCCGACAGCCGATTGCTCAGCACTTTCAACGCGACCCGGCGCGCGTTCTCGCGGTCCTCGACCTCGTACACCTCCCCCATCCCGCCGCGGCCCGAGCATCCGAACGACCTGGTACGGGCCGAAGGTGTCGCCGCTGCCCAGCAGTGGAGGGGCGTTCGAGTCCCCGCCCGTCACATCACCGAGCGTGGGCCCGACGGATCGCGTTGGCGCATCGCCTTGAAACAGGGGATCGTCGCCCATGGAGGGAACAGCTAGGATATACGAACCTTTACAAGGAGTTGGCACCGATGGACAGCACCGATCGCCTGACCGCCCCCGTAAACGGCGCCGAGCACCTCGAGATCGCCGGTGTGCACGTGGACATGACGCACGTCGGTGACGCGCGCGTCAGGCGGGTGGTCTACCCCGTCGGCTTCCGCTGGTCCACCCACATGAAACCCGTGGTGAAGACCGACCGCTGCATGCACGCCCACGTCGGCTTCATCGTCGGCGGCGCAATCGAGGTCGAATACGCCGACGGCTGCCGCAAGAAGTTCACGGCGCCGCAGGCGGTCGCGATCGATCCTGGGCACGACGGCTGGGTGGTTGGCACCGCTCCCGCGGTGATGATCGAGGTGGACTTCGAGGGAGAGACCGCGGAGCGCTTCGGCATCCGCGGGCACCGGCACTGATTGCCGACTGGCGATTGCCGAGTGCCGATTTGGGATTGCTGATTGAGGGATTGCCGATTGGGATTGCTGATTGTGGGATTGATGTCGGGTTGAATACTCAGCAATCCAAATCAGCACTCCCAAGTCGGCAATCCCAAATCGGCACTCGGCAATCGCCAGTCGGCAATGGTCTACTTGCGGCGATACTCGCCGTCGAAGACCGTCGTCCACGTCTTGCCGCCGTCGCGTGATTGTTCCCAGAACTGGCGGATTCGGTCGTTCGGCAGCTTGAAGAACTGGAGACGATTGTGGAGCGTCACGCCTCCCGGGCCGACTGAAGTGCCCTCGTATTTCATGACGTCATCGGCGAATCCGCCCGACAGGGAGAGATGCGGCGCGCCACCCGACGCGAGCCAGAGTTGGTGCCACTTGCGATCGCCGATGTCGTACCAGTTCCAGCTCTTGCCGGTGCCGCCGCCGCCCGCCGGCTGCCAGTTCTCCTGAAGGACGCAGCCGTTGAGGATCTTCTCGATGCGGTTGGTGCCCGCCAACTTGCCCTGGACGAAGATTTCCCACTCGCCAACCCAGAAGTCGAACTGCTTCGCCTCGGGACGGCTGTCGCACGGCGGCAATTTCGGTGGCTGCGCCGGGGCTGCCTGCTGCAGGAGTAGGACGGTGGTGAGTGCGAGGATGATGGTCATCGGGAGACCTCCAGTAGCGGAGGACTGTAGTTCCTTGCCCCTGCCACGTGCACGCCGCATGGGACCAACACCCCGTGCGCCGTGATCAGTGCACCGGGCGCGTCAACGAGCGGGGCGGCCCGGATGTGCGGAGGATGACGTCGAACGACGCGCGGGTGGTGCCATCTCCGTTATCGCCCCTTCAAGGACGCGAGCTCTCTTGCATCGCTGACAGGATCGAGAAGCGCTCGGAGTCGCGTCACTGCCTCGATGGTCTGCGGGCTGCGACCGGAACCTTCCGGGTTTCGATCCTGACGAACTCGGCGGAGAGCGACGCGGACGCGAGGATGGCGAGCAGCAGCCGCAGGCAAGTGCCCGATTCACTTCAACCCTCCTTCGCCTTGTCGATACGACTTTGGACGACGGCAGAGGGCCCGCTGGCCGGGAGCCGGGCGACGCTGTCGAATGCTTCGCCGTACCACTTGATCCAGGCCGCGATCACCTGCTGCTCGATCTTCTCGGCAGCGGCACGGTCGGACGCCTTGGCCACGAGGTCCGGACCCTGTTTTCGCTCCAGCGCCAGGCGCGTCGCGGCGGCACGCTCGAGCAGGTCGACAACGGAGAGCGCGTCAGCCTCAGTCGCCGACGCGAGGAAGTACGCCGACGTCGCCACCGTCACGCCGACGTTCTGCATCTCCTCGGCGCTGACCTTGTCGGTCGTGTCCTGGTTCGTGTGGTAGAAGCGATCGGTGAAGTGCCAGTTGAGCAGCGACGGGATGCCGGCCGACGCGAACGAGGTGTGGTCGCTGCCCCCCTCGTAAGGGTTCGTCCGCACCGTCCAGCCAGTGTCGCGCGCGCGTCGGTGCGCGATCGCGATGTGGACGTCGTTCAACAGGCTGCCCTTGAGCGTTTCGAGCCTTCACCTGTCCGGCGCCCCACTCGCTGTTCGGGTCCGACGGACGCGGCCAGACCGCCGACGGATCGGCCTGCTTCTCGATGAGGAACGTGCCGCCGGTCTTGGTCGTGTCTTCACCGGTCATGTCCATCGAGAACATGTACTGCACGCCGGCCGCCTCGTCTTTGCGTGACGTCAACCACTGCCGGCTACCGCGGATCTCGTCGAGCCACATGAACGTCATCGTCCGCTCCGGGGGCGTGAGAGCGCCGCGACGGATGGCGTCCTGCAGTGCCACGACCAGGCTGAGGAGCGTCGCGCAGCCGCTGGCGTTGTCGTTCGCGCCTGGCTCCTGCACGTGAGCGACCACGACGATGCGCTCCGCCGACTTTGAGCGGCCGGGGATCTCGGCGACCAGCGTCCGGTTCGGACCCGGAAGGAACGTGGACTCGATGTCCACCCGCACCGGCGTGTCGGCGTTGCGAGCCAATGCCTCGCGCAGCCGCGACGCCGCACGCCAGCTCGCCTTGAAACCGAAGGACTTCAGCGAGGCGTCGTAGGGGATGCCGCCCCACTGGAGCACGTCCTTCTGCGCTTCCGACATCGCTTTTGGATCCGCTGGACGGATATAGGGCGCGATCTCGGTCGAGATGACCCCAGCGGCGCCGCGCGCGCGAACCGCCTGCTGCCACAGCCGCCCGAGCGGGGCGTCGCCGAGGACCAGCGCGCCTTTGACGTTCTTCCCCGTGAAATCCTTCTCCGCGCCGGCCCCGACATCGACCAGTCGCAAGGCGACGCCTCCGGGCGCAGTCGAAAAGGAGTTGATTGCCAGCGAGACGCGATCGCGTTCGCGCGAAAGCACCGGGCTGGAATCCCCCTCGATCGTGACTGTTCCGCGCGAGTAGTCCCATCCGGGGTCCGACTTCGCATACTCATCGACTCGCACGGAGACACCCGCCTTCACCAGGCGGTCGCGAATGTGATCGATCGAGGCGTTGTAACCGGGGTTGCCGGCGTTGCGCCAGTACTGCTGCATGAAGCGGACGACGTCCATCGCCGCATCGCGATCGAAGCGTGGAGAGACCGCGCGATAGGCACGCTCCGCGGTCGGAGGCAGGTCCGCCGGCGCCTGGATGGTGAGCGCGGCAACGAAGAGCGCCAGGAGGCGCGTCATGACTCGATGACGAACGGAAGATTGCTGAAGTCCAGCAGGATCTCGACACCGGACGTCTCGTGGTCGGACCGCGACGCGCGACGCGCGGGACAGGTCACCGCCGCGGGCGCCGCCTTCACCTCGTCAAAGATCCCGGCGGCCACTTCCGGAGCGATGTACCCCACCTTGTCACCGTCGGCGAGCACGGCGATGGCATGCCGGAAATAGCGATTTTCGGGTTCGGCTGCGAGGGTAGCGGTGAAGGAGGACGGCAGCCGCCGGACGCGCTCGATATACGCGAGGCCGCCGACCACCGGGATGCGGGAACGGACCGAAATGCCCATTCAGAAAGTGTAGTGCTGAAATCACAGGTGATTCCAGCGGCTCACTAGTGGTTACACCTTGCGGCGGACGCGCGGGCGCGACTGGAGTTCTTCGCGCGAGAGCTTGCCGTCCTTGTTGAGGTCCAGCTGCTCGAAGATCTCGGGGCGGCGTTGCTTCAGCCGCTTCTGCGCCCGGGCCCTTCTCTCGGCCGACCGCACACTATTGCCCTGCGCCAGGCGCTCGTCGATTCGCTGCTTGAGTTCAGGGCGGCGCTCGGCCAGCTGCCGCAGTCTCTGCTCGCGCCGCTCCGCCTGCTGCTGCCGCATTTCCGTCAACCGCTGTTGCCGCTGCTGCCGCAGCTCGGCCCGGCGCTGGGCCTGCACGTCCTGTGCGTTTGCCGCCGACGGCAGCACCGCAATGCAAGCGGCCACCGAGAGGGCGGCCAGAATCAGTCGTCGCATGTTGTGCTCCTCACTGAACCGTTAGACTTCTCGGCAGATGGAGAGGTTTAACCGTCCCGCCGGGTCTAAAGACCCGGCCTACAAGATGACCGTAATTGAGACGGTCGCCGACCGCCTACGGGTTGCCCGCCGGATTACCGTCATGACCGGGGCGGGGATTTCGGCAGCGAGCGGGGTGCCGACGTTCCGGGGGCCGGGCGGGCTCTGGCGCTCGTTTCGTCCCGAGGAGCTGGCGACGGCAGAAGCCTTCGAACGCGATCCCCGTCTCGTCTGGGAATGGTACGACTGGCGGCGCGGCCTCATTGCGCAGTGCGAGCCAAACGCCGCGCATGAGGTGCTCGCGCGTTGGAGCCGCCGGCCGGGATTCACGCTCATCACTCAGAACGTCGATGGGCTGCACGAACGCTCCGTTCGACTCGCTACGCTCGCTCAGGGCAAGGCGGCCGACGTCATCCGCTTCCACGGATCGATCTGGCGACTGAAGTGCTGGGATGAATGCGGCCGGGCCGAGTGGGAGGACCGCACGGTCCCAATCGACCCGCTACCTGCCCGCTGTCCTGACTGCGGAGGCCTCGCGCGCCCTGCGGTGGTGTGGTTTGGCGAATCGATCGACCCGCGCGTGCTGCACGCCTGCGACGCCGCGGTAGAGTGCGACGTCTTCCTGTCGATCGGGACGTCGTCGGTGGTCTATCCCGCCGCGGGCCTCGTCCACGCTGCCCGCCGCCGCGGAGCCTTCACAGTCGAGATCAATCCCCAAGCGACCGAAGCGGCTGCTGCTGTGGATGTCGCGATTGAGCTGCCCGCCGAGGAAGCACTGCCCCAACTCAACGCCTTGCTCGAATCAGCAATGGGGTGATTCCGGCGATCTAGAGGCGCGGGAGGGTTACCTCGAGCTGTTTGAGGGTACTTGCCCTTCTTGTCGCCGTACGAGACTTCACACACCTCGTCGCTCTGGAAGAACAACACCTGCGCGATGCCTTCGTTGGCGTAGACCTTGGCCGGCAGCGGCGTTGTGTTCGAGATCTCCAGGGTGGCCGTGCCTTCCCATTCCGGCTCGAAGGGGGTCACGTTGACGATGATGCCGCAGCGCGCGTAGGTGGATTTGCCGAGGCACACCGTGAGCACGTCGCGCGGGATGCGGAAGTACTCGATCGTTCGCGCCAGGGCGAACGAATTGGGCGGCACGATGATCGTGTCGGCCTTGATGTCCACAAACGACCTGGGATCGAAGTTCTTGGGGTCGATCAGCGCGTTGTTGACGTTGGTGAAGACCTTGAACTCGTCAGCGACGCGGATGTCGTAGCCGTACGACGACAACCCGTACGAAATCACGCCGGACCTGACCTGCCGGTCCTCGAATGGCTCGATCATCTTGTGCTCGAGCGCCATCCGTTTGATCCACTTGTCGGCCTTGATCGCCATTCAACTCACCGCCGGAGAAAATTGAGGAGAAGCGTGAGAATGATACTCAGGATGATCGACGTGACGATGGGAAAATGGAACGACGAGTTGCCGCGGCGATAGGAAATGTCGCCGGGCAATCGTCCGAACGGCACGCCCAGCATCATCAGCCCGCCGATGACGACGGCGATCAGCCCGAAGATGACGAGGAATTTGCCCATGAGATGCCGGGTCTGAAGACCCGGCCTACACGAGATCCATTCCCGGGAAGAAGTATCCCAGCTCGAAGGCTGCCGTCTCGGCCGCATCCGACCCGTGGGTCGCGTTGTTTTCGATCGACGCGCCAAACTCCTTCCGCAGGGTCCCCGCTTCTGCCTTCGCCGGATCTGTGGCACCCATCAAGGTGCGCCACTTCTTGATCGCGTCTGGCGCCTCGAGCGCCATGACGATCGCGGGCCCCGACGACATGAATTTCGTCAGGCTTGCAAAAAACGGTCGCTCGCGGTGGACCGCGTAGAAGCCTTCCGCCTCTTTTTGTGAGAGATTAACCAGACGCATCGCACGGATGGTGAAGCCTTCCTGTTCGATGCGGGCGATGATCTTGCCGGCGGTCCGTGCCTTGACGGCGTCGGGCTTGATGATGGCGAATGTCAGCTGCTGCATAACCTTCAAATTATGTCACACGAAAAAACGCACACGTCAGACGACGAAGATCACCTGGGGGCGGTGGAGGGAGATCGTCCGACCGACAAGCCAAATCAGGGGAACCCGAACGGGCCGGGTGTGGATGCCGAAGGGCGCCCCAACAACCCTGTCGGCACGGCCGAGGATCGGATCGGCGCCAACCTCGACGAGAGCGAAGGGGGCTGACGGCTATCGCACGTTCTGGATGCTGACGCCGGCCCGCTGTTCAACGGCGGTCAACACCGCTCGACGATCGCCATCCTCGAAGCGCAGGAACACGGGCTCGCCCTTCGTGAGGAGAATGAGCCAGTTACGATCGCCGCGGAAGAAACCCATTTTCCCCAGGTCGACTGACGCTTCAACCATTTTCCCGTCCGGGCCTCTCCACGCTGGCTGTTTGGACCGCGAGAAAAAGGCCTGCACGATCGAGGCGTAATCCAGCGACAGGATCTGCGCGGTGCCGGCGCGATCGAGCACCGACAAGCGATCACCGTTGAGCGTGAGGACCGCCTCGCGCTCGCGCAGGTCCTTGCCTTGCGCGACGGCGACCTTGATCTCCTTGAAGGTAATCGGCGGGAGAGCCGGCCTTGACTGGAGACTTGGTTGGAAGCGGACCCAGCGAGCTTCCCGTGGGCGGAGTCGCGACAGGCTTCGGGTTGGCTGCGGTCGTCTCGTCGGCGCCACGGGCCCAGCGGCCGATGTCTTGGTCGATGGCGGTGCCGCCGCGGGGACTCGTGGTGGTCGGCGCCGGAGTGACGGCCGTCGGCGGCGCGGGTAGTTCCGCTTAGGCGGCTCGCGGCGTCTGGCGCACGGCTGGAGACCGCTGGTCTGGCGCCGGGATAGGCGGCGGTACGGGCTGCGTGCCGGCGGTGCCCGACGCGCCTGCCGGCTCAACCGGAGGCGCAGTGGCGGCGGTTTGCGGTGCGCCTGTTCCCACGTTTCAGCACGGCGAAGCCAAGAGCCGCGATACCCGCGACCAGAATCACCAGCAACGCCGTGAAGAGTGATCAAGTGCGAACGCCCCAGCACGACGGTCGTCGCGGTGCGCTCGATCGGCGCGGTCGCAACGGTGGCGGACCTGGCCGCGGCCGACGTGACTGCCCCGCTGACGCTGTGCGTGGCCGTCATCCCCGGCGCGGTCGCGAGCGATCGTCCCGCGGATGGCAACGTCAGATCGCTCTGCCGCAACCCCGCCGTGGGCGTCGCCATGGTCGGCAACTCGCCGAGCGTGACGGGCGTCACGGCTGAGACGATCGCGCTTCGGAAGGCTTCCGCAGTCTGGAAGCGATCCGCCGGTGCTTTGCAGAGCGCTTTCGTGATGACCAACTCGCACCACGCCGGCAGGTCGGGGCGGAACGTGGCAATGGGCGTCGGCGCGTCCGCCACCTGTTTCTGCGCCATCGCGATCGCCGTGTCAGCTTGAAACGGCAGTTCGCGCGAGAGCAACCGGTAGAACAGCACACCCACCGCGTACAGATCGGCGCGGCCGTCGAGTTCCTGCCCCAGCACCTGTTCTGGCGCCATGTAGGCGGGGGTGCCCATCATGAAGCCCGCATTGGTGACCTGCTCGCTCCCCATCATGCGGGCGATGCCGAAATCCATGACCTTCACGATGCCGGTGTCGGTCACCATCACATTGGCGGGCTTGAGGTCACGGTGCACCACACCTGCGCGGTGCGCGTGCGAGAGCGCGTCGAGAATCTGGATGCAGATGTGCGCCGCTTGTGGCGGGTCGAGCGGCCCCAACCTCTCGGAGAGTGCTTGCAAGGTCTCGCCGCGGACGAACTCCATCACCATGAGGAGTTCATCCTCGTGCCGATGCAGTTCGTAAATGGTCGCGATGCCGGGGTGGTTCAGGCGCGCGAGCGAAACGGCTTCGGCGCGGAACCGCTTGAGAACATTGGCTTCACCAAGTTCGGGATTGAGGACCTTGATAGCGACTTCGCGATCGAGCGTCTCGTCCAGCGCTTTGTAGACGATGCCCATCCCGCCTCGGCCGAGTCGATCCAGGATCTTATATTTGCCGACAGTGGTGCCAATCATGAACTTGCTGGGGATTAGGCGAACCAGTCTAGGGACAACATCGGGCCGTGTCAATCGAGGCCGACGGGGGTGAATTTAGTCGGCCGAGAGGCCGACTTACTTCGCCGCAGACGTGGACGAGGTTGACGGGCGCAGGTACTTCCCGTACCAGGCGAGATAGCGCTGCAGCCGATCGACGCGGTAGCTCGGGATCGTGATGCCGTGGAACTGATTCGGATAGATCACCAGCTGCGTGTCCACGCCGAGGCTCCGGAGTGCCTGGTACATCTGCTCGCTGCCCGCGAGCGGTACGTTGAAGTCCTTCTCCCCCACCATGAAGAGTGTCGGCGTCTTGATGCGATCGGCGTGGAAGAAGGGATACGAGATCTTGATCCACAGATCCTGGCTCTTCCACGGCGGACCGATCTCCTGCTCGTACTGCGTGATGTACATGTCGCTGCCGTACATCGTGATCTGGTTCGAGCTGCCGGCGCCGCTGATTGCGGCCTTGAAGCGCGTATCCTGCGCGATGGTGTAGTTGGTCAGGATGCCGCCGTAGCTCCATCCGCCGATGCCCAGGCGGTTCGCGTCCACGTACGGCAACTTCTGCACCGCATCCATGGCGCCGAGCAGGTCGACGACCTCCTTGTTGCCCCAGTCGGCGAAGATCGCCTTCTGAAACGCATTGCCGCGTCCGTTGCTGCCCCGGTAGTTCACCGAGAGCACCAGGTACCCGTTGGCCGCGAACAGCTCGCGCTCGAAATTGAAGGAGTGCGCGTCCTGGCCGTTCGGGCCGCCGTGAATCCGCAGCAGCAGAGGATATTTCCGCGACGCGTCGAAGTCCGCCGGCTTCACCAGCACGCTGTTGACGACGGTGCCGTCCTTCGACGTCGAGGTGAAGTCCTCGGTGGTGCCGAGCGCGACACCCTTCAACCATTCGTCGTTCTGGTGGGTCAGCTTCCTCAGATTTCGGGCGTCCAACGCATACACTTCCGGCGCATCGGTCGCCGTCGATGCGAGAACCGCCAGGGCGCCATCGCGAGCCACGGAGGGATTCGAAACGACCCGCCGTCCCTCCGTGATCGTTTCGACCCGGCCTCCCGACACCGGCACTCGGGCCACGTGCTGCGCCCGGTCGTCGACGACCGTCACGAAGATCGAGGTGCCGTCGGGCGACCACGTTGCCGAGCCGACGGGCCGGTCGAGCGCCTCGGTCAGGATCCGAGGCTGCCCCCCCGAGGCCGGGAACGACGGCCAGCTTCATCTGGTCGTAGGCCGAGAACTTGACCTCGTCGCCGAGCAGATACGCGATCGTCTTGCCGTCAGGGCTCCACGCCGGACGCCCACCCTCTTCGGCCGTCGTCGTGGTCAATCGTTGCGGCTGCGACCCAGGTTTCGCGGCGATCACGAACAGATCGCTGTTCGGCATCCGGTCGTAGCTCTCCCCTTCGCCGTGCGATCGGATGAATGCGATCTGCGTCCCATCCGGTGACCAGGCGGGCGCCTCTTCGTCGAAGGTGCCGCTGGTGAGCGGCTCCGCTTTCTTGGCCTCGACGTCGAAGAGTTGCAGATGGGAGCGCTCGCCGCGCAGGAAGCCCCGTACGTCGGCCTTGAATCTATAGCGGTCGATGACGAACGGCTTTGGGGTCTTCTTTTCGTCCGGCTTCTCGTCCACGTCCTTGTTGGCCGGGTCCGGCGTTTCGACGACCAACACGAGCTTCGAACTGTCGGGCGACCAGCTGTAGTCGGACACACCCTCTTTGATGTCGGTGAGCTTGATGGCCTCGCCGCCGGTCCGGTTCATCAGCCACACCTGGCCACCCTTCGAGCCCTGCCGTGACGAGACGAACGACAGGTACTTGCCGTCCGGGCTCCAGCGGGGCGACGACTCGCCGTCGGGCGTCGAGGTGAGCTGGATCTGCTGGGCGCCGTCCCAGCTGACCATCCAGACGTCGGTGTTGTTCTTGTCGGTGTCTTTGTGGGCGGTGGTGACCGTATAGGCCACCCACTTGCCGTCAGGCGACCGCTGCGGGTCGCGCACGTCACGAACGTTGTAAACGTCCTCGGCGTTCATCGCACGCTGCGAAGCGGCCGGTGTGACGAGGAGGGCAACCGCTACGAGCGCGCCGGTGAACTTCATGAAGATTCCTTACTTGAGCGATTCCATGATCGAGTCGAGCACTTCCTTCGGCGGCCGTACGCGATCCAGCGGCAGCGTGGCCAGCGGCTCGTCGACCAGGTTGAGCATCGTCGTGAAGTCGTACTTCGCCGGCTCGACGTAGAGGACGCCGGTGGCGTACTCCCCTTTTTCGGCGGTCTCACGCAGGACGCGCAGCGCGGTGCCGCGGTCGGTGGGATCGTAGTCCTGGTCGAGCTTCTTGAGATAGAGCCGGGACCCGTCGTGCATCTTCACTTCCTTGGTCGTGCCGGGCTCGTACTCGACCGTGATGTCCTCGAAGAACGGCACGAAGCTGATCTCTCCGACGGGATCGTCGTGGTCCTTCACGTAGGCGTAGCTCTTCGTCGAGCCTTCGTGGTCGTTGAAGGTGACACACGGCGACAGCACGTCGATCATGCAGGTGCCGCGGTGACTCATCGCCGCCTTCAGAATCGAGAGAAGCTGTTTCTTGTCTCCGGAAAACGACCGCGCGACGAAGGACGCCCCCAGCTCGATCGCCAGCACGCAGGTGTCGATCGGCGGCAGATCGTTGACGACGCCGTTCTTGAGCACGGAGCCGAGGTCCGCCGTTGGCGAGAACTGCCCTTTCGTCAGGCCATAGCAGCCGTTGTCTTCGATGATGTAGATGAGCGGCAAGTTGCGCCGCATCAGGTGCACGAACTGGCCGATACCAATCGCCCCGGTATCGCCGTCGCCGCTCACGCCGATCGCGAGCATCTTTCGGTTGGCGAGCAGCGCGCCGGTTGCCACCGATGGCATACGCCCGTGGACCGAGTTGAATCCGTGCGACCCGCCGAGGAAGTACGCCGGGCTCTTGCTCGAGCAGCCGATGCCCGAGAGCTTGATCACGTCCTTCGGGTTGATCCCCATTTCGAAGAACGCGTCGATGATGCGTTCCGAGATCGCGTTGTGGCCGCAACCCGCGCACAGCGTGGTTTTCCCGCCGCGATAGGGCTGGAGCTCGAGCCCGATGCGGTTGACCTTCTTGCCGGGTTCCGGAGTAGCAGTTGGGGTGGTGGACATATTGGTTTCTCTGCCGGGTCTAAAGACCCGGCCTACTGTCTCACGCGACGCCGGCCCGCGCTGCGTACCTTCGACCGCCTCCCCTCCTGCGCGAGGATTTCATCCGTAATCGAACGCGCGTCGATCGGCAATCCGTTGTAGTGCCGCACGCTGCGCAGCTTCGCCGTCAGCGCGGGATCGAAATCCATGCGGAACAGCGTCAGCATCTGCCCGTCCCGGTTCTGTTCGACCAGGTACACGCGGTCGTAGCGTTGGACGAACGCCTTGACCTCCTCGGTGAACGGATACGCCCGCAACCGCAGGTACGCGGTCGGAAGGCCCCCTTCCTCGCGAAGCTGGTCCCGGCATTCCTCGACCGCGAAATGGCTGCTGCCGTAGGCGATGATCCCAACCTGTGCGCCGGCCGAGTCCTGCACGACCGGCTTCGGGACCATGGTGCGCGCGGTCTCGAACTTCCGTGCAAGCCGATCCAGGTTGTTGACGTAGTCGTCCGGCCGCTCGCTGTACTGCCCGCGCGCGTTGTGACCCGACCCGCGCGTGAAATAGGCGGGCATTCCGTCGCCGGGGATGGAGCGGTACGGAATGCCATCCTCGTCGATGTCCATGTACCGGCCCCAGTCGGCCCCGATGCGGTCGAGCGTCTTCTGATCGAGGAGCTTGCCGCGGTCGGGCGTGCCGTCGGGGTACGAAAACGGCTCCGACATCCAGGTATTCATGCCGATGTCGAGGTCGCTCATCACGAACACCAGCGTCTGCAGCCGTTCGGTCAGGTCGAACGCTTCCATCGACATCGAGTAGCACTCGTCGACCGTCGCCGGCAGCAGCATGATGTGCTTGGTGTCGCCGTGCGACAGGGTGGCGACCTGCAGGATGTCTCCCTGCGCGGTGCGGGTCGGCAGGCCCGTGGACGGTCCGACGCGCTGGATGTCGAAGACCACCCCGGGAACCTCGGCGTAATACGACAGCCCGGCGAACTCTCCCATCAGCGAGATGCCGGGCCCGGACGTCGAGGTCATCGACCGCGCGCCGGCCCAGGAGGCGCCCATCACCATCCCGATCGCGGCGATCTCGTCTTCCGCCTGGACAATCGCAAACGTGGCTTTCCCGGTCGCCTTATCCATCCGGTACTTCTTCATGTACCCGATCAGCGTTTCCGGCAGCGACGACGAAGGGGTGATCGGATACCAGGCGACGACCGTGACGCCCGCCATCATGCAGCCGAGCGCGGCCGCGGCGTTCCCCTCGATCATGATCATCCCCTGCGTCTTGTTCATCCGCTCGACGACATAGGGGTCCTGCTTGGTGAGATGTTCCTCGGCGTACTTGAAGCCCGCCTCGAGGGCGCCGAGGTTCAACTCGACCGCCTTCGCCTTCTTGCCCATCTGGCGCTTCAGCGCGTGCTCCATCTCCTTCAGGTCGATCTCGAGGAGCTTGGAGAGCACGCCGTCGTAGATCATGTTCTTCACGAGGCGGCGAAGCTTCGCGTCCTTGCAGACCTCGGCAACGATCTTGTCGAAGGGCACGGGGTAGAACACGAGGTCGTCGCGCAGCGTGTTCAGCTTCAGCGGCTCGTCGTAGAGCACCGCGGCCCCCGGCTGGAGCGACAGCACGTCTTCCTTCGCCGTCTCCGTGTTCATCGCCACCACGAAGTCGATTTCCTTCTTCCGGGAGATGTAGCCGTTCTTGTTGGCGCGGATGGTGTACCAGGTCGGCAGGCCGGCAATGTTCGACGGGAACATGTTCTTGCCGGAGACGGGAATCCCCATCTGGAACAGCGACCGGAGCAAGACAAGGTTCGCCGTCTGGCTGCCCGACCCGTTGACGGTCGCGACCTGGATGCTGAAGTCGTTGACGATACGCGGTGTAGCTGGGGTCATAGAGCGTTCTGCACGGCTGCTCCGATGTCTGCCGGGCTCTTCACCACATGCACGCCGGCGGCGGTGAGGGCATCCATCTTTTCAGCCGCGGTGCCTTTTCCGCCAGAAATGATAGCGCCTGCGTGCCCCATTCGGCGTCCCGGGGGGGCCGTTTGACCGGCGATGAAGCCGACGACGGGTTTCTTGAAGTTCGCCCGGATCCACTCGGCGGCTTCCTGCTCTGCTGAGCCGCCGATCTCCCCGATCATCACGACGGCTTCGGTCTGCGAGTCGTCCTTGAACAACGCCAGCGCGTCGATGAAGGTCGTCCCGATGATCGGGTCGCCGCCGATGCCGATGCAGGTCGTCTGGCCGAGGCCGAGCTTGGTGAGCTGGTGGATCGCCTCGTAGGTCAGCGTGCCACTCTTTGACACGATCCCGACGCGGCCTTCCTTACAGATATGACCGGGGATGATGCCGGCCTTGGCCTGCCCTGCGGTGATCAGGCCGGGGCAATTGGGGCCGATGAGGCGCGTATTCGAGTCCCGCACCACCGACATCGTCCGCATCATGTCGATGACCGGGATGCCTTCCGTGATGCAGACCGCCAGCGGCAAGCGGGCGTCGACCGCCTCGAGAATGGCGTCCGCGGCAAACGGGGGCGGCACGAAGATCACCGTCGCGTTCGCGCCGGTCTCCCGGACGGCGTCAGCCACCGTGTTGAACACGGGCCAACCTTCGTGCGTCGTGCCCCCTTTACCCGGGGTCACGCCGCCGACAACCTGCGTTCCGTAGGCCTGGGCGGCCTTTGCGTGAAAGGTGCCCTCGCGCCCGGTAATGCCCTGGACGATGAGACGGGTGTTCTTGTCGATCAGTACGGCCATGATTTAGTTGCCCAGCGCGACCACCTTCTCGGCCGCCTCCCCCATCGTGTCTGCGGTCGTGAAGTTGAGGCCGCTCTCGCGCAGCATCTGCTTGCCCTTCTCGACGTTGGTGCCTTCCATGCGGATGACGATCGGCACCGGCACGCCGAGGTCCTTCACCGCGGCGATCACCCCTTCGGCCAGGATGTCGCAGCGCAGGATGCCGCCGAAGATGTTGATCAGCACCGCCTTCACGTTCTTGTCCGACATCAAAATGCGGAAGGCGTTCTTGATCTGCTCGGCGTTGGCGCCACCGCCGACGTCCAGGAAGTTTGCGGGCTCGCCGCCGGCCAGCTTGATGATGTCCATCGTCGCCATGGCGAGGCCGGCGCCGTTGACCATGCAGCCGATCGTGCCGTCCAGCTTGATGTAATTGAGGGAGAACTTCGACGCCTCGACCTCGAGCGGCGCCTCTTCGGCCACGTCGCGCAGCTCCTTGAGATCCGGATGCCGGTAGAGCGCGTTGTCGTCGAAGTTCATCTTCGCGTCGAGCGCCAGGAGACCGCCATCTTCGGTGACGATCAGGGGATTCACTTCGATGAGCGATGCGTCGGTACCCTTGAAGGCTTCCCACAGCGCGTTCATCAGCTTGCCCGCCTGGTTGACCGCCTGGCCTTCGAGTCCGAGGGCGAAGGCCAGCTTGCGGGTCTGGAACCCACTGAGCCCGGCGGTCGGGTGGATGAACTCCTTGAAGATCTTGTCGGGCGTCTCTTCGGCGACCTTCTCGATTTCGACGCCTCCCTCGGAGCTGACCATGATCACCGGACGCTCGGTCGAGCGGTCGATGACCATTCCGAGATACAACTCGCGCTTGATCTTGAGCCCCTGCTCGATCAGGACGCGCTGCACCTTCTGCCCCTCGGGCCCGGTCTGGATGGTGATCAACTGCATCCCGATCATCTTCTTCGCGGCCGTTTCCGCCTCGTCGGCGTTCTTGACCACTTTGACGCCGCCGCCCTTGCCGCGTCCGCCGGCGTGGATCTGCGCTTTGACCACCACGACGCCGCCGCCCAGCCGCTTCGCGACCTCACGCGCGTCGGCGGCATTGAGAACGACTTCCCCCTGTGGCACCGGAACCCCGTAGCGTGCCAGCAGGGCTTTCGCCTGATACTCGTGAATTTTCATGATGAAGGTGCGCGCTTTCGTCAGGTGCGCAATCCATCAATGATGTCTTAGTCGGGCGCTATGGCGCAAGCCGCGCCGACCGGGTGCAGCGCGTTACAATCGGGTGTTTGTTACTCGGAGACTGACTTCATCCATGCCCTCTCGATTCCGCCGTGTGTTCTCCTCGTCAGTGGGCACAAAGCTGCTGATGGGGCTCACGGGCCTGGCGCTCTTCGCGTACATGGTCCTGCACCTGGCCGGCAATGCGCTCGTTTTTGCCGGGCCGGACGTGTTCAACGAGTACTCCCACATGCTGATCACCAACCCCTTGATCATTCCGATCGAGCTGGGGCTGTTGGCGATCTTCCTGGTCCACATCTACAAGGCGATCACCATGTGGGTCGCGAATAAGGACGCGCGACCGGTCGGCTACCTCAAGAAGGAGCTCGCGGGTCACACCAGCCGCAAGAGCGTCGCCTCCTCCACGATGATCCTGTCGGGGGTGTTCATCCTGTTCTTCGTGATCGTCCACGTAAAGCAGTTCAAGTTCGGGAGCTGGTACCTGACGGCCGAAGGGGGCGACGTGCGCGACCTCTTCCAGACCGAGGCTGAAGTCTTCAGCAACCTGGGCTGGGTCGCCTTCTACGTGATCGCGACACTGCTCGTCGGCCTGCACCTGCGCCACGGCATCGCCAGCGGCTTCCAGTCGCTTGGGATCGACCACCCGACTTACACACGGCGCCTGACCGCGATCAGTGTGCTGTTCGCGCGTCCTGATCGGCGTCGGCCTGGCGATCATCCCGATCTGGGTTTATCTCAATTATTGATATCTATGACGCTGGACCCGAAAACCCCCGGCGGACCGCTTCCGGAGAAATGGGACCGCCACCGGTTCGAGTCGAAGCTGGTCAACCCCGCCAACCGCCGCAAGTACACCGTCATCATCGTCGGCACCGGCCTCGCCGGCGCCTCGGCCGCATCGTCGCTTGGCGAGCTGGGCTACAACGTCCTCAGCTTCTGCATCCAGGACAGCCCGCGCCGCGCGCACAGCATTGCGGCGCAGGGGGGCATCAACGCCGCGAAGAACTATCAGAACGACGGCGACAGCATCCAGCGCCTGTTCTACGACACGGTCAAGGGCGGGGACTACCGCGCCCGTGAGGCCAACGTCTACCGGCTCGCGCAGCTGAGCGTCAACATCATCGATCAGTGCGTGGCGCAGGGCGTCCCCTTCGCGCGGGAGTACGGCGGCCTGCTCGACAACAGGTCGTTTGGAGGCGCACAAGTTTCGCGCACCTTCTACGCGCGTGGCCAGACCGGCCAGCAGTTGCTGTTGGGCGCTTACCAGTCGATGATGCGGCAGGTCGAGCGCGGCACCGTGAAGGCGTTCGCCAACCGCGAAATGCTCGACGTCGTCCTCGTCGACGGCCGCGCTCGTGGCATCGTCGTCCGCAACCTGAACACCGGGGAAATCGAGCGGTATGCCGGTCATGCCGTGCTGCTCTGCACCGGCGGGTACGGAACGGCGTACTACCTGTCCACCAACGCCGTCGGCTCGAACGTCACTGCGGCGTGGCGCGCGCACAGGCGGGGGGCCTTCTTCGCCAATCCCTGCTACACCCAGATCCACCCCACCTGCATCCCGGTATCGGGCTCGCACCAGTCGAAGCTGACGCTGATGAGCGAAAGCCTCCGCAACGACGGCCGCGTCTGGGTGCCGAAGAAGCAGGATGACAAGCGCAGCCCGGAACAGATCCCGGAAAGCGAGCGCGATTACTACCTCGAGCGGCGGTATCCGAGCTTCGGCAACCTGGTGCCACGTGACGTCGCGTCCCGAAACGCCAAGGCGGTGTGCGACGAAGGGCGGGGCGTGGGCGATAGCGGCCTGGCCGTCTATTTGGACTTCAAGGACGCGATCAAGCGGCTCGGCGTCGACGTGATCCGCGGACGCTACGGCAACCTCTTCGACATGTACACGAAGATCACCGCCGAAGATCCGTACAGCGTGCCGATGCGGATCTACCCCGCGATCCACTACACGATGGGTGGGCTTTGGGTCGACTACAACCTGATGAGCACGATCCCGGGGCTGCACGTCCTCGGCGAGGCCAACTTCTCCGACCATGGCGCCAATCGCCTCGGTGCGAGCGCACTGATGCAGGGGCTGTGCGACGGATACTTCGTGATCCCGTACACGCTGGCGAACTATCTGGGCAGCACATCCCTCCCCACCGTGACGACGGACCATGACGCCTTTAAAGAGTCGGCAGCCAGCGTTCAGGCGACGATCGACAAGCTGCTCGCCGTTCGGGGGAAGAAGACGCCGCGGCAACTGCACCGCCAGCTCGGCGCGCTGCTCTGGGACGAAGTCGGTATGGCGCGTAATGAGGCCGGTCTGAAGAGGGCGCTGAAAGCCATTCCGGAACTACGCGAGGAATTCTGGCAGAACGTCTCCGTTCCCGGCCCGGCCAATAACATGAACAAGAACCTCGAGTACGCCGGTCGAGTCGCCGACTACCTCGAGTTCGCGGAGGTGCTGACCCTCGACGCGCTGCAGCGGACCGAATCGTGCGGCGGCCACTTCCGGGAGGAGAGCCAGACCCCGGACGGCGAAGCGCTCCGTGACGACGAGAACTTTTCCTATGTCGCGGCCTGGGAGTTCCAGGGCGTCGGCAAACCACCGGCGTCTCCACAAAGAACCGCTGACCTTTGAGTACGTCAAACCGTCGCAACGAAGTTACAAGTAGGCGACCAGTAGGCCGGACCTTTAGGTCCGGCGCGTTCGAACTAGCAACCATGCGGATACTGCTCAAAGTCTGGCGCCAGGCGAGCCCGAAGGCCCGTGGCGAGTTCAAGGATTACGTGGCCGACGACGTGTCGCCAGACATGTCGTTCCTGGAAATGCTCGACGTCGTGAACGAGGGACTGATCGCCAAGGGCGAGGACCCTATCGCCTTCGATTCGGACTGTCGCGAAGGAATCTGCGGCACCTGTGGCTTCCTCGTCAGCGGCATCCCCCACGGCCCCGATCCTGGCACCACCGTTTGCCAACTCCACATGCGCCGGTTCAGGGATGGCGACCGCGTGATCCTCGAGCCCTGGCGAGCCAAGGCCTTCCCCGTCCTCAAGGATCTCGTCGTCGACCGCGGCGCCTTCGACCGGATTATCCAGGCGGGCGGCTATACCGCCGTCAATGTCGGCGGGGCCCAGGATGGCAACGCGATCCTCGTTCCCAAGACGGCCGCCGATGAAGCGATGGACTCGGCCGCCTGCATCGGCTGCGGCGCCTGCGTGGCCGCCTGCAAGAACGCGTCGGCGGCGCTCTTCACGGCCGCCAAGGTCAGCCACCTCGCCCTCCTGCCCCAGGGCCAACCCGAACGCACCGCGCGTGTGGTCGCGATGGTGGACCGCCACGACGCCGAGGGCTTCGGCAGCTGCTCGAACGAAGGGGAATGCGAAGCGGTCTGCCCGAAGGAGATCCCCATCACCAACATCGCGCGCATGAACCGCGAGTATCTGCGCGCTATGTTCCTGACGCGTGAATAGCGCGCTACCCGTTGTCCGTTGTGCGTGGCCGTTGTCCGGGGCTTGCTGCGCGAACCAGTCGTAGACGCCGCGGTCTTTTCCGCCTGCGCTGCGGAGCGCTTCGGCGGACCCGGCAGCTCGTAGTGCGAAAGCCCTTCCTTCGTAATCGTCCTGGCCTCCCCGGGAAGCGGAAAGACGACGCTGGCTCGGCGGCTGGCGCCGGGGCTTCGAGCCTGCCGCTGCTCGAAAGCGTCAGCACGCCATCGACAAAGACGACATCCTGGAGCGGTTGTTCGAGACCAGAGGGATTGGTGACGCGGCGTGGCGGCGGGCCTTGAGTCGGGAGAGCGACGCGATCCTTCAGCGCGAGGCGGAGGCCTCGCAGCGGTGCCGTCTTGTCGTCATTCTGGCACGTGCAGGGGATGCCCGAAGACTCCGGAGACTCCAGCGGATTGGCTCCGCGTCCCTTCACATCAACTGATCAACATTCACTGCAACTGCCGACGCGGAACGTGCCGCGACCCGCTTCATTCAAAGACGGCGGCATCCGGGGCACCTCAGACGCGGAGACGACGCTCGAGGAATTTCTCGTGAGTCTGCGAGAGCTCAGTCATGCTTCCGCCAGCCTGGATCATCGGCCATCAGGATCGACGTCGATAGCGACGCAGGAGCCGAACCTGATCTGAGGTTGTTCGCACCGTTGCAGCGCACCTCGGTCCGTTGCCCTGAACTTCACTCCGGACAACGGACCTCGGACAACGGACAACGGGACTCGGCTAGAATCCGGCCGTATGGGTCCCCGGGTCGCGGTCCTCTTCTGTCTCCTCGCTCTTTCCTCCCGCCTCGACGCCGCCGAATGGATCCGCCTCGAAACACCGAACCTGATCGTCTTTGGCCCGGGCGAGAAACGTACGCGCGAAGTCACGGCGGAATTCGAGCGTTTTCGCGAAGCGATCAGCCAGATTCTGCCCAGCGGCGCGATCTCGTCCGCGGTGCCGACGATTGTCGTGGTCTTCGAGAACGACGTGGCGTTCAACCCGTATCGCCCGCTCTTCAACGGCAAGCCGGTCAAGCTCGGCGGGTTCTTCACGAGCACCGAGAGCGAGAACATGATCGCGTTGTCGTCAGGGAATCGCGGCGACGGCCTTCGGCTGATCTTCCACGAGTACACGCACCTTATTACCGACAGCGCCGCACGCGGGCTGCCGCCATGGGTGAGCGAAGGTCTTTCCGAGTTCTACAGCACGTTCGAGATCCGCCCCGACGGAAAGCAGGCGGCCCTCGGGCGTCCCGTACCGGGCCACATGGAGCTTCTGGACAGCACGCCGCAGTGGCTGACGCTCGAACAGCTGTTGACCGTGACGCACGATTCGCCGCTTTATAACGAGGGGGAGCGCCGGTCGCTTTTCTACGCGCAGTCATGGGCCCTGGTGCACATGTTCATGACGGGCGAACCGAACCGGTCGAAGCAACTCGCGGAGTACGTCCAGCTCACAGGCGGTGGCATCACGCCCCTGGACGCCTGGCGGCGTGTCTTCAGCGACCTCGATCTGCTGAAGGACCTGCGCCGCTACGTGAGGCAGTTCAGCGTACGCGGTTATCTGTACAAGTTCCCGGAAGGCATCGGAACGGTGAAGGCGGAGGCGATCACACCGAAGCCGACGGACGTCGAAGCGGTGCTGTCGCTCCTGCTTCGCTATCGCGACGATGCGGAAGTCGAACCGCGCCTCGCCCGCGCAGCGACACGCCGCCCCGGCGTCCATGCTGGCGCGAGCGCTGCTCGGCCACCGGCACCTCAACGCGAACAAGGACCAGGAAGGCCTGCGCCTGCTGATGGAGGCCGCCGCCGACACCTCCGACTGGCTCGCGCAGTACTACATCGCCAGCGGGATCGCTTGGGAAACCCGCAATCCAGGCACCGAAGCGGTCGCGGTCGCACGGGCGGCGGTGGATCGTGTGATCGCCGTCCGACCGCAGCTGGCGCACGGATATGCCCTCAAGTCGCGACTCGTCGAGGGGGCTGACGGTGTAACGCTTGCTCGCAAGGCACGCACCCTGGCACCTGGCCGGGAGAACTACGTTTTCCTGGAGGCGCACCTGCGCACCGATTTGCGCGACTTTGCCAACGCTCGAGCGACGCTGGCCCCCCTGCTGACCCCGACCTACCCTCCGGAGATCCGCGAACGGGCTCGCTCTTTAATGGGGCAGATTGTTCGGATGGAAGAGTTTCACGCGAAGAGCGGCGTTCAACCTCCGGCCGCGCGTGCGGACCGTGGCGGGGCGAGCCCTCCGGCGGCGGCAGGAACGTACTTTGTCTTTCGCGAGTTGAAACCTGGCGAGCAACGGATCGAGGGCACGCTGGAGCGAATCGACTGCGCCAGCACCGGCCCCGTGACGCTCGTGGTGCGAAGCGGCGTGGACGTCAAGCGGTTTACCGCGCCGCAGTTGAGCGATATCGACTTCTTCACGTATCGGGAACAGCAAGGCGGCTCTGTCTCGTGCGGCAACCGCAAGCCGCCCGACGCGGTCTACGTGACGTGGCTGCCTCTCTCTACCCCGGCAACCGGCGTCACCGGGCGACCGGTTGCGGTGGAGTTCCTGCCAGACAAGCGATAGGCCACCTACTTCGACGAGATCACGAGCCGCTTGTGCTCGGGCTCGAAGCGCCAGGTGCATGAGGCGGCCTTGCAGAGCGCGTCGAGCAGCGTGGTGGTGGTGCCTCCCTTTATCTCGAAAGCGTCACGCTCTTCACTGGGAGCTTGCCCTCGATCACGATCTCAACTTGCAGGTAAGGACGCCAGCGTCCGGAAAGCCTGTTCGAAGAGCGCAGCGTCGAGGTGAACCGATAGATTCGACTTGATTTCGAATTTCCGACGTCCCCCGGCGCCGGGTCACCTTCAGGACCGCCGGGGTTCTTGTCCGTCGATCGTCCACTTGCACCCGGCGTTCTCGCACACGGCTTCGAGGGCAGTACGCACGCGTCACATTGTTCAGGGTGATCGTTACCGCGAGACATCTCGTCGGCGATCATCTCGAGCTTGCAAGCGACGCGCGTTTGCCAGCGAGCTGCAGGACCTCTTCGGCCCGCGCCGCCTTGAAGTCGACGCTGACGCTGGCGTTCAAGTCGGGCGCTTTCCGATTGCGCCAGCGGCTGATGTCGGCCCGACGACAGCGAACGCAGTCGGCGAACAGGCAAACGTCACAAGGACCTTCATTGGTTCTCCCCTCCTTCGCGAATGATCGACCATGCCGCCACGGGGCTGATCGTCACGCGAGGTTTCGATGGTTCTGTGGCGCCGGATCCTCTTTCGATGACGATCGTGGCCCCCTCGCCTCGGATAGACCGTTTCCGGCGGCTCGGTTGTCGCATATCCCGCCAGACCGATGCAGCACGACCACACGGCGCCGCCGCGACCAGGCCGGCACGACCCGACGGCGGGCCGACGGCCCGCCCGCGAGCGCCTGCCTCACGACCCGCCTCGCGGCCTCGCCATCGGCGCGCAAAGCGCTCGCGGACGACCGCGTCTAGCGGATCGAAATCGTCATCCCTCCGCATGTCCGTCACCTTTCAGCTGCCGTCTCATCCGGTCGCGGGCTCGCGAGAGCCGCATCTTGACCGCGTCGCTACTCACTCCGAGCGCTCCCGCGATGTCCCCGATCGACATCTCTCCGGCGGCTCGCATCAGGAGCACTTCCCTGTCGCGCCGCCCGAGGCTCCGGATCGCCTCCAGAACGTGGGCCAACTCATCCCGGGCTTCCATTTGCTGGACGGCGAACGCTGGGCGTGCCAGCTGCATTCCGACCCGTTCGAGCGGTACCGCTAACGCCCGTTTCACGTTCGACCGCGTGGCCCGTCGCTTGGCGATGGCAAACACGAAGGCATCCACCGACTCCGGTGGGCCGGAGTTACGCCACCTCCGGACGAGCGCCGCCAGCGCATCCTGGACGACGTCCTCGGCCGCGCTCCGAGATCCGGTGCGGCCGATCGCGTAAGCCAGCAATCGCGGAGCGACATCCTCCAGCGCCGCCTCAAGGTCCACTAATGCCAAGAACCCGCATTGTGCTGCAGGTAACAGTCTCTCGCTCTTCGCGGTTCGCGGTTCGCTGTTCGGGTTCCGGTAGGCGCCCTGTCCAAAGAGAAAGGGCGGGTCTAAAGACCCGCCCTACCACTACCCGGACGCCGAACAGCGAACCGCGAACAACGAACAGCGGTACGCGGCGAAGCCGCTACACCTTGATTACATCCGTCAGTTCTTTCACCGCCGCCGCCGACTTCTTCAAAGCCGCGTCTTCTTCAGCCGTGAGCTTGATTTCGATGATCCTCTCCACGCCGCGCGCGCCGAGCACGATCGGGACGCCAACGAAGAGGTCGTTGATGCCGTATTCACCCTTCAGGAAGACCGAGCAGGGAACGATCTTCTTCTTGTCCTTGAGGATGATCTCCACCATTTCGGCCGCCGCGGAGCCAGGGGCGTACCAGGCGCTGGTGCCGACCAGCTTGGTGATCTCGGCGCCGCCGTTGGCCGTCCGCTCGCTGATCGCCTTGATCTTCTCGGCGGTCAGGCCCGGGTAATCGGGAAGCGGGATGCCCGCGATCGTCGAGTAGCGTGCCAGCGGGACCATGGTGTCACCGTGGCCGCCGAGGACGAATGCGTGGATGTTCTCAACTGAGACACCCGTTTCCATCGCGATGAAGGCGCGCATGCGGGCCGAGTCGAGAATGCCGGCCATGCCAATGACGCGCTCGCGGGGAAACCCGCTCAGGCGGTAAACCGCCTGGCACATCGCATCGAGCGGGTTGGCGACCGGAACGATGATCGTGTTGGGCGAGTGCTTCACGATCTGTTCCGTCACCGACTGCATGATCTTGTAGTTCACGTTGAGCAGGTCGTCGCGGCTCATGCCGGGCTTGCGCGGCATGCCGGAGGTGATGACGACCACGTCGGAGTTGGCGGTTTGTGCCCAACCCTCTTCGTTGGCGCCGTAGCCGACGACACGCGAATCGGAGCCCTCGATCGGGCACGCCTCGAACATGTCGAGCGCGACCCCGGCCGCCTTCTGGTCGGCGATGTCGATGATGACGACATCGGCAAGCTCCTTGTCGGCCACCGCACGGGCGACCGTGGCACCGACATTGCCGGCGCCGCCTACGACTGTGACTTTTCTATTCATTGAATGCGTATCCTTGTTCGATGCCGGGACTGAAGTCCCGGCCTACATGCGTTCGATCATGCGATCCGCGAACTCCGAGGTCTTCACCTTCGTCGCGCCTTCCATCAAGCGGGCGAAATCGTAGGTCACCTGCTTGTCGGAGATCGCACCGTCCATCCCCTTCACCACGAGGTCCGCGGCTTCCGGCCATCCCATGTGCCGCAGCATCATCTCGCCGGAGAGGATGACGGACCCGGGGTTGACCTGGTCGAGATTGGCGTACTTCGGGGCCGTGCCGTGCGTGGCCTCGAAGACGGCGTGGCCGGTGACGTAATTGATGTTGCCACCGGGCGCGATGCCGATGCCGCCGACCTGCGCCGCGAGGGCATCTGACAGATAGTCGCCGTTCAGGTTTGGGGTGGCGATGACGTCGAACTCGTCGGGGCGGGTCAGCACCTGCTGGAGCGTGATGTCGGCGATCGCATCCTTAATAATGATGCCCGCCCCCGGCTTCCCCTCCGGGATCCGGCACCACGGCCCGCCGTCGATTTCCTCGGCACCGAAGAACTGCTTCGCGATCTGGTAACCCCAGTCACGGAACGCCCCTTCGGTGAACTTCATGATGTTCCCCTTGTGGACGATCGTCACGCTCTTCCGCTTCGCCATGATCGCGTAGCTGATCGCGCTATGGATCAAACGTTCGGAGCCGAGATAGCTGATCGGCTTGAGGCCCACACCCACCTGCACCGGCGCCGGACGTGACGGCGCGCCGATCGACTCGAGCATCTTCTGCCACTCCGCCGACGCACCGGCACTGCCGAACCGGATCTTCTTGAATTCTTTCGGGAATTCTTTCGCGAAGAAGTCGAGGACCTTCTGTGCCTCCGGCGTGCCGGCCGCGTACTCGATGCCGGCGTAGATGTCTTCCGTGTTCTCGCGGAAGATCACCATGTCGACCTTCTCCGGATGCTTCACGGGCGACGGCACGCCGCGATACCAGCGGACGGGCCGCAGGCAGACAAACAAGTCGAGCATCTGGCGCAGCGCGACGTTGAGCGACCGGATCCCGCCGCCGACCGGTGTGGTCAGCGGTCCTTTGATGCCGACGTAGAACTCGCGGAACGCGCTGACGGTGTCGTCGGGCAACCAGTTGTCGAACATCTGGTGGCTCTTCTCACCCGCGTACACTTCCATCCACGCGATCTTGCGGCGGCCGCCGTACGCCTTGGCGACCGCGGCGTCGAGCACGCGCACGCTGGCGCGCCAGATGTCCGGTCCCGTGCCATCCCCTTCGATGAAGGGAATGATCGGATTATCGGGAACGACGAGTCGTCCGCTCTCACGCGTGATCGCAGTTCCTTCGGTCGGCACTTTCACGTTAGCAAATGTAGGCATAGTGCTTTAGGTCACCTCACCACGAGCGCGTTACAAGATGTGCACAGTTTTTGTGGAAAACTGTGTGGAAATCGTCCGCGCTGAACGGTGTCTTCGTCGTTCACTCGCACGTTTGAGCGGTTTGCACCACGTTGGTGCGCCGACGCCCGCGCGACGAACAGGTAATTATACTGAGTTGTTCATGAACATCCTGGTTGCGGATCCTCTCCCCTCTTCAGCGATAGAACTCCTGCGCAGCGTTCCCGGCTGGACGGTGGACGCGCGAGCGCAACGCACGCCCGAACAGCTGGCGGCCGACCTCGCGAACGCCGACGCGTTGATCGTGCGCAGCGCAACTACGGTCGATCGGAGCCTCATCGAGGCCGGATCGGGCCTTCGGGTGATCGCCCGGGCTGGCACCGGCGTGGATAACGTCGACGTCGACGCCGCGACCGAGCGCGGCATCCTCGTCATGAACGCGCCGGGGGCCAACAGCATCAGCGTCGCCGAGCTCGCGATGGCACACATGCTGGCACTGTCGCGAGGCATCGCAGCCGCCGACGCGGCGATGAAGCGGGGCGTCTGGGACAAGAAAAAACTCGTGGGCGCCGAGCTCCGCGGGAAGACGCTGGGCATCGTCGGCCTCGGACGCATCGGGCAGGAAGTGGCGGCACGGGCGCGGAACTTTGGCATGACGCTCGTGGCGCACGATCCGTACATTTCAGAACAGGTCGCCGAATCGCTCGACATCACGCTGTTGTCGGTCGATGAACTCTGCGCGCGCGCCGATTACATTACGCTCCATCTTCCCGCCACGCCGGAAACCCGCCACCTGTTCAATCGCGAGCAACTGGCGAAGTGCAAAGCGGGTGTCCGAATCGTGAACACGGCGCGCGGAGAGTTGATCGACGAAGAGGCGCTGGCGGATGCGATCGAATCCGGTGCCGTCGCGGGCGCCGGTCTCGATGTGTTCGAAACTGAGCCCCCCGGTGAGACCCGCCTGGTCAAGCTCCGCCAGGTCGTCGCCACGCCGCACATCGCCGCCTCCACGGCCGAAGCCCAGGAACTGGTGGGCATCGAAACGGCCGCCGCCGTTCGGGACTACCTGCAGTCGGGCACGATTGCAAACGCCGTGAACTTTCCCGTCCGTTCGCGGCGACGAGGCCGCGCAGATTCGCCCGTTCATGATGCTCGCGGAGCGGATGGGGGCATTCGCCACGCAGGTCGCGACGGGACGCACACATGGGATCGGCGTCCGCTATTACGGTCCGCTGGTGTCCGCCCACGGATCGCTGCTCGCTAGCGCCGCCGTGGCCGGAGCGTTGCGACCGATTCTCGGGGCCTCAGCCGTGACGGTCGTCAACGCGCGCGCCGTGGCCGCACAACGCGGGATCGAGATCGTCGAGTCGCTCAGCTCGCGGCCGCGGGACTTCTCGAACCTGCTGTCGCTGAAGCTTCACACCACCGATGGTGAGCGCTGGATCGAGGGAACCGTCTTCGAACGCGGCACCCCGCGTCTCGAAGTGATCGACGGCATCGATCTCGAGGCGCCGCTCGAAGGCACGATGCTCGTTATTAATAATGAGGACCAACCTGGCGTGATCGGCATAGTTGGCACGATCCTGGGGCGGCACGCGATCAACATCGCCAGCTTCTCGCTCGGCCGCGGGCGAGGCGGCGCCACGGGTGTCATCAACCTGGACACGCGCCAAGCGGCTGACAGTCTCGACGCCGCCGTTAAGGAGTTGCGGGAAGTTCCGGCGATCCGCCGGGTGTGTGTGGTGCGGTTAACGTAACACCAGCGTCCGGGTCGTGCCGGTGATCAGGTCCTTCAATTCGACCGCGTCCACGCCGATGGCGACGACTTCATACGCGCCGAGGATCTTCTGGCCAGCCGTGGCCATGATCAGCGAATCGGCATCCCCCGGCGCCAGCATCGCCGTGCGGACCACGACGTCTCCGACCTTCTTCTCGGCAATGCCGATCAATTGAAGCGAAGGCTCCGGCGCCACGGGTGGCGGTGGCGGCACGAAGGCGGGCGCCGGCGCGACAGCCGGACGAGACTGCCGGACCACGGGAGCGGAGCGTTCGGCGAACGAGAAAGGATTTCTGAACGGCGCGGTTGGCACCGGCGCGGTTTCGAGACGCTTACGCAACCGGCCCGCCTGCGTCTGGACGTCGGCCACCAGGCTATCGAGTGCCACGGCCTCCGGCGAGCGCTGCGGCGTCGTGCGCGGCGGGCGCGCCGACCGGTTGACGCCGGCGGCCGACGCCAGCCACCCTGTCGCCACGGCCCCGGCAAACATCCACGCCGCCAGACGAGAGACCTGCATTTCCTGAACATCTTACGCCTGTCGGCGCCAGCCGTCATCTGTCGTGTGCTAAGATTCGCCGTGCCCCTCGTTTCAAGCCCAGGGCCCTCCGTAACTTCCGGTTCTCTCTCCGTCGTCGCCATCATCCCCGCGCGGTACCAGTCGTCTCGATTGCCAGGCAAGGCGCTCGCCGATATTGGCGGCCGGCCGATGATCGAACACGTCTATCGACGCACCAGCGAGGCACGCTCGGTCGGGGTCGTGATCGTCGCCACCGATGACGAGCGGATCTGCAACGCCGTGGAGGCCTTCGGGGGACGCGCGCAACTGACCTCACCCGCGCACACGAGCGGCACCGACCGGCTGGCGGAGATTGCCGCCAACCTCTCGTGCGACCTGGTCGTGAACGTCCAGGGAGATGAGCCGCTGATCCACCCGTCCATGATCGACGACGCGGTCGCGGTGTTTCGCGGGGATCCGGCACTCGAAATGAGCACCCTGCGGCGCCGCATCGAAGACCCTGCCGACCTTCAGAACCCGAACGTTACGAAAGTGGTCGTCGATCGCGAGGGCTACGCGCTGTACTTCTCGCGCGCCCCAATTCCGTTTACGCGGGCAGGATGCCCGCCCGCGCCGGCGTGGCGGCACATCGGCCTGTACGTGTACAGGCGCGAGTGTCTGCTCCGGCTGACGAAACTACCGCCGACGGCGATGGAACAAGCAGAAGCGCTCGAACAGCTGCGGGCGCTGGAACACGGCGTGCGAATCAAGGCGGTCGAGACGGTGCATGACTGCATCGGCGTCGACACCCCGGAAGATCTCGAGCGCGTGAGACGGCTGGCGCCCGCCGGAGCGCGGGCGTAACTGGGAGACGACATGCAGCAGACCGAAACCATCACCGACAAGCCGCGAACCCGGCCAGTCAAATACATCCTGGTGACCGGGGGCGTCGTTTCGTCTCTCGGCAAGGGCCTGGCCGCCGCGTCGATCGGCGCCATCCTCGAAGGCCACGGCTACAAGGTCGCCATCCAGAAGTTCGATCCCTACATCAACGTCGATCCCGGCACGATGAGCCCGTACCAGCACGGCGAGGTCTTCGTGACCGACGACGGGGCGGAGACCGACCTCGACCTGGGTCACTACGAGCGGTTCACGAACCAGACAACGACCAGGAACAACAACTGGACGACCGGCAAGATCTACCTGTCGGTGATCCAGAAGGAACGCCGTGGCGAGTACCTGGGCCGCACCGTCCAGGTGATTCCTCACATCACCAACGAGATCAAGGACAGCATCCGCGCCATCTCGAAGGACGTTGACATCGTCCTGGTCGAGATCGGCGGCACGGTCGGCGACATCGAGAGCCTGCCGTTCCTCGAGGCCATCCGCCAGCTGCGACAGGACGTTGGACGTGAGAACACCCTGTACATTCATCTCACCCTGGTGCCGTTCATTGGCGCCGCGGGGGAGCTGAAGACCAAGCCCACGCAGCACAGCGTCCGCGACCTGCGCGCGATCGGTATCCAGCCCGACATCCTTCTATGCCGCACGGACCGCTTCCTCGACCAGGACATCAAGCGCAAGATCGCGCTCTTCTGCGACGTCGACGAAGGGGCGGTCATCACCGCGAAGGACGTCTCGAGCATCTACGAGGTGCCGCTCGTCCTGGCCGCGGAGGGTCTCGACCGCATCGTGCTCGAACGCCTGCACTTGCCGCAGACCGAGGCCCGCATGGAAGCCTGGGTCGACCTCGTGGATCGCATAAAGAATCCGACCGATGACATCACGATTCACGTGGTGGGCAAGTACGTCGGATACGAAGATTCGTACAAGAGCCTCAACGAAGCGCTGTACCACGGCGGTTTCAAGCACCGGCTCCGAGTCAACATTCGCTGGGTGGAGGCCGAAGCGCTCGAACAGCCCGGCGGCGAACAGTTGCTCGATGGAGCCGATGGCATCCTGGTGCCCGGCGGCTTCGGCGATCGCGGCACCCGCGGGATGATGCGGGCGGCGGAGATCGCACGCAGCCGCAACATCCCCTACTTCGGGATCTGCTACGGCTTCCAGTGGGCCGCGGTCGAATACGCCCGGCACGTCTGCGGACTGACGGAAGCGGATTCCACCGAGTGCGCGCCAGACACGCCGCAGAACGTGATCTACAAGCTTCGAGACCTGCTCGGTGTCGACGATCTTGGCGGGACCATGCGCCTCGGCAGTTACGAATGCGCGCTCAAGACCGGCTCCCTCGCCCACCGGCTGTACGGCGCCGATGTGATCCACGAGCGACACCGGCATCGCTACGAATTCAACTGCCTCTACGAGAAGTCCCTCACCGACAAAGGCATTGAGATCGTCGGCCGCTCACTCGACGGCAAGTTCGTCGAGATGTTGGAACTGCCGCAGCACCCCTGGTACATCGCCGTGCAGTTCCATCCCGAGTTCAAATCGAAGCCGCTCAAGGCGCATCCCCTGTTTGCCGGGTTCGTGAAGGCGAGCCACGAACACAAGGTGGCCACCCGCCAGCACGCCGTCGCGCCGGTCGCCGGATGAACGCAGTCGCGCCGATTGACTTTGCAGGCCTGACCATCGGCGGGGGCGCCCCGCTTCTGCTGATTGCGGGGCCGTGCGTGATCGAGAGCGAGGCGCACGCGATCGAAACGGCCCTGGAGGTCAGGGAGATCGCGGCGCGCGCCGGCGTGCAGTACGTCTTCAAGGTGTCCTACGACAAGGCGAATCGCACCTCGGGGCGGTCGTTCCGCGGCCCCGGCCTCTCGGAGGGTATCCGCGTCCTGGGCCGCGTCCGCGAGCAGGCCAAGGTTCCGATCCTCACCGACATCCACGAACCATCCCACGCCGCCGCTGTCGCGGAGGTTGCCGACGTGCTGCAGATCCCCGCGTTCCTGTCGCGTCAAACGGATCTGATCCTGGCCGCCGCACGGACGGGCCGCGTGGTCAACATCAAGAAGGGCCAGTTCCTCGCGCCTGCCGATATGCGGCACGCGATCCAGAAAGTCGTGGATGCCGGCAACCGGCGCGTCATCGTGACCGAACGCGGCTACAGCTTCGGATACAACAACCTCGTCGTCGACATGCGGGCCTTCCCGATGCTGCGAGCGCTGGGTTACCCGGTGGTCTACGACGTGACCCATAGCCTCCAGCTGCCCGGTGGCGGCGACGGCGTGACGGCCGGTCAGGCCGAATACATCGAACCGATGGCGTCGGCCGGCGTGGCGGCGGGGGTGGATGGCGTTTTCCTGGAAGTGCACCAGACACCTGCGGCCGCGAAGAGCGACGCGCAAAACGCCCTGCAACTGTCCATGCTCGAGCCGCTGTTGCAACGCCTGGTAAAAATTCACGAGATCGCCAGCGTGCCCGCCACATGAGCGAGACCAAGAAGCAGTCGCTCGACCTTGCGCGCAAGGTCCTGAAGACCGAAGCGGCCGCGATTCTCGGCCTCGTGGACCGCCTCGACGGCGACTTCGAGCGCGCCGTGCAACTCCTCTACGAGTGCCGCGGCCGCGTCATCGTGACGGGCATGGGCAAGTCGGGGATCATCTGCCGCAAGATCGCCGCCACGCTGTCGAGCACGGGAACCCCCGCGTACTTCCTCCATCCTGCCGAGGCCATCCACGGCGACCTGGGCGCGATCCGCGACGAAGATGTCGTGCTGGCGCTCTCATACAGCGGCGAAACCGAGGAACTCGTCCGACTGCTCGAGTCGATCCGCCGCATCGGCGCACGCCTCATCGCGATGACCGGCGGCAAGGACTCGACGCTCGCGCGCGCCGCCGATGTCACTCTCGACTGCAGCATCGCGGAAGAGGCGTGCCCGATGAATCTCGTCCCTACTGCCAGCACCACCGCGGCGTTAGCCATGGGGGATGCGCTCGCGATGACGCTGCTGGTGCGCAAGGGGTTCCGGGAGGAGGACTTCGCGTCACTCCACCCGGGAGGCAAGCTGGGAAGGCGCCTCATGCGTGTCGAGCAGGTGATGCATGCCGGTGATGCCGCCCCGGTTGTGACCACCGCCACCGCGATGCACGACGTCTTCCACGAGATGTCTGCCAAGCGCCTCGGGATGACCTGCGTCGTCGATGCCGCCGCGCGCCTGGTCGGCATCTTCACGGACGGCGACCTGCGTCGCCTGATGGTCAAGTCTTCAGATGTCCTGTCGCTCACAGCCGGCGATGTCATGAAACCTAACCCGCGCACCATCCGCCGCGACATGCTGGCGGTCGAAGCGCTGAAGATCATGGAAACCCACAAGATCACCTCCGTCGTCGTTACCGATGACGACGGGAAGGTCGAGGGCGTGGTGCACCTCCACGATCTGTGGCGTACCCAGATGTTTTGATGTCCGCAAGCCTGGATGCCCGCGCGAAGAAGATCCGGCTGGTGCTGCTGGACGTGGACGGTGTACTCACCGACGGCACGGTGCTGATGCATGGGGACGGCACCGAGTCCAAGAGCTTTCACATTCGAGACGGCGCCGGCATCGTCTGGGCGATGCGCGCGGGTCTGACCGTCGGGCTCCTTTCGGCGCGCGAGTCCGCCACGACCGTGCAGCGGGCGACCCAGCTTGGGATCCCGATCGTGTCGCAGGGCGTCGCGAGCAAGCTCTCTGAATATGGACGCATCATCGCGGAGCATGGGGTAGGAGATGACGAAGTGGCCTACATGGGCGACGACGTCCTCGATGTGCCGGTGTTGAGCCGTGCGGGGCTCGCCGCGGCGCCGGCGGATGCCGTCGAGGAGGCGCTGGAGCACGCCGACTGGGTCAGTGCCTTCCCCGGAGGACGCGGCGCGGTGCGCGAGTTCCTCGAGCTGATCCTGAAGGCGCAGGGCCGCTGGGACGCGATCGTGCGCGAGCTTTCCGACTCCGGGGCGCACTAGTGGCGACCTACGTCAGCCTGGCGGCGCTGATCGCGCTCCTCATCGGCCTGGCGGCCGGCAAGGCGTGGGAGCGCTACAAGCTGAGCGATGGACGGTGGATCGACCGCCGGCGCGCGCGCGAGTCGCCGCATTACATGGTCGGCCTGAATTCGCTCGTCGCCGGGCAGATCGATCATGCGATCGACGAGCTGACGCGCGCGGCCGACGTCGCGGGGGACGTGCTCGAGATCCGCCTGATCCTCGGCAATCTCTATCGCGAAAAAGGCCAGGTGGGGCGCGCCATCCAGGAGCACCAGGGTCTGCTGCAGCGGCCCAACCTACGAAAACTGGAACACGCCAACGTGCTGCTCTGCCTGGGGCTCGACTACAAGGCGGGAGGATTCGTCGATCGCGCGCTGGAGGCCTTCTCGGAGGTGCTGCGACTGGATCCAGGCAACGAGTACGCGCTCGCGAACCTGGAGAAGCTGTACGAAGAACAGCACCAGTGGACCGAGGCCTATGCGACGCGTCAGAAGCTCGCCGCGGCGGCACGACGACGACCGGAAGCCGCAACACCAGGAAATCCTCGCCTTCCTGGAAGACGCACTCGGACGCGAGTCACTGAAGCGTATGGAGTATCCGCAGGCGGCGCGGCACTTCGCGGCCGCCATCGAACTCGACGCGCGAAATACGCCGGCGTATCTCAACCTGGGGGACGTGCAGTTTCTCCAGGGAGATGTCGCGCGAGCGGTAGAGACCTGGGAACAACTCGTCGAGGCATCGCCGGAACGCAGCCACCTCGTTTTTTCCCGGCTCGAATCCGCGTACCCTCGCGCCGGTCAGCACGCACAAGTTCCCGGACCTCTGCCGACGCTTGATCGCCGACGATCCGCAGAACTGGCGGGCCCGCCTGGCGCTTGCCGGCCACCTCAAGGCCATGGGCTCTGCCGGCGAAGGCCTTGAACTTCTTTTCGAAGCACTCGCCATCAACCCCCACGGGCTGGCCTTGCATCAGGCGATCTGGGAAACCCTCTCGAGCCTCGGACAGTCGCCCGAACTCGTGCGGCGCTACCTGGATCTCACGCGCAAATCGATCTTCTACCTGGATCCCCACATCTGCATGCGGTGCCGCTACCGCAGCACCGAGCTCCTCTGGCAATGCCCGAATTGTCACGAATGGAACACGTTCGTCGAGGAGCGGATCGCACCTAAGACAACCGAGTAGCCAACGCCGCAAACACCGACGCGATCTGTGCGTCCGTGTCGGCGAAGGGACCGTCGGTCCTGATCACGTAGTCGGCGCGCGCCACCTTCTCTTCAATCGGCCACTGCGCCGCCAGCCGCTTGCGCGCATCGTCTTCGCTCAACCCATCGCGCACCATCAGGCGCCGCAACTGTTCGATGGAGTCGCAGGCGCACACGATCACCCTGTCGAAATCGTGCTCCTGGCCCGTCTCGAACAGCAGGGGGATATCGGCGATCGCCAGAGACGTCTCGTGCGGCAGTTGCGCGAACCACTCGCGGATGCGGCGCCTCACCTCGGGATGGATGATCGCTTCGAGCGCCGCGCGGGCGGCGCGGTCCGAGAAGACAATCGCGCCGAGTGCGGGCCGATCCAGGGTGCCGTCGGCTCGAAGAATGTCGCTGCCGAACCGCTCGGCGACCGCGCGCAGCCCCGCGGACCCCGGCGCGACCGCTTCACGCGCCAGCTGGTCGGCGTCGATCACCGGCGTGCCGAGCGAGTGGAACCGCGACAGGCAGTAGGACTTGCCGGTTGCGATTCCGCCAGTCAGCGCGGCGCGGATCATCGGCGTGCGGCAGCGTGCCTCGAGCGGGCCTCGGCCGCCGCCAGCGTGTTCTTGAGGAGCAGGGCAATGGTCAGCGGCCCGACGCCTCCCGGCACGGGCGTGAGCGCGCCGGCGACGTCCGCGACGGCCGGATGCACGTCCCCCACCACGATGGAGCCACGTTTCTGGAAGTCGGCCAGGCGGGAGGAGTTCGAGCCGAAAAGAGCGGCCACCTCCGCGGCGTCGGTGACGCGATTGATCCCAACGTCAACGACGGTGGCGCCCGGCTTGACGAAGTCTCGGGTGACGAACCCGGCGCGTCCGATGGCCGCCACCAGGATGTCGGCCCGACGCGCAACCGCGGCAAGGTCTGGTGTTTTCGAATGGCAGATCGTCACCGTTGCATCGCGCTGCAGGAGGAGCATCGCCATCGGCTTGCCAACGATTTCACTGCGGCCGATGACGACCGCATGCTGCCGGGCGATCGCGATGCCGCTGCGGTCGAGCAGCTCGATCACTCCGGACGGTGTACATGGCGCCAGGTGCGCACGGCCCTGCACCAGCCGGCCGACGTTCGCGGGATGGAAGCCGTCGACGTCCTTCGCCGGGTCGATCGCGTCGAATACATGCTGCGAAGCGCCACGCCCCATGGCGGGCGGCAGCGGCGATTGCACCAGGATCCCGTCGTGCGCATCGCTGGTGTTCAGCCGGTGGACCAGGGCGAGCAGATCGTCAAGCGACGAATCGGCTGGAAGCCGCTGCAGGTCCACGACGAGACCGGACTCGGTGCCGGCGCGCACCTTATTGCGAACGTAGATCTCGGACGCAGGATCGCTCTCCCACGAGCACGATGCCGAGCGCGGCGTGGCCGGCCGGCGCGGGCGGTGAAGGCCGCCACGCCGGGGGCCACGTCCGCGCGAATCTGAGCCGCCACGAGGTTTCCATCGAGTAGCCGAGCCGCTCACGCGCGTCGCACCTTCCTCACCGTCCTCTTCACATCCACAGCGTAAAGCAGCAGGCCGGCCAACCATCCCCACAGGGTCGTGCGCGGACCGCTCCGGAATGCACGCCTCGCCACACCCATGGAACCGACGCGCCGAATGGCGGCGAAATCGCCGCTCCAGCAGACCTGACGCCTGAACACCCGCAGCGGTCCCGTATACGAGACGGTCACCACATCGTGCATCAGGAGGGTGCCGCCGTCCACGAGACGCGGCAGCCAGAGGTCGGCATCCGCTTTCGTGCCCGCGTCGGTGTGGTCGCCATCGATGAACAGCACCTCGACACCCCCTTCGAGGTGCCGCGCGGCGTCCGCTGACGACATCACCAGCGGCGTCACCACGGCTTCGATACCCGCTCGCCGAAGGTTCGATTGAAAGACGTCGAACGTTCGTGCCGCGGGATCCTCGTGCGATCCTTGGTGGCGGATCGACCGCGTAGACCCGCTGACCAGCCGCCCGGGCGCCGTGCGCCAGCCAGACGGTCGAGCGACCCTTCCAGGATCCGATTTCCACGATGGCCCCGCGTCCGGTCGCGCGGGCCGCCGCATCGAAGAGTGCCCGGCCCTGCGCGTCGCTGAGCCAGCCTTCGACATCGTCAGCGGCGCGACCAGCGCGAGCGCGCAATTCGGCCAGGTCGGGAGGCGGTACTCAAAGGCAGGACGACATGAGGTGGTGCGTGGAAACCACCCCGCCGCCGCAGTAGCGGCGACGGGGCTGTGATGAGTACGGAGCGTCGCTACGTCGTCCGCAGCTTGCTGTGATTGACGCCGTAGGAGAAGTAGATGACCATGCCGACCGCGAGCCAGCCAGCCAACCGCAGCCAGTTGGTCCAGCCGAGGCCGTAGATCATCGCGCCGCAGGTGATGATGCCCGAGGATCGCCACCACCGGCAGCAGCGGCACCGTGAACCCGCGCTCGAGGTCCGGACGCCTGACGCGCATGATCCACACGCCGGCGCACACGAGGATGAAGGCGAACAACGTGCCGATGCTCGTCATTTCGCCGACGATGTCGCCCGGCACGAACGCCCCGAACACCGCCGTGAAGACGAAGAACAGCATGTTCGACTTGTACGGCGTCCGGTACTTGGGGTGCACCTCGGAGAAGATCTTCGGCACCAGCCCGTCGTGGCTCATCGAATAGAACACGCGCGACTGGCCGAGCAGCATGACGAGGATGACCGACGAGAAGCCGGCCAGGATCGCGACCGTCACCGCGTCCGACAGCCATCCATACCCGGGCATGTAGGTCGTAATCGCGTAGGCGACCGACGCTTCGCTGCCCAGCTCCGGGTTGCGGAAGTCGGCGACCGGCGCGAGCCCGCTCAGCACGTAGGCGAACAGGATGTAGAGGATCGTGCAGATGACGAGCGACCCGAGAATGCCGATCGGCATGTCGCGTTTCGGGTTCTTCGCTTCCTGCGCGGCGGTCGAGACCGCGTCGAAGCCGATGTAGGCGAAGAACACGACGCCGGCCGCGCCGAGGATGCCGAGGATGCCGCCGTAGTTGTGCTCGACCCCCTGCGGCGTGACGTAGGTCGTCGCCTCGGGAATCATCGGCGTGTGGTTCGCCGGGTTGATGAAGCCCCAGCCGAGCGCGATCACCATCAGCACGATGCTGACCTTGAGGATGACGATCAGGCCGTTGATGAATGCCGATTCCTTCGTGCCGCGGATCAGCAGCATCGAGAGCAGGAACAGAATGAGGACGGCCGGTGCGTTCATGATCCCCTGCTCGCCCCCGACCGATTCAAATGGCGAGTGGGTCCACGCATAAGGTATTCGCATACCGAACCAGCCCAGGACCCTGTTGAAGTACTCGCTCCACGCGATCGCGACCGTGGCGGCCCCGACGGCGTATTCGAGCACGAGGTCCCAGCCGATGATCCAGGCCAGCAACTCCCCCATCGTCGCGTAGGAATACGTGTAGGCGCTCCCCGCGACGGGGATCATGGAGGCGAACTCCGCGTAGCAGAGGCCCGCGAAGGCGCAGCCGATGCCGGCGACGATGAACGCCAGCGTCGACCGATGGGCCGGCGCGGTCCGCGATCGCGGCAGCGGTGCGGACGAACAGTCCCGCGCCGATGATCGCGCCGATGCCGAGCGCGATCAGCGACCATGCCCCGAGCGTGCGCTTGAGCGTGCCTTCGCCCGTTGCACGGCTCTCGGCCATGAGCGAGTCGATCGACTTGGTTCTGAACAGTGAGCCAGCCACTCAATGTCCTCTCTCCTGCGTGACGGTGGAAAACCGAACGGGATTATATACGCTCAGCCGAGCGCGGCGACGTATTCGCGCACGCGACCCTCGGGGTCTCCGGTCGACCAGCAAGTCCGAAATCACGGCCACCGACGAGGCCCCGGCGCTCGAGCGACGGCGGTCGCGCGCTCGAGGGTCATGCCGCCGATCGCCACGACCGGCTTCCCCTTGCCGCTGGCGTACCGCACCAGCTCGAGCCCGCGCGGATCGTACCCCGTGTCCTTCGTGCCCGTGCGAAAGACCGGTCCCACCGCCACATACGCCGCCGGCGATGCGAGCGCTTCGTCGACCTGTTCGGTGGTGTGGGTCGAGAGACCGCAGACAGGCTGCCGGCCCCGCGATGCGCGCGCACGTCGGCCAGGGAAAGATCCGTCTGCCCGACGTGGACGCCGTCCGCGGACGCCATCGCCGCGATGTCGGCGCGGTCGTTGACGATGACGCTGAGCGCCGACGCGTCGCGGCTCTCCGCCACGGCGTGGCGAACCACGCCGAGCAAGTCCGCGCCGCTGCCGGATTTCTGACGGATCTGTAGCAGGCGTGCGCCGCCGCGCAGGAAGGCGGACGCCACCTCGCGAGGATCGAGGCCTCGCAGGCGGCAGAGATCGACGTCGACGATGGCGTAGAGACGCCCGAGGGCGAACGAGCTTAGACAGCTTCAGCGAGGCGGTCACCCGGTTTTTTCTGCTCGGGCATGTACCGATCCATGAACGAGGTGCCGAGGCGGCCAGCGATGAAGTCGGGGTCCTTGAGGATCTTGAGGTGCAGCGGAATGCTGGTCTTGATGCCTTCGATGACCGTCATCTCGAGCGTGCGGCGCATGCGGGCGATCGCTTCCTGGCGGTCGCGGCCGTGGACGATGATCTTTGCGATCATCGAGTCGTAGTACGGCGGGAATCGTGCACTCGGAATGCGCGAAGGTGTCGATGCGCACGCCCGGCCCGCCCGGGACGCTGAAGGCGTGGATGACGCCGGGGGACGGCGCGAAGGTCACCGGATCCTCGGCGTTGATCCGGCACTCGATCGAGTGACCGGTGAACGTCACGTCCCCCTGCTTGAAGGAGAGCCGTTCGCCGGCCGCGATGCGGATCTGTTCCTTGACGATATCGACGCCGGTAATCCACTCGGTGACCGGGTGCTCGACCTGGACGCGGGTGTTGACCTCGAGGAAGTAGAAGTTCCCCTTGTCGTCGAGCAGGAACTCGAAGGTGCCGGCGTTGGTGTACTGGACCGCGCGCGCCGCGTCGACGACCGTGCTCCCCAGCTTGCGGCGCATCTTCTCGGTGACCGCCACCGACGGCCCTTCCTCGAGCAGCTTCTGATGACGCCGCTGGATCGAGCACTCGCGCTCGCCGAGGTGCACGACGGCGCCGTGATGGTCGCCGATGATCTGGAACTCGATGTGCCGCGGATTCTCGACGTACTTCTCGATGTAGACGTCGCCAACCCCGAAGGCGGCCTCCGCCTCGCGCTGGGCGGTCTTGAGCGATTTCGCCAGCTCGCCGGCCGCACGGATGACCCGCATGCCGCGTCCACCGCCCCCGGCCACCGCCTTGATGATCACGGGAAACCCGAGGTCGCGCGCGATCTTCTGCGCCTTCTCTTCGGAGTCCACCGGCCCGTCGCTGCCCGGCAGGATCGGGACGCCCGCCTTCTTCATCGCGCGCCGCGCCCGCGCCTTGTCGCCGAGCAGCCGAATGACGTTCGGCGCCGGCCCGATGAACTTGATGTGGCAGGCCTCGCAGACCTCCGCCAGGTACGCGCTCTCGGAGAGGAAGCCGTAGCCCGGGTGAATCGCATCCGCGCCGGTGATCTCGGCCGCGCTCAGGATCGCCGGCACGCTCAGGTAGCTTTCCGCGCTCCGCGCCGGACCGATGCAGACGTCCTCATCGGCGAATCGCACGTGCAGCGAGTTCTCGTCGGCCTCCGAGTACACGGCGACGGTCTTGATCCCCAGTTCCCGGCACGCGCAGATGACGCGTAGCGCGATCTCCCCGCGATTGGCTATCAGGATCTTTTTGAACATGGGCGCTGTTCGGATCCGCGTGACCCTCAGGACGTTTTGATGGCAAATAGCCGTTCCCCGTACTGAACGGGCTTGCCGTTGTCGACGTACGCGTTCACGATCTCGCCGTCGTACTCCGAGGTGATCTCGTTCATCAGTTTCATCGCTTCGATGATGCAGAGCACCTGGTCCTTCTTGACTCGCTGCCCGATTTCCACGAACGACGCGGCGCCAGGCTCTGGCGACCGGTAGAAGGTGCCGACGATCGGGGATTTGACCACGGCCAGCTCCATCTCGTCATCCACGGGGGCGGGAGGCGCTGGCGCCGCGGGCGCCGGGGCGGCCGCGACGGGATGCTGAATTTGCGGAGAGGCTGTCGGAATCGCCAGGGGGGCGAAGTGCTGGACCGGGGGAACCGCCTGGGCTTTGCGGACGCGTAACTTCAACCCGTCACGCTCCAGCTCGAATTCCGCCAGCTCGTGCTCGCGGACGAGCGTCAGGATTTTCTCGATGTCGGCGAAGTCCATGTCAAAGTCGTATCGGCACTTCCGTCAGCAGCTCGCAACCATCGGGCACGACGAGCACGTCATCCTCGATCCGCACGCCGCCAACGCCCGGCACGTAGGCACCGGGTTCAATCGTGAAGACCATGCCGGCGACCACCGGCTCACCGGCCGGCGCCAACGGCGAAATGCGGGGTTCCTCGTGCACTTCGAGCCCCAACCCGTGCCCCGTCCCATGACCGAACGCCTCGCCGAGCCCATGCCGCTCGAGCACGGCCCGCGCCGCCCCGTCTATGTCGGCTGGCAGCGCGCCGGGCTTGACCGCCGCTACCGCGGCCCCGTGAGCCTCGGCTACCGCGTCGAACAGACGGTCAAACTCGACTGATGTCTGCCCAACACGGAGCGTCCGCGTAAAGTCTACGCAGTATCCGTCGTAGACGCCCCCGAAGTCCAGCACCACGCCCTCCCCGTGCCGTATCGGCCGCGTGGTCGGGCGGGCATGCGGGAGCGCTCCGTTGGGCCCGGAGGCGACGATCGTCTCGAAGGCGAACGCCTCGAACCCCGCCGCCCGCATGGCCGACTCGACGTTGGCGGCCGCCTGCTGTTCAGTTTGACCGATACGGACGAGCTGCGGCAGTTCCAGGGCCACCCGCGACAGCCGGCGCGCGGCCTCCTTGAGGATCCCGATCTCCTCCGCGTCCTTGACGGCTCGCGCCCGTTCGAGGATGCGTTCGGTGGGCACGAGCACAGGCACCGGAGCCTCGGCCATCGGAAGTGGCGCGCCGCCAGCGAGCAGCGTTGAGAGTCGGTTGTAGCGCACGATCGGCATGTAGGCCCCCTCGACCCCGATACGCGCCGCCCCCGAGCGCTGGAGCATTTCCACGATCGCAGGCTCGAAGGCTCCGGTCGCGACACGCACTGAAAGATCAGGCTGATCCACCACCAGGTGCTGAGCCGCCGTGAGGTACCCGAAGTCCACCAGCAACTGGCACGTGCTCGGCGTCACCACCACCACGCCCGCGCTCGCCCGCAGGCCCGTGAGATAGCGCACGTTTGGCGGATGGGTGATGACGAAGGCGTCGATGCCCGAGGAGGCAAGGTCGGCGCGGAGCCGCGCCAGGCGAGGAGCGCGCACCACTTAGCGCGCCCGAACGGTTTCGCGCGCCGCGATCACAGCCGAAAGAAACTCTTGGAGGGCTTCGAGATCGGGGCGGCGTTCCTCGACCGCCGCCGGCGCAGGCGAGACGGAGGCTGCGGCAAACTGCGCCAGGTCAAACGTTCCCGGCGGATCGTAGTGCGGCGCCTCGTATTTCGGCGGCTCGTAGACCGGGGGTTCGTAGGCCGGGGGTGGCTCCGGAACGGAAGCCGCCTGCAGCGCCGCAGCCGTCGCCGCGGCCGCCGATTCCTCGTTCGCAGCGTGCTGCGCCAGTTTCGACAGCTCGTCGTATCCCTGATCCGGCCGGCGATGATGAATGTCGGCCAGTCCGCGAATGGCCGCCAGGTTTTCAGGCGCGGCCTTGAGAACGAGCTGAAGTTCCTGCTCCGCTTCGTCGAACCGCCCAACCTCGATCAAGGCGCGGCCGAGCGTGACGCGGGCGGAAACATAGGACGGATGTCGCTTGAGGCCGGCGATGCAGGTCTCGATCGCGTCGGTGTAATGGCCGACACGCCGGTACTCTTCGGCGAGCGCGGCAAACGCAATCGACGCCGGGTCCGCCTGGACCCGGCGTCGCAACTCCTCGATTCGGGGATTGACGCTCAATACTGGCGATCCTAGATTGACGATGACCGTCTTCGACCTTACCCCCCTGTTCCCCTGATCGTCAACGACGACCAGCGTGACCGTATAGGTCCCCGGCGCGGCGTACCCGCCGGTCTTGGTCACCGTTTGGCCGCTGCCAGTCGTGCCGTCGCCAAAGTCCCACGCGTAGGACACGATCGTTCGTCCGGGGCCCGCCGTCGACCCGGACGCGTTGAACGAGACGTTCTGGCCGGCGACCGGGCCGGTCGGCGACAGGGTGAAGGCGGCCGTCGGACCGTTCGCGCCCACGAAGACGTCGACGTCGTCAGTGTCGGTACGGCCTGCGTCATCGGTCACCGTCAGCACGGCCGTGTAGCGACCCGACCTGCGAGTAGGCGTGGGAGACCTGTTGGCCGCTATCGTTGGCACCATCGCCGAACGACCAGTCGTAACGGACGATCCTCCGGCCAGCCGCCGCGGTGGAGCCGGTCCCGTTGAACACGACGGTCTGCCCAGGCGTCGGATTGCGGGGCGACGCGATGGCGTCGGCGATCGGCGCCAGTGCCGGCACCCACCGTGTACGGCCGCGTGAGAGATTCCGTGCGGCCCAGCGTGTCGACCAGCGTCAAGGTCACCGAATATGTCCCTGGCGCGCGGAACGAATGGTTCACGACCACGCCGCGGTCGGTCGAGCCATCGCCGAAGTTCCAGCGGTACTCCGCAATCGGGCTGAGTCCTGACGACCGGCTGGCCGACGCGTCGAAAACGACGTTCTGATTGTCCTGCGCGGTGTTGGGCGTAAAGATGAAGGACGGCACAGGCCCGACGGCGGGACCACCTGGCCCACCGGCACGAGCCGGATCGACGTCGACCGCGGCACCATGTTGGCCGCGTTGGTGCCGATCGGGGTCGCCACGATGTCCACGAACAGGCCGAGATCTTCCCCGCCACCGATGTTGGGCGCCGTATAGACGACTGTGGCCTGACCATTGGCGTTGGTCACCACGTTACGCGCTGAGAGGGCGCCGAAGTCGGCGGCCACACCGTCCACGCGGGTCTCCGTGCGCAGCGACAGGTTGCGCAGCGGCTGTCCGTTGGCGTCGAACACCGAGATCGTGACGAGCGATTGCGACCCGCCGTCGGTCTGCAGGACATCGGGCGCGGCGGCCAAGCGTCACGGAGGTGCCGAATTCCGACGGACCGGTCAGCGGAGGCGCATCGGCATTCTTGAGCGTGCACGATGTCGCCGCGACGGCGGCGCAGACGGCAAGAATCGTGGACTTGATGAGTGACTTCATATGTGTATCCGCCGTTGGGGGGCCTGTAGTCTCATGGAAGCCGGCCTACCGGTCATCGCCCCAGTTGCTGAAGTGCACGCCGATGTTGCCGACCGCCGTCACCTCACGCCCCGTCTGGTCGCGGCCGTAGAAGGTCACTTCGGCAATGGTCGAGATCGTCGTGAAGTTCGTGGCCAAGGCGGCGAGCGGCGCCTCCGACTTGGCCTGCACGCGAACCAAGTGTGAACACGGCGTCGATCGGCGCCTGCACCGTCACGGTGAAGGCGCAGTCGAAGGGATACGGCACGTCGACGCCGGGCGTGTTCCTGCCGTCCGACGCGGATGTACCGGACGCGGTAGCGATTCACGGTGATGGCGTTGTTCGGCGACGAGATCGTCGGCAGTCCCGGGCGACCCGGGATCCTTCAGCCCGAGCAAGAAATTGCGCGCGGCCGACATCGGCAAACACCGTCGGTGTGGTTACCAACGATCGTGATGACATCGGACGAGAGGTCCTCGGACGAACGTGTCTTCATCGCTCCCTGGCGCAGCCGACAGTTTCTGGATGATGAGGTACGACGCCGAACTGCCCGTCGAGTGCAGCTCGCCGCAGTTCACGGACACGAGAAAAACGAGGATTCCAAGCAGTGCTCTCTTCATGGCTTAGCTCTTGAGGATGCGCGGCGTGATGAAGATCAACAGCTCGCGGCTTTCATCGGTGACCGAGTCCGCCTTGAACAACCACTTGATGAGCGGCACGCGGCTGAGGAACGGCACTCGCTCGGCTGAGGCCTGCTCCCGGCTCACGAAGATGCCGCCGATAACCGTCGTCGCGCCGTCATTCACCTGGACCTGCGTGTGCGCTTCCTGGGTGTCGATCGGCGGGATGCCGTTGACTTCGCGGCTGAAATCGGCCGCCATGTTGGTCACGCTCACCTGCATGATGACGGTACCCGGCCGCGGTGATCTGCGGCGTGACCTGCAGCATCAGCACCGCTTCCTTGAAGGTCACGGTGACGGTGTTATTGGCGATGGTCTGAATCGGGATCTGGATACCCTGCTGGACCTTCGCCTGAATGTTGTTTTGAGTCGTGAGGCGCGGCGTCGAGAGCACGCGCCCTTTGCCGCTGCGCTCGAGGGCCGAGAGCGCCACGTCGAGATTGAAGGCACCGTTGACCGACCCGAGCGCCAGGCCGATGGCGCTCGTCGCGTTGGCGGCCGGGAGATTGACGACGTTGCCGACCATTTCGGTCGGACCCGCACGCGGATCGACGGGCCGCGTCTCCACACCGGTTCGGCCGCCGAGCGTGCCGCGGTTCGGGAACGCCAGTCCGCTCGTGTTGCCCAGCTCCGGGGTCATGCGTCCGTTGAGCCCCCATTGGATACCGATGGCCCGTGCAAAGTCGCGTGTCGTCTGCACGATGCGCGCTTCGACTTCGACCTGTGGCTCTGGGCGGTCGAGGCCCATGATCAGATTCTGCGCCGTCACCAATCGGTCGGGCAAGTCGGTCACGATCAGCGTGTTCGTGCGCTGATCCACCTGGATCTGTCCGCGCGGCGAGAGCACCGACCGCGTCAGCAGCGGCTGCAGTTCCTGGGCGCGGGCGTAGCTGAGAGAGAACGTCCGCACCCCGAGATCCCCTGAGAGGGCACGCGCCTCGGACAACTTGCGCCGATCGGACTCTTCTTCCGCGAGCACCGTCAGCGGCGCAATACGGATGATCGTCCCCTCGGCGATGTAGCCGAGCTTGTTCGGCGCGGAGGATCGTCTCGAGCGCCTGGTCCCACGGGATGTCGGTGAGGACGATGTCGATCGTGCCCTGCACGCCGTTGTCGAACACGACGTTGAGGCCGCCCTGCGCAACCAGCGCGCGCAGGACCGAACGAAGATCCGCGTCCTGGAAGTCCAGCGACACCGGATGACCGATGTACTTCTTGTCGCCGGGCTGGCGGATCGTGGATTGCTGCAATTGCTGCTGCCGCGGCGCTGCCGGGGGCTCGGCGGGCGGTGCGGCCTGGGGCTGAGCCGGCGGCTGCACCTTGGCCGGGGCCGGCGGCTGCGTCTTGTCAGCGGCGGCTGGCTGTGCCTTGGCCGGCTGGCCGGCGCTTGCGCCGGGGCCGACGCCTGCGCGGGCGGCGAGGGCTTGTCGGTCACCGGCGCGGCGAGCGGCGGCGCGCCGTTGGCCATCGCCTGCTCCAGCGTGATCGGCGGTTCGGGCGCAACTGCCACGGAGGGTTCGACCGGCGGCGGCAGCATGATCTTCGTCGTGTCCTGCCCGGGCTCGAAGATGACCTCGAGGGCGCGGGCCGCATCGGGGCCGCGCTCGACGTGATAAGTGGCGCGCTCGTCGATATCCATGACGACGCGCGTCACCAGGGGCGAACGGCTGTTGACGCTGACGCGCACTTTGCGCACCAGCGGGCTGCTCACGTCCTGCGACGCCGCATTGCGCGCTGACGTCGTTGAAGTCGATGACAAGACGGCGCGGTTTGCCGGCCGACTCGCTGATGTTGGACGGAGTCAGCGCGCCATCGGCGGTGAGCGTGACCGTCGTCCGCCCCGCCGGCGTGCGCCGCGCGCACGCCTTCGAGGGTAGTGGCCGGCGCGACCGAGGGGGTCGCGACCGCGGCGAGGGCGATCGTTCCTGCCAGCGCGAGCGTCACCGCGATGGGCACGCGCGCCGCATGCGAAGTCGAGAGGCGTCTCTGCTGCGTCATTCGCGGCCCTCCTCAGTCGACCGCAGTTTCTTGATGACCTCTCGCTGCTTGACGACCGACAGCGGATCATTCACGTCCTGCGCGAAGATCACCGCCTCGCCATTGATGGATTTCACGGAACCGTCGAGCACTTTCTCCCCCGAGCGCACCTGGTAGGTCTTGTTGTCTGGCCCCTGGAGCAACGCGAAGAACCCGTTGCGGTCCTTGAGGATTCCTTTGAGCGAGACTTCGGCGATCAGCATCCCGGCCCCAGGCCGGTGACACGGGGGCCGCCTTTCGGATCGGCGCCGCGGCCGAGCAGGCTGATGAACGGATCGCGGCGGCCTTCCACCTGGTACACGTAGGCCGCCTGCACGGGCGCGGTCGGCGCGGGCTGTCCGGCGGCCGGCGGCTGGCCGGGAGCCGGCGGCGCGGCTGCCGGCGGCGCGGGCTGCGGCTGTGCCGCAGGGGCCGGCGCCGGGTTTGGTGGCGGCGTCTGCCCGTACGCGACCGCGGGCGTGATCAACGCGCCCAGGGTCCACGCGAGCGTGACGGCTCTTGAAAGTGTGATCATCCCCGTCATTTCGGTGGTGCCGGCGCCGCGGCGCCCGGCTTGTTTCCGGTCGCCGCGGCCTTGGCCTCCTGCAGCACGAACGTCGTCGCCATGCACTCGGCGACGATGGTGGAGTTTTCCTGCGGCTTCGTCGCCGCCTTGATGTGGATCTCCCCGACGGTGATGATCCGGTGGAACTTGCTCACCTTGTCGAGGAAGGCGCCGAAGTTGTGGTACGAGCCTTCGACCTGAAGCTTGTGCGGCAGCTCGGCGTACAACGGCGAGCTGCTTGGCCGGCTGCGGCTGAAAGCTCTGGAGCATGCAGGTTCGACTGCGTGGCCAGCCCCTGCACCCGGCGCAGGATCTCGGCGACGTCCTTCTGCTCCGGCAGAACGGCGCGCAGGCTATCGAGGCGGTGCTGCAGATCGGCGACCTGCGACTGGAACTCCGGGAGGCGGCGTGCGGTCGCCACGCCTTTGGCGACCTCGGCGCGAAGCGTCGTGAGTTGCCCCTGGCGGGCGTCGATGTCCGCCTGCATGTCCTGGACGTAGAAGTGCCAGAATCCGAACATCGCGGCCGCCGACACGACGACGAAGGCGCCGACCTGCGCATACCACGGGAGTTTGCCGAGGGACAGTTCCATGGGTCTGGTTCCGCTACTTCTTCGCCGGCGTCACCGGCGGCGGCGGCGCCTCCGGGTTGTTGACCGTGCCGCGGATCTCGAACTTCACGAGATCGCCGGTCTTCGGATCCGAATCGGTCTGCGTGCCGATGATGTCGACCGGCTTCTTGAACCAACCGCTCGCCTCGAGGTTGGCCACGAAATCGGAGACACCCATGTTCGAGGTCGTCATGCCGGCCAGCGTCACGTCGCTGCCCTTCTGCACCATCTCGTAGAGCCAGGTGCGCTCGGGCAGGGCCTTGGCGATCTCGTCGATCACGTGTACGGGCGCGGTCTGTCCCCGGCGCAGTTGCTCGATGAGGGTGACGCGCTGCTGCAACTGGGCGCGCTGCGCTTCGAACTTCTGCACCTGCACCAGCACCGAACGCATCTGCACGATCTCGGTTTGGGCGCGGGTGATGTCTTCATCGACTTGCTGCGACGTCCGCCGCAGGGACCAGAACCACCCACCGATGCCGAGCACGGTTACGAGGAGGATCGACGCCGGCGGCGATCGTTACGCGGTGCGCGGCCGGAATGAGCGCCGCGCGCTTGACTGGTCCACGCTCGACGGCCAGGAGGTTGATGCGAATCATCGGTCCCCCACGCGCCGCAGCGCCAGGCCGACCGCGACGGCGGCGGTCGAGGCCGCCTCCGCGCTATCCGCGCCGAGTTTCTTCGCATCGAAGGCGATCTTCTTGAAGGGATCGAACAGCTCGACCGGGGCCTCGAAGCGCTCTTTCAGCATCTCGACGAACCCTTCGGCGCGCGAGGCGCCGCCGCTGACGACGATGCGATCGATGCGGTCCGACGAGGCCGTGGCCTTGAAGAAGTCGAACGTCTTCTGGATTTCCAGCATGACGTTTTCTGAGACCGCCCGCAGCACCGGCCGCGCGTCGTCGAACGTCACGCCGTCCACCGCCGTGCCGCGCTTCAACTGGTCAGCCACGTCCAGCGGCAGACTCAGCTCGCGCTGCAGGGCTTCGGTGTAGGCATTGCCGCCGATGGAGACGTCGCGGGTGAAGACCGACTGGTCGCCGTTGAGGATGTTGATGTTCGTCGCGCTCGCGCCGGCGTTGAGCAGCACAACGACGGCGCCAGGGTCGATCCCGTAGTTCACTTCGTACGCGTTCTGGAGGGCAAAGGCATCGACGTCCACGACCACCGCCGTCCGCCCGGCCTGGGCAATGACGCCGGTGTAGTCGGCGATCTTCTCTTTCTTCGCCGCGACCAGGAGGACATCCATCGTCCCCTTGGCGGCGGGATCGCCCCCGTCGAGGACCTGGTAGTCGAGGTTGACGTCCTGGATGTCGAAGGGAATGTACTGTTCCGCTTCCCAGTAGATCGACTCGGCGAGCTCCGTCTCGGTCATGACCGGCAGCGTGATCTTCTTCACGATGACGGCATTGCCAGAGAGGGAGGCGGCGACGTCTTTGGTGCGGATGCTGCGGGCGTCGAAGAGGCGGCGGATGGCATCGGCGACGGCCGCGCCGTCGATGATGGCGCCGTCAACGATGCTGTCGGGGGGCAGTGGTTCGCTCCCGTACGAAGCAACTTTGTAGGCGCGGCCGGCGGTCTTCAATTCGACCGCCTTGACCGCACTCGAACCGATGTCGAGGCCGATGAGCGATTTCGCTCTACGAAGCACGGGCGTAAGTGTCCTAACGCTAGAGTGAAAATGAGCTCGCCGGGCACAGCTTCCCCCTGACGAGCGTGTGAGTTATCGGCCCACCCAAGCGCAAGCGCGGTGCCACGGGGGGAAGGCCCCCAAACCTTGTAGAATCGTGCAATTCTGTTAGCTCGCGTCCGTCTGCCGACGTCGCGAGATCAACATTTCTGTTAGTCGATAACAATTCCGTCATCGCAGGATCTGCGTACTCGACGGATTTGTGCCCCAGCGGACGCGGATCCAAACACGGCACGCGCCTTGACTTCTCCCGCAAGGCTCTGTATCCTCTTGGTTTGCCGTCCTTAGAGAGAGGCTGAGAGGGATCTATGGGTTCGTTTGTTCCCACTGCCGGGAGTGTGGAAAGGCAGTGGCACGTCATCGACGCCGAGGGCTTGGTTCTCGGCCGGGTGGCGACCGAAGCGTCGCGCCTATTGCAGGGTAAGCACAAGGCGGTTTACACGCCGCATATCGATACCGGCGATCACGTGGTGATCGTCAACGCCGCGAAGGTGCGACTGACGGGGCGCAAGGAAGAGCAGAAGGTTTACCGCTACCACAGTGGCTACGAAGGTGGCCTTCGCGAAGAGCGCGCCAAGGACGTTCGGCAGAAGAACCCGGTGCGGATCGTGGAAGAGGCGGTTCGCGGCATGCTGCCCAAAACGAAGATGGGCGAAGCCATGTGGCGGAAATTGAAGGTATACGCGGGTTCGGAGCACCCGCACGCGGCGCAGAAGCCGCGCTCGCTCAAGACAAAGACCGAGGTCGCATAAACAGTGGCAGCAATTCAGTACTACGGCACGGGCCGCCGCAAGACATCTACCGCCCGCGTGTTCCTCCGCCCCGGCAACGGCGGCTTGGTTATCAATCGGAAGCCGATCGAACAGGCCTTCCCCACCGAAGCGCTTCGCACCCAGATCAAGCAGCCGCTGCTCGTCACCGAGACGGCCGATAAGTTCGACGTGCTGGCGACCATCGCCGGTGGCGGCATTGCCGGCCAGGCCGGCGCGCTGCGCCTCGGCATCGCCCGCGCGCTCGTGGAATACAACATCGAGCTGCGGCAGCGGCTCAAGAAGGCCGGCTTCCTGACGCGCGATGCGCGCATCAAGGAGCGGAAGAAGTACGGACAGAAGGGAGCGCGCAAGCGTTTCCAGTTCAGCAAACGGTAATGGGAGGCAGCTTGACCGGCATTGCGTTGAAGGATTTGCTCGAGGCGGGGGTCCATTTCGGACACCAGACGAAGCGCTGGAATCCGAAGATGAAGCAGTTCATCTTTGGCGAGCGCAACGGGATCTACATCATCGATCTCGCGAAGACCGCGAAGTTGTTCCGCGACGCGGAGCAGTTCGTCGGCAACCTCGCCGCCGAGGGCCGCACGATCCTTTTCGTAGGCACCAAGCGCCAGGCGCAAGACGCGATCGCCGAAGAGGCGCAGCGCTGCGGGATGTATTTCGTGAACCAGCGCTGGCTCGGCGGCCTCCTGACCAACTTCACCACCATCCAGCGCAGTCTCGCGCGCCTGCGCGACCTCGAGGCGATGGAGACCGACGGCCGCTACGACTCGCTGTCGAAGAAGGAAATCTCGCAGCTCGAAAAAGAAAAGCGCAAGCTGCAGAAGAACCTCGAAGGCATCCGTCACATGTCGCGTCTGCCCGACGCGCTCTTCGTGGTCGATACCCGCAAGGAAAAGATCGCCGTTGACGAGGCCCGCAAGCTGAAGATCCCGGTGATCGGTGTCGTGGACACCAACTGCGATCCCGATGAAGTCGACTACGTGATCCCCGGCAACGACGATGCGCTGCGGGCGATCCGGCTGTTTGCCTCGAAGATCGCCGACGCGGTCAGCTCGGGCCGCGGCATTCGCGAATCGGCGCAGGCCGACGACGTCGAGAGCGACGGCGACGACCGCAACCGCCGCGCGCGCCCCGTGCGCCAGGCGCGGCCGGAACAGGCCACCTCCCCGGCCTCGGTCTAGAGTGTGGGTCCGGCGATGCGCCGGACCGAGCGACGCCGGCCGAGGATCACGAGGCCGGCGTTTTTCACGTACAGCGTGGGGTCAGCGCAAGAAGCAAGGAGCCAGATCGGAATGGAAACCATGGAAATCAGTGCAGCAATGGTGAAGAAGCTCCGCGACCAGACGGGCGCGGGCATGATGGAGTGTAAGGCGGCGCTGACCGAGGCCAACGGCGACCTCGAAGCGGCGACCACCATCCTCCGCAAGCGCGGCCTCGCGACCGCCACCAAGAAGGCCGGACGATCCACCAACGAAGGACTGATCGGCAACTACATCCACATGGGGGGCAAGATTGGCGTCCTGGTGGAAGTGAACTGCGAGTCGGACTTCGTCGCGCGCACCGAAGACTTCCAGAACCTCGCCAAAGAGATCGCCATGCACATCGCGGCCGCCAGCCCTCAGTACGTGCGGCGCGACGAAGTGCCCGGTGACGTGCTCGAACGCGAGCGCGGCATCTACCGCGACCAGGTGAAGGACAAGCCGGCGCAGGTGGTCGACAAGATCGTCGAAGGCAAGCTCAACTCCTTCTACGAGCAGGTGTGCTTGATGGATCAGCCGTCGATCCGCGATCCGAAACAGACCATCGGCCAACTCGTGCAGGCGACGATCGCCAAGCTCGGAGAAAACATCTCAGTCGCGCGTTTCGTTCGGCTGAAAGTCGGTGAAGGTTCGTAGGCCGGCGGCTTGCTCGCTTCGCTCGTGGTTCAGGGTTCATTGAACCGAACCCTGCACCCTGAACCCTGAACCTCGAGCGAGCGAAGCGAGCGAGGCTCGCGGCGAAAGCCGCGAGCATATAATCGTCAGAATGCCCTCCCCAGCCTATCAGCGCATACTGCTCAAGCTTTCCGGTGAAGCCCTGATGGGCGAGCAGCCGTTCGGAATCGATCCCGCCATTACGACCCAGATCGCCAAAGACATTCGCGAAATCCAGGAGCTCGGCGTGCAGACCGCCGTGGTGATCGGCGGCGGCAACCTGTTCCGCGGGCTGGCGGCCAGCGCCAAGGGGATGGATCGCGCGACCGCCGACTACATGGGCATGCTCGCGACGGTGATCAACGGGCTGGCGCTGCAGGACGCCCTCGAGCACAACGGCGTGCCGACGCGTGTGGCCTCGGCCATCGAGATGCGCGCGGTGGCCGAACCCTTCATCCGCCGGCGGGCCGTGCGCCACCTCGAAAAAGGGCGCGTCGTCGTCTTCGCCGCCGGCACGGGCAATCCGTACTTCACCACCGATACCGCGGCGGCGCTGCGCGCCATGGAAATGAAGGCGGACGTCATTCTGAAAGCCACCAAGGTGGACGGCATCTACACGGCCGACCCGATGACGCATCCCGATGCCACTAAGTACGACGAGATCTCGTACATCAAGGTCCTCCAGCAGGGCCTCAAGGTGATGGACGCCACGGCGATCTCGCTCTGCATGGACAACAAGCTGCCGATCGTCGTGTTCAACCTGCGAACGGGCGGGAATATCCGTCGTGTGATCATGGGCGAGCCGGTCGGCACCACGGTTCGCGCCTAGCCAACGGAGACAGTGATGGATGTCAGCGATCTGAAAGGGCTCTTTGTCGAAGTCAAGAAGCGGATGGACGGTCAAATCGACCATGTGAAGCGCGAGCTCGGCGGCGTGCGAACCGGTCGTGCGTCGGTGACGATTCTCGATACGGTGCACGTCGACGCGTACGGCTCGCAGATGCCCCTCAACCAGGTGGCGTCGATGTCGGTGCCGGAGCCGCAGATGATCGTCGCGCAGCCGTTCGACCCGTCGCTGCTGGGCGCCATCGAGAAGGGGATCCGCAGTGCGAACCTCGGGCTCAATCCCACCAACGACGGCAAGGTCGTCCGCATTCCGATTCCCGCGCTCGACCGAAGAGCGCCGGAAGGAAATGTCCAAGATCGTCCACAAGTACGCCGAGGAAGGGCGCAACGGCGTCCGCCAGGTGCGGCGCGACGCCAACGACAAGCTGAAGAAGCTGCTCAAGGACCACAAGATCTCGGAAGACGACGAGCGGCGCGGTCTCGACGAAGTGCAGAAGATCACCGATCAGCACGTGCACCTCATCGACGAGCTGCAGAAGAAGAAGGACCAGGAGCTCCTGAGCAAATAGCAACGCCTGGCTCGGCATCCGATTGACGAGTGCCGATTGCCGATTGCCGATTAGTGATTGCAGATTGACGATTGGTGATTGCAATCGGCAATCGGCGAGCAATCGGCAATCGGCAATCCGCAATCCATTCAATCGACAATCTTCAGTCGCCAATCGGCAATGAATTACTTCACTCATCTCGAATGCTCGGTGCCGTGCGGCGCCGGACACTACGATCCTCGCGTCGAGCAGCATCTCTGCACGTGCGGCGCTCCCCTGCTCGCCCGGTATGACCTCGACGCCGCGCGGGCGTGGACCAAGGCGTCGCTCAGCCGGCCGAGAGCCGAACATGTGGCGGTATCGAGAGCTGATGCCGCTCTTCGAGGGACAGCAGCCGCTGACCCTCGGCGAAGGCTGGACCCCGCTCATCCACGCGAAGCGCCTCGGCGAAGAGCTCGGTCTCGCGCGCCTCTTCGTCAAGGACGAATCGCTGAATCCGACGAACTCCTTCAAGGCCCGCGGCCTCGCCGCTGCCGTCACCAAGGCCGCGCACCTCGGAGCGAAGACACTGTCCATTCCCTCGGCGGGCAATGCCGCCAACGCCCTGGCGGCCTACGCGGCCGCTGCCGGCATCGCGGCCAAGGTGTTCATGCCGAAGGACGTCAAGGTCCCGTTCATTCGCGAGTGCGAACTGTATGGCGCCGAGATCACGCTCGTTGACGGGTTGATTACCGACGCCGGTCGGATCGCCGCCGAGAAGGGCAAGCCGCTGGGCTGGTACGACGTCTCGACATTGAAGGAGCCGTATCGCATCGAAGGCAAGAAGACGATGGCCTACGAGCTCGGCGAACAACTCGACTGGCAGTTTCCCGACTGGATCATCTATCCCACCGGCGGTGGAACGGGCATGGTCGGGATGTGGAAAGCCTTCGAGGAAATGGAGCGCATCGGCTGGAAGGCGCCGGGAACGCGTCCCAGGATGGTATCGGTGCAAGCCGAGACCTGCGCGCCGATCGTCAAAGCCTTCGAGCAGGGGCAGGAGCGCTCGGAGATGTGGCCGAACGCGCGCACGGTGGCCGACGGCCTCCGCGTCCCCAAGGCGATTGGGGATTTCCTCGTCCTGCGCGCGGTGCGGGAGAGCGGCGGCGCCGCGATCGCCGTCTCAGACGCCGACATGGTTCGCGACATGCGCGAGCTTGGGAAAGAAGGAAGGGATCAGCGCCGCCCCCGAAGGGGGCGCCGCCCTTCACGCGCTTCGCGTGCTCCTGCGCGACGGCCGCGTCAAACCAAGTCGACACCGTCGTCGTCTTCAACACGGGAGGCGCCTTGAAGTACCTCGATGTCTTGAACCCCTGATTCCGCATTCAGCATTCAGCATTCAGCATTGCCTCAATCGCCCAGCGCGATGTTCATCGCGCGGGCGGTGCGAATGACGTCGAAGCTGAGTGGGACGTTCCTCGTCTTGCCGACCACCTCTGAGAGCGGCACGGCCGCGATGTCGGGCGGATGGAACGCCACCATCATGCCGAACTGCTTCTGCATCAGCAGTTCGACGGCCCGAGCTCCGAAACGGGTCGCCAGCACGCGGTCGAAACTGGTCGGCGCGCCGCCGCGCTGCAGGTGGCCGAGCACCACGAAGCGCGTTTCTTTGCCGGTCAGCTTTTCCAGGTCCGCCGCCACGATTGCCGCGATCCCACCGAGCCGCTCGACGTACTCCCCCTGCGCTTCCTTCACCACCGACACCTTGCCGCCGACCGGCTTGGCGCCTTCAGCCACGACGACGATGCTGAATCGCGCCCCGAACTTGTCGCGCTCGCGAATCCGTTCCGAGATCTTCTCGATGTCGTAAGGGATTTCGGGGATCAGAATCACGTCGGCGCCGCCGGCGACGCCGGCATACAGCGCGATCCACCCGGCGTATCGCCCCATCACTTCGACCACCATCACGCGATGGTGCGCTTCCGCGGTGGTGTGCAGGCGGTCGATCGCGTCGGTCGCGAAACTCACGGCGGTGTCGAAGCCGAAGGTGTTCGTCGTGCCGACGATGTCGTTGTCGATCGTCTTCGGGACCCCGACGATGGGGATGCCCCGCTTGTGGAATTCATGCGCGATCGCCAGCGTGCCATCCCCGCCGATGACCACCAGGGCGTCCAGTTTCAGCTCGTGAAACATCTCGACGCAGCGATCCGAGTAGTCCCGCTTGCCGCCGCTCGTGTCGATGGGATACGCGAAGGGGTTCCCCCGGTTGGTGGTGCCGAGGATCGTGCCGCCGATCCGCAGGATCCCGGTGACGTCCTTGGGGGTGAGCGCACGCCAGCGGTTGGGCTCGATGAGGCCGTCGAAGCTGTCTTCGAGGCCAATGACCTCACACTGGCAGTGGTAGGCGCCTTTGACGACGGCGCGGATGACGGCGTTGAGACCCGGGGCATCTCCCCCGCCGGTCATCACGCCTATGCGACGAACAGACGATGACATATCCGGCCATCATAACGTGCAGGATTGACGGAACCGTTGCAGCCGCTCGACGGCGAGTGTTAAAATGCGGGTTCACGCCAGCGCACAATGTTCGTCCCGTGCAGTCGTGGCGCGAAGCATCCAACAATAGTGGGCGGCTAGCTCAGCTGGGAGAGCGCCGCGTTCGCAATGCGGAGGTCGCGAGTTCGATCCTCGCGCCGTCCACCAACCTTCGCTCGCCATTCCAGGCGACGGTTGCCCGCCGAAGCCTTGGCGAAGGCGGGCTGTCAGCTCGTCACCGCGAGCTACGGTTGGCAGGCCAACCTTGCTGCTTATCACGCGACGGGTGTCCCCCTCCTCTTCACCATCGTATCGACAAGGCCACGCAGCGCCGCGGAAGCGACCGCGTGCGCAGCCGTGAGGCGGGAGAGTTCCTCCAGGAGCTCACCGCCAGGCTCCGCCGTGATCGTCGAGCGCTTCGACCTTCTGCTGCAGCGGAGCGAGTGTTTGCGCGGTATCGATGGCGCCGCGAAACGACGCTTTTAACGCCCTGATTTCGTTAACGTCTGCCATAGCCGTTCAATCTATCGCAATTGCAAGATCGCGTACAGGCTTACGGAATGGTAATTGGAGCGTGTGCGCTCACACCTCGAAGGCACGCGGAACCGACAAAAACAGGCGCAATTTCAACGATTTGACCCACCTACCAAAAATGGTCGTGTGGACACGGCGTTGCAGACCGTCCACTCGCCGTGCCTATGCCCGGGTCCATGGACGTTCGTGCGCCTTCCGTGTCGACGACCGGCTATACCGATGGTCTGGGCCGACGTGTCATCCGATTCGACCGTGAAACGGGCACCACCCTCGAGTCGCTGCAACTGCGGCCCGAACTGAGCGTCTACGAGCACGCGCTGAAAACCCAGGCGGCGGCACTGGCGGCTCTGGATGACAAGCGGCTCGTACCGGTGCGAGCGGTTCGAACGGGACGGCACGCGGGTGGTCGTCACCTCGGAGCTCGTTGCCGGAGATCGTCTCTCGGACATTATCGAGGCGCGCAGCGGTGGCGGCGGCGCCGTCTCCGGGCTCGACGCCGCCTTCGGCTTCCTGCTCCAGGTGCTGCCGACGCTCTCGCGGCTGCACAACGCCGGTCTCGTGCATGGGATCGTCGCGCCGGGACGCGTGATCCTGACCGGATCCGCACGCGTCGTCCTGTCGGATGCGATCTACGGGAGCGTCCTGCCACGACTCAACCTGGCCCGACACCGCCTGTGGACGGAATTGGAGGTCGCCGCGGCACCGTCCGCGGGTGTCGTGCGCTTTGACGCGTCCGCCGATGTCGCGCAGGCCGCACTCTGCGGACTGATGCTCGCCCTCGGCCGCGTGATCGACGCGGACGATCCGATCGAGGCGCTGCCCGCGCTCTTGTCCGAGGCGGTCGAAATCTCGCAGATTCGCAGCGGCGATCAGCTCGCGGAATCGGTGCGCCGCTTCTTCAGTGCGACACTGCCGTTGCCGAGTCGGCGGCCGGGCATCACGGCGGACCAGGCGGCAAAAGAGGCGCACGCGATCGCTAACGCGATCTCGGCGAAGATGCGTGCGTCGGCGCGCTCGCCGAGTTCATTCGCTACGAGGCGCCGGCGCCGACGCTGATCGCGCGCCGTAAGCCCGTTCGCGCGCCTCGGCCCGCACCCGTCGTGGTGGTCGAACCCGAGCCACCGGCATTCGTAGAGCCCGCGCCGGTTGCCTTCGTCGAGCCTCCTGCTGCGGCGTTCCCCGAGCTGGAGCCAGTTCCGGAAGCGGAGCCGATCGCCGAACCCGAACCGGTCGCAGTGTTCCACGCCGAACCCCTGCCAGAACCCGCGCCGGTCTTCGAACCACCGCCTGTCTTCGAAGCACCCCGCGTCGTCGAACCGCCCACCGTCGTTCAGGCCGCGCCGGTGGTCGAGGCCGCGCCGGTCAAACCGGCACCCGTTCTCGAACCCGCGATCGTCGAACTGGCGCCGACCGTTCAGGTGATTCGGGTGGTCGAAGCGCCGCCGGTCTCCGAGGTTCCCCCCGTGGTCGTGCTCCGCCTGCGCCGTGCTCCTCCGCCTCCGCCGCCACCACCGGCGCCAGTGATTCCGGAACCGCTCGTGGCGAAGACCTCAGGGGATATCGTGTTCCAACCGGAACCGGCCTTTGTCGCACCGCCTCCGGTGGTGTTCACGCCACCACCCCCTCAGCCGCCACCTCCGCCACCGGCGCCGATGCCCGTCTTTGCGCCCGCGCCGACGCTCGCGGCTCCAACCCGTCCGGCACCGGTCGCGCCGAATCCGTTCGCTTTTGCCCCGCCGTCCCAACCGGCATCCGTCGCGCCGCCTGCACCCGGCATAGCGCAATTCCAGCCGGCGCCGATGCGCATCAAGGATCAAGGGCCCGCGGGGTACGCACCTCCACGTCCCGCGATGCCCCGCTACGACGGGACGATGGCGGACGCGCCATTCGCCCGTCGCGAGACGCAGACGTCCGGTGGCTTCCCCAAGAAGATGGCGATCGCCGTCATGGTCATCATGGTGATCGCCGTCGTTGGCGGCGCGCTACGTGATGACACGCGATCGCGCGGTGGCCGAGAAAAAGGTCGCCGAGATCAGCAACCCTACGAAGCCATCACCGATTGTGCAGGCGAAGACCACGACTCCCGCGGGATCGACCGGCATCCTGACGATCGAAAGTATTCCCACCGGCGCCAAGGTCCTCTTGAACGGCACGCACGCCGGCGAAACCCCGCTGCGCCTCGAGGGACTGCCCGAGGGACGGCACACCGTCACGCTGGTGACCGACAGCGTCACCGTAAAGCGGACGGTCCGGGTGGAAGCGGGAAAGACCGTGATCCTCGATGTGCCGGTCTTCTCGGGATGGGTCGCGATCTTCGCGCCGATCGTCCTCGAGGTCTCGGAAGGCAACAAGGGCCTCGGCTCGACCGACCAGGGACGCATTCTGCTGGCGCCCGGACGCCATGTGTTGACGGTCACCAACCGTTCGCTTGGATACTCCAGCACCCACACCATTGAGGTCGGTGCCGGCGAAGAGACGCCGCTGAACCTGACGCCCACGGGAACCGTGAATCTGAACGCCGTGCCATGGGCCGAAGTTTGGGTCGACGGCACACCGTGTCGGCGAGACCCCGCTGGCCAACCTCGAGGTACCGCTCGGCACGCGCGAGTTCGTTTTCAAGCACCCGCAGCATGGAGAACGGCGCGTCACCACCACCATCACCGCTGCACCGGCGGCGGTCACCGTCGACTTCACGAAGCCGGGTTTTCAGAACTAACCCTTCACCTACCTCTCCAGCAGAATCGTAACCGGGCGCACGGAGTTGGTACACCAGTCGATGCGTGACGCAGTGCTGGCCGATACGGACCCGTCGAATCTGTCGTCATTCGTGACGCAATGCAATTCCCACTCGCTGGCATTCCCCTTGCCAGCACCGGGGGCGTTCCCCCGAAGGTGCGTCATGTGGAGTTTGATCGTTTGCTACGTGATGGGACACGATTACAGCGTGTCATGTGATAGCAGCGCGATGTTCTTGAAGTGCATTGCGTGCGGCCACCGCTCACACGGATGGACCGTTCGCGAGCACGGTGCGCACGTTCACGGCACCCGCGCGTAGCCCGGACACCATAGTCGTCCGCGGTTGACACCCGCGAACGGCGCTGACGACAATACCCGCATGGCGGCCTCGCACTGCTCCGGGTTCCTTGTCGTGCCGACGACCGCTGCTGCGCCGAGCACGCGGCGTACGTGACAACCGGCTCGCCTCGCAACGGCTTACCCCTCCTCTACCAGCGGCTGCTGGAACTCGACGCCCTCACGCCCGAAGACGCAAACAGCCTCTCCACCCGCGAATCAATCGCCACGCTGCCCGACCTCGAGTTGTCGCTCGACGACGGACGTGCCGCACGAGTGCTTTCCCCCTCAGCCCTCGACCGTGTCGCTGCTGCGGTGACGGCGCTGGCGTCCGAGTCGCGGCCGATGACGCTGGGGCGCGCCGTCGAAACCCTCGAGAACGTGCGGGCGCATCTGCAGACGTGTTACCCGGGGTTGGAAGACCTCGTTCCGGCGGGAGGCGTGCGCCGCTTCGAACCGCTCATTGGCTCGCTGGTGCTGGTCGGACGAGCGGCGGACCCGCCCGCCGCTATCGAGGCGATCTGCTCGGCGGCGGGCGCCGAACGCATACCGTTCCGCAGCGGACGGCGCGCGTTGCTGGTGCTGCAGGGGACCGAGATCGACGTGCGAGTGGCCGCGCCGGACGAATACGGCACGGCACTCTTCATCGCGACCGGATCTCGCAACCACCTCCGCGCGGTCGTCGGACGCCGTGGGCTGCGCGGGCTCGCGGGCCGCGAGCAGGATCTCTACGCGCAAGCCGGTCTCGCCTGGATTCCGCCCGAGTTGCGCCACGACTCCGGCGAAGTGGAGGCCGCCCGCACCGGAACCTTGCCCGCCCTGGTGGACGGGCGCGACATCCGCGGCGATCTCCACATGCACACGACCTACAGCGACGGCCAGGACACGCTGGAAACCGTCGTGGCCACCTGCGTCTCCCTCGGCTACGAATACATCGCCATCACGGACCACTCCGAGAATGCCGGCGCGTCCCGGACGGTCTCTCGCGGAGCTACTCCTCCGCCAGCGCGACGAAATCGCACGCATGCGGGAGCGGTATCCGCAGATGGCGATCCTCCACGGCGTCGAGGTGGACATCCTGCCGAACGGCCACCTCGACTTCCCTGACGAGGTCCTGGAAGGGCTCGACATCGTGCTGGCCTCTCTGCACGACGCCGCTCGCCACGATCCCGCCACCCTGACGCGCCGCTGCCTCGCGGCGATTCAGCATCCGCTCGTCAACGTCATCACCCACCCGTCCAACCAGCTGGTGGGCCGCCGGAACGGCTACGAACTGGATTACCCCGCGATCTATGCCGCCGCCGTGGAGACCGGCACGGCGCTCGAGGTGGATGGGGCCCCGAGTCACCTCGACCTGGACGGGGAGCATGCGCGCGCGGCGGTGGAAGCCGGCGTGACCCTGACGATCGACAGCGACGGCCATCGCGCCCGCGCCCTAGCTCGACAGATGGCCTTTGGGGTAGGTACGGCCCGCCGGGGCTGGGTGGAAACCCGGCATGTCCTCAACGCGAGGCCCCTTGACGACGTCCAAAGGTTTGTCAGGGCCAAACGAGGACGCTAACCTCCATCTCTTCAGCAAATAGCGCGTGCTAAGATGCCTGCTGTCCTGGCGGATGAGGAATGTCATGCTTCCCTTCAGAGTGGTCACCCCGGCTGTGCTGTTCGCAACCCTTTCCGTTGCGTCCGCGCAATCCTCGATACCCCATGATTCGCCTACTGAAGTGGCAGGGGCCCTCCAGACGAAATACGACCGCGTACGCGACTTCACGGCGGACTTCACCCAGAACCACGTCGGCCTGCTGAAGAAGAAAGGCAGCGTCCACAGCGGAAAGCTGCAGGTGAAAAAGCCCGGCAAGATGCGCTGGGACTACACGGCGCCGGAGAAGCAGCTGTTTGTCTCCGACGGCTCAACGATTTACCTCTGGGTACCGGCCGACAACCAGGTCACGCTCAGCCCGGTTCCCAAGCAGGACGCGACCTCCGCCATGATGTTCCTCACCGGCAAGGGGAACATCGTCCGCGACTTCGCGGTCACCTTCACGCCGAAGGCGCCGGAAGGCACCTACGGGCTTCGACTTCAGCCCAAGGTGGCCGAACGCGACTACGATTGGCTGGAACTCGTCGTGGACCGGGCGTCGATGCAGATCCGGCAACTGACGGCCGCCAACCGGCAGGGTGGACAGGAAACGTTCACCTTCACGAATTTCAAGGAAAACGTCGGTTTGACCGATAAAACCTTTGAGTTCAAGATCCCCCGGGGAGCTGATGTCGTCCACGCAGGCGCCTCACCGAAGTAACCCGCCTTCGCGCTACGCGCTTCGGCGCGCAAGCCCGCTGTCGCGCTATGCGTTGCTGCTGGTGCTGCTACTCGCAGCCGGCTGCGCCACGAGCGGAGCGTTCCACGCGGGTGAACGCGCCGAGCAATCGGGAGACTTCGATCTCGCGGTCATCGAATACACCAAGGCCGTTCGCGAGAAACCGGACGACAAGAATGCCCGGGGCGGGCTCCAGCGGGCCCGGTACAGGGCTTCCGAGCAGCACTTCCAGCAGGGGCGCCGCCTCTCCGCGGCGGAGCGGCATGAGGAGGCCCTCGTCGAGTTTCAGCTGGCCTCCGAACTGAACCCGACCGACAGCCGCGTGGATGCGCACCTCAAAGAGACGCGGCAGCGGCTGCGGACGAAACTGGCGGTGTCGCGCGAGGGAAAAACCGAACTGCAGGCGCTGGTCGAGCGCACGCGCGACCTGCCGCCTCCCGGCCTGGATCTTCCCGCCGGCGCGAAGCTGCCGGAGTCGATGACGTTCAATGGCAGCGCGACCAGCCGTTCGGTCTTTACGGCGATCGCCAGGTTCTCCGATCTCAACATCGTGTTCGATCCGGCGTTCCGGTCCGAACCGCTGGCGATCGATCTGCGCAACGCCACCCTCGAAGACGCGCTCGCCTCGGTCACCGCCAGCACGCAGACGTTCTTCCGGATGACCGCTCCGCGCACGATCACGATCATTCCGGATACGCCAACCAAGCGCCGCGAATACGAAGAAGCGATCGTCCGAACGTTCTACTTGAGCAACGCCGACATCAAGGAGGTGACCGACCTCCTCCGGATCGTCGTGGACATTCGATCGATCTCCCCCATCACCGCGAACAACGCGATCGCCATCAAGGACACCCCCGAGCGCATCGCGGCCGCCGCGAAGCTGATCGCGGCGATCGACAAGGCGCGGCCGGAAGTGGTCATCGAAGTCGAGCTTCTCGAGGTCGATCGCACGAAGCTGAAGGAGTACGGGATTCAGATCGCGTCGCCCGGGTCCCCTGGGATCGACACAACGGTGGACATCAACCGTCCAGGCATGACCCTCGAGGGGCTGCGGACGCTGACGCAGTCCGACGTCTTCCTGACGGGCCTGCCGGCCCTCTATTTCCGCCTGCTGAAGAACGACGTGAACACGCGTACGCTGGCGACGCCCAAGCTTCGCACCTCGGAAGGCATCCCCGCGCAGGCGCGGTTCGGCGACCGCGTCCCGATCGTCGTCACGACGTTTGCGCCCATTGCGGCGGGCGGGATCAATACGCAGCCCATCGAGTCGTTCGTCTACGAGAACATCGGCGTGAACATCGACATCACGCCGCGCACGCACCACAACGACGAGGTTTCGCTCGCCCTGAAGATCTCGGTGAGCAATATTTCGGGCAGCCTGCGCGGCCAGCCGACGTTCGGCAATCGCGAGATCGCGACGACCATCCGTCTGAAGGACGGCGAAACCAACCTGCTCGCCGGCTTGATCCGCGATAAGGAGCGGACGGTGATGAGCGGGTTACCAGGACTCAGCGACTTGCCGCTGGTCGGGCCGCCTGTTCGCGAGCAATCACACCGAGTCGCAACAGACCGACATCATCCTGACCCTGACGCCGCATATCGTGCGCGTGCTCGATCTCGAGGAAAGCGACTTGCGCCCGTTCCGACTGGGCCGCGACTTCGGCGGAAGCATGGCGGTGGAGATACCGCAGTTCCCGACCGTGCCACGCGATCCCCGCGAGGACCTGGCGTTACCCGGCGCCGAGAAACCCGCGGTCGTTCCGACGGTGCCCTTCCCGCAGCCCCTGCAGGGCACGCTGCCCGGGAAACCGCTCACGCCGCCGGTGCCTCCGAAAAAACCTGGCGGCGGCGGAAATTGAGCGCTTCATTCTTCGCGATCGACTTGCGCTCCCAGCATCGTTAAGCGCTCGACCAGCGAGGCGTACCCCCGTTCAACAGTTTCGAGCGGCGTGATACGGCTCACGCCTTCGGCCGCCAGCGCGGCGGCGATCAGCGCCATTCCCGAGCGCAGGTCCCTGGCATCCAGGTGACGTCCTCTCAACTTCCTCGGCCCCGTCACGATGATGCGGTGCGGATCGCAGAGGAACAGGTCCGCATGCATGGCGCTCAGCTGCTCGAGCGCGAAGAGCCGTAACTCATACAGCCAGTCATGCACGAGCGTGCGACCGTCGGCCTGGGTCGCTAACACCGTCACCAGGCTGACCATGTCACTGGGGAAACCGGGCCACAGCCCGGTTGTGATCTTCCTCGCCGCGGTCAATGCGGAAGGCTTCACGACGAGCGTGTCGTCGTCGTAGGAACAGCGGAGACCCATTTTCAGCAGCGGCGCGGCGATGACTTCGAGATCCGCCGTGCGCGCGCCCCTGACCTCAATTTCGCCGCCGGTGATCGCTGCCACGACACCCCAGCTTCCGGCCTCGATGTAGTCGCCGTCGAGCCTGTGGGTGGCGCCCGAAATTTTTTGCGGCGGGTCGACGCGGAGCGTGGACGTTCCCTCCCCAGCAATCCCGACGCCCATCGCCCGCAGGAACCGGCACAGTTCCACCACGTGTGGTTCGGTTGCGGCGTGGCGGATTTCGCTCGGACCTCTCGCGGCGGCCGCCGCCAGGAGTGCCGTCTCCGTCCCGGTCACGGACGCTTCGTCAAGATACATGGAGGCGCCTCGCAGTCCGACCGGGGCCTCGAGAGCATTGCCGGGCTCGGGCAAGGGGATGGCGCCCATCGCCACGAGGGCCTGGAGGTGCGTCGATATCGTGCGCCGCGCCGGAAAGTCGCCGCCTGGTTGTGCGAGCCGGGCCGATCCACGGCGGGCCACGAGTGGCCCCAACAGCAGCACCGAACCACGAAGCTTCCCGACTTTCTGGGGATCCGGCCGATCGCTATTCACCGTCGCGCACCGGATTCGCAGCGTGGGTGTTCCCTGACCGCTGACCTCGGCACCGAGGCCGGTCAACAACTCCAGGAGGACGTCGACGTCCCGGATGCGGGGAACGTTCTCCAGCACGCACTCCTGGTCGGTCAGAAGACAGGCGGCGATCAGCGGTAGCGCGGAGTTCTTGTTTCCCTCGACCGATACCTTCCCCGCGAGCCGGCGCCCGCCTTCGACCGTCAGCGATGCCATAAGACGCCTCTCACTCCGTGAATCCGAGCCGGACGATTTCTTCCCGCAGCGTTACGCCAAATTGCGCCGCCACTTCACGCTTGCACCGATCGACGAGCCGAACGATGTCGGCGGCGGTGGCTCCCCCCTCGTTCACGATGAAGTTCGCGTGCGTCGTCGAGACACGCGCCTTCCCTTCATGTGCACCTTTCAAGCCAGCGCGATCGACGAGTGCCCCGGCTGAATGCGGAATGCCCGCCGGCACGCGGTCCCGCGCTGGATCGGGATTCTGGAAGATGCAGCCGGCGCTTGCCGATTCGAGCGGCTGCGTGCGTTTCCTGAAGGCGAGCGACTGACGGGCCACCTCGCGGAGGACGGTTGGATCTCCGGTGCCGGTGTGAAAGTCGACAGCGAGCACCACCTCGCGGGTCCGATGCAGCCGGCTGTAGTCGTACCCGAATTCCATCTGCCCGGCAGGAACATCCTCGACCTGGCCGTTCCGCGTCACCAGGCTGACGCGTTCGATCAACTCCGAGATCAGGCGCCCCTGGAAGTGCGCGTTGCCGTACACCGCTCCGCCGACCGTCCCGGGAGTTCCCGCCCAGGCTTCCAGCCCAGACACCCCGCGGTTGATCGTCCACCTGACGAGGCCGTTGATGGTGAGCCCCGCGTCGGCGCGAACGGTTGTGGGGCCAGTGGAGCGGACGTCCCCGCCGTGAATCCGAATCACGAGCCCTCGCACGCCCGCGTCGGCGACCAGCAGGTTCGATCCGCCGCCAAGAATGGAAACCGGGACGCCATGTTCTCGCGCCAGTTGGGCAACCGCGCGCACTTCGCCGGCGTCCTTGAGCGTCACCAGCCAGTCGGCCGGCCCCCCGACCTTGAAGGTGGTGAGGGGCGCCAGCAGCGCGTTCCTGTCGACGCGACCGTCACCGAGGAGTTCCGACAGCCGTGCCTCGAACCCGCTCACCGGGAGGCTCCGCCCAGCGACGCCATCCGGCTGCGAAGCGCCTCGAGCGCGACCGCGCGTGAGCACGGCGCAAATTCGATCCAATCCCCAGGCGCGAGCTGGCCAGCCGCCGGCAGATCTGCCGTGATGACAGTAGCGATCTTCGGATACCCACCGGTGGTCTGCCGGTCGGCCATCAGCAGAATCGGCAGGCCGGAAGGCGGCACCTGGAGGGATCCGATTGGCGTGGCGTCCGACAACATGTCCGCGCCGTCCGACTGTGCAAGGACAGCGCCGTCGAGCCGGTACCCCATGCGATTGGATTCGTGCGTGACGACGTAGCGGGTGGATGTGAAGGCGTTCATTGCCTCCACCGTGAAACGCGCGTCGTGCGGACCGAGCATCACGCGCAGTCGGCACCCGCCACGAGGAAGCGACAACGGGCGCCCGGCCGGACGCTCCAGGCGCTGGCGCGTGCCGATCGGCAAGACGTCCCCCGCCGCCACCGCGCGTCCGCCGAAAGGTCCCATCCGGCTGATCAGGCTGGTCGCCCGGCTCCCCAGGAGTTCTTCGACATCGATCCCTCCGGCCACCGCGAGCGTCCCCCTCGCGCCGGCTGACCGGCCACGGAACCGCAGCCGCTGACCGCGTGGCAGAACGAATGACGCGTTCATCGCCACTGGCGCATCACCGCAGGTCACTTCAAAGTGAGCGCCCGCGATGGCGCACAGCACATCGCTGCTGGCCGTGAGCTCGGGACCGAGCAGGGTAATCTCCAGGGCTGCGGCCTCGTCGGGGTTCCCCACGAGGCGGTTGGCGAGCCGATGCGAGTACCAATCCATGGGACCGCCCACCGGCACGCCCAGGTGCTGATATCCCCAGCGCCCCAGATCCTGCACCGTCGTCAACATGCCTGGGCGAACGATGGTCAGCGCGCTCATGCGAAACGATCGAACTCCTCGCGCGAGATCGAGACGAACCTCACGAGGTCGCCGGGCCCAAACAGTACAGGAGGATTCCGGCGCGGGTCGAAGGGACGCACCGGCGTGCGCCCGAGGATGTGCCAGCCGCCGGGAGTCTCCATCGGGTAGATCCCCGTTTGCCCGGCCGCGATCGCCACCGAGCCGGCAGGAACCTTCGTTCGTGGAGAAGATCGGCGCGGAAGGTTGAGCCGCTCGTCGACGGTGCCCATGTACGCAAACCCCGGCACGAAGCCCACGACGTAGACGCGATACTCGCGCGAGGCGTGCAGCGCGATCACTTCTTTCGGGCTCGAGCCAATGCGAGCCGCCACGTCGTCCAGGTCGGGCCCCAGGTCGCCGCCGTAACACACCGGTATCTCGAGGTGAGCGCCTTCCACATCGGGAGCCCCGTCCGCGTCGGCCGCCACCGCGCGGATTTCCCCTTCGAGCCACCGAGGATCAACTCTGAAGGGATCGAAATAGACGGTCAGGGTGCAATAACCCACGACGGCATCCCTGACGGAGGACCCGCACCGTGCGCGAACGGCGTCAGCGAGGGCGACCAGGAAGGCGTTGATGAGCGGATCCACTCGCTGCGGCAGTTCCACAACGAGCGCGGCATCGCCGGCGGCGATGATCCTCAGGGGATCCATGCTCAGCGCGACTCTCGGCCCTTCAGTGCGTCGAGGAGTTTCTGATGGATATTGTCGAACCCACCGTTCGACATGACGATCACCAGGTCGCCGTCGCGGGCCTCGCGCGAGACCGTTCGCACGATCTCGTCGGTCGAAGGAATGTGGCGTGCGTCCGTGCCTGCCGCCTTCAAGTCCCGAACGATCTGTTCGGCGTCGAGTCGTTGTTCCTCCGGCAACGTGGAACGAAACACCGCTGCGAGGACGACACGGTCAGCCTGCCCCAGCGCCCGGGCGAAGTCCTCCTGGAAGATCCGCCGGCACGAGGTCGCGGACCGGGGCTCGAAGATCGCCCAGATGCGCCGCTTCGGGTGCGCCGACCGCACGCCGGCCAGGGTTTCTTGGATCGCGGTCGGGTGGTGGGCGAAGTCGTCGTAGACCATGACGCCGCCGGCCGTGCCGCGCAGCTGCATGCGGCGGCGGACGCCAAGGAACCTCCGAAGCGCAGCCGACATCGAATCGGTGTTGAGCCCGACTGCGGCGCCCACCGCGATCGCGGCCAACGCGTTCCGCACGTTGTAAGCGCCGAGCAGCGGCACTTCGAAGATGCCGACCGGCTTCCCGTCTTTGCGTACCGTGAACGAGGTCGAGGTCGCTGCAATACGAAGATCGTGCGCCTGCCATGTGGCGCCATCGCTGAGGCCGAAGGTCTCGACGCGCGACTTGGCGAACTCCTTGAGCGCGAGCGCTTCGGGGTTGTCGGCGCCGAGCAGCAACAGCCCGCGCCGCGGCACGAGATTCACGAAGCGCCGGAAGGCGACCCGGATCGAGTCGAGATCTGGATAGATGTCGGCGTGATCGAACTCGAGGTTGTTCACGACCGCGATGTCGGGCAGGTACTTCAGGAACTTCGCGGTCTTGTCGAAGAACGCGCTGTCGTACTCGTCCCCTTCGATCACGAAATCGCGGCCGCCACCGATCCGGTAGCTGCCGTCGAAGTTCTCCGCGATCCCTCCGATGAACACGCTCGGGTCGGCGCCACCGTCGGCCAACAGCCACCCGGTCAGCGACGTCGTCGTGGTCTTGCCGTGGGTCCCGGCAATGACCACCGATCTGGCCGCCCAGAGAAAATGGTCGCGCACGGCTTCCGGGAGGGAGCAGTAGCGGATCTTGCGGTCCAGCACCTCCTCGAGTTCCGGATTGCCCCGCGAGATGGCGTTGCCCACGACCACCATGTCGAGGTCAGCCGAGATGTGCTCGGGACGATAGCCTTCGAGCAGCGTGATCCCCTGGGTGCGCAGAAAATCGCTCATCGGCGGGTAGACGCTCTGGTCGGAGCCGCGCACGTCGTGCCCCCGGTGCTTGAGCATGGCGGCGAGCGTGCCCATGGCGGTTCCGCAGATCCCGATCAAGTGAATGCGCTGCATCAGATAACGGCCGATTCCTCGATGACGAGCGCGGGATCGCTGTTGGCGACGACCCGCGCGCGCACGCCGAAGGGAAGGGTTAGAGTGGCACCGTCGGTGTGACCCGACGGCAGTCCGAAAAGCACGGGACCGTGGAAGCCATCCGTGAGGGTCCGGATCACGTCGCGGATGCCCGGCATGCCGCCTGGCTCGTCGCAGCGCGGCATCTCGCCGAACACCAGCGCCGACGCCCTGGCGATCACGCCCGCTTGCTCGAGCTGCGTGTAGAGGCGGTCGACCCGATACGGCCGCTCCCCCACTTCGTCGAAGAACAACACGGCACCCGCCGGGGGGTCGAATGCGAACGGAGTGCCCAGTGACGCGGCCAGCTGGGTCATGGTCCCGCCGATCAACATGCCGCTGGCTTCTCCCGAGCGAATCACTTCGAGCTGCTCGTGCCTGATCTTGCCGACGGGCGCCGGGCGGCACAGGCAGCGCTCGAAGGTGTCCCGGTCGTACGCGGCGGGACCGCGGGAGAGCCGGCGCTCGACCATCGGACCATGGAAGGTCACGATGCCGCAGGTCAACGTCAGCCACGACAGCAACGACGTGTTGTCGCTGTAGCCGATGAACGCCTTGGCGGTCTCCCCGAATACCTCCGGGTCGAGCAACGGGAGGAGCTGCATGCTCCCGTATCCCCCACGGGCGGCGATCACGGCCGAGACCGATGGGTCCATCCACGCGCGACGGAGCGCACCGGCCCGGATCTCGGGCGATCCAGCCGTGTAGGCGGCACGCTGGAAGGCACTTTCGTCGACGAAGGCGCGTAGCTCAAATGTTCGGAGCTCTTCGCACGCGGCTTGGTACTCCTCGCTCTCGGTCGACTGGGCGAGCGGGCTGGCAGGAGCGACGAAGGCCACCTGATCGCCTGGTTGCAGCGCGCGCGGCTTCTTCATGCGGTCAGGCGAAGCGGGCCATTTCAGCGGCGACTTCCTGGTGCTCGTCGCGTCCGAGCATCGCGCGGAGCTGGGAGCCGGCCAGTGGTGCCGTACGGCGTGACAGGAAGCGCTCTTTTACTCGACGGTGCCGGGTAATCGCGTCTTCGGCTCGCTTCACAGGAAGGGAGCCCTCTTCGACCGCCCGGATGACGGCTTCGATCGCACGCGCTTGACGATCCTGATCCTCTCCGCACATCAGGACCGCATCGCATCCGGCCCCGATGGCCGCCACCGTGGCCTCGGCCATGCCGTAACGTCCGCTGATGGCCTTCATCTCGAGGTCGTCCGAAAGCACGAGCCCGTCGTATCCCAGCTCGCGCTTGAGCATCTGGTCCACGACGCGCGGCGACAGCGTGGCCGGGCGCTCCTGGTCGAGGGCGGGGATGAGGATGTGGGCCGTCATGATCGAGGCCACGCGGGCCTCGATCGCGGCGCGAAACGGCACGAGCTCCACGCGATCGATCCTATCGGGCGGATGTTCGATGAGTGGAAGCTCGAAATGCGAGTCCGTGCTGGTGTCGCCGTGACCGGGAAAATGTTTGCCGCAGGCGGCGATGCCATGTTCCTGGAGCGTCCTGATCATCACCGCGCCGAGCCGCGCGACGTCTTCGGCCTTCTCCGCAAGCGCCCGGTCACCAATGACGGGGTTCTTCGGATTCGTGTGGATGTCGAGCACCGGCGTGTAGTCGAGGCTGATGCCCACGGCCTTGAGTTCCGAGGCCAGCGCGCGCGCGAAGCGTTGCACGAGCGCCTCGTCGCCGCTGCGGCCCAGCGTGGCCATCGGTGGCCAGACGGTGAATGGCGCCTTGAGCCGCGCCACGCGCCCCCCCTCCTGGTCGACGCTCACCCACAAGGGCAGTTCCCGCGTCAGCTCCTGGGCCTGGCGAGAAAGATCGGCCACCTGCTCCGGGGACTCCACGTTGCGAGCGAAGAAGATCACGCCACCGAGATCGAACTCACGCGCCAGCGCCTTCAAGTCTGGAGGGATCGAATGGCCGGCAAAGCCCGCGATCGCAAGCTGGCCCGCATGCTTCCGAAAATCACGCACCGACATCTCCCCGATTATCCCCTATTGAGCTTTGGAGTTTGGAGTTTGGAGTTTGTGGTTGGGAGTTATGATTTCCCGTGCTCATCGAATCGTCGGCGCCGACCCGCATCGACCTCGCGGGCGGCACACTCGATATCTGGCCGCTCTATCTCTTCCACGAAGGCGCGCAGACTCTGAATGCCGCCATCAGCCTGCGAGCCCGTTGCACGATCCGGCCGCGCAACGACAAGCGGATCGCGATCATCTCTGAAGACACCGGCGCCCGGGTCGAAGCCGACCATTGGTCGGACCTTCGCGACAACCACGACCTGAAGCTGGTCGGACGCCTGCTCCACTACTTCCAGGCTGAGGGGCTCGAGGTGCGGACGCGCAGCGAGTCTCCGGTCGGCGCTGGCATCGCCGGGTCGTCCGCCTTGAACATCGCCGTGTGCGGCGCGCTGGCGGCGTGGTGCGAGCGAGCGGTCCCCGACGAACTCCTGCTGCTCATCGCGCAGAACGTCGAGGCGCAGGTCATCGACGTGCCGACCGGCGTCCAGGACTATCGTCCGGCGCTCTTCGGCGGGATCTCGGCGGTGGAGTTGAACGTCGATGGCATCCGCCGTGTACCCCTGCGGGTGGACGCCAAAGCGCCTCCAGGACCGCATCGTCCTTGCCTACACCAACGCCTCGCGGAACTCCGGAATCAACAACTGGGAGATGACCAAGCGCCACATCGACGGGGACCGCGAGGTCCAGTCACGATTCGGAAAGATCCGGGATGTGGCAGTCGCTATGCGCGCGTCGCTCGAAGCGCAGGATTGGGTGGCCGTCGGTCGCCACGTCGCCGACGAGTGGGAGAACCGCAAGCGCCTGGCGCCTGGCGTGACGACGCCGGCGATCGATGCGATGTTGAGCGCGGCGCTCACGGCGGGCGCCTGGGGCGGCAAGGTGTGCGGGGCCGGTGGCGGGGGCTGCTTGTTCTGCATCGGCGAGCCGGATCGCACAGCCGACATTCGCCGGGCACTGGCCGACCATGGCGCGCGAGTCCTCGACTTCCGCATCGAGACCGAGGGCCTGCGGATCGACAGCCGGGTTGATGCTGCCCCCGTCGCGGGCTGACCGTGGACAATCTTGGAATCGCCCGAGTTTTCAACGAAATCGCGGACCTGCTCGAGATCAAGGACGCCAACCCGTTCAAGATCCGCGCGTATCGCAATGCGGCCGAGACGATCGCACACCTCGGCACGCAGCTCACGACGCTGAGCCCGGAAGAGCGTCGCGGGATTCCAGGGATTGGCAAGGACCTCGCCGCCAAGATCGGCGAGCTGGTCGACACCGGCGGCACCCCCTACCACCAGGAACTGCTCCAGGAATTCCCGCCGACGATCCTCGATCTGCTCAGGCTCCAAGGCGTCGGGCCGAAGACCGTCGCGCTGCTCTATCGCGGCCTCGACGTGCGGACGCTGGACGACCTGCAGGCCGCCGCAAAAGACGGCCGCATCCGCGCGCTCAAGGGGATGGGCGCGAAGAAGGAATCGCAGATTCTCAAGGCGCTGGAAGAACGTCAGTTCTTCACGGGCCGCCGGCTAATGGCTGAGGCCTATGACGTGGCGGCATCGCTGGTCGCGTATCTGCGCGAGCATGCTGCCGAAGCCGAGATCGTGCCCGTCGGCAGCCTGCGGCGCGGCTGCGAAACCTGCGGCGATATCGACATCGTCGCTGCCGGTGCGCCCCCCTCACTGATGGAGGCGTTCACCAGCTACAAGCTGGTGGAGAGCGTGCTCGCGCACGGCAGCACCAAGTCGAGCGTGAAACTCTGGGGCGGGTTCCAGGCCGATCTCCGACTCGTGCCGCGCGACAGCCTCGGCGCCGCGATGCAGTATTTCACCGGCTCGAAGGCGCACAACATCGCCCTCCGCGACCGCGCGATTCAGCGCGGCATGAAGCTGAACGAATACGGTCTGTTCAGGGTAGATGACGAGACTCTCGTGGCGGGGAGGACGGAGCAAGAGATCTACGAGGCGCTCGGGCTCGCGTGGGTGCCGCCGGAATTGCGCGAGAACCGTGGGGAGCTTTCGGCGGCAGAAACGCGCGGGTTACCTCGCCTCGTGTCCCTCGAGGACCTGAAGGGGGACCTGCACATGCACACGACGGCGACCGACGGACGCGCCGACGCGGAAACGATGGCGCGCAGCGCGCAGGCGGCCGGGCTCGAATACATTGCCATTACCGATCACAGCCAGTCGCTCGCCATGGCCAACGGCCTCGATGAAACGCGCGCACTCGAGCATGCCAGGACGATACGCGCGCTCAACGACCGCCTCGACGGAATCACCGTGCTCGCGGGCATCGAATGCGACATCCGGGCGGACGGGTCGATGGACCTCGCCGACGATTGCCTCGCGGCGCTCGACATCGTGATCGCGTCGGTGCACTCGGCGTTCAACATGGACGAACGGCAGATGACCGACCGGGTCCTCGCGGCGATCGCGAATCCTCACGTTGACGTCGTCGCTCACCCGACCGGACGCCTGATCCTCAAGCGGGATGGTTACCGCCTCGATCTCGAGCGCAGTATTCGCCGCCGCCGCAGCCGCGGGTGTCGCGCTCGAGATCAACAGCCAGGCCGACCGCCTCGATCTCGACGACACCCATGCGCGCATGGCCCGTGCGCGTGGCGTGAAGTTGCTGATCGATTCCGACGCACACTCCCCGACCGCCCTCGGCAACCTGCGCTGGGGAGCGCTGACCGCGCGGCGAGCGTGGCTCGAGCCCGGCGATGTGCTCAACACGCTGCCGCTGGCAGGCTTGCGGGCGGCGCTCCGGAGGAACCGCTAGATGTCGCGGAAGATCCCCCTGACACCGGTGCCTCCACCGCAACGGCCGACCGCCGAGATCCTCGCGGAGATTCGGGAGATCTACTTCAAGACGACGAAGTCCACCATCCTCAGGGATTTCGACCGCGCGATCGATCTGCTGAAGTCGATTCCAGAGATGGAAGACCGTCAGAAGGCGACGGTGTACCTGGAGGGGATTGCCGAGATGCGCAAGGAGTTCACTTCTGCCGCACGTACTTCTTCGCGGCGAGGCGGACGGCCTCGGGGGCGTTCCGGTCGGTCGTGAGCAGCTTCAAGTCCTTTTCGCTGAGGCGCTGAAGAAACCGCATGGAGATCGCGGGTGGTGTTTTCGGATTCTTCGCCAGGCCGGCGATCACGTTGTAATTCTTCGTCCACGACCGGTTGGTCCCGATCGTGCGGAGCACGTCTTCCGCCAGGTTCGCCATCTTGGCGTAGGCCTCGATTTCGGACTCGGTGATCTTCGGGCTGCTCAGGACGGCCATCGACACGAGCTTGTTGGAGTCGCGCACCAGCTGACCTCGCTGCTCGCGCGTGCCCTTCATCGCCAGCTTGATGCGCTGCATGATCGTGAGGTTCGCGAGGACCTGCGGATCGCTGGATTCCTCTTCCACTTTTTCAGCCGGGTCTTCGGGGATCAGCGGCTCTTCCGGCTCCTCGGCCGGCGCCGTCGGTTCGATCCCGCGCGCTCCGAAAAACGCGCGCATCTGCTCGGGGACGTCCTTCCGCCCGAGGAAGCGCGCGACCGCGTCGGGCGGCAGCGAATCGATCGTCGCGCGAGCCGTCGTCACGACCTGCGGATCCGCATCGTCGGAGAGCAGGAGCAACAGGGCGACCTGGTCGAGCACCGTTGGCGCAAAGGCCCCCCGCGCCGCGAGCTGCCGCACATCGCTCGCCACGTCGCCGCGCCGGAAGAAATCAATGAGAGGAGAGCGAACGCCTGGATCCATCAGCGAAGGTATTCGTTCAGCGTCGCTCGCGTCAGGCGAACGCTGGTCACCTTTCCGGCGTCGCCAAGCGGTTTTCCGGGGCGCCCGTCCACCGTGAACGCAAACGCCGCAGCGTCACCGACATCGATCACCGCGGCCTCGCGCACGGTAACCGTCTGCCGTTCGCCCGGTGACATTTCGCGCGCCAGCACGGGCGCGCCATCCACGACCAGCCGAACCCAGCAACGCGCCGTCGGATGCACTTCGAGGCGCATCGGGCCCGTGGCCGGAACCGACACCGGCGCCGCGGTCGGCGTGTTCACCGGCGGAGGGGCCGGGGCCGGCGCCTGGGTCTGTGGGGCCGGCGCCGGGGTCGCTGGTGCCGCCACCGCTGTCGTTTCGCCCGGATTCTGGCGGCCCTTGACGACAAAATACGTGGCGACCGCGGCGACGATGACGAGACCGACCACAGCCTTCACCGCGAGTAGCGCCGCGCGCTGCCGGTTCTCGAAACTCTGTTCGACGTCAGACACCGGCACGTGAACGTGACGTTCGGGTGCCGGTTCGTTGTCGAACCGCTCGAGGAACTCGCGAACGGTCGCTTCGGGATCGAGGCCAACTTCCGCCGCGTAGGAGCGCACGAACGCGCGGCTGAAAATGCCCCCCGGCAACTTCGACACGTTGTTTCGTTCGAGTGCTTCGAGCGCGCCGACGGAGATCTTCGTGTTGGCCGCAATCTGACGCAGCGAGATACCACGCTCTTCACGCGCCTGGCGCAGTCTCCCGCCAAAATCAGTCATTGCGCCGTCAATTTAGACACTCCCCCGTTGTGGTGTCAACGCGCGACGTAGCGAGACGACCGCATCAACGATGTTCGCGGCCTCGGAAAACAGGCTGATCGCGGCAGCGCCCGCCGCTCCGGCCGCCGCGACTCCTCCGGCACGACCGGCCGTCACACCGCCGATCGCGATAACCGGCAGCGACACCGCCGCGCAGACGCGGCGCAAGGTCTCCACTCCGGCAATCGGATGGTCGTCGGGCTTGCTGGCGGTCGGAAAGACGGTGCCGAAAAACAGGTAGTCGCAGCCCCCTGCCTCCTCCGCGGCCATCGCCTCTTCTTCCGAATGCACGGAGCGCCCGACAAGAAACCCCGCCGGAGCGATGCGACGCACGTCAACGGCCGCCATGGAATTCGACTTCAGATGCACGCCTGCCGCCCCCGCCGCGATCGCGATATCTGGACGGTCGTTGACCAGCACCTGGCATCCGGTGGTCCGTGTGAGTGCGACGAGGCTGCGGACGAACTCGGCGAGCGAACGGTCGTCGAGCAGTCGCTCGCGGACCTGGATCATGGTCGCCCCCGCATTGGCGGCGGCGTGCAGGCGCTCGAGGAGCGCCGTGCGCTCGCGCGACCCCGCCGCGCCTCGCGCGCGTGTGATCACGCAGATGGCGGGAACCGCCAGCACCATCGGAGAAGGCCTCAGCTGCTCGGAGGGGTCTCGGCGACGTCGCCCTCTACCGATCGCCGCAGACCGAAGACACTGGCCAGTTCGACCAGGCCGGCCACCGACGTGATCAGGCCGATGCCGGTGACGGCGCCGCGAACGAAGGGACTCCCCAGCCATGCTGACGACGGAAGCCATGTCGCGAGCCCGTTCTGGTCCCAGAAGCCGGACCACGGCGCCACGATCAGGATCAGCCCAGCCTCCAGGAAGTATGCCGCGAAGATGAGGCGCGTCAGGACGGTGATGATCAGCCTCCGGTCTGCCGCGAGAGATCGGCGACACGGGTAGGAACGTCGTGGTAGCCCGGTGCCTCCGCATCCAGTTCGAGGAAGACCGCCAGCGCCCGCTCACGCTCGCCGGCGTGCTGCAACACGACGCCGAGATCGTAGAGCAGCTCGCGTCCCGCGTCGATAGAGTTCGCCGGGGCCTCCGCCGCGCGCTCGAACCACTCGATCGCGCGAGCCACCTCGCCGCGGTCGCGATAAAGGCGAGCCAGCATGCCCCCCGCTTCGAACCGGTAGCGGGGCGACCTGGCTGCGACTTCGAGGGCCCCGAGCCCCTCCAACGGCATCCCCATCTCAGCGTAGGTTTTGGCCAGCGCCAGGTGCTCCGACGCCTCCCCGTCCTCATCATCCGCCTTCGCGCGGAGGTCGGCGAATACCTGGCCGAGTTCCGGTGGCAGGCCGGGGGGTGCGTGGGGGGACTTTGGCGAAGGCGAATCCCCCTCCAGATCCCCGAGGACCGTCGTCAAATCCACTTCGAACTGGATGGGCGGGCGCACGGCGGCGCTCGCCACCGGGCCCGGGGCCGGTGGGTCTTCGTCGGGACCGACCTGACGGTGGAGGCGTGGCGGCGGCTCAGGGATCGGGCCCAGGGGTTTCTCGGAAAGGAGGCGTGGCTCCTCACGGATCACGGGGCTGATGTGCTCGTCGGGGGGAGCGCTCAGTCGTTCGGCGAGCACGGCATCGACGTCGGAGACCTTCAGCATCAGCAACGCCCGCTTCAGCCGCTCCACGTGCGCCGCCTCCCAGGGCTCGCGTGAAAGCAGGTCCTCGGCGATGACCCGCGCCTCAGACGCGAGCCCGACCGCCAAGTAGGCATCGGCCAGCTGGGCCTGCGCCTCGTACATCGTCGCTTCCAGGCCGCCATCGACGCACACCTCGACCAGTTTCAGCAGCGCGTTGACCTGGCCCGGGACGCGAGTGGCGAACTCCTGGAGAATCGACGCCGCCTCGGCGAACTCTCCGCCGGCAATCAACGCGTTGGCGGCCGCATCGATACAGGCCGATGCCGCGAAGATGTTGGACTCGGCGAGCGACCATGCCAGCTCCACGACCGTGTACCGGCGACTGGGAGACAGCTCGAAGAGCCGGGGCAGAAGCTCCTGGGCGCGCTCGATACGGCCGGTTTGCAGTTCGATCTGGATCAGCGCGAACAACAGTGCGGGATCGTTCCCCGCCGTTTCCCGATCGAGGAATTGCCGCGCGTCTTCGAACCGCCCGCTCGCGACCGCGGCCTGGGCCAGCGTGGCGCGCGCCAGCGGATCCGAAGGATTGAGGCGCACGAACTCCTGGAGGGCCGCTGCGGCTTCCGCTTCGCGCCCCTTTTCCAGCAGGTACTCGTAGATCTCGCGGTACTGCGCGGCCGCGGCGGTGGTGTCGCCTCGCGCTTCGATCGTGCGTGCGGCCTTCAGGCGCGCGTCCACGTCAGAAGGATCGAGCGATCCCAGGCGAATGACGATGTCATCAGCGCCGGTCGTATCGCCACGATCGCGGCGCCCGCGAGCGATGACGCTTAAGTGCGCTTTCGCGTCGGCGAGCAAGCCTTGCCTGGTGGAGATCTCTGCGAGATTGAGAAGGACTTTCTCGTCCCCGGGAGCCAGCTTGAGAATCTTGCGGTAGAGGGCGGCCGCTTTCGGATAGAAACCCTCTTTAAAGAGGTGAGCGGCGATCTTCTGATAGAGGCCCACCGCTCGATCGGTCTGGTTCGCGCGCAGGTAGAGGTCGCCAAGCGCGTTGGCCGTCGTCCAATCGCGGGGCTGGTCCTCGACCACGCGCTCGTACTCGGCGATGGCCTGGTCGAGGCGTCCCTGGCGGAGCAGGTTCTCCGCCTTTTTCAGCGTCTCTTCGCGATCAATGGGCAAGGCTCAGCCGGTGCGGAGACGGGGTTCAATCGATCCTATCAAACAGGGACGGCGGTCGAAACGAACGGCGATGGGCATCGGAATAGCCGAACCGGCTCACGGCGTCGAGATGTTCTCGCGTCGCATACCCCTTGTGGCGGTCGTACCCGTAGCGCGGATCGGTCGCATGTAGCTCGATCATCATTCGGTCACGGGTCACCTTCGCCACGATCGACGCGGCCGCGATGGCCGTGCAGCGCGCGTCGCCATGAATGACGCCGCGCTGCGGCATGAGCAGGTCCGGAATTCGAAACGCATCCACCAGCACGATGTCGGGTAACGGGACGAGCGACAGGACCGCCCGGTTCATCGCCCGCAACGACGCCTGGTGGATGTTGATGGTGTCGATCTCCACTGGATCGCACGCGGCGACGCCCCAGGCGACTGCGGCGCGCGTGATCGTCTTGTACAGCTTCTCGCGCTCGAGCGCGGTCACCGTCTTCGAGTCGCACACCCGCGGGATGTAGCGCTCCGGATCGAGCACCACCGCGGCGGCGACGACCGGCCCGGCCAGGCAGCCCCGGCCGACCTCGTCGACGCCGGCCACGTGGTTGAACCCCATGCGCCGGAGCGAGTTCTCCAGCGTCCGGAATGCCCGAACCTTGACCACGGCGCCCCTTAGGCGGTCTGCTTCTTGTTCTCTTTCATGCGCGCCGCCTTCCCCTTCAGGTCGCGCAGGAAGTAGAGCTTCGCGCGGCGGACCTTGGCGGTGCGAACGACGTCGATCTTGTCGATCGTCGGCGAGTGCAGCGGGAAGATGCGCTCCACGCCCTGGCCGAACGACACCTTACGCACCGTGAAGGTCGCGCGGGCGCCGCCGCGGTGCATGCCGATCACCATTCCCTCGAACACCTGGATGCGTTCCTTGTCCCCTTCGCGCACCTTGACGTGCACACGGACGGTATCGCCAGGCTTGATCGCCGGACGCTGCACCATGTTGGCGCGTTCGACGGTTTCTACCGCAGTCATTGCTGTTCTCCTTTTTTATTGGCGGGGTCCCCTGCACCCCGCCAAGCGGCCTTCACTCGCTTGCGCTCCGTTCCGGCCGCGCCCGCCGCAGTTCTTCTAACAACGCCCGATCATCGGGACTCAGTGTTGCGTCCGTCAACAAGTCGGGACGCCGTTCGAGCGTGCGGCGCAGCGCCTCGCGGCGGCGCCATCGCTCGATCTCCGCATGGTGACCCGACAGGAGCACGGGCGGCACCGCCATCCCGTTGAACTCCGCCGGCCGGGTGTATTGCGGAAAGTCCAGCAGCCCGGTCGCGAACGTATCGCGCGCCACCGACTGCTCATCCCCCACCACCCCCGGCACCAGCCGGGCCACCGCGTCGACGATCACCAGCGCCGGCAGTTCCCCGCCAGACAGCACGTAATCGCCGATCGATATCTCTTCGGTCGCGAGATGGGCGCGCACGCGCTCGTCCACCCCTTCGTAGCGGCCGCACAGGATCACGATGTGATCCAGGTCCCGCAGCCGCTCGGCCGTCGCATGCGTGAGCGCCGGCCCGTCCGGCGACGTCAGCACGACGGCTCCGGGCCTGCCGCGCTCCGCCGCGATCTTCTCGACCGCTTTGAACAGCGGCTCGGGCTTCATCACCATCCCGGGCCCGCCGCCGAACGGCATGTCGTCCACCACCCGATGTCGATCGGTCGTGAACTCCCGCAGGTCGTGCACCTTGATATCGAGCAACCGGCGCTCGATCGCGCGCCCGACGATCCCTTCCGCCAGCGGCGCTTCGACCATCTTCGGAAAGATGGTCACGATATCGAACTTCACAACTTCTGGTTCAACTCCAGCAGGCCGTCCGGCGCCGCCACCCGGATGCGCTTCTCGGCCGGATTCACCTCGACACAAATGTCGGCCACCAGCGGGATCAGCACTTCGCCATGAGGCGCGGCGATCACCAGCCGGCTCGCTTCCATCGGCCCCTCGACCGCCGTGACCTCTCCGATCATCCGGCCGTCGGTGTCTTCGACCCGGCACCCGACCAGGTCGTGACGATAGTAGGTGCGCTCCGGCAACGTTCCCATCTCGCTCAGAGGCATCCTCAACTCAGCCTCTACCAACTTCTCGGCATCCTCGATGGTGTCGATGCCTTCGAGACCGATCACCGGCCGGCCCTGGTGGAACCTGGCCGACGTAATCCGCCGTGATTCTCCGTTGGCTCCGACCCGAAGAATGACGCCTTCGCGAAAACGCTCGCCTGCGAAGTCGGAGTCCGGATTGACGATCACCTGACCCTTGTTGCCGTGCGCGCGGGCGATACGGCCGACCAGCAGGAGTTCTTCGTTCATTCAAGATCTGCCGGGTCTAAAGACCCGGCCTGCAGACCCGCCGTTATTCGTCCCTGAAGTCCACCGTGGCCTTCGTGCCGTCGAGCTCCGCCGCCAGTGTTACCAGCGTGCGGATCGCAGCGGCCGTGCGTCCCTGCCGGCCGATCACGCGGCCGAGGTCGCCGGGGGCCATCGCCAACTCGACGACGGTCTGCCCTTTCCCCTGTCGCTCCGTGACGCGGACCGCTTCCGGCCGATCGGCCAGCGCACGCGCGACGACTTCGACGACGTCGCGGGCGCGGCTCACGACGCGGGCTTCCGGCAATCGCGCGCGTCGGCCACCGGGGCCGGGGGCATACGATCCACCAGCGTGCGGACGGTGTCGGACGCCAGCGCGCCGGCCGTTGACCCAGTGATCGAAGCGCTCGCGATTGAGCTCGAGCTTCTCGGGGTTCGTCCGCGGGTTGTAGTGGCCGAGCACTTCGACGAAGCTGCTGTCGCGCGCCGTGCGCGAGTCGGTGACTACGACGCGAAAGAACGGCCGCTTCTTGGATCCGGTACGTCTCAAACGAATTACCAGCATTCTCTGTCCTCTTTGTTCCTACCGATTCATCAACGACTTCATCATGCCGAGGCCGCCCTTCTTCTTGCCCAGCCCCGCCATCCCGCCAAGCTGCTTCAGCATCTTCTTCATCTGCACGAACTGCTTCAGCAGCTTGTTGACATCCTCGACCGACGTGCCGCTCCCCTTTGCGATCCGCTTGCGGCGCTGCCCGTTGATCAACTGATGGTTGCGGCGCTCTTTGGCGGTCATCGAGTTGATGATCGCCTCGACACGCCCGAGCTGCTTGTCATCGACCTGCCCGCGCGCCGCCGTCATTTCCTTCAGGTTCCCCATGCCGGGCAGCATCCCGAGGATCTGCTCGATGGGCCCCATCTTCTTGATCGTCCGCAGCTGATCGCGGAAGTCCTCGAGCGTGAAGTCGTTGGTGCGGATCTTCTGCTCGAGTTTTTGCGCGTCCTCGATCGAGACCGCCTCTTCGGCCTTCTCGATCAGCGACAGCACGTCGCCCATCCCGAGCACGCGCGACACCACGCGATCGGGATGGAACGGTTCCAGGTCCTGGAGTCGCTTCGCCGCTGCCGACAAATGCCACCGGCACGCCCACGACACCCACGACCGAGAGCGCCGCGCCGCCCCGCGCGTCGCCGTCCATCTTCGTCAGCACGACCCCGCTGACGCCGATTCGGCGGTTGAACTCACCGGCGCTCTTGATGGCGTCCTGCCCCGTCATCGCGTCGGCGATGAACAGCTGGTCGGTCGGCTGCACGGCGTCCTTGATCGCCTGCAGTTCGACCATCAGGTCGTCGTCAATGTGCAGCCGGCCCGCGGTGTCGACGATCACGACGTCGAAGCCCGCGTTCTTCGCCTCGGTCATCGCGCCGGCGGCGCGCTTGACCGGGTCCATTTCCCCCGCGGGGTCGTGCACCCGCACGCCCGCCTGTTTGCCTACCAGTGACAGCTGCTGAATCGCCGCCGGACGCCGGACGTCGGTTGACACCAGCAGCGGATGCTTCCCCTGCTTGACCAGCCACCGACCCAGCTTGCCACTCGTCGTCGTCTTGCCCGACCCCTGAAGGCCCAGCATCAGAATCACGCGCGGACGGGCCGACGACTCGGGCAGGCCCCCCTGGGTATCGCCGAAGAGCGCCAGCATCTCGTCGCGCACGATCCGCACGACCTGCTGCGCCGGCGTCAGGCTCTTGAGAACTTCCTGATCGACCGCCTTGTCGCGCACGCGGTCGATGAACGCCTTGACGACCTTGAAGTTGACGTCTGCTTCGAGCAGCGCCATCCGGATCTCGCGGAGCGCGGCCTCGACCGTCTCTTCCGTGAGCCGGACTTCCCCGCGCAACGAGCGGAATACGCCCTGAAGCCTGTCGCTAAGCGATTCGAACATGAGTGCGGACCCGGGTGCCCTATGGCCGTAAGAGCTTCAGGCGCAAACGGTTATGGTAACCGAAGTGGAAAACGTCAATCTGAGGACACCACTGGTCGTTGACAGCCCTCTAAGGCGTTCAACCGCGGAGGGCGCTGAGGAGCGCGGAGTTGTCATTTTCTCCGATACCTCAGTTTGGGAGACTGGGCAGAAACTCGCAACATCCTGCCGGTTGCGGCCATTTTCCAAGGCTTTTCGGGAGGTGCCGTGGGCGGCGTGCCCTTGCCACTTCAACCGAGCATGCATCCCATCGATGAAATCACGGACTCAGGTCATCGCAGCGGCAATTGAAGTCCACAAGAAGTTCGGCCCCGGAGCTGCTCGAGTCCGTCTACAACGCACGCCTTGGGAGCTGAACTCGTTGCCACGAGGCCTCGATGTGCACATCTCCAAGCCCGTGAGCCTCGAACACGAGGGCTTGCACATCACACCGGGCCTTCGTCATCGATCTTCTGGTGGAGGAGAGGGTGATCGTCGAGGTCAAGTCCGTCCAGAAGCTCACCGAGATCGATTTCGCACAAACGTCCTGACTTACCTACGCCTGATGGATCTTCGCGTCGGGCTCCTGATCAACTTCAACGTCACGCTGTTGAAACATGGAATCCGCCGTGTGGTGAATCGCCACGTCGACGAAGAGGGAAACAAGCTGCGTGTGTCGACCGGCCGTGAGTCTGTCGCCGAAGTCAAGAGAGCAGATCGATTCCGATCAGCCAAACTCCAATAAAACTCCGCGCCCTCCGCGCCCTCCGCGGTGACTGCCTTGAGACAGCAGACAGTGGCTGTCGTTGATGAGACTCAGACGCCGCGCAGTTTGTGCCCGAGCTTTGCTTTCTTCGCGGTGAGGTAGCGCCGAGTGTGCTCGGAGACCGGGATCTCCAACGGCACCCATTCGCTGACGGACAACCCGTACCCTTCGAGGCCGACCAGCTTGCGCGGGTTGTTGGAGAGCAGCCGCATCGATTTCACGCCGAGGTCGCGGAGGATCTGGACGCCGATGCCGTAGTCGCGCTGGTCAGGCTTGAACCCGAGACGCTCGTTCGCCTCCACGGTATCGAAGCCCTGGTCCTGCAGTTCGTAGGCGCGGATCTTGTTCGCGAGCCCGATCCCGCGACCTTCCTGGTTCAAGTAGAGCAGCACGCCGCGACCGGCGTCGCTGATCTTCTCCATCGCGGCCTCGAGCTGCGGACCGCAATCGCAGCGCGCGGAGTGAAACACATCACCCGTCAGGCAGCGCGAATGGACGCGGACGGTGACATCCCGTCCGTCGCCGATCTCCCCTTTGACGAGCGCGACGTGCGTTTCCTTGTCGATCAGGCTTTCGTAGGCGAGGACGCGGAAGTCGCCGTAGTCGGTTGGCAGAGACGAGGACGCGATGCGGCGGACGAGCGCCTCCGTCTGCATCCGGTATTGGATCAGATCGGCGACGGTGATCATCAGGAGCTTGTGCTTCCTGGCGAACTTGGTGAGTTCCGGGACGCGCGACATCGTCCCGTCTTCGTTCATGATTTCGCAGATCACCCCGGCGGGATACAGGCCGGCGATCCGTGCCAGGTCGACGGCCGCTTCGGTCTGCCCGGCGCGAACCAGGACACCGCCGTTGCGCGCGCGTAGCGGAAACATATGACCCGGACGCGCCAGATCGCTGGGACGCGTCTTGGAGTCGATCGCGGCGAGAACCGTGGCAGCGCGATCAGCCGCCGAGATCCCGGTGCTCGTCACCCCCTTGGCTTCGATCGAGACGCAGAAGGCGGTGTCGAATGTGGTCGTGTTCTGCGCGACCATGAGCGGGACGTCGAGCTCGGCGAGACGCTCCTCCGTCATCGGCATGCAGATCAACCCACGGCCGTGCCTGGCCATGAAGTTGACCGCTTCCGGCGTAATCTTCTCCGCCGCGATCGTCAGGTCTCCTTCATTCTCCCGATCCTCGTCGTCGACAACGATGATCATCTTGCCGTCGCGGAACGCCTCGACGGCGGCGTCGATCGGCGCGAAGGGGCTCTTGGGAGACGATGGCTTCTTCTTCGACATGAATCAGGACTTCGCGGCCAGCTCAATCGCGCGCGCGACGTACTTGCCGAGGATGTCGCACTCGACGTTGACGACGTCGCCGGCCTTGGTGGAGCGCAGGTTCGTGTTGGCCCAGGTAAATGGAATGACTTGGATGTCGAAATGGCGATCGTCAACGCCGGCGACGGTCAAGCTGATGCCATTGACGGCGATGGATCCTTTTCGAACGATGTAGGCCGCGAGTTCCGCCGGGAACTTGACGGTCAGCCAGTAGGAATCCCCCTCCTGCCTGATGTCGTCGATCGTCGCCATCCCATCCACGTGCCCCTGGACGAAGTGCCCGCCCAGGCGTGCGTCCACCCGCAAGGGGCGCTCGAGGTTTACCAGGCAACCCCGCCGGAGGGTACCGAGGGAACTCACGCGCACCGTTTCCGGAGAGAGATCGGCGTGAAATCCGCTGGCATCGGCTGACACCACGGTGAGACACACGCCGCTCACCGCGATGCTATCGCCGGCGGCGAACTCTCCGGCCAGCGGCGCATCGACTCGGATTCGCAGCCCGGACGGCGTCGGTTTCATTTCGGCGACTTCGCCGACCGCTTCAATCAATCCTGTGAACATATCCCTCGATCAACACATCGTCGCCGAACAGACGGACAGAACGGTCGTGCGGCGCCGACGCGTTCAGCATGTCCGGCGTGCGCCGCCACGCGACGCCGGGCTCGCCGAGAACACGCGGGGTGACATACATCTGGACGCGGTCCACGACCGAGGCGTTCCAGAAGGCCTCGTGCAGGGTCGGCCCTCCTTCGACGATCACGGACTGCACGCCTCGGGCGGCGAGCAGTCGGAGCGCCGCGGGGATTCGGTCACGGTCGGGCAACAGTTCGACCGTGGCCCCAGCCGCCACGAGCGCCTCTTTCTTTTCAGGTGACGCCACTTCGGCCGACCCAACAATTATCACCGGTCCAGCGTTCAGGGTGCCGAAGATCCGCGCATTTGGCGGGGTTCTTAGATTTGAATCAAACACCACGCGGACCAACGGCCGGTTCCGGTAGGCCCCGCGCGGCGTCAGCAGGGGGTCGTCGCACAGCATCGTGCCCGAGCCAATCGCGATCGCATCCACCTCCGCCCGTTCGCGCTGGACCTGGCGGTTCGCCGACGGTCCGGTGAGCGGCGTTCGCGCGCCGGCTGCCGCCGCCACCTTACCGTCCTGGCTGACGGCGATCTTCACGGTGACGAACGGGCGCTGCAGCCGCATGACGGTGAAGAACGGCGCGTTCAGGCGCTCGGCCTCACGTGCAAGAACGCCGGTGCGGATCTCGACTCCGCGATCGCGCAGCAGCGCCAGGCCGCGACCGCCGACCTCGGGATTCGGATCTTCGGTCGCCACCACCACGCGGCGGATGCCTGCCGCGGCGACCAATGGCGCGCAGGGTCCGGTACGCCCCGTGTGGCTGCATGGTTCGAGGGTGCAGAACAAAGTGGCGCCACGCGCGGCCGCGCCGGCGTCGTTGAGCGCGTGCACTTCCGCGTGCGGCCCGCCGGCGAACTCGTGCGCGCCGCGCCCGACGATCACGCCGTCGCGGTCCACCACGAGGGCGCCGACCATGGGGTTCGGGGATGTCCTGCCGCGCCCGCGTTCCGCGAGCTGCAGCGCCTTCCGCATGAAAAAGGTATCGCGGTCGGCTACCACTTCTCCTCGAAGAGGGCGTCAACGTACTCGTCGGCTGAGAATGGGATCAGGTCGTCGATCGCCTCACCCACGCCCACGTAGCGGATCGGCAGCTTGAGATCGTGGGCGATCGCCACCGCGATCCCACCCTTGGCGGTGCCATCGAGCTTCGTCAGCACAATGCCGGTGACGCCCGCCACGTTCATGAACTCGCGTGCCTGCGCAAGTCCGTTCTGCCCCACCGTCGCGTCGAGCACGAGCAGCACTTCGTGCGGCGCCCCTTCGACCTCGCGCGCCGCAACGCGGCGGATCTTGTCCAGCTCCGTCATCAAGTTCACGCGCGTATGCAACCGCCCGGCGGTGTCCACGAGCACCACGTCGCGGCCGCGCGCCTTGCCCGCCGCCAGCGCGTCGAACACCACGGCTGCCGGATCCGATCCGGTGCGGGCTCGCACGATGTCGACGCCGGCTCGGTTGGCCCAGATCTCGAGTTGCTCGACCGCCGCGGCACGAAAGGTGTCGGCGGCGCAGATCATCGGCAGCTGTCCCGAGTCTTTCATCAACCGCGCGAGCTTCCCGACCGTGGTTGTTTTGCCCGTGCCATTGACGCCGACGATCAACACGACATGCGGTCGGTGACCGTTGGAGACCGTCTGGTCCGTCGCATGCAGGATGCGGCGGATCTCTTCCTTGACCAGCGTACGCAGAGAATCCCCGCGCGAGTGCTTCGCCTTTACAGCCTGGACGATCTGGTCCGCGGCGGCCACGCCGACGTCGGCCGAAATCAGCGCCTCTTCAAGGGCCTCGATGGTCTCGACGTCGACCGGTCGGCTGCGCTTCTCGGGCTCGTCCGCCCCGCGAACGATCTCGTCGAAACGATCGACGAACTGTTCCTTGGTGCGCGTGAGCGATTGCTTGATCTTGTCGAAAAAACCCATCGGTTACCCGTCAACTTCGGCGCGCTGCCGTCGTCCCATCAGCGCTTCGACGGCGTCCGCAGGCCTGGTGCGGCCGTCGAGAACATCCTTCATCTGCGCGGCAATCGGCAGCTCGATCCCGTGCCGCGCCCCCAGCGCCAGGGCGGCGCCCGTCGTGCGCACCCCTTCCGCCACCATCCGCATGTTGGCGAGAATCTCGTGCAGCGGACGGCCGCGTCCAAGCTCGATACCGACGTGGCGGTTTCGACTCAGGTTGCCGGTACAGGTCAGCACCAGGTCGCCGAGCCCGCCCAGTCCGGCGAGCGTTTCCCGCCGGCCTCCCTCGGCGCAGGCCACCCGCGTGATCTCCGCCAGGCCGCGCGTGATCAATGCCGCGAGGGCGTTGTGCCCGAGGTCCAACCCTTCCACGACACCGGCAGCGATCGCGATGACGTTTTTCAACGCCCCGCCGATCTCCACTCCCACCACGTCGTTGTTCAGATACAGCCGGAGACCTGGGCCGCGGAAGTGCTCCTGGACGGCCGCCGCTGGCGCTTCATCCTCGGACGCCGCGAGGATCGCGGTCGGCAAACCGCGCGCGACCTCAGCGGCGAAACTCGGCCCCGACAAGACGACGATCGGGCAACAGTCGGCGGTCTCCTCGGCAATCACCTGCGACATGCGTTCCATGGAATCGGTCTCGAGGCCCTTCGCGGTGCTCACCAGCACGGTGCCGGATGACAGGAGTGGGAGGGCGTTGCGCACCACGGCCCGCAAGCCGTGAGAGGGCACGGCGAGAACGACGAACTTCGCGCCGTCGAGCGCCGTGGCGAGGCTGTCGGTCGGCTCGATCGCGCCCGGCAGCGGCACGTCAGGCAGGTAGCGTCCGTTGACGCGGGACGCCCACAGCTCGCGAACGAACGCTTCGTCGCGGGCCCATAGGCGGACCCGATGTTCGCTCCGGGCGAGATGGACGGCGAGCGCCGTGCCCCAACTGCCGGCGCCGAGAACGGCGGTGGTTTTCACGCGCGTGCTCCCATTCGTCGCTCGGTGCCGCTGCGCAAACGGCGCCAGTTGCCGCGATGGCGGAACAGGATCAACGCGGCGGTCCCGGCCGCGGCGATGACCTCGGCGCGCGGTTCGCCGGTGAGCCAGATGGCGGGCGGCAGCGCCAGCGATGCCGCGATGGAACCCAGCGACACATAGCGGGTGATCCAGACGGTGAGCAGGAAGAGAACGGCGGCAATTGCCGTCGCGATCGGCGACAGCATTGAGAAGACGCCAGCCGCCACGGCGACCCCTTTACCGCCGTGAAACTTCAGCCAGACCGGATAGATGTGGCCGACGACGGCCGCGGCTCCCGTAACCGCGGTGAGGACCGCGCTGCGCGAGAGCCAATACGCGATAGCAACCGCCGTGATGCCTTTCGCCACGTCGAGCGCCATCACCAGCACGCCGCGCCACGCACCGGTGGTGCGCAGCACATTGGCGGCGCCAACATTGCCGCTTCCCGCCACGCGCACGTCGATCCCGGCCCGCCTCGCCAGCAGGTAGGCAAACGGGACCGAGCCCGTCAGGTACCCGAGCAGAATGGCCAGCATCAACCCAATGGTACTCGCAGGAGCGGCTCGTAGGCGGCCCCACGCGGCGACGTCCGGCTCCTGAAGACCGTTAACGTCTCGATCTGACAGCTGCCGGCGTCGGCATCGGTGTCGCGCAAAAGCTGGCGAATGACGGCGCGGATCGAGGCTGGCGCCGACTCCTTCGCGCGGGCAAGCGTCAGGTGCGCGGAGTACGGTCGCCCCTCCCCCTCGAATCCCCACGGCGCCAACCGTGCACCCAGCTCGTCGTGGATGCGCGCAAGTTCCTGAGGTCCCTGGGTGATCCCCATCCAGAACACTCGTGGTGAACCCGTGGGAGGAAACGCACCCAGTCCCGAGAGATGCAACAGGAATGATGGCACTGCGACCGGCGGCCGCAGGGTGTCGAGCACGGCGGCGGCGCGATGGTCAGACACCTCTCCGAGGAACCACACGGTCAGATGCAGGTGCTCCTCTGGCACCCAACGAAGACCGTCGCCCATCCCCCGCGATTCCAACGCGGCGCGCAGACGTCGGGAAACCGCACTCGCGGCATGGCGAACAGCTTCGGAGGGTTCCGCAGCGACAAACAGGCGCATGGTCAGGAGTCAGGAGTTAGGAGTTAGGAGCTGGATGCGAGAAGTTGGCGGCGCACGGTGTCGAGTGCCGATTGAGTCGATTGAAAACGCACGTGTTCGCGGCCGCCTGGGAACAGGTACGTCCGGACCGAGATCGGCCTGCCGGTAACGAGCACGCCAATCACCACGGTGCCGACCGGCTTGGCTTCTGTGCCGCCGCCAGGCCCCGCAACGCCCGTAACCGACACGCAGACGTTGGCGTGGGTACGGGTCTGAAGGCCGTCAGCCATCGCCGCGGCGACCGGCTCGCTGACCGCGCCGTGCAGACGGATGAGCTCTGGATCGACACCGAGCAACGCGGTCTTCAACTCGTTGCTGTACGCGACGACTCCACCGATCACATAGTCCGAGCTTCCGGGCAGGTCGGTCAACCGCTCGAGCAGCAGTCCTCCCGTACACGACTCGGCAGCGGCAATCGTCATCTGCTTGTCGCGCAGCAAATCACCAACGAACCGAGGCAACGAACGCCCATCGGTGGTGAACACGGAATCCCCGAGTGCGTCCACCAGTTGCCGGCGGGCGGCCTCTAGCGTCTCCATGGCCGAGCGTTCTTCGACACTCCGCAACGTGAGATGCAACTCGATCTGTCCTGGCGTCGCGAGGATGGTCGTCTCGATCGGGGTTTCCCCTTCGCGCCACTGCGAGTAGATCGGCTGTGCGATCTCCTCGATGTGAGATTCGGAGCGCTGTGTTGTGAAGAGCGAGACCTTGTAGAGGCGCGATCTCCCGGTGCGAGCCTCCAGTGCGCCGCCGTCGAACAAACCCTTGAGCATGGCCTGCATCTCGCGGGGGGGACCGGGCAGCAGCACCACCACCTTGTCAGCGACGGTAAGGAGCAGACCGGGAGCCGTCCCATGGGGATTCGGAAGCACCGTCGCGCCTCGCGGCACCATGGCCTGCCGCCGATTCACCTGCGGCATCCGCATGCCGCGCCGGGCGAAACGTTGCTCGATGAGCGTCGTGATCGACGCGTCCTCTTCGAGTGGCCGCCCGAGCGCCTCTGCCACCACCTCTCGCGTCAAGTCATCGTCGGTCGGCCCCAGCCCGCCGGTCAGGATGACGAGATCCGAGCGTTCGAGCGCCTGCTCGAAGACCTGGCGCAGACGTACGCGATCGTCGCCGACAACCGATTTGCCTTTGACTTCGATCCCGCCCGCGGCGAGCTGTTCGGTGATGAAGAGGGAGTTGGTGTCGAGGCGCGTCCAGCCGAGCAGTTCGCTGCCGACCGCGATGATCTCGGCGGTCGTCAGCGGTATGTTCATACGATCCACGCCGGGAACAGCCACAGCAGCAACCGCAGCGAGAGGTTCGCGTACACCGCGGCCATTGCATCGTCGGCCATCACGCCGAGCCCCCCGTGCAGCGCCTCGAGCCGTCCCGCGGGAAAAGGCTTGATCACATCGAAGATGCGAAACAGCACGAAGCCAACCAGGGCCCCGGACCATCCGACGGGAATGAAGGCCAGCGTGATGAGCATCCCGACGACTTCGTCCATCACGATCGGGCCGGGATCTACGCCACCGAAATAGCGCTCCGCAGTCGTGCCCGCCCACACGCCGGCAACGAACAATCCCGCGATCATCGTCACTTCAACGATCGGCGAGCCCGTCCACCGCACGAGCGCGTAGAAACACAGTCCAGCAGCGGACCCGACGGTTCCCGGCGCGAACGGAAAGTACCCGCAGTATCCGACGGTAGCGATGAAAACGGCGAGACGAGTCACGCTTTGACGACGCGGGTGTGTGCGAGGCGGTCGTGCAGCGCGCGTTTCTCGGGGCCGATCAGGGCGGGCAGAAAGCCGAGGCCAGCGGGAAGGGCCGACACGAGGTACGCGAAGGCGCGCAGGATCGCCTGGCCGAGCGGGACGCGATCGCTCCATGTCTCAGGATCAGACGGCACGACTTTAATGCGCGCCGCCATCTTGCCAATGCTCTGCCCACCCGCAGCCGTGAAGGCCGTGAGATACCCGCCGTTGAGGATGAGGAGAAACGAGACGAACGGAGCGATCGGCAGCGCTCGGACCTCCGAGTACTCGAGGCGGCAGATCTGCAGGGTGTAGTGGAGGACGACAAAATCGAGCGCGCCGAGCAGGAGGACGTCGATGACCGCCGCCAGGATCCTGGCGAAGGCCGAGGCGGTCGCCGGTGTCTCGATCGCGGCGGGGACGGGACGCACGGCCGGCGCCGGCCGAAGCGTGACGGGCAGATCGGGCTCGTCCTCTTCCGCATCGAGATCCAGGAGCGGCTCCTCCACCGCCGCACCGCGCCGGGGCGGGCGCGGCGCTGCCGGGGCCGGTGCCGGCTTGCGCACGGAAAGCGGCGCGCGCGGCACGGCAGGCGCGCTCACCAGCGGTCGGTCGTCCGGCACATGGCCCCCGCCGAAGAGAGGCAAGTCAAACGATTGCGTGATCGGGCTTGGCGGAACAGGATCCGGAACCGAGAGCGGGCCTTCCGGCTCGTCGCCGGTCTGGATCGGCAGATCGAATGGCGTTTCGGCCGCGAGCGAGAACTCGTAGCCGCAGTTTCGGCACCGGTCGCCGTTATCAAATGTGATGTATTGGCACTTCGGGCATTTCATGGACGGCGCGCGGTCCCTTCGCGCTTCGGCCCCTGCCCGCGTGCGGCGCCCAACAGCTGCCGCTGGATGGTCGTCTTCAACTCGTCGGCGCGGGTCCGGAGCGGATCGCCGTAAGGAATGCTGTCCAGCACCGCGAGCGCCTCGTAGACGCGGCCACGCCCGTGCAGTGCCTGCGCACGGGTCAAGGCAATCTCGGCGACCGATGGCACGGGCAACGCGGTCGCGAGCGGAGCGGCGGCCGTCGCCTCGCGTCCCAGCGAGAACGGCCACGAGATCACGTCGCGTTGCACGAGCAGCGCGAGCAGGGCGGCGCCGAGAAGCGCCCCCGCCAGTACTCCGGCCGCAATCCATTTCACGCGGCTGTGCCGATGCGCCTCGGCGACAGCGTCACGCGCCGTCGCCACGCGCGGTTCGGGCGCCGCCGGCATCCAGGCCTGGGTCGCGGCCGCTTCGAGCCGCTCGATGCGCGCCAGGAGCGCCAGCGCTTCGTCGCGTGACGCCCCGTGCTCGACGGCCGACGTGATCAAGGCGCGAGCCGAATCCGCATCCCCTCGCCCGAATGCGGCTTCGCCCGTGTGCAGGAGTTCGTCCCCCTTCCGCTGCCGCTCGGCGAGCGCGCTGCGAGCCCGCTCGATGTAGGCGCGCGCCCGGGCATGACTGCGATCGAAAAACAGCACACGCGTCCAGACGTTGATCGCCAGCTCGTATTGTTCGGAAAAGTAGTGGTCGAGCCCCAGCACCAAAAGCTCTTCGATGCGGGCGTCGCGGTCGCGCTCCGGCACGTCCGCCGCTTCGGCGTTGCGGTCAGAGCGCAAGGGGTCGGTCATGATGTAGCGTCTTGCCCGCCGTAGCGCTCCGCGCAAAGGCGGGTCGGAAGGCCGAGTCGGGGAATTATAGTCTTGCGATGGCGATTATTGAATCGATTCCGAACGTGAGCGAGGGACGGCGTCCCGAGGTCGTCGAGCGCATGGCCGAGGCGGTGCGCCAGACGCCCGGGGTCCAGTTGCTCAATTATTCCTCCGACGCGTCCCACAATCGCTCTGTCTTTACCCTTATCGGCGACGCGCCCGCGCTGAAGGCGGCGACAGTAGCGCTGTTCGATATCGCGACCGCGACGATCGACTTGCGGACTCATCAGGGCGAGCACCCCCGCCTCGGGGCCGTTGACGTCGTCCCGTTTGTGCCGATCGAGGGGGCCACGATGGCCGACTGCGTGGCCCTCGCGAAGGACGTGGCGGCCACCGTCGCGGAACGATTCGCCCTGCCGGTGTTCCTCTACGAGGAGGCCGCGTCCTCGCCGGCGCGACGAAACCTGGAAGACATCCGGCGCGGTGAATTCGAAGGGCTGCGCGCGAAGCTCTCGGGAGCTGAGTGGAAGCCCGACTTCGGCCCGGCCCAGCCCCACGAGTCGGCCGGCGCCACGGTGATCGGCGCGCGCATGCCGCTGATTGCCTACAACATCAACCTCAATACCGACCGGCTCGACGTCGCCAAGAAAATCGCGGCGGCGATCCGGCACAGCAGCGGCGGCCTGCGCTTCGTGAAGGCCATGGGCGTGATGCTCGACGATCGCCGCCTCGCGCAGGTCTCCATGAACCTCACCAACTACGAGAAGACGCCGATCTTCCGCGTGTTCGAACTGGTGAAGCGCGAGGCCGAGCGCTACGGCGTCACGATCCTGGAAAGCGAAATCGTCGGCCTCGTCCCCTCAGCAGCCCTGACCGGCGCCGCGCAGTTCTACTTGCAACTCGAAGGGTTCAGCGGCGAGCAGGTCCTTGAGAACAAGCTGCGTGGGTGATCCGTGCTACTGCTTTGCTTTCTACGGTCAGCAGGTTCGCTATCCTCCCTTCTCACAACCCCCACTAGCCAGCAACCCCTACTGCGGCCTTTCACCACACTGGTCGGTCTCGCACCAAGCACCTCCACCCCCGCCCATTAGCACCCCTCTTATCGTGCCTACTTCTGCAGATTCGCGCGTGGGCGCGATGCCGAAGCCGCGCATCTTGCGATAGAGGTTGCTGCGCTCGACGCCGAGCACGTCCGCGGTGCGCGAGATGTTTCCCTGCTGCGCCGCCAATGCCTTGAGGATGTACTCGCGCTCGAAGGCGTCGCGTGCTTCGTGTAGCGGCCCCATCTCGGCTGAGCTCTCCTGCACTTTTACGGCGGCAGGGCCGCCGAGAAACGCCAGGTCCTTCAGCGTGATCGTGTCCCCCGGCACCATGATTATCAACCGCTCGATGACGTTCCGCAGCTCGCGGACGTTGCCCGGCCACGGGTAGCTGCGAAGACCAGTCAGCGCCCCCGCGTCGAAGCGCTTCGGACGGCGCCCGTACTCTCGCGCGAGCCCCGCCATGAAGTGATCGGCGAGTATCGGAATGTCGCTGTCGCGCGTGCGCAGCGGCGGCACCGCGATGGGAATGACGTTGAGGCGGAAGTAAAGGTCTTCCCTGAACCGGCCGGCGCGGATCTCGTTGGTCAAGTCCTTGTTGGTCGCCGCGAGCACCCGCACATCCACCTTCACGCTCACCGCGCCGCCCACCGGCTCGACGACCTGCTCCTGGAGCGCGCGCAGAACCTTCGCCTGCGTCTTGAGCGTCATGTCGGCGATCTCGTCGAGGAACAGCGTGCCGCCGTCAGCCGTCTCGAACTTGCCGCGCCGATCGGCGACGGCGCCGGTGAAAGATCCCTTGAGATGCCCGAACAACTCGCTCTCGATCAGCTCCTCGGGAATGGCGGCGCAGTTCACCTCGACAAATGGGGCGCTGCGGCGTCGGCTCAATGCGTGGATGCTGCGCGCGACGAGTTCCTTGCCGGTTCCGTTCTCGCCGAAGATCAGCACGCGACCGTTGGTGGGTGCCGCCATCGCGACCTGTTCACGGAGCTGCGCCATCGCGTAGCTCTCCCCCACCATGGTCAGCCGTCGATCCACCGTCGCCCGCAGCGCACGGTTCTCGACCTCCAGCCGCCGCTGGCGCACGGCATTCCCGATCACGAGCACGGTCTTTTCCAGCGACAGCGGCTTCTCGACGAAGTCGTAGGCGCCCAGCTTGATCGCGCGCACCGCCGACTCGATGTTGCCGTGGCCCGAGATCATGACGACCGGGGAGTCCACCCGCCGCTCGCGCAGCCGCTCGAGGGTGACCAACCCGTCCATCCCCGGCAGCCAGATGTCGAGGACGATGACGTCGTAGGCCGAGCGCGAGAGCCGGTCGAGACACGCTTCCCCGCTGTCGACCGCATCGACGGTATAGCCCTCGTCGCGCAGCACGCCGCTGAGGGCGCTCCGCACCCCCGCCTCGTCATCCACGATCAGGACGGTCGGCTTCAACATGGCAGTTCGATCGTAAACACGGTACCAGACGGGACGTTGTCAGCCGCGTCGATAGCGCCGCCGTGCTCGGCGATGATGCGGCGGACGATCGCCAGGCCGAGCCCGCTGCCGCGCCGCTTGGTCGAGTAGTAGGGCATGAACAGCTTGTCGCGGTCCTCCGGCGGAATGCCCGGCCCGTTATCGATCACCGTGATCCGCACCACGCCGTTGCTCGCGTCGTGCGCCGTCGCAAGGGTGATCACCGGCGGCTGGCCGTCGGGACGCGGGCCTGCCGCAGCGCCGCCCAGCGCCTCGACGGCGTTGTCGATCAAGTTGATGATGACGCGGCGAATCTGTTCCGGGTCGATCCTCACGAGCGGCAGTCCGTTGACAAAGCGCGGCTCCAGCAGGATCTCCTTGAAGAGTCCTCGATAGAGCACGAGCGTTTCGGCCAGCACGGTATTGAGGTCGGTGGGCACCGTCTTCGGCGCCGGCATGCGGGCAAACTGCGCGAACTCGTCCACCAGCGCCTTCAGCGAATCCACCTCTGCGACGATCGTCGACGTGCATTCGTCGATCAGGGCGCGCGCCGGGGGCGGAGCCGACGAGAATTGCCGGCGCAACCGTTCCGCGCTCAACTGAATCGGGGTCAGCGGGTTCTTGATCTCGTGCGCCAGCCGCCGGGCCACGTCGCGCCAGGCGGCGACGCGCTGCGTTCGAATCAACGGCGTGACATCGTCGAACACGAGCACGACGCCAGCCGGCCGCTGCCCTCGGCGTGCAGCTGGGTGGCCGCGGCGGCGAGATGGACCTCGCGGCCGTCCCGGGCCAGCGCAATTTCCTGCGCGGCCGGTTCCGCGCGGCCCATCCCGGCACGCCGGATGATCTGTTGCAGCGGCTTCAAGTCCTCGTGACTGAAGACATCGTCGGCGGCGCGATCGATGACATCGGCCTCGAGGCCGAGCAACCGCACGGCGGCGGTGTTCACGGTCTCGATCTTGCCGTCGGCGCCGATCGAGACGACGCCGGTAGCGATCCGCTCCAGGATCGTCTCGATGTAGCGGCGGCGCTCGTCCACCTCCACGTTCTTGCGCTCGAGGTCGACGCGAGAGTGTTCGAGCTTGCGCTGACTGGCGGCGAGTTCACCGGCCATCGTGTTGAACGCTTCGACCAGCGAGCCGAACTCGTCGCGCGTTTCGGCTCGATGCGGTGATCGAGCCGTCCGGCGCCGATCTCGCGCGCGCCGGCGGCCAGCAACTGCACCGGCCGCGTGATGCGCTTGGCCAGATACAGCCCCATCCACGTGGCGCTGACCAGGATCATCAGCGTCGTCATCAGGAAGACCACAGGTAGACCCCTTCGAGCGCCGGCTTCATCACCAGCAGCTGGCTGTAGCCCTCGTAGGCTTCGCTGATCCGTCGCGAGTGCTGCGCCAGCGACCCGGAGAGGTGGTCGCTGGCGATCACGACCCCGACGGTGTACCAGACGCGTCGTGGAGCGGGCGCCGGCACGGACCAGCTCCCCGCCGCTGTCGAGGGGATCGTGCGATTTCGTGTCGCTGCCGCCCACGCGATGCGGGCCGCGAGCCGGTCGGCCGACGCACGGGCCGTTCGCGAGGTATCGATGGCGACTCCACCGCGACGACCGACATCGGCGGATTGCACGGCCGGACCTGGTAGACCTCGATGAGCCCGACGCGCCCCTGGCGGACGTCGGGCTCGATGCCGGGCGAATCGCGTGACGTCGGCACGCCGCAGCGCCGCGAGCGGCAGCGCGGCGCATCCTCGTGGCGTGCGCCTGCACCCCGCTGAGCCGCTCCGCGTAGTAATCCACCGCGATCGCATTCGCCGACTTGACCACATCGTCGATCGGGTCCGCGAACCACGGGCCGGCGTCTGGCGGATCAGTTCCCGCCGACGAGCAGCACGAGGACCGACGGAATGATCGTCAGCCCGAGCATGGCGAGCACGAGCTTGGCGCGGAACCGCGAGAACGGCAGCCCGCGCCGACGCTCGACCGCCAGCTTGATGATGTTACGCGCCAGCACGAACACCAGCGCCACCACCATGTCAGGTCGGCCTGCCGAGAGCGCGTAGAGCAGAACTTCGGTGAGAAAGTCGGGACTGACCTGGCGCGACTGGTCCGCGAGCATGACCATCGCGACGAGGGCCGCCGATGAGCAGCAGGATCCCGAGGAGGATCAGCCGAGGGTTGTCGCGGAGGGGACGGCGTTCGGCGGGCTTCGGCTGGATCGGCGGTTTCGCGCCGGCAACGTGGGGCGCGCGACGTCCTTGGCAACAGTCAGCCCTATTCCTTTTCCTTCGCGTTGAGGAGGTCCTTGAGCTCGGTCATGAACTCACCGATGTCGCGGAAATGCCGGTAGACGGACGGAAGCGGACGTACGCCACCTTGTCGAGCGTGCGCAGCTCGTTCATCACGAACGCCCCGACCTCCTCGGTGCTCATCTCGCGCTCGGGCTTGTCCTGCAGCGCGGTCTCCACGCGGTCGGCGACCGCCTCGAGCGAGGCGACGCTACCGGCCGCTTTTCGCACGCCTTGAGCAGCCCGGCGAGGAGCTTCTGCCGCTCGAACCGTTCACGGCTGCCGTCCTTCTTGACCACCATGTACGGGATCTCGTCGATCCGCTCGTAGCTGGTGAATCGCCGGCCGCATCCGAGGCACTCGCGCCGGCGGCGAATGACCTCGCCTTCCTTGCTCTCGCGCGAGTCGACGACCTTGTCGCCGAGGTGCGCGCAGTAGGGACACTTCATCGGGTCGGCACTCCAGGGCCAGCGTCTGGCGCCTTTCAGTGTCAGGCCTTCGCGCGCCATGAAATAGATGCCGAGGATCGTCACCGGAACGAACGAAATGGCGTGCAGCACGATCGCCGCCCCGGCAGCGCGATCGCTGGGAACGGCGAAAAACGTCATCACCGCAAACTGGTAGGCCATGAAACCCGCCGACCGCCCCGGGCGTCGGCACCGCCACCCCGACCACCAGCAGCGTCATCACGAGGAACGAAGCCGTGAAGGGCAACGTAATATGAAACGCCCGCGACGTCAGCCAGATCCCCGCCGCGATCGACAGCCACAGCGGAAACGATTGCAGCAGCGCCGCGAGCAGCCGCCCGGGCTGCCGCATCACCGCGAGCCCCTCGGCGAACGCTTTGACGAAATGCGCGATGACCTGGGCGGGCTTGGGCGGCAGCACGCGTTCCACCCGGGCCGCCGCGCGTCCCAGCCGCTCAGGATGGCCGGCGAGCGCGAACAGCACGAGCAGGCCCGCCACCGCGGCACCGGCCGCCACGCCGCCCCAGAATTTCACGTGCGCGAATTGGCCGGCTTCGCCGGTGAGGGTGCCCGGCGGCAACCGTGAAGACGAAGGCGGCGAAGAGCAGCAGCACCACCGCGAGGTCGAGCAGCCGCTCAAGGATGATCGTGGCAAAGGCCGCCGTGGCGCTCAGGCGCTCCTTTCGCGCCAGCAGGTACGGGCGGATGACTTCGCCGGCACGCGCCGGCAGCAGAAACGTCGCGGCGAACCCGATGACCGTGGTGCGGAAGGCGTTGCCGAATGGGTGGGGCCGATCGGCGCCAGCAACGACTGCCACCGCCACGCCCGCAGGGCGTACGTGAGCAGCGTGAAGCCGACGGCCAGCAGCAGGAGCGAGGGTCGGCGCGCCGGGTCTCCGCCCAGACGTCGGCGAGGTTCGCGTCCCGGAAGAAGAACGCGAGCAACGCCAAGGTGATGGCAAGGATGAGGACCGTGCGGATCCGTGATCGACATGTAATCTGTTGAGGTTACGGTTACAATCCTATAACACTGCCGCCAAGTCTATGGGAAAACGTGAGTTACTGCTCGTCGCCGTCTTCCTCGTCCTCGGGGTCGTCGTCTATCAGCTGACCGCGCCGCCGGGGACCCGACCGCCGGCCTGGTCGTTCGGCGGCATCATTGAGCAGATGCGCCGCGAGGTCCGCGGCAACCAGCGCGCGCGGAGAGCGCAGGACGAGACGATCCCCGGCCCCGCCGCGGTCAGGAGTCCGGATCGAGAATTCTCCAGAGCGAGTCAGTCATCGGAGAGGATCGGGACGACATCGAGGTCGAGCTCAGTCGACTCGGGCGGCTACGACGAGCCGAGGCGGAGAGGACCGCCGAGGCGAGCAAGGTGATGGTCGATGAGGCGGGCGCGATGCTGAGGCTGACGCTGTGGTATCCGCCCGAAGGGCGGCAGACGGCGACCTGGAGCTGAAGGTCCCGAAGCGGCTGGCGCTCCGGGTCGACGAGAAAGCGGGCGCTCAAGCGCAGCGGCTGTCGGCGAGCATCATCGGCGGCGGACGCGGCGAGACGATCATTAGAGATATCGCCGGGCAGGTCCAGGCCAACCAGCGCGGCAGCACGATCACGATTGCGGACGTCGGATCGCTGCGGCTGACGACCGTCAGCGCCGGCGAAGTCAAGGTCTCTGACGTGCGCGGCGACGCGACCCTGAACTTCACCGGCGGCGAGGTCCGCCCCGAGAAGCTGGCGGGCGCCGTCGAAGTGGACTCCCGGAACGCCGAATTGCGCTTCGAAGAGATGGAAGCCGCGGGCCGCTGCGCATCACGCGACCGGCGGCGAGATCGACCTGGTCGGCGTGCAGTGAGACGCGCATCGACGGCCGCGCGACGAGGTGCGCGTCGACCAGGCGCTCGCCGCGCCGCTCGCGATCTACGACGACGGCGAAGCGATCGAGGTGACGCTGCCGACGGCGGGATGAAGATCGATGCCGTCGCGAGCGACGGGCGCATCTACCCTCGATGACAAAGCTCCAGACCGCGGCTGCAGGTCACGCGCGGTGGCAGACCGGCGGCGACGGCAGCCCGCGAGGCATCGCGCCTCGACACGATCATCGGTGCCGGCGGGCCCGCACGTGACGTTGCGCGCCACGCACGGCGACATCGAGCTGCGAAGAAAGTAAGCCGCCGACGTCGATCGCGCGGCTTGTAAGCTTCATCCTCTTCCGCGCGAGGTCTTCGTGATCTCCACTGCCGCCCCCGTTCTCGACACTTCCCTTGAAGGTCTGACGCTTCATCGCCGCGGCAAAGTACGCGACGTCTACGAGGTGACGCTGCCTCCGGCGAGGCGGCGCTGCTGATGATCGCGACCGATCGCATCTCGGCATTCGACTACGTGCTCGGCTCCGGCATTCCCGACAAGGGCAAGGTGCTGACGCAGCTGTCGGCATTCTGGTTCGAGCGCATGGGCGATCTCGTGCCGCATCATCTGCTCTCGATCGACGTCGCGGACTTCCCGGCCGCCGCGCAGCCGCACGCCGACGCTGCTGCGCGGGCGCACGATGCTGTGCCGGCTGACCGAGCCGGTGCCGGTCGAGTGCGTCGCGCGCGGCTACCTGTCCGGGTCGGGCTGGAAGGAATATCAGGAGACCGGCGCGTCTGCGGCATGGCTGCCGAAGGGCTTGAAGGAGTCCGATCGGCTGCCCGAGCCGATCTTCACGCCGGCGACGAAGGCGGACAGCGGTCACGACGTGAACATCAGCGACGAAGAGGCGGCGCAGATCGTCGGCGAACCGCTGATCCGGCGGCTGAAGGCGCTGACGCTCGAGATCTACGCCGCGGCTGCGAGCACGCGGAATCGAAGGGCATCATCATCGCCGACACGAAGTTCGAGTTCGGCCTGGTCGGGCGACGATCCGCGACAACGACGTCGTCCTGATCGACGAAGTGCTGACGCCCGACTCGTCGCGCTTCTGGCCGCGCGCCTCGTACGCGCCCGGCCACGGCGTGCCCAGCTTCGACAAGCAGTTCGTGCGCGACTACCTCGAAGAGATCAAGTGGAACAAGCAGCCGCCGGTGCCCTCCCTGCCCGAGGACGTGGTCCAGCGGACGCGCGAGAAATACATCGAGGCGTTCCGCCTCCTGTCCGGCCGCGAGCTCCAGAGCGAGCCGTGCGCGACCAACTGGACAAGCTCGTCCAGGAGATGCTCGACAAGGGCATCCTCTACGACGACGCGCGGCGCGAGTTCGAGAGGATGTTCATCCCCTGCGCGCTCCAGCGGGGCGAAGGGCAATGTCGGCGACGCCGCCGAACTGCTCGGCATCCACCGCAACACCGTCGCACGCAAAATGGCCGAGTACCACATCAAGCGCCGGCCTGCGGCCTCGGTCCAGTCCGCAAGCTCCGATCGCCGAACAGCAGAGTCTCCGGCCGTCCTGGACTCGCCGAGTTCCGAGCTCGAATTAGCAGTCGCGTACGGCGACTGCTTGACAGCGCCTCCGGCTCCGATAGATTTCGCAGTCGCGCAGCCTGAGTGCTAGACAGGCAGGGCCCGCTCAGCATTTTCCCTAGGTTTCTGGCTCGAACAGGGCCGCTAACCAACCGTTCACCGGGAGTAGCAGCAATATGGCAACACAGCACCGCAGTCGGAATCCGTCCCCTACACGATCGGGTCATCGTGCAGCGCATCGAAGAAGGCGAGCAGAAGGTCGGCGGGATCATCATCCCCGACACGGCGAAGGAAAAGCCGCAGCAGGGCAAGGTCATCGCCGTCGGCAAGGGCAAGGTCGAGAAGGACGGCAAGGTCACGCCGCTCGACGTGAAGGAAGGCGACACCGTCCTCTTCGGCAAGTACTCCGGCCAGGAGATCAAGCTCGACGGCGAGGAGTACCTGATCATCCGCGAGGACGAGATCCTCGGCGTCATCAACGCCTAAGTAGCTCGGCCAGCAGGCTCCGGCGGACCGCGTGCTGGCAGAAGTATCAGCAAGAGTCAAGCAACGGAGAAACAGTCAACATGGCAAAGCAGATCGTTTACGGCGAGGACTCGCGCCAGGCCATCCTGCGCGGCGTCAACCACCTCGCCGACGCCGTCAAGGTGACGCTCGGCCCCAAGGGCCGCAACGTCGTCCTCGACAAGAAGTTCGGCTCCCCGACCATCACCAAGGACGGCGTCACCGTCGCCAAGGAAATCGAGCTCAAGGACAAGCTCGAGAACATGGGCGCGCAGATGGTGAGCGAAGTGGCGAGCAAGACCTCCGACATCGCGGGTGACGGCACCACCACCGCGACCGTGCTCGCGCAGGCGATCTTCCGCGAAGGCGCGAAGAACGTCGCCGCCGGCGCCAACCCGATGGAGCTGAAGCGCGGCATCGAGAAGGCCGTCGAAGTCGTCGTCGCCGAGCTGAAGAAGCACGCCAAGCCGGTCACCGGCAACGCGATCGCCCAGGTCGGCACCATCTCCGCGAACAGCGACGACACGATCGGCAAGATCATCGCCGAAGCGATGGAGAAGGTCGGCAAGGACGGCGTCATCACCGTCGAAGAAGCCAAGTCGATCGAGACCACGCTCGACGTCGTCGAGGGCATGCAGTTCGACCGCGGCTACCTCTCGCCCTACTTCGTGACCGACCCCGAGCGCATGGAAGTGGTGCTCGAGAACCCGTTCATCCTGATCCACGAGAAGAAGATCAGCTCGATGAAGGACCTCCTGCCGCTGCTCGAGCAGGTGGCGCGCGCCGGCCGTCCGCTCCTGATCATCGCGGAAGACGTCGAAGGCGAAGCGCTGGCGACGCTCGTCGTCAACAAGCTGCGCGGCACGCTGCAGGCCGCGGCCGTCAAGGCCCCGGGCTTCGGCGATCGCCGCAAGGCGATGCTCGAAGACATCGCGATGCTGACCGGCGGCCGCGCGATCACCGAAGACCTCGGCATCAAGCTCGAGAACATCAAGCTCGAGGACCTCGGCAAGGCCAAGAAGGTCACGATCGACAAGGACAACACGACGATCGTCGAAGGCGCCGGCGCGCAGAGCGCGATCGAGGGCCGCGTCAAGCAGATCCGCGCGCAGGTCGAGGACACCACCTCCGACTACGACCGCGAGAAGCTCCAGGAGCGCCTGGCGAAGCTCGTCGGCGGCGTCGCGGTCATCAAGGTCGGCGCGGCGACCGAGACCGAGATGAAGGAGAAGAAGGCGCGCGTCGAAGACGCGATGCACGCGACCAAGGCGGCGGTCGAAGAGGGCATCGTCCCCGGCGGCGGCGTGGCGCTGCTCCGCGCCGGCAAGGCGCTCGACGGCGCTGAAGCTCGAAGGCGACCAGGAGGTCGGCGTCAACATCATCCGCCGCGCGATCGAAGAGCCGCTGCGCCAGATCGCGACGAACGCGGGCCAGGAAGGCTCGATCGTCGTGCAGAAGGTCAAGGACGCGCAAGGGCGCGGACGGCTACAACGCCGCGACCGACACCTACGAGAACCTGGTCGCGGCCGGCGTCATCGACCCGACGAAGGTCGTCCGCACGGCGCTCCAGAACGCCTCGTCGATCGCGTCGCTCCTGCTCACCACCGAGGCGCTCGTCGCCGAGATCCCGGAGGAGAAGAAGGACGCGGCGGCGGCGGCATGCCGGCGGCGGCGGCATGGGCGGCATGTACTAGAAGCTAGAATCTAGAAGCTAGAGTGGCCGGCTGGATTTCATCCAGCCGGCCCTTTCTGTTAGAGGCCGGGTCAACAGGTCACAGGGGAAATACGACCGAAGAGAGGGGGAAGACGCGCAGACTACGGTCGGCTAGAATCGCGGCGATGTTGGCCAGGTGCCCATGACTGACGATCGCCTTAATAGTGCTGGGGACGCCATGTCGCTGCTCGAATCCACGTTCGAGCTGATTCAGCGCGCGCGACGGGGAACGGGCGGCGCTTGAACGTCTGCTGGCGCGTTACCAGTCCAAGACTTCAGCGGTGGGCGAGCGGGCGTCTCCCGCGCTACGCCCGCGAGATGACGGACACCGATGATCTGGTGCAGGAAGCCCTCATCGGAACGTTCGGAACTTCCGGGCGTTCGAGCACCGCGGCGAATGGGCCCTGCAGGCGTATCTGCGGCGGGCCGTGACCAATCGAATCCGTGACGAGCTGCGCCGGTTCGGGGGTCATCCAAAGCGTCAGGACTACCTGCACGCGTCCGCGGCGGAGAATTCTCCGCTCGAAGCCGCTCTCGGCCGTGAGGTCTTCGAACAGTACGAGGCCTGCTGGCGTCCCTCGAGACGTCGGAGCGGGAGGCGGTGATTGCGCGGGTTGAGCTCGGGTACTCTATCGGGAGATCGCGCTACTGGTGGACAAGCCGAGCCCGGACGCGGCGCGGAATGGTGGCCCGGGCGCTGGGCGAGCTGGCGAAGGTGATGTCCGCCGCCTGATGCCCCAAACGCGGGCGTGGACAGATGAGCTTGCTCCCCGCTATATCTGCGCGGACACCTCGATGGTTGAAGGGCCCTCAGACGTGGCGGGGGCGATTCTCGACGGCAGCGCCGTGGATGGGCCGAGCTGGAGTCCCCCGGACGCCACCGACCGGCCCGCTGGACGACTCCGTGTGCTCGCAGCCGTCCGTGCCCTGGCCGATCCGACCGCGCGTCCGGTGAGGCCGCGCCGCGATCTGGGGGCACATGCGCGTGCTCGAACGATCGGGGGCGGCGCCTTCGGCGACGTCTATCGGGCCTGGGACACGCGGCTCGATCGCGAGGTCGCGCTGAAGCTGCTGCCGCTCGACCACGCCAGGCACCGACTGGCCTCCGCCGTTGTCGAAGAAGGCCGCCTGCTCGCGCGCGTCCGCCATCCCAACGTCGTCACCCTCTACGGCGCCGCCGCTCGGCGCCGAGATCGGCCTGTGGATGGAGTTCGTGCCGGGACGAACGCTCGAGCAGATGCTGGGGGATGGCGCGGTGCTCACGCCGAAGCGGCGTCCGCTGGGCCTCGATCTGTGCCGCGCGGTGTCGGCGGTCCATGCCGCTGGCCTCCTGCATCGCGATATCAAGGCGCAGAACGTGATGGTCGCCGATGACGGGCGGTTGGTGTTGATGGATTTCGGCACCGGACACGAGCTGGGAAGTGCGTCCGGCGTGAGCGTAGGGGGAACGCCGCTTACCTCGCGCCGGAGGTGCTCTCCGGCGGTTCGGCGACGGCCGGCAGCGACATCTACAGCGTCGGTGTGGTCCTCTTTCACCTGCTGACGGGGGCCTATCCGGTGCGGGCGAGCACGCTTGAGGATCTGCGGCGGGCGCACGCCGAGGCGCAGCGGATTGATCTGCTGTCACGTCGGGCCGATGTGCCGGCGAGTCTCGCGCGCGTGATCGAGCGCGCCGTCGACCGTCACCCCGGGCGCCGCTACGCCAGCGCCGACGCACTCGCGGAAGACCTCGCGGCGATCGGTACGTCGCCGAGTTTCGTCCGGGCCGCCTCCCTATTGGCGTGACCCTGGCGCTCGCGCTGGTGATCTGGGGCGGGTGGCTACTGCAGGGCCGTTTGGCAAAGGGATCGCGGTTCGTCAGACGCGTCATCCCGAGCGGGGGTTTCGACGGTCCCCGTCCCCGGTGCTTGGAGCCCCTGCCTGTCCTGAGTCTCCCGGCGAGACATTCCAGCTGGCACTCTCACCAGACGGCAGCCAGCTCGCCTTAGTGTGGGCGTGAGTGGCGGGGCGGACCTGCACGTGAATCGCCTCGGCGCAGAGAAGGTGTTGCAGTTGACGCACACGCCTGGGAACGGCTCGTTTCCCGCCTGGTCTCCCGATGGCCGGTACATCGCCTTCAGGCATCACCTGAACGACGCGCACACCAGGAACGCGATCAGCGTGGTATCGGCGGCTGGCGGGCCGTATCGAACCGTCTGGAGCGGTGATCTGATTCTGGGTCGCGGGTTGGACTGGTCGCCCGACGGGGTTCACCTGATATTGGAGTGCCCGAACCCCGGAGGACAGGGGGCACCGGCTCTTCATGATGTCGGTCAAGAGCGGTGAGACCGAATGGCTGACGTCCCCGGTTGACGGGGTTCAGACGATACCTACCCTTGTTCTCTCCGGACGGACACGCCGTTGCGTTCGTTCGGAACTCAGGCACTCAGCCGGGAATCTATCTGTTTGGGCTCGATAGCCGAAAGCCGCAACGCCTGATGGTCGCGCAATCTCCCCTCAAGCGTTTAGCCTGGTCGCCAGTGGGCAGAGCCTGTTCTTCGCTTCCGAAGAAGGCGCCGGCAACGGCAGGCTATGGAAGATGAGGTACGCGGCGGGCAGGTCGAACCGCTCCCAGGCACAGGTGCGGGCGCCACGGAACCGTCGGTCGCGAGAAGTCCCGGACGGCTCGTGTTTCTGCAGGAAACTCTGGACCGGAACCTGTACCCGCGCGCCTGAGCGCCGCTTCTTCACCGTCAATCGAACAGCTGCCCGGAACCATTCGCAGTGAGACCTATCCAGACATTTCGCCAGATGGCTCCCGAGTCGCATTCGTGTCCGATCGAACTGGCAACTTCGAAATCTGGACGGCCGATTCGCGCGGCGCCGCTCCGCGACCCGTGACGAGCCTCAGGTCGATCGCCGGCCACCCGCGGTGGGCCCCCGACGGCGACCGGCTTGCGTTCGTTGGGCTGAACGCCGGCGCGAACAACCACGATATCTATGTCGCCCATGCATCCGGGGACGGCCTGCGTCGCCTAACTGACGAACCCTCCACAGAACAGTGGCCGGCCTGGTCGCATGACGGCAGGTGGATCTACTTCACATCCGACCGGACCGGGACCTGGCAGATCTGGAAGGTTCCGGACGCTGGCGGGATCGCCCGTCCAGGTGGCGACGAACGGAGGCCTCAAGGCTTCGGCGTCTCACGACGGAGCAGTTCGTCCTCTATTCAGACCCCACTCACGGCATCTGGCGCATGCCAGTCGCTGGCGGCCCCTCGGAGCGGCTCCTTGATTTTCCTCATTCACCGACCTGGGGAGGAGAGTGGGTGCCTACGGACCGCGGGATCTTCTTCCTCAACATCGGCGCATCGCGGCAAGGGACGTTCGATCTATTCGACTTCACCACTCGCCGCATCAGCACCGTACTCACACTGCCCGGTCTCTACGATGCCGGCAGCGGCTTTACCGTATCGCGCGACGGCAAGTGGCTCATGTACACGCAGAGGGATGTCGCCAGGTCCGAGATCATGCAGATGAACGTAGACCGCTGACAGCGCTTCGTGCTTCTTGCGGTACACAACGACGACGAGCGCAGATCGGGGTAGGCTCTGTTCGATCAACACGCCCAGGAGGGCTCATGCGATTCAAGCTGCTTGTTGTGACCGTCGTGGCCGGCGGAGCCATGATTGCGGCCTCCGCCCAGGAGCGCGAGGACCGCACGCTGCTCACACAGGAGCAGATGACCGCCATCATCAACGAAGCCTCCGGCGAGCGCGCGATGCACCACGTCCTGGACCTGGTGCCGTACCAGCGCGTCCGTTCACCCGAGGGATACTCCGGACCCTTCCGGGCAGAGCCAGGTGATGGCGCGGTTCGCGAAGGAGTGACGGGTTCAGCAACGTCGAGATCGAGGTCTTCCAGCAGGGCGGGACGGCGTGGCAGCCGACGCAGGGGGAGCTCTGGATGACGTCTCCCAGCCAGGTGAAGCTGTTCGATATTCACGACATCGCGCTCTCGCTGGCGTCGCTCAACGCGAACGCCGACCTGACGGGTGAGCTGGTGGACGTCGGCCTCGGCCGGCCGCGGGACTTCGAGGGGAAGGACGTCACCGGCAAGTTCGTGGTGTCGGCCGGGCGCGCCGGGCGCCACCTACACCCAGGCCGTCCAGCGTGGCGCCTTCGGCGTTCTCGGCGTGAGCGCGATCGGCTACCAGCGCGCCAACGACTTCCCGACTCAGATCGTGTCCACGTCGGTCACATGCGCAGCCCAACACCGTCGCCTGGGCGGTGACGCCGGAAGTGCAGCGCAACCTCGCGGCGCAGCTCGCACGCGGCCAGCGGATCACTCTGCGGTCGGTCACGAAGAGCGTGCAGGTGCCGGCCAAGGCCGAGGTACGTCTCGCGCCGAAATCCCCGGCGACGGCAGCACCACGCAGGAGGTGGCGGTCAGCGCGCATCTCTACGAAGGCGTCATCAAGCAGGGGGCCAACGACGACAATTCCGGATGCGCGCTGACGCTCGAGATCGGCCGCACCCTGATCAAACTGATCAACGAGGGCAAGCTGCCAAAGCCGAAGCGGACGATTAATTTCCTCTGGGTGCCGGAGATTTCCGGCACCAACGCGTTCCTCACGCGCCATCCGGAAAAAGCGAAGGCCCTCATCGGCGACCTGAACTTCGACATGGAGGGCATCCGCGTCGCGGCGAGCCGCAGCTACTGGATCCTGCAGCGCACGCCAGACACGTTTCCGTCCTACATCAACGACGTCGCGCAGAGCATGATGGAATACGTCGCCGACATCTCGCGCGAGCGCGTACGGTTCCGCGCTGGCGGCTACGCGCCGACACAGCCGGTCGAGTCGCCGCGCGGTAGCAAGGACGCCTTCTACATCAAGATCGACAAGCACTACGGGGCGAGCGACCACGTGACCTACATGCAGCGTGGGATCCCCGCGGTGATGTTCATCACCTGGCCGGACATGTGGTACCACTCGTCCGAGGACACGCCCGACAAGCAGGACTCCACCCAATACAAGCGCGCCGCCGTCGTCGGTGCCGGCGCCGCGGCCGTGCTCGCGACCGGTACGGACGAGATGGCCGCGCGTGTGCTCAGCGACAACCTGGGTCGCGGCCTCGCGCGGATGGGGGAGTCGCACACCAAGGGACTCGGCTATATGGCCGACGCCACCGCCGCCGGGCTCGCGCAGGCCTCCAAGGAAGCGCAGAACGCCATCCGCCATCAGGCATCAATCGAGAAGGGCGTCGTGCGGTCCGCAGGCGTTCTCTGGACGAACTCGGCAGAGGGTCAGAAAAAGACGACGGTGTTCGAGCCGCTGATCGATCAGCGGGCGTCGGCGCTGCTGAGCGAGGTGCGGGCTGCGTACCAGCTCGCGGCGGCGCAGCGCGCGGTCACCGCCGTCGGAGCCAACGCCGACTGCGGAGGAACGCGAGGCGGCGGGCCTCGTGGTGCAGGCGGTCGCCGGGGCCGGCGGCCGTGGTGGTGGGGGTGGACGTGGCGGCGGCCCCAGCGGTCCAAGCCTGCCGACGGAGATGAACGCGGAGTTCAACATCCTGCTCGGTCGCGGCCTGACGGTCCTGCAGATCCGCGACTTTCTTTCCGGCGAGTTCACCCCGCTCCCGCTGGCGGATCTCATGGTGGTCCTCCGCGCGCGTGAAGCGGCGGGGACGATGAAGTTGGTGAAGAAGTAGCCGACGTGCGCAATGCTGAATGCTGAATTCTGAATGCTGAATTTAAGGTTGGAATTCGGAATTTCGGACTTAATTCAGAATTCAGCATTCAGAATTCGGCATTGCTATCGCGAAGCGCTCACTCGACGGCGAGGGCGATGACGGGATTGACTCCTTCGTCACGCGCCGCGCCGGCAGGAAGCTCGCGAACAGGCTGACGGTCGCGAGCAGTGCGATCACGGCGGCGAAGACCACGGCATCTCGCGGATTGACGCGATACAGCACCGGCTGCAACGCGGTGGACGCCACGAGCGCGAACGTCCACGCCTATCGCCAGCCCGATGGCGAGCTGGATGGCGCTCTTGCGCATGACCAGCAGGACGAGTTCACGCCCTTGCGCGCCCAGCGCCGAACGCACGCCCATCTCCCTGGTGCGCTGCGTCACCGCAAACGACATCACGCCATACAACCCAGCCGCCGCCAGGATGAGGGCGCAGACGCCGAACGTGGGTGAAGAACGTGCCGAACACGGTGTAGAACCAGGTGCGCTGGTCGATGATGCGGCGCAGCGTGCGGACCTCGTAGAGCGCGAGGTCGGGATCGAGCGCAGCGACGGCCGACCGCAACTGCGGCGCGAGCGCCGCCGCGTCACCGCGCGTCCGCACCGCGATGCGCACGCCGTTGGCCACGTCGCTCTGCGCGATCGGGATGTAGTAGCCGACCGGGCTCGCGTTCCCGTTGCCGATGCCTTCCATCAGCAGGTCCGGCACGACGCCGACGATCGTCAGCCATGGTTCCGTCGTCGCGCGGCCGCACGCGCCGGAACTGCCGGCCGATCGGACTCCTCTCCCGGCAAAATGCACACGCGCGAAGGACGCGTTGACGACCGCCACGGGCGCGCCGGCCGCGTTGTCTGTCGTGATGAACTCGCGCCCGTTCGAGGAGTCGCATCTTGAAGGTCTCGAAGTATCCCGGCGTGACGATCCCCTCGCGGGCCGACGGATAGTCGGTCGGCTGCGGGTAGGCCTTCCCCTGGATCTGGACCACGATTGCTGCCATTACCGGCCGCCGGCAGACCGTCCGAGAGCGTTGCGGGCTCGACCCCCGGCGACCGCTTGCAGCTTCGGTAAGAGCTGCTCGAAGAAGCGGATGCTCGCCGCCGAGATCCGGATAGTTGGCCGCCGGAAGATCGACGCGCGCGGTCAGGATGTCCTCCACCGCGAACGGCATGTCCACCGTTTTTCAACTGGACGACGCTCTTCACCATGAGTCCGGCGGCGATCAGGAGCCCGCAGGAGACTGCCAGTTCGACCACCACCAGACCGCCGCTGAACCGGCCAAGGCGTGCCGCTGGTCGAGCACGCGGCTGTCGTCCTTGAGCACGGCGCCGGCACTGACGCGCGACGCGTGCAGCGACGGCACCGCCGCCGGCGAACAGGCTGGTCAGCACGATGAGTCCGAGCACGAAGAGCAGGCACGCGGTGATCGAGCTCGAAGGTCACGAAGAACGGCGGCGGATCCGACCGAGATCGCATTGGTGAACCAGCGCATGCCGAGCGATGCTCAGCAGCCATCCCGAGCGCAGCGCCAATCGACGGCCAACACGACCACCTCGGTGAGATGTTGCCGGACGACGCGGCTGCGCGCGGGCCCCAAGCGCCATGCGCACCGCCACCTCACGGCGCCTCAGGGACGCCCGTGCGGCGAGAAGGTTGGAGACGTTGACGCAGGCGATGAGCAGCACGCCGATGCCGGCCCCGAGCATCGTGAACAGCAGGTTATAGATCTCCGGAGGGAACACGTCTGCGCGCGTAGCGGAATGACCTCCACGCCGAGCCCGGCATTCGACTTTACGGGAACTCCGTTTCGAGCTGTGCGGCGAACGGCGGCATAGCCTGGGTCTGCCCCTCCGAGACGCTCGTCCCCTTTTTTGAGCTTTCTCGAGGACACGGAAGAACGGCCTCCTGGCCTCGCGGAGTAGTATTGCGTATCAATCGCAGAGCGGAACCCACATCGACTCGCGGATCGGGAAACCGAAGGAGACCGGCATGACGCCGACAACGGTCCGGTGGGGTGCCGTTCACACGCAGCATCACCGGCCGATGACGTCCGGAGTGCCGCCGAAACGCTCGCGCCACAGCGGCATTACCCAGGAGCATGACGGGCTCGCGCGCCGGGACGATCGTCTCCCACCCGAAAACCGCGGCCCAGTTCCGGCTGAACGCCCAGCGCTTCGAAGGCCTCGACGGTGAGCAGGCCGCCGGAAAACCGCTCCGGTCGTCCGTCTTCCGCTGTCACGTTCAGCGGCGCGTTGCCGTACGCGCCGAACTTCTCAAACGCGGTCTGCCGCGCCTGCGTAAACCGCGATGTCGTGAACGCTGAACGGCAGTTCGCGCTCGTTCTGCACCGGCCTCGTGCCGCCTTACCGCCACGATCCGGTCCGAATCGGGAAACGGGAGTCCCTTGAAGAGTCCCACCGTTGACGACGCAGAAGACCGTCGTGCTCAGGCCGATCCCAAGACCGAGCGTCAGAATCGCCCCCAGCGACAGCGTCGGGTAATTGATGAGCATGCGGACGCCGGAGCGCAGGTCGGTGAGAAGCTCGTGCATGCGTTATGAAGACGGATTCCCGTGGGTCCAGGTTCGGGACGATTTACTCAGAGTTTCTGGCGGGCGACTGTCGCCGTGACGTCGAGGATCGTATCGACGTCCGCTGGACTGAGATACATGTGCGCCGATAGCCGCACGCCGCGCGCGTCGTTCTGGGCGCGCACGCGAACCTTGCGGGCCCACAGGGCATCCTGCAGCGCCTTGGCCTTCACGCCCTCCACGCGGAAGGTCGTGATCGCGGCGGTCAGGCGCGGATCGAGGGGCGACGCGACGCGCGCAGCAGGGATCTGTGCCAGTCCGTCCCGCAGACGCTTCGTCAGCAGGCCGTCCCATCGTTCGATGCGCGCCATGCCGATGCGATCGATGAAACGCAGCGCCGCGACCAGGCCCTCGACGACCGGCACGCTGCCGGTTCCGAACTGCATGAAGCGGAACGCGCCGTCCTCGTGGTTGTCCCACTGGTAGCTCGCGAGCGTCGTCCAGAAGCGGTCCTGCACTTCCTTGCGCAGGAACATGAATCCGGTGCCTTTCGGCGCCATCATCCACTTGTGCGGACTGCCGACGTACGCATCGCAACCCAGGGCCCGCACATCGACCTGAATCTGCCCTACGGCCTGCGCGCCATCGACGATCGCCAGCGCTCCGCCCTGGCGTGCCAGTGCGCACAACTCGCGCGCCGGCAGCAGCGCGCCGAGCCCGGACGTGATGTGGCTGAACATCACGATTTTGGTCTTCGGCGTCATCGCCGACGCAAATAACTTAACGACGGCGTCGGGTCCCTGGGCCAACGCCGGCTCCAGTGCGAGCTCCTTGACGACGATGCCGCGGCGCTTGGCCAGCAGACGCCAGGGAGAGATCCCGCCGCCATGCTCCTGGTCGGTGCTGACGACTTCGTCGCCGGCGGCGAGGTCGAGTCCGTTCGCGAGGAAATTCATTCCCATCGTCGCGTTCTGCGTGAGCGCGATCTCGGCAACGGACGCATTGACGAACTTTGCCGCAAGCGCACGGACGTCCTCGAGCTTCTGATAGCCGGTGAGCGGTTCCCCGTCCGCCTGCTCGTAGGGCCACTGGGCCAGCTCGGTCTCGAGGCGGCGAATGCCCTGCGTCAGCGCGTCCACCACTTCTCGAGGCGAAGCGCCAAGCGTGCCGGTGTTGCAGTGCGCGACGCCGGCGGGAATAAGGAAGTGCTTCCGCGCTTCCGCGAAGACCGCGCCGTCATCGGCCTGCGGCGGCGGCGTGAACGGGACGACTCGAGCGAGGGCCTCCAGCGCCGGAGCGGCGCCCACAAGAAGTCCCGGGACCGCGAGGTGCGAGAGAAACCGCCGTCGTGTCTGCGCCATGAGTGCGGATTGTAGCCGGAGCGATTACCTACCTGAGCGTGAATAACAGCTCGACGAGGACCTTCACGGCCACGGGCCGGCCTTGATAGGTACCGGGGCGGAATTTCCACGCGCGCAAGGCCTCGACTGCCTTCTCGTCAAGGCCGTAGGACGGTTCCATCGCCTTCAGCACGCGGATGTCAGCCACGCTGCCGTTCTCCAGCACCGTCGCTTCGAGCAGGACAGAGCCCTGGACACGTGCGCGCATCGCTTCGACCGTGTATTCGGGCTTTTGCTCCACCAGCGGCCGTGGTGATGTCACGCCCGGAGCGCCATCCACGAACGGACGGTCGCCTTCGCCGACGCCGGAACTTCTGCCAGTTCCACTGCCGGGCCCGTCGCTGCCCTCGCCTCGTCCCCCGCCTCGATCGCTCGTGCCGGGCCCGGATGCATTCGGAGCGGCAAACGCCACCTCGATACCGGGCAAGACGACGGCGGCAATCGCATCCGGGAGGCGCGGCAGCGAGAATCTTGGCTGGTCGTCCGCGACGACGGGACGCTCAGCCGCCGGCGACGGCGATCGACGATCTCCCCCCTGCCCCCCACCGTTGGGAGCTCCGGGCACCGGCTGGACCGGCGCCCACACGAGCCGCGCGGACATCGGGGCGGGAGCGTCTGGTGGAAGTGGCCGCAAGAACAGCGACAGCACGGCCACGAAGACGATGTGGACGAATGCGCCACTGGCGATCCGGACCGGCTGCCGCCCCATGCGTGTTTTGACGCAGCCGGCGGCCGAGTGGCCTGCCCGTCGCGAGCAATGCTGAATGCTGAATTCCGGTTCTGGTTTTGCTAGGGTGCGTCATGCTCAAGACGAGGGCTGCAACGCCGCAGGATCTTCCGGCGCTGACGGAGATCTACAACCACTACATCGTTCACACGCCGATCACGTTCGACCTGCGCACGTTTACACCCGAGGAGCGGCGGCCATGGTTCGAGGTCGGCCGCAAGTTCGATCGCTACTGGGACGTCGCGTGGTTCGAGCGCGCCACGAGTCCACCGTCGCGTCGGGCGATGGAGGCGTCGTGAAGAGCGATCGGTCGTACGCGGGATTGACTTCCACCTGCGCGTCGCTGGAATCGTTGCCCCTTTTTATCCGCGCCGGCACCTGGATGCCGGCAACGTCGTGATAGTTGCCCAGCTCGTACGTGTATTGCGTTGGGCCCGGCGGTTTCATCCCCGGACGAGGCGGCGGCAAGTGCCACTGGTGAGTCGCTTCGACTCGCACGGGAAGGTGCGTCGCGACGTCGAGGTAATACACGACTGGTTCGTCCTCCACGAGCGTCTCCAACCGGTCGATCGCGCGGGAGCCAAGTCGAACACGCGAAGCCCGGAGCGGCGTCGGTTTCACCCAGCGAGTTTCCAGGAAGTAGAGGTACTGCAACTGCCGCAGCCGGAACGCGGCGCTCGTATCCGGTTGCCTGAATGGCGAGGCCGCTGTCCCATGGGACGCCCAGCCTTGACCCGTGCGCGCGTTGACGACCCGGACCGTGTATCCCATCTTGCCCGGCCGATAGTCGAGAAATTCCCAACACAGATCCGGCAGTTCGCAGACGAGCTGATCTACCCTTTGCTCGGCAATGCCACGGACCGGTTTGGTGAAGGCGGTCTTCTCGTGAATCGCGAAACTGGCGACGGCGTGGAGCCGTTCGCGGCCGCCCTTGGCGACTACGGCCTGTTCCCAGAGCTCCTGCGCGACCTGCTGGCCTTCCCCGCCGTTTCCGCCGGTCACCGTCGCCACGCCCGCGGCGAGGAATGCGCAGACAGCGATCGTCTTCAGCATAGGCACCCCGAATGTAATGCGTTTTTTCCTTCATTCGGCGCTCAGCGGGACAACGTTCAATAATCCGCGAGTGTCTGCTTACGAGACGGCGCTCGGGGAGGCGTTCGTGGCGCTCGCCCCGGAAGTTCAACGCGCGCATCTGGCGCCGCTCTCCGCTACCGGGACCATCGATGTCGAGCATGGCTCCCACCGGCTCACGAAGCTGCTGGTGAAGCTGATGAAACTGCCACGCGCCGGCCGCGCGCAGGCGGTGCGGCTGGAGGTCACGACCGACGGTGAGGACTTGATCTGGATGCGCCGGATTGGGGATGTCTCGTTAAACACGCGCCAGAGCGCCGCAGGATCGTGCATCGTGGAGCGAAGCGGGCCGGGCAGGATCGTTTTTCGGCTGCGCGTGGAGGATGGCCACCTACTCTATCGGCAGACAGCCATGACGGTTGCGGGCATTCGAGTGCCTCGGGCGATCGCGCCGCACGTCGAGGCGCGCGTGTCTGCAGCATTAGGCGGCTGGCAGGTGGACGTGCGCGTCACGTGGCGGACACATCCCGTGTGTCGCTATGCGGGTAGGATGGCGGTCGCATGACAACCGCGATCTGGCTGCTGCTCGTCCAGGCCTCGCTCGGCGCGTTCGACACGCTCTACTACCACGAGTACAAGCTCAAACTGGCGCACGGTACGCACACGGCCACGGAACTGCGGCTCCATGCGACGCGCGATTTTGCCTACGCCATCATCATCGGCAGTTTGGGATTCCTGACGTGGAACGGCACCTTCGCCTGGCTACTCGCCGCCCTGCTGCTGGGCGAGATCGTCATTACCTTGTGGGACTTCATCGAGGAGGACAAGATCCGGCGGCTGCCGCCCGGCGAACGCGCGATGCACGCGATCATGGGAATCGTCTACGGTGCGTTCCTCGCCCACCTGATCCCGTCACTGCGTCAGTGGTCACGCCTCGATAGCGGATTCGGCGCGGCCGATCATGGATTTCCGGCCTGGATGCTGCTCATGATCGCGGCCGGCGTGTTCGTCTCCGGTGTCCGGGATCTCGTCGCCAGCGCGTCGAGGCCTGCGCGTGCATGATCGTTTTCGCACCTACCGCCCCTGGTTCTACGCAGCCGCCGCGTACAACCTGCTGTGGGGCGCGGCGGTAGTGATTTATCCTCGCGGCCTGCTCGGCCTCGCCGGCGTCAGCGACCCGCGGGCGGTACCGCTTGCGCAGGTCATCGGGATGATGGTGGGCGTGTACACCTACGGCTACTACCTGCTCGCTCGCGCGCCGCAACGCTATGCCGCGTTCGTCTGGATCGGGCTCGCCGGCAAAACCCTTGGCCCCATCGGTTTTCTGTATAGCGCCGCGACCGGTGCGCTCCCGTGGACGTTCGCCTGGGTCTGCCTGTTCAACGACCTGATCTGGTGGCCGGCCTTCTGGTCATTCGCGCTGAAGAACGCGCGAGGGGCAATGCTGAATGCTGAATGCTGAATGCTGAAGTAAGTACCGAAGTTCACTGTTTGCGGTTCCTTGCGTACTCGATCGCGAACTTCCGAAGTTCCTCGCTGGTCTGTCCCAGTGAGACGGCCTCTTTCACGGCGCGCTCCTCGTCCCACCGATCGACGACCAGCCGCTTGATCAACCACATCGTGGCCGCGCGATTCCCGCCGCCGCAGTGGATGAATGCCGGCTCCATGCCTGGCGTGGTGATCGCCACGAGAAACTGGTCGGCGGCAGCGGGATTGGGTTTGCCGTCGAACGGCACGTGGATAGTAACGAAGCCCCAGTGCCTTCGCCGCCGCTTCCTCTTTCTCGACCTCCGCGCCGTTTTCAGTGGCCAGCCGCAAGTTGACCACCGACACGAATCCCATCTTCTTGATCTCGGGCAGCGCCTCGGCTGAGGTCGCACCAGCACATGCCACGGTAGTCTCCAGTCGCGCAAAGTTCCGAACACCGGTGACCGGTTCCTTCGTCACCTCTTGCGTCGTCGCCGCCAGGATCAACAGCAACAATCCCTTCAACATTTCAACCTTCCTTCAGCATTCAGCATTCAGCATTCAGCATTGCATCAGCGCCGGTCGAGCGAAGGACGACCGGCGGCATTCGCCAGGTCCCAACTCGCCTGGTGCACCATCCGCCCGATCTTTTCCATCTTCGGATAATTGATCCGATCGGCGTCGTCATTGGCGGTGTGATAGTCAGGGTGCAAGCCCGTGTGCACCCAGACCCCGGGGACGCCCATGTTGAGGAACGGCCAGTGATCGCTGCGGCGCATCAGCTGCGAGATGTTGTTGTCGTAGCGCAAGCGCAGCGTCAGGCCGATGCTGGCGTTCGCCTTCTCTATCGTCTGCTTGAGTGAGGCGCTGCGGGTGGTGCCGATGATGTTCACGGCGTTGTTGTTCGACTCAGACGTCTGCACGTCCAGCCCTCGGAAGCGTCCTCCCCCACCGCCTTCCGGCACTTCCTCGTTGCGGCCGATCATGTCCATGTTGAGCACGGCGACGGTCTTTGCGAGTGGGACGATCGGCTTCTGCGTGTAAGCCCAGGCGCCGAAGAGTCCTCGCTCTTCCGAGTTCCATGCGGCGAAGATGACCGAGCGCTTCGGACGGATCCCCTTCGCCGCCGCCAGCGCGTACGCTTCGGCGATCTCGATCACGCCAATCGTTCCCGACCCATCGTCATCCGCGCCGTTCAGGACGTTCTGGCCGTTCGTGCCGTCGTGATCGTAGTGCGCGCACACGATGACGACTTCGTCCTTCAGCGCAGGATCGGACCCCTCGATTAGCGCGACGACGTTACGGTCGTCGATGAACTTCCGGCTCACTGCGGTCGTGAACTGCGCGACGATGCCGACCGGCCGCGGCTTGACGCCGCCCGGTGTGTCGGCAGACTTCGCGAGGTCATCGAAGGGAATGCCGAGCGCTGACGAGGCGCTTAACGCCAGCTTTCAGAGCGGGCACCGAGATCACCGCGGCAGGGATCTTCACCTGCTCCACCCAACTGCCGAGCATGTAGCGCGGGATGCGCGGTGGCTGCTGCGGCCAGGCGGCGCCGAGATTGAGGGCCGGAGCCTGGGCGGGAGCGTTCGCCGGAACCGGATGGTTGTGCACGTCGCTCACGAACAGGATGCCTACGGCGCCGCGTGCCTGCGCCGCGAGCGCCTTCTGGAGCTGGTCCGCCGCCTGGGCGGTCACCACGCCGTCGAAGGGGCTGTTCTCGTCCCGCTCTCCGGGCTCGTGGTCGAGCGCCAGCACGATGGTCCCCTTTACGTCGCCACGGTAATCGTCGTGATTGCGCTCCGGTGACGAAATGCCGAAGCCCACGAACAGCAGCGGCCCCTCGGCCGTGCCGCTGGCGCTGAAGCGCGTCGGATACCAATCGGTTCCGAACGCGCCGATCCTGCCTTGGTTTCCCTCGCCGAGCGTCGCCGTCGCGAGCGTGTACTGCTGATAGTAGGTGCCGTTGTCGCCGATCGGCTTCAGCCCCATCCGCTCAAAGCGCGACGCGATCCACTCGGCGGCCATCGCGTTCTGCGGCGTGTCGGTGAGCCGGCCCGCCATGCTGTCGGACGCGAGGAACGTCAGATCGGCCTTCATGTCCCGCGCCGTGATGGACTCGATCTCTGGCGCGCGCTGCTGGGCGCCGAGGCTGGCCGTCACGAGCAGGGCCACAACGGTGGTGAGGCGACGCATCGAAGACCTCCTGTTGCAACGGATTGTATCCGCGCTAGACTCTCGCCTGCGCGTAGGCCGGGTCTTCCGTCCGCCGTAGCTTCAGCGAAGGAAGACCCGGCGAGGATGCCCCATGAAGAGAGCCGCACTGCCGCTAATCGTACTCGCGCTGTCGGGCGTTCTGTCCGCCCAGCAGGCCACTCCGCCGCAGCAGCAATCGGAACAGCGGGGACGCGGTCCACGCGATCCGCGGACGGCCGGCGGAGGCAACTGCAGCGCCAACCCCTACAACTGCATCGACACGCCGAACCCGCTGAAGACGCCCGACACCGTCTGGCTCGAAGAGATGACCTGGATGGACGTTCGCGACGCACTGAAAGCAGGCAAGACGACGGTGATCATCCCCACCGGCGGCATGGAGCCGAACGGTCCCTGGCTCGCGCTCGGCAAGCACAACTACATCCTTCGGGTGAACTGCGACGCGATCGCGCGCAAGCTCGGCAACGCCCTCTGCGCCCCCATCATCCCGCTGGTGCCCGAGGGGGGCATCGACCCGAAGAGTGGACACATGGCCACGGTCGGCACGATCAGCCTGCGCGAAGAGACCTTCCAGGCCATGCTCGCGGACGTCGTCCACAGCTTCAAGATGCACGGCTTCGAGAACATCGTGCTGATCGGCGACAGCGGCGGCAACACCAAGGGGATGCAGGCGGTCGCCGACAAGTGGAACGCCGAGTGGAAAGGCGCTCCGCTCGTGATCCACGCGCGCGAGTACCTACGATTACGCGTCCGTGTTGAAGTACCTGGGCGAACTCGGCGTGATCAAGGCCGACCAGCCGAAAGACGGCCTCCACGACGATCCCGCGATCACGCTCAACATGCTCATAGCCGACCCGAACAGCGTCCGCTGGGAGCAGCGCGTGAAGGCGAACAAGGCGACGATCGACGGCGTTTCGATCGCTGATAAGAAGAAGGCGCTCGAGATCGCGAAGAAGATCGTGGAGATGAGGACAACGCGACTGTGAACGCCATCAAGAAGGCGATGGCGGGGGGAAATAGGGCGGCTCTTTCAAGGGAGAAGGGAGAAGGGAGAAGGGAAAGGTTGGAAGGCGGGAAGGCGAAGGCGCCAAGGGGCAGGCCCTTTCACCTTTCACCTTTCACCTTCCTTCACCTTCCGCCTTTCACCTTCGAACCTTTGCCTTCTCCCTTCTCCCGTCTCCCGTCTTACCTTTCCCCCTTAACGCCGCCGGTCCAGAGGCGGCCATCCTGCCGCAAGTGCACCACTCCACCGGTGCCCGGCGCGGTCATCACGTAGAGTGATCGGTCGCGTGCAATTGGAAGCCGGCGGCGGAGGCATCGGCTTCCGAGCTCGCGCAGCGTCCGCGCGTAGCGGCCGTTCGCTTTGTGGAAGTCCGCCTGGCGGTAATAGATGCGGCGCAGGTTCCATGCGACCGCTTCGTCTGGGGGATCGGTGAACGTGTCCGCGCCGGTCGCCGGCCGTCGCGAGGAGAACTGGACGTGGCCCCATCGCTCCGGCATGTGCATGTTGACCGCCCCCTGCGGACTCCACACCCAGTTGTTCTCGGGAAGCAACTCCCCTTTCGCGTCCGTCCGCTTCATGTACTTGCCGTCCTTCACGTCGAGCGACCATTGCACGCGGGAGAAGTTGACACGCCACTGTTCGCCGGCCTTCGGCGGGCGCTGGCCGGGGCCGCCTCTTTGAGGATCTTCCAGGGCATCGCGATCTCGATCGACCAGCCTACATCTTTGTCGCCAGGACGGTTCGCGTGCCGCGCAAGTGGACGGCGCTCTTGAGTCCGCGCGATGTCCCAGGCGTTCGAGCGCCGGTCCCCCATCCCGGTACGGCTTGACCAGCATCAGGTCCCACACGGTGTTCAGCGCGTTCATCTCGAACTCGTAGTACTCGTGCGTGTCGCCATCGGGATCGATGAAGACCTCGAAGTCGTTCTCGTGGAAGATGATGGATTCGCGCTCGGTGTAGGTCCCCCAGAGGTCGGGCTCTTCGAGATCCGCGCCGAATTAAAAATACTGTCGTCCCAGAGCATCTTCACGCGTGTGTGCAGGCGCGGCGCTTCGGCCTGGCAGTCCCCTTCGATGTCGACGAAGGCCTCCGTCCACGGCGCTGCCGCCACGCGGATTCGTCCATGCGGCCGTCGATTCAGGCGCCGGCGTGGCGCGATAGACGATCGCCCGGCTGCGGGGCGAACGGCAACGTCTCGAGCCCGTGCGAGGATTGCTGCTCGCCGGGTCGAAGCGCGAACAACGCCAGCAATGCGGTCGCGACGACGCGGGTCATCATAAGGCGCGGTGCGCCTTCATCACCGGCGCGATCGCGGAGGTACTCCGGCGTCAGCATGTCCCCCTGGAAGAGACTGACACCGCTCGCGCCCCCGGCGAAGGCGCGCTCGATCGCCTTCGCGAGGTCGGGCGGCGGCAGGTCGGGCACATAGAGGCCCGTGTAAAGCGGAATTCGCCCGCCAAGCGCGTGCACGCCTTCGCGTGTCGCGCGCTTCGACCCAGGGGACTCCTTCGTTGTAGAACCCGTTGTAGATCATCGGCAACACCGCATCGAGCTTCCACCTCGTCCAGTCTTGCCGCACGAGCCTCCGGGCGATGTCAGGCGTCGGAAACACGGCCGCGGTCACCGCCTTTCCCTGCCGATGCGCCTCCTCGTATAGCTCGCTCACGACTGCGTGATCGTGTCGTAGCGATACTGGATCCATGCCGCGTGGACGGTGGATCGGCAATCGCCTTGGGATCGACGCCGGAAGCGTTCTTGAACTCGTCGCGGCAGACGTCGCAGTAGCAGAAATCGAACTCCGGATATTCCTTGTCCTGAACGAGGTTGTACTTCGGCCATAGCGCCACCGGCAGGATGACGTCGGGATAGCGAATGTAATCGAGGTGATAGCTGCCGAGCCCGTTCACCGCCGCGATCTCGCGAGACGATCGCCTCGCAGGTACGCGCGCACCTCGTCGCGCGAGGGGCACATGAACTTGTAATAGTCGACGTACGGCGGCTTGATCGCGGTCGACACGCCAGCGCGGCTGACCGCGTACCACTCCGGATGCGCCTTCTGCGTTCTCACCGCGCATCATGACGAACTGCCAGGCGTGCAGCTCGAGCCCTTCGTCGCGCGCCAGGGGGACGTGCTTTTGGTAGAAGGCCGCGTCCCCCCGATCAGGATCGGCGTCGAAGCCGGTGCGCTTCAAGACGCCAGCATTCGGCGCCAGCCGTCGACGTCCGTCACCTGTCGCCGCAGCCACGCCCAGTTCTTCGACATGCGTTCGCATTGACCTGCGAGCGTGGAAGACAAAAGCAGGCCCGCGCCGACCGATCCGATGAATTCGCGCCTGTTCACGCACTTGACCTTACTTCAGCATTCAGCATTTAGCATTCAGCATTGCTAGAATCACCCACCTTGACGCGTCGCCGGTGGCTGGTCCTGCTCGTCGTACTCGTGCTCTGGGGGATGGCGACGCATGGCACTCACGCGGGCGAAGGGGACGAGCCGCACTATTTGGCGATCGCGCACTCGATCGCGTTCGACTTCGATCTCGATCTGTCGAACAACTACGGCCACGACGAACCGCTCATCGGTGGCGGTGGGCTCGAGCCCGATGGCCACGCCCGCCTGGGAGCCGGCGATGTGCTCAGGCCGGTGCATGACGTCGGGCTGCCCTTCCTGTTCGCTCCCTTTTCGCGTATCGGTGTGCCGCTGGTGTCGTGGCTGTCGACGACCCTCTCGCCGGATACCATGCGCCGGCTACGCGTCGAGCCACCGACGCTCTACAAGCACTACGTCAGCGCGGTGATGATTCTCATGGCCGCGTTGCTGGCCGCGCAGTTGCGCGGCGCATTCCTGACGCTCGGCGTCGAACCCCGCGAGGCGCTTCGCTGGGCGGTACTGGTGGCGTTGTCGTCCCCATTGCTGGTGATGAGCATCTCCTTTTTCACCGAAATCGTGAGTGCGCTGCTCGCCTTCCTAGTATTCAGACGCCTGGTCGAGCGCGAAACACTCGACCTGCGCACCTGGCTGCTGTGCGGCGCCACGACCGGACTCCTGTTGCTCGTGCACGCGCGCAACGCCGGCCTGGTCGCCGGCCTGCTCCTTCTTGGTGCGCTTCCCCTACTCCGCCGGCGCGCCTTTGGCGAACTCGCCTGCTTCGGCGGCGGCTTCGCGGCGTTGTTTGCGGTGCGCACGGCCGTCAACTATCGATTTTGGGGAACGTGGATTACGTCACCGCACGCGCGTCCAGGCGAGTGGACCGGGATCGGTCCGTTCGCGAGCGAACTCGCGCGGCGTACTGCCGGCATGCTGTTCGACCAGGAATTTGGACTCCTGCTGTACGCGCCGGTCTTCCTGCTCGTCCCGTTCGGCCTGGTGGTGCTCGCGCGTACCCATCCGCGAGTATTTCGTGGCATCGCGCTGGTCGCGAGCGGCTACCTGCTGATGGTCCTCCTGCCGCTGACCAACGCGCACGGCTGGACGGGAGGATGGTCACCGGCGGCGCGGTTCTGGGTGCCGGTCGTTCCCCTGCTGGCACTAGCGGTCGTCGCGGCCGCGGGAATCACACCGCGTCTTGCTGGTGGCGCTCGTCGTCGTCAGGTGGGCCTCAACGCGTACTTCTGGCAGAACCCGAAGTCGGGATGGAACGATGCCGATGGCGTCGCAGCGGTCTGTCAGCGAACTGGCGCCACTTTCTGCCGCTACCTGCCGTCCTTTGTCATCGAGCGAGAACGGCAACGCCAAGCGCAATGATCGCCGCTCCCGCAAGCCACGTCGCCAGGCCGTAGCCGAAGTATCGCGGCGCCGCGCACTCAGCCATCGTGCGTCCGCGTTTGATCGCTCTGAGCACGCCCTCCCTCGAGGCGTCCTCGACAGAGACGTAGGTGCGGCACACCCCCACCGGCCCCCCGAAGTGAAAATCGCTGGACCCGATCGCCGCAACATCGGGATTCAGCCCCCGGACCCGCTCGAAGAATCCGCGGATTTCGGCGCCGGTCTCCCGATCGTCGAACATGCTCGGATGCGCCACCTCGGCACCGTCGAGCGCCACAAGGCGTCGGTACTGTCACCCGCCACGAGCCGTCGCCGGGATGCGCCGCGATCGCGACACCACCCGTGCGCTGGATCTCGGCAATCGCATCCACCGCGGAAAGCCATGGATCGACGACCTGCGCGGCCCCCACGGCAGCCATGTGGAAATTGGGCGCGGTCAGTTCCTGGCCGTCGATCACGATCGGATAGTCGCCGACCAGTCGCAATCCGCGTGCGATGCGGATCGCGAGCCGGTGATTGTGATTGGTGATCGCGACGACGTCGAGACCGCGTCTGCCGGCCTCGCGCTGGATTTCCCACACCGGCAGCAGGCCATCGCCCGGAGCGGCATGTACGTGGAAGTCCGCTGCCAGCAGCGATGGATTGCGGGGGCCTGCGGTGCGCGGCACGTCGGTCAACGTCCCGACGAGCACGAGAAGGGCGAACACGATCAGCGCGGCAAGGCGCGTGCGGCTCACGACGCACCAACGCGGCGAGCCGGGGCCACAGCGCCACCGCCCATCCGAAGTAGACCACGAGGATGGTGTGCGTGATCGCCTGGTGCACCAGGGCACGACGCCGCGCGCTGCGCTCGCTGGCGCCGAAGACCTCGCGGGCGGTCCTCGTCAAGGCGCGCGTGGTCAGCATGACCGGGATGATCGCCGTCGCGGCCGCCCAGTCCAGCATGGCGAACGGCCGGGGTCCGAACAGCATCACCGCCGTGAACAGCAGAAGCCAGCACGACCAGTAGCGTCCGGTCTCGAAATACCGCGCGAGCGCTTCAGAAGTCGGCACGCGAGCGCCCGAACGAAAAACAGGCCGGTGAGGAGCTGAACAAGAGGTATCCAGATCCAGATCAACGTGGTCCCGGCGATGAGCGGAACCGTCACACGCCCGGTTCCGAGCACGGCCGTAGCCGTCCCAATAACCAGCGCCGTCAGCGCCATCTGCCCGATGACCTTCACGCGCTTGAATGCTAAATCAATGGTGTGGTATAACCCACCCCTCGCCCGTTTTATCCCAGTTCACTCGGAGGATTTTGGAATGAAAAATCTGCGCAAAGCTCTCGTTGCGCTTACGTTCGCGCTGGCGCCGTGCGTCGCCTTCGCCCAGGACCCGCCGCAGGATCCGCCGGCGGGCGGTGGCCGCGGCGGGGTCAGCAACGCGAGCCGGAGATCCGCCCGTTCGATCGAGTCATCACCAAGGACGCGAAGTCTGACGAAGGCGTCTTCATCGTGCATCGGATCAAGGACCGCGTCTTTTACGAAATCCCGAAAGACAAGCTCGGTCGCGAGTTCCTCTGGGTCAGCCAGATCGCCAAGACGACGCTCGGCGCCGGTTACGGCGGCCAGGCGGCAGGCAACCGCGTCGTGAAATGGGAACGCCGCGGCGATCGCATCCTTCTGCGAGGTGTGTCGTACGAGGTCGTCGCCGACCCGGCGGCGCCGATCGCCAAGGCGGTCGAATCCGCGAACTACAACCCGATCGTGATGGCGTTCAACGTCGAAGCGGAGCGCGATGGCAACGCCGTCATCGAGGTCACGCGCCTGTTCACGACCGACGTGCCCGAGTTCAGCGGACGCACCCGCGTCGGCGCCCGTGCCTTCGACGCCAACCGCTCCTTCGTCGAGCGCGCCGTGTCGTTCCCGGAGAACATCGAGGTCGAGGCGACCCACACCTACAACAACCCGCCCGCGGAAGCGGCCGCCGGTGGACGCGGCGGCCCGGCCCCCGGCGGTCGTGGCGGCGCACAGCCGCTTCGCTCCGGCAGCCACAGCGTGGTGATGCACTACAGCATGGTGCTGCTGCCCGAGAAACCGATGCAGGCGCGGCTGTTCGACGAGCGCGTCGGCTACTTCTCCACCGGCAAGATCGACTACAGCGTGGACGAGCACCGCGCGCCGCAGCGCCGCTTCATCACGCGCTGGCGCCTCGAGAAGAAGGATCCGACCGCCGCGCTGTCCGAGCCGGTGAAGCCGATCACCTACTACATCGATCCGGCGACGCCGAAGAAGTGGGTGCCGTACCTGAAGGCTGGCGTCGAGAGCTGGCAGGCGGCGTTCGAAGCGGCGGGATTCAAGAACGCGGTGATCGCGAAGGAAGCGCCGACCGCCGAACAGGATCCCGACTGGAGCCCTGAAGACGCGCGCTACTCGGTGATCCGCTGGCTGCCGTCGACCATCGAGAACGCCTCGGGCCCGCACGTGCACGATCCGCGCAGCGGCGAGATCCTCGAGACCGATATCCAGTTCTACCACAACGTCATGAACCTGGCCCGCAACTGGTACTTCGTGCAAGTCGGCGCGCTCGATCCGCGCGCGCAGAAGCTGCCGCTGCCCGACGACCTTATGGGCAAGCTGGTGCAGTACGTCGCGGCGCACGAAGTCGGCCACACGCTCGGCTTCCAGCACAACATGAAGGCGAGCTCGATGTACACGCGTCGCGCAGGTGCGCGACGCCAAGTGGGTCAAGGAGAACGGCCACACGCCGACGCTGATGGACTATTCGCGCTTCAACTACGTCGCGCAGCCGGAAGACCGGATTGCGGTGGAAGACCTGATCCCGAAGATCGGTCCCTACGACAAGTGGGCGACGATGTGGGGGTACAAGCCGATCCCGACGGCGAAGAGCGCAGAGGAAGAGAAGAAGACGCTCGACGAGTGGGCGCGCCAGCAGGACGCCACGGCGTATTACCGCTTCTCCACCGAAGGCTCGAGCGGTTCGGATCCCGGCGAGCTGACCGAAGCGGTCGGCGACGCCGACGCCGTCGCGGCCACCACGCTCGGCCTCAAGAACCTCGAGCGCATCGCCGGCATGCTGATGACGGCGACGACGACCAAGTCGGGTGATCCCTACACCGACCTGGAGGAAGTCTACGGCCGCGTGCTCGGCCAGTGGTCGCTCGAGATGAACCACGTCGCCGCCATCGTCGGCGGCTACAACTCCCAGCAGAAGCACATCGGCCAGAACGGCGTGCGCTTCCAGCTGATCCCGCGCGCGAAGCAGGAAGCGGCGGTCAAGTTCCTGCTCGACAACGCGTTCCACGCCCCGAAGTGGGCGCTGAACCCCGAGATCCTGCGCCGCATCGAGCCGGTCGGCGTCATCGATCGCATCGAGGCCAGCCAGGGGCGCGTCCTCAACTCGCTGCTCAGCAGCGCGCGCGTCAACCGTCTCGTCGAACAGGAATCGATCGACGGAGCAGAACGCCTACGCGGCCCTCGACTTCCTCGCCGACGTCCGCAAGGGCGTCTTCAGCGAGGTCTATGCCAGCTCACAGGCGATCGACCCGTATCGCCGCGGCTTGCAGCGTGCGTATGTCGAGTCGCTCGGCAATCGCGTCAACGGCGCGCAGGCGCAGTCAGACGATGTGCGGGCGTTCTTCCGTGGTGAGCTGAAGCAACTGGATGCGGATCTCGCCGGGCCGAGAACGCCGACCGATCGCGCGTCGCAGCTGCACATCCAGGACATCCGGATGATGATCGCGCGCGCGCTCGATCCCACCGCGCAGATCGCGGCCGCCGCGGCGCGCGCGGGGACCGACCTGCAGGACGAGTTCGACGTGACGGTGGGCGTCGACAGCTGCTGGATCGATTACGTCGTGAAGCCGCGCGAAGCGGTAGACGCGGTCGCGGTTCGGTACTGGTAAACGGCCGGTCACTTCGTGCCGGCCGTTTTCGCTGCCGAATACGGGCCGGCCGTACCGGGTGCCGAGTGCGCGACCGAGCGAAGAGTGAACGTGAGTTCGATGACGACGCGGACCGGGACCGGGCGGCCGCCCTTCACTGCCGGGGCGGAACCGCCACAGCCGGACGGCTTCGATCGCCTTCTCGTCCAACCCGAAGCGATCGTCGAGGGAGCGGACGACCCGGGCATTCGTCACCGTGCCGTCGGTGTTGACGATGGCTTCCACTTCAACCGTGCCCTGTACCTTGGCGCGCATCGCGGCCGAGGTGTACTCCGGCTTCTTTTCAGAGATGACTTCCGGCATCGACACGCCGTTGACGCCGGGCTGGTAAGCGCCGCCGCCGAAGCCGCCGCCATAACCCGGGCCCACGCCAGAACCGGAGCCCGGACCAACGCCGGTGCCGGTACCGGTGCCGGCGCCACCGCCAGTGCCACTCCCCTGCGAAGGCACGGAGATGCGTCGGCGCATTCGCGATCATGCCGGGAAGATCCTGCACGCTCGCACGCAGTGGGAACCGCCGGCAGAGTGACCTGGGCAGGGGGCGGTGTTTCCTTGGGCGTGGGTTTGGGCGTGCGGCGCCACCGGGACGTTGATCTTTTCCTGTCCCTTCAGCTCGGCCTGCCGCGGTGGATCAGGTGTCCGGTTGCCGCCGCCGCCACCACCGCCGCCCGGTCCGGGCGACATGATCCACGTGATGTCCGTGAGCGAGCTCTGTCGTGGCGGTGCGAGCACATCAGGCGCTTTACTGACCACGTAAAGAAGGAGCCAAGGCGAGCACGCCGTGCGTGATCACGCTGCCGACGGCCGAGTTGCGCGCCTGCGGCGAACCCTCCACTCGTGGATGGGACTTCCCCGGCGAGAAAGCGCGAATTCGGGCTGGCGCTCTGTGATTCCTGACTCATGCTTCTTGTGGCTGGAAACCAAAGCCATTTTGGACGTTTCGGCCGTTATCCGCAAGCTGCAATAAAGGTGCCTCAGCCGTCAGAGAAGTTAGACGCTGAGATGCAGGCGTTTGGACGCGGGAAGTGTCCTCTCTCAATCGTTTTGTCACATGCATGAGTGCAATGGTCGCCCCCCGGAGGTACGACGTCGCCATTGTGGGCGCAGGCCCGGCTGGGGCGTGGGCCGCCCATCAGCTCGCGCGGGCGGGCGTGCAGGTGGCGCTGCTCGACGGCACGCATCCACGAGAGAAGCCCTGCGGCGGGCGGCGTGACGGCGCGCGCCCTGTCCGTCGTGGGCGACCCCGGGGGTGGCCCTGCCACCGCGATCGACAGCGCGTCGTTCGCCTACGCCGACCGTCGTGCCGTCGTCCCATTGAAGAACGGCCACGGCACGGCCTCGACTGGAGGTCTTCCCACGCCGGGAGTTCGATGCCCGTCTGCTCGCGCGAGCCCGTGACGCAGGGGCGGTGGTCGTCACGGAGCGCGTGTCCCAGGTCGAACGAGACTCCGGAGCCTGGCACCTGACCACGCGCGCCGGCACCGTCATCGCGCCCGTGGTTGATCGGGGCAGACGGTGCCAACAGCTTCGTGCGCCGGCGGGTCTCGGCCCCCTTTTCTCGAGCCGACCTTTCCATCGCCTGCGGCTACTACGCGCATGGTGCGAGTTCCCGCCAGATCGACATTGCCTTCGTGGCGCGTCCTGCTGGATATCTCTGGGCGTTCCCTCGCCCAGACCACCTCGCCGTGGGTGTCTGTGCGCAGGCCGACGAGGCCTCGGTCGCGACGCTGATGCCGATCGTGGACGACTGGATTCGCACGAACGTGCGGGACGACGTGCGGCTCGAGCGCTACAGCTGGCCAATTCCGTCGTTGACGAGCGGCGCGCTGCAGCGAGAAACGCCGGCTGGCCCGGGTTGGCTGCTGCTCGGGGATGCCGCCGGTCTGGTTGACCCGATTACCCGCGAGGGCATCTACTTCGCGCTCGAATCGGCCGAGCATGCGGCGGCCAGTCTGCTGGCGGGCTCCGATCCGGCCGCCGCCTACACGCGAGCGTCTGCGCGAGACCGTCTACGCCGGAGCTGCTCCGTGCCGCGCGACTCAAGGCACGGTTCTACCGTCCGGCGTTTGTGAACCTGCTGATCACGCGCCCTGCAGAAGAGCGAGCGGGTGGGCGCCGTCATGGCGGACCTTGTGGCCGGCGAACAGCCCTACCACTCCCTGCGCGCACGCCTGCTCAAGACCTGCGAGTTCCGGCTGATGTTGGACCTGGTGGGTCTTCAGCGCACGTAGTAGCCATCCCGGGCCCGCACGGTCACGCCGGGACGCTTCACGCGCACGGTGATCCGTCGCCACTCCGCAGTGGCGCTGGGGACGAGCGGCTTCGCTGGTGAATAGCCGAGCAGGTATTGCTCGTGCAGATCCGCAGCGATCGTTCGCAGGGTCTCATCGAGCCGGGCCGTGTCGCGAACGTGGAAGGCGCGCGCCCCTGTCACCGCGGCGACATCGCTGAACAACTGCGGCTGCGCTTTCCCGATGGCGACCGGGTAGATCAGGACGTTCGCGCGCCGCGCGCGATCGACCACCGTGGCGGCCGGTGTCTCGCTGTAACGGTCGTCCCCGTCGGAGAGGATCACGACCGCGCGCCGGCCGCTCGGCACGTCGGTCGCGGCGATCGCGTGGATCACGGCATCGTGCAGCGGCGTGGTGCCCCACGCCTCGAGTGCATCGACGGCCGCCGCCTGCCACTCGCGGGTGGCGCGCGGCGGCGAAATGATGCTGACCCGGCTGCCGATCCCCAGGATGATCGACTCGTCGGCCGGGCGAAGCGCATTGAGGAACCCGCGTACCGCACGCTTGCTGGCGCGCAAGCGGATTCCCCGCCATGCTGAAACTGTGGTCGACGGCGATCGCGACGTGCAGGGGGAACGCGCCGGCTGCGAATGCGCCGATCTTCTGTGGCGTGCCGTCCTCCAGCACCTCGAAATCATCGGCGGTCAATTCGCGCACCGGGCGTCCGGCCGCGTCCGTCACGCTGACATACACCTCCACGCCGGTCGTCGACGAGGTGAACTGGGCAAGAGCCGGCGCCACCGCGCACAGGGCGCACGCGAGCAAGAGCAGGGTGATACTATTTCTCCTGCTTCCGCCACATCTCGAAGGAGCAGCCATGTTTGGCCGTATCGGCATTCCCGAACTACTGATCATTCTCGTGATCATTCTCGTCCTCTTCGGCGCCAGCCGCCTGCCCGAAATCGGCAGGGGCATCGGCAAGGGCATCCGTAACTTCAAGGACGCCAACAAGGACGACAAAGACTAGAGAATCACCCTCGCATCCCCGGCCCGCCGCGTCACCCTTTCCCGGTCCAAGTACTCCAGCAGCGGTATCGCAAACTTCCTCGACACGCCGTAGCGTTCCTTGAAGAACGACACGTCGAGCGTCGTCGCGCCGCGGGCTTTCATCTCGCGCAGGTCCGACTTCAGCCGCGCCAGCGTCTCCGCGTGAAACAGGAGATCGCCGAGCCGCACCAGCGACTTTTTCCCTCATCAGCAGCTTCACCATGCGGTCCCCCACCGCTGGGCTGACACCGGCCGCGTCGCCAGCGGCACGCGGATCTGGCGGCGCGAAGCCAGCCTCACGGTACGCCACGGTGAGGGCGTCACGCGCGCGTGCTTCCTCAGGCGACAACGACAGTTGATGCCCCGCGAGCGCCAGCGTGTCACGGGCGACGATCTGTCCTGCGGCGGCCAGCGTGGACAGCACCGCATCGAACACTTCCGCGGACGCCGAGCCGAACAGGCGCTCGCGCGCTTCTTCTCTCGGCAGGCCTGGCGAGAGCGGCTGTGAGGCGTGATGCCGCTCGACCGCCGCACGGAGCGCGTCGGCCCGCTCGGTCATGATCGGAGACGCTACGAGCACTTCACCAACTTCGACCAACCGGCTGGTCTCGGCTAGCGCCCGGGTAATGGTCCTGGCACGCGCCGGCGGCAGCCCCGCACGACTGACGATGGCGGTCGCGGGCAGTCCCGCGATCCCGCGCTCCGATACGAACGCCATCACCGCATCCTCGGGAGCCAGACGCGCGTCGAGGCGTTCGAAGCGCGCGCGGCCCGCCGGCGTCCGAATCGCCCCGCGCGGCGGTGCCGGATCGAGCACGGTTCCCCCGCCGATCGTGATCGGCGGCGAATACGCTCGCAGGATGAAGCGGTCGCCGCGCGTCAGGACCGCTGTCTTCTCGAAGCGAATCCGGGCATGGCCCGAGTCTCCCGACAGCGCCACGCGCCCGAGCAGCTCGCTCGTTCCCTGGTGAAAGCGAACGCGGGCCCCGTGCTTCAGCGGTTTGGCGTCGACCAGCATTTCCAGCTGCACGTCGGCTCGGCGCGTCGGCTCGAACGCACCCGCCGTGCACAGCGTGTCACCGCGAGAAACATCGGCCACGTCAACGCCGCCAAGGTTCGCGGCCGTCCGCTGGCCAGCGACCGCCGCGGCCGCGCCTTTGCCATGCACCTGGAGACCGCGAACCTTCACGGTCGTGCCGCGCGGCAACAGCGTCAGCGAATCCTCCGCGTGAATCACGCCCGACACCAGCGTCCCGGTTACCACGGTGCCGAATCCTTTCATCGAGAACGCGCGGTCCACGGGGAGTCGCGTGGGTCCATCGGCCGGCCGGATCGGCACCTTGTCGCCGAGCGCAGCCAGCTCCGAAAGCAAGCTGTCCATACCGGCGCCAGTACGCGACGACACCGGCACGATGGGCGCGCCGTCGAGGAACGAACCCTTTACCAACTCGCGCGCCTCCAGGCGGCACAACTCGAGCGTGTCAGCATCGACGAGGTCAGCCTTGGTCAGCGCGATCAGGCCCGCCTTCACCTGCAGCAGCGTGCAGATCGCGAAATGCTCGCGCGTCTGAGGCATCACCGATTCGTCCGCCGCGATAACGAGCATCACGGCGTCGATGCCGCCGGCGCCCGCCAGCATATTCCGCACGAAACGCTCGTGACCCGGCACATCGACGAAGGCGAACTGATAGCCCCCGTGTTGGAGGTGCGCGAAGCCCAGGTCGATCGTGATGCCGCGCGCCTTCTCCTCCTTCAAGCGGTCCGGATCGGTGCCCGTGAGCGCCAGCACAAGGGAGCTCTTGCCGTGGTCGATATGCCCGGCCGTGCCGACGACGATCGAACGCATACGAATCAGGACTCGCGGCGGGCCGTGCGCTCCCGCTTGCCGGGGCGCTGCTTGCGATGTTTGCCCTTCCCCTTGTGCGTGCCGCTCGGCACACCGGGTTCCGGCGCGCGCGATCGACGGGGCCCGCGATTTCGCTCCGACTCGCGCACGCGGTCGAGGATGCCGGCAACGCCCAGGTCGATCTGCCGGCGCTCCATGTCCACCTTGATCACCTGCACGGTCACCTTGTCGCCGAGCCGGAAGATCTTGCCGGTGTTCTCTCCCTTGAGCAGGTGTGCCTTCTCGACGAACCGGTAGTAATCGTCGGCCATCGTCGAGACGTGCACCATGCCTTCGACGAAGTGCTCGATCAGTTCGACGTAGAACCCGAAGGCGCTCACGCCCGTGATGTAGCCCTCGAACTCGTCGCCGACCTTGTCGGCCATGAAGCGGACCTTCTTCCACTGCACCAGCTCGCGCTCGGCATCGTCGGCGCGCCGCTCCCGCTCGGAGGTGTGCCGGGCAATTTCCGGCATGTCGTCTGCGAGCTGCTCGCGCCGATCCTGATCCATCAGTTTGTGGCGGTGCTCCCGCATCGTGCGATGGACGATGAGGTCCGGGTAGCGGCGGATCGGAGAGGTGAAATGGGTGTAGCTCTTGGCCGCCAGTCCGAAGTGGCCGAGATTGTTCTCGTCGTACCGCGCCTTCTGCATCGTGCGCAGCATCAGAAACGCGATCGGCTTCTCCTCGGGCGTTCCGTGGATCTGGGAGACGAGCTTCTGGAAGTGTTTGGGCTGAACGTCTTCTGGGCCGGTCGCCAAGGCTGTATCCGAAGGTGCCGATGAACTCCTCGAACGTGCGCCACCTTGATCGGATCCGGCTCCTCGTGGATGCGGTAGAGGGTCGGCACGTCGTTTTCGTCGAGGAAGGACGCCACCGTCTCGTTGGCGACCAGCATGAACTCTTCGATGATCCGGTGCGCGACATTGCGCTCGAGGGCCACGATCGCTTCGACCAGCCCCTGGTCGTCGAGGATGATCTCCGGCTCTTTCAGGTCGAAGTCGATTGAGCCGCGACGCCGACGTCGCTTGTTCAGGATGTCGAAGAGCTCCTGCATGTCCCGGAACAGCGGGACAAGTGCCTCGTAACGCTTGATGACCTCGGGATTCTGCTCGGTGAGGATCTCGTTGACGTCCGTATAGGTCATCCGTGCGTTGCTATGGATCACCCCGTCATGCATCTCATAGCGAACGATCGTGCCCTTCCGATCGATCTCCATCAGGCACGACTGGACGAGACGATCGACGTTCGGATTGAGGCTGCACAGCCCGGTCGCCAACTCCGCCGGGAACATGTGGACGGCGCGTTCGGGGAAATACACCGACGTGCCCCGTTCGTAGGCTTCCTCGTCGAGCGCGCTGCCGTCGTGCACGTAGTGCGCGACGTCGGCGATGTGCACGCCGAGCCAGAAGTTCCCGTTCGGCAGCCGCTCCAGCGTAATCGCGTCGTCGAAGTCGCGGGCGTGCTCGCCGTCGATCGTCACCGTCGTCCTTGGACGAAAGTCGGTGCGTTCCTTGATGTCTTTCTCCCGCACCTTCGTGCCCAGCTTTGTGGCCTCGGCCACGGCTTCCTCGCTGTGCTCGTCGGGGATGTTGTATTTGCGGATGATGATCTCGTTGTCGACCCCGGGCTCGTCGATGTCGCCGAGGACCTCGATGACGCGTCCGAGCGGACCGCGCGCGGCTGTCGGCCAGCGCGTGATCTCGACCACCACCATGTCTCCCGGGCGCGCCCCTTTCTCCTCGCCACGCTGGCACCTCGACGTCCATGATCAGACGGCGATCGAAGGGCACGACGAACCCGGAGCCGTAACCGTCCTGGTCGAAGCGACCGACAATCGTCTGTGAGGCCCTGGTCAAGATGCGAAGGATGCGTCCTTCCGCGCGGCCATCGCTTCCGATGCGTTCGATCCGCGCGACCACGCGGTCGCCGTGCATCGCCTGATTGAGGTTGCTGCCGGCGATGTAGAGGTCGCCGCTGAGGCCTTCGACCGGGCGGTCAGGAGCGACGAAACCGAACCCACGAGGATGGGTCACGATCCGGCCGACCACGACGTCCATCATGTCGGCGAGGCCGAAGCGGTTGCCGCGCGTCTCGAGGAGGGCGCCCCGGGCGACCAGGTCCTTCAGCAGGCGCTTGAACGTCGCGCGCTCCTCCCGGGGTATCTTCAGCCGTTGCTGCAGCTCCTTCGGCGTCGCCGGATGTGTAACTTTTTCCCGGATCAATTTGAGCAGCTGCTCGTGGTTAAACATCAAGAACGATCTTATCCCCTCTGTCTTTTCCCAACCGCCCCGTAAGTGGCTGAGTCTACAGAACGTGTGACCGCTGCGCAGGCGTCCGACGTCACGGACCTCGACCTGGTTCGCCTGGCCCAGGCCGGAGATGTCGACGCGTTCGGCGAGCTCGTCGAGCGGAACCGTCGTGCCGTTTTTCGTGCCGCCCTCGCCGCGGTCGGGTCCCCCTCGGAGGCAGAGGACGTCGCCCAGGAGGCATTTGTGACCGCCTGGCGGAAGCTGGGGGGCTTCCGCGGCGAATCGCAGTTCCGCACCTGGCTGCTGTCGATTACGTGGCGCAAGGCGATCGATCGGCGCAAGAGCATCAGTCGATGGTTGAAGCTGGCGGCGTCTCCCTCGCGCGACGAGTCCGGAGACGACATGTTCGACATGATGGAACGGGTGCCATCCCTGGAGCGCACGCAAGACACCTTGCTCGAGTCCTCGGAACTGCAGGCACAGATCAAGAAGTTGATTGGCACGCTGCCACGCAAGTTACGAGATGCCCTGCTGCTGGCCGGCACTGGCGAGCACACCTACGAGGAAATCGGAGGGATGCTCGGCGCCCCGGTGGGAACGGTGAAGTGGCGGGTCGCGGAAGCGCGCCGGGTACTGAAACGCAAACTGGCGGCGATGGGATATGCCGATGAGTAATCACAATTACCCGAGACGGCTGCTCGACGATGCGATCGATCGGGCCGTCAACGAGATGATGCAGGGAGAGCCACGACCTGGCTTTCGGCGTCGCGTGCTCGGCAAGCTGAAGGAACCTGAGACGCGTCGCTCGTGGATTCCGACACTGTTGGTGCCGGCCGCCGCTCTCGTGGCCGTCTTGATGATCGCGATCTGGTTGCGGCCGGCGCCGACATCGCCTGGTGCGACCGCGGCCGATGCGGTGGCGCAGCAGGTGCCCCAGGCGGCACCCACAGCGGCTCCGGAGACGCCTGCAGCGGAATCACCGATACCCTCCGTCGCACCGCGTGAAGCGAGACGCCGGCCACCTGCGCGGCGCGAGTCGGTCCCCTTCACATTCGGTCGCCCAACCGGTCGCGCGGCGGCGACGAGTGTCGCGAATCCCGCTGGAGCAACCGTCGATGTCCCGGAGCCACAAGCTTCACCCGCGACCGTTGACCCCGCGCTGCGGCAGATCGCTCCGCTGATTCAACCGCCTCCCATTCCGCTTCGGCCGATCGAGCTCAAGGACATCATCCTGATGATCCCGCCGCGAATCCTTCCGTGAGAGGACGCATGCTGCAGAAATCACTCGTCGCGTTGTCGGTAACCGCCCTGCTGGCCAGTGGCGCCTCGGCACACCAGCAACCCGCCACCGCCGCACAGAAGCCAGCCGAGAGCCAGGCCGCGCAAGCCCCGCCGCGGCCGCAGCCGCAACTCGTCAACGTCAAGATCGACCTCACCATCACCGACCAGCGTGAAGGCGCGGCGTCCACGCCAAAGACGCTCACGATGATCGTCGCGGACCGCGAGAGCGGACGCATCCGCAGTACTTCGGCTCGCGAAGAGCTGACGCTCAACGTGGATGTGCGTCCCGAGCTCGTTCGCGAGGGGCGCGTGCGCACGTGGTTGACACTGGAGTACCGTCCGCCGCGGACGTCTCCCGACAAGGAAGCCGTCGGGATGACCGAAAGCCTGGTGACGATCCTTGACGACGGCAAGCCGCTGGTCGTCAGCCAGTCAGCCGATCCCGCGTCGAGCCGCTCCGTGCAGGGTGGAGTTGAAGGCGACGATCCTGAAGTAGTCAGCGGCGCCGGATGGTCTTCAGCGCTTCGAGCGCTTGCCCGGCGGGATTCTGCGCCCCGGAATCCAACTTCCCCGACAGGCGCTGCGCCTCCTCGACATGGCCGAGCGCCGCGTCCACCCCGGACGCGGCCTCCCGCTCGCCGGCATCCTGGTAGCGCGCCTTCAACCGTCGCAGCGCCGCCTTGGCCTCCTCGAACTGTTTCGAGGCCTCGCCGAAGTTGTTGTTGTACAGGCTCACGCGGGCTTCCAGGATGGCGCCGCGCGACTCGGCCAGATCGAGGCCTTGCCTGGATTCGTCGGCCAGCGTCTGCAACGCGCCGCGTCCCGCGGCTCCCCACCCATAGCCAACGCCAAGGAGTACGAGGACCAGGACAAGCGCGATCAGGAGTTTGCGTCCGAGCGTCATGCGTTCATTCTGGCACGCTGAGCAGCACGTGCACATCGCCGACGTTGGTGAACGTCGGGCCCACCTTGATCAGCGCGTCGAGCTTGTCGAGCACCGTGTAGGCGTCGTTGCGCGCCAGGACGTCGTGAAGATCCACGCCCAAGGCCATGGCGCGGGAGACGGTTTCCGAGGTCACGATCGCCCCGGCGGCGTCGGTCGGGCCATCGATGCCATCCGTGCCGAGGCTGGCCACGACGCCCGGACGCGGACGCGCCAGCCGTTGCGCCGCCCCTAGCGCAAATTCCTGGTTTCTGCCCCCTTTGCCAGTTCCCTTGACCGCCACCGTCGTCTCACCGGACGCGATCACGCACGTCGGTCGCGTCTCGACACCCTCGGCCCGCCCGCACTCCGCGAAGGCTCTGCCCGCGTCCGCCGCTTCGCCGTGCACCGGTGCATCGATGACACTCACGGCATAGCCGCGGCGTTCCGCTTCGCGCATCGCGCCACCCATCGCGGTACGCCGGTTGGCGATGACCTCGTACACGGCTGCGCGACAAACGGGTATCGCCGGCTTTCGGCGTCTCGCCCAGGTCGCCGGCGGCGCCGCGCTCGAGGTGGAGCCGCACCCGCGCCGGCACGCCGATCCCCGAACGCTCCACGGTGCGAAGCGCATCGGCGAACGTCGTGGGATCCGGCACGGTCGGCCCGGACGCAATCGTCGCGGGATCGTCCTGGGGAATATGCACGTCGGAAATCGCGAGCGTCAGGCAGCGCGTCGCGTGGGTCGCCGACAGCCGGCCTCCCTTGATGGCCGACAGATGCTTGCGGACCGTGTTGAGGTCGGTGATGTTCATCCCGCCGCGGGACAGCACATCGATGGTGGCGCGCTTGTCGTCGAGCGTGAGCCCGGGCGCGGGAAGCGCGAGCATGGCGGATCCGCCGCCCGACAGCAGCACGAGCAGGAGCTCGTCGTTGCGCGAGGCCTCAGCGGCGCGATCGAGCGCCCGGCGGGCGGCATGGACGCTCTTCCAGTCTGGCAAGCGGATGCGCCCCCTCGCTCCACTCGAATTCGCGCGGCAACGAACCTGCGCCGGCGGGACCGGTGATGATGCCCCCCACCAGACGCGTGCCCAGGATGGCGATGGCCGCTTGCGCCATCGGCCACGCGGCCTTGCCGGCGGCCACGAGATGGACGCGAGAAGAAGGGCCGAGCGTCGGGGCGTGCGCCACGAGGGCGCTACGGGTCAGGGGAAAGGGTTCGACTGCGGCGACCGCGGCCTTGAGAATGGCGACGGCGTCGGAGCAGAGGTGATCGAGGATCCGGTTCAGTGAAGCTGCTTGGGTTCGGACCAGCCCGAGAGGTTGGTCACGGCGTTGAACTGCCGGAGAAGCTGCGCGATCAATTGATCGGCGTCATCTTGCGCGCACAGTTGCTCGAGCCGTCCGAGCACGCGCGCGAGCGCGGCATCGGCATCGATGATCGCGCGCTCGGAGAAATACTCTCTCTGAAGCGCGAGACACTCTCGATGTTTGAGGAATTCTTGACGGTAGAAGTCGGCCGGTAAACAGACAGGAGCGATCGAAACCCGGTTGGGGCTGACGCGTGCCATGCGACTCCTCGAGGGGATCATCTGGTTGGGTAAACCGAGTGTAAACGGGACCCCATAGCCTGTCAACGTCTAGCGTACACGACGAGCCACCGCGTAACCACCCAGGCAGCCGAGCAACATCCCCCCGACAATGATGAGGATGGCGACCGGGACTGGCAAAAATGTAAGCGGCCCGCCGAGGACCGTTCCAATGCCCTCGGCATAGCGAGCGCGCAGGAAGAGGTAGAGGACGACCAGCGCCCCCATACCCACCAGCGCACCGAGCCCCCCCTGCAGGACGCCTTCGGCCACGAACGGACCGCGGACGTAGGCGAGGGGCGCCCCGACGAGCTGCATGATCTCGATCTCCGCACGCCGCGCGGCCGCGGTCAGGCGGACGACGTTCGCGACCGTCATGGCTGAGGCGAGGGCGAGCAGCACAACCACCGCGATCCCGGCGAGCCCGGCGCCGCCGACGATCGCATTGAGCCGCCCCAGCCACTCGCGGTCGTACCTCACGTCTTCCACGCCCTGCAGCGCACGCAGCGCGGTCACCAGGCCATCGATCGCACCCGTGGCCTCGCGAATTGTCGGGGCGAGGCGAAGCTCGAACGACGCCGGAAACGGATTGCCCTCGAGCGTCTCGGCGGCCAACGCCAGGTCGGGGAAATCGGCGCGGAACCGTTGCAGCGCTTCCGGCTTCGAGACGTAGCGGCGTTCGGACGTCAGGCCACTCTCCGCAACCATCGCATCGATGGTCGCCAGTTGCTCCTGGCTGACGTCGTCGCTCAGATAGACCGACAGTTCGGCCGATTCGCTCCATTTGCCGACAACCCGCTGGAGGTTGTGGTTGAGCAGCAGAAAGAAGCCGAGGACGAAAAGGCCGGCGGCAATCGTCAGGATCGACAGGATCGCGGCCCGGCGGCCGCGCCAGAGACTGGCGAACGCCTCCTCGAAAAAGTAACGCAGCGCGTGCACGCTAGGAGACCTCCACGATCTGGCCGTGGTCCAGCGTCACGGCCCGGCGGCCGACACGCCGGATCAACTCCCGGTCGTGGGTCGCGACGACCACGGTGGTGCCGCGCGCGTTGATCTCTCGGAACAGATTCATGATTTCGAGCGAGAGGTCCGGATCGAGGTTGCCGGTCGGCTCGTCGGCGATGATGATGACCGGATCGTTGACGATCGCGCGCGCGATCGCCACCCGCTGCTGCTCGCCGCCGGAAAGCTCCTCCGGGTACGCGCTCATCCGGTGCTGCAGCCCGACCCACTTGAGCACCTGGAAGGTGCGTCGCTGTTGCTGCGTCGCCGCCATCCCCAGCACGCGCGGCACGAAGGCGATGTTCTCGAGCACGGTTTTGCTGGGGAGCAGCTTGAAGTCCTGGAACACGAATCCCAGCGAGCGGCGATACGCCTGCGTCTGCCGCGGCGTGAGGTCCGCGAGATTGCGCCCGCCGACGAGCAACTGCCCGTCCGAGGGCACCTCCTGTCGCAGCAGCAGCCGCAGGAACGTGGACTTCCCCGCTCCGCTCGGGCCGGTGAGGAAGACGAAGTCCCCCTTGTCGATCCGCAGCGTCAGCTCGCGGAGGGCGTAGACGCCGCGGCTGTAGGTCTTGGAGAGGCGTTGCGCTTCGATCATGCAGTCAAGGCTCGGCGCAGGGCATCGGCCACCTGCTCGGGATCCGCTTTCCCTCGGCTCGCCTTCATCACCTGGCCGACCAGGAAGCCGAAGGTCTGCTGCTTGCCGGCGCGGAATTGCGACACCGGCTTGGGGTTCGCCGCGATGACCTCGGCCACGAGGGCCTCGATCGCGGCGCCGTCCGAGATACGCCCAAGGCCCTCGGCGGCAACGATCTTTTCGGCATCACCGCCTTCGGCAAACATGCGCTCGAAGACCTGTTTTGCGATCGGTCCGGTAATCCTGCCCGACTCGACCAGCTGAATCAAGCCCGCGAGCTCGCCGGGAGCGATTTTTATCGCGCTGAGCGGGCGTCCTTCCGCGTTGAGGCGGCCCAGCACCTCGACCATGATCCAGTTGCTCGACGCCTTGGCGTTGCCGGATGCGGCGACCGTCGCCTCGAAATAGGTCGCCAGCGCCGCCGACTGGGTCAGCACGCCGGCATCGTAGACCGGCAGGCCGTACTGGCTGACGAAGCGATCCCGCATCTGCTCGGGCAGTTCCGGCAGCGTGCGGCGCAGCTGGGCGATCCGTTCCTCCGGGACCAGGAGCGGTGGGAGATCGGGTTCCGGGAAGTACCGGTAGTCGTGCGCTTCCTCTTTCGTCCGCATCGAGACGGTGCGGCCCGAGGCGCTGTCGAAGAGGCGCGTCTCGCCGTCGAGCGACCCGCCGCCGGCGAGGATCGCGGTCTGCCGTTCGATCTCGTACTCGATCGCCCGCTGCACGTAGCGGAACGAGTTGATGTTCTTGACTTCCGTTTTCACGCCGAGCGGATCGCTGGCCTGCCGGCGCACCGAGACATTCGCGTCGCAGCGCAGGCTTCCCTCTTCCATGTTGCCGTCGCTGACCCCCACGGCCACGAGCACTTCGCGGATGCGGCTGAAGCACGCCGACGCCATGGCGCCCGAGTCGATGTCGGGGGCGGTCACGATCTCGGCCAGCGGCACCCCGCTGCGATTGAAATCCACGCACGTGAATCGGTCGGCCTCGGCGAACCCGTCGTGAAGGGACTTGCCGGCGTCCTCCTCGACGTGCAGCCGCACGATCCCGACGCGGCGCCCCTCCGGACCGACGAACAGCGCTCCGCCTGTCGCCAATGGCCGGTCGTACTGCGAGATCTGATAACCCTTCGGAAGGTCGGGATAGAAATAGTGCTTTCGCGCAAACACCGAGATGGGATGCACGGTGCATCCGAGCGCCAGGGCGGCGCGCACCGCATGATCCACGACCTGGCGGTTGAGCACCGGAAGGGCCCCCGGCGCGCCCAGGCACACCGGACAGGTCGTGGTGTTGGGTGCAGCGCCGAACGAAGCGCTGCACCCGCAGAAGATCTTGCTCGCCGTCAGAAGCTGGGCGTGAACTTCCAGCCCGATGGTTGCGATCACACGGCCTTCGGCCCGGCGGCCCGCACGTCCGGCGCCGCCTCGGCTTCGAACGTCTTGAAGTTGTCGACGAACATCTGCGCGAGTTTATGCGCCTGCGCGTCGTAGTCGGCGCCGTTCTTCCAGGTGGTGCGCGGGCTCAGGACCTCCGACGGCACGCCCGGCACCGATTGCGGAACCTCGAGGTTGAAAATCGGGTCGGTCTGGTAGGGAACGTTGTCCAGCGCACCCGAGAGCGCGGCCGTGATCATCCCCCGCGTGTGCGCGATCTTCATGCGGCTGCCGACCCCGTGCGGTCCGCCCGTCCACCCGGTGTTCACCAGCCAGACCTTGGCGTTGTGGCGGGCAATCTTCTCCCCGAGGAACTTCGCATACACCGTCGGGTGCAGCACCATGAACGGCGCGCCGAAGCACGTGCTGAAGGTCGCCTTCGGCTCGGTCACGCCTTTTTCGGTTCCCGCCACCTTGGCGGTGTACCCGGAGAGGAAGTGATACATGGCGCCGGCTGGCGAGAGCCGCGCGATCGGCGGCAGCACGCCGAAGGCATCGGCGGTCAGCATCACGATGTTCTGGGGATGCCCGGCTTGCCCGGACGGCAGCGAGTTGTCGATGAAGTCGAGCGGATACGCGCCACGCGTGTTCTCGGTCAGCGAGTCGTCGTCGAGATCGAGCTCCCGGGTGCCGGCGTCCGTGCGGACGTTCTCGAGCACAGTCCCGAAGCGCTGGGTGGTCGCGTAGATCTGCGGCTCCGCTTCAGCGGAGAGCCGGATCATCTTTGCGTAGCACCCGCCTTCGATGTTGAACACGCCGTCCTCGCTCCAGCCGTGTTCGTCGTCGCCAATCAGTTGCCGCTGCGGATCGCTGGACAGCGTCGTCTTGCCGGTCCCCGACAGGCCGAAGAACAGCGCCACGTCCCCCGCCGGGCCGACGTTGGCCGAGCAGTGCATCGACATGACGTTCTTCAGGGGAAGCACGTAGTTCATGACCGTGAAGATCGATTTCTTGATCTCGCCGGCGTAGGTCGTGCCGCCAATCAGCACCAGCTTCTTCGCGAAGTTCAGGAGGATGAAGACTTCCGAGTTGGTGCCGTTCGCCTTCGGATCGGCCGTCAGCCCTGGCATGTCGATCACCGTGAAGTCAGGCTCACGGTCGTGCGCCGGGCGGCCGATCGCCTCGGGAATGTCGATGAACATGTGCCGGGCGAAGAGGCTGTGCCAGGCCTGCTCGGTGATGACGCGGACGGCCAGGCGGTAGCGCGGGTCGGCACCGGCGTAGCAGTCCTGGACGAAGAGTTCCTTCCCCTCCACGTAATTCAGCAGCCGCTGGTGCAGGGCATCGAAATTCGCGGCCTCGATCGGCCGGTTGACCTTGCTCCACCACACACGGTCCTCACTCGAGGGCTCGCGGACGATGAACTTGTCGTTGGGGGAACGGCCCGTGTGCTGCCCGGTCCGGCAGACCAGCGGGCCCGCGGCGGAAATAGATCCCTCGCGCCGGCGGACCGCTTCCTCGTAAAGGGCCGGGACGCTCAGGTTCCAGTAGACCCGAGCCACATTCTTGATCCCGTGACTTTCGAGACCGGTTTCCTGCTGCTGCACGTGTGCCATTGCTCCTCGCTCGGTTGATGGAATGCCCGTCAAACCTATCGATCGTACCGGGGCGGCAACAGGGTGTCAACGCACTCCAGGGGCCTGCCGGGCTCGGGCGGTTAGCGAGGAACCACGCTGCGGAAGGCGCGGACGACCAGCGGATCGAACTGGCTGCCACTGCAGCGCTCGACTTCGAGCATGCCTGTGGTTGTGAGATGGGGTCCCGAAAGACGCGGGCGTGGGTCATCGCGTCGTACGCGTCCACCACCCGAGGATCCGGCGGCGAGGCTGACCGAGGCGCCTGTCACGCGGTGTGGGAACCCGTGGCCGTCCATCCGCTCGTGCGCGTCGCGGACGATCGGTGCGGCGGTCTTCAGGAACGGAACCTCGACAGGACCGATGCGCCGACGGCGGGATAGGTCCGCACGAGGGCCAGTTCTTCAGGAAGCAGCGCGGCCGGCTTCCGCACCAGCGCGAGAGGCAGTGCGGCTTTCCCGATCTCATGCAGCAGCGCGGCCCGGGCGAGCACGGCGATCTCGTCCGCGGGCAGGGCCAGCTCCGTCGCAGTGCCGACCGCGAGAAACCGTACGCGATGCGCGTGGGCGTACTCTCCCGCTGAGTCAATTTCTCGAGACCAGCACTTCCACGTCCGGGTCGCATTCGAGGGTGAGACTGCGTATCGTGCGCTGGAGCCCGGCCTTGCGCTCGCGCAGTTCTTCGTCGAGTTGCCGCTTCCACCGGCCCGCCTCGGCGGCCGCTTCGTGCCACTCCAATCCCCGCTGATGGCCGATGAACGGCGAAATGAGGCGTCACCGGAGCCATGGCGTCTCTACGCACTGAGCGAGGACGGACCGGGTGTCGGCGGACGCCGCGTAATGGTGCCCGACAGGTCGAGCCGTTCGAGTCGGCGGTACAGCGCACGCCGGCTGAGGCCGAGCATCTTGGCGGCCGCTTTCTTGTTGCCGCCGGCGCGGAGCAGGGCCCGCTGAATGTGATCGCGTTCGACGGTCGCCAGCAGTTCGGGATTCGCGGCCGTCGCGCCGGTCTCGAGGCCCTGCAGCGCGGCGCCGCCGGCGTGGACCGCGGCCGACGCCACCGGCCGCCAGTGTGTCGGAGGCATGCACGTCGCCAGCTCGCGCTCCGTGATGAAGTCCGCATCGGCCATGATGCACGCCCGCTCGATCACGTTCCGCAGCTCACGGACGTTCCCCTCCCATGACGCCGAAGCGAGGAGTCGTTCCGCCCCAGGGGTCAGGCCGATCAGGGCCTTGCCCAGCCGCTCGCTGGTCTCGCGGACGAACGCCGCCGTCAGGTACGGAATGTCTTCGCGACGGTCGCGCAGCGGCGGCAGCGCGATCTCGGCGATGTTGAGGCGGTAGTAGAGGTCGCTGCGGAAGCGGCCGGCGGCGACGTCCACGCGAAGATCGCGGTTGGTCGCCGCCACGACCTGCACGTTGACGCGACGCGCTTCCAGCGATCCGAGCGGGTGGATCTCGCCCAGCTCGAGCACGCGCAACAACTTCGCCTGCATCGAGAGCGGCAGCTCTCCGATTTCGTCGAGAAACAGCGTGCCGCCGTCGGCGAGCTCGAAAAGGCCGACCTTCTGGTCGCTGGACGCGCTGCGCACCTGACCGAAGAGTTCAGTCTCGAAGAGCGGCTCAACCACCGCCGAGCAGTTGACCGTCACGAATCGGCACTCGGCGCGCCGTCCGAGCGTGTGCAGCGCGCGCGCGACCAGTTCCTTGCCGGTGCCGGTCTCGCCGGTGATCAACGCCGTGCGCACGTGCGGCGCCAGCCGGCGGATCATGCCGAACAGGTCCTGCATCGGCGCGCCGCGCCCGATCATGCCGCAGAACTCGAGCCGCCGGGCCAGGTCACTCTCCATGGAGAGCAGCGTGCGCCGGCGCTCCGACTCTTCCCGCACGGTGGCCAGGAGCCGTTCCAACCTCTGGAAATCCAGCGGCTTGCTGACGTAATCGAGTGCGCCGAGCTTGATCGCCTCGACGGCGGTCTCGACCGACGCGTAGCCGGTCATGAGCACCGCCTGGCAGCTGGCGTCCGCCTCGCGGATCGCGCGCAGCACGTCGAGCCCTCCGACATCCGGCATGCGCAGGTCCACGAGCGCCAGGTCGGCGTGACGGGTCTGCATGAAGGTCATGGCATCGCGACCGCGCGAGCAGGGCACGACTTCGAACCCCGCGCGCTGCGCGAAGCGCCCCACGACATCGAGAATGGACTGCTCGTCGTCGACGACCACGAGAACCGGCTGGTGACTCATACGTACTCCTTCGCCAACGCCCGGACGGCGGTCCGCAGCGGCCTGAGCTGGAACGGCGGGACGAGCAGCGCGCTCGCCTGTTCCCGCCGGAATCGATCGACCTCGGCATCTTCACAAAGCCCCATGAGGATCACGGGGGCGCGCGACTGATCGCCGCGCCCGTGCGGCGCGCCACGCGGCGGGATCGGCCGCCAGCAGGGTGGCATCGAGGAAGAGCGCGTGCACGCCGCGGGCGTAGCGCTCCAGCGCCTCCGAGGTGGTGGCTGCCGACGCGACGCGATAGCCCCAGCCTTCGAGGGCGGCGCCGATGACGTTGCCCTCCCCATCCGCCTGCGCGATCAGGATGTCGTGCGACTGCTGCGGCTCGTCAATGCGCGCCGGAAGCAGCAGCGAAAACGACGTCCCCGCCTGTCGTGGTGTCGACGAGGATCTGGCCCCCGTGGTCGCGCACGATGCCATAGCAGATGCTCAGACCCAGGCCGGTTCCCTCGCCGACGTCGCGAGTCGTGAAAAAGGGATCGAAGATGCGGGTCAGGTTCGCGGTGTCGATACCCGGACCGCTGTCGGTGACGAACAGCTCCACGGCCCCGGCGGCGTCGTCGAACCGCGCGCCGACGCGGAGCTGCTTCACCTCACGATTCCGCACCGCGTACTCGGCGTTGAGCACGAGGTTCATCAGCGCCTGCTGGAGCTGGTTGCCGTCCCCAACGACCGGCGGCAGCCGCGGCTCGAAGGCGCGCTCCAGCGTGATGCCGCTGCTGCGCAGCGCGTGCTCGCGCGAAGCGAGCGTGCGCTCGAACAGGACGCCGGCATCGTGCGGAGCACGAGCGGCCGTTTGTCGGCGCGCGAAGGCGAGCAGATTGCGAACGATGCGCGCCGCCCGCTCGGACTCGTCGGCGATGTGCCGAACGTCCGGGGCGTGCGGCGATGCCCGCAGTTCCTCCTCCAGCAGTTGCGCGTAGCCGATGATGCTCGTCAGCGGGTTGTTCAGTTCGTGCGCGACGCCGGCGACCAGGTGCCCGATCGCCGAGAGCTTCTCCGCCTGAAGGAGCTGCGCCTGCGCCGCCTTCAACTGCAGCAGGGCCGTCATCGATCGGCGATTGGCGGACGCGAGCTCCTCACCCAGCTGCCGCATCCGTCGAGCGCTGGCGATTTCCTCGGTCACATCCTTGGCCACCTGGACGACAGCCGCGTCATCCGGTCCACCAGCCACGGGGAAGGTCGTCACGCTGAAGATCCGGCCTTCGAGGGTCGAGATCTCGGCATGGGAGGTATCAAGGTCGGCGCGCCCTACGGCGCACACCGGACATCCGCCTCCGCAGAAGCCGACGTCGCGGCACGTCAGCCCCACCAGCGCCGTGACCGGCACGCGCAGATGTCGGGCCAGCGCGGTATTGCCGCGGAGCACTTCCCCACGGGCGTCGAACACCGCGATCGGATCGCCGATCGCATCGAAGGTTTTCTCCCAATCGCGTTTTCCGCGCCGGACGCAGGCGTGCAGGCGCGCGTTCTGGACCGCCGCGCCGATCTGGCCGGCGATCGTGGTCAGCAGCCGCTGGTCCGCGAGGTTGAAACGACGGGGCGCCAGGGCGGTGACCGTCAGCGTCCCCACCAGTTCGTCGCCAACGAACATCGGAACGCTCGCGGCGCTCCGCGCCGGCAACGGCGTCGCGTCGTCTCCCTGCACCATGGGGGCGAGGTCCTCGATGACGACGGCTCGCCGGGTGGCCAGAACGCGGTCGCTCGGTCGCTCGATCTCGCCACCCTGCCGGGTCCAAATGCGATGCATCGCGGCGGCGCCGACGACCGCCGCGACACCGTACTCGCCGGTGAGTTCGTCGCGTAGGCGGATGGCACCGCCCGCGAGACCGAGCGCCCCCCGCAGCCGCTGGAGGGCCCCGGTCAGAACGTCAGTCAGCTCCAGCGAATGCGTAATGCCGTCCGCGATCTCGTTGATGATCTGCAGTTCCCAAAACAGTCGGTGGTGGCGGTCCGCCTTCCATCCGTGGTCGACCGCTTCGCGCACCGTGTCGAGCAGCCGTTCGGCATCGTAGGGTTTGGGCACGAAGCGGAAGGCGGCCATCTCGTACGAACGGGCGGTCACATCGACGGACGCGGCCGCCGAGGTCACGACCGTCACGGTCGAGGGATAGCGCTCGTTGATCGTCTGCAGGAGGTCGAAGCCCTCGTTCGCGTTGGCTGAGAGGTCGATCACGGCGACGTCGAACGTCCGGCTCTCGAGCGCGCCGTAGGCCTCCGTGGCGGACGCGACACCGACCGCCGCACACTCGCGCGACGCGGCCGTCACGGCCAGCGTCGCCGCCATCCCGTGGTCGCTCTCGACGATCAGCAGTTGCAGGGGTACCTGGGTCATGGCTCCACACCGGTTGGCTTCGGGAGACACCGCACACGAAGGCAAGCGGCGCGCCGCCCGCACGCGAGGACGGCCAACGACGGATAACTGTCAGTTCAGGGAAGGTTTAGCGGGCCCGGGAATCGCAGGAGTGCCGCGCTGAACTCGGTCCAGGTTGCAGGTCTGAAACAGGCCGACGTTTCACACGTGAAACGTGCGCAGCCTCAGCGGCCGTCGGTCACATCGTGCTTCTTCATCAACCGCCACATCGTCGTGCGGCTGATGTGCAGCTCGCGCGCGGCGGCGGCGATCTCGCCGTTGTTCCGGCCGAGCGCGGCCACGATCATGTCGCGTTCGGCGCGTTCGCGGGCGGCCATCACGCTCCCGTCGGGCGGCGCCGGCGCGGGTTTCCGCGCCACCAACTCTTCGGGCAAGTCGGCGCGCTGGATCTGCGGATCGGGTGCAATCGCGACCGCCCGCTGAATGATGTGTTCGAGTTCGCGGACGTTGCCGGGATAGTCGTAGGCTCGCAGCGTGTCGAGCGCCTCCGGTGTGCAGGCCGTAACGCCAACCGGAGCGCCGTAGCGCTGCAGGAAGTGCTCGACGAGGACGTCGATGTCCCCCGCCCGCTCGCGCAGCGGCGGCAGATGCACGCGGTGGACGTTCAGCCGGTAATAGAGGTCGCCGCGAAACGCTCCCCTATCCACCGCCGCCTTGAGATCGACGTTGGTCGCGGCGACGAATCGCACGTCCACTTTCCGGCTTTCGTTCTCACCAATGCGTCGCACCTCGCCCGATTCGAGCGCGCGCAGCAATTTCGCCTGCAAGCGCGGCCGGCATGGTGCCGATCTCGTCGAGAAACAGCGTGCCTGCGGACGCATGCTCGATGAGGCCGGCGCGCGGGCCCGCCGCTCCCGTGAACGCGCCGCGCGCGTGGCCGAATAGCTCATTCTCGAGGAGGGATTCGGTGACCGCGGCGCAATTCAGCGGCACAAATGGCCCGTCGCTGCCGCGGACTGCCGGCATGGATCGCTCGCGCGACCAGCTCCTTGCCGGTCCCGGTCTCTCCGGTAATCAACACCGTGCCCGTCGCCACCGACGCCCGCCGCACCAGGTCCTTGACGCGCGTCATCTGTTCGCTGGCGCCGACGAGCGAGTCGAGGTTCCCGGCCGGACGAATCTGCTTCTGCAGCAGACCGACGTGGCGGGCGAGCTGCCGGCGCTCCGCCGCCGCGCGAACCCGCATCAAGAGCTCGTCGCGGAAGAACGGCTTCTGCATGAAGTCCACGGCGCCGAGCCGCATCGCATCGATCGCGGACTCGACGGTGCCGAAGCCCGTCATGATGATGAATACCGAATCGACATGCGCGTCGCGGAGCCGCTGGAGGACGTCGAGCCCTGAGACCCCCGGCATCTGAAGGTCGGACAGGATGACGTCGAAGGCGCCGCTGCGCGCCTGCGCGATGCCGTCCTCGCCCGACGCGGCTTCCTGGACCGTGTGCCCCGCCGTCCGCAACATGCGGGAGACGCTGTCGCGCGCGGCGGCGTCGTCGTCGATGACGAGGATCCGCGGCATCAGTTGGCCAGGCTGCGGATGCTCGTCTGCGGGAAATAGCGCTGCAGCACGACCTCCGGCGTCACCCCGGCCTTGATGCGCGCCAGCGCGCCCGCCTGGCACAGGCCCACGCCATGGCCGAACCCCCGCCCCTCGAACACGAACATTCCGCGTTCACGGCGCACCGTGAACATCGTGCTGCGGATCGTGCGCGCACCGAAGGTCCGTGTCAGCACCGCCCGCAGGTCTTCCCCGCGCACGAGCCGCTCGCGCTCGCCGTGCAGGGCCACCATCTCGGCGCGCCCGGCGACGTCGCGGTCGAGCACCTTCAGCGTGTCGATTCGCGCTCCGACACGGGTACGCGTATTCGCGTTGAGGACACGCAGCAAGTCGCCCGCCGGCACCTCGTAGCTCCACGCGCGCGTGGACGACGCCTTCCACGTCATCGTCTCGCGTCGCTGTCAGGTACGGGCGAGGCGTGCCACCCCAGACATGCGCGGCCGTGCTGGTGTGCCCGCCACAGTCGGCGTGGAACATCGTGCTGGCGAGCGCCTGGTTGTGCCAGAGGACGACGCCTGACGTCCGCGCCGCTCCCACACGGCCGCTGGCCGCCCAGCGGGACGTCTTCAGCCGTGACGGTTGATACAACTGGCAGTGGGTCGTCGAGCAGAGATCGAAGCCATCGGACCCGTGCCGTCCGCGATTGGCCATCGCATAGGTACGAGCCACGATGGCTTGCACCTCGTACATCCCCTGCATGACCACTTCGTCGCCGGAAGGCGGCGCCACTTCAGAAATGATCGTCCCCTGCACGTAATCCTCGAGCGGCACGCGGCGGATCGCGTTTCCCTCTTCAGCGACCTTCACCCGCAAGACGATCTGTGGGTCTCGAGCGGTTGCCGGGAGGGTCAGCCGTCCGGGTGCGGTCGAACAAGCCGTCGCCGCGACCAGGATCACGAACAGACACGTCCGGCTTTTCATCGTTCCGATTATCGGCATCAGGCGGTCATCGCATAAACAACGATGTTGACGGCAAATCGGGTGTTGTCTTCCCGCTGAAAGCGCTTGTTGCGCCAGTCGTAGTCCCACTCGCAACCGTAGTCCTTGTTGCTGTAGAGCACCCCCAGCCGCCCGCGCATCTCGATGCCGCGCAGGTAATCGTGGACGATGTCGTCTCCCCAACCGTTCAGCTCGTGCGTCGTCTGCGGGGGGCCCTTGTCGAACCGGAAAAACGAGCGATACAACGGATGCGCGTCCGGCAGCTTCGGCATCTTTCCCCGCTCGCCGAAAATCGCCAGCATCTCCGCCTCGAAGCTGCGGGAGTACAACCCGTTGACGTCGTGGTTGCAGTCGTCCGAGAAGAGCAACCCGCCGTGCTCGACGAACGCGCGCAACCGGTCCCGCTCTTTTGCCGTGAACCGCACCAGCTTGTGGCCCGTCATGAAAAGGAACGGGAAGGACAGGAGGTCGTCGGACGAGGCCGCGATGACGACCTCTTCCGGAAAAACCTTGATCGTGGTGTATTCCACGATGGAATTGAGGACGTTGGCGGCCACCTTGGGGTTGTAATCCCAGTCTCCCGAGTCATATCGGAGCCGGGCAAACACGAATTCCGACCCGCGCGGACGCCCCTGATCGCCTGCCATTCCCGCCATTGTAGGATTGCCGCACGGCGGCGCACGTCTTACCCGTCTATAATGTGCCTGTAAACAGCTGAAGATATAGGGCGTATTCCAATGGCAGGAGCTCAGGCGGCCGGGTTACAGGGCCGCGAAGCGGACGGCGCGGCGGCCTCGGCCGTCAAGGCGGCGCAGGCAGACGGCAGGCATGCCGACGCCCGCGAGCGTTACGCCGAGTTGGTGGCCAGGCACCAGCGACGGGCATCCCGGATCGCCTTCCACTACCTCCGCGATGCGGCGGATGCGGACGAGGCGGTGCAGGATGCGTTCGTCAAGGCGTACTCGCACCTCCATTCGTTCCGCGAGGAGCTCCCCTTCGAGGTCTGGTTCACGCGCATCCTGATCAATGGGTGCCTCGATCGGATCAAGGCACGCACGCGTCGGGAGCGCTGGATCACCTCGATGCCGGACGGGCCGGGAGGGGAACGGGATTTCGCCGAGCGGACGCCGGGGCGCGAACCCTCACCGGAAGCGCAGCTGCTCGCGCGGGAACGGCGGCGGCGGGTCGCCGACGCACTCGCCAAGCTGCCCGACCGGCAACGGTCGGTGTTCATGCTCAGTCACTACGAGGGTTGCACCTCGAGGGAAGTGAGCGCGCTGACCGGTTTGAACGAATCGACGGTCCGGGTGCACTTGTTCCGGGCCATTCGGAAATTGCGGGCGCTGCTCGGAGAAGCCAGCGAGGAGCCCGCGGGAGAGAAGAAACGTGTCGATCTTTGATCGCCTCACTAGCCGCCACCTCGACGACGCCGCGCTCGCAGAGCTGTGGACGGCGGCGGCCGACGGTTCCCGTGAAGTGATCACGGATCCGCACCTCGAGCGGTGCGCTGAGTGCCGTGTCCGTTTTTCGGCGTTTGGCTCATGGATGAACGACGTGCGCGAAGACGCCGTCACCGAGGCCGAGCTCGCATTTCCGGCCGAGCGCCTCGCCGCCCAGCACGCCCAGATCCTCAAGCGGCTCGAAGCCTCCGAGCGGCCCGCTCGCGTGATCGTGTTCCCGAAGTTCCCCGGCACGAATATCAGCCACCGATCCCCGATGACTCGTTGGGTGGCGACCGGTGTCGCGGCCGGCCTCATTATGGGGATCGGGCTCGGTAACCTGATGGATCTTCGGCATATCGGTGAGCGCCGCGACGTGCGCCCCACCATTGTTCAGACCACCGACGGCAGCGGCCGCGGCGTGGTCCCGGCGAGCGCGTCGGTGAGCGAAGAAACCCTCTTCCAGGAACTTGAAGCCGCGGCCACACCTCAGTACGATGCGCTGCGATCCTTCGACACCTTCACACCGAGGGCCGCCGACTTCATTACGTCTTCCAGGTAAGCATTGGCCACTCCCCAGCCCTTGATTTTCCGCAAGGGCCTCGACATGAAAGAGGCCGTTGCGGCTGAACTGTCCAACGCCTACGACAGCCAGATCGTCGATCGGGTCCGTGAATCCGACTACAAGTTCAGTTCCGGCCGCCTCACCGTCCATCTCGCACGTGAGTTCGGGTTCTGTTACGGCGTCGATCGCGCCGTGGACTACGCTTACCAGGCGCGCGCGCGATTCCCCGGGCGCAATATCTTCCTGACCGGCGAGATCATCCACAACCCCCACGTCAACGACCGGTTGCGCGCGCAGGGCATCCGTTTCCTGTCGGATCCCGACGAACGCTCCCACACGCTGGGCGCCGACGACGTCGTGATCCTTCCGGCGTTCGGGGTCACGGTGGGCGACATGGCGCAATTCGCCGAACAGGGTTGCACCCTGGTCGACACGACCTGCGGATCGGTGCTGAACGTCTGGAAGAACGTCACCCGCTATGCGCGCGAGGGGTTCACCTCGATCATCCACGGCAAGGTGCGCCACGAGGAGACGCGCGCCACCGCCTCGCAAGCGCTCAAGCACCCTGACGGCCGCTACCTCGTCCTCCTCGACCGCGCCGAGGCGGTGATCGTGTGCGACTACATCCGAAAGGGTGGGGATAAGAGCGGATTCCTGGCGCGCTTCGCTGAGGCCGCCTCACCCGGTTTCGACCCCGATCGCGACCTGCTCCGCATCGGTTGCGCGAACCAGACGACGATGCTGATGAGCGAGTCGCTGGAGATCGGCGAGATGTTCCGGGACGCGATGCGCGACCGCTACGGCGAGGAAGCGCTCGCCACGTGCTTCCGATCGTTCGACACCATCTGCAGCGCCACGCAGGAGCGCCAGGATGCGGTCCTCACGCTTCTCGGTGGGTTCACGCTCGACCTGATGATCGTCGTCGGCGGCTACAACAGCAGCAACACGTGCAACCTGGCGAGGATCTGCGCCGAGCGGGTGACGACGTTCCACATCGCGGAACCCGACGGATTGATTTCGGCGGAAGAGATCCGGCACCGCCCGGTGGGGCTCCCCTCGACGGCCAAGGGGGTCGAAGCGGTGTCGAAGGACTGGCTCCCGAAAGCTGGTGGGCTGGCTATCGGATTGACCGCCGGCGCGTCAACCCCCAACAACATCGTCGGGGAAGTCATCCGGAAGCTCGATTCCTTCGCGAACTCCTAGCGCTCGATCTTCGAGAGTTCAACGGCGGCAGCTTCCGTGAGGACGATCTTGACCTTGCGACCGCGCTGGCGGCTGAGAAACTGAAAGAGGTCGCTGCCGGGCTTGACCATGACGGTGGCCTGCTCGCCGAGGGCGAAGTAGCCTTCCTGAACCTCGTGGTCGGCGGAGTTCACCTGGACGGTGACGACCGTTTCGTCCTTTTCCCGCTCGGCCGCCCGGCCGATGCTGATGCCCACCAGGAAGAGGGCCAAGACCAGGCACGCCGTCATCGCGATCTTCACGACTCCGCTCCTCTCAGCGCGGGGCGGCCATCCGCCCCGACGCCCGGGAGTTGTGCAAGCGAACTGCCATTCTGCCATGTGGCTTTATAATCAGTGGGATACCCCACATACCGTCGGCCCCACAGGGGCGTCTATTCCACACGCGCGGTAAACGTATGGACCACCCGCGGTCGTAATAGCGCTGTCGTCACCCACGCAACGACCGGCCCAAGCCGAACGGGAGATTGAGAACGCCCATGGCACGAAAGAACCGCTGCACGCTCGCCATACTTCTTTCACTGGCTTCCGCCGGTGTGGTTGTCGCACAGTCAGAGCAGCAACAACCGCAAGACCGCAGCCAAGCCGCAGGCTCGCACAGGAGCGCCATGTCGAGCCGTTCGACAACCTCCCGCGGTATCCGTGGTGGAAGGACGAGAAGGCGATGGCGGCCGCGGGCTTCAGCACCCAGCAGGCGGCCGAGATCGACCGGATCTTCCGAGGAGGACATGGCCAAGATGAAGCCCCTCCGCGAAGAGATCATGAAATTGCAGAAGGCGCTGTCCGAGACGATCGACGCGAATACGGCTGACATTCCCGTCGTCGCGAAACAGGTCGAGAAGATCGAAAGCCGCCGGTACGAACTCAACAAGATCCGCTACGTCATGCTCTACCGGATGCAGCGCGTCCTGCTGCCCGAGCAGAACAAGAAGCTCATGTCCTATTTCGAACGGCGCGAAGCCGAGCGAAAGAGGCAGGGCGACCGCCGCAGTAAGTAGCTACAATTCGTTGTTTCAGTCGCATCTCTGGAGGCATTTCGTGAGTAAGACCGCATGCACGCTGGCCGTGGCCGCGTTCACCCTCGCTTCGGCGATTCCCGCCACCGCGCAGCCAAAGCCGAATGAGCCGAGCGCCGATCATGTGAAGGCGCTGATCGCACAAGCGCAAAAGCAGATTGCGCAGGATCCGGCGGCGCCGGTGTCGCCGCTCGACACGCAGGCGGGTCCCGTCATCAACCTGACGGAGAAAGAAGCGGTCGATCGCGGGCGCGAGAAGAACCTCACGCTCATCTCCGAGCGCATCACGCCGCAGACCTGGGACTTCACGATGGCGGCGACGCGCGCCACGTATCTGCCCACCCTGACCTCGCGCTCTCGGCAACAACAACCAGACGCAGCTCAGTACCGAGCGCGCTCTCGGGCGGCCAGAAGACCACCAACGAACAGCAAAGCTGGAGCGCCGGCATGAGCAAGCGCATGTGGCGCGGTGGCGGCAACTACAGCCTGGCGTGGACCAACAACCGCACGTACACGAGCTCGGCAAACGCCACCTGTAACCCGTGCTTCAGCTCGGGCTTCGAAGGCCTGTTCACGCAGCCGCTGCTGCGCAACTTCAGGATCGACTCGACGCGCGCGCAGGTGCTGACCAACGAGATCAGCCAGGACATCGCCGAGATCAACCTGTCCGGACAGGTCGTCAGCATCCTCGCCCAGATCCGCAGCGCCTACTGGGAGCTGGTCTACGCGCGTGAAGCGGTCCAGGCGGCGCAGAGCTCGCTGGAGCTGGCGGCGCGGCTGGTGCGGGACAACCGCCTTCGCGTGGAAATCGGCAGCATGGCGCCGATCGACATCGTGCAGGCGCAGGCCGAGGAAGCCTCGCGGCGGCAGCAGCTGGTGAGCGCGCAGGCGATCCTGCGTAACAACGAGCTCGCGCTCAAGCGCCTGATCGTGAGCGGCACCGACGACGAACTGTGGAGAGCCACGATCGTTCCGACGGATCGCCCGATCATGACGGCGACACCGATCGACCTCGAAGGCGCCGTGACCACCGCCCTGTCGCAGCGCACCGATCTCGCGGTGACGCGGAAAAACCTCGATTCCATGGACATCTCGCTGCAAGAGCCTGGCGAACGAAGTGAAGCCCGCGCTCGACCTGATCGGCACGATGAACCTGAGCGGCCGCGCCGGCGTGGGCATCGCGCGTACCGATCCGGTGACCGGCATCACCGTCGCGCCGCCGAACGGCAGCTACTTCAACGCGCTCGGCGACATCTCCTCGTTCGAAGCGCCGACCTGGAACGTCCGGCTGAATTTCAGCTATCCGCTCGGCAACAGCGCGCCGAAGGCCAACATCGCGCGCCAGCGCCTGCTGCGCTCGCAGACCGAAGCGTCGATCAAGGCGGTGGAGCTGCAGATCGCGACGGAAGTGACGGCGGCGGCGCTCGCGGTGCGGAACAGCCTCGAATCCATGCAGGCGGCGCAGGTCTCGCGTCAGCTCTCCCAGCAGCGGCTCGAGGCCGCCGAGGCGAAGTTCCAGCAGGGCATGGCGACCAACTTCGAAGTCGTGCAGGCGCAGCGCGACCTCAACGACGCGCGCAACAGCGAGTTGCGCCAGCAGCTCAACTACCAGCGCGCGCTCATCGACTTCCAGCGCGTTCAGATCACGCGGTAACGACTCTCGATGCGTAAATTCGTTCTGCTCGCGGTCGCGGTCGCCGTCATTGCCGGCGGGGTGTTCCTCTACAAACGCAGCGACACCTCGGCAGCCGGTTCCGCCGGCGGTCCGGGTGGCGGGCGCGGCGCCGGCCGTCCGCCCATGCCGGTGGAGTTCGCGACGGTCAAGCGCGGCCCGGTCAGCGAGCGCGTCACCATCGTCGGCACCCTGATCGGCGCCGCCACGGTCGAAGCCGTCCCTCGCGTCAACGGGCGCGTCGCCGAAGTCAACGTGCGACTCGGCGACCAGGTGCGCAAAGGGCAAGCGATCGCGAAGATCGAGGACCGCGAGGTCCGCGAGCAGGTTCGGCAGCAGGAAGCGGCCTACAAAGTGTCCGAAGCGACGATCCGGCAGCGCGAGGCCGATCTGAAGCTCGCAGAGACGAACCTCGCGCGCAACAAGAGCCTGCTCGAACGCGAGCTCCTCCCCCGCCAGACCTACGACGACACCGAGGCGCGCCACCAGGCGGCGATCGCGCAGCTCGATCTCGCGAAGGCGCAGTTCGATCAGTCCAAGGCCCGGCTCGAAGAGCTGCGGATCAATCTCGCCAACACGGTCATCTCGTCCCCGGTGGACGGGTTCATCGGGAAGCGCTACCTGGATCCGGGCGCGAGCGTGAGCCCGAACGCCCCCGTCGCCTCCATCGTGGACATCCACGTCGTGCGCATGGTCGTCAACGTCGTCGAGAAAGACGTCAAACGGCTGCAGGTCGGAATGCCGGCGCAGGTCGGCGTCGACGCCTTCGAAGGGGAGAAATTCGTCGGACGCGTGACCCGCATCGCGCCGGTCTTCGATCCGCAAACGCGTACGGCGGAAATGGAAATCGAAGTCCCGAACGCCAGCTACCGGCTGAAGCCCGGCATGTACGCCCGCGTGGACCTCACCGTGGCGCAGCGACCCGACGCCCTCACGGTGCCGCGCAACGCGATCGTCGACGTGGACGGCAAGACGGGCGTCTTCGTGGCGGGTTCCGGTGGCGGCGCGACCCGGGGCGAAGGCGCAGCGCGCGGCGGCCAGCGCTCGACGGGCTCGACCGGCCAGGGTGACGCACAGCCCGCTGGCGGCGCACCAGCCATGACGGTGCGCTTCGTCCCCGTGGTCACCGGCATCCGCGACGCGGACGCCGTGGAGATCAACGCCGGCGTGACCGAAGGCACTCGTGTCGTCACGACCGGTGCGATGGCGCTCAAGGACGGCGATCGCATCGTGCCGTCCAGCGGGCGCGGCGGCGGTGGCAGTGGACAGGCGCCCGGCACGGGCAACGGTGGACGCGAAGGGAGCACACGGTGAGCATTCCTCGCATAGCGATTCAGCGGCCGGTCACGATGTTCATGCTCTCGGGCGTGGTCATCCTGATCGGATGGATCTCCTTCCTGCGGCTTCCGGTCGACCTGATGCCGGATGTGTCGTTCCCGAGCATCACGGTCCGCGTCGGCTATCCCGGCGTCGGCCCGCTCGAGATGGAAGAACTGGTCACGCGCCCGCTCGAACAGGCGATGAGCGCGGTCGCCGGGCTCGAGCGGCTCGAATCCACGTCGTCGGAGGGTTCCAGCCGCGTCACGCTGAACTTCGCGTGGGGCACCGACTTGAACGAAGCGGCCGACGACGTGCGCAATCGACTCGATCGCGTGCGCGGACGCCTGCCCGAAGAAGCCGAAGCCCCGGTCATGTTCAAGTTCGACGCGAACGCCTCCCCCATCATGGGCGTCGGCGTCGAGGGAGATCTTCGATCGCGTCCGGCTGCGTGAGATCGGCGAGCACGACCTGTCGCCCCGCCTCGAGCGCGTGCCCGGGGTCGCCTCGGTCACCGTCGAGGGCGGCCTGCGCCGGCAGATCCACGTCGAGCTGTCGCGCGAGAAGATTACGGCGCTGAACCTGCCGGTCGACCGGATCACGCAGATGCTCCGGTCCGAGAACCAGAACATCCCGCTCGGCGACATCGACGAAGGGGATCGCACCTACCTCGTGCGCAGCCAGGGACAGTTCGAGAACCTGCAGCAGATCCGCGACCTGGTGGTCATGACGCGCGGCGGCGTCCCCGTCTACCTGCGTGACATCGCCGAGGTGAAGGACGCGACCGAAGACTTCCGCTCGTTCACCCGCATCAACGGGCGGCCGGGCGTGCGGCTCCGCATCACGAAGCAGTCTGGACAGAACACCGTTGAGATCGCCGACGCGGTGCGCCGTCGAGGTCGTGAAGATCAACTAGCGAGATCCCCGGGATCAAGCTGACGGTGCTCGACGACAGCTCGACGTTCATCAAGCGCTCGATCGACGCGGTCAAGGAACACGCCATGCTCGGCGGGGTCCTGGTCATGCTGATCATCTTCATCTTCCTGCGCGACATCCGCGCGACGGCCATCATCTTCACGTCGATCCCGATCTCGGTGATCGGCACCTTCGCGCTGCTGTTCTTCAACGGCTACACGCTGAACACGATGACCTTCGGCGGCCTCGCGCTCGGCATCGGCATGATCGTGGACGCCTCGATCGTCGTCATCGAGAACACCTTCCGGCACATGGAGCACGGCAAGGACCGGATGCAGGCCTCGATCGACGGCTCGGAAGAAGTCTGGTCCGCGATCCTGGCGTCGACGCTCACGCACATCGCGGTCTTCGTGCCGCTGCTCTTCCTGACCGGGGTCTCGAGCATCCTCTTCAAGCAGCTCGCAGTCGTCGTCATGTTCTCGCTGGCGATGTCGCTGTTTGTCGCCGTCACCATCGTGCCGGTGCTCTGCTCCCGGATGCTGAAGCTGCCCGTTCCTGCCGAGCAGCGCAGCGGCCTGATGGGCAAGCTGTACGGCGCGAGCGAGCGGTTCTTCACGGGGATGGACGACGGCTACAAGCGCCTGATCCACACCTCACTGCTGCATCGCCCGACGGTCATCGGCCTTGGAACGGCAGCGGTGGTCGCGGCGGTCCTGATCCTCCCGACCATCGGCTTCGAGCTGATGCCGCAGGCGGACGAGGGTGAAGTGAGCGTCACGGCGGAACTGCCGGTCGGCACGCGCGTCGAGCGCGCGCAGGACGTCGCCACCCGGCTCGAGAGCATGGTTCCCGAGCTGGTGCCCGAGACCGAGACCCTGATCACCCAGGCCGGCGGCGGCGGCTTCATGGGCGGCGGCGCGAACCGCACGAACGTGACCCTGCGGCTGCGGCCGAAAGGCGAACGCACCCGCAGCAGCGAACAGATCGCGCGCGACCTGAATACGCAGCTCACCGGCGTCCTTCCCGGCGTCATCATCACGACCCGCGCCTCCGGCGGCAACTCGCAGATGAACCGGATCATGGGGGGTGGCGACAGCCGCATCTCGCTCGAGATCCGCGGTGACGACTTGCGCACGGCGGCGAACGTCGCCCAGGAAGCCAAGAACATGATGGATCGCGTGCCCGAAGTGCGCAACGCGCGCGTCAGCCGCGATCAGGGCCGGCCGGAGCTCGCGATCCAGGTGGACCGGCCCAAGGCGGCGCTCCTCGGCCTGTCGGTCAGCGGCGTCGCGAACTCGATCCGCACCAGCGTCGGCGGCAACCAGGCGGCCTTCTTCCGCGAGGGGGGCAACGAGTACCCGATCATCGTCCGGCTCCGGGAAGAGGACCGCGGCCGCGTCGAGGACGTCGGCGACGTGCTCGTCAGCAACCCCGCCGGCCAGGTGATCCAGGCGAAGAACCTCCTCGAGCTCCGCAGCCAGTCGGGCCCGACGGAGATCCAGCGCAAGAACCAGGAACGCATCATCCGCGTGTCGGCCGAGCCGCAGGCCGCGTTGAGCGAGTCGATGGCCGCCATGCAGTCCCGGCTGCAGGAAGTCAACGTGCCCAACGACTTCGCCGTCGGGTTTGGCAACGAGGCCGAGGAGCAGGCGCGCGCCTTCAACCAACTGCGCACCATGCTGATCCTCGCCGTCATCCTCGTGTATGCGGTCATGGCGTCGCAGTACGAGTCGCTGCGAGATCCGCTGGTCATCATGTTCTCGGTGCCGCTGTCGGCCATCGGCGTCGTGCTGGCCCTGAAGCTCACCGGCACGACTTTCAGCCTCCAGGCCTACATCGGAGTAATCATGTTGGCCGGCATTGTCGTAAGTAATGCGATCCTGCTCGTCGACTACACGAACATCCTGCGGCGGCGCGACGGCATGCCGCTTCGGGAGGCGGTCGAAACGGCAGGACGCACGCGCCTCCGGCCGATCCTGATGACGACGCTGGCGACGATCCTGGGCCTGGTGCCCATGTCGCTCGGCATCGGAGAAGGGGCTGAATTGCAGGCCCCGCTGGCACGGGTGGTGATCGGCGGCCTCACGGCCTCGACGCTCATCACATTGGTCTTCGTGCCGACGGTTTACACGATCTTCGAAGAAGGTTTGAAAGGCCTGCGCACGGGGCATCCGAAGCACTCGTAGCGACTGCGACACCGACTTATGAAAAAACTCATTCTCGTTCTTATCGTGCTGGTGGCGATCGGCGGCGCCGCGGCGGCCTATTACATGAAGAAGGGCGCGCCCGAGCCGACCGTGACGACCGCGCAGCTCACGCGCGGCGACATCGTCGAAACGCGTCGGGGCCACCGGTGCGCTGCAGGCCGTCGAGACGGTCGATGTCGGCACGCAGGTGTCGGGGGTCGTGCTCGAGCTGATGGCCGACTTCAACCAGCATCGTGAAGAAGGGTCAGGTCATCGCGCGTCTCGATCCGTCGCTGATCGAAACCGCCATCGAGCAGCGTGAAGCGAGCGTGACGCGTGCCCGTGCGGACCTGGATCGACTGAAGGTCCAACTGGCCGATTCGGAGCGCAAGCACGAACAGGCGAAGAAGCTCTGGGCGGGTCAACTCATTCCCCGCGACCAGCTCGACACCGCGGAGTTGAACGTCAAGCAGCTCGAGTCGCAGATCAAGTCGTCGGAAGCCAGCCTGACGGTGGCGATCGCGGACCTGAACACGCAGAAGGTCAACCTCGGCCACACGATCATCAAGGCGCCGATCGACGGCATCGTCATCTCGCGCAACGTCGACCAGGGGCAGACGGTGCAGGCGAGCATGAACGCGCCGGTCCTCTACCAGCTCGCGGAAGACCTCACGAAGATGCAGGTGCTCGCGAGCATCGACGAATCGGAGATCGGCAAGGTGCGGCCCGGTCAGGCGGTGACGCTTCCGCGTCGATGCCTATCCGGGCGACAACTTCCACGGCAACGTGCGCGCAGGTGCGCCTGCTGCCCATCACCGTCCAGAACGTCGTGACCTACTCGACGGTCATCGACGTTCCGAACAACGACTACAAGCTGAAGCCGGGCATGACCGCGACGGTCAACATCGAGATCGCGCGCCGCGACGACGTGCTGCGCGTGCCGAACGCGGCGCTGCGCTTCCGGCCGACCAACGACATCTTCGCGGCGCTCAAGCAGGAAGTGCCGCCTGAGATGCAGCACGCGGACGTGGCCAGGGCGGCCCAGGCGGGCCGCGCGCGGGCGGCCCGAGCGGTCAGCCCGGCGCTCCGGCACACGGGCAGCCGGCCGCGACGCCTGGTGCGAACCCGGCGCCACCGGCTCAGCAGCCGCAGCCGCGCCGCAGGGCAACCCGTCCGCAGCAGCAGGCTCCGGTGAGAACAGGGCGGGCAGCGGCGTGACCCGGCGGCGCAGGGCGGAGGCGATCCCTCGGGCGCGCCGCGAGCGATCGGCCCGCGGTGAAGGCGGTGGCGGACGTGGGAGCCGCCGGCAACATGACCGAGGAAGAGCGCGCCGCGCGCCGCAAGCAGTTGGAAGAGCGCATGAAGAACATGTCGCCCGAGGAACGCAAGCAGTGGGAGAGCGCATGGCAGGGCCGCGGCCGGAATGAGGTGGTCGCGGCGGTGCGCCAGGGCGGTGACGCGCTCTTCGGCAGGCTCGAGGGCAACCCGGCGGCGGCCAGCAGCGCGCGCAGGGCGGCCAGTCCGGCCAGCGCTCAGGCGGCCAGGCGAACGACAGCTCGGTGCTCGCGCGGACGAACGCCGACCACCGTCGACGCGCTCTTCGCTCCCCGTTCCGCCGACCGAGAGCCGCGGCCGCGTGTGGCTCTACATCAACAAGCAGCTGAAGTCGGTCAACGTATCGCACCGGCATCACCGACGGCACGTGGACCGAGATCATCGAAACGCCGGAAACGGCGCAGCTTCAGCCCAACACGGAAGCTCGTCATCAACGTGGTGACCGGTCTCGAACCGGCGAACCGTCCCGGCCAGCAGGGCGCAGGGCAGCCCGCTGATGCCGCAGCGCGGCACAGCCCGGCCGCGGCAACCCGGGCGGTGGTGGTGGCGGAGGACGCGGCCGGTAATGGCGCCAATCCTCGCAGTACGGGACCTCGTCAAGACGTACCACGTGGGCGACCACGTCGTCCGCGCGCTGCGCGGCGCGAACATGGACGTGCAGCCCGGCGAGTTCGTGGCGATCACGGGACCATCAGGGTCGGGCAAGTCGACCCTGATGCACATCCTCGGATGCCTCGATCGTCCGACGAGCGGCCAGTACGTCCTCGACGGCCAGGATGTGTCGCGGATGTCGAAAGACGAGCTCGCGATCATCCGCAACCGGAAGATCGGCTTCGTGTTCCAGGGGTTCAACCTCCTGTCGCGGACCACGGCCCTCGACAACGTGGAGCTGCCGCTGCTCTACAACGGGTCGCTGAAGCTGAAGTCGGCGGACCGCCACGCCCGCGCCAAGGCGGCGCTGGAATCAGTTGGCCTCGGGGACCGATACGACCACTTCCCCAACCAGCTCTCGGGCGGTCAGCAGCAGCGCGTCGCGATCGCGCGCGCGCTGGTCACGCAGCCGGCGATTCTGCTGGCAGACGAGCCGACCGGGAACCTCGATACGCGGACCAGCATCGAGGTCATGGGCATCTTCCAGACCTTGAACAAGGAACGCGGCATCACGGTGCTGCTGATCACGCACGAAATGGACATCGCGGAATACGGCACGCGCTTCGTCCGCTTCCGTGACGGCAAGATCCAGACGGACGCCCCGGTGAAGAACCGGCGCGACGCCAAGAAGGAACTGGCCGCGCTGCCTCCGCCCGAGGACGATTCGACGGGCGCCGGCGTGCCGGCCGATGACGTCCCGGTCGAACATATCGGCGGCGTGGTCTAGGAGTAACGATGTCGATTCTCATGACGCTGCGGATCGCCCTGAAGGCGCTGAACCGCAACAAGCTGCGCACGATGCTGACGATGCTCGGAATGATCATCGGCGTCGGCGCCGTCATCACCATGGTGGCGCTCGGCAAGGGCGCGCAGACGACGATCGAGGAGCAGGTCAAGGCGGCCGGCACCAACATGATCAACATCAACGCCGGCAACTTCACGGCGGGCGGCGTGCGAGGGGGCCAGGGCACCTCGAACACGCTGATGCCCGAAGACGCCGCGGCGCTGCGCGAAGTGCCGGGCGTGCAGTACGTCGCGGCCGGCGCCAACACGCGCGGCACGGTCGTCGCCGGCAACCAGAACTGGTCCACGTCGACCGAAGGCACCGAGGTGGACTGGCCGCTGATCCGGAGCTGGCCGGTGAAGTACGGCGCCTTCTTCACGCAGCAGGACGTCAACTCGGCCGCCAAGGTCGCGGTGCTCGGCACCGTCGTCTCCGATACGCTTTTCGGGCCGGACGTCGATCCCACCGGAACGATCATCCGCATCCGCAATCAGCCCGTTCAAGGTCATCGGCGTCATGTCGAGCAAGGGCGTCGGCTCGATGGGCAACGATCAGGACGATGTGGTGCTGCGTGCCGTACACGACGGTGATCAAGAAGCTGCAGGGCCAGCAGCACATCATCGAAGATCACCGTGTCGGCGGCCACGCCCGACACGGCGCCGGTCGCGGCGGCCATCACCGAAACGCTGCGCATCCGTCACAAGCTGATGCCCGGCGACCCGGACGACTTCATGGTCCGCACGCTGGAGGAAATGGCCGCGGTGCGATCCGAAACGGCGCGCACGATGGGCACCCTGCTCGCCGCCATCGCCGGCGTCTCGCTGCTGGTCGGCGGCATCGGGATCATGAACATCATGCTCGTCTCTGTCACGGAGCGGACACGCGAGATCGGCCTGCGTATGGCGATCGGCGCTCGCGGTAAGGATGTGCTGCTGCAGTTCCTTGTCGAGGCCGTGGTGTTGAGCCTCTTCGGGGGCATGATCGGGATTGGATTCGGCTTCGGCCTTGCCGAAGCTGCGGAACGGTTCCTGCAATGGCCCACCACGATCCCTCCGAATGCGATCGGAATGGCGTTCGGTTTCGCTGCAGCAACCGGTGTATTCTTCGGGTTCTATCCCGCGCGCAAGGCGGCGCGGTTGGACCCGATTGAAGCTCTGCGATTCGAGTAATCGCAGGTGTTCGTAACAGGGGTAGTCGGTGATCGTTCATAAGGAGCGAAAGATGAAGCTGGCAAGAGTAGGAATTATCGCGGCCGCGATTCTCGCGGTCTCGACCGTGGCGTTCGCGCAGAAGCCGGACTTCTCCGGCACGTGGACGCCGGACGCGCCGGCGGCAGCGCCTCCCGCGGGTGGCGGCGGTGGCGGCCGTGGCGGCGGCATGGTGGGCCGATGACCGTCAAGCAGGACGCGACCTCGCTCTCGATCGAGCGCACGCAGGGCGAGAACAAGGTGGTCACCACCTACAAGCTCGACGGCAGCGAGACGGTCAACAAGCAGACGATGGCCGCGGCGGTGAGAGTCGAAATCAAGACGACCGCCAAGTGGGACGGCAGCAAGCTCGTCCTCTCCACGTCGCGTCCGGGTCAGGATGGCGCACCGATGGTGCAGAGCCAGACCTGGTCGCTCGAAGGCGGCAACCTGGTTGTCGAGCGCGCCGGCCGCGATGGCGCGGTGCAGAAGACCACCTACAAGAAGAGCACGTAGATCAGAAGATAGAAGCTACAGGAGAGCAGAAGTTCGCGGCGCCCTGTCTTGGAGCCGGCTGCGATAACGCCGGCCCTTTTGCTTTATCGCGTCTCGTCGCGCAAGAGCGCCCGCAGCAACTGCCCCACCGTCAATCCAGTCACGGGATCGAGAAGATCCGGCGCGATCTCGGCCAGCGGTCCGAGCACGAAGAAGCGCTCGCGAAAGCGCGGGTGCGGGACTTCGAGTCCCGGCTCCGTGACCACGTCATCCCCCAGCAGGATCAAGTCGAGATCGAGCGTGCGCGCGGCGTTCTTCGCCGGGCGCTCGCGCCCGAAGTCGCGTTCGATCTGAAGGAGTGCGTCGAGGATAGCCTGGGGCGACAGGTCGGTGTCCCCGATCGCCGCCGCATTCAGATAGAGATTCTGATCGTCCGTCCCCTCGCCCACCGGCCAGGTCTCGACAACATCAGAGAGGAGGACATTCGAGAAGAGGTTGGAGAGCCGCGTCGCCGCGAAGGCCACCGCCGCCTCGCGGTCACCGAGGTTGCTCCCAATCGCGATGGCAACGCGTTTCATCGTGCGGGCCGTTGGTAGTGCGAGTACGCCCGATCTGAAGGTCGGGCCCCTAGTTACCCAGCGGTCGGCGAGGACGGTGCCGGGGGTGCCGGCGCCGTCGGCGCGCTTGCCGAGGAGGTCGGCGCGGCCGGCGAGCGCCTGTTCGAAGAACCGGACCTGCTCGGCGATCTCGCCGAGGGTCAGCTTCAGCAAGGTCCGGTGACGCGCGTTGGGGAGCGCATCGACCTTGGGCGTCCAGCGTTCGATGAATTTCTGCGCCGCATCCCGGTCGGCCGTGATGACCGAGTGCTGCGCCGCGTCCTTCTTGCCCTCCGGCTTGAGCTCGGGAACCGGCTGCTCCTCTGGCGTGCCGCCGAGGTCGACGACGGCGTCCTGCAACCAGCGCACGTGCGTGTCGTCGCGATTGACGATGTACTGGTAGGTGTTGTTGACGTTGTAGTCGCCGACGTACCGCGCCGCCGCCACGTGCCGGTTTCTCATCGTCAGCTTGTCGCGGTAGAACGCGGTGATGAACGCGAGCAGCTCGTCAGACTTCACGAGCTTTGTTTTTCCTTGCAGGTGATGCACACCCGCGTCCACGGGATCGCGTTCAGCCGGGCGGCAGCGATCGGTTCGCCGCAGTCGCGGCAGATGCCGTAGGTGCCCTTTTCCATCCGGAACAGCGCTTCCTCGATAGCCTGGAGGATCTTGGCGTCGGTCTGCTTCAGCTTGAGCTGGATGTGGACTTCGTTATTGCCGCTAGCCTGATCGGCGAGGTCGCCCTGCCGGGTGTTCATTTCCGTGGATGCCTGAAGCGGCTTGGCGCCGCCACCGGCCGCAAGGATCTCTCCTCGCTTCCGCAGCAGTTGTTCCTTGAGTGGTGTCAGGTCCTCTTGGGTCATAGGTCTCTCGGCCCGTCGCCGAGCCTCCTCAACAAACCTTAAGTGTACTAGCGCACCGGCTCGCGCGTCGCCTCCGGTCGGCAAGCTCCGAGCGGTCGCCGCCGATTCAACGTCGCCGAGCCGCCGAGTCATACCGCCGTTAGTCTCAGCGTCACAGACGACACGATCGCCCAGACAGCCCGAACTCCGGTCAAGCGCCGCGACGAAGTCCCCCTTCGCGAACGGCGGCTTGATGCCCCGCAACGAGATGACGTAATCCTATTCCGCTGACTCGGTCTCATGGCCTCCTGTGGAGACCGTGGCTGTCGATTCTGAAGGCAGCGGTTCGGCTGTCATTCGGCCCTGAGGGTCGCCAGCGGTTTCTTTCGCAGGACGTCAGCGCTCGCGATGACGCCGATGGCGCCGACGAGGGTCGTCGTCGCCGCGGCGCCGATGACCATCAACCATGGTGTCGGGCGCCAGTCGATCTCGAAGACGAAACGGCAGATCGCCCAGCTCAGGGCGAACGCGCCGGCGGCGCCGATGATGCCCGATAGCAGGCCGAGGGTCGTGTACTCCGCGGCCAACATCGACGTGAGCGTGCGCGTGCCGGCGCCAAGGGTCCTCAGGATCGCGGCCTCGTAGACGCGCTGGAACTTCGTCATCGCGACGGCGCCGATCAGGATCAGCACGCCGCCGAAGAGCGCGATGCCGCCGACGATGGTGACCGCTAGCGTGACGTTGTCGATCACCCCCTGGACCGACGAGAGGACCTCGCGGACGTCGATGGCCGACACGTTTGGAAAGGCGGTGATCAACTCGTGCTGCAGCGCGGCGCGTTCGGTGGTGCCTTCCGGGGCCCGGATGATCCCGATGTAGGTGTGCGGCGCTTCGGACAGCGGTCCGGGGCGGAACACGAACATGAAGCCGCCGTTGCGGGAGTCTTCCCACTCGACGTCGCGAACGCTGGTGACGCGCGCCTGCACGACGCGGCCGAGGACGTCGAACCGCATCAGGTCGCCGACGTTGATCCGGCTGCGCTCGTGGATGCTCCGTTCGATCGACACCTCGAGTTCGGACGCATCGCGCGGCTGGGGGCCACGACCGGTCCAGAACTCCCCTTTCATCAAGGTTTCGTTCGCTTCGAGGTGATCGCGATACGTGATGACGAACTCGCGCCCGAGGCCGCCGCGGCCGCGCACGTCGCGCACGTTCTCGAGGTCGCCCGCGCTGCCTTTGACCGCCGTGACGCGCGCCCGCAGGGTCGGGATCAGTCGCGGCGGAGGCCCATCTCCTGTCCGCCGCTGCTCGAGGAACCCGCGCACGCGCTCGACCTGGTCCTGCTGGATGTCGATCAGGAACATGTCGGGGCCGCCCTTGTCGAGCTCCAGCGAGAACTCCTCCAGCAGGTTCGACTGGAGCGCCCGCACCCCGAGCACGAAGAACGCCCCCAGTCCGACCGCCATGAGAATGACGCGCGTCTGGTTGCCCGGCCGTCGCAGCCCGCGCACCGCGTGGCGCAAGGCGAACACCGGCGTATCGGCCAGCGGCCGAACCGCGCGAACCAGCAACCACGCGGCCCCCTGGAGGATGATGGCCAGGCCCGCGAAGCCGCCGCAAACGATCACGCCCACTTGCCACGACGCCGCCTGCCACGAGGCAATGACGACGAGCGCCGCCGACACCGCCACGGCGGACCCCACCTGCAGCCAGTCGAGCTGCGCGATCCACTCGCGCCAGCCGCCGCCGCGCGCGGCCGAGAATGCCGCCATCGCGGGATCGCCCCCACGCAGCAGCAGGAGCGGCTTCACCCGCCGCACCTCGAGGAGCGGTACGAGAGAGAACAGCAACGAGACCAGCAAGCCGACCGCGAGTCCCTGCGCGATTGCGGATCCCGTGAGCCCCAGCGACTGCCCGCCGAGCGCCACGATCATCGTCTCCGGGACCGCGCTCAAGCCGAGCGCCGCGAGCACGATGCCCAGCGAGCTTCCGACCAGTCCGAGCAGCAGTACCTGCACCACGTAGGTCGCCAGCACCTGCCTCGTCGTCGCCCCCACACACTTGAGGATCGCGATGCTTCGAATCTTCTGCTTCACGAAGACGCGCGTCACGCTCCACACGCCGATGCCGCCGAGCACGACGATGACGAAGCCGACGAGACTCAGGTAATTTTCGGCGCGAGCCATGTCTTCGCTGATGTCGGTCTCGGCCTGACGGTACGACCAGGCGCCGACGAAGTTCTCGCGAAAATCCTGCCGCAGGAGCCGGGTCAGTTCGTCCACGCCGCTGTCATCGACCTTCAGCAGGATCTCGTAGCGGGCCCGGCTGCCGAAGGTGAGCAATCCGGTCTGGGCGAGATCGGCGTAGTCGATGTAGATCCGGGGGCCCAGCGAGAAGGCGCCGGCGCGGCGGCCCGGTTCCTTGAGGAGCACGCCACGAATGACGAATGGCTTCCCGCCGATGAGGATCGAATCGCCGCGTGCCAGCCGCAGTTGCGCCATGAGTTCGGGCCGGACGAGCACCCCGTTCCCCCGCAGCAGCTCGTGCGAATACGCGGCGCCCCCTTCGAGCTCCATGTGCCCGTAGAAGGGAAAGTCCGGCTGCACGGCGCGCAGTTCTACCATGCGCGCCACGGTCCCCTCGCCCGAGGCCCGCACCATCGTTGCCACCTCTGTGGCCTCCGTGCGAGCGCGTACGGGGGCGGCGGCCAGCCGCTCTTCGATCCGCGCGCGTACCTCCGGCGTCCACGGACGCTGGGTTCCGATCGTGATGTCGGACGCCATCATGGCGCGCGCCTCGCGCACCATGCTTTCGCGGACGTTCTGGATCACCGACCGTAGCGCCACGATCGCTCCAACGCCGAGCGCCACGCAGACGAAGAAAAAGAGGAGCCGCCGCCAGGAGGCCCGCAGCTCACGAATCGTCATGCGGATGACGAAGGTCATGCGGTCTTGCGGCGTTCGGTGCGGTCCACCACGTGGCCGTCGCGCAGCGCGATGCTGACGTCAGTGCGCGAGGCCAGCTCCGGATCGTGCGTCACGAGCACGAGCGTCGTGTTGCGGGCGCGGTTGATGGCGAGCAACAACTCGATGATGGTGTGGCCGGTCGCGGTATCGAGGTTGCCGGTCGGCTCATCGGCGAGCAGGAGCGGAGGGTCGTTCGCCAGCGCGCGCGCGATCGCGATGCGCTGCTGCTCGCCACCCGAGAGCTGCGACGGATAGTGGTGCGCGCGATCGGCGAGGCCGACCTCGCCGAGCAGGGACCTGGCCCGCGGCGCGGCATCCTTTGCGCCGGCAATCTCCATCGGCACCAGGACGTTTTCGTACGCCGTGAGCGACGGCAGCAGGTGGAAGAACTGGAAGACGAACCCGATGCGGGTGCCGCGCAGCCGCGCCAGCGCATCCTCGCTCAGGGTGGTGATATCGATGCCGTCGATAAGGATCGTGCCGGCGGTCGGTGCGTCGAGCCCGGCGATGAGCCCAAGCAGCGTGGACTTTCCGCTGCCGGAAGGCCCGGTGATCGCCGCGACCGTGCCGGCGGGAATCACCAGGTCGAGCGGATGAAGGATGGTCAGGGTGCCGGCGCCACTCGGCACCGACTTGGTCACACCACGCAGCTCGATCATTGATTGGCCGACATCTGGTCGAGCACGGGCTGCAGCACGGTCCACACAGTATCTGAGACGATGGCGGCGCCCTGCGCGTTCGGGTGGATGCCGTCGCCGAGGTTGAGAGCGGGGTCGCCGGCGACCTTGTTCAACAGGAACGGGATGTAGAGCACCCGCTGCTCGCGCGCGACCTCCATGAACGTGGACCGGAACGCCGTCGCGTACTCCTGCCCGTAATTCGGCGGCGCTTCCATGCCGGCGAGGATGACCAGGATGTTCCGCTCGCGCGCCTGCTCGATGATCTTCGTGAGGTTGGCCTTCATCTCGCCGACCGACAACCCGCGCAGGCCGTCGTTCCCCCCGAGCGCGACGATGAGGACTTTCACGTCACCCTCGAGCGCCCAGTCCAGCCGCCGCACTCCGCCGGCTGTCGTATCGCCAGAGACGCCCGCGTTCACCACCTCGAACTTGTAGCCCTCGCTGTCGATCTTCTGTTGCAGGAGCGCGGGGTAGGCCTGCGATTCCACGAGTCCCAAACCCGCGGTGAGGCTGTCCCCCAGGGCCACGACTTTCGGACGACCGGCATCGCCGCTCGCCGATGCGGCCTGAGCCGAGGAGGCTGTCGCCGCGGCGGCCGTCTGCTCATCGGACGTCTTGGATCGGCATCCGGCGACGGCCACAACAAGCGTGAGGCCGAGGGCGAGTGATCGACGTGTCACGGGGATCATCAGTATAAGACGCCGCGCGCAACAAACTGGTAACCGTCAGGCGCGCAGCTTCTCCAACTCCGCGTCGAGCGCGGCGATCGCCTGTTCGAGCATCTTGCGGTGAGCCGGAACGCTGGCGCGTTCGAGGTCGCCGGCGGCGCGGGCGCGGGATAGTTCCAGGGCCTTTCGCCGGTCGGCCGCCACCCGTTGTTCGGGGGTCAGGCTGGGACCGATCGTTTTCGGTCGCGTCGCGTCTTCCTGTTGAGCTTCTACGAACTTCGAGTCGAATCCACGGGCCATGCCTAAATTGTAGCGTCCGCGCTTGGCACCCGCGTTGCTCATTCCCCCAGAGATGGCAGTTGCAGACAAGCAGGTCGTCCGTATCGCCGCCCTTGGCGACCTCCATCACGGCCGAAATGCCACCCAGGGGTCGCTGCAGCCGCTCTTCGCCCAAATTACGGAAAGCGCCGACATCCTCGTGCTGGCCGGTGACCTGACCGACTACGGTCTGCCGGAGGAGGCTCGCGCGCTGGCGCGGGAGATCACCGCTTCACTCAAGATCCCCTCGGTCGGCGTCCTCGGCAACCACGATTTCGAATCGGGACAGCAAGCAGAGATCGCCAAGATCCTCACCGATGCCGGCGTGGTGATGCTCGACGGCGACAGCGCGGAAATCCTGGGGATCGGCTTTGCCGGCATCAAGGGCTTCTGCGGCGGCTTCGGACGACGGGCCCTGGGGCCGTGGGGTGAAGAGATCATCAAGCACTTCGTTCGTGAAGCGGTCAACGAAGCGCTGAAGCTGGAATCCGCGCTCGCCCGGCTGCGCACCAACCGTCTCGTCGCGGTGCTGCACTACTCCCCCATCCAGGGGACCGTCGAGAACGAGCCGCGCGAGATCTTCCCGTTCCTGGGATGCAGCCGTCTCGAAGAACCGATCGGCCGCTTCCCCGTGTCGGTGGTGTTCCACGGCCACGCGCACCATGGCCTGCCCGAAGGGCGCACCGCCAACGACGTCCCTGTTTTCAACGTCTGCGCGTCGCTGATGCGCGAGACATTCCCCGAACGTCCATTCCGGATCGTGGAGCTCGACATGACCACGCCGGCCGAATCCACCGATCGCCGGACGGGCCATGCGCGCCGCACCGGTGACCGCCTAGAGTTCAAGGTGTCATGATGCTTCTCAGTTCCCTCGCACTCACCGTCATCCTTGCGCAGGCGCAGCCTGCCACGCCACCGCCCGCCGCGGCACAACCGCAAGCTCCCGCGACGACGAGCCAAAAGGCGCTCGACGGCGTGGCGGTGCAAGTCGCCCTCGACCGTGCCGGCTTCTCGCCGGGCGTGATCGACGGCACTGTCGGCGCGTCCACGAAGAAGGCGCTGGCGGCGTACCGCGAGGCCAATGGTGGCGACCCACAGCCGGGCGAGGCGCTGACCGGCTACGAGATCACGCAGGCGGACGTCACCGGGCCCTACGAACCGCAGATCCCGTCGGAGCTTCCCGACCAGGCGAAGCTGAAAGCGCTCGCCTACAAGGACGTCGCGGAAGCGCTCGCGGAACGGTTCCACACGACACCGGCGTTCCTGAAGAAGGTCAACCCGACCGCGAAGTTCGTCGCGGGTGAACAGATCGCGGTGCCGAACGTGGAGCCGCTGCAGATCCCCGCCGAGGGCCAGACCAAGACCGATCCGGCGCCCACCGAGAAGCCGGCGCGCGGGAACAAGCCGCAGCCACAGCCACAGAAACCGGTCGGAACAGCCAGCGCGCCCGCGAAGTCGGACGTCGTCGTGACGGTGACGAAATCGCTCTCGGCGCTGACGGTGACGGATGCGAGCGGCAAGACGCTGCTCTACGCCCCCGTCACGACCGGCAGCGGGCACGATCCACTGCCGATCGGCGAATGGAAGGTCAACGGCGTCACGTTGAACCCGCCGTTCCGTTACAACCCGGATCTGTTCTGGGACGCCGACCCGTCGCACAACAAGGCGTTGATCAAGCCGGGCCCCAATAATCCGGTGGGCCTCGTCTGGATCGACCTCTCGAAGGAGCACTACGGCATTCACGGCTCGCCGGAACCATCGACGATCGGTCGCACGCAGTCGCACGGCTGCGTGCGGCTCACCAATTGGGACGCGGTGAAGCTGGCGGGCCTGGTGAAGCCGGGCACGAAAGTCGTGTTTAAAGAGTAGCGACCATGGCCGGGGAAAAACGCCGCGACGAACGCGCACGCATCTTCACGATTGGGGCCGCGTACGGCTTCGTCGCGGGCGTGTTTGCCATGGCCCTGCTCGTGTGGCAGTTCGGCGACCTGGTGGCAACGCGCGCCGTGTCTCGTCTGGACCCTCAGCCAGCGGCGACGTCGCGGGCGGTTGACGAGCCCGACGCCGATTCGCCGGTAATCGAAACACCGCCGCCGGCCGCGACGACCGGCACGTCGCCCAATCCCCCAGCCGCCTCGGTCGGCCCCCCGCTGTCGAGCGACTTGAAGGATCGCGACCTCGAAATGCCGGTTGAGGGCGTTCGGTCCGACCAGCTGACGCGCCAGTTCGAGGACGCCCGCGGCGGCAGACGTCATGAGGCCATCGACATCCTCGCACCCCACGGCACGCCCGTCAGGGCCGTCGAGAACGGCCGCATCGCCCGGCTGTTCCAGAGCAAGGCCGGCGGGATCACCGTCTACCAGTTCGATCCGTCGGAGACCTACTGCTACTACTACGCCCACCTCGACCGCTACGCCCCCGGCCTCCGCGAGAACGACTCCGTCCGCCGCGGCCAGATCATCGGCTACGTCGGCGTCACCGGAAACGCCCCCAAAAACACCCCCCACCTCCACTTCGCCATCTTCCGCCTGTCGGCGGAGAAGCGCTGGTGGGAAGGGACGCCGATAGATCCTTATGACGTCCTGAGGTAGTTTGGGGCGGCGGAGGGGGCTCGGAAAATGGGGTTGCTCGCGGCGGCTGGATAAGGGAGAAGGGAGAAGGGAAAAGGGATAAAGGGGAGTCTTTTCCCTTCTCCCTTTTCCCTTCTCCCTTGACCGAGCCCTCGCGAACTAACCCCACTGATTCAAACCTTTACAGGTATCCCCTACCCGTCCAACCGTGTGTTAGTGCAGGCCGAAACGACGCTGACAGCCATCCCTCGATCCGAAGCTCACGATGATGTGGCCCTGGCCGCCGGGGGGGACGTGCGCGCGTTTGAGCGGCTGTATCGGGCGAACCTGCCGAAGGTTCATAGCCTCGTGCGCCGGATGACCGGCGGCCGGGATGCCGACGAGCTGACGCAGGATGTCTTCGTGCGCGTCTGGCAGAAACTCGGCAGCTTTCGTGGCGACTCGGCCTTCGGCACGTGGCTCCACCGGCTGGCGGTCAACGTCGTCATCGAACGGTTCCGCACGGAGTCCACGCGCCGCCAGCGCCACTACGACGGCGAAGAGATCTTCGCGTCGCTGCCGGCGAAGCCGTCGCGATCCGGCGACCTGGCGATGGACTTCGAGGCGGCGCTTGCCAAGTTGCCCGATGGCGCGCGCCAGATTTTTGTCCTGCACGACGTCGAGGGACACAAGCATCACGAGATCGCCACGATGTTGGACATCTCGGCGGGGACGTCGAAGGCGCAACTGCACCGCGCACGGATGATCCTGCGCAAACACCTCCATCCGGCATGACGAATATGGGCAACGACACCATTCACGACACCTGGACCGACCGCCTGTCGGACTACATCGACGGGGAACTCGAGCCGCGCGAACACGCGGAGGTCGAGCAGCATCTCGCGCAGTGCGCGGCGTGCCGGACGGTTCTCAACGAGTTGCGGGCGGTCGCGGCGCGCGCGGGATCACTCGGCGATCGCGGGCCCGAACAGGACCTCTGGCCCGGGGTATCCGCGCGGATCGATGCGGAGCCTCGTCGCGTGGTCCGATTCGCACCGCGCACGCCGCGGCGTTTTTCGTTCACGCTTCCGCAACTCGCGGCTGCCGGGATTGCCCTGATGGTGTTGTCGGGCGGCCTGGTCTGGGTTGCGCAGAGCGGCAATCCCCGCGCCGACTTCCCCCAGGTCAGCGCTCGCGACACGTCGACGCCGGATCCGAACGCAGGGTCCGATCGGGCGGACATCGCACCGGTGAGCCTGGCGGATGCGCAATTCGCGGGCGCGGTCGAAGATCTCCAGCGCATGCTCGAAGCCGGCCGCAGCCGGCTGGATCCTGAAACCGTCCGCATCCTGGAGCAGAATCTCGCCACGATCGATGCGGCGATCGAACAATCGCGGCTGGCCCTGCAGAAGGACCCGGCCAATACGTTCCTCAATAACCACCTCGCGGCGGCCCAGCAGCGCAAGCTGGCACTGCTCCGCCGCGCGACCGCTTTGACGGCAGGTTCCTAGCTATGTTGATTTCGACCGCACTGCTCGCCGGAGCCCTGGCCTTCCCGCAGGCGCGCGAGGCCCGTCCGCCCGACACCGATCAAACCGTGACCGTCACACGCGGCGCGCGGCTGATGATCGACAACTTCGCCGGCGAAGTGATCGTCAAGGCCTGGGACCGCGACCAGCTCCGCGTCCAGGCGCGCCACCCGTCGCGGACGAAAGTGAACATCAAGTCCAGCCCGACGACCGTGGCGGTGCACGCGCACAGCTCGGGAGCGCCTGGATCGGTGGACTACGAGATCACCGCCCCGGCGTGGATGCCCGTGACGATCGACGGCACCTTCAACTTCATCACCGTTGAAGGAACACAGAGCGAAGTCTCCGCCAACACCACGCGCGGGGATGTCATCGTCCGCGGTGGCAGCGGCACCGTCGTCGCGAAGTCGATCGAAGGCGAAGTCACCGTCGAAGGCGCGCGCGGACGCGTGACGGCGAGCTCGGTCCAACAGGGGATTCGCATCACGGGCGTGTCGGGCGACATCACGGCCGAAACCAACAACGGCTCCATCATTCTCACCAAGGTCACGTCGTCCAACGTCGAGGCGACGACGATCAATGGCCACATCGTCTACGAGGGTGCCATCGCCGATCGCGGCCGGTATCGCTTCACCACGCACAACGGCCACATCACCGCGACGGTGCCCGAAACCTCGAACGTGACGTTCGCCGTTCGTAGCTACTCAGGGTCGTTCACATCACAACACGACGTGAAAGGTCCGCCGGCCAACGACGTGCGCAAAGGCCGGCGGCTGATCTATACGTTGGGAAACGGCAGCGCCGAGATGGAGATGGAGTCGTTTGGTGGCCATATCCGCATTCGGCGACCCGGCGCCGCCACGAAGGACAAGGCCCACGACCACTAATGGGACGGTGGATGTGCGATAGCGAACACCCACCGCTCGCGAAGCTGCTCGACAATCCTTGAAAACAGGCGAGTAACAGGCCCACACCGCCGTGGCATGTAGCTTGGACATGCCCGCCCGTCAATGTCGGTCACCTGCGACACCCAACCACGCGTCCTGATTGCGGACGACCAGCCGGATCTGCTCGATGCCCTGAGGCTCCTCCTCAAAGCCGAGAGCATTCACATGGATGCCGTCACGTCCCCCGATGCGGCGCTTTCCGCGCTGTCTTCGCGTCAGTACGACCTGCTGCTGATGGACCTCAACTACACCGGCGACACGACGTCCGGCGCCGAGGGCATGGACATGCTCTCGCGGGTGCAGGGTCTCGACAGCTCGCTTCCCATCATCGTCATGACCGGCTGGGGCTCGGTAGACATCGCGGTCGAGACGATGCGCCGCGGCGTTCGGGACTTCGTGCAGAAGCCCTGGGACAACGCGAACCTGGTCGAGACCCTTCGCAGCGAGATCGCCGCGGGCCGCGATCGGCGCCGGCGCGCGCACGACGAACAGCGCGAGCTCGATGAGGCCCGGCGCATCCAGCGCAAGCTCCTGCCAACCACGCTGCCGCAGGTCGATGGATGCGAGATCGCGGCGCACTGGCAACCGGCGAGCGGCGTCGGCGGAGACTGCTTCGACGCGATCCGCTTCAGCAATACCCGCGTGGCGCTGTCGATTGCCGACGTCGTCGGCAAGGGCATTCCGGCGGCGCTTCTCATGTCGAACCTGCAGGCCGCGGCGCGCGCCTTCGCCACCGAGGCGGCGGAACCGGCCGATCTCTGCCAGCAGGTGAACCGAATCCTGTGTGGCCGGATCGCCGAAGGACGCTTCATCAGCTTCTTCTACTGCATCGCGGATCTGGCGCTCGGCACGCTCACCTACACCAACGCCGGACACTATCCTCCCGTCCTCGTTCGCGCTGATGGCACCGTCGAGCGCCTGCAGTGCGGTGGTGCCGTGCTGGGCGTGTTCAGCGACGGCGCGTACGAACAGGGTCAGGTCGCCATCGGCACCGGCGACCGCATCGTCTGCTATACGGACGGCGTCACTGAAGCGCACAACGATCGTGAGGAAGAGTACGGAGAAGAACGCCTACTCGCAGCGATCGTGGAGAATCGCTGCTGCAGCGCGCCCGCGCTCCAGGCGCGCCTCGCTGAAGACGTCGCCGCCTTCACCAACAACACGTTCCAGGACGACGCGACCTTGATCGTTCTCGCCCTTGATTGACCTCAACCTACATTCATTTCACTAACAGGGACGAGCGCAGGGACGAGTAACTCCCTTCTTGACGCCGTGGCGGCCAACCCGGATAGTTGCACTTGAATGCACACGCCTTGGACGCCTCCTCTCCGCTGGGTCTTTGGAGCAGCGACGCTGCTCGGCCTGTTCTCGACCTTGCAGGCCTATCGACTGACGGCGCTCAATTTCTACGAGCCGGAACTGGGACGTCTCCTGGTTCTCAATCTCTCGCTCTGGTACATCCCCGCGGCGCTGGCGCCGATCATCTTCGCGCTCACACGCCGCTTTCCGATCAGCGGACGGCTTCCGCAACTGATCGCCGTTCATGTCACCGCAGCCGTGATCCTCTCCTGCTTACATGCCGCGGGGATGACGGCCGTGCGGGCACTGCTCTTCGGTCCGCCAACGACCGTGGGATGGATGACCGCGATCCAACGTCTCTACCTGGTGAACCTCGATTGGACGTTGATGACCTACACGACCATCGTGGGCGTCACCTACGCGCTCGGTTACTACCATGAAGCGCAGGCGCGCGCGCTGAAGGAGGCGCAGCTCGAAACGAGCCTGGCCGAGGCGCGGCTGAAGACCCTCGAAGCGGAGTTGCAGCCGCATTTTCTCTTCAACACGCTGCACGCGATCTCCACGCTGATCCACACGAACCCCGATTCCGCCGACCGGATGATCAGCCGCTTGAGCGATCTGCTGCGACTGACCTTCGACCGCAGCGGCGCGGCGCGCGTTCCGCTGCACGAGGAGCTCGAGTTCCTGCAGAAGTACCTCGAGATCGAGGAGACGCGGTTCCAGGATCGCCTGACCGTCCGCTATACGGTGGATCCGGACACGCTGGATGCGGAGGTTCCCCGCCTGATCCTGCAGCCGCTGGTCGAGAACGCCATCAAACACGGCGTGTCGCCCAGCACCGGCGACGGGCTCGTCGAGATCGCCTCGCGCCGCGAGGGGGATACGCTCTGGCTCGAGGTCCACGACAACGGCGTGGGCCTGAGCGGCCGCGCGCGCTCGCAGATGCGCAACGGCGTCGGCCTCGCGAATACGCGGGATCGGCTCGAGTGCCTGTACGGTGACGCCCAGCAGCTCGAATTCTCGGAGGAACGCGCCGGCCTCACGGTTCGCATCCGGGTGCCGTTCCGGCGCGCCCCGATGCCGGCCGCCGGCTCCGCCTGCCTCGTCGCATGACGCACACACAGTCCGCGCGTGCGCGCGCTGATCGCCGACGACGAACCGCTCGCGCGGCAGCGGCTGCGCATGCTGCTGCAGGCCGAGGACTGGCTGGAGGTCATCGGCGAAGCGAGGGACGGCGCCTCGACGATCGCCGCCATCCAGAAGGTGCGCCCCGACCTCGTCTTCCTCGACGTCGAAATGCCCAACGGGACCGGATTCGACGTGATCGAGACGATCGGCCCGGCGAAGATGCCCTTCGTCGTCTTCGTCACCGCCTACGACAAGTACGCGATCAAGGCGTTCGACGTGCACGCGGTCGATTACCTGCTCAAGCCCTTCGACAAGGATCGCTTTCACCAGGCGCTCACCCGCGCCCGGCATCAGCTCGAACGCGATACCGGCGGCGAGCTCGAACGGCGGTTGCTGCAACTGGTGCACGATCTCAAGCCGGTGCAGCAGCGGCTGGACCGCTTCGTGATCAAGGCGTCCGGCCGCGTCTTCTTCGTGCCGACCGGCGAGATCGACTGGATCGAGGCCGCCGGTAATTACGTGAAGCTTCACGCGGGGACGGACGCGCATCTGTTTCGCGAAACGATGAATACGATCGAAGCGCGGCTGAATCCCGACACGTTCTACCGCATCCACCGCTCGCACATCGTCAACATCGAGCGCGTGCGCGAGCTGCAGCCGTGGTTCAACGGCGAGTACGTGGTGTTCCTGAAGGACGGCACGCGACTGACGCTCAGCCGCGGCTACCGCGAGAAGCTGCAGGATAAACTCGGGCGCACGCTCTAGTCAGCGCGTCCAGCCCACCGAGAACACCGTCCGTCCGTCGCGCAACCCCTTCGCCAGATCGACCCTCAACACCTGGCTGCCAGGAATCGCCACGCGAAGCCCGAGGCCGGCGTCCACGTGCCAGGCTTCTCCAGGTTCGAGACGCCGATCGGCGCGGGCGCTGTCGACGAACACCGCCGGAGCCAGCCTCAGGGTGCCTTTGACCGGCCTGAGCCATCGACGCCATTCCGCATTCGCGGAATACAGCCGACGGCCGAACACGTCTCCCGTAATCACCCCATCGTGCACGAGCGGATGCGCGCGGAGGAGGGTGCGGCGCGCGTGTCCAAGCCCAGCGCCCGACCACAACGCGAGCGGTGCGTCGGGGCCGGCCAGGTCGGCGCCGGCACGCAGCACCACGACGTTCGCGTGGTGCCGCAGCGCCGAACGCCACTCGATCGCCGCGCCAGAGGCCCACGCGCCAAAACTGCCAGCGAGTGCCGAGCCACTCGCCTGCAGCGACAGGTGGTCGGACACGAGCCGCTGCTCGAGCGCTCCGCCGAGCGTGACTGTCGTGCCTCGCGCCTCCCAGTCGTCCACCCCGATGCCCGCTTCCCAACGCAGGCCGGTCGTGGTCCAGTCGGAGAGCGCTAGCCCGCCTCCCTTGCGGACTTCTTGTACGCGCAGGTCGCCATACGTCTGCTCGTCGCGAAAGACTTCCGTCTGGAGCACTCCACCGAATGACATCGGCGCCGCATACGACGCCGCGATCCGCGGGCGGTTCTCCCACCAGCGCCAGCTCGCCGTCAGCAGGTCTCCTCCACCGGTCGGATTGGCCGCCGCAAGGGTCAGTTCCCAGCTCGAGACCGTACGGATGCCGGCCACCGCGAGGCCGAGGGGGCTGAACGGCGATCGGGGCCGCTCCATGACCACGGCGTCAACGGCGACTCGCCCGTTCTCGAGCGGACGGTAGTTCACCCGCGCGAGTCGCGTCGCCGGCAGTTCCGCGAGCCGCTTCTCTGCCGCGGACAGTTCCGCACGCGTGAGACGCGTATCCGGCTGCAACCGCAACGCCGCCGATGCCGCCGAGTGTCGGGTGTGCTCGAGCCCCTGGATGTTGACGATGTCGAGCGTTGGTTCGCCGAGGGCATTCCAGGCATCGAGCGCCGCGGCCGTGTCGTCGGTCAGAAAGCTGCTCGTCGCCAGGATCCGCCACGCATGCATGTCTTTCGAATCCCGCCGCACCGCTTCGCGCGCGTGGGCGGCAGCCACTTTCCAGGATTGCTTCAGGGCGTATACGCCAGCCATCTCTCGCCACGGGCCGGAGTCCGCCGGACACGCGTCGGCCGCCGCCGCCAGCGTCCGCAACGCCGCCTCGTGATCGCCGGTCCCGGCGATCCGCACACCCTCGTCGACGAGCCCATCGCAGGCGCGATCAGCCGATACGCCGATGCGATCAGCCGATGAACCGATCGCCCGATCGGCCGATGCGGCGGCCACCGCCGCTCGCGGCAGCGCGAGCAAGGTCCAGTGGGCCGCCGCCGCCCAGGCTTTCAGAAATGCCGCCTCGGGCATGACGCGAAACGGCGCGCGCGCCGGGTCATGGTGCACCACGCGCTCGTTCGCCCAGGCGACGATCACCACGTAATGGAAGGCGCCCGGGCGGTCCTCGATGAGCGCGATGACGGGCTGCCCGGCAGCCAGGCGCCCCTTGATCAGGGCCGGATCACCGCGGAACGATCGCGCGTCCCAGCCGCGACTGGTGAGGTCCCTGAGCAGGTCCTCCCCGCGGATGCCACCCGCGGTCTTGTCGACCAGCGGCGCAAACGTCTCGGCGTACACACCGCTCGCTCCCCAGTAACGCATGACCATCGCGGCGGCGGCACCGCCGCAGAGCAATTCACTTTGTTGCAGGTAGGGAACGTCGAGGAGCCGGACCGGCGCCGAGGAGGGAGAAGGCTGCGCGCGCGCGGTGGCGGCGATCAGCGGCAGCAGCGCCGCAAGAACACGCGCGCGCGCGCAGCAGCGCATCAATCAGCGATCAGAACAATCAGGATCACGATCAGGAGAATGATGATGATCGTGGTCGTCGTGATCACCACGGTCGTGGCGCCGCCGGCCAGCTCGTTGTTGACGTGCCGCGCCTGCGAAGCGAGCTGCTGCAGATCATCTCCCTGCAGCGTGGAAACCGCCGCCGTCGCCTTTTCGATCGACAGCCCGGCCTGTTTGGCGACTTCACGAACATCCTGGCGTTCGAGCAGCGTGCGAATCGCCTCGCGGTCCGCCTGGTCGCGTGCCGCGCGTTCGTGCACCGCCTTGTCGAGGGCCGACTTGCCGATTACATGATTCTGCGCGCTGGCCACAGGGGCCGACACGAGCACTGCGAGTAAGACTGCGAGCGAACGCCGAACCAAATTCATCTGATCCTCCTGCACAAGTGCGCACAGGCGCACGATTCCAACCGCTTCAGGCGAAGCATGTTTTGTGCCGACCCATGGCTGGGTTGGGGGTCACTTCCCGGCCGGAGCCAGGGTCTCGAATTCCTCGACGTGGACCGCGCGCGCGTGGGCGTCGCGCCAATCGACCACGCCTTCCTTGACGAGCCTCGCGAGCGATTCCTCGATCGTGAACGAACCCTGCTTGCGGGTGATCGTGATCTCCTGGTGCAGGTGCTGCAACGCGTTGCGACGGATGTGTTGACGGGCCCCGTAGCCGACCATCAAAAGTTCGGCAGCCGGCACGACCCCGCCGCCGTTCTTCGGCAGCAGCGTCTGCGTCATCACGGCGGTGAGCGCCATCGCGAGCTCCTGGCGGATCGTGTTCTGGCGTTCGAGCGGAAACGAATCGGCGATGCGCGCGATGGTGGATGCGACATCGGTTGTATGAACGGTGGACAGCACCAGGTGGCCTGTCTCCGCCGCCGCCACCGCGATCCGCATCGTATCGGGATCGCGCATTTCCCCCACCACGATCACGTCCGGCGCCTGGCGAAGCGCGGCGCGGAGCGCGGTCGGGAAATCGGGTGCGTCGATGCCGATCTCGACCTGTTCCACCACACTGCCGTGATGCTGGTGCTCGTACTCGATGGGGTCTTCGATCGTGATGATGTGGCGGCGATCGCGTCGATTGATCTCTTCGACCACCGCCGCCAGGGTGGTGCTCTTTCCGGACCCGGTTGGGCCGCCGATGAGAACCAGTCCTCGCGGGAGCGTCGCCAGCTGTTCGACCTGCGGCGGCAACCCGAGTGTTGCCAGGCGGGGCACGCGTTGCGGGAGCAGCCGAACGGCCGCCGCCGCCCGGCCACGCTCGCGGTGAAGGTTGATGCGGAAGCGCCCGACGCCAGGCAGCCGGAAGGCCGCGTCGGCGATTTGCCGCTCCCGGTAGATTCGCCGCGCGTGCGGCGGCAGCGCCGGCAACACGGAATCCTCGATCTCCACGCCGTCGAGGGGCCCTTCCGCAAGCGGCTCGACCTTGCCGTCGATGCGCACCGAGGCCGGCGCCCCCGCGACGAGCAGCAGGTCGCTGCCGTTCTGCGTGGCCATGAGACGCAGCCAGCGCTCGAGCCGCGCGGTGTCGGCCCCCCGCGGCGCGGGCGGGTCGGACCCGCGCGCATTTAGCTCGAGAACGAGTTGGTCGAGATCCTCGGGATTCTCCACGCGGACGGATTGTAGCGCGGGCGACGCGCGCTGCGCGCGTCGGGGGCGGACTTCGGGCTTCAGGAGCCGCGCGCGCTGGTTCGGGTGGGATTGGATATTGCGGATTCGGCGAGCATGGCTAGAGATCACAACAACCTGCGGGTGTTCCAAATGTCCGACGCGTTGGCCCTCGATATCTACAAGACAACAAAGAGGTTTCCGCGCGAGGAGCGGTTCGGGCTCCAGAGTCAAATCAGGCGCGCGGCGCTGTCGGTGCCGAGCAACATTGTTGAAGGATGTGCGAGGTTGACCGAGCGGGCATATTGCAATTATTGCGACATTGCCCTGGGCTCGGCCTGCGAGACACGCTACCTGATTGAGTTCAGTCGGAAGCTCGAATACTTCGACGAAGCGACTTTCAAGCTGCTTCACAAGCAGGCTGACGCGGTCGTGCGGTCATTGAGCCGCCTCGTCGGTGTCCTTGATCAGAGGCGACGCGACAAGCGCCTGGCGAAGTGGGCAAAGAAGAGCGCCGCACTGGGTGAATCGAGCGACGGCAAGACCGCGCCGGCCACGCAAGGCGTCCAGCGCGCCGCTCGAATCCGCGAGCGGCCGGAGGCCGCGAGCCCGCGCTGCGAAGCAGCGCCTCCCGAAGCCCGAAGTCCGCTAGCGAGCCGAGCGCAGCTGACGGCGACGCGCCTCCCGAAGGCCGTCGCGAGCCGAGCGAATGAACGGCCGAAGGCGCCAGCTCATTCGTCCCGCAGGACCACCATCGGGTCCACGCGCGTGGCGCGGCTCGCCGGGATGTAGCACGCGATGAAGGCGACCAGCGCGATGAAGGCCGATACCGCCGTCACCGTGAGTGGATCGGTCGGTTTCACGTTGAACAACTGTGCCTGCAGCACACGCGTCAACCCCAGGGCCGCGGCGAGGCCGATGACCAGGCCGAGGGCCGTCAGGCGCAGCCCCTGTCCGAGGATCTTGTTCAGCACGTTGCCGCGCGTCGCGCCGAGCGCCATGTGGATTCCGATCTCGCGACGGCGCTCCGACACCGTGTAGGCGAGGATGCCGTAGGTGCCGATGGCGGCCAGCAGCAATGCGAGGCCGGCGAAGATCCCCAGCAACTGCGTCAGCAGCCGGGGACGCGACACCGACGCCCCGAACACATCCTCCATCGTCCGCAGCCGCACGATCGGCAGCGTGGTGTCCATCGACTGGACGACGCGGCGGATCTGCGGCGCCAGCGCGTCGAACGGCAGGTCGGAGCGCACGACGATGTTCATGCTGCGCGGGCCGCCGTTCGGGTTGATCTTCAGCGACTGCTCGGCGAGGAAGTAGATCTCGGTGCCGGTCTTCGAGCCAAGGCCTCCCTGCTTCACGTCCTTCACCACGCCGACGATGTTGTAGAAGGGGGCTTGTGGGTTGAAGCCCGTGCGCAGGCGCCGGCCGAGCGCCGCGTTCGGCGACGCGAAGAACGTTCGCGCCATGGTTTCGTTGATCAGCACCGCGGGGCTGCCGGTGACGTCCGCGAGAGAGAAATCGCGACCGTCGAGGAGCGGGATGCCCATGGTGTCGAGATAGCCGAGCGTCACGTTCTGGTAGTAATCGATGTTCTCGGCCGGTCCACTGCCGTCGGGATTCTGCGAGTAGCCCTCGATGTCGGTGTCGTTGGCGTTCACGGCGCGGATGGGCGGCAGGCCGCTCATGGCGGAGGCGCTGTGCACGCCGGGAATCCGCTTCAACTCCGTGGTCAAACGTTCGAAGAAGCTCACACGGCTCGACGCGTTCTGGTACGACGTCGTTGGCAGCACGAGACCGAAGGTCGAAAGCCGCGATCGGTTGAATCCCGCGTCCACGTTCATCAGGTTCCAGAAGCTGCGAAGGAGCAGGCCCGCGCCGATGACGAGCACGACCGCGAGCGCCACTTCGGCGGTGACGAGACCGCTGCGGAGGCGCGCGCGCGCACCACTGGCGGTCGTGCGTTGGCCGGATTCCTTCAGCGTCATCGTCACGGCCTGCTGCCGCAGGTTCAGGAGCGGCGCCATGCCGAACAGCGCCCCGGTCGCGACCGAGATCAGGAACGTGAAGGCGAGCACCATGGGATCGATGGAGATGCCCGCCGAGCGCGGAATGCTGTTGGGATCGGCGGTGATGAGCGCTTTGAGCCCGCCGTAGGCGAGCGCCACGCCGAGCGCGCCGCCGATCAGGGCGAGCACGACCCCTTCGGTGAGGAACTGGCGAAGGATGCGGGAGCGCCCCGCGCCAAGCGCCGAGCGGATGGCGAACTCGCGCTGCCGCGATTCGGCACGCGCGAGGAGAAGGTTCGCAAGGTTCGCACAGGCGATCAGGAGCACGAAACCGACCGCCCCCTGGAGCACCCACAGGGAGCTGCGCACGGCGCCGATCATGTCGTCCTGGAGGCCGTCGAATCGCAGCCGATGCTGCGTCTGGCTCGGCACGTGTGTCTTGGGATTGAGGTGCGCCCAGTTGATCAACATCGACTCGAGGTCGTTGCGCGCCTGCGGCATGGTCACGCCGTCCTTGAGGCGCCCGACGAGGTACAGGAAGTGGCCGCCGCGACCGCCCGGGTTGGCGGGGTCGAGCGTCAGCGGCAGCCACACCAGAACTTTCTCGTCGTGGACGTCGAAGCCCTCGGGCATGATGCCCACGACCCGCGTCGGAAGACCATCGACGGGCACGATCCTGCCGATCACCCCCTCGTCGCCGTTGAAGGCCGTCCGCCAGATTTCCCAGGAGAGGATCGCGACGTCTTCGGCTCCCGGCAGCGTGTCTTCGCGGGTAAAGGTGCGTCCTCGAATCGGCGACACACCGAGCACCGGGAGCAGCTCGGAAGTCGCGACCACCGAGTTGACGCGGCGCGGTTGGTCCTGCGTGCCCAGGTTCACCGCACCGGCGCGATAGCCTCCGACGTCCTGGAACGATTGATTGCGCTCGCGGAACTCGAGGAACTCCGGGGCCGAGACCCAAAACTGATCGAACCCGAGGCCGGGGAACTGGCTCGTGATGAAAACCAGACGGTCGGATTGTGGGAACGGCAGCGGCTTCAGAATGACGCCGTTCACCACGCTGAAGATCGCCGTATTGGCGCCGATCCCTAGCGCCAGCGTCAGGATGGTGACCAGCGCGTAGCCCGGGCTCTTGCGCAGGTTGCGGAAGGCGTACAGGAGGTCTTGTTTGAGACGGTCCATGGTTGGCTTTGACGAGTTACGCCGTCAAAGAGTTGGGACGCTCGAGCACCGACGATCTGCGAGCCGCGCCGATCGCCGACCCGGCGATCGCGGCCGACACGTCGGTCGCGGACGGATACCGCGCCGTGCTGAACAACTGCGACGCCTCGGCGCTGACCGACACGACGGCGGCCGCGCCCAGCGCGAAGACGAATCCCGACCGCGCGCCCCGCCGCCCCGCCGCTGAATACCCGAACGGGACGAACAGCAGCACGTTCGCGGCGACGTCTCTGACGCGGTCCGCCGGATCGGTGAAGGGGATCAGATGCACGCGCTTCCACTGCGGCTCGCGTGTGAACCCCACCCACGGCGAGCTGATCACCCAGACGAGCGGGATCCACCAGATCCACAATGCTGAATGTCGAATGCTGAATGCTGAACGAAGGGGCAAATGTTCAATGGTTTCAGCGGACGCGCGGGAAGGGTTCGGGGCGGTGGCGGCCGTCGCCGAGGAACTTCTGGCGGGCTTTCGTGAAAGTCGACGCCGGGGCCGTATATGTGAGCGCCGGCCGTGGCTGTCGAAGCGGTCGAGCCACGGGGGCAGCGGGGACCACCGGCGCCTCGGCGTTTGGCGCCTCGGCGTCGAGCGTCACGAACTCATGTTCGACACGCACGGACACCGACGACGCCGTTGTTTCTCCAGTTTCCTCTGGAACCGCCTTCGCCGTCGGCTCACGCAGCACGACCGGCAGCGCGACAACCATGGCGGCGGCCGCCACCGCCGCAATCCACCAGACCATCGTCCCGCTCCTTCTCCCATAGTTCATTAGCGGATCTGCAGCTTGTCGATCACCTGGGTCACGCCGGCGGTGTCACGTGCGAGTTGCAGCGCGCGATCCTTCTCGGCCTGCGTTCGCACCCATCCGCTCACCGTCACGACACTCCCTTTCGTGTCGACGTTCAGGTCGAGCGCCTTGACGTGGTCGTCGAGCGCCATCTTGGCTTTGATCTTGGCCGTCAGGCTGCCCTCGGCGATGGCCTTCTTGGTCTGGTCGGCGGCGTAGGCCGCCTTCTCGCCTGCGCGATCGGCCGCCTGGGCAGTTTTTTCCGCCGCCGTGCTGGCAGCCTGCGCCGTCTTGTCGGCCGCCGCTGCCGTCCGATCCCCAACCTCAGCGCCAACCTCGCGGGCCTTCTCTCGGTCCACGCCCGAGGTGCCGACGGCTTCGCGGGGTTCATCGCTGGTGCGCAGGCGGCCGCCGCCCCACCAGCCGAGTAGGAACGCCGCCGCCACAGCGACGACCACGATGAGTAGCAAGAGTCTCAGGAGTCCACGAATCATACTCAGCCTCCTACTTCACCCGATGCCGCAGCAGTAACCGTGCCGGGCGTGTACACTACGGCCGCGCTTGGTGACTTCGCCGGGCGCACAAGGAGGTTGGATGGCCAGTCTGCCGGAACGCATGATCGGAGCAATGAAAGGGGACGCGAAGACGTTCCAGGAGATCGAAGCGGATCAGAACGCGCTGGGCCAGGCGATCATCGTCATCGTCATCGCGGCGGTCTGCGCCAATGATCGGCAATATCTTCCGCGACGGGATCTGCTGGGCGGTCCTGCCCTGGTCGTCTCGTCTGATCGGCTACGCGTTCTGGACTGTCGTGATCGTGCTCATCGGGACGAAGCTCCTGCCCGAGCCCACGACGAAAGCGGATTTCGCCGAGGGATTTCGTGTCATCGGGTTCACGGCGTCGCCTGGGGTCTTCAACATCCTCGCGATCATTCCGTTTCTCGGCCCGCTCATCTCATTCCTCATCGCGATCTGGATGCTCGTCATCGGTGTGATCGCCGTCCGAGAGGTGCTCGACTACTCCAACATCGGACCGCGCGATTCTCGTATGCGTCATCGCATTTGCGTTCTTTGCATCCTCGTGTGCTCGTGATCGTCGTCCCGCTGATTCATGGCCCGTCGCCGTTTGATGCTAACGCCGGCTCTTCTGTTCCTCCCGCTGGCGCTGCTCCTCGCGGGCAGCGCCAGCGCCCAAACCCCTGCCGCCACACTCCGGATCGAGGTTCGCACCGCGGAGAAGCCGGTCGCCGGCGCTTCGGTGACGGTTGGCGGGGCCACCTACACCACGCCCGACTCCGGCGTCGTCACCGCCACGGTGCCGGCCGGTGAGGCGGCGATCACCGTGACGCGCGAAGGGTTCCTCCCTTCGGAGACGAAGATCGTGCTGGTGGCCGGTTCGCCGGCGTCGGTGGTTGTCGAGCTCGTGCACGCGCCCGAAGTCGAGGAAGAAATCACGGTCTCGGCGACGCGCACGGACCGTCGCATTGACGATCAACCCCTGCGTGTCGAAGTCCTCGTGCGCGAAGAGATCGAGGAGAAGATGCTCATGACGCCCGGTGACATCGTCATGATGCTGAACGAGATGGGGGGCATGCGCGTGCAGGCGACATCGCCGTCGCTCGGGGCCGCCAGCGTCCGCATCCAGGGGATGCGCGGACAATACACACGCTTTCTCTCCGACGGGCTGCCCCTTTTCGGCGAACAGGTCGGCAGCATCGGGCTGCTCCAAATCCCCCCGATGGACCTCGGCCAGGTCGAGGTCATCAAAGGCGTCGCGTCCTCGCTCTACGGCGCCGGTGCGATGGGGGGCGTCGTGAATCTTGTCTCGCGCCGCCCGGGAAACGAACCGCTTCGCGAAGTGCTGGTCAACCGCTCAACGCGAGGGGGCACCGACGCCGTGTACTTCCAGGGCGCGCCGCTCGATGAGCAGTGGGGCATCACGCTTCTGGCGGGTGGGCACTGGCAAGAGACGACGGACGTCAACGAAGATGCCTGGTCCGACCTTGCGGGCTACTCGCGCGGTGTCGTTCGTCCCAGGGTTTTCTGGAACAACGGCAAGGGAAGCAGCTTTTTCGCGACCACAGGCTTCAGCCTCGAGGATCGTGAAGGTGGATCAATTGGCGCCCATCCGACCGCCGGGGTCTACCCCGAAGCGCTGGACACGCGACGAGTGGACGGAGGCGCTGTCGGCCAGTGGATCGTTGGCGGCAGCCGGATCGTGACCGCACGAGCCGCGATCGCCCATCAGCGCCACACGCACCAGTTCGGAGAAGTGATCGAGCGCGATCGCCACACGACGCTCTTCGGCGAGGTCGCGATGCGAGGCAGCGCAGGCCCGCATACCTGGGTCGCGGGGGCCGCGATCGAGCACGACGCCTACAACCCACTCGACGTGCCACAGTTCGAGTACGGCTTCACGATTCCCGGCGTGTTCGTGCAGGACGATGTGGAGGTGAAGCCGTGGCTCTCGGTGAGCGCGAGTGGACGCCTGGATCACCACAACGAGTACGGGACGTTCTTCAGTCCGCGACTTTCGGCGCTCTTTCGATCGGGGCGCTGGAACAGCCGCGTGTCTGCGGGCACCGGATTCTTCGGCCCCACCGCCCTCACGGAAGAGACTGAGGCGGCCGGGTTGTCGGGCGCCGTTGTGGATGGCACGCTCCGCGCAGAGAAAGGTCGCAGCGCCTCGTTCGACGTCACACGCACCCAGGGCCCGGTTTCGATCACGGCGACTCTCTTCGCGTCTCAGGTCAGTGATCCGCTGGGGGTCGATCGGTCCGCCGGCCTCGTCCTGCGGACGCTCGACCAGCCGACGAAGAACAAGGGAGTGGAGCTGCTCGGCACGTTTCGTCGCGAGCCGTTTGCCGTCACGGCGACCTACACTTACGTCCACGCTCGTCAGCTCGACGGCACGTCGTACGATGATGTTCCCCTGACGCCGCGGCACAGCGCCGGACTTGTGGCGATGTGGGAACGAGAGGATGTGGGTCGAGTGGGGCTCGAGTGGTACTACACCGGGACGCAGCGGCTCGAGGAGAACCCTTACCGCCAGCGCAGCGAACCGTACGTCATCGTCGGCCTGCTAGCCGAACGACAGTTCGGACGTCTGCGGCTGTTCATCAACGGCGAAAACCTCACCGGCACGCGGCAAACACGCTGGGACCCCCTTGTGCGGCCGTCGCAAGGAGCGGACGGCCGGTGGACGGTCGATGCCTGGGCGCCGCTCGAAGGGCGCAACGTCAACGGCGGTATCCGTTACCGGTTCTGATCCCGTGACCCACGCGATTACAGTCGATGCGCTGCGCAAGACGTTCGAGCGGCGCGGTGCTCCGCCGGTGCACGCGGTCGACGGCCTGACGTTCGCTGTCCCGGTGGGCCACATCTTCGGCCTCCTCGGGCCCAACGGCGCGGGGAAGACGACCACGCTGAAGATCCTGACCACGCTGCTGCGGCCGACGAGCGGCACCGCCCACGTCGCCGGAATCGATGTCCTGCGCGATCCGCTCGGCGCGCGACGGAAGATCGTTGTCGTCGTCCAGGAAAGCGCGGCGGAACTGTTCCTGACGGTGCGAGACAACCTCCTGACATTCGGCCGCTTCTACGGTCTCAAGGGTATTGACCTGACACGGCGCGCCGAAGACATCATGGAGAAGTTCGGCCTCACCAACGACGCGTCACGCAAGGCGGTGGACTTGAGCGGCGGATTTCGCCGTCGCATCCAGGTCGCCAAGGCGCTGCTCGTCAACACGCCGATCATGTTCCTCGATGAATTCTCGACCGGGATGGATCCGATCCTCAAGCGCTCGGTCATGGAACTGTTGCGCGATGAGGCGCGACGGGGTCGCACGATCGTGCTGACGACGCAGATTCTGACTGAGGCGGACGCGCTCTGCGACGACATCCTGATCATCAACCACGGGCGCGAAGTCGCGCGCGGCGATGTCGCGACGATCAAAGCGCTCGCGTCGCATCCCAACGCCAGCCTCGAAGACGTCTTCGTCGAGCTGATGCGTCCGCCGGAGGGATCGTGAGCGGCCTGGCGGCGATGATGTATCGGGAGGCGCGCATCCGCGCGACCAACGTCACCTTCATCTTCTGGGACGTGGTCTATCCGCTGGCGTACATGCTGGTGTTTGGCGTCGGCATGTCGAGCGCCCTCGGCGGGGAGTTCGCCGGCTCCGGCATTGGCTACAGCGCGTTCTTCCTGGCCGGCGTGCTCGGCATGGCGAGCTTCGGGATCGCCTCCAACACCGCGTGGTCGCTCTTCATGGACCGCGACAACGGCATCTTCTACGAGATGCTCACCTACCCGCTGAGCCGCACGGCGTATCTCGTGGGCAAGGTGCTGTTCAACATCCTGGTCGCCTTCGCGCAGGCGCTCGTGACCGTCACGCTGGCAGCATGGCTGCTGGGTGTCGACGTCCGCTGGACTGGACTACCGCTGCTCCTGGCCGCGCTTGCCGTGGGGACGGCGGCGTGGTTCTTTTTCTATGCGACCTTCGCGCTGATGATCCGACGCAACGACGCGTTCAACACCGTCACGTCGATCTTCTATTTCGTGTTTCTCTTCGCCAGCTCGATGTTCTACCCTGTCGAGCCCCTGCCTCCGGCCTTCCGCATGGCGGCGATGGCAAATCCGATTACCTGGCAGGTGGACCTGCTCAGGTTTGCGACGATTGGCACCGGAACACCCTCGGTTCTTGTAGCGGAGGCGGTAGGCTTCGTCGTATTCACCCTGGCGTCGTTTGGCGCGGCACTCTGGTCGCTGAGGAGGCAGGAATAATCGATGACGCTGTTGATGCTCGCCGCGCTGGTCGCCCTGGCACAGCCGCCGCAAGGCGGCGTCCAGCCGCAGGCCCCTGGCGGCGCCCCTCCTCCCCGCGTGCAGGTTTTCCTCGACTGCAGCGATTGTTTCGCTGATTTCCTGCGGGAAGAAACGACGTTCGTGGATTTCGTCCGCGACCGGAACGATGCCGATGTCCACGTGATCATCACGAGCACGGAGACCGGCGGCGGCGGGCGCGAGTACAGCGTGGGCTTCATCGGCGCGCGTGGCTACGTAGGCCGAGATACCACACTCAAAGCCGTGACCGGCATCGGCGACCCCGAAGACGTGCGCCGCCGCCACTTGCTGAATGCGCTTCGCGTCGGCCTGTTGCAGTACGTCTCGCGCGACGGCGTGCCGCAGAACCTCGAGCTCGACGTCGAATTGCGCCAGCCAAAGGCTGGTGCCGCCGGGCCGCGCACCGATCCCTGGAACAGCTGGGTCTTCAGCATCGACGGCTCCGCGTCCATACGCGGCGAGGAAACGAATCGCGAGCGCACGTTCAATGCCGAGTTGAGTGCCGACCGGATCACGCCGAACTGGAAGATCAGCTTCGGCTACGAAATGGACCACGAGCGCGAGGAGTTCGATCTCGACGAGGACGAGCCCGTGGACGCGCGCCGGCGCGAGCACGATTTCAACGCGCTGATCGTCAAAAGCCTCGGGGAGCACTGGTCGCTCGGCACACGCGGCGAGATCCAGTCGTCAACCTTCGACAACATCGAGCTGCGCATCGCCGGCGCGCCGGCGATCGAGTGGAACTTCTTTCCCTACTCGGCGTACCAGCGCCGGCAGCTGCGGTCCCAGTACGCCGTGGGGCTGGTCCGGCAGTCGTACTACGAGGAAACGCTGTTCGGGAAGTTCGAGGAAACCCTGCCCGTGCACGAGCTCTCGGTGACTTACGACCAGCGCGAACAGTGGGGCTCGGTGCAGGCACAAGTCGAGTGGTTCCAGCATCTGAACGACTTCTCGAAATACCGACTCGAAGCCAACGGTGACCTCTCCTGGCGCATCCTGCGCGGGCTTTCGGTGTCGCTCGAGGGCAGCGCCTCGCGGGTGAGAGACCAGATCTCCCTGCGCCGCCGCGGCGCCACGCAGGAAGAGATCCTCCTACGCCTGCGCGAACTGCAGAGCGGCTATGAGTACGACTTCTCCATCGGCTTCACCTACTCCTTCGGCTCGATTTTCAGCAGCATCGTGAACCCGCGGTTTGGGCAGTAGTCGCTGATTGGGCAGTGAGCCGCTGTCAGCGGTGGGGTGAGTCGGGGGACTCTAAAACTGCGAACTAAGAACTTAGAACTCAGAACGCTGGGAAAAAGACTTTGCCGCGGATGACGCCGATGACGACGGATCGGTGCAGATCCGCTCCACCCGCGAAATCCGCGGCTAAAACCTCCTAGTGCCGAACCGACCCCAGAACCAATCGTTCTTAGTTCGGAGTTCTTAGTTCTTAGTTTTCGAGTCGCCCGAATCACCCCACTGATCTGTACCCCCGAGCGGTGACTAACAGGAGCGCGAGCAGGATCGCGACGACGGTCCAGAAGACGCCCTTGTGCCACGTCAGAATCCGATAGGGATAGGCATCGCTGATGTAGTCGGCGGTTGGCTTCGCGCGCGATTCTGCGTCGGCGCGTTGTTCGGGGGGCCAGCGGTGGCCCGACTTCCCCGCGTAGGTCGGCGTGTCGAGCACGGGGGCGAAGTACTTCTCCAGGATTCGGTTCTCGGCCCACGCCCCCGACACATCGCCGGCCGTCCACAACTCGTTCCGGTGCATCACGTGTTCGATGCCTTCGCTCAGGTACTGGTCTTCGCGCGACACGCGCACCAGGACGAGGGGCGGCGGGTTGGTCTTCCACGCGGATGTCTTCTCCGCCTGCATCGCGAGCAAGCGGTCACCCGTATAGCGCGACACGAACGAGCCGACTTCGGCGTCGGCGATCCGGTAACCGAGGTGAAGCACGTGGACGAAAACGGCCAGCGCGAGGCCCGCGGCTGCCGCCATCCGGGCGACCCGGGGCACCGAAGGCCGTTGCAGGCGGGGGCTGAACGAGTCGGGCGGCAGGACGGCAATGCTGAACAGCAGGCCGCAGCCGATGGCGACGAGATTCAGAAAAATGTCGGCGATCTCGCCGACACGCCTTGGAATGAACCATTGCAGCCACTCCTCCGCCGTGCCGACGATCAGTGCGGCCAGCACGGGGAGCAGCACGATCGACAGATCGCCCAGCGGGCGCCACGCCCGGTAGAAGAGAAAGGCGATCAGTCCGTACTCGAGGAAATGGAACCGTTCGACGACGTTGCTCTCGGGATTGGGGCCCGAAGCGAAGGCGGAGTACCCGGCGGCAATCGCCAGCGCGACCAGGATGAGGCCGTAGCGGGCGGCCTTGCGGTCTCGAATGCGCCGCACCGCCGCGACGCAGGCCGCCAGGAGCACGACGCCCCCCATGATCCCCACGACGAGGATGAAATGTCCTGGGAACGTCGTGCGGATCCAGTCGCGGATCTGGCCGACGAACGGGGCGGAGAGCACCACCGTCACCGCCACGACGATCGCCAGCACGAAAGGCGTCGCGGGCAGATGGCGGGCGGCGTTCATCGCGGCAATGCTAACGCGTCTTCCGTCCTCCGCGTCGAACACTCCGGCAGGGTGACGATAAAGGTGGTGCCGCGGCCCGCACCTTCGCTCTCGACGGCGATCGTGCCCTGATGCGCTTCGACGAGCTGACGCGCGATGGACAGCCCCAACCCGAGGCCGCCGTACTCTCGCCGTGACGCCTGCTCCCCCTGGCGAAAGCGTTCGAACACGTGCGGCAGGAACTCCGGTTCGATGCCAATCCCGGTGTCGGCGACGCGAATCTCCACGAACGTGTCGCGCCTCCTGACGCCGATCGACACGCGGCCTCCCGCGGGCGTGAACTTCAAGGCATTCCCCAGCAGGTTGAAGAAGACCTGCTCGAGCCGGCGCGCGTCGCCCGCCACGCAGACGCCCGGCGGCTGGCCGAATTCCAGCGTGATCCCCTTCGCCGCCGCTTCAGGAATCTGCGATTCCACGACGCCCCGCAGCAGGTCGCGAACGTCGATCTCCTCCTTGTCCAGCGACAGCCGTCCGGAGGCCACGCGCGAAAAGTCGAGCAGTTCGTCGATCAGCCTGGCTTGCCGCGTGGCGTTGTCGTGGACCGACTGCAGCGCGCGCTCCGCGAGGGGGGCATCGACGTCGCCGCGCCGCAGCATCGCCGTCCACCCGAGGATCGCATTGAGGGGCGATCGCAGTTCGTGCGACACGATCGAGACGAACTCATCCTTCAACCGGTTCGCGGACTCGGCGTCTGCCCGCGCCTTCTGCGCCGCCTCGTAGAGGCGCGCGCGGTCGAGCGCTTGCGCGCAATCCTGGGCGACCGACACCAGCACCGCCTTGTACTCGTCGTCAAAATTCAGCGGTGCGGTGAAGTAGAACGCCAACACGCCGATCGCGGCCCCCTTCACCAGCAATGGAACCGTCGCCGACGACACGTAGCCGCCGTCGGCGGCAAGAGAGGCGGACTTCGGGTACCGGCTCTGCCACTCCTCGAAGCTCGACACGAAGACCGGCTGTCTCTTTTCAATCGCGTCCGTTGCGCACAGGCCGCCCGTTAACTCCACCCGGCTGCCGGTGCCTGGGCCTTCAGCGAACAATGTCTCGAGCGCGCTGCCGTCTTCCGCGAGCAGCGTGACCTCGCCCGCGGAGGCGCCCGCGGCAATCAGGCCCTGATGAACGACCGCGCGCGCGACGTCCTCGAGCGTGACCGCTTCAGAAAGCGCGGCGGTGAGCGCGTGGAGCCGGCTGGTGCGCGCCGCGAGGGCGCGTCCGCGCGCTTCGCTGGCGCGTAGCGCCGTCTCGACTTTCTGCCGCTCGGTGATCTCCTGGTCGGCGCGGGCGCGCTGGGTTTCCGCCTCCACCCGCGCACGCAGCGCATACTCGGTACTGCCACGTGCGATCCAGCGCCTGCGCACCGCGTGTCGCCAGGGCGTCGAGATAGGTGCGCTCGTCCTCCGAAAACGTCCGCGGTTGGTGGAATTCGAATTGCGCCAGCGCCACGACCCGACTGCCGATCAGCAGTGGGATCGCCGCCGTCGCGGCGTAGCCAGCGCTGTCCCCCTCGGCCGGTCGCTGGCCGTACTCCGCCTTGAAGGCCGCCGGTGATTCGAGGAACACGGGAGCGCCGCGACCGACGGCGTCCGACAGCGGAGACTTCCCGTCGAGCGAAAGGACCGGGCCGATCGAGCCGGCGGGATAACCAACCGCGCGCGCCATGTCCGCGCGGGTGCCCTCCCTGTTGATCAACCACAGCACGCCGGCGTCGGCGTGAAGAGCGTGCACCGGCTCGTGCACGCAGGCATCGACAGCCGCCGCCGTGGTGCGCGCCTGCGCGAGCGCCGCGGTCAGTTGTGCTACGCGGTCGGCGTGTGTCGCGGCGCGCTCGGCCGTGCGGCGGGCTACTCGGTCGCGCCGCACCCGCCGGCGGAGATACAGCGCCAGCAGCACGGCAATGATGGCCGCAAGGGCGAAAAGGGCGAGTTGTATTTGGGAAACTTCGGAGCCTGCGTACAGAACCCCACGCATGCTTTCCTGGGCCACCCCGCAGATGGGCGCCTGAAGCCAAGGTAACACGGTCCGCGTCGCACAGAGCTGTGATCCGCCCCTCGGTTCTGTAACCGGTGGATGGCGTTCCAGTCGCGCTTTGGCCTGAAATCTCGCGGCATGACGCTTGCGCGGGCAGTGTCCGCTATGGACCACGAAAGTACGACGCCACAGGTCCCGACAGCCGCTGCTGAACCGGGAGCGCCGCCCGTCACCGGGGCCGATGCCACACCCGTTCAGGGGGGATTCGGCCTCCGCGAGTTCCTGCTGGTCGGCCTGGCGCTCGTTGGCGGCCTGTTCATCACCTTCGCGCTCCTGATGGGGCGCGGCGTCCCCACCCACGCTGCCGCATCGGCGAACGGCGTGGCCGATGGTCCAGCACTCCGCGAGGTGAAGTCGGCCCCGAAACCGCAACAGTGGAGCGATGCCCGGCGCGACGTCTGGCTCGGCGCGCGCCGCAAAGGGGTGGCGTTCGATCTCACGTCGAACGAGAACGTGTCGGCCTGGATGAAGAACGTGCGACCCGTGCTTGTCGTCCGCTGCATGGCAGGATCGATGGAGGCATTCGTCGTCACCGAGACGGCGGCGCAGATCGAGCCCCGCACCGACACCCACACGGTAATGTTCCAGTTCGACGACCAGGCCCCTGTCACCGAACGGTGGCCCGACTCGTCGGAGCACGACGCGCTGTTTGCACCCGGACGGCGCTGCCTTTGCGGCACGCGTCGCCGCCGCGCAGGTCATGAGCTTCCGCTTCACGCCGCACAACGCGGCCGCCGTGACCGCGGAGTTCCAGGTCGCGGGCCTCGGGGCGCTTCTCGAACCGGCCGCGAAGCACTGTAGCCCGCGCCCCCGCCGCTAGCGTAGCGCTCGCTGCCTCGTGGCACTCAATCGGGCGACAGCCACACCTCTCATTCGACCGGACAGCCACTCACCTCTTACAGGAGATCAAGAGATCAGGAGGTATGAAGGTGGGCGGTGCTAACGCGGGCGCCGGCAAATGCGGCCCTCAGCGGACGATGACCCTCCCCTGAACCAGCCAGCGGCCGCCGGGGGTATGCACCTCAAGCCACAGGGTCCCGCGGCCCGGTGGCGCGGAGAACTCGAAATCGTACGTCTCCCCCACTCCAATGACCTGCCTCGCGGGTCCGCTGTCTCCACCGCCCGGAACGGGCGCGCCGTCCTTCGTGAGCGGCTTCCAGGTCACCAGACCTTCGGCACTCCGGAGAGTGACCTGCACAATGTCGTCGGGCGTGATGTTGATCAGGCGAAGTCGATGCGTCGATCCGGCCTTCCAGACGTATTCCGGTGCTCGTGAATTGTTGATCACCACAGGCGCGCCTGGTTGAGGCCCTCCGCGGCCGAGCACGAGGACATGATCCGTCGTCTCGTCGAAGGTCACGCCGGGTTCGACGACGATCATCGCGCCGTACAGGCCGGAGGTGAGCTGGCGATAGTCGTGGAGGTGGGTGTGATACATGAACGTGCCGGTGCTCGGCGGCGTGAATCGGACGACGAATTCTTTTGCCCGGGCTCGATCATCGGCGTCACGCGTTGCCCGGTGCGTCCCCAGCCGTGGACTCCGTCGTAATAGCTCTCGAGCTCCATTCCGTGCCAGTGGATCGCTGTCGCCTCGGAGAGACGGTTCACAAGGGTGATTTCGACCGGCTCCCCGCGCGTGAGTACCAGCGTCGGTCCAGGAATGCGTGAAGAGAAAGTCAACGCTGGCGCGTCGCCGAATCCCTGCGGCTGCGGTTCCATCGGCAGGGTGAGTTTTCGAGCGGGGCCTGTTTCCACTGGCCACGGCTCTGCGCTGGTGGGTCCATCGATGATTACGCCGAGGACCATGCCCGTCATGCCGGCCCCGGGGTCCGCGTCGTGATGATGGCCGGCGTGCGGCTTGGGCGAGCCGTCCACGTGCAGCACCGGAGACACGTGCGTCATCACGTGACAGTGAAAGAGCCAGTTGCCGGCACGTTCCGGCTTCCACGTCATCGCCAGCGTCGCTCCGGGAGCCAGAACTTGCGTGACCACGCGCGGCTTGCGTCCGTGAGCAAAGGGACGGTCCACGAGGCCGTCGCCGAGGCTGTCCACCTCGAAGTAGAAGCCGTGCAGGTGCATCGGATGCACCTGCGTGCTCAGGTTGACGACGCGCCAGCGGACCGTGTCGGAAAGCGTGTAGCGAAGTCGTTCCGTGTGCGGCCAGCTGGTGCCGTTGATCGCAAAGCCGGCGTCCGGCCGCAGCTTCAGGAATGCCGCGCCCGGATCGTCTTGCATCGCCAGCTCGCGCAGTTGCGCGCGGGTGAGACTCGTCCACTCCGTGACGACAAGGATCCTGTCCTCGGGGATCGGTCCGTCTTTGGGATCGACCACGAACGCTCCGGAGAGCTGCGTGTCGTCGGACGCGCGGAACTGCTGTGGCATTCCCGTGCTTGTGGCCCAGTACGCGTAGGTGCCTGCCGGACCGCTCCTGAAGCTGGTCTCGTGAACGCTACCAGGCTGAACGTCGAACGGTCGGCAGGGGCCCGCTCCTCGCTCGCAGAAGCCATGCACTCGAAGCGGATGTGGCAGTTCGTTGCGCACCGACACCACGATCTGCGTGCCTTCGCGAACCCGCACGAGCGGCGCCGGTGTCGACAGCGGCGCTCCCTTCCTCGCCGAACGCCTCGAGCGTCAGCTGACGCCCTGAGGCCCCTTCCGGCCGCCAGGTGCCGACGCCGGCGCGAAGCCGCAGCCGGAGCACGCCGTCACCAACGATGCCGGCGGGCGTTTGGTTGTTATTGGGAAGGATCTCCTCCAACGCTGGAGGGGTGAAGAAACAAAGGGCGATCGCGATCAGGCAGATTGCTGGCACGTGCGGTATTCCTCTTGACCCGCAGCGTACCGGCCCCAGCCGAGGCGGTCATAAAGGAACGGTAAGGGTTGCGTGAGGAAAGCGTTAAAGCGGGGTGCTATCTGACAGGTGGTGACGACTGGCGGTCCACGTCAGGTACAGCGATACGCCGAAGGCGGCGAGTGCGATCGCGTCGTCACCGTGACGAACCAGAGTTCCGTGGCGCCCCAGCGAAGCTGCGCGCCTTGCGAGAGCGCGTGGAAGCGCCCGACCGTCGCGCCCCAGCCGGCTGCGGCCCACCAGGCGTTCCCGGTTCCAGACTCGGGGTTCGGGTTCGGGTCAGTACCGCTTCTTAGCGGTCCAGGGAGCGGTCGCTTTCCCGCCGAGGTCGGCTGTGCCTTTGATGTCGCGGCCGTCCACCGCCCCGGTCATCACAACCTGCACGGGTACGCCCGGATTGTCGAGGTCGAAACGGATCGTGACATTGCGGCCCGCCTGTTCGATGATGGCCGCTCGCTTCTCGCCCTTCGGCGCGATCAGCGTCGCGATCAGGCGGTCATCCTCTTTACGCACGAGCAGCGCGAAGCGCATCGTCCCGCGCCCCTCCACGGCGACATCCCACTGTCCGGTGATGTCGGGCGTCTGTGCCGGAGCATCCGCCCCCCAGGGCGGCGGCGGTGCGGCGACACGGCGAGAGACATCGAACTCGATGCGGAAGCGACGATCGGTGCCTTCGCGGCGGAGCGCGTAGACGAACGTCGCGCCAGGCTCGATCTCGATCGTCCAGACGTTCGTCTTCGCCTCGGGCATGAGCGACGACGTGGGCGGTCCGCCGGGAACTCCTGCTTTCCGGGTGTCCCCGCACCGGGCGCGGTGTCGCCGCCGTAGTCTGTGCGTGCATCCGGCGACCCGTCCTCGTGCCGGTGATCGTGCTTCAGGCGCAACCCGTTGGCGGTGCGGCTGATCACCCACGTGCGCGAACGGTCTGAGCCCACGTGGAACGGAATGCGGATTTCTGACGGCGTGCACTCGCGCACGTGCATCACGAGCCGCTTGTCGGCGAACGTCGTGTCGCCGCTGGGCGCCTCGATGACTTTGCCTTCGAACGCCCCGCCACAGAGTGCTTGGAGACGGTCCCAGAAACCGTCCGCCCCGCTCAGCCCCTGGATGCCGGTGGCTGCGAGCGTGGCAAGGATGAGCGCGAGCATCATGCTTCGCGACACTCTACACCCCCTCGTCTTACCCGTTGTCCGTTGTCCGTTGTCCGGCGACTCGCTCCGGACCGGACCGAGCTCGCGCGGGCATAATATGTAGGAGAGCCAATGACACTTCCCGTCGCCTGCTCCCTCACGCCCGAAGCTCTCGCGGCGCGCAAAGAGGGATTACTGCCCGGCCTCGCGCGCGAGGCGGAAGCGCGTGAAGAGACGCCCGACGGCCTGCGGCTCCGGTTCACCGCCGACCATCTGCAACGCCTCGCCGCTGTCGTGGACGCCGAGCGTCACTGCTGCCGCTTCCTGCGCTTCGACCTGACGGTGGAACCCGACGGCGGCCCGGTGTGGCTGGCGCTAAGCGGTCCGGCGGGGACGAAGGCATTCCTCGCGGCACTGATCGACGGATGACGGTTGTCGCGCCCTGAGCCTCCGCTACCCGCGTCCCTTGCGCGACGCGGGTTTCCACCGCCCGTAGCCGTTCCACGCTGTGGACCTCAGAGCCCATCGCATCCAACGAGGTCCGGACCCAGTTCGCCATACATCGGCACCTGCTCTCTCACCACACCCGGCAGCGGCGCACTCTACAATGTTGCGGGAGCACGCCGCCGCCCGCGCCTGTTGAAAATGTCAGGAATTGCGGGTGAACTGGCGCCTGGCGACGTAGCCCAGCAGCGCCACACCGAATACCAGCGTCGACGCCGGCTCCGGCACCGGTGCAGCCGCAGGGCCCTCGGCGAACACCAAGTCGGCCGTCTGGCTCTCAGATTGAGTGGACCACCGCCAGAATCCTCCGCCGGTGTACGTGCCCAGCTCATAGCCGAGGGCAGCGAGATTAGGGAAGGCGCCCGTCGAGCTCACGTCGAATCCGATGGCGTACTTTGTACCCGGTACGAGAGTGATGGGCGCGAAGTCGAAGTGCGTCAGTGCGACAGTCCCGCCGCCATACAGATCGGCGAAGTTCTGTGGCGCGCTGGCCCCCAGCAGCGTCCCGTCCATTCCGAAGATGCGCACAGAGAGCGTATCGGTCGCGCCATCGAAAGGCTGCGTGTCCATTAACCACAATTCGACCACCTCGAGGCTGTCGAGCGTCGGCGTGAACGTTTGTCCGATGTCATTACTCAGAAGAAACACGGGGCCCGGACCGAGGTTCGGCTGCATCTGGTCGATCGTGTATGGGTGCGCGGCAGCAACGGTCGGGAAGAGCACGCATGCGCAGAGGACAGTCACCACGCGCCACGCGACGCCGAAAGCGGAAATCGTCGATTGAGCCATGAGGCCTCCTTGGTTCGGTTCCAATGCCGAATCGCCCGCCCGCAAGAGATTTTGCGGTGCGGATCCGCCGGAAGGCCTGCGAGAGCTCGCACGCCGCGCGTCGCCGTGGTCACGATGACGCTGATCCCGCGTACAAGGTAGTGTCCGGACGCGAGGTTTTGTGACAGCTGAAGTCGCGACACCTACGGCGGTCGTTGCGGCCGCGCAAGCGACCAGGCGCTTGCG
>CAVXMQ010000003.1:0-20937 GCA_963762995.1 uncultured Acidobacteriota bacterium | reverse complement strand
ACCCCGACCTCGAGTCGCTCGTGCGGATGATGCGCCGCTACAAACCGCACGTCGACGTGGTCCAGCGGCAGCACCGCTACCACTTCGGCACGCACGCTCGCGTCGCGGAAGCCCGCGCCCTTGTCTCCGAATACCTGATCGTCGGGCGGTAAGCCGCGAGCTAGCCGCGTAGCGGATAGCGGGATTTGAGCGCGAGCGCGAGGCACCAGACGCCGGCGGCGGCGAGGTGCTTCAGGGAGTGGCCGCTGATAATGTGGCCGGCATCGAAGATCGCCTGATCGCCCAGCTCTAACATTTTGGACAGCGCGTAGACCGCCAACCCCAGCACGATGTATGACGTGTGCGTGTAGCGCGGCGGATACAGCGCCAGCATCAGCGCGACCGCGACGAGCGAGCCGAACTGCACGAAAAGGTCCCAGCGCAGGTCACCGGCGCCTCGCAGCTCGGACCAGTGCCACTGCATGACGCTTGCTGCGCCAAAGGCGAGCAGGGGTAAGAACAGCGTCCAGGCCACCCGCACGCCGATGCGCTCCGCGACGGTGGCGGCGAGGAAGCCCATGAAGCCGATCGCCATGGGCATCCGGTCCCACACGAGCCGTGCGCTATCCGGGGCCAGGTGGTAATAGCTCGAACCCACCGCCGTCAGCGCGACTCCGGCAAAAAGCGCCGCGTACGGCGAGCGTTCCCACGGAAAGTTGAAGCGCGTCCATCGATGGAACGTTGTCAGCAATCCGGCGATACCGAGTAACGCGAACGGAAGGTTCGAGAGGACGTTGAGCGCGTTCGGCACCCCCGCCATCGTGCGCTGGTCCGCGAACTGGTGATACGTCGGATCCTGGGGAATGGGCGGCGTGAAGAGCAGCGCGACAAGAATGGCAAGGAGCGCGCCCGCGAGGGCCAAGTGTCGAATCATGCGTCGGATAGCGAGATCTTACCCTCTCGCCGCGCGACCGTGCATCCGCCGTTAGATCAATCTCACTGGTAGCGCCGTATCGACCCGTCCGAAGGCGCGTGCGGCGCTGCCGATCGCGGGTGCGACGCAGACGATGGGTGTCTCGCCGGCGCCGGCAGACGGCAGGTCCTTGCGATCCAGCAGGACGATCTCCATCGCCGGGATGTCCTTGAACCGCGGCACCCGATACTGCTCCATCGTCCCATTGACGATCGTGCCGTCCTTGAACTCGATCGCCTCGAACAGCGCGCCGCCGAGCCCTTGCACTACGGCGCCTTCGACCTGGTTGCGTAGGCCGTCGGGGTTCACGATGGCGCCGCATTCGAAGGCGGTCAGCACGCGTTCGACGCGAAACCCGCCCGCCGCTTTCGAGACTTCGGCCGCGGTCGCAACGTAACTCCCCTTCTCGGTTCCGCACGCAATGCCGAGCGAGCGACCCGCAGCGGACGCCTTGGGCCAGCCGACCTTCTCCGCGACGGCGGTCAGGACGGCGCGCATCCGCTCGTCTTTCAGCTGACGAAGGCGGAACTCCACGGGGTCGACAGCGAGCGCGCGCGCCATCGCGTCCATGTGCATTTCGCGCGCGTAGTGGTTGGCGGTGGCGGCGAGTCCACGGTAGGAGCCCTGGCGCAGCGGCGAGTCCGACGCGTTGAAAACGATTCGCTGGTTGGGAACGTCGTACGGCGTGCGGATCGAAGAGCTGCCGGAGTTCCAGTTGACGAAGTCCCAGGCGACCAGCCGCCCGCTGGCATCGACGCCAGCCTTGATGTCGATCACCCCCGCCGGCCGCATGTAGCCCCACGTGAATTCCTCGTTGCGGGTCCACACCAGCTTCACGGGCTTCCCGGCCGCCTTCGCAAGCCGAGCGGCCTCGATCGCATGCTCGCCGCTGTGTTTGCCTCCGTAGGCGGAACCGGTGTCGGGAACGATGACCCGAACGCGCTCTTCCGGAATGCGAAACGCGGCTGCGAGTTCCGAGCGCACGCCAAACGGCCGCTGGGTACCGCCCAGACGGTCAGCTTGCCGTCACTGCTCCACTCCGCCACCGCGGCGCGGGGCTCGAGTGGCACGTGCGCGATGTAGGGAATGCGGTAGCTCGCGTCGAAGGTGCGCGCGGCGCCCGCAAGAGCCGCAGCGACGTCGCCCACGGTGAAGGGCGTCGCTGCACGTCCGCTCGTGGATCCGCGCTTCAGGTGTTCGTAGATCGTCTCTGAAGACGGCTGCCCGGCGAGTGGCTTCCACGCCGCCTTCACCGCTTCGACCGCGCGTCGAGCCGAGCGCTCGGTAGGCGCGACGACACCGATGAACTCGCCGTCTTTCACAACAGCCGCGCCGGGAACGCCCTTCAGACCCGCCTCGTCGACGGATGCGAGCGTAGCGCCGATCGCCGATGGCCGAACGATGCGGCCATGAAGCATTCCTGGCCGCATGATGTCTGGAGTGAACTGATGGGACCCGGTCACAAACGCGCGGCCGTTGACTTTCTTCGGGGCAGTGCCGCGCACCGTCCATTGCGCGACTGGTGTTAGCGCCGCTTGGGCGCTGATCGTACCCGTGAGCTTCTGTCCCTTGGTGAGCTCGCCAAACGTGACGCCGCGTCCATCAGAAGAAACGATCCGACCCGCTTTCGCAGTCAGCGTGGCTCGATCGACCTGAAGGCGTGCCGCGGCTTGGTCGATCAGCATCTCCCGCGCGGTTGCGGCCGCACGGGCGAGCTGTGGGCTCATGCGCGGCGTGCTCTGCGACCCGAACGTGCCCTGGTCAAAGGGAACGAGGTCGGTGTCGGCCATCACCATCGCGATCGCGTTCAGCGGGAGCCGGAGTTCGTCGGCAACCGCCTGGGCCAGCGACGTCCGGACGTTCTGGCCGATCTCCGTCTTGCCTGTGTAGACGGTGACCTTCCCCTGGTCGTCGATGTGCAACCAGGCCGCGAGCTCGTTCGTCTCACGGCGTGCCTGTCCCCCCCGTCCGGATTCCTGTTGCGCGATCGTCGGCACCGCCGCCGCGACGAGCAGTCCCCCACCGAGGATGCCGAGGAACTCACGCCGCTTGACCTCGAAGAAATACCGCGCCCCCTCGCTCAGCTCGTACCGTTCGACCTCGAGGTGATCGCTCATCGCGCACCTCCCGCGACCGTGCCGCGCATGCGCGTGGCGGCCAGCTTCACCGCGTCGACGATGCGCGGGTAGGTGCCGCAGCGACAAACGTTGCGGTCCATGACCTTCGCGATGTCCTGTTCGCTGGGATTGGGCGTGCGCTTCAGCAGCCCGATGGTGGCCATCACCATGCCCGGCGTGCAATAGCCGCACTGGAACGCTTCGGTCTCGAGGAACGCTTCCTGGACCGGATGGAGCTTCTCGCCTTTGGCGAGTCCTTCGATGGTGGTGATGGCCTTGCCGGCAGTGGCACCTAACCGCACCATGCAGGACCGCGCGGTTTCGCCATCCACGAGCACGGTGCAGGCGCCACAGAACCCTTCGCCGCACCCGTACTTGCTGCCCGTCAAACCTAAGTCGTAGCGAAGCACAGACAACAAACTGTCACCAGGCTCCCCATCAACCTCGTGCGTACCGCCGTTGATGCGCAGCGTGTACTTCATCCGGGCATGATACCGCCGCTCCGGTGCTCGGTATTCGGTGCTCGGTATTCGGTGTTCGGTGCTCGGTATTCGGTGTTCGGTGTTCGGTGTTCGGTGTTCGGTGTTCGGTATGCGGTATGCGGTATGCGGTATGGGCTCGGTGTTCCGTGTTCGGTGTTCGGTTCGAGGACCGGTAGCGCAGGACTTCCGCCTTCGCGCGGTCAGTCCTGCTGGCGAATGGTCTCTGCCAACTTGATCCATGGGTGGTCGGGGGCGACGGAGCCCTCGTCTTCCACCAGCCAGATGGCCGCGAGAACGGCCTGCGCGTAGGCCCAAGCGAGCATGCGGCTGCGGTCGAGATGCAGCTCGTGCTCGAGAACACGCACGCGCGACTGGATCACGTCGGGATTGCCGAAGAGTTCCGGCATGTCGTAGGGGTTGCGCAACGCCGCACCGACTTCGAACTCGAGCTCGCCGACCACACCCTTGGGATCGACCGCCAGCCAGCCTCGGCCCGAATCGAACAGCACGTTGCCGTGGTGGAGGTCGCCGTGCAACAGCCGCGGGTTGCGCTGCGATTCACTCAGTTCGAGATAGACACGCCTGGCATGTGCAACCAGATCGCTTGAAATCGCCTCGTCTCCAGAGGCGATATAACGATCGAACCCCAAGGCCCAATCCCGTATTGAAGGCAGTCCTGGCGGCTGCGCGGTTGGAGACATCGCTCGTATGACGCTCGCGAGCAGGCGTGTAGCCTCTTCGTCGTCGCCGCGCCGGCAGAGGGTCGAGAGCGGCGTCGCGGGATCGAGCTGTTCCATCAGCGTGACCCCATCTGCCGCTTCAAGAACGTGGACGACCCCCGATCCGGCAAAGGCGGCGAGGACCTCGCCAGCGCGCCACTCCCCTGTCGCCTCGTTCACGATCTTGAGCACGACACGCTGGTTGTCGCGGCGGCCAAACGCGAGGATCGATCTAGGGCCTGTTGATCCAGCCACCAACCCTCCCAGATGAGCAGCGATCTCCGCCTCGATCTCCGCCGCAGGCGTACGTGAATCTGCTGCTGGCCGTCGCGGTGGAATTGAGCCCGCGCTCCACCCACGACAGGCTGCACCCACGCACACACTCGATCCTCGTTTCACCTGACGGAGCGTTGATGAGGAGTTCGAAGTCAGGTTGCGAGGTCTGTGCCGCACCAACCACCCACCCGATCCCGACCAATGCGGCGGCCATTGCGATGCGAAGGCCCGTGCGAATCATCGGCGTCCTCCTATTTCTGAAGCAACAGCGTCACGCCGTCCCCTTCGAAGGCGGACGCGGCGATGTCGAGCTTGCCGTCGCGGTTCAGGTCAACGAGCGTCGCGAAGTACGAACCAGGGCCGGCGCGATAAGGGGAACCAGGAGCCGGCGCGAAGACGCCGTTTCCTCCCAGGAACACCGCGACTTCCTTGACGTTGGCGCACACCAGGTCCATTCGCCCGTCGCGATTCACGTCGGCGGCGGCAACGGAGTGGCCGTCGACGCCGAGGGCGAAGGGTGAGCCTGGGGCGGCGGTGAATCCGCTGCGGCCGTCGTTTAGAAAGACGGCGAACAACCCATCGCGGTTGGTGATCGCGACGTCGGGACGGCGATCGTTGTTGAAGTCCTCGACAATAACTGAGCGGGGTCCCACGGGTGTGTCGAACGGCGACCCCGGTGCCTGCATGAAGTTTCCCTTGCCGTCGCCGAACCGGACAATGACACGGCCCGGCGCCGTGTCCTCGTAGTTGTTGCGGCTCGCACTCACGACGTCGAGATGACGATCACCGTTGAAATCCGCGAAAGCGAAGACGTAACCGTCACGGCCTGAGTCGAGCGGCACTTCAGGTCCGCGCGTGAATCCGCCGCGCCCGTCGCCGAACAGCACGGCAAAGGTGTTCCGCCGGCGGCCGTTGGCGGTGATGATGTCGAGGTGACCGTCTTCGTTGAGGTCGAGCGCGTGGATCGTGCGCTTGTTGAACGGTTCCTTGGCGTCCGTCACGGTGAAGGGTGACCCGGTCGCCCTACGGAACGCTCCCTTGCCGGTGCCGATGAACAGATCGACGAAGTCGCGTGTCCCCGAGGTCACCGCCACATCCGGCAGGCCGTCCTCGTTCATGTCGCCGAGCGCCATGCCGCCGAAGTCGTAATCGAACCGCACCGGCATCGTCGCAGGAGCGAATCCACCACGCCCGTCGCCCGGACGCACGACGAGCACCCGGTCCAGCAGGTGGCGGCTCAGCAGGTCAAGGTGGCGATCCCCGTTGATGTCGGCAAATAGCAGGGTGCCGGCCCCTTTGCCAACGGGTATGGGCGACCCGGGCGCAGGCGTGAAGAGCGGAGCCTGCGGCTGGATTCGACCGACGCGACGAGCACAGCGATGAGCAGGACGGCAATGCGCATGTCTCACCCTCCGTTAGTCGAGGACGGTCGGCCGCCCGGAATGTTAACTCCTGCTCTCCTGTCTCCTATGCCGACGGCCAGGCGCCTAGCAGCTGCCGGACGCTGACAAGTTGGCCAACGTGGTAGGTCGTGTGATCTGCGACCAGCAGGATCTCTCGCAGGTAGGTCTGGCCGGTGCCGTGAGGGATCTTGGCGAAGAGGTCCGCCTCCGCGGCCAGCCGCTTCATCGCCTCCCGATCGGCGCGAAAGTCCTTGATGCTCTTGTCCCACTGCTCCGCCGTTGGTTGCGATGAAGACGGCCAGTAGTCGTCGGGCCAGTGCATTTCCTCGTAGGCGGGATTGACACAGAAGTCGAGGATGTCGTGTTGCGTGATGCGCAGATGCTCGAGGAGTTCCCACGGGGAGTGCGGCAGTCCCTCGGGCCGACGACCGCGGATGTCTGGCGAAATGCCCTCGACCGCAGCGTCGAAGCCAACGTGGGCCTCCTTCCAGTCGAGAAGCTTCGCAAGCTGTGTGCGCAGGGAGTCGTCACTCATATACCCCCGATCCTGCCACGACACCGTCCAAAGAAAAAGGGCGGCCCCAGTGGGAACCGCCCTTATCCCTTTTCCCTTATCCCTTTTCCCTTGATACAGCCGCCGCGACCCAGGCTACTTCTTGATCTCAGCAGAAGCTTCCGTCGTAATCTTCTTCGGCGGCGCCTCAGGCTTCTTATTCCGCTCCTTGAGGTGCTCTTCCATCTTCAGACGCGGAACGCCCTTCACCAGCCAGTCGGGCGCAGGCTTGCCCATCAGGTGATGGTCGAAGAATTCCTTCATGCGCACCGTGTAATCGCGCTGGTTCGGACGACGGGCGAGGCCGTGATTCTCGCCGACGTACTCGAGCATGATCACCGGCTTGCCAAGACGACGAAGCGTGTTGAAGTACTCGACGCCCTGCGTGAAGTCCACCGCCCCGTCGCGGTCGTTGTGCAGGATCATAAACGGCGTCTTCACGTTCTTGGCGAAGAACACCGGCGAGTTGCGGTAGTAGGCGTCGTAGTTGTCCCAGTAGCCGCCCTTGAAGCGCCCCTGGCTGCTCTCGAAGATCGCCTGGTTGGTGCCGCCCGAGTTCTTATAGATCAGCGAATACATGCTGATCATGTTCGTCAGCGGCGCGCCGGCAACGGCAGCGGCGAAGATGTCGGTCTGCGTGATGAGGAACGACGTCTGGTAGCCGCCCCACGAGTGGCCGGTGATGCCAACCTTCTTCGCGTCGACGATCCCGGTCGCAATCGCGGCCTTGACCGCCGGCACCATGCACCACACCGCCGACATGCCCGGATCGTTCACCTTGTAGACGATGTCGGGGATGAGGACGGCGTAGCCATTGCTCGTGTAGACCGAGCGGTTGAAGCCGTTGGAGGAAGGATTGGCGAACGTATTCGCCGTCTGCGACATCCGCTCGTAGAAGTTCACCATCGTCGGGTACGACTTGCCCTTCTCGTAGTTGGCCGGCAGGTAGAGCGCCGCCTGCAACTTGTCACCCTTGTCGCAGGTGTAGTTCACCAGCTGGACGCCTTCCGTCCAGTTGAACTGCGCGACCTGCGGCCGCATGTCGGTCAGCCGCTTCCCTTCACCGAACGTCGTGTTCGTGGCGTAGTAGTCGGCCGGTTCAAGCGCCGTCTGCTTCGTGTAGAGCACGACGTCCGCCTTTTCCGCCTTCGTCACGCCGCCGAACGACGCGTCACCCCACATCACGTTCGTGAGGCCGGGCTTGCCCGGATCGAGGCGGCCGATGCCGCCTTTCTTCGTCCACTCGCCGTAAACGGTGAAGAACTGCGGCTTCGACAGGTCGATGCCCTCGTCGCGATCCTGCGGCGGCTCGAGCGCGATGCGGCCGCGATAGCGGATCTGGTCCTTCTTGCCGTTGACCGTCAGGTTGATCGGCTTGCCGCCGTCCACCGGCACCTGCCAGATGTCCCAGTTGTCGTTGATGAGGACCGACTTGCTATCCTTCGTCCATCCCATCGGCTGGGTCGGCGGGTTCACCACGTTCACGTCCGACTCGGTGTTGATGAACGACGTTGGGGCGCCCAGCGTGATGTTCTTCGTCTGGCCGGTCTTCGTCGAGTAGACGTGGAAATTGCCCTCGTCGTAATAGAGGAGCGACTCGCCGTCGGGTGAGGTGCCGTTGTACCAACGGGCGCGCTTCAGCGCGAGCTTGCGCTCGCCAGTCGAGGGGTTGACGACGTAGACGTCGCGGAAGCGGCGGCCATCCATGTTCCCCATCAGCTCGTACTCGCGGTCGTCGAAGCCGATCGCGACCTTCTGTTTTGGCGCCAGGCTCACACTGCGCAGCTCGTCGTCGGCCAGCCGCACGAACTTCTTCGGCTGCACGTGATACATCGACGTGTAGCTGAAGTTGCGGTCCTGCGATTCCTGCACTTCCTGCTGCGTCTGCAGGCGGGAGTCCTTCCAGTGCCACAGCACGAGGTCCACCTTCTCGTCGGGATCGTTCTCCGGTGACGGGCCCGCGGGAGGCGTCGCCGGGGGCTCGGCGCCTTCGGCCGGGGTCGTGCCGGCAGGTGGCAGGGGTGTCGTGCGCTTGCGAGGCTCGGCGATGCCGAACACGAACGCGTCGAGGTTCTCGGTCCATGTCGCGCCGCGCGCACCGGCGATCGCGAGGCCCTTCGGGAAGGTGGTGTCCTTCGAGGGATCGAATTCGGCCTTCTTCACGTCACCGCTGCCGAAGCCAGTGAAGCCGACGATCGAGAACATGCGGTCGATGTAGGCGCGGTCTTCCTTGCCCTTCAGCGCGACGAGGCCGTCGCCCTTCTCCGTCCAGGCGAGCCGCTCGTAGTTGGCCGCGTCCTGATCGAGGACGCTGACCGTGCCGGTCAGCATGTTGCGCAGCTGGATCCCGTTGCCGATCTTGTCGGTCGCGTCGATGACCGACGCCATGAACTTGCCGTCGCGCGAGAACGAGAACTCCGACACGTTGCCAAAGTTGAGCTCGACGCCGGTCGTCAGCTCGCGCAGGATCAGGTCCGTGCCGCGCGGACGGTTGTCGGGCGCGCCGGCCGCCGCAGTCGGGGCGCCACCGCGTCCGCCGCCCGCCGGCGGTGTGGCTGGCGTCGCAGCGCCACCGCCGGCCGCAGCCGCCGGCGCGCGATGCAACGCGATGTGGGTCGCCGCTTCACCCGAGAAGGCGAACCGACGGATGCGCGGGTACTCCTTCTTGTCGCCGCTCGCGAGGTTCACGACCACAGCCTTCCCCTCGACCGGCCGGCGCTGGCGGCGCAACCGCTGCGCCTCGGCGCGTAAGGGGTTGGTATTGAACGCGATCCACTTCGAGTCGTCGGAGAACGTGGCGCCGCCGCCGATGATGACGCCAGCTCCGCCGGCAGCCTCGCCGAGCGGGAACTTCAGCTCCTTGCCGGAGGCCACGTTCTTCACGATCAGCTCCGCGTCACCTTCCTGCGGAGCGACGCGATAGGCGAACCATTCACCGTTCTTCGACAGCGACGCCGCGCCGACTGTCTTCCAATCGATGATGTCCTGGAGCTGCATGCTCTTCTTGCCGTTGGCCGGCGGCGCCTGCTCCATCGTCGGAGCGGGAGCGACGTAGGGCAACACGGCGATCAAGGCCACGACGACGAATACGCGGAGGCGGATCGACTTCATATGTTCCTCGTGGGCGGGTAACTGGTTGCGAAAAAAGGGGCTTATCGTAGCATGAATGCCCGCTTCCAGCGTTGGCGCTCGGATCAGCAGTGGGGTGATGCGGGGGACTAGAAAACTACGAACTACGAACTCCGAACTAAGAACGATTTGTTGGTCGGGCCGGTCGCGCTCCTAGCAGCCGGGGCTTACGGCCCTACAAGTGAGGCGGTTCGTGTAGGCCCGGTCTTTAGACCCGGCCTTTAAGAGGCCCGCGCGAAGCGAGGGCCATCGACCAGATCGTTCTTAGTTCTAAGTTCGTAGTTCGTAGTTTTAGAGTCCCTCGAGCAACCCCACTGCTCGAACAGTCACAGGTGCCGCAAAGCGACGTTAGGGTCTACGCGCGAGGCGCGCCTCGCCGGCCACCAGCAGGCCAGGAAGGCCGCCAACACCATCGGGAGCGGGACGGCCAGGAGCATCCAGGGGTCGACCAGCTCGATCTTCTCCCACCAGAAGGCCCGCACGAGGCCGCGGCCGACGAACCCCATGAAGATCCCGATCGCCACGCCTTGCAGGACCGGCCGGTAGCCGTCCTTCAGCACCAGCGCGCGGATCTGTTCGGCCGTCGCGCCAAACGACATGCGGACGCCGATCTCGCGAGTGCGGCGCTCGACACCGTGCGACTGCACGCCGTAGAGGCCGATCATCGAGAGCAGCAGCGTGATGGCGCCGAGCGAGAGAGCGAAGGCGGTTCCGGCGCGCAGGAACGGGGTTGGACCGCCGAGCACGCCGATGCCGGTGCCCGACGACTCGATGGCGAGGTCGAAATCGGTGCGCACCACGGCTTCCCTCAGTCCGCGGACCGCGACTGACGGCGGGCTGCTCGAGCGGACGAGCGCGATCGCGAACGTCATCGCGCCGACGCGCTGCTCGAGCGGCATGTAGACCACGTCGCCGCGGCGCGAGAAGAGCGACCCGATGTCCGTGTCGGCGGCGACGCCGACGATCTTCGCGGTCCTCACATCAGGATTCGTGGCCTGCTGCGCCGGCACCGAAAGCGCCAGCTTCCCGGCGACCGATCGCTTCTGCTGCACCGGCTGCCGCGGCTTGAGCAGCATCTCCCGGCCGACCACATCGGCAGTGCCGAACAGGTTCTTCGCCGTTTGCTCGCTCACCACGACCACTGGCGGCGCACCCGCGTGATCGCGGTCGTCGAAGATACGTCCGCGAAGGATGGGAATACCGAGCGTCCTGAAGAAATGCGGCGTCGCGGCAATGCCAGGACCCGACCGGAATGTGCCGCGCTCGGTGATCGGCTTGTCGGTCGTCGAGAAGCTGAACGACTGTGTGCCGGACGATCCGAAGGGCACGCCGGTGGAGATCGCGACACTTTCCACGAGCGGATCGTTCTTCAGCTCGTCGAGCAGGCGACCGACCACGCGGCTCGCACGTTCATCGTTCCACTGCTGCCTCCAGAAATTCATCGTTGCCAGCGACAGGCGGTCGAGGTCGATGCCGGAGTCGTGCCGCGCTTCGGCGATGGTGTAGCGCACGCACAGTGCCGCGAGGATGAAGAACCCCGTCGAAATCGCGACCTGCCAGCGCACCAGCGAACGTTGCCGTTTCGCTTTCGGCGCACCGACCGTGCCGGACGTCGTCCCCATCTCAGGCCGGAGATCTCGGTCGCGCGTCAACTGGAAGGCCGGCTCGAGGCCGAAGACAAGGAGGGACACGAGGAGTGCGCCGGCCGCGATCGCAACCGCCGGGCCGTCGAGTGTCGGCACGAACGATAGGAAGAACTTGTCCGCGAGCGGGATCTCCACGTCCAGCAGAACACGCAGCGCCATGAAGACACCGGTCGCCGCAGCACCACCGAGTATGGCCAGCAGCATGCTCTCCGCACATTGCTCTCGCACGATCCGCCATCGCGACGCACCGATCGCGCGCCGGATCGCGAACTCCTGTTGGCGTGAGATCCCTCGTGCGAGCACGAGATTCGCAAGGTTCGTGCACGCCACGACGAGCACGAGCGACACCAGCACGATGAAGGCGACGCCGAACCGCCGCAGCACGACGTCTCCATCTCGATCTCCCACGAGGCGCGCGCTCCAGGCGCGTTCGCGCGGCCCCGGAGACTGGACCGTCGATGGCCGCACCGCGTCGATGCCGGCGCCAAGAGCGACGAGCTCCGTCGTTGCGGCGGTGATCTCCACGCCTGGCGCGAGGCGACCGACGACGATGAACCGCGGCCGGTCGCGGTCGTTTGCCAGCGTGCGTGCCGAGGTGAGGCGCGGGTCGGCCGAGACTGGAATCCACAGCCGCGTACCGTTGAAGGCGCCTCCGAAGCCGTTGAACGACTTCGGCGTGATCCCGATGACTTCAAACGGCTCGCCGGAAATGCGGATCGACTGGCCGAGCAGTGCGGGATCTGCGCCGAAGCGGCGGCTCCACAACGCATGACTGATCACCACGACTCGACGGGCCTGGGCCACGTCGAGCGCATCGATCGCACGGCCGATTGCCGGCTGGACGCCGAGCGTCGCGAAGTAGCGTTCGTCGACCGCCTCCCCCCGCATCAGGTCCGTGCCCGTCGGTGTAGCGAGCGCCGGCGTTATCAACGTGTAGGCGCTAGCGCTCGCGAACGATTGCACCTTGCGCAAGTCGTCGACGTCCGCCTGCGAGATGCCGCCGTTCACCGCGCCGCGGCCCCACGCGGTCACCACGTTGACGACACGGTCCTCGTCGGCGATGCCGGATGACGTGAAGAAGATGCCGGCGACGACTGAATAGGCGGCGGTCGTGACGCCAAGACCGACCGCCAGCGACAGCACGGCGAAGATGGTGAAGAGCGGCGTCGCGAGGAGCCGCCGGGTCGCGAGCTTCAGGTCGCCGACCACGCCGTGTATCGGCCGCAAAAGCGAGAACCCGCTCGCGTCGCGGCACTGCTCCTTGTATTGCTCCATTGCGCCGAACTCGATCCTGGCGCGGCGCTGCGCCTCGTCGCGTGTCACGCCTGCGGCCACCAGGTCGTCGGCGCGGTGCTCGATGTGGGCGCGCAGCTCGTCCCGCATGTCGCGCTCGAAGCGCGTGCGCGCGATGAGCGACTTCAGGAATGCGAAGACTGGGCGCATGCGCTACTCCATCCTTAGAGATGCCGCAGCGCGACGTTCGGATCGACGCGCGACGCGCGGCGGGCCGGCAGGTAACAGGCGAAGAACGCCGACAGGAGAAGCGGAACGGCCGCCAGGCCGAACATCCATGGATCGACCAGCGACAGCTGCGTCACGAAGAACGCCCTGAGACCGGCGCGCAGGACGAACCCGATGAAGAGGCCGAGCGCGAGCCCCTGCAGCACCGGTCGCATATCCGTCCTTCAGCACCATCGTCCGGATCTGCCGCGCCGTGGCGCCGAACGACATGCGGACGCCGATCTCACGGGTGCGGTGCGCGACCAGGTGCGACTGCACGCCGAACAGACCAACCATGGCCAGCATCAGCGTGATCCCCCCGAGACACAGCGCCGCCCAGCCTGCGCCTCGAATGATGACGAAGGGCCCTGCCAGCATCCGGTAGCCGGTACCGATGCTGTTGGGCGACAACGCCAGGTCCGGATCGGCACGGCGGACGGCTGCGCGAATGGCGGCGAGGGCATCGGCGGGCTCATCGGCGCGAACCACCAGCGTGATCCATGGCCAGTAGGTCTGCGCCAGCGGCATGTAGGCGATGTCGCCGCGGCGAAGGAAGAAGAATCGGCGCGTGTCTGTGTCTTCGGCGACGCCGACGACCGTCGCCAGCCTTTCCGACGGATCACCCGGTAGGCCCCGCGACTGCGTATCGACCTTTACCAACAGTTGACGGCCGACCGCATCGGCGGTGCCGAAAATCTTCCGCGCCGTAGACTCGCTGAGGACGATGGCCGTCGCCGCGGCGGCGTGGTCGCGCTGGTCGAACGCGCGGCCGCGGCGGATGTCGATACCGGTGGCGCGAAAGAAATCTGGCGTGGCGACGATGAGCAGCGAACTCATCAGGTCCTTCGCCGTCCTGACCGGGTCGTCAGGCCGTGCTATCTCGACGCCGGGATTCGACGTCGTCCCGAACGGCAGGCCCGTGGATGCGGCGGCGGCCAGGACCCCCGGCTCGCCGCGCCTCTTCGATCCCCGATTGCGGGCGGCTCGCGCGCGCACCTCGTTCCATCGCTGCGAATAGAAATCAATCCGGGCCATCCCGATCCGGTCGATATCCACCCCAGAATCATGGCGGGCTTCGGCCACCAGGTATCGGACCGCTGATCGACGCGAGGATGAAGAAGCCGGCGGAGATCGCGACCTGCCACCGGAGCAGCCTGCGTTGCCGGCGCCCTTGGCATGCCGACGGCGCCGGAAGCGGCCGCGAGGTCGCCGCGTACGTCCTGTCGGCGCGTCAGCTGCAGTGCTGGTTCGAGACCGAACACGAGCAGCGACGAGCAGCAACGCGCGGGCGCTGACGACCAGCATGGGCCATTGATCTGCGGCTGCACCGAGACCATCCAGTTCCGTGACATGGGAATCTCGGTATCGAGCACCGACAGGACCCCACCAGCACGACGTAGGCGCCTCGCCGCCGAGCACGGCGAGGATGGCGCTCTCCGCGCACTGTTCCCGAACCAGGCGCCACCGCGACGCGCCGAGCGCGCGGCGCACCGCGAACTCCTGCTGCCGCTGGGTGCCGCGCGCGAGCACGAGGTTCGCCAGGTTGGTGCAGGCGACCGGCCAGCACGAGCGCGACCAGCGCGACGATGAGGAGGCCGAAGCGGCCAGCTCACGGTCGGCCTGGGCGCGAATGTCGGCGATCGATCGCTTAACGTCCACCGTCGCGCCGGCCTGAGCCCGGCCTGCCGCGAGGCGAGGGTAAGCGGCATCCAGCGCGGCCGCGAGCGTCGCGATCTCGGCGCGAGCGCTTCATCGATCGAGCGGCCCGCCGCCAGCCGGCCGACGACCGTCAGCCGCCGGCGTTCCCTCGCCGGCCGCGGCCCCGCGACGGCAGCGGAAACCCTCGTCCACCGAGGCCAGCGGCATCCACAGCCGCGTGGATCGTGGGCCGGTCCGATCAGGCCTTCATAGTCGGAAGGCGCCACGCCGATGATCTCGAACGGATGCCCCGATATGCGCAGCGTCCCGCCGACAACGTCAGGTGCCGACGCGAAATGCGAGCGCCACAGCTCGTGGCCGAGCACGACCACCGACGCCCGCTGCGCGTCATCTTCCGGGTCCCGAAGCGTGCGGCCGACGGTGGCGGCAACACGGAGGAGCCGGAAGTACTTGCCGTCCACGGCTTCCGCCTGGTGGATCTCGGTGGCGTTGTCGGTCGCAACGGCCGGGTAGATGACGTACGCGCGGCGAGCCGGTCGAACGACTGCTGCGCCCCCCGGAATCCTCGTAGTCCGGCCGCGACGCGACCCATCGCAGGTCCTGGCGCGCGTTTCGGCGGCCGTTACGACGGCGGTGCGATCGGCTCATCGGCCGATTCCTTCCACAGGATCGCGTCAACGACGGAGTAGACGGCGGTTGTGAGGCCCACGCCGACTGCCAGCGAGAGCACTGCGAAGGCCGTGAACAGCGGCGCTGCGGCAAGGCGGCGGGCCGCGTGCTTGAGGTCGGCGGCGAAGCCGTGCAGGGGACGGATCGGAGCGAATCCGCTCGCGTCGCGGCACTGTTCCTTGTATCGCTCGAGGGCGCCGAACTCCAGGCGGGCCTGTCGCAGCGCCTCCTCCCGTGCCAGGCCCGAGCGCACCAGATCGTCGGCGCGGTGCTCGATGTGCAGCCGCAGCTCCTCGCTCATGTCGCGCTCGAACCGCGTGCGCGTGACGAGCGAGCGGAGAACGACGAACAGCGACCGCATGGCCTACACCTCACCCGCGCGCGTGTTGAGCGCAGCCCCCATGATGCCGACCATCCGGTTCCAGCCGTCCGTCTGCTCGCGCAGCCGCTTCCGGCCGGCGGTCGTGAGCGTGTAGTACTTCGCGCGCTGGTTGTTGTCGGACGTGCCCCACTCGGTGTCGAGCAGTCCCTGCCGCTCGAGCCGGTAGAGCGCCGGATAGAGCGCCCCCTGCTCCACCGTCAGCGACCCCTGGGTCATCTGCTGCACGCGCAGCAGGACGCCGTAGCCGTGGAGCTGGCCGAGTGACACGGCCTTAAGGATGAGGAGATCGAGGGTGCCCGGGAGAATCCCGGCGGGGCCGTTCGCCATCGGTGTGTGTCTCCTAAACTGTTTAGGGAGCCGATACTACGCCCGCTCTCCTAAGTCAGTCAAGAGTCGCTCAGTGGGGTGGCTTGGGGGACTCCAAAACTACGAACTACGAAGGCCGAAGTCCGAACACGGAGGTTCGGAGTTCAAGCTTTGAGTTCGAACCACGGAGCTCGCGGGGGCAATTCCTGCGTACTTGACCCGCGGCGCAGCGGTGCATGAACTGCGTACTTCTCAGTGACCAAGAACCGATTCGCGCGGTTTTCTTCGACAGCAGGGCAGGCATATCTGGTGCTCCTGTGGGCGTCATGGAAAAAGAATGGGATCTGCGGAAACGGACGATGGCGTTTGCAGTGGCGGTTGTTTCGCGATTCTGTCGGTGATTGCGGCTGTCGACGGTGTGCGGCACGCTCGGCTCGACGTTGTGGGGGCGATGGCACGCCGCGGGCCGGCGCCAGGCGAGCGAATTTCTCGCAGGGAGATCGCGGCGGCCGCACCGAGGAGGCTTCGACGCGCGTTGTTCTTCCCGACGCGCTGTTCGAGTTTGAGGCCGACTAATGAATCGGGCTTCTGGCTCGAGTTTCTAGTGGAAGTGGAACTAGCCACTCGCAAGCAGGTGGCTGAGCTCCTGAAGGAGTCAAGCGAGCTGGTTGCCATTTTCACCGCCTCCCGAAAAACCGTCGAAGCCCGGCTCGAACGCGAGGCGGCGCAGGAACGCGAACCGCGGCAACAAGCAGCGGTCAGCAGGGGGGTGATTCCGGCGACTCTCAAACTACGAACTACGAAGTCCGAATCCGAACCAGGTTTAACGTTCGAAGTTTAAACTTATCGTTCGTAGTTGACTTCGACCTTCATACGGTTCGTAGTTTGACAGTCCCTTCGATCCCACTCCCATTGCTGACCCGGGCAAAAGGCACGAATAGGTGTCTAATGCCCGCATCATGCTGGAAGTCCGCCACGTCACGAAGCGCTATGGGGCGATCACCGCTGTCCGGGACGTCAGCTTTACCGTGCGGCCGGGCGAAGTCCTCGGTTACCTGGGGCCCAACGGGTCCGGCAAGTCCACCACCGTCAAGATGCTCGCCGGGCTCATGCCGCCATCGCTCGGCACGATCCACTTCGACGGGCAGGATATCCAGGACGATCTGATCGCCTACAAGGCGCAGGTCGGCTACGTTCCCGAGGAGGCGCACGTCTACACCTACCTGACGGCGCCCGAGTACCTTCGCCTGTGCGGTCGGCTGCGCGGGATTCCGAGCGCGACGCCTCGAGCAGAAGATCGACGACTTCCTGCGATCCTCGGGCCTCGACACCGACCGCCACGCGACGCTGGCGTCGTTCTCGAAAGGCATGCGCCAGAAGGTGCTGCTCTCGGCGGCGCTGCTCCACAATCCGCGGGTGGTGATCCTCGACGAACCCGTGTCGGGCCTCGACGTGTCCACCGCGCTCGTGGTTCGGACCATCGTCAAGGCGCTCGCGTCCGACAACGGCTCATCTTCTACAGCTCGCACGAGCTCGACACGGTCGAGAAGATCAGCACGCGGGTGATGATCCTGCGGTCCGGGCAAGTCGTGGCCGACGACTCGGCCGCGAACCTGCGCAAACTGATGCACCTGGCGTCGCTCGAGGACGTCTTCTCGCAACTCGCGGTCAAGGACAACGTCGAGGCGGTCGCCGGGGCTCTCCTGCAAGCGGTCAGGCTGTGACAGGAGCGCGCGCACAGGTCGACGCGCTCACCCGTGCCTTCTTCGCGCGCTTCTTCGAGAGCGAGATCACCGCCGGCGCCGACGACCTGAAGCAAGCCTTCTTCTGGCTGCTGGCGGCGCTCGCCATGCCCGGCATCATGATCCCGGTGCTGATGTCCTTCGACTGGACGCTCCTCGCGATGATGAATGGGTACGCCGGGGTCCGCGCGGCATCGATGAGCGAGAAGGCCTTCTACCTTGGCGTCTCGATGGTGACGGCCGGCGGGCTCACGGCGATCGCGTGGACGAGCCTGCTGCCGGACCGTCGCGACACGCTGATCCTCGGCGCGATGCCGGTTCGTCCCTCGCTCGTCGTCGTGGCCAAACTGGTGGCGCTCGGGGCCTACATCGGTCTCATCGCGATCGGCACCCACCTCGCCGGCACCCTGTTCTGGGCCTCTCTGCTCGCCAACAACGCGCCGTTCGGGTTCCTGCTGCGCAGCTTCCCGGCGCACTTCATCGCGTCGGCGGCAATCACCGCGACCACGGCCTTGTCCATCGCCGCTGCGCAAGGCCTCGCGCTCGCCGTTCTCGGACCTCGCCTGTTTCAACGCACCTCGACCATCCTGCAGGTCCTCACCGTCGGAGTGCTCGCACTGTGCTTTGCTCTTCTGCCCGTGCTGAATAGCTCCGCGGTCCACACGATCACGGGAGGTCCGCGGGCGCAGGCCTGGCTGCTCTGGCTGCCGCCGATGTGGTTTCTCGGTCTCTATGAATGGATGCTGGGCACCGCCGATCCAACGCTCACCATGCTGGCAAGGCGAGCAGTGTTGGCGGTGGCCCTGTCGTCCGCCGTCGTCCTGATGACCTATCCCCTCGCGTACCGGCGGCTCATGGTGTCGGTGGTCGAGGCGGGCCGCCAGGAGCGCGGCGCGCTCGCCCGCGCGTTCCACTCGCTGGTGATCTGGCTGGCCGGGCGGCATCCCGCGGCGCGCGCCGCTGCGGAGTTCTTCACCGCGACGCTCGGCCGTGTGGAACGACAGCGCTTCATCCTCGCGATTACGATCGGCCTCGCGCTGGCGTGGAGTCTCCGAGCCTTCGCTCGTACGAGCCCTCCGCCAGACCTGAGGCCACGCTGCTGGCGCTCCCCATCACCGTCATGATGTTCCTGCTCGGCGGGCTTCGCATTGCCTCTGCGCTTCCCGGAGACCCGCGTGCCGCGTGGCTGTTCGAGGTGCATGACCTCTCGCGGAAGAACGCGCGGCAAGCCCTCGAGCGGATGATGCTCGCGCTCGGTGTACCGCCGCCCGTCTTCCTTTCAGCACCGCTCTACTGGCAGCTGTGGGGAGGATCCGTCGCCGCCACGCACGCGATCGTGATGGCCGCCCTCGGCGTGGCCACGACGGAGCTGCTCATCTGGCACTGCAACGGCATGCCCTGCGGCCAGCAGTGGACTCCCGCGCGAATGGGATTCGGACGCCGATGGCCACTGCACTTCGGCGTGTTCCTCCTCATGGTCGGCGTTGTTCCAAGCCTCGAGGCCCTTTTGTTCCAGGATCGGTGGCTGACGGTGTTCTTCGTCAGCTCTCTGGTAGTCCTCGCCTTCGCCGTCCGTTACGCCTCCGCCCGCCACGAGATCGTCCCCGTGTACGAGGACGTCGACCCCGTAGCTGGAGTCTTGCGGATCAACTGAGTGATTCGAAGCAGCTGGATGCTTCGAGCAGTGGGGTGGCTTGGGCGGGTTTCAATACTACGAACTACGAAGTCCGAACCTCGAACTTTGGTTCTTCTTTCCGTTCGGACTTCGGAGTTCATAGTTCGTAGTTTTAGAGTCGCCGGAATCACCCCACTGCCGATCCCCGCTTGCCGGCGGCTACCGTTCTAGATGCGGACATGCGTAGTCGAACGGCTCTCATCCTCATCGTCGTGACTCTGGCCGGGGCGGCATTGCTCTCAGGGCAGGGTCGTGGCCGCGGGGGCGGTCCACAGGCCCAGATCAAACCGGGTGAGGAGTGCCCGCCGGGGACGACCGAGACACGTCCCGGGAACTGCGAGGGACCGTCGACTCCCGCCCCGAGCATCCTCGATTACCGCCCGAAGTCGACGCTGGTCGTCCCGGCGCACCCATTCAGCGCGCGAAGTTCCCGGCGATCGACTTCCACGGGCATCCGCGTGACCTCGCAACCAGCCCCGAGGGCCCCTCGCGCGCCTCGGCGACGCGCTCGACAGCCTCAACGTCGGGCTCATTGTCGTCGCCGAAAACCTCTCTGGCGAGCGGCTGCAGCGCGTCGTCAGTGCGGTGGGCGCGTCGTCGAAGATGCGTGACCGCGCACGCCCGTTCGCGGGCATTAGCCTCAGCAACGTGGGACCAGGGTGGGCGGCCAAGGCTATCGCTCAACTTGAAGCCGACGTCGCCGCCGGTGCGGTCGGCGTGGGGGAAATCGGCGGGAGCTTCGGCGAATCGACCAGGAAAGCCGACGGCACTCGGCTTCAGCTCGATGATCCGGAGTTGGAGCCGGTGTGGGCGGCATGTGCGCGGCTCAAGCTCCCTGTGTTCATTCACACCGGGTATCCGCAGGAGTTTTACCGGTCCGTCGATTACACGAACGAACGGTGGCTCGAGCTATCGCTCTTTCCCGATCGCCGCGTGCTTCCCGAGGAAGGGCTGCGTTTCAACGATCTGATGGCCGAGCGCGACCGTCTCTTCCGACGGAATCCAAAAACGACGTTCGTGGCGGCTCACATGGGCTGGCACGCCAACGATCTCGGGCGTCTCGGGAAACTTTTAGACGAAGCGCCGAACGTGAACGTCGAGGTTGGCGCGGTGCTCTACGATTTAGACGCCAGCCCCGCGCAGCGCACGACTTCTTCGTTAATTACCAGGACCGCATCCTCTTCGGGAAGGATCCTCCGCAGCCAGAGGAATACCCTTACTACTGGCGCGTGTTCGAGGCGAAAGATGATTACTTCGACTACTACCGCGACTATCACGCGTTCTGGAAGCTGTATGGGATCGCTCTTCCTGACGCGGTTCTGAAGAAGGTCTACTACCAGAACGCCCTACGAATCACGCCCAAGCTGCCGCAAAGCGGCTGGCCAAAGTAATCAAACCTGATGGCGAGGGGCGAAGCGCCCCAAGCCGTTCCACCAAATCGTTCCTAGTTCTGAGTTCTTAGTTCTTAGTTTCGAAGTCGCCGCAAGCCACCCCACTGCCCGAAGCAGCCGGGGCTCGCGGATCAATGAGGCTGGCGTAAAACGCCTCGGGACTGGGGCACCACGAGGTCGGCGCAGAAGCGGCGGCCGGCCTTTGCTCGTCCCGCCTGCGCCGTCCGCGCGTGCAGCTCACGGTCCGTCAAGAGACGGATGCCGCTCTCCGCCATCCCCTCGACGTCGTCGAGCGCGTGCAGAAAACCGGTGCGGCCGTTCTCGACGACTTCGTGC
>CAVXMQ010000002.1:0-34613 GCA_963762995.1 uncultured Acidobacteriota bacterium | reverse complement strand
AAACAGAATCCCCACGTAGCGCGGGCTCTTCGACAGCGACGACAGCGCCAGCATGGTGAGCGTGACCAGCAGCGACTGCAGGACGGCGCTGACCGTGATGGCCGGGATCAGGAACAAGTTGGCCCGCATGAAGGTGAAGCTCCCCATGAACATCACCTGCAGGAACAGCAGGAGGATGGCGGGCACCCACGTCACCAGCATCACGAAGGTGAAAAGCACGGCGGCCTTGCCGGCGATGTACTCGGCGCGCATCAGCGGCTTCGACAGGTAGATCTGGAGCGCGTTGGCGCGACGATCGGTCGCGATCAAGCCGGCGCCGGCAAAGATGACCATGAAGAAGACGAACATGTCCTGCTGCTTCAGGAAATCTCGGAACAGCTTCGCGTCGGCACCGAGCACGGGGGCCGTTTGCGGATAGTTGATCGAGACGTAGATCTGCACGGCGCGCACGACGAACGGCAGCCACGCGAACAGCAGCAGGCCGATGAACAGCCGCTTGCGCAGCATCGTCATGATCCCGGCCCTGGCGATGACCGCCCAGGCCTTGCCGGGCGAGGCCTTGCCGCCGGCGTAACGCCTGTAGCTCTGATCGTGGATGGGCACCTATTTTTCCCCTACTGCTTTGGCGAAGACGTCTTCGAGTGTCGGGACGCTTGGCCGCAGGTGGCGCACCTGGACCCGGTGCTGTGCGGCGAGCGCGAAGATCGCGCGCTGCTCGTTCCCGCTCGCCTCGGTGCCCGACGGAATGAACACGCGCATGACGTCTTCGTCGGTGCCATGGCATTCCATCCCGGCGCTGCGTAAGATTTCGAGGAACGCGGGCAGGTCTCCCTTGACGCGAAGTTCGAACACGCGCCCCGCCGGACCTTTCAATTCCGCGATCGGCCCCTGCGCAACCACCTGCCCCTTGTCCATGACGACCACGTGGTCGCAGGTGAACTCGACGTCGGGCAACAGGTGAGACGAGAGAATGAGGTTGACGTTCTTGTTGTGACCGAGGTCGCGAATGAGTTCGAGCATCTCGTCGCGCCCCTTCGGGTCCATGCCGTTGGTCGGTTCGTCGAGGAACAGCAGGTCGGGATCGTGGACGAGCGCCTGCGCGAGCTTGATGCGCTGTTTCATGCCGGTCGAATACGTCTCGACGTTCCGGTAGCGTGCCTCTCCCAGCCCGACGTAATAGAGGACCTCGTGCGCGCGCTGCATGGCGTCGACCGGAGGCAGGCCGGCGAGCTGGCCGCAGTAGGCCACGAACGAGACCGCGTTCATGCCCGGGATCTGGGCGTCGCTTTCCGGCATGTAGCCGATGCGGGCGCGGATCGCGAGCGGATCGTGCGCCACGTCGATCCCGAGCACGGACATCCGGCCTTCGCTCGGCTTGATGAACCCGAGCAGCGCCTTGAGCATCGTGCTCTTGCCGGCGCCGTTGGGCCCGAGCAGTCCGACGGCGCCGCGCGCGAACTTGGCGCTCACGCCTTTCAACGCGCGGTTCGCGCCGTAGGCCACCGTGACAGCGTCGAGGTGAACGACCGGGTCGGCGGGCGCAGGCGTCGCGGGTGATTCAACGATGGCAGGACTGGGCATCAACACGCGTTAGCTTATACGGCTTTCTGACTGTCCGAGTTCGGTCACAATGCCCCGCGCAGTCCGAGGTCATCGGCTCGTTCTCGCAGCGAGGCGATCACGTTTGTAATGTGCTGATCGAGCGGCAAGCCGATCTCTTCCGCTCCGCGGCGCAAGTCCTCGCGGTTCACCGCGCGCGCAAAGGCCTTGTCCTTCATCCGCTTGATCACCGACGCAGCCTCGAGGTCGAGCACGCTCTTTGAAGGGCGGACCAGCGCGGCCGCGGTCACGAAGCCGGACATTTCGTCGCACGCGTAGAGCGTGTGCTCGAGGCGAGACTCGCGCGCCACGCCGGAATAGTCGGCGTGCGAGAGGATCGCGCGTGTCACCCACTCGGGATAGCCCTGCGCTTTGAGGATCTCGACGCCGCGGAAGGGATGGTCCGCCGGATCCGGGTACTTCTCGTAGTCGAAATCGTGCAGCAGCGCGACCACCGCCCACTCTTCCTCGTTCTCGCCCCACAGGCGCGCATAACCGCGCACGGCCGCTTCCACGGCGAGCATGTGCTTCCGCAGGCTCTCCCCCTGCGTGTGTTGGGTCATCAGCTGGTAGGCGGCGTCGCGAGACAGCGTCATTCGTCGTTCAGCTTCTTCAGTTCGATTATCCCTCACCGATTACCTTGACGACGACACGCTTGCGCCGCTGTCCGTCGAACTCGGCGTAGAAGACCTGCTCCCACGGCCCGAGATCGAGGGCGCCGCCGGTGATCGGCAGCATGACCTGGTGCCCCATGATCGTGCGCTTCAGGTGGGCATCAGCATTGTCCTCGCCGGTCTGATGATGCTTGTAGTCGAGGCCCGATGGCGCCAGCTTCTCGAGCCAGACCTGGAAATCCGAGATCAACCCATTCTCCCAATCGTTCACGTAGACCCCGGACGTGATGTGCATGGCCGACACCAGCACCATCCCCTCCTGTCACGCCGCTCTTCTTCACGATGGCGGCCACCTCGTCGGTGATGCGGATGAATTCCTGCCGCTTCTTGGTGTTGAACCAGAGGGTACTCGGTGGTGACCATGGCAGTTCTGAATGCTGAATGCTGAATGTTGAATGCTGAATGAGGTTCAAGGAGTAAGGGGGAGAGAGGCTTCAGCATTGAAGTCCCAGGCGCCGACGGTCCCGGCGCGGAAGCGTCTCAGGCCGGCGGCGGCGATCATGGCCGCGTTGTCGGTCGAGAGCGCCAGCGGCGGGACGAACACGGGAAGGGCGTAGCGCCGCCCGCGCTCTTCGGCCTCGTGCCTCAGCCGTGAGTTGGCGGATACGCCTCCCGCGATGCCGACACTGCGTGCGTCCAGCCAGCGTGCGGCCTCGAACGTTCGGTCGAGCAGCGCCGTGATCACGACCCGCTGGAAGCTCGCGCAGATATCGGCGATGTGGGCCTGGGGGAGCGGCTGTCCATCCGGCGCGGCCTCACGCACGTGGCGCAGCACCGCCGTCTTGAGTCCGCTGAAGCTGAAATCCACGCGTCGCGCAACCTCGGGGGGCAGCAGTCCCGCGCTGGTCTCTTCCGGCGCGTTGCGGTCCGCGTGCGTCAGACGAGTCATCGGGAAGTCGATCGCCCGGTCGTTCCCGTGTTTCGCCAGCTTGTCGATGACCGGTCCTCCTGGATACGGCAGACCCATCAACTTGGCGACCTTGTCGTACGCCTCCCCCGCCGCGTCATCACGCGTCCGCCCGATCAGGCGATAAACGCCCGGCTCAGGGACGAGGTACAGGCTGGTGTGCCCGCCAGAAACCACGAGCACGGCGGCCGGCAACGGCAGCTCGCCATGCCAGAGCGTGAGGGATTCGATGTGACCCGCCAGGTGGTGCACGGGAATCACCGGGATGCCCCGCGCAAGCGCGAGGGATTTGGCAAACGCCACGCCCACCAGCAACGAGCCCACGAGTCCCGGCCCCTGGGTTACGGCGATGGCGCCGATGTCTTTCAAGGTGGTCGACGCGCGGTCGAGCGCGGCTTCGACCACCCCGCAGATGTCGCGCACGTGCTGCCGCGACGCCAGCTCCGGCACGACCCCACCCCACTCGCGATGGATGGCCGTCTGTGACGCAACCACGTTGGACACGAGTGTCCAGGGACGGGCCGGGTCGCCCGTTTCCCCGATGACGGCAGCCGCCGTCTCGTCGCAGGAGGTTTCGATACCGAGGATGTGCACGCCTATCCGGCTTTGACCGCGGCGGTCTCGAACGCCTGCTTCAGCGACTCGGAGTACGGCGCCCGGAAAATGCCGCGCTCGGTGATGATGCCGCTGATGTACCGATGCGGCGTGACGTCGAACGCGGGGTTGCGGATCAACGCGCCTACAGGGGTCAGCCTCGAGGCACCGAGGTGTGAGACCTCGCGCTGGTCGCGCTCTTCGATCGGGATATGGTCGCCGTCCGGCGTCGACAGGTCGATGGTCGAGAGCGGCGCCGCGACGTAGAACGGGATCTTGTGCTCGTGGGACAGCACCGCCACCGTGTAGGTGCCGATCTTGTTCGCGGTGTCGCCGTTGGCCGCGATGCGATCCGCGCCCACGACGACGATGTCGATCTCGCCGGCGCGCATGAGCGGACCGGCCATGCTTTCAGTGATCACGGTGGTGCTGATGCCTTCGCGCACCAGTTCCCACGCGGTGAGGCGCGCCCCCTGAAGAAAAGGCCGTGTCTCGTCCGCGAAGACGGCGATTTTCTTCCCCTGCTCGACGGCGGCGCGGATCACCCCGAGCGCGGAGCCGTAGCCGGCCGTGGCCAGCGCCCCGGCGTTGCAATGCGTCAGGACGCGCGAGCCGTCGGGGACGAGGCCGGCGCCGAAACCTCCCATCGCCTTGCAGTTCGCGACATCTTCATCGTGGATGGCGCGCGCCTCGCGTTCGAGGCGCACGAGCAGTTCGTCGGTGGACTCGCCGGCATGGGCGCCGTCCGCAAACGCTCGCTTCATCCGATCGATGGCCCAGAACAAGTTGACCGCGGTCGGCCGAGTCCCCGCCATCAGGTCGCAGATTTTCTGGAAATCCACGGCAAACTGCTTCACGCCTTTGGCCGTGCTGCGCCGCATTCCAAGGGCCAGTCCCATCGCCGCGGCGACGCCGATCGCCGGCGCCCCGCGAATCACCATCGTCCTGATCGCCTTGGCCACCTCCGGCGCCGTCCGGCATCGCACGTACAGCTCCTGGGCCGGAAGCTTGCGCTGGTCGACCATCACGATGGTGTCGTCTTGCCAATCTATTGTGGGAAGCATTACGCACTATTTTAACAGCCGCCGATCGAACGGCAGAGGCAGCAACGAGGCCAATGCATAGCGCGCCGTTGGCCCTTTGAGATTCGCAAGAACGACGTCGATGTCGCCGCAGTATTCCCAGAGCAATTGGCGGCACGGGCCGCAGGGCGGGGTGGGCTCGGCCGTGTCGGCGACGATCGCGATGCGCGTGAAGGCGGTCTTGCCGTCGGAGAGCGCCTTGACCAGGGCGACACGTTCCGCGCACAGCGTCAGGCCGTACGTGGCGTTCTCGACGTTGCAGCCGGTCGCGACACTTCCGTCGGCCAGTTCGAGTGCTGCGCCAACCTTGAACCCCGAGTAGTGGGCCTGCGCGTGCTCGCGCGCGGCGGTCGCCGCGGAGATGAGGTCCTCGTCTGACCGATCAGACTCGGCGAGCGGGACCGGCACCCAGGCGGCCTCGTTGCGCCGGTCGAGCCCGCTGCGACGGTCCTGGCGACGCCGGTTCGCCGCGACACGGCGATTCTTCGCGCGGCGTTCGACGTCGGGCCACTTCTTCCGGCTATCTGAGGCGCTCAACGATTCCCTCCAGCAGCGACGAGAACTCCCCTGTCACGCGCCGCGCGACCTCCATGACCTCATCGTGGTGGAGCGGCGTCGGCAGCACACCGGCCGCGGGGTTGGTGATGCAGGAGATGCCGAGCACCTCCATGCGCATCTGCCGGGCGACCAGCGCTTCCGGCACCGTCGACATGCCGACCGCGTCGGCGCCGATCGTCCGCAGGAAGCGGATCTCCGCCGGCGTTTCGTAGCTCGGCCCATGAACGGCGACGTAGACGCCGTGCGTGACGACGACCTCGCGCGCCTTCGCCGCCGCGTCCGCAATGTCGCGCAGCCGCTTCGAGTACACCTCGGTCATATCGGGAAAGCGGAACCCGAAGCGATCGTCGTTTGGCCCGACCAGCGGATTGCTTCCCAGCAGGTTGATGTGATCGTCGATCACCATCAGCGTGCCGGGCTTGAATGCCGTGTTGATGCCACCGGCCGCGTTCGTGAGGACCAGCGTCTTGATGCCCAGCAGCCACATGACGCGTGTGGCAAACGTCACCGTTCTGAGGTCGTGACCTTCGTAGAAGTGCGCACGCCCCGAGAGCGCCGCCACGCGCTTTCCGGCGAGCGTGCCGACCACGAGCTTGCCCGGCGTGACCGATCACCGCCGAGGCCGGCCAGTGCGGAATCTCGCCGTACGGCGTGGTGATCGCGTCGGTCAGCCCTTCGGCGAAATCGCCGAGCCCCGATCCAAGCACGATCGCCACGTCCGGCGTCTCCCCACACCGGTCGCGCAATGCCCTCGCCGCCGTCTCACACTTCGCGTAGTAGTCCATGAAACCGTCTACATGCTACGTCCGCACGTGCACGTCGCACGTGCGCATCGTGCGCACGTGCACGTCCGCACGTCCGCACGTGGCACGTCCGCACGTTGGCACGTTGCACGTGCGCACGTAGCACGTAGCACGTTTATATCAACGCCGACGCAATCGCGGCGTTGATCAACGTCGCGATAAACCCGGCGAGCAACGCGCGTGAGCCCAGCCTGGCCAGATCGCCCCGCCGCGAGGGGGCCATCCCACCGATCCCGCCCAGCTGAATGCCGATCGACGCGAAATTTGCGAATCCCGTCAGCGCGTAGGTGGCCAGCGTATAGCTCCGGGGACTGAGCGCGTCGCGATACTCGCCCGTCAGCTTCACGTACGCCACAAACTCGTTGGCCACGAGCTTGGTGCCCAGCAGATCCCCAATCATCCCGACCTCATTCGACGGCACGCCCATCAGGACGGCCACCGGGGAGAACAGCCATCCGAAGATCCGCGAGAGGGAAAGCGACGGGTTCGCCAGCGCGAGCAGGTAATCGATCATGGCGATGAACGCCATAAACGCGATCAGCATCGCGGCGACGTTGATCGCCAGCATCGTGCCGTCCGAGGCGCCGGCCGAGGCGGCGTCGATGACGTTCGTGTGTGTCTGCTCGACGGCGATCTTTACGTCTCCACGCGTGGCCGGCTCTTCCACCTCGGGATAGAGGATTTTCGACAGATACAGCCCGCACGGCGCCGCCATGACGCTAGTCGTCAGAATCGCGACGGGATCCGCGCCGAGGCTGATATAGACCGCCATGACACCGCCAGAGATCGTCGCCATGCCGCCGACCATCATCGCCAGCAGCTCCGACTGGGTCATGGCCGGCACGTACGGCTTGACGATGATCGGCGCTTCGGTCTGGCCCATGAACACGTTGGCAGCCGCCGAGAGTGTCTCGGCGCCGCTCGTCCGCATCGCCGACTGCATGGCCTTTGCGAAGATCCTGACGACGAACTGGAGGATGCCGAAGTAATAAAGGACGGTAAAGAACGACGAAACGAAAATGATCGTCGGCAGCGCGGTGAAGGCGAAAATGAACCCGTTGCCCTGGACCGAATCCCTTCTCGACGATCGCCGGGTTCGCCAGGGGGCCGAATACTAACTGCGATCCGAGGTTGGTGAATTCCAGGAACTGCTTGACGCCCGCACCGACTTTGTTGAAGAAGACGTATCCCGGGCGCACACCGCCCACTTCCAGCTTGAGGATCAGCAGCGCAAGTCCCAGCTGGATCGCCATCCCCCATCCAACCGTGCGCCAGCTCACGGCGCGCAGGTTGTTCGAGAAGGCGGCCACGATCGCGATGAACACCACCACGCCCGCCAGCCCCTGGAGCCGGGGGCTCACCGTGTTGCGCAGCAGGAACACCGCAGCCGTCAGCACGATGGCAAAGGCCCCTATCGCCAGGCGCATCGACAAGTCAGACGATCCGGGACGCCTCGCGTCAGTCATGCACGATCCTTTCGAGGATGAGCGGACGCGCCTCGGGAGGCGCGTCGGAAAGCTGGACAGCCCCATCGAGCAGCCGCAGGGCCTCCTGGAGGCGATCACCTCCCCGATGGTGGACGGTCAGGATCGGATCGCCGGACCGCACCTCGCGGCCGTGCGGCGCGACGACCTCGATGCCAACGGCGGGGTCGACGCGATCCTCCAACCGGGCCCGGCCGGCGCCGAGTGCGACCGCGGCCCGCCCCACGAGCTCCGCGTGAAGGGTGACGTATCCGCCGCGCGCGGCGCGTACTGAGTGCTCCATCGTCGTGGACGGCAGGCGCGAATAGTCGTCAATGACACGCGGATCGCCCCCCTGGTTCTCGATGATGCGGCGAAAGACCTCGAGCCCCGCTCCCGAGGAGAGCGCCCCGCGCGCGGCACGTTCGGCGCTGGACTCGTCGGGCTGTATGCCGGCCAAGACGAGCATCCGGCTCGCGAGCGCCACCGACAGGTCGGTCGTCTCTTCCGGCCCGCGGCCTTTCAGCACCTCGATCGACTCAATCACCTCGAGAGAATTCCCCACCATCCTCCCCAGCGGGGCATCCATCGTCGTGATCAGGGCTTCGGTGCGTACGCCGGACGCCCTGCCGATCGACACGAGTGAATGTGCGAGCGCGCGCGAGTCCTCCAGCGTCTTCATGAACGCCCCGACGCCGGTCTTCACGTCGAGCACCAGCGCGCCAATGCCTTCGGCGATCTTCTTGCTCATGATCGACGCGGAGATGAGCGGAATGCTCTCGACGGTACCCGTGACGTCTCGCAAGGCGTAGAGCCTGCGGTCAGCAGGCGCGATTTCAGAGGTCTGGCCAATCATCGCGCAGCCGATCGTCTTGATCGCGGCGCCCAGTTCGGCGAGGGAGAGCGCAGGTACCAAATCCCGGAATCGACTCCAGCTTGTCCAGCGTGCCACCGGTGTGGCCGAGTCCGCGGCCGGACATCATCGGCACGACGGCGCCGCAGGCAACGGCAATCGGCGCCAGGATCAGTGATGTCTTGTCGCCAACACCGCCGGTGCTGTGTTTGTCGACCAGCGTCCCCTCGACGTCCGGATACCGGACCGTGATCCCGGAGCGGACCATCGCATCCGTGAGCCACGCGGTTTCTTCGGTCGTCATGCCGCGCAGCAGGATGGCCATCAACAGCGCGGCGGCCTGGTAGTCGGGGAGCGAGCCATCGGTGACGCTGGCGACGAAATACTCGATCTCGGGGCGATCGAGGGCGCCGCCATCGCGCTTGCGACGAATGAGATCAACGGGATGCATGGAATCAGGGGTGGCCGAAGAACTATAGATTACTGAGGCATTTGCCGCCAAACCCGCGGGGCAATGGTTTAGAATGGCAACGCTCCCCCCCAGCGGGAACATGCCCGAAGTTACGCCGCTTTCTCCAGAGCTGTTGCGTTCGGTTACGGGGCTCGCACGCTCGCTGGTCGCAGCGGGGCGAACCTGGACGCTCTATCCCCCCGAGCACCCCGCCGTCCGCACGGCTGTCGAACGGATGCGCGCAGCGCTGGGTGAGGCGTGCGGCAAGCTTCCCCTCGGTATCGGTGTCACGCCGGACACATTCCTCCTTGAAGGCGTTCCGGCGGCGACCCGCGACGGCGGCCCGATTGGTGAAGCGGCCGCCTGGCTGCATCAGCGCGACATCCTCCAGCTCACGTTCATACCCGAGGTGCCGGACGCGGCGCTCGAGAAGTTCCTGACGCTGCTCGCGGAAGATCCGCGCGCCGTGCGCGAGCGAGGGGGGCCCGGCAAGGAATGGGCGCAGATCGGGCACCCGTCGATCCTCGTCGAGCAGCTCGATTTCTCGAAGGTCCTCGAAGACCGCGACTCTGAGAAGACGGCGAGCAACAAGGACGACCTGTGGAAGGCCATCGTGCGCGCCGTGCTCGAGCGCCGCAAGACCCTCGACGATTCCATCCAGAAACGCATGCTCGAGATCGCGGGGGACGTCTTCGCCATCGGGGATCTGGCGGTCGACGTCATGGCGCCGAACTGCTCGGCCGACGGGTCTCCGATGCTCACGTCACAGGCCGCCGCCGTCGTCGCGGCCTATCGACACCTGGTGGGAATCGTGGAGGTGCTCGCGCCCGATCGGCGCGCCGAGGTCCTCGGCAACCTGGCGGCTGCAACCGCAGCGCTCGATCCACGCGTCGTCATGCAGATCCTCGCTCACACCGAGGATGCCGGCCCTGCCTTCGGATCCAGTGGCGGGGGGGACGTGCGCCGGGGGATCGTCGAGGCCTTCGACGATACCAGGGTCGCGCAACTGCTGGCCACGACCCTGGCCATCGACGGTCAGGCCAGCCAACGGCTGGCCTCGGTCTTCGACACCATTGCACCCGACGACGAACGTAAGCACCGCGTGTTGAGCCTGACGCGCACGATGTTGAGCGAGACGACGTTTGGGAAGACCACCCAATTCCAGACGCTCTGGACGTCCATGGAGGAACTGCTGCTCTCGTACAACGAGCGGCCCTTCGTGTCGGAGCAGTACCGCGAGAGCCTGGACCAGATCGGCGCGCGCGCCGAGGCCATGGCCGCCGGCGAGATTGCGCCGGAGTTGTCCGAGATGGTGCAGTCGCTCGACCAGGAGAACGTCCGGCGGCTGTCGGTGACGCTGCTCGTCGATCTGTTGAACCTCGAGCACAATCCGGCACGCGCACCCGAACTGGCGCGCGACGTGGCGACGCTTGGTGAAGACCTGTTGATGGCCGGCGATTACGCAGGGGCGCTCGAGGTGACCTGCGCCCTGGGCGGTCATGCCGGCAACAGCCGGTCGGTCGCGTCCGCTGGTGCACGTGTGGCCCTCGACGAACTCGTCAACACCGCGGCGTTCCGGGAAGCGTTCAACGACCTCGACGCGCTTGATGACGCTTCGGCGGTCACCCTCGCGGAGATCTGTGCGAAGGTAGGGCCAGCCTCGACAGACGCCGTGTTGAAGTGGCTGGACGAGGAGGCGCCGACGCGTGGACGGCAGCGTGCGACCGCCATCATTCGCGGGTTCGGCGCGGCGGCAGCCAAGCGCGTGGCGCCGCTGGTCGGGAGCGGTCATTGGTACGCGCAGCGCAATGCCGCCGAGCTGCTGGGAGAGATCGCCTCGCCCGACGGGGTGCCGCTGCTCCAGCCATTGCTGCGCGGCGGCGACCCGCGCGTGACGCAGGCGGCGGTGCGAGCGCTCTCTCACATCGACGACCCCGCGGCCGCCCGCTCTGTGCATACCGTCCTGCGCGCGACCACCGGCGAGCAGCGTCAGGCGGTCGTCGCGGCTCTCGTGGCCGAACGCGACCCGCGCGTCGTGCCTTTGCTCGTCCGCATTCTCGACGAGAGCGAGCCATTTGGAGAGGATCACGCGATCGTGATTGAAGCCCTCGGCGCGGTCGGGACGCTCGGGGGAGACCAGGCAGTCCCGGCCGTGGATCGGATGATCCGCAAGCGGAAATGGTTCGCCCGGCAGAAGGTGCGGGCGCTGAAACAAAGAGGAGTGCAGACGCTACGGCAAATCGGTACACCGGTGGCCCAGGCGGCACTACAGGGCGCGGCGGCCACGGGCGACCGCCTCCTCAAGCGGTTCGTCCGCGATGCGGGGGCCGCCTAGGTGTCCGACGTACAGATCTTCGACGACCTGGTCCGCCGCCTGGCCGCTGCCGTTCGCGGCGCCACCCTGTACTCGCCCGATCATCCCATCGTGCAGCGCGGCGTCGACGCGCTGGCGACGCAGTGCACCCACGTGTTGCAACGCACCGAGTCCCTCGTCGTCGGCGTCATCGGCGACGAGATCGTGGTCAACGGCGAGCGGCTGCACCGTTCGGCCGCATCGCTGGTCGGCTTCGCCCGCGACTTGCGCAATCGGGAGATCGAAAAGATCACCGTCGCCCGCGGGATCACGCGCGATGAGCTGCGTACCTTCGTCTTCGAGCTTGCGGATCGCCGGTCGCCGGATCCCTTGCCCACGCGCCTTGAAACGAAAGGGGTGCGGCGCATTACCCTCGGCCGGATTCACATCGAGGAGACCGAGGAGCCAACCGGCATCGCCGCGGCTCGCCGCGTCTACACCTCGGCAGTCGAGACCGCCGAGTCCTTGTGGGACCAGGCCAAGGCGGGGGACAAACCGGACCCGAACTCGGCGCGCAAAATCATCGACAGCCTGGCCAAGCTCGTCTCACAGGACCGCACGTCGCTGATGGCGCTCACCGCGATGAAGCGGTACGACAACTACACGTTCACCCATATGGTGAACGTCTCGGTGCTGGCCATGGCCCAGGCGCGCTCGTTGAACGTCGAGGGACCGCTGCTCCGCGAGTTCGGCTTTGCCGCGCTCATGCACGACATCGGAAAAGTGAATACCCCCACGGAGGTGCTCAACAAGCCCGACAAGCTCACCAACGACGAGTTCGCGCAAATGAAGCAGCACGTGGTGGACGGCGCTCATATCCTGCGGCGGACCCCTGAGATGCCCGCCCTCGCAGCGGTCGTCGCCTTCGAACATCACCTGCGGCAGGACCTCTCCGGATATCCTGAGCAGGTTGGACACCGCGACTTGAATCTGTGCACGCAAATCGTCAGCATCGCCGATGTGTACGATGCCCTCCGCAGCAAGCGGGTCTATCGTGAAGGCCTGCCGAGCGATCGCATCCGCGCGATCATGACGCAGAAAGACAGCCCGGCCTTCAACACGATGTTGCTTCGGCGTTTCATCAACCTGATCGGCCTGTTCCCCGTGGGCACGCTGGTCCGCCTGAACACGGATGAAGTCGGGGTCGTCACCCACGAGCACCCGAAGGATCCCTTCCGGCCGCAGGTGAAGGTGGTGCTCGATCGCGTCGGCAAGCCTCTCGAGGACCCGCAGCTGATCAACACCTGGGAATCCGACGACGGCGGCCCCCACAAGTTCGCGGTCGTCGAAGCCGTCGACCCGGAGACCGCCGGAGTGGATCCGCTCGCGTATCTTTGACCTCCATGAACCCACCCGAACCCGAGCTGCTCCCGCCCGAATCCGCCGCCGCGCTGATGGACTTTGCGCGTGGCTGTAAAGCGGCCGTCCGGGCCGTATCGCTGTACCCCGGACAGCACCCGGCCATCAGCGCTTCGCTCACGCGGCTGGTCGAGGCCACCGGCCGGCTGACCGCCACTGGGCCGTTGCAGCTGCAAGTGCGTCCGGACCACCTGCTGATCGGTACTGCCATGTTGCCGAAGCCGGACCAGGGCGTGCGAGAGCTCGCGGAACTCCTCCACCGCCACCTGATCGGCGCGCTGACTGTAAATGCCGGGGCCGACGCGGATTCATGGCGGACCCTCCTCCTCCTGCTGTCGCGGGCGCCCGAAGACGTGCGCGCCGACGGCGGGATCGCGCATTTGTGGGCGACGGCCGGTGGACCGAGCGTCGAGATCCGGCAGGTGGACTACGCGGAAGTGCTGCGAGAGAAGAAGGGGGACGAGGCGTCGATCGACGAGATCATCGCCGCGGCCCTCGCCGGCACGCCGATCCCGCTCGAGGACGAGGATCTCGATGCGATGCTCGCCCTCCTCGCCGATCCTGACAAGGTCGCCGTGCTGATGGCCCGGCTCGACCAGGTTGCCAAGGAACACGGCGCCGACGCGAAGGTGGCCGCGATCATGAACCTCGTGCGGGGCGTCATCGATGTGGCCAAGAAGGACCCGCAGAAGCTGGAGCAGGCCCTCAAGCATCTCGGGCACCTCGCCGCCTACCTGTCGCCCGGCGAGATGGTGCAGCTCATTTCGCAGCGCAGCGCCGGCGGCGCCGATGCCGACATCGCCGGCGGCGTGCTCCAGCGGATGGACGACCACGACGTCGCGCAATTCGTCGCCCGGTCGATCGTCACCGAGCGCGGCGCCAGCGGCCGCCTCGCGCATGCCTTCCAGGCCCTCGTACCCGACGCCGACCGGCAGCGACACCTGATGGGACTGGCGCAGGAGCAGGTGGCGCAGTCCGAGCTCGGGCAGGAAGCGTCCTTTGGCGAACTGTGGCAGCGCGTCGAGACCATGGTCACGTCGTACTCAGACGAGAACTTCGTCTCTGCAGGCTACGCGCGTGAACTGTTCGCCGCACAGACCAAGCCCGTCGAGGTCGAGCAGACCAGTGACGACCCGCCCGAACGCGTCGCCGCCTGGGTGGCGACCGTCAGCGACGCCACCCTTCGAAGCCTCGACCACCAGTTGCTCCGCGATCTGCTCATGATCGAACAGGACCCGGCGCGCTGGCGCGACGTGGCCGACACGGCCGCCGCCCATGCCGAGGACCTCGTGCGCGTGGGCTACTTCGATCAGGCCTGGCAGCTCGCGGACCAGGTGATCGCCGAGTCAGGGCGCATCCCCGGCCGCGCCGCGTACGTGCAAGAGGTCCTCGAGCGTTTCGGCCGTGGCGGGATGATGAAACACGTGGCCGCGTACCTCCGCAGCGCCGACGATGCCGCGTTCGAACGGTTTCAGCGGCTGTGTCATGCGATCGGGACGCCGGTGATCGCGCCGCTCGCCGAGACGCTGGCCACCGAGCAGGACGCTCGCTCCCGGCGCCGGTTGCGAGACGTTCTCATTGCGTTCGGCGCCAAGGGACGCGACGTCGTGCAGCAGCTGATGAACGCGCCCAACTGGGAAGTCCGGCGGACGGCCGCCTTCCTCCTGCGCGAGTTCGGCGGATCCGAGGGCCTGCGCGAACTGATCCCGTTGCTCACCGATAGCGAACCGCTCGTGCAGCGCGAAGCGGTCCAGGGGCTCGTCTTCAACGGCAGCCCGGAAGCTGCCACGATCCTGGTCAATGCGCTGCACGCCGCCAGCGCGCGGACGCGACAGACGCTCGTCAACGAGCTGACCAGCATCCGTGACCCGAAAGCCGCGCCGCTGTTCTCTCAGGTTGTCAAGAGCCTGAATCGCCAGAAGCTGCCGCTGGTCTACCTCTCAGCGATCGAAGCGCTGGGCACCTTTGCGGACCCGGCCGCCGTCGACGCACTGAAAACCGCGCTGCACCGGGGAGACTGGTGGGCGCCGCTGCGCACCCGCCGTGCGCGGGCGGCCGCGGCCACATCGTTGAGGAAGATCGGTACGCCGCAGGCCCTCGACGTCCTGCGCTCTGCGGCCTCGACCGGCAGCCGGGGCACTCGAAACGCCGCCAAGGCAGAATTGGCATTGATATAGGCCACAGAAGAGACACAGAAGAAAAAACACAGAAGAAATACAGACATAGACGGAACAGACACGGGGACCGCGGGGATGGACGTAACAGCGAGAGTGGCTCAGTACGACGAGGTGTTGCGGCGGTTTGCCTCAGGCATCCGCGGGGCGCAGCTCTACGCTCGCGACCACCCGCTGGTGGCCAAGAACGTCGACGGCCTGCTCGCAGCGTTGAAGCCACTCCTCCAGCAGTCCCCCGCAGTCACGGTCGGTATCGTGGCCGGGCAGCTGGTCGTTGCCGACACGCCGATGCCGAAGGCGACCGCAACGATGGGCGAGCTGATGAAGCGGCTCACCGACTCGCGGATCGAGCGCATCTCGTTCGAGCGTGGGATCACCGCCGACGAAGCGCTGAGCTTCATGCTCGGCGTCGCGGCGCTCTCCGGGAAGTCGGCCACTGACACCACCTGGAACTTCCCGCACATCAAAGTCGGACGGATTACCGCCGAAGACCGTCGCGACGACGGCGTCGTCGGAGACATGGCGGCCATCCGCCGCCTTTATGCCGGCGCGGTCACGGCGGCGCAGACGGTCTGGGACGCCGCGCAGACCGAGGGGGCGCCCGACCTGCCCGGGGCGCTGCAGGCGATCGACGGGCTGGCAGACGCCGTCACGCAAAACCGGACCGCCATCGTCGCGCTGACGGCCATGCGCAACTACGACAACTACACCTTCACACATATGGTGAACGTGTCGATCCTCACGATGGGGCAGGCGCGCGCGCTCGGCGTGGAAGGACGGCTGCTGCGCGAATTCGGCGTCTCAGCACTGATGCACGACATCGGCAAGGTGCGCACGCCCAAGGACATTCTGAACAAGCCCGACAAGCTCACCGACGCCGAGTTCGAGATCATGAAGCGTCACGTGGTGGATGGCGCGGAGATCCTGCGACGCACACCCGAGATGCCGGTCCTCGCTCCGGTGGTCGCCTTCGAGCACCACCTGCGACAGGACGGTTCCGGGTATCCGGTCGGCGCGCACCGCACGGCGCTCAACCTCGGAACGATGTTGTGCAGCATCGCGGACGTGTACGACGCCATGCGATCGCAGCGCAGCTACCAGCAGGCGCACCCGACCGACCGTATCCTGGCGGTGCTGCAGCGGAACGACGGCACGCAATTCGATCAGCATCTCGTCCGCCGGTTCGTGCAGCTCCTCGGAATCTATCCTCCGGGCAACCTCGTGAAACTCAAAACAGGCGAAGTAGCGGTCGTCCTGCAGGTGCATGCTCCCGATCCCTACCGCCCGCGCGTCCGTATCGTCTTCACACCCGATGGGGCACGGCTCGACGTGCCGCAGGACCGAAACCTCTTCGAGCTCGGCGAGGATGCCAACCAGGCCGTCGTCGCCCCGGTTGACCCGGCCGCCTACGGCATCGATCCGTTGACCCTGCTCTCGTGACCGAAGGGCTTCGGACCTTGCTCCTCGCCGCGTCGGGGGTCGCGGTGTGGTTCTCGTGGCAGTCGCTCCGCGTCTCGTCCACCGCGTTGACGTCGCCCGACCGCCTGGTCGGCGAGCTGCGGCTCGCGCAGATGGGCGCGCTGCTGCTGACCTTGTCTGCCGGCACCTACGTCGGAATCGCGGCGACACATGAACTGACCCTCGGCGTCGGACTCGACGTGGCACTCGCCCTCGGGTTTTTCGTGGTCGCGGCGGTCGCGGTGGTCCAGGACCCGCGCTCCGCGTTGACGATGCTCGCCCTGGCGTTTGCCGCACATGCCGTGCTGGCTGTCGCACACCGTCCGGGGCTGCTGCCTGATGGAATCGTCCCGCGGTGGTACACAATCGGTTGCGCCGTGTACGATGTATTGATCGGTGCCCTGTGCTACCTGCCCATGCTGAGACGTCAATGAGACGACGACTGATATCCCTCGTTCTGTTACTCGCGTCGGTGGCCGTCTCGGCGCAGCAGCAGCCGCCGACGGTCAAGCGGCCCCTCATCGTCATCCTGGTCGTCGATCAAATGCGCACCGACTACCTCGAGCGCGGCGCGCCGCACTTCACGGCGGGACTGAAGCGGTTGACGAGCGATGGCGCGTGGTTCACCGAAGGCGCCTACCCGTACTTGAACACCGTGACCTGCGCCGGTCACTCCACGATCGGCACCGGCGCACTCCCCTACAACCACGGCATGGTGCTCAATGCCTGGTGGGAGCGATCCAGCGGCCGCACGCGCGCCTGTACGGTGGACGAGTCCGTCCAGAACATCGGGCACTCGGCGCCCGACTCCGCCGGCGAGAGTGCCCGCTGGCTCGAGGTGCCGGCGCTCGGGCAGAAGGTCCACGAGGCCGGTGGCCGGTCGGTGGCCATCTCGTTGAAGTCACGCTCGGCCATCCCGCTGGCCGGCAAATCCGGCACCGCCGTGATCTGGCAGCACAGCCGAACGGACTGGGCCACCTCCAGTGCGTACTCGAAGACAAAGCTCGAGTGGCTCGAGAAATTCATGAAAGCGAATCCGATGGCCGCTGAAGGCGGGAAGGTCTGGGAGCGGACCTTGCCGGCGGATCGCTACTCGGGGACCGACGAGGGGCTCGGGGAAAAGTTTCCGTCCCGATGGGGGCCCTCATTCCCCCATCGGATACCGGAAGGGGACCCTCGCGATTTCATCGCGTACTGGCAGATGACGCCGTTCGCCGACGAGTACCTGGGCCGCATGGCCGCCAGTGCCATCGACGCACTCCAGCTCGGGCGCCGGGGCACCACTGACTTCCTCGCGGTCAGCTTTTCGAGCCTGGACGTCGCGGGGCACGAGTTTGGTCCCGCCAGCCACGAAGTGCAGGACATCGTGATCCGTCTCGATCGGACCATCGGCGCGCTCTTGAATCACCTCGACGCGACGCTTGGACGCGACGGATACGTGGTGGCCCTCAGCGCCGACCATGGGGTCGCGCCGATGCCGGAACAGACGGAAGGCGGTGGACGGCAGAATCGTACGGAAATCATGGCGGCGGTCGATGGCGCCCTCGCCCCCATCTTCGGGCCAGGGAAATACGTGGCGCACGCCGCCTACACCGATCTGTATCTGCTCCCGGGCGTCCTCGATCGGCTGAAGGCCGATCCGAAGGCGAACGCGGCGGTCGTCGCGGCCCTGCGCGCGCTCCCCGGCATCGAGCACGTCTTTCGCTCCGACGAGATCAGCTCGCCCGAGGCACGTCTGTCGCCGGACCCGGTCAGGCGTGCCGCCGCGCTGAGCCATTTTCCGTCGCGCAGCGGCGACCTGATCATCGTCCCGCGCCGCCACTGGATGCTGTCCACGAGCTCCGCGACGACTCACGGGACACTGCACCCGTACGATCAGCGGGTCCCCGTGGTCTTTTATGGTGCCGGTGTCCCGGCCGGTCGGCGGACCGAGGCCGCGACTCCCGCCGATGTCGCCCCGACACTGGCGGCCCTCGCCGGGTTCACCGCCTACAAGTCGCCTGACGGCAACCCACTCGTCCGACCGCCCGTGCGGTGACGACCGTTCACCGGCAATCCTGACGCTAGAATAAGGGGCCTCTCCCGGCAAGCTGCAACCCTGCGAGGAGTGATGACACCAAGGGTCATGGGTACGGTGGCGTGCGCGGCCGCAGCATGCGCGACGGCCGTGCTCGTGATTGGCGCCGCGCATGCCCAGGGCCGTCCCGACCGGTCGGTGCTCGCGCCGCGCTCGCTCGCCGCACTGCGTCAACACGATAATCGGATCGGCCAGATGCTCCGCGGCGGCGAGCTGCGCCTCAGCCAGGCCGAGCCTGACGCGCAACTGCCCAACCGGACCGTCGAGCGGGCACAACAGTTCCACCGCGGCGTTCGGGTCTTTGGCGGCGACGTCTCGCGTCAGCTCTCCGGTGCCCAAACGGTGTCGACCTTCGGCACCCTCTACGAGAACATCGACCTCGAGACCACGCCCCGCACCGCCGAACCACAAGCGCGCGCCGCGATCGAAGCCCGTACCGGGCAGCGTCTGGGCATCAGCCGCGAAGGAGAGCTGATGGTGTTGCCGCTCGATCGTGGCGGCTACGCGCTCGCGTGGCGGTTCCGCGTCGTGATGGCAGGCGACATCCGTGAATACTTCGTTGACGCCCGCACCGGCGAGGTCGTGTTCGAGTACAGCGACCTGCAGACACAGAACGTCGGCCGCGGGACGGGCGTCAACGGGGACTCGAAGAAGGTGTCAGCGCGGAGCATGAGCGGCATGTTCCTCACAGAAGACCTGCTGCGGCCGGCACCCATTCGCACGTATGACATGAAGGGTGACCCGCAGCGAACGATCAACCTCCTGATCGGTGCGCCGTTCCAGCAGAGTGACTTCGGCGCCGACGTCGATAACGTCTGGACCGACGGCGCCCTCGTCGACGCACACGTCTTCTCGGGCCTGACGTACGACTACTACTTCAAGCGCTTCGGCCGCCGCGGCATCAACGATACGAACCTGATCATGCGGACGTTGGTGCACCCAGTACGCCGGGACGACTTCGCGAGGTACTTCCCGGCCTTTCCGGAGTTCTTCACCAACGCGTTCTATGCCGGCGACGGTTACATGGTCTACGGCGTGGGTCTCCCTCCCGGCCAGACGCAAGGCGGTCGCACGTGGGATTTCATGTCGGGTGCCCTCGACGTCGTGGCCCACGAGATCACGCACGGGGTGACGGAATACTCTTCGGATCTGATTTACTTCAACGAATCTGGCGCCTTGAACGAATCCTTTTCCGACATCATGGGCACCGCCGCCGAGTTCTTCTTCCAACCGGCCGGCGACGGAGTGCTGCGGGCCGACTACGTGCTCGGTGAAGACGTGGTGCGCGGCGCGTTTACCTCCCTCAACGGCATCCGTTCGATGGCGAACCCGAACGCCTACGGACACCCGGATCACTACTCACTCAGGTTCCTGGGCGGGGATGACAACGGCGGCGTGCACATCAACTCCAGCATCTCGAATCACGCGTTCTACCTCGCGATCGAGGGAGGCACCCACCGCGTCTCCGGCGTCACCGTCGCCGGAGTGGGGCGCAACAACCGGGAGCAGATCGAGAAGGTGTTCTATCGCGCCTTCACACAGATGCTGACACTCCAACGCGACCTTCTCGATGGCTCGCGCGGCCACGATGCAGGCCGCCCGCGATCTCTACGGAGCCGGCAGCGCGGCCGAGCGGGCCGTCACCGACGCGTGGACCGCGGTGGGTGTCAATTGAGGCGCGCGCGATTCGGCCGCTGTGCCGGCGCAGCTGCTGCTGGCCGGGATCGTGGCCGTGCCGGCCAGCGCCCAGCAGAAGCCGCCACAGAAGCCGCAGCCGCCGTCTCCCACGCAACAGAAACCCGTGCCGGGAAAACCCAGGCCGCCCCGTCAGTACCGAGGGTTCATCGCGGCGGGCGCAGGAATCCAGGCTCCCCTCGGTGACTGGTCGCAGAGCCTCTCGTACACCGTGAACGTGGAGACGGCGACGACCGAAGTGGTTTATGCGTCGAAGGCCGCCCCTCTGTTCGACATCGGCGCAGGCTGGCGGTTTTGGAAGACGACCGGCATCGCCATGGGATTCTCGCGGATGTTCGTGAACAGCACGGCGCAGACCGAATCAGAGATGCCGCATCCGTTGTTCGATCAGCAGCCTCGTCAGGTGGCAGGCGAAGCGGACGACATCGAACGCGTCGAAACGGCGGTGCACGCGCAGCTGTTCTGGGTGCGGGAGCACCGGAAGTGGCGCACGCGCGTGCTCGGCGGCGTCACGTACTTCAGCGTCGACCAGGATCTCGTCACCCGTGTGCACATCATCGATATCTATCCGTTCGAGACGGCGGAGTTCCATTTTGTCGAGACCGAGCGCGGTTCGGGAACCGGTATCGGGTTCAACATCGGCGTCGACCTGGCCTGGATGATGACGCGCCAGTTCGGTTTCGGCGGCGCGGCGCGATTCACCCACGGACGCGTCGATCTCAACTCTCCCAGCGGCCGCAGCGTCTCAACTGATGCCGGCGGCGCGCAGGCGTGGCCGGCATCCGAATCGCTTTCTAACGTGTTTCGCTCTCGTGTGATCAGCGTCGTGCGGCGGATCCCGCCGGGACGGGTCGCGACCTACGGCGATGTCGCCGCGGCGGCGGGGAACGCCCGTGCGTACCGCGCCGTCGGTAACATCATGCGAGACTGCAAGGCGCCGGGCGTCCCGTGCCACCGCGTCATCGCCGCCGGCGGCAAGCTGGGTGGCTACGGTGGCAACCTCGAGCTCAAGCGCGCGCTCCTGCGCGCCGAGGGTGTCCGGGTTGTGGGGTCCATGGTCAAGGATTTCGCCGAAAAGCGCCTGTCCCGCCGAAGCGCAACGAGTGCAAAAGGCGCGAAGGCGGAGGCAACGTGGGGGCGGCGTGGCCGCGTCTAAGGTAACGGTGCATCCCGCGGCGGCTGCGGCCGTGGCGGGACGGGCCGGGGACCTGGCGCTGGTCGAGCGCTGCCGGACCGGCGACGTGGCCGCGTTCGAAGAGATCTACCGGGCCCATTCCCCCAGGCTTTACAGCCTGGCGCTCCGGATGCTGGGGAATCCGGCCGATGCGGAAGACCTCCTGCAGGAGATTTTCCTGTCGGCGCACCGAAAACTCGAAGGGTTTCGCGGGGAAGCGGCGCTGGGGACGTGGCTCTATCGGTTGGCCACGAACCAGTGCCTCGATTACCTCCGCAGCCGCGCGGCGAAGACGAACCAGGTCACCGGGACCATCGACGACGAAATCGGGCTGTCGGATGCCGGCAGCCGGAGCATCGCCGAACGGACCGTGGCAAAGATGGACCTGGAGCGCGCGCTGGCACAATTGCCCGAAGGGGCGCGGGCGGCATTCGTGCTGCACGATATCGAGGGGCTGGAGCATCGCGAGGTGGCCGACGTGCTCGGCGTGGCGGAAGGCACGTCGAAATCGCAGGTGCACAAAGCGCGTTTGAAGCTCCGAGCGCTCCTGGGCGGCAGAGGCTAAGATGCATTGCAAGCAGTATCGAGACGTCATTCAGGAGCTGGTGGACGGGACCCTCGGTCCGGTCCGTCGCGCGGAGCTCCAGACGCACCTCGATCAATGCGATGACTGCCGCGCGCTCGTCGCCGATCTGAAGAAGATCCGCGAAGCCGCGGCGTCCTTCGAGCATCCCGCGCCGCCCGATCGCGTTTGGATGCAGATCGCGGGACGCCTGCACCAGGAAGGGCGCGTGACGCCGGCGCCTGCCGCGAAGCCGCGGCATTTCGTCTGGCTCGCGCTCGCGGCCACGCTGTTCCTCGCGGTCGGCGCCTCAATTTACGTGTTGTACCCGCTGCGGAACCAGCGCGTCGCGCAAGGCACCGCCGAACTGAAGACGCCGGCGGCAGACGCCGGACGCAGCAACGCGAGCGCGGCCGACACCGTCCAAAGTATTGCCGACGACCTCCAGGCAGCCGAACAGCGCTACCAATCGGCGATCGACAAGCTGCAGCGCGCAGCGGATTTGAACGACGGCACGATCGACAAGGAAACCGCGGCGGTGCTCCAGAAGAACTTGCAGGTGATCAACGGCGCGATCTCGGAAAGCCGTGCGGCACTGCAGACCGATCCGCAGAGCGCACCGGCGCGCGAGAGCCTCTACGAAGCCATCCGCCAGAAGGTGACGTTGCTACAGGACACCATCGCGCTGATGAACGAACTCCGGAAGGGTAATTCGGCCGGCGCCGCACAGATCATCGACGGCGCCAACAAGTCGTAGCGAGAGAGATATTGATGCGAAAGACAGTGCTTCCCTTCGTCGTCGTGGCGCTCAGCCTGCCGGTGGTCGCTGGTGCGCAGAGCGGGGTCAGCGACGAGACGCGCATTCGTGCCAAGAGCGTCTACATCGTCCAGCAGCCCCCGCCGCCGCCCCCGTCGCAGCCGCCGCCACCGCCGCGACCCGCTCGCGAGCGCGGCCAGGATGGACGTGAAGAGCAGCGCGAGACGTTCACCAAAACCGCGCGCCTCGGCTCAAACGGCATCCTCGACATCTCGAACCTGGTCGGCAACATCGAGATCTCGCGCGGTAGCGGTAACGACGCGACCATCGAAGTCACCAAGGTCGCTCGCGCCCGCACGCAGGAAGACGCGCGCGCGTTGCTCCCGCTGGCCACCGTGGAGGTCACGTCGCGCGGCGACCGCACGGAGATCCGCACCAGTTACGCCGAACAGGAAGTCATGCGGCGCCACCGCAACGTCAACCTCGCGGTCCACTTCAAAATCACCGCGCCGCAAGGCACGCGCGTCATGGCCCGTTCCCTCTCGGGCAACCTGCGCGCGACCGACATCCGCGGCGAGCTCTCGCTCATCACCACGAGCGGAAACGTCGAAATCTCGAATGCCGGCCGGGTCGCCGCGGCGAAGTCCACCTCCGGGAACATCGACCTGACCAACATCGATTCCGACGTCGCGCTCGATGCAGGCACCATCAGCGGTAATGTCGTCGTTCGCTCCGCCAAGGCCCGTCGCATGCAGCTGGGAACGGTCTCCGGCAGCGTCATCCTCACGGACGTCCAGACCGAAGGGCTCGGCGCGCAGACCCTCAGCGGTGACGTCGAGTTCGTCGGCACCTTCGCCAAGGGAGGCCGCTACGAGCTCAAGTCCCACTCGGGCAACGTCCGGGTGAGGGTCCCCGGCAACTCAGGCTTCACGGTCGAGGCGAACTCCTGGAGCGGAAACGTCCACTCGGACTTCTCGATCGAGGGCTCTGACAGCGAGCCAACCCGGGGAGGCCGCCGCAAGGTCATTCGCGGGACCGTCGGCGACGGCAGCGCCGTGGTCAACATCACGACCTTCTCGGGAAACGTCCAGCTGATGAAGAAATAGTGGCAATGCTGAATTCTGAATGCCGAATGCTGAATTGAAGGGGAAACGGGCAATGTCGTGAATCCCAACAGTATTCCCCGGTTCTTCATTGCACCCAATTCAGCATTTCCCCTTTCAGCCCTTTTACTTCAGCATTCAGCATTCAGCATTCAGCATTGGTGGCACTCAGCTTGCTGAGTGCAGACCTATAATGCGGGGTAGGTGGACGGATTCGTCAGCTGAGGAGAGAAACATGAGAAAGCAGTGGGTTGTGGTGGGAGTCCTGGCGGGAACGCTAGTCGCCGGCGATGCGCTCGCACAGCACAAAGCACCAAACCAGCAGCCAACCACGGCCGAGGCTCCCGCTGCGCCGACCGGGGAGATTGCCCTGGGAACGGCCCGACTGACCAAGGGGGTCACCGCGGATGGCAAGGCCCTGCCGGCCGGAACCTATCAGGTACGCGTGACCGCGCAGGAATCGAAGCCGGACGCCGTGGGCACCACCGAGCAGCTGGAACGCTGGGTCGAGTTCCTTCAGAAGGGCGAGGTGAAAGGCCGCGAGGTCGTCAGCATCGTCCCCGCCGCCGAATCAAAGATGGTCGTCAAGGACGCTCCGCCCAAGGCCGGCGCCGCTGCGAAAGTGCAGCCGTTGCGCGGCAACGAGTACGTCCGGGTGTGGTTCAACAAAGGCGGCAACCACTACCTGATCAACCTCGCGACCGGAGCCACGGAGACGAAGTAGCCGGTACGGTATTCGGTATTCGGTGTTCGGTATTCGGTGTTCGGTACTCGGGGCGGCCTCACGGCCGCCCTTTTTATTTGGCTGGCGCTGCGGTGTGGGTGGCCGGGCGTCGATGCCAGGCGGTGCGCGCGGCGATGAAGTACAGCACGACCAGGGGCGCTACCGCGGTGCGCGCGGTGGGGATGTCACCCCAGAATCCGGCAACGAAACAGACGACGACCCCAACCCACGCTGCGAGAGCGACCAACCGGTACCAACCGCCAGACTGCGCCGTCCCTGCCATGGGCCCCTCCGTGAATGACGCAGGGTAACACGGCTTCCAATCTACTCGTCCACGAAGACTTTGAAGCCACCCATCATCATCCGCTTGACGTCGAACGGCATGGACTTCTGGTTCATCTGCGCGGCGATGCGCGGGTCCTTCATGACCTTCTTGTTCACGCGGTCGCGATGCGCGCGGGACTTGTAGACGATGTAGGCAAAGACGACTGTCTCCCCCGCCTTCGCGCGCACCGCCTTCTTGAACGACGGGCCCATCATGCTCCTCAGGTCGTCACCGACACATTCCTTGTAGTCGAGCGCTCCATGCTCCCGCCAGACCTTCCCCGCCTTGCTGGATATCTTGCGATACGCCTCGATCTTCCTCTTGGGAACCGGTAACAGGAATCCATCAACGTAGGCCATAGATCCTCCTCAGGGCGCTCGCCTTCGCTTCGCTCGGCTCGCTATCGGGCTTCGGGCTTCGGAGCCGCGCTGTCGCGCGGCGGCGGCGCTTACGCGCCGGGTTCAGATTCAAACTTTATCTCCGAAAACGGCGCGACCCGCATGAACCGGTGCAGCAACTCATTATCGCTCCCGCTAAGGTGCATATCGCATTCGTGACACAAGCAAAGCAGGACTAAAGTCCTGCGCTACACTCCCGAGCCCCGAGTCCCGAAGCCCCGAATCCCGAAGCCCGAAGCCGCGCGAGCGAAGCGAGCGCTAGATCGCCATGACATCGAACTGTTCGTGGTGCAGGTGCGTGTCGGGCCGCAGCGTAATCGGCTTGCCGAGCACGTGGTTCATCTCCCGTAGCACGCTGCTCTCTTCTTCCTTCAGTGCGCGCGCGATGTCGGGGTTCACGCGGAGCACCACCCCCTGGCCTTCGAGCTCACCACCAATTTTCTTCAGCTCCGTCAGGATTTCAAAACAGATCGTCGAGCTGGACTTGATCGACCCTGAGCCGGAGCAGTAGGGGCACGGCTCGGTGAGCTGGCGCTCCAGGCTTTGCTTCACGCGCTTGCGGGTGACGATCACCAGGCCGAAGTCGGACACCTGTACCGCCTTCGACGGCGACCTGTCGCGGCGCAGCTCCTTCTCGACTTCCTGGAAGACCTTCTGGCGGTTCTTCTTCTCCTCCATGTCGATCAGGTCGAGGACGATGATGCCGCCGAGATCGCGCAGGCGGATCTGGCGGACGATCTCCTTCACCGCTTCGAGGTTCGTCTTGACGATCGTGTCTTCGAGGCGGCCCTGCGACTTCTTGCCGACGTAGCGGCCGGTGTTGACGTCGATCGCGACCAGCGCCTCGGTCTGGTTGATCACCAGGTAGCCGCCAGATTTCAGCCACACCTTGCTGCGCAGCGCCTTGTCGATCTCGGCCTGGACGCCGTACTCCTCGAAGATCGGGTAGTCCTTCGTGTAGAGCTTCACGCGCGGGAGCAACGCCGGCATGATCCGCTCGATGAGCGTGACGACGCGGCGATGCTCGAGTTCGTGGTCGAGACGGATGGCGCTGTAGTCGTCGGTCAAGAGGTCGCGCAGCAGCTTCGTGACCAGGCTCTGCTCCTGGAACAGGACCGCCGGCGGGCGCCGCGTTTCCATCTTCTGGCGGATCTCCGTCCAGACCTGGTGGAAGTAGGCGAGGTCGGTGACGATGTCTTCCTTGGAGCGCCCGGAGGCGGCGGTGCGAATGATCACGCCGCCGGTGAACCCGTGTTCCTCGCGAAACTCGCGGACGATGCCGCGCAGGCGGGCGCGCTCGTCGCGCGATTCGATCTTGCGGGAAACGCCGACGTGATCAACGGTCGGCATGAACACCAGGAAGCGTCCCGGCATCGTCACATGGGACGTCAGGCGTGCGCCCTTCGTGCCCAGCGGCTCCTTCACGACCTGGACGAGCACCTCCTGGCCTTCTTTGAGGAGGTCTTCGATGCGGGCGTCCGGCCGGTCTTTTTCGTCCCGTCGGCCGCGGTTGCCGTCGCGTTCGCGGGAGCGCCGCTCCGGCAGCCTGGCGGCCAGGGCCGTCGGCGCCCCGTCGCCGCCGTCAGCGACGTCACCGCCGTCAGCGCCGTCAACCAGCACCGGTTCGGGGACTTCTACGGGGACTGGCGGCGAGCTCGGCCCCTCATCATCATCCGCCCCTTCGGCACGATCGAATTCCGCGGGGGTGACGACCTCCGAGACGTAGAGGAACGCATCGCGCTCGAGGCCGATGTCAACAAACGAGGACTGCATGCCGGGGAGAACCTTCGACACCCGGCCCTTGTAGACATTGCCAACGACGCCGCGCTGATTCTCGCGCTCGATGAAGATCTCGACGACCTGATCGTCCTCGAGGATCGCGACACGTGTGTCGTGCCCTCCGGAGGAGATGATCATCTCCTTGTTCATGGAAAAAGCTCCAGTAGGCCGCTCGCCCGGACCTCTGCGCACGCCGCGCCACGGGCGAAGAGCCCGAGGAGCCAGCCGACGAGAGCCACCAGGATCAGCAGTGCCATTGAATGGTCAGTTCGTAAAGCGGCGCATCCTGACGTTCAGGATGAGCCCAAAAGTCGCCATGGTCGCGATGAGGGACGAGCCGCCGTAACTCATGAGCGGCAGCGTGATCCCTTTGACGGGGGCAAGGGCCACCGACATCGCAACGTTGTAAATCACCTGGAACGAAAAGCCCGCGATGATGCCTCCAACCAGATACGCGCCGAGACGGTCCTTCGCGAGCCTGGCCGCCTCGAGAGATCGCAAGATCACAAACAGATAGAGCCCCAGGCCGACGAGCACCCCGATGAAACCCTGCTCTTCGGCCAGGACCGAGAAGATGAAATCGTTGTGGGCGACGGGCAGGAACTTGTATTGCCCTTGCGTGCCCTGCCGGAAGCCTTTGCCCATCAGACCGCCGGAGCCGACGGTGACCCGCGCCTGGATCGACTGATAACCGGCGCCTTTGGCGTCGCGGCTCGGGTCGAGAAACGTCTCAATACGCGACTTCTGGTACGGCTCCAGCGCGAACTTCCACGCGATGGGCGCCAGAAGGACGCCAGCCAGTATCGCGATGCCGAGCAACTTCATGCGGAGACCGGCGAGGTAAGCCACGCCGAAGAAGACCGGCAGGAGCGTAACGGCCGTGCCGAGATCGGGTTGGTTGGCGATCAGCAGCAACGGCACCAGCGTGAAGAAGCCGCCGATGACCAGGTCGCTGGTGTTGCGTGCGCCACGTCGGTTCTCGCCGAAGTACATGGCGAGCATGAGCGCGAGGATGATGCGCCCGAATTCCGACGGCTGCAGGTTGAACGGGCCGAGGTCGATCCAGCGCCGTGCGCCCATTTGCGTGGAGCCCTTGAGCAGAACGAACACGAGCAGCGCGCACAGCCCGACGTACAGGAACAACGAGTTCTCGGCGAGCACGCGATAGTCGATGACGAGAAAGACGAGCAGTGCAATGATGCCGAGCACGAGGGCGTAGGTTTGCGTCCGCACCTGCGGCCCCGCGTGGCCATCGCCGCTCGGCAGCGTTACGTAGGTCGTGCTGTAGATCATCGCGATCCCGATGCCCACGATGAGCAAGATCGCGGTCAGCAGCGCCCAGTCGACGTGGAAATACAGCCGTCGTTCGAACATTCGTTACTGCGTTCCGCCGGGACGGGTAGCCGGGGCCGCCGGAGCCGCCGCGTTGGCGATGATCGTGTTCTGGCCGGAAGGCGCGAGCTGCGGTAGCGGCTTCCCTTCCTTCTTCGCGAAGTATGTTTCGACGATGTGCTTGGCGATCGAGGCGCCGTAGTAGCCGTGCTCGGCGTGTTCGGCGAAGATCACGCCTGCGATCTCGGGATTGTCGCGCGGTGCCATGAATATGAACCAGCCGTGGTCGCGTGCTTCCCATTTCCCCTTGAGCCGCCTCTGGGTCTCCAGCGACATATTGGGCTGCGCGGTACCCGTCTTCCCCGAGACGTCACGTCCCTGGATTCGAGCGCGCCCGGCGGTGCCGGCGCCGTTGACGGCGAGCCAGAGCCCGTCGTGCAGCGCCTTGACGGTCGAGTCCTTCATCCGATAGACCCCCTGCGGCTCCGGCGCTGGCACGGGTTCCCAGCCCTTGCCGCGGTCGATCGCTTTCAGCACGCGCGGCGTGTGGCGGGTGCCGCCATTGGCGATGGTGGCGATCATCTGCGCCAACTGCAGCGGTGGAACGCTGACGTAGCCCTGGCCGATGGCCACCGAGATGGTCTCGCCGGGGTACCACTGTTCCTTCTTCACCCGCTGCTTCCATTCCGACGACGGCACGACGCCGTTCTTCTCGTTCGGCAGATCGAGGCCGTTGATCACCCCGAGGCCCAGCTGGGTCGCCCACTTGTGGATCTTGTCGACGCCGAGCATCTTGCCCAAGGTGTAGAAGTAGACGTTGCAGGACTTCTCGATGGCATGGCGCATGTCCACGCTGCCGTGACCGCCCTTCAGGTGACACTGGAAGTAACGGCCGTAGAAGACGGCGCCCCCCGCACAGTTGACGCGGAAGTCGGGGGTCGCGACCCCTTCCTCGAGGGCCGCCGTTGCAACCACGATCTTGAAGGTCGAGCCCGGCGAGTAGATCGCCTGCAGCGCGCGGTTCTGGAGCGGCAGGCTCTTGTTGGTGTTGAGCGCGCTCCACGTGGCAGAATCCATGCCGATCGCGAACTTGTTCGGGTCGAACGCCGGCAAGCTCACCAGGCTCAGCAACTCGCCGGAACGCGGGTCGAGCACCACGGCTGCGCCGTTGTAGGGCTTCTGCGTGTACTCGATCCCGTAATGACGGAAGCCGTCTTCGGCGGCTTTCTGGATGTCGGCGTCCATCGTCAGCATCAGGCGGTTGCCTTCACGCGGGTCGACGCGATCCTCTTCCACGATCTCGCGTCCGCGGCTGTTGACGATGACGATCTTGCTTCCCTCGGCGCCCATCAGCAGCTTGTTATAGGCCTGCTCGACCCCCGTCTGGCCGATGATCGCCCCCTGCCCGAGATCCTTGTAGTCGGCGCGTTGCAGGTCCTTGTCGCTGATCTCGCCGACATAGCCGAAGAGGTGCGCGCCCATGTCCCCTGCGTAGTTGCGCGCGGGCACCTCCTGGTGGTCGACGCCCGGCAGTTCCATCGATCGTGCGCGCATCGCGACGACCTGGGCGAGCGTCGCATGCTCGATCAGCACGATCGGGCGATAGCTCGGCTCGCGCCGCTTGCGATTGACGATCTCTTTCATCTGCGCCGGATCGGCGCCGGTCGCCTCGCCAAGAATCTGCAGCGTCTGGTCGATGTCTTTCGTCTGCTCGCGCGCGAGGACGATGTTGAAGGTGTTCTGGTTGGCGACGAGGATCTTGCCGTCGCGGTCGAAGAGCACGCCGCGCGGTGCCGGCAACGGCAACTCGCGCCGGAAGTTGTTGTCGGCCATCTCGCGAAACTGCTGGTGCTTCGCGATCTGGAAGACCCAGAACGCGACCGCGAGCGAGGCAAAGGCCATCGCGATCACGTACTGCAGCACCGTGAGCCGCACCGTCAGACTGCGACGACCGTCCGGTACCATTGTTTCAGACATATATGGCCCCGCCGGGTCTAAAGACCCGCCCTACAACCCACGGACAACGGACAACGGACAACGGACAACGACTACGGACAACGTCAAAAGCGGCGGCGGCCGAACGTGGCGCGGCGCGCGTCCCGCTTCTGCACCATGCCGGGCGCGTTTTCCATCACGTAGAACAGCGCGATGCCGATCACCCCGTTCACCAACGCCTGCGTCAACACTTCGCGATAGTGAAATCGCACGCCGTGCACTTCGGCCAGCGCATAGAGCGATTGAAAACACAACTCGTGCAGAAAGGTGGCACCGACGAAGATCACCAGCCTCGGCACCGGCTGCGACACGATGAACTGTGCCCCGAAGACGCCGACGGCAAAGCCGACGACCGTCTTCGAAAGACCGCCAATTCCTACGATACCCCCGGCGACGGCATCCTGGACAATGCCCCCGATCATTCCGGTGAGGAGGCCCGGGACCGGTCCGAGCGCGAGGGCGATGAAAATCACCGCCACCAGCACGAAATTGACCTTCGTGCCGGCCTGCAGCGACATGCCTCCCAGTGTGGTCTGGAACAGCAGCGCCAGCGCGAGCCCGACGATGACCGCGACCGCCTTCATTTCACCGCCCGTGGCGCCGTTTTCGGTGGCGCCTCTTCCGTTTCCGCCGTCGCGGAACGCGCAGGGACCAGCACGACCAGGACTTCTTCCAGGCTCGAAAAATCGACCGCCGGACGGACGCTGATCACCTGGTATAACCCGGGACCGCGCGTCGCCCCGTCCACCCACCCGATCGTGTAACCCTTCGGGTAGATCCCGTCCACGCCCGACGTCACGACCGCGTCGTCCTGCTTGATGTCTGCGAGGTTCGAGACCAGCTCGAAGGCGAGCGGCGGTTGCTTGTCCACGCCGACCACCATGCCGCCGGCGCGCGTGCGCTCGGTCAGCGCCCCGGCCGCGGCGCTGTGGTCGATGATCAGTTGCACGCGCGCCGCGTGCGCCGCCGGCTGCCCGATGATCCGCCCGACCACGCCCCGCGGCGCGATGACCGCCATATTCGCCTGGACACCGTCGGCCGTCCCGCGCCCGATGGTGATCTGTCGCATCCCCGGGTTCGCGTTTCCCGCGATCACCTCTGCCGACACCGTCGGCAGCGTCATCGATTGCTGCAGGGCGAGCAGTTCCTGCAGCTTGGTCGTACGCGCCGCCAGCGCCCGCTGCTCCTGCAGCTGCAATTCCAACTCGGCGAGCTGTTTCTTGAGCGTCGTGTTCTCGTCGCGGGCGCCGCGCAGCGATGAGTAGTTCGTCCACACGTCGCGCACGCTGTGCACCATCGAGGAGGTGGTCTTCTGCACTCGCGCGAAGATGCCGAACGACACCGCTTCGATCGCCCGCACCCCGGACTTGGTCTGGACCTGTGCGGACACCAACAGCACCTGCGCGATGATCGCGCCCAGGAAAACGAAGCCGGTGCGCTTGCGGATGTCGGCCATGCCGACTAGTCGATGGAAATCTTGCGCAGGAGGTTGAAGTCCGACAGCATCTTGCCGGCGCCAAGCACGACCGATGACAGCGGATCTTCGGCCATCGCCAGCGGCAAGCCCGTCTCCTCCCGCAAGCGCTTGTCCAGGTTCTTCAGCATCGATCCTCCGCCGGTGAGCACGATGCCGCGGTCCACGATGTCGGCCGACAGTTCCGGCGGCGTGCGCTCGAGCGCGACGCGCACGGCATCGACAATGACGTTCACCGTCTCGGCGAGCGCCTCGCGGATCTCTTCGTCGGTAATCGTGATCGTCTTCGGCACCCCTTCGATCAAGTGACGTCCCTTGATCTCCATCGTCATCCGCTCTTCGAGCGGATAGGCGGAGCCGATCTCCATCTTGATCGCTTCGGCGGTGCGCTCGCCGATCAGCAGGTTGTACGTCTTCTTGATGTACTGGATGATCGCATCGTCCATCTCGTTGCCGGCGACGCGCACGGCCTTGCTGTAGACGATGCCGGCAAGGGAGATGACGGCGATGTCGGTGGTGCCACCGCCGATGTCAACGATCATGTTGCCCGACGGCTCGGTGATCGGCATGCCGGCGCCGATGGCGGCCGCCATGGCTTCTTCGACGAGATAGACCTCGCTCGCTTTCGCACGATACGCGCTGTCTTTGACGGCGCGCTTTTCGACCTGCGTGATCTCCGAGGGAACGCCGATGACGATGCGCGGACGCACCCAGACGTTGCGGTTGTGCGCCTTCTTGATGAAGTAGGTCAGCATCTTCTCGGTGACCTCGAAGTCGGCGATGACGCCGTCCTTCATGGGTTTGATCGCCACGATGTTGCCCGGCGTGCGGCCGAGCATTTCCTTGGCGTCCTTCCCGACCGCCTCGATGCGCCCGTTCACCTTGTTGATCGCCACGATGGAGGGTTCGTTGACCACGATCCCTTTCCCGCGCGCGTAGACGCAGGTGTTGGCCGTTCCCAGGTCGATCGCAAGATCGCTCGAGAACAGCGAGAACAATGAGCGAAGACTCAAATCAATCTCCTAATCGCCAATCCCTGGCTCCGAGCCGGCGATGAAAATCCCGTTTTTCCCGTGTTCCTTCACCCGGTACATGGCCTTATCGGCCGCCTGGATGAGCGCTTCCACGGACGATGCCACGTCGGGCAGGGTCGCGACCCCGACCGACACGGTCAACGTAATGCTCAGACCATCTCCCTGGAGGAAGCGATGGGCGGCGATCCGTTCCTGGATACGCGCGCCGACGGCGGCCGCCCCTTCACTGCCGGTGTCGGGCAGCACCAGGGCGAATTCGTCCCCTCCAAACCGCGCCGCGACGTCGGTCTGCGCGCCGTGCCGGAATGATCGCGGCCGCTTCCACCAGCGCGCGGCTGCCGAACAGGTGCCCGTGCGTGTCGTTGATCGCCTTGAACCCGTCGAGGTCCCCGAACAGCAGTGACAGAGGACGGCCGCTCCGCGAGGCGCGCTTAGCTTCGCGGCGCAGGACCTGCGCCAGGTACCGCGAGTTATAGAGACCCGTGAGATCGTCGGTGACCGACAGTGCCTCGGCGCGCTGCACGCGCATGGCGTTGTCGAGCGCGATCGCCCCCGGTTCGAGCACCGCCTCGAAGGCTGCCTGCGCAGCGGTGCTCAGTCGCGGCTCGGACGCCGCCAGGCGTCGATCGAGCCCCACCAGGGCGCCGATCGTCCGGCCCCGGCACACGAGCGGAAACGCCACCGCCGCGAGCCGCGCGCCGGTCCCGATGCGGCGGTCGGTTGAGACGTCGGCCGCGGCAAAGGCCGTCCCCGAACGGATCACGAGGCGCCCCACGGCTTGCGCCGTCGGTTCCAACGCCGCGGGAAGGCCACGGACGGCCATCGGCCGTATTTGTCCCTGATCGTCGGCCGCCAGCACCAGCCAGCTCGGGACCGGTAGCCAGCCGGACACACGGGCGAGCATCGCCTCGGCGACGCGGTCCGGATCGAGACTCAAATTGACCGCACGAATCATGTCCGCGAGCACGTCGGCACGAGAGAGCTGCCGCCGAAGTGGCGCCTGCCGCAGCCGCAACCGCGCCGCAAGATCCGGACGTTTGACTGCCGCGGCGTTCCTGCTCGTGGATCGACGGGCGCGAGGTTGCCGACCAGCCGGGTCGACCGGCTCTGTCCCATTGGAATGGCGGATTCCTCTAAGTCCTTCTATCCACCGAAAATATAGCACACGGCCCCCGGGACCCGTGGCATAATCGGCGTTTCTACCGCTCCCGAAAGAGGCCCGAAGACCATGACGATACTCGACCGGATGCGCCGCCCAAGAACTGGCTCAAGCGGAGCCTCGCCCTTGTGGTGCTCGCGTTCATTCTTCTTTACATTCCCGACTTTCTTCGCAGCTCCGCCAACGGCGTCGGCAACGACGCGGTCGCCAGCGTCGACGGCAACGACATCACCGTCAACGAGTTCCGCCGCGCCTACCAGCGCCAGATGCAACAGTACCGGCAGGCCTACGGCGCCAACATGGACGAGCGCCTCCTGAAGCAGCTTGGCATCGACCAGCGGATTGTCCAGCAGCTCATCGAGGAGGAAGCCTCGCTCGCCGAGGCCAAGCGGCTCGGCCTGCTGGCCACCGACCAGGAAGTCACCCAACGGATCATCGCCATCCCGGCCTTCCAGGAAAACGGCCAATTCATTGGCTATGACCGTTATCGGCAGATGCTGGCGATGCAGGAGCCACCGGTCCGGGAAAATGAGTTCGAAGCGCAGGTCCGACGCAGCATCACGGTCGAAAAGCTCCAGGCCGTCGTGACCAACGGGATCACGATCACCGATACCGAAGCCGAGGCCGAATTCAAGAAACGCAACGAAAAAGCGACTGCCCCTCGTGTCGTTCCCCGTGGACAAGTTCCGCGAAGGGG
>CAVXMQ010000001.1:0-33932 GCA_963762995.1 uncultured Acidobacteriota bacterium | reverse complement strand
TGCGACAGGAAATCGGTCGAACGATTGCGTCTCGGGGCTCGGGGCTCGGGGCTCGGGGCTCGAACAGTGTTGAGGGAAGCAACGGGGTGGAACTTGCTGCGGCAGACACGGATCGTTGTCCAAAATGCGGCAACGATGACGAATCGATGATCGAGGAAACACCCGAGACGACGCATTTCTGCAACGTCTGCGCTCATCAGTGGGGAGTTCAGAACCTCGAGTCCCGAACCTCGAGCCCCGAGTCCCGAGCCCCGAGCCCCGAGTCCGCGCAGCGTTATGCATCGATCGAAGACCTCATCGCACGAACCGGATTGAGACGCGACGAGTTGGCAACACTGGCGGAGATCGGCGCGTTGAATGCGCTCGGGTACGATCGCCGAAGCGCGCAGTGGCAAATCGAACGCGCCATCCGCCCCGCCGGTCCATTGCTCGACCGAGTGACCGAGTACCCGTACCGAACATCAGTACCCAGTACCGAACACCGAACACCGGTACCGAACACCGAACCCCGAGCCCCGAGCCCCGAGCCCCGGACAGCGAGCGAGCGAGAGCGAGCGAAGTCCGTTGCGCCGGATGTCGGCGTCGGAGCGACTCATGGCGGACTATTCCGGCACGAGCCTGACCATTGGTCCGCATCCGCTCGCGCTGCGCCGGCAGGAATTGGCCATGCGCGGCGTGCTGCGAGCGGTGGATTTGCCCCGCGGCCGGCACGGCCGCCGCGTGCGGGTGGCCGGCGCGGTCATCACGCGCCAGCGGCCCGGCACCGCGAAAGGATTCGTCTTCCTGACGCTCGAAGACGAGACCGGGATCTCGAACATCATCGTTCGCCCCGACCTGTTCTCCGAACAACGCCAGACCATCGTCGGCGCGCCCTACTTGATGGTCGAGGGAGTGCTACAGATACAGGAGGGAGTGACGTCAGTGAAAGCCGAGCGCGTTATCAGCCTCATCGGTGACAACCCCGAGCCGCAATCCCACGATTTCAGATGAACCCGAGCTGATCTATGGCCCGCACATTGCACTTCTACCTCCCAGCACGGCTGTACGGCCGTACGGGAGGATGGACGGTGGTGCGCACGGCGATCATTCAACGTGGACTTCGGCTGGCTGCAGTGTTCCTGTGCGCTACGGCCGGGCTTGGCATGGCGTGCAATCCCGCCATCAAGTCCACCCAGAGCGCCCCGCTGACCGCGGCGCAGCTCGCCGAGCTTTGGGTTGATCCGGGCACCGGCCGCGACCTCTTTTATGGCGTTGGCGGACCGCAGCTAGCGCCCGATCCCTCCGCGAAATTCACCGTCATCGAAATCAAACGCGGCGGCTACAGCCGGGGCTACACGGTGATCGGACCCGGCGACCGTGAGTGGAGCGCGAAGTTCCCGCCGGAAGCCGGTACCGAACTCGTCGCCTCCAGGATTCACTGGGGCATCGGGTACCATCAGCCTCCCATCTATCTGCTCAAAGAGTGGACGGCGGAGAAGGCGACCTCACCGAATCCGCAACTGCCGGCTCGTTTCCGAGAGAAGAACCCGAGCCTGAATGGGCTCGACGCCGGCGACCCGTGGTCCTTCTTCCAGAACCCGTTCGTCGGCACGCGCGAGCTGAACGCGTTGCTCGCCCTCCAGGCCATGCTCGGTAACTCCGACCTCAAGGACGTCAACAACGTGCTTTACACGTTGAAGGCGCCGCGAGAGGGAACCGCGCGCTGGTATGTGACCCGCGACCTGGGACATACGTTCGGCCGAACCGGCGTCATCGACGCGCCTCGAGGGGACATCGACGTTTTCGAGAGAACGCCGTACATCCGCGGGGTGGAAAACGGTAAAGTGCGATTCGAATACCGCGGCCGCCACAAGGCGCTCTTCGAGGACATTCCCCCCGCTCACGTCCGCTGGCTGTCCGAGCGGCTCGAACGCCTGTCCGATGCCCAGTGGAAGGACGCCTTTCGGGCCGGCGGCATCGAGGGGGAAATCGCCGATCGCTTCATACGGCGCATGAAGCAAAAGATCGCTGAAGGACTCGCGCTGAAGGATCGGTAATGTTGAAAACGTTCGTGCGCGAGCTCCTGCTCGTCGCTGCCTGCCTGCTCTTCGTCGCCTCGTTTACTGCCCCAGCCGGTGCGCAAGGGCCGCCCCTCCCCCAAGAGTTGCAGGAGCCGCAGACGACGCCGAAGAAAGACACCGACAACCACGCCCCGCATCCGCTCCATGAAATCGACGATGCGATGGTGCGGTTGCCGCTGGCGGCAGTGCTGGGCGCCGCGCTGGCGTTGCGGCCACGGCGGCGAGGTACTCCGCCGAGGACCGCCCCGGTCGTGCAAACCCAGATCATCCTCGCGGTGGTGGGCGCGGTCATCATGCTGGTGGTTGGCGCCAGCCTGGCGCGCGCCTTCGGCATCGTCGGTGCCGCCAACCTGATTCGCTATCGCTCCAAGATCGAGGATCCGAAAGATGCGGTCGTCATGCTCTGCGCGCTCGCGGTCGGTTTGGCGACGGGCGTGGGGCTCTACGCGCTCTGCGTCTTTTCTACCGTCTTCATCGGGGTGGCACTGTGGGTGATCGAGTCGTTCGAACCGAAAACCGGCAAGGAATTCCTCCTCACCATCAAGGTGGGAGACAAGACCGACGACTTGCGTCCCCAGATCGAGCAAATCCTGCGGCGGTATCGCTGCAAGCATGAGATTCGCGCCTCATCGGATGCCGAAGTCTCGTACGATGTGGACGTACCGCTCGACATCCAGACCGACCGGGTGACCAACGCGCTGCTGAAGCTCGATCCAGAAGGGCACGCGGCGGTGGACTGGGCGGATAAGAAGAAGAAAGCGAAATAGGGCGTCACGCATCGTGAAACTGATAACGCAGCCACAAGACGGCCTCGCGCCGATGCTCAAGGCCGTTCGCAAGGCCAAGAAGACGGTCGACATCGTCATTTTTCGGTTCGACCGGACCGAACTCGAAGAGGCGCTGGAGGCGGCCGTCGCTCGTGGCGTGGCGGTGCGGGCGTTGATCGCCCACACCAACCGCGGCGGGGAGTCGCAGCTTCGGAAGCTCGAGATGCGTCTCCTCAAGGCCGGCGTGCTGGTGGCGCGCACGGCCGACGACCTGCCGCGGTACCACGGCAAGATCATGGTCGCCGACGACACGCTCTACGTGCTCGGCTTCAACTACACGAAGCTGGACATCGAGAAGAGCCGCAGCTTCGGCATCATGATGCGCGACAAGAAGCTGGTGAAGGAGGCGACCTCGCTCTACGAGGCCGACACGACCCGGAAGTCGTACACGCCGGGACACGAGCGGCTGGTGGTCAGCCCCGAGTCGTCGCGCCCCCGCCTGTCGAAGTTCATCAAGGGTGCCAAGAAGCAGCTCCTCATCTACGACTCCCAGGTGAGCGACAACGCGATCCAGAAGCTGTTGCAGGAACGCGTCAAGGCGGGCGTCGAGATCCGCATCCTCGGCAAGCTGGAGAAATCGATCGAGGGGATCGAGGCCCGCAAGCTGGCGCCGATGCGCTTGCACGTGCGCGCGATGATCCGCGACGGCAAGACGGCGTTCATCGGCAGTCAAAGCCTTCGAAAGCTGGAACTCGACAAGCGTCGGGAAGTCGGCGTGCTGATCGCCAGCACCCCGATCGCCAAGAAGATGCAGGCGGTGTTCGAGGCCGACTGGAAGGCCTCGGCACCCGCGAAGGCCGACGCTACTTCCGCCGCGTAATCTTGCCGGAATCGATGACCGCGCCCGTGCGCGCGATGGCGTTGAAGTACATGTCGTCGCCATCGATCTCGGCCACCAGGAACGCGTAATCGGTATCGAAGCCCTTCTCGGTGAGCGCCGAGCGCGCGGCGATGTTCCCTCGCCGCAACTGTCCTCCCGATCCCACGACGAAGTACACGATGCCTTGCTGCGGCTTGGTTCGCTCGTAGAAGTGATCGTGGCCGGTGAACACGACGCTGACGTTGTATTTCAGGAAAAGCGGCTCGAGCGTTTTCCGAATGGGATCCTGCGACCCGTGACGCTCACCTGACGAGTAGGGTGGGTGATGGAAATAGGGGATCTTCCAGTCCTCCCGCGACCCTTCCAGCTCCTTCTCTAGCCACAGAACCTGTTCGGGTTGCAGGTAGGTCGAGTCGACGGCGAAAAACTTCGCGCTCTGACTGGAGGGATTCATCGTGTAGTACCGCTTCCCCTCCATGTTGAACAACCTGTAGTTGGCCTGTTCTGGCGAGTCGTGATTCCCCAGTGAGGCGTAGAACTTGACCTTGGCGTCGAGCAGCGCCTTGTAGGGGACCTCAAACTTGCGTGAGAAGTCCCGTTCGCTCTCCGAGCCGTAAATGTTGTCGCCCACGGTGATGACGAACTCGAAGGGGAATCGCTTGTGAACGCGCGCCATTTCGGTGCCGGTCTCGATCTGGCCGCGAGACCCTGTCCCAAAGTCACCGAGCACCGCAAATTTCAGCGTGTCGGGCTTATTGGGCAGCGGCGTTTCGGCCGCCGCCGGGGTGGTCGCTGGCTGATCGGGCGAGGCGGCAACCTGCACGGGCCCACGTGTGGGCTGGGTGGCGCAGGCGGCAGCGATGAGCGTGAGAAGAAGAACCCAGGGGGGGAGCGTCCGTCTACTCGGCATATCCTCTTCAGTACCTGCGCTAAGGCAAGGCGTTTTCGATGTAATCCGCGATCGTGTGCGCGTGCACGTCGAGCAGGATCAGCCGGTTGCCGATGAAGCGGTATTCCAGCTCCTCGGGCAGTTTCGGCAGCATGGCGAGCACTTGGGGCGGCATCGTCGATACCGGCAGGTCGTCGGGATAGCGGGTGTTCACGGCGAGCTTCAGGGTGGTCGTGTTCTCGTCCATGATCGTCGCCTTCAGCCTCGTGCCTTCCGGGCCTGAGAAGATCTGCGTGAGCGAGCGGCGGATCAACTTTTCTGTTTCCGGATCGAAGATATCGCCCCGCTTCGCGGACGCTCGGGCTTTCTTCAACAGCGCTTCGAGCGCGCGCTGGTGTTTCTCGATGACGTCGGAGCTGGTTTCTTTCGGCAGAGGCGGGAGCGATTTTTCCAGCTTGTTGTGGTTCTCGCTGTATTGCCGCAGCCGTTCGGTGAACGTCGCTACCGTCTTCGCGTCGGATGGAGACCCGGCTGACGCGGCTGGGGGAGCCGTCGGCTTGCTCTGTTCAGCCGTCGTCGCGGTGCCGGCGTGCGCGCACGCCATGACGATTACAGCAGCGGTGGCGGTTATCAGTCGCATCATTGGTTACCCCCGGTAGTTGCCGAACTGCAGCGCGACCCCGAAATCCTGTTCCCGTAGCACCCGCATGGCCTCCTGAAGGTCGTCTTTCGAAGCCGACGACACGCGAATCTGGTCCGCTTGAATGGCCGCCTGCACTTTCTTCAGTTTCTTTTCCTTGAGGAACTGAACGATCTCCTTCGCCGCCTCGGACGGAATGCCCTGCTGCAGCGACACCACGCGGCGGACGGTGTCATTGGCGGCACGCTCGAGGTCCCCCGGCTTGAGATTCTTCGTCGGTACCCCACGACGGACGAGCCGACCCTGCAGGATCTCCCAGACCGCATTGAGTTTGTACTCGTCGTCGCCGACGAGCACGATGGTGTTCTCGGTACGATTGAAGTCGATGGCGGCGCGAGAGCCCTTGAAGTCGTAACGCTGCGCGATCTCCTTGCGGGCCTGGTTGACGGCGTTATCGACTTCCTGAAGATCGACGCCGGAGGTGATATCGAACGATGCGACGGTCGCCATTCACGCGAGTATATCAGCCGCTCAGCTTGAAGCTGTCGAAGCACAATCCCGACTAAACTGTTAGTCCTGCATGATCGAGCGGCGTAAATCCAAAATCCAGGGGTGGGGTGTTTACACCACTCAAGCTCTCAACAAAAACAAGCGGATCGTCACCTACACGGGGGAAAAGATCCGCAATCAAGAAAGCCTGAAGCGCGAGGCGCGCTACATCAAGAAGGGCCACATCTGGTGCTTCAAGTTGAATCCGCACTGGGTCCGCGATGCGGCGGTTGGCGGCAACGTCGCCCGTTACATCAACCACTCGTGCACACCGAACTGCTACACGCGCGTCATCGGCGACACGATCTGGATCATCGCGGCCAGAAACATCCGCAAGGGTGAAGAGCTCACCTACGACTATGCGACCGACGGTCCCGGCCACATTCGCTGCCTCTGTAGCCCTGGCTGCAAGGTAATGCTCTGAGCACCGCCTGGCCCATCAGGCGGTTCTTTCTCCGCGTACCCAGTCGCCGATCCTCGCGGACCCGTCGAACAGCGACGCCACCCGAATGCTCCCGGCCACGCGATAGTTGCCCAGCGCGCCGAGGAAGGCTGAGGCAATGCAGCCGCAGTTCGCGCAGTCAGGAGTGCCCCCAAACTGACACGGCGTGATTCGATGCTCGAAATCCGCCGACACGCAGGTCGTCGTACGGGCGAAGATGCACTCCGCCGGGCTTTCGGGGGGTGTCGCGTAGGCCTTGATCAAACCTTCCGGCATCTGCAGCTTCGGATACAGGCGGCCCAGGCGCATAAGGGTGGCGATGACGTGCTCGCGGTCCTCCGGGCGGAGACGCTCGGCCGACTGTTCGCTGATCTGCGGGGTATAGAGGCTCATCCAGATCTGTCGCGTGTCCGGGTTCGCCGACCAGAGCCGGACGAAGTCCTCGAGGTATCCGTCGCGCTGTACCTGTTGCCGCGTCACCGTGCAGTGCACGGTGACCTGGTGTCCTTTGATGTGTTTCAGGATGCGGTCGTACGTCGCCGGGGTGCGCCGCGCATCGTGCTCGGGCTGAAGCCCGTCGATCGAGACGACGATCTGTAGCCGCTGCAATGACGCCCACTCGGGCGGGATCTGCCGCACCGCACTGGTGACGAGTTGCGTGAAAATCCCGCGGTCGGCCAGCCGCGGCAGGATCTCTCCCAGCTCACGGTAGCGCACCAGCGGCTCACCGCCGATGATCGAGATGTGAATCGGCCGGTGCTCGTCGACCAGCGCCATGAACCGGCGAACGAGTTCCTCTCCTTTGTAGTCGGCGACCTGCCGCAGCGTCACGCCGCCCCCGAGGTGCTCCTCCCCATACGCGTAGCAGCCGGGGCAGCGGAGCGGGCACTCGCGCGTGATCTCAACCGACAGGGCCGGCCGATAGCCCCGCAGCACCCGTCCCCAAGCCGTAAAGATCCACCCGAACTCCATGATCCAAGGTTACGACAGCGGCGACCGGATCGGAACCGGGATATCGTGATGTGCGGGATGCACGTCATCTACCTACACGGCTTCGCGTCGTCCGCCCACTCGACCAAGGGGACCTTTCTCGCGGCGAAGTTCCGCGAACGTGGCGTCACACTGCACACCCCCGACTTCAACGAGCCCGACTTTTCGACGTTGACCGTTACGCGCATGGTGGAGCAGGTGGAGCGCGTGATCGATGGACTACCGCAGGGGCGAGTCGCATTGATCGGATCGAGCCTCGGCGGCTTCGTCGCCGTGCAGGTGGCGCTGAGGCGGAAGGTGGATTACCTGGTGTTACTGGCGCCCGCGCTGGATTTCAGCGGCACGCGCCTGCAGACGCTCGGCGATCGAGGGTTGGCGGAGTGGGAGACGAGCGATCAGCTCAATGTCTTTCACTACGGCTACGGCCGAATGCTCCCGGTCCATTACGGTTTGTATGCCGACGCGTGTGGATACACCTGCGTGGACGCGAAGCTGACAATGCCGATCCTGATCTTCCAGGGGAGGCGGGATACGGCGGTGAGCCCGGAGATGGTGGCGCGGTGGGCCGCCAGCCGGCCGAACGTCGAGCTCCACATGCTCGACGACGATCACCAGTTGGGTAGCAGCCTGGAGTACATCTGGGCGGAGACGCGGCGGTTCCTCAATTACCAGCAAATCCCCGTGTAATCGGCGGGGATCTCCTCCTTCGCGACACCCTTCACGCGGAACAGGTCGATGACCACCTGACCCGGGCGGGTACGCTTCAGCGCCTCCGCGAACTCCGGCGAGCCGTTGCCGACGACGATCACGTCCGAATGCTCGATGACCTCGTCCACCGTATCGCGGAGCAGCGAGGAGAGGTGGGGGATCTGGGTGTTGATGTAGTCCTTGTTGGCGCCCACCAGCCGCGCGATCGAGACGTTCTTGTCGTAGATGGCCAGCGAATAGCCTTTGCCGAGGAGCGCCTCCGCGAGGATGACGATCGGGCTCTCGCGCAGATCGTCGGTGCCCGCCTTGAAGCTGAAGCCAAGGAGTCCGACGTTCTTCTTGCCCGTTTCAACGACCATGTCGACGGCGTGCTTGATCTGTAGCGCGTTGCTGCCGAGGATCGACTGGATCACCGGCATCTCGAGATCGACTTCTTTCGCCCGGTACTGCATCGCTCGCACGTCCTTGGGGAGGCACGAGCCGCCGAACGCGAAGCCTGGCTTCATGTAGTACGACGAGAGATTCAGCTTCTCGTCGCGGCAGAAGATGTCCATCACCTGGTGGCTGTCGATGTCGAGGCGCTTGCAGAGATTGCCGACCTCGTTCGCGAAGCACACCTTGAGGGCATGCCAGGTGTTGCTCGCGTACTTGATCATCTCCGCCGTACGGATGCTCGTCGTCACCATTTCGGCATCGACCTTCGAATACAGCGCCTGCGTGGACTCCGCGTCGGACGTGTAGTTGTGCCCGACGAGCGTCATCGGGGGATTCCGAAAATCCTGCAGGGCCGTTCCTTCTCGAAGAAACTCGGGATTGACCGCGACCCCGAAGCCGGTTCCGTACTGCTTCCCGGACGTCCGCTCGAGCGCCGGGACTACGATCCCGTGGGTGGTGCCGGGGAGCACCGTGCTGCGGACGACAACCACGTGGTAGCTCTCCTTGTCGCGCAAGGCCTCACCGATCTGCTCGCAGACCCGTTCGAGGTAGGTCAAGTCCAGGCTGCCATTGCGGCGGCTGGGTGTGCCGACGCAGATCAACGAGAGGTCGGTCGCCTCCACGGCGTCCTTCGTGCTCGTCGTCGCGCGCAGCCGTCCATCCGCGGCGGTTTTGCGGATCAACTGGTCGAGGCCCTGTTCGACAATCGGGCTGCGTCCTTCGTTGAGGCTCGCCACTTTGTCGGGGTTCACGTCCACTCCGACCACCGTATGACCATCGGCCGCGAACGATGCTGCTGAAACGCTGCCAACGTACCCAAGTCCCAATACGGAAACGTTCATTGTCCTACGTCCTGTTATGCGGTGAGGCGCACGGGTTCCTGGCCGCGTGCGTGGGAGAGTGCAGTGTCGAAGTCGTGAGCGACCGCCGCCCAGTCGTAGTGGTCCACCACGAGCCGGCGGGCGGCTGTTTCGATCTGCCGCCGTTTGTGGGCATCGCGAATCAGCGCCACGACGGCGCCGGCAAAGTGCGCCGGGTCGTCGGCGATGACGATGTCCTTACCGTGTGTCACCGGCAGCCCCTCGGCGCCGATGGACGTCGAGACGACGGCCCTGCCCATCGACATTGCCTCGAAGATCTTCAGCCGCGTGCCGCCGCCGATGCGAAGCGGCACCACGTAGACGGTCCCGGCCGCCACGTGCGGACGCACATCTTCGACTCGTCCCGTGACCTCAACGCCTGCCGCGTCGGCCAACTTGCGTACGGCTGGTGTTGGGGCGCGTCCGATGATGCTCAGGGTCACGTTGGGTTCAGCGGCACGGACGTGCGGCAGGATGTCCCTAACGAAATAGAGCATACCGTCTTCGTTCGGGAGCCAGTCCATGGATCCCGTGAAGGCCAGGTGCGCGCGTCGTTCCGCCTCAGGCATCGGCGTGAAGTAGGCGGTGTCGACACCCGTCTTCACCACGTGAACCGGCTGACGCAGGGCGCCGGGATACAACCCGTCGAACGTCTGGCCGTCCACTTCTGAAACGGCGAGGACGACGTCGAACCGTGCCAACGCCTCCCGCTCGAAGCGCAGCATTCGCCGCCACTGCTGCGTCAACAGCTGACGCGAGACGGCGTTGCCGGCCATCTCCACGTGACGGCGCCAGATTTCCGCCTCGACGTTGTGCGTGAAGAGCACCGAGGGGATCGGCAACACGGCCGGCAGGTTCACCGCTGGCGGCAGGAAGTCGCAGACGAGGGCATCGAAGCCTCCGCGGTCGAGCAGTTGCCGCACGCGCGCCGCGTAGGGTTTCGAGCGGTACTTGGCGACCGCGTAGGGGAGCGGATCGACGACGTAGCGGGCGGCATCGGCATAGAAGCGCAGCGTGCCTTTCGCCGGGTCGGTGCGCGGCACCGTCTCGAGCCTGGCGCACACCTCGCGCATGCCCTCGCGATCGGCGTCAGTCTGCGACGGATCGGCAAAGGAAAGGTAGGTGATCTCGTGGTGACGGGCGAGATGTCGCATCAGGTGCCACGTACGCAGCTTCCCCCCCTTGTCGAGCGGGAGGAGGAGGCCAGCGTTCAACCAGAGAATCTTCATGCGCTGGCTCTCAGGGCCGGCGACCCAACCAGGCTCTGGACGCCGTCGCCGTCGATGTGCGTCCGATACCAGAGCTCCAGGTTGAGGAGGCTCCAGATGGCGTCGCCTCCCTCCTGCTCGCCCGACGCGTGTGCGGTGAGCAGGCGATCGGCCGCGGCGGGATCGATGATGCCCCGCTCGCGGGTGCGGCGGTCGAGCAGGACGTCGCGAGCGACCGATCCCCAGCCTTCCTTCATCCACAAGGCGAAGGGCACCGGGAACCCCATCTTCCGGCGCGTAAGGATCTCGCGGGGCAGGATGCTCTTTACGGCCTCGCGCAGGATCCACTTGGTCTTGAAGCCGCGCAGCTTGAGCCGCGGCGGCAGCGTGGCGGCGAACTCAACCAGGTGGTGATCGAGGAACGGCACGCGGCTCTCGATCGACGCCGCCATGCTCATCTGGTCCTGCTTCATCAGCAGCTCCACCAGGTAGGTCTTCATGTCCGCATAGAGCAGGCGATCGAGCACGGTACTGCTCCCGTTGGGGGCGTCGAAGAAGGCGCGGGAAGCGCCGTAGGCGCGGTCTGGTGTCGCCATGGCCGCGTACGGCGTCGTGAGCAACGTTCGCTGGCGCGCCAACCCGATCGACGCGAAGTTGTCGAAGAACATCGCCTCGGGGGTACGCGGCATCGACAGGAACGAGCGCTTCGCGTATCGCGCCACGTGTCCCGGTAGCGAGGGCACCAGCGTTCTCGAGACCCAGGTGCGCAGGGCGTCAGGCACCACGCCATACGCCTTCGCGGCGCGCCAATTGACCAGCGCGCGCGGGTACTTGCCGTAGCCGGCGAGCAACTCGTCGCTGCCTTCGCCGGTCAGCACCACCTTGACGTGCCGGGACGCGAGCTCGGAGACGAAGTAGAGCGGAACGCTCGACGGGTGCGCGATCGGTTCGTCCTCGTGCCAGATCAACTTCGGCAGCGCGCCGAAGAAGTCCTGGTCGTCGATGACGATCTCGTGCGCATCGGCCTTGATCGCCGTGGACACCTGGCGCGCGTAGTCGAGTTCGCTGAACGCACGCTGCTTGAACGCGACCGAGAAGGTCTGCAGCGGACGGTCGATCATTCCCGCCATCAGGGCGGCAATCGCGCTGCTGTCGAGCCCGCCCGACAGGAACATGCCGAGCGGCACGTCGGCCATCAGGCGAACCCGCACGGCTTCTTCGAGCAGCGCGCGGAAGCGCTCGACGACCTCCGTCTCGCGCATCTGGGTGTTTTCGGCCGGACGGCCGACCGGGATTTCCCAATACTGGCGGATCCGGACGTCGCCGTTTTCGAAGGTGAGCGTGTGCCCCGGCATCAGCCGGTGGATCCCTTCGAACAGCGTTTCGGTTCCCGACAGATAACGCGTGCCGAGGAGCTCCGGCAGCGCCTGATCGTTGGCCCGCGGGGTGATCAGGCCGCTGGCCAACAGCGCCTTGATCTCCGATCCGAACAGCAGCCGATCGCCGACCCGGGCCCAGTAGAGCGGCTTGACGCCAAGGCGGTCGCGCGCGATCAGCAGCCGTCGTCGCCGCGCGTCCCACAGGGCAAACGCGAACATCCCGCGGAACCGCTCGACGCAGGCGTCGCCCCACTGCTCGTAGGCGTGGACGATGGTCTCAGTGTCCGAGCGCGTGCGGTATCGATGCCCCGCCGATTCGAGCAGCGGTCGAAGCTCCGCGTGGTTGTAGATCTCCCCGTTGAAGACGATCCAGATCGCGTCGTCCTCGTTGGCGAGCGGCTGGTGCCCGGCCGCCAGGTCCACGATCGACAGGCGCCGGTGACCGAGGGCCGCCTGTCCGTCGAGATGGAACCCGGCGTCGTCCGGGCCCCGGTGGGCGATGACATCGCGCATGGCGATAGCCCGGCCGCGGTCCTCCGGCCCGAGTGCATCAGCCGCAACGATTCCCGCGATTCCACACATGAATAAGGTGTCTCCCTTAGGCGGCCGCCCCCGCCTTCGCGCTTCGCGCTACGGCGGGCAAGCCTGCGTCGATGAACGTTCTGAACCAGAGCTCGAGCATCACCAGCTGCCAGAGCCGGTGCGGATGGTCGGCACGACGCGTCCGGTGGTCTTCCCAGAGGCGCCGAACTTCCGCGTCGTTGAACAGGCCGCGGTCACGGAGGCGGCCGTCGAGCAGGAGCTCGGACGCCATGCTCGCCAGAGGCCCGCGTAGCCAGTCGCCGATCGGGGCCGCGAATCCGCTCTTGCGGCGGTTGACGATCGACTGTGGTAGGCGCCGTTCAAGGATCCGCCGAAGCAGGTACTTGCTACGTCCGTCTTTGAGCTTCAAGGCCATGGGCACCCGCGCCGCGAACTCGAGCAACTTGTGGTCGAGTAGCGGCTCCCGCGCCTCGAGCGAGACCGCCATGCTCATGCGATCCACCTTCGTCAGCACGTCGTCGACCATGTAGACCCGGGCATCCGCATACAGCGTGCGATCCATGGCATCAGCGGACCGGCACGAGCGATAGGCTTCGCGCAGTGCCGCCAGCGGATCCGTGCCGTCGATCGCGCGGTTGAAGTCGGTCGTGTAGAGCCGATCCTTGGCGTTTCGCTCGAAGGTGCCGTTGACGTGTTTCAGGGCGTAGGCGTCCTCTGGACGCGCGCCCAGGTGGCGAAGCGAACGGGCGCCCTTCACCGAGAGCGGCAGGGCGCGACCGAGCCACGACGCGAGGTGGCGTGCCGGCCCGAGCGTCCCGCGGGCCCGCTGCTCCACGTGTTCGACGCGGTGATGCGCGTAACCCGCCCAGAGCTCGTCGCCGCCGTCGCCAGACAACGCCACGGTGACCAGCTGCCGGGCGGCCTGCGATACGTAATAGGTCGGGACCGCGGAGGAGTCGGCGAACGGTTCGTCGAAGTGCCACGCGAGTTTCGGTAGCAGGGACTCGACGTGGGGGCTTGCCACGAGCGCATGAAAGTCGCAGCCGAGATGCCTGGCCACGGTCTCGGCGTGCTGCGTTTCGTCGAACGCTTGATTCTCGAACCCCACCGAGATCGTGACCGGGGTCGTCGCGCTCGTTTCCTTCATGTAGGCGACTACGGTCGAGGAGTCGATACCGCCCGAGAGAAACGCCCCGAGCGGCACGTCGCTGATCAAGCGTAAGGACACCGCGTCACGAAGCAGCGCGTCGAGCTCCTCGAGGTAATCGTCTTCGCGGCGCGGGTCACCGATGCCGGTGAACTCGAGGTCCCAGTACTTCGCGATCCTGACGCGCCCGTTCTCGGCGACCAGGGTGTGCGCGGGTGGCAGTTTCTGAACGCCCGCATAGACCGTGTGTGGCGCTGGAATGAAGAGCAGCGTCAGATAGGCATCGATCGCCTCCGGACGCCAGTCGCGCGGCACGTCCGCATCCTGGAGAAGCGACTTGATCTCCGAGCCGAACACAATGCCGCCCGGAACCTCTGCGTAGTAAAGCGGCTTGACTCCCAGCCGGTCGCGGGCGAGCAGCAGGCGCCGGGTGTTCGCGTCGTAGAGCGCAAACGCGAACATGCCCCGGAAGCGCTCCACGCACCGCTCGCCCCACTCCTCGTAGCCGTGGACGATGATCTCGGTGTCGGAGTGCGTCCGGAAGCGGTGGCCGCGCGCCATCAGCTCAGCACGCACCTCGGCAAAGTTGTAGATCTCGCCGTTGAAGACCACCTGCACCTGGCCGTCTTCGTTGGCGAGCGGCTGGTCCCCGGTCGCCAGGTCGATGATGCTCAGGCGCCGATGTCCGAGACCGATGCCGGGTGCCTGGAAGTAGCCGGCGGAGTCGGGGCCCCGATGCGCAACCGCATCGGTCATCGAGGCGAGCACGTCCGCGTCGACAGGGTGAGATGGGTCGTAGTTGAAACGTCCAGCGATGCCGCACATATCAGATGCCTGTGGATGCCGTCTGCGTGCGGAGGGCCGAGTGCGCGCCGAGGCCGTCGTCGTAGACCTCTTCGAACGCGCGCACCATCCGATCGAACGAGTAGCGGCGGGTGACTTCGTAACGCGCCGCCTCGCCCAACCGATGGGCGCGAGACGGATCGTTCACGAGCGATGCGATGACGGCGGCGAGCGACTCTGGATCGCACGGCGGAACCAGCCATCCGGTGCGGCCGTGCTCGATGAGATCGAGCAGGCCACCCACCGCGCCGGCGATGACTGGAAGACCGGCCGCCATCGCCTCGATCGCGCCGTTGGGAAACGCTTCCGACCGCGACGGCAGGACGAAGAGATCCGCCGCGGCCAACAGAGCGGGGATGTCCTCACGGTGTCCCAGGAACTCGACCACACGGTCAACACCCTTGGCGCGGGCGAGCGACTGGAGCTCCGCGAGGCGCGATCCGGCGCCGACGATCTGGAACCGCAGGGATGGGTGAGAAGACTTCAGGATCGCAGCGGCCGCGATGAGCGTCTCGTGGCTCTTCTCGGTACGCAGGTTGGCGACCGTGATGATCTCCCGCACCGCGGGCCGCGGCTCTCGCGACGCGTACGCGGCGGCGTCGATGCCGTTCGGGATCACCGCGATCGACGCGGGTGCGATGCCCTCCGACTCGAGCATGGCCGCAGCCGACGGAGAGTTGGCCACGATGCGCGTGGCGAACCGGTAGGCGAACCGCTGCAGGCGGATCTGACCTGCGCTCTTGTCGGGGTTCAACTCCCGCCGACTGCCGATCCTCACTGGAACACGCGCCAGTGCCGCACCGATGAGGCCAAAAACATTCGCATAGAGGTCGCAGGTCTGAATTACCGCGAGGCGTCGACGCCGGCACCATCGCACGAAGCGGAAAAGCTGTATCAACGTGCTCAGCCGTGCGAAGCCGCTGATGGGAAACGTGGCGACCGACGCGGCGCGCTCGTCGACTTTCGGAAACCAGGCGCCGGTGGTGTCGAAGCAGGCCACATGGACGGCAAACTTATCCGGGTTCAGACGACGGATCAGCTCCGTCATTTGCCGCTCTGTTCCCCCAGGCTCGAAGCGCGTGAGGAAGACGGCGACAGGAATTTGTGGCGGCCGCTTCACTCCCCGCTATCTCAGCAAGCGAGGTGCCAACAGGCTTACTACGCATTGACGGTGCGCGTACGGCCGCCGCAGGTGGGTAGCGAGCAGGGCTTACGGTGCCGACGGCGCGCATGTCGGCGAGTCGGATACCTGGCGGTGCCAGAGCTCGAAGACGAGGAACTGCCAGAGCCGCAAGGTGTGGTCGCGGCGGCCGTTCAGGTGTTCATGGACGAGCCGGTCAATAAACGCGGGCTGGAAGTAGCCCCGCTGGCGCGCCCGCGGAGAGCCGAGAACGTCGGCGAAGATGTCCGTCAGCCCGCCTTTGAACCACACGCCGAGCGGCACGCCGAAGCCCTGCTTTTTGCGGTTGAGGATGTGGGCCGGCAGGAGTCCCGCGATCGCTTCCTTGAGGATGTGCTTTCGGCGTCCCTCGCGGATCTTCATCGAGGCCGGCAACGATGCGGCGAAGTCGATCACGTCGTTGTCGAGTAACGGGACGCGCGACTCGATGGAGTGAGCCATGCTCATGCGGTCCACTTTCGTCAGCACGTCCTCCGGCAGATACGTTTCGAAGTCGAAGCGCATCATCCGGCTGTGAGGGGACATCTCCGAGAACCGATCGAAGTGGCGCGCCAGTGCCGTCTGGGCGCTCGAGCGGCCGAGCGCCGCCAGGATTTCGGTGGAATACAGGGCGCTCTTCTCGTCTTCGTGGAAGAGTGAAATCGAGTCCAGGTACCGTCCGTTGTCGTCGCGTGAAACGTGACGCAAAAAATTCTTGCCGGGTACGCCGTGCGGCAGCAGCGGCCAGACCGCGCCCGCCAAGGCCTGGCGGCCGGGCATGGGCAACCGGTCGAACTGCTCGACCCGCGGATGCGGCAGGTAGCGGTCGTACCCGCCGAAGAGTTCATCGCCGCCATCACCCGAGAGCACCACCGTGACGTGTTGCCGCGCGATCTCCGAGACGTACCAGGTGGGGATCGCCGACGAGTCGGCAAACGGCTCGTCGAAGTGTTCGATCAAGTCGTCGAGGATCGAGAGCCCGTCCGGCCGCACCACGAACTCGTGATGCTCCGTGTTGAAGTGGGCGGCGACCGCGCGGGCGTGCTCGAGTTCGTCGAACTCCGCGACGTCGAATCCAATCGAGAACGTCTTGACCGGGCGCTCCGACGCTTGCGCCATGAGGCCAACGACCGCGCTCGAATCCAGGCCCCCGGAAAGGAACGCTCCGAGCGGCACGTCGCTGATCATGTGTGAACGCACCGCGCTGGCGAGCACCTCCCTCAGCGTCGCCGCGGCGTCTTGTTCCGAGCCCGTGAATGTCTCGCTCGCGCAGATCTGCCAGAAGGGCCGGACGCTCGCGCGCCCATCGCGCCAGCGCAGGACATGTCCCGGCGGCAGCTTGCGGACGCCGCGGAAGATGGAACGATCGCGCGGCGTGTAAAGGAACGAGAAGTAATGGTCGAGCGCCTCGAAGTCGATGGCGCCATCGACGGCGCCGGCCGCGATCAGGGATTTCAGCTCGGAACCGAAATACAGCCGGTCGCGATGTTCGGTGTAGTGGAGGGGCTTGATACCGGCGCGATCGCGGGCCAGCAGAAGCGTCCGCTTCGCACGATCCCACAAGGCGATGCCAAACATGCCGCGCAACCGCGCGAAGCAGTCCTCACCCCACTGCTCGTAGGCATGGACGATGGTTTCGGTGTCGCTCGACGTGTAAAAGCGGTGGCCGTGCCGCTCGAGTTCTTGCCGCAGCTCCCGGTAGTTGTAGATCTCGCCGTTGAATACCAGCCAGACGGTTTCGTCTTCGTTGTGAATCGGTTGATGGCCGGTGGCCAGATCGATGATGCTGAGCCGGCGCATGCCGAGACCGACGCCATTCTCCACGTGCAGCCCTTCGTCGTCCGGACCGCGATGGCGAATGGCTTCGCACATCCGGTGCGCGAGCGCGAAGTCAGCTTCCGGGCGATGGGGCGTAAAGGGTGTTGCGTCGGCGAATCCGGCAATTCCACACATAGTTCTAGTTGCCCTGATGCACGGACTCTGCCATTACGGGTTCCAGCGTCACCACCGGTTCCGCCTCGATGTTTCGACAGCACCGTCAACGTCCCACCGGGCGTTGTGATCGTGAATGTGTCGGGGGCCGTCAGGAACACCGCGTCTGGCTGCCATATCGGTGTGGCGTTGATGAACGTCGCCAGGCTCAACGGCAGATTGCCGGTCACTGCGGCCGCCAGGCACGGCGCGGATTCAATCCGCCCGTAGACCGGCGAGTACGCGGCTTCAGGGCCGTCCATCGCGGTCAGCGCTCCTGTCGTGACCAGTACACACCTGAGGCCGTCGGGCCCATCCAATCGAACTCTCCCCTCGCCGTCACCCACCGTTCTCCAGGTTGGATGCAGGTGCCACATGGCCTTCGCCTGGACTTCCTGCGGCGACCCGGCGAGGTGGTCGAGGACGATCCAGCCGACGCCATGTAACGAAAGCACCCGCCGGATGTGGGTCACCCCTGAGTACCCGTCGTGACGGCCTTCCGCGTAATCCATTCCGGCGCGGGTGGACCACGCGGTGCACCGGGCATCGGTCGTCGACTGCCAGTGGAACGGACCGCGCGGCTCAGATTGCGGGCGACCGTTGATGGTCACGGTGTTGTGCATTCCCGTCGAACGGAAGTGGTTCCGGATCTCGGGATTCATCGTGTAGGTGGCGGTGCCCGGATCGATCAGCACCGGGTGCCCGGCGATGCTGAGGACGACCGCGAGGGCGTCGGAGTGGGCATGGCCGCCGTTGCGGAAGCCGTGCGGCCCGCAGTCGAAGACGACGTGATCCCCACGGTCGTTGCGGGACACGCAATAGCCCGATGACTCGAAGCGGCGTGATGGCCATGGGGTCGCCTCGGCCTCCCGTGGAACGATGTCGTGGTTGGCGCAGAACCAGTACGTCTCCTCTGGGATCTCCCCCGTCGACAACGACGCATCGTCGAGGAGCACTGCGGCGCTCGCCAGCGTGTCGCGGCAATCCGCCGGTGGGCGTCCGCAGATCGGGAACAACTGCCCGCCGTCATCGTCACCGAGCTGCGCCAGCTCGCCGCGATCAGTAGCCATGGTTCTCAGGTACGCGGCCTGTCGGCGGGCCGTGGCTTCGAGAGCTGCCGCGGCCGGATCGCCGGTCGCGCGCGCGACATTGAGCGCCAGCAGGTAGAAGTCGGTGGAGTAGCGGTGGTAATGCGTCGAGAGCTCTGCGTGCCCGCCGTCCGGATTGACCTGGCGGGTTGCTTCATCGACCAGGATCGACCGCCCCGCCATGGCACGAGCCCTCGCGTCCCCCAGCTCCGGTAGCGCGCGTCCCACGACATAGAGCGCGAGGGCTTCGCCCGACAGATGGGTGTTGGGGCTGAAGTAGCGTGAAAGGTTGTGCTCGACGTGCACCAGTTGGCGATCCAACGCGAGCAAGAGATCGACAAGCCACGGGTGGTCGTCGGTTTCCCCGGCGACTCCCGCGAAGAAATGCAGCGCCCAGAGCCACGACACGGCGCGCAACGCGAGCTCCAGCATGCTGGTCCAGTTGGTGCCCTGCAGCGGCGGATTCGCCGCGATCCAGGACGTGAGTTGACGCACGAACTCGCGGTAGGTACTTCTCGTCGCCGGTGAGATGAAACGCGCGTCCGAGGACGAGAAAGTGCTGATGCCGGTTCAACTCCCAGGTGATCTTGTGATCGCCGCAGGCGGGATCCAGGTAAGGCACGGCGTTCCAGAAGAGCAGGGGCGCTCGGCGATCGTGTACCGGATCGCGATGCCAGTCGGGTGGTGACCCGACGTCCACATTGGTATAACCGAGCAGGTCGTGACGGCCCGCGATCACGCGGTCGGCCCGGGTGCATGCATCGACCATCGGGAAAGACGAGCGAACGCCCCGGGCGACCAATGCCGCACGTTCCGGTGATAGTGGAAACAGAGGCGGCCTGTTTTTGAAATGTTTCGCGAGCGCTCGATGCGCGCCCAGCCAGTCTCCCCGCGCCAGCAACACGCGGGCTGGCTCGACTCCCGGACCGACCACCCTCAACCCGTGCCGGTCCCAGACCGGCGGAGCCACCGAGACGCGCGCACGGTCGAGCGCATTGCGCAGGGCAACCGACGCCCGGAAACGGATTTCAGCGGCATCCATGGTCCGGAGCCGTCGCAGCGGGGAGTGGCGCACCGCCTGGCTCATGCGGGGTTGGGTTCCGGAACGGCGTCGGGACCCGCGACTTGACGATAGAGGGCGACCCAGCGTGCGCGGACATTGCTCCACCGGTATTTTTCGCAACTCTCCCGCGCGGCGGCGGTCAGCCGATCGACCTGGGTCTGGTCCTTCAGCAGGCTCGAGATCGCATCGGCCGTGGCGTAATGATCGTTGCAGCCCACGAGGAGCCCGTGCGTGTCGTGCGTGAGGATCGCAGGCACGCCGCCGGCGTCGCTGGCGACCACCGGACACCCGCTCGCAAAGGCCTCGAGGACCGAGGATGGCATGTTGTCGATGTCAGGGGTCTGCACGTAGATGTCGGCGTCCGCGTAGTAGCGCCAGATCTCAGAAGGGGAAACTCGTCCCGCGAAGGTGACGTGACGTAGCCCGAGTTCGGCGGCCAGCGCCCTGAGGGCGCCCTCCTGCGCTCCTCCCCCCACGAGCGTCAGTGTCGCGTCAGGATGATCTCGCTGCACCAATTGAAAGGCGCGCAGGGTGCAGGCCACGTTGTAGAGGCTTTCGAAATTCCGGGTGGACAGGATTTTCGGCGTCAGCGGGCTACGGCGTCTGAACGCGAAGCGATCGACATCTACGATGTTGGGCACGATCTCGGACGGGAGGCCGAACGTCGCGAAGACCTCCTGGAGGAATCGCGACGGAACCGCATTGCGGTCCACCCCGCGCAACACGGCACGCGCGAGCCATGACCGTCGAAGATGATCCGGTGCCTCTCCGCTGCGGTAGTTCATCACCACCGGCTTGCCGTAGAGCCGCGCGACCAGGACGGCTGGCAGAGGCGCCAGGATGAACGAGAAGTAGGAGGCCGAGAAGACGTGAACGACGTCCGCGCGCCGCAGTTCGCGAAGGAGCAGCGGCCAATAGGTCATTTGAGTGATGAGGGTTCTCACGTACTTGATACGGCTGGCCGCCCGTAACCAGGCAGGAGGCGCCGGATTGATCGGCACCAGCCACGCCTGAACTTCCGGGTCATCGTTCCACGCCTCGAGCAGCCGCTCCGCTTGTACGGCCTGACCGCCGAGGATGTGCATCGATGGCGCAACGATCGCAACTTGGAGTCGAACCACTCTGCCTCAGCTCTGCAAAATGCTCGCCCTCACGAGCGTAAAGTGTCGGGAAACACTGCGATGGGAAACCTTGCAGGTCTGCCGTCCAGAGCTGTGCCGCACACCTGTCGCCAAACGCAACTGGACCGTTTTCTGTACCCGCACTTTTTCGTGAGCAATTCGTGCCACGGACGAAAAAGTTGCATATGGCCGAGATGCGTTCGGGTACGCGCTGAGTTATAAATCCCGCCAGTCATCCCGTTCCGACAATAAACACAGCGGGTTTTGGAGGTGGAGGCTTTCTTGCCCATGGAGAAGCCGTCGCTGCCACCGTGTAGGCGGTAGCGCTCCAACCCAATCAAATCCCGAATACGTCGGCGTCTCGCCGGAGTGCGAGGGTAAAGCCGCGCTGACACGGTTCCCTGCGGCCGTGTGTCTGCGCCCGGAGATCGTCCTACTGATGAATCGCAATTGGATGTCCAAAGTTGCGCGCAGCCTCTTGGCCGCTGCGTCCTTCATCACCCTCGGCAGCGTCCCCGCTGACGCGCAGACCGAGATCGTGCTTCACACGTCCACCGCCACACGCGTGGGCGACTGGCAGAGAGTTTCCGACAGGTACGGCCGCGAGCGGCGCACGCGTCTGGAACCCGGATCGCGGTGCCGCGAAACTGACGTCCGCACTGGCATCGCCGGCTGATTATTTCCAGTTGACCTTCACGGCCGAAGCGAACCGGCCGTACAGGATCTGGGTCCGCGGCAAGGCCGACAACAACTCGTGGACCAACGACTCCGTCTTCCTGCAGTTCACCAATAGCGTCAACGGCTCGGGCAGCGCGATCAACCGGATCGGCACGACGAGCGGCATGGTGGTGAGCGTTGAACCGTGTTCCGGCTGTGGCGTGTCTGGCTGGGGCTGGGAGGACAACGGTTACGGCGGCAACGGCCCGGTGATCTCCTTTGCCACGGGCGGCCAGCAGACGATCCGCGTGCAACGGCGCGAGGACGGCGTGTCGATCGACCAGATCGTGCTGTCCGCGGCGACCTATCTGAATCAGGCACCGGGAGCTCCTCGCGATGATGCGACGATCCTGCCGCTCACCGCCCCAGCCCCCGCTCCAGCCCCCGCTCCAGCCCCGGCGCCCACGGGCACGAGCGAGATCGTGTTGCACACGGCGGGTGCGGCTCGCGCCGGTAATTGGCAGCACGTCGCGGATAGCACGGCGGCGAGCGGATCGCGGATTTGGAACCCCGACCGCGGCGCGGCCAAGGTCACGACGCCATCCGCGTCCCCCGCCGATTACTTCGAGCTGACGTTCTACGCGGAGGCGATGAGGCCGTACCGTCTATGGCTGCGCGGCAAGGCCGACAACAACGCCTGGACGAACGATTCGGTCTACGTTCAGTTCACGAATACCTTGAGTCCGATCGGTGCGGCCATGTACCGCATTGGGACGCCGACCGCGATGTCGGTCAGCCTCGAAGCCTGCAACGGTTGCGGCCTATCGGGTTGGGGCTGGGAAGATAACGGATACGGTGGAGATGGCGAGTACATCCATTTCCAGTACTCCGGCCAGCAGACGATCCGCGTGCAGCGCCGTGAGGACGGTGTCTCGATCGACCAGATCGTGCTGTCCCCGTACACCTACTACACCCGTGCGCCAGGCGCCACGAGGAACGACACCACCATCCTCAGTCCAACGGTTGCTCCCGCGCCGGCACCCGCTCCCGCGCCGGCCCCAGCGCCCGCCCCGGCGCCCACGCCTTCACCGACGGGTCCAGTTCGGCTCCGCGTGCTGCAGTGGAACCTCCACCACGGACGAGGCACCGATGGGGTCTACGACATTGACCGCATCGGCTTCTGGATGGCGGCGATGAACCCCGATATCGTGCTCCTCAACGAGGTCGAGAAGTACACCTCGTGGGGCAACGAAGACCAGCCAGCCCGTTACAAGGCGATCCTCGAGCAGCGAACGGGCCGGACGTGGTACTCGCACTTCTCGCAGGAGTTCGGCCAGTGGTCGTCGAACGGCAAAGGACACCAGATCCTGTCGGTGTATCCCTTCGACTCGGTAGCGCATAGCGTCATTACCCAGTCGTCCGGCCTCAACGGCGCGGGCGCGGTCTCCCAGGCCTCACTGACGATCAACGGACGGATCGTCAACATCTCGCTGTCGCACCTCGACCCCTACGATCAGGCGATGCGCCTCACGCAGGCGCGGGATGTGATTCGTTGGGCCTCAGGCTTTGCGGAAAACCGAATCGTGGCGGGAGACATGAACGCGTGGCCGGATCAGACGTCGATCCTGGAGTACGACAGGACCTACAACGACTCCTGGACCCTGGCGCTGAACCAGGGGACGGCCTACGCCCCCTCCGACATCACCCCGTACGGGGCGACCAAGAACGGTCGGATCGACTACATCCTCGTCTCGAGAAGCGCGCCGAACCTTGTCGTGATTGATTCAAAGGTGTTCGACACGCGTGACTCCAATGGCTACATGCCTTCGGATCACCGGCCGGTGCTGACGACGTTCGAGGTTCGATAGGACGGGAGAGCGCTGCGGCGCGCGCGCCAGCGCGCGCTGCAGTAGCCGGCAAAGTACGCCAGGCCCATGGCATGACGGAACGCCGCCGCCGGTCGGCGGCGGATCGTCTCCTTCATCCAGCCGATGACGTCCCGGCAGGCCGTTCCATACATGTAACGCGGCACCCCGAAGATGTGTGGTGTCGTCCGCAGGTCCACGCCGAAGTCGGTAACTGGCTGCAGCTGTTCGAGCGCGGCGCGCGAGACGCCCTTTCCGTACCACCATCGCCGAAAGTAGGCGCGGGTCAGACGCGCAGCCGGGATGTGGTGGTGGACTTCCATGGTCGGAACATAACGGCCGGTGAATCCGGCGCGACGCGCGCGGATCAACCACTCCGGCACTTCCTGGCCCATGACGACCCGGCCGCCGCGGCGCCCGAGGTCGGCGCGAAAGCCGCCCACCGTTTCGAAGACATCACGGCGGACGGCCATGTTCGCGCCCAGCGGAACCTTTCGCGCTTCTTCATAGCGGACCGCGACATCACCATGATCCTGGATCGCGATCGTGCCCCAGAGATCGCCTCGCGTCAGATCCAGCCAGGCCGGCGGGGGCGCTCCCCAGATCGGACGCACGCGACCACCGGTGTAGGCCAGGTCCACCTCACCGAGCAACGGCGTGATGGCGGCGGCAAGCCACCCCTCCGCGACTCGCACGTCGTCGTCGGTAAAAACCAGAACCGCGCCACGCGCGGCGGCGATTCCGGCGTTGAGCGCGCTCGATCGGCCCTGTCGCGGTTCGAACAGGTACCGCAGGGGAGCGGGGAACGCCGCGGCGTGCCGGTCCACAACCTCGCGGGTGTTGTCGGTGGAATTGTTGTCGATGACGATGACGTCCCACGAGAGTGTGTTCGGCACGCGCGTGCGAGCGAGCCAGGTGAGTGTCTCGTCCAGCATCGATGCGCGGTTGTACGTGGGGATGAGAACGGTGGCGCTGATCGCAGGAGCGCTCACGTTGTCAGCCTTCCACCCACGGGCTGCCGACCGTCGAAGTTGACCGTCGCGTGGGACGGTTGCCGGCCCAGCATCTCCGCGATCAAGGCGACGGCACGCCCGGTGGCGGTACCCGGCTCATGGAACACCTGCGCGGCAATCCGGCGGCGCTCTCGAGATTTCGCCGCAGGGGTCAGGGCAGCCGTTCGCAGTTCTTGCGGCAGGCAGGTGACGCTCGATACGACCTGCGCCGCCCAATGCAGCTGTGCCATCTTCTCGGGATTGATCCGCGCCGCTTCAAGTAACCCGGGCACGTCGAAGACGATCAGCGGCCGGTCCAGTAACCAGGTACTCGAATCCGACAGAGCTATGGTCGGTGATCATGGCGTCGGCCGCGGCGAGAAACGGCGACGAGTCAGCGTCCTCGACGTAGCAAATGCGACCGCGTTCTTCGAGGGCCCGCATGCGCGAGCGCCAGTCGATGCCGCCGCTGTATCGAGGATCCGGATCGAGTGAACGGTCGTGCAGCTTCACGATCACGTTCCAGCCCGCCTCGGCCGCCGCTCGCACGATCGATTCACCGGCGCTGTGCAGGGAAGAGGCCGGTGAATACGTGGGCGCATAGATGACCGTCTGTCGCGAGGCATCGAGACCCAGCGCGGCGCGTACCCTGGCCCCGTCGATGGCTCCGGACGCGAGGCGGTCGAGCTTTGGGTAGCCGACCAGGCGCGCTTGCCGTGGGGTGACGACGCCGGCATCGAGATATCGCATCATCCGATCGCGGTTCGCAAAGGCGACCCGATCGTACGACTCGTATCCCATTGGTAACCCCTTCGGGTTGTCGAGGTCATACTTTCCAGCGACGCCGTGGAAGAAGTTCACCTCGCGCGCGCAGCGTCGGAGCCGTGCCCTCGCCCAGGGATCGGCGTTGAAATAGACGTCGAACCGTCGCCACTCGACTTCCCGGTGGGTGAGGAAGCGTTCCGGCTCCAACGATCGGCACGATCCGCTCCGGGTACTCGCTCGTGAAGCACACCTCGAGGTCTGGCGTGTCGAGGAGCGGTTCGTAGATCGGCGAGAGGATCGCCTTCGACACCGGCGTCCGCAGTTCGACCAGCACGCGACGCACGGACTTCAGCCGTCCGATCGCATGATCGATCTCGTGCGCGACGCGGGTGAGGCGGCGGATCACGGCCTGCCCTGAGCCTCGTCGAAGGGGTGGTCGAACCTCGCATAGAGATGTCCCCGGCGCGCGCGGGTCGCATTGGCCGTCGTAATGCGCTCGCCGGACTCGACGTGGAGGATGGAGCCGTATCCCAGCTGACTGACGAATTCGACGATGTTGCGAACGTTGGCATCTTTCTGCTCGACGGTCGCGCCGTGCATTTCCATGTACAGCTCAGGGTGATAGTGCTTCAGCGTCTGGGTCATACCCTTCAACGCCGGAAGCTCCATCCCTTCAATGTCGATCTTGATCAGATCCGGCTTCGGCAGGCGCGCGGCGGCGATGTCGCGATCGAGCGTTACGACCGGCACGTTGACCGATTTCGCGGTCGTGGAGCCCTGGATCTGGCCAGCCACGGCAGGATCGCCGCTGGTGCCGCCCGGCATCAGCGGGTCGCAAAGGAGCGTCAGGCTGCCTTCCAACTCGCCGACCGCCAGGTGGCGAACGCGAACGTTGTTGCGGCCGTTCAGTCGGAGGTTCTGCAGCACACGCTGGTAGGACGGAGGATTCGGCTCGTAGGCGATGACTTCCTTCGCCCGGCTGCTGAAGAAGAGCGTCAGGATCCCCTGGAAGGCGCCGACCTCGTAGACGGTCTTGTCCTTCAGATCCAGGCGACGAAGAAATTGATGCTCGGCAGTCTCGTGATTGCCCCCGGCGAGCAGCGCCGGCAGAAATCCGAGCCCCCCTTGACGCCGCATGCCCCGGATGAGGCCGTGGCGCTGGGTATACGTGATGCCGTCGAGTCGCTGACTAAGCGACGCGATCACGCGATGCCGCAGCGTGTAATGCGCTTTCCTGTAACTTTCCATCGGTGACACTCCGAACTCGTGAGTCCTTCCAACGCTGGCGAAGAATGCCGGCGAAGAACCACAACCAGGTTTCGTGCTCGAAGGCCTCGACCGGCCTGCGGCGGATCGTCTCGACTCCCCAGTCCTTCAGCGCGGCCAGGGCTTTGCGGTACATGTAGCGGGGCACGCCGGCGATGTGCGGCACCGTCGCGAAGTCAAAGGTGGAACGCTCCGGCGACTCCATGTCGAGGCCGGCACGCTGATACAGCCGTGCACGACTGATCCCTCGCCAGTAGAACCACCTCCGGAAGTAGGCTTTCGTGAGCCGTTCTGCCGGGATGATGTGCTCGACCACCATTTCGGGAACATAGACGCCGCGCACGCCGGCCTTGCGAGCCCGGATACACCACTCGCGGATTTCCTGTCCGAGCAGCGTGCCCGCCTTGCGGCCGGTCTCTGGGTCGAGCAGACCGGCGCGCTCGAACGCGTCGCGATTGAAAGCCATGTTGACGCCCAGCGGCACGCGGGCGCCGAACTCGATCGGGGCGTCGCCGTAGTCGAGCAGCGCGATCACGGCCCACTGTTTCCCGCCGCGATTCGGAATCCAGGCCGGCCGCGGCGCTCGCTCGCCCCGAGCAAGGTCGAGGGGCCAGATCGGCAGCACGCGTCCGCCGACATAGTCCGCCTTCAACCCGTCCAGGCCACGCGCGGCGGCGGTCAACCAATTCGCCGGCACCCGCACGTCGTCGTCGGTGGTCGCTATGATCTGGCCCCTGGCGGCGCGGATGCCGGCGTTGAGTGCCGGGCTTCGCCCCTGTTGCGCCTCGAAGAGGTAACGCAATTCGACGGGGAAGGTTCGCGCTGATTCCTCGACCACCTGCCGCGTGTGGTCGGGCGAGTGGTTGTCGACAACGATGACTTCCCACGGGCCGTCGGGTTGGAGAGCCGCGAGGCTCGCCAGGGTGTCGCGCAAATCAGCGGCGCGGTTGTACGTGGCAATGACGACTGAGTACTTCATCGTCCCGGGAGGCCAGCGGGCGTCTGCTGGCGGTTGCGGCGCATTTGGTACGCCTTCCAGAGCAGGCCCGGCGTCCAGCGCGACATCATCTTCACGAGTCCGAGCTTGGCGCCGCCGCGCCGGTCGGTCAGTTCGGCGATGCGTTCCTTGGCGGACGTGAAATCCTTCGTGTCCATCGCGTGCCGGGCCTGGGCGGCGATGAGCTCCGCCTCGAAGCGCTTGATCTGCAAATCGAGGATGTCGAGCGCCGGCCGGTAGTAGAGCAGCGCGGGACGATGCTTCGTGTACACCCGGATGATGCCGCGCAGCATCCGCATGTCATCGGCCGACAGGCTGTCGTCGCGGCGGCGGTAGTAGCCGAGCGGCATCTCATTGCGCGCGAACCGGAAGCCGGCGACCGCCGCGCGTACCCAGAAGTCGTAGTCCTCGTTGGTCTTCAGGGACTCGTCGAAATTGCCGATGACGTCCGACACCCGGCGTCGGAACACCGTCATCACGAACACCGACAATTCGTCGGCCAGGATCGACACCAGGTCGGGCACCGGGCGCGGATCCGGATAGGGACGTGCCGGTTCGCGATCCTGTGGGCCGCCCAGCACCCAGGCGTTACCGGTCACGATGTCGATGCCCGCATCCGACTCGAGAATCGCGAGCTGCTTCTCGAGGAAGGTCGGCGTCCACAGATCGTCGCTGTCGAGCAGCGCCATGACCGGGGCGGTCGCATGGCGAAGTGCCGTGTTACGGGCCGCGGACAGCCCGCCGTTCTCCTGGTGGACCAGGCGGATGCGCCGATCCGCTTCGGCGTGACGCCTGGCGACCTCGTAGGTCCGGTCCGTGGATCCATCGTCGACGATCACCAGCTCGAGGTCGGTGAAGGTCTGGCGGCGCACCGAACCGATGGCGGCGTCGATGTAGGCCTCGACGTTGTAGGCCGGCATGATCACACTGACGGCTGGCATCGTGCCTCCTGCAGTGGGACCGCGGCCATCAGGGGTTCGAGCGCAATCGCCTCGTACAGCGCGCTGACGGCGCGCGACGTGGCGGTGCCCGGACGGTAGAAGAGGTCTTCGGCCACAGCGCGCCGCTCGGCACGGCGGGTGACGGGGTCTTCGATGGCACGCACAACAGCGTCCACGACGCCGCGCGCGTGCTCGGCGGTCTCGGAGACCGATGCCAGCAGGTTCGCGTAGTCGGGGTGCACGTTCGCCACCTTCAGCAACGCCGGCCGGTGAATCCTGACGATCGGCCGATCGAGCAGCAGGAACTCGAAGCCGGCGGAGCTGTGGTCGGTGATCATGACGTCCGACGCGACCAGGTAGGGCGAGATGTCGTGCCCCGGGGCGAGGATCGCCCGGCCTTTCGGGAGCAGCGGCTCGAGCCGCCCGGCCCAATCCACGCCTCCGGAGTACCGCTCGCGCAGGTCGAGCGATCGGTCGTGAAGCTTCACGATCACGTTGGCGCCGAGCGAGAGCAGCCCACGAACGACGTCTTCCCCCATCGCGTTGAGCGACGACGCGGGTGACCAGGTGGGGGCGTAGAGCACCGTTTGCCGGCCAGGATCGAGACCCAGCGACTGGAGGACCGTGGCTCGATTCAGGGATCCATCGACCAGGCAGTCCCCTTTCGGATAACCCACCAGGCGGATCGCCGGACTGTCTGCGTCGATCGCGCCGTGCGTGATGTAGTTGTTCAGTCGGCGCCGGTTGACGAAAAAGAGGCGATGCCATTCGCGCATCGAATGGGTCGGCGCGTCGAAACCGTACTTGCCGCCGACACCGTGAAAGATCTGTATGCGGCAGGTCTCGCGCAGAAGCCTCGCCCACATGAAGTCCGACGCGAGATACGCATCGAACTTCATGGTGGCGGCGCGCAGCGGATGCACCAGCATGACGTCCGGTGCGCCCGCATAGATGGCCCGCATGCGCGCGGGTTCTTCGCTGGCGGTGAAGAAGAACTGGACGCGCGGGTCGCGCGCCATGGCACGCAGCAGCGGCGCCACCATGACGTAGTTCACCGGCGTCCGCCCGTCGACGAGGATCTGACGGCGATCGCCCCGGCGGGTGAGTCGCCGATCGTAGTCGCGCACGCGCTGGACGACGGCGCGGCGCAGTCCGGTCACGGGAGCGCCTCCGCCGGCCGTGGCGCCTTGTGATACGTCGCGCGGGTGGTGGCCGGGACCTCGGGTACCGAACGACCCGCGAGCCGGTCGAGCAGGATCTCGCGCGGTGCGATTGCGAGCGCCAGCAAGTAATAGAACGTCCAGTTGTAGGCCACCGAGGCGAACAGGGCCGAGAAGAACCACCCGGCCACGGCGGCGGTCATGGTTGCGCCGTGCGCATCGAGAAAGGCGGCCTCCTTCGGCGTCACGACGTCCTTCGCCCTGCGCAATAGACGTCTCGCCTGGCGCGACGCGAACGCCGCTCGATACACGAGATACAGGAAGATGGCCGTACCGAAGATGCCCAGTTCCGACGCGACCTGCAGGACGACGTTGTGGGTCTCACGCCACGCTTCGGTGCGTCCCTGCGGGTTATAGGCCTTGAAGTTACCGGCGCCGACGCCCGTCAGCGGGAACGTCAGGAACGTCTCCCAGGCTTCGCCGAGCAGCACGCGCCGCGCCTGGCGCGACCCCGTTGCATCCCGGCTTTCGTCGGTGATGCTCGACACGCGCTCCCAGTAGGAGCTGGGGACCAGCGGCAGCGCGAGGAGCAGCGCCACCGCGCCGGCCGCGATGAGTCCCGGCGCCTTACGCCCGATCTGCACCGCCAACAACAGCATCATCGCGGCGAGGCCGAGGAATCCGCTGCGCGACTGCGAGACGATCGTCGCACCGATCATCAGGAACGCCCCGGCCATCGCCGCCAGACGCCCTGCGGCCCGGCCGCGGATGGCGAGCAGCACCGCCAGCGGCAGCGTCGAGACCATGTTGAGTGCGAGATCGTTGGGGTTGCCGAACATGCCGCCGACGGCCCCCTGCACGCGTCCGTTTTCGATGAGGTTGAACCCGCGTGCGTAGTCGAACACGGCGCGGAACGCGATGTACGACATCGCGATCACGACGACCCAGGTGAACCGTTCCACCCTCCTCGGTGAGGTCAGCGTGTTCACGATCAGCACGAAGATCAGCATGACCTTCACGAACATGTCCATGAAGGTCGCTATGGCGCCGCCCGGCCAGATCGAGAATGGCGCCGTCAGCAGGATCACGCCGCCGAGCGCGAAGACGCCAACCAGCTCGGGCGTCACGCGGCTCAGGGGGAGCCCGCGACTGAGGCGGTGGAACGCCATGGATGCGAGCGCCGTTACCGCGGCGATCTCCGCGAGGGGAATGATCGCGAGGGGAGTGATCGCATCCTGCGGACGGAAGTAGAGGAGCGCCGTGAAGAGCAGGAGCCCGTTGAAGGCCCACTGGCTCCGTTCCCGCACGGGACGTGCCCGTGGCGTGACCGCAGGCGCGGAGAGCGGGCGCGCGGCCGATGCCGGCGCGTCAGCCGGTGCCTGTGCGGCGCGGTTGGTCAGTCCGAAGCCGAAGGCGAGACGCTCGTCCATTTACTTCCACACCTCGCGGCCGCGGCGCAGCGCCACCAGCCCGGCTACCGCCGAGTAATTCATCATCACGAACGTGAACGCGACACGCGAAGCGCGTCGGAGTAACGATTTCACCTAAGGGCTCCCTGCTCGCCTGCGGCGGTGATGTCGACCCTCTGTCGATCGTCGACGTCGTCGCGCTCCAGCCACGCGCCGAACAGCGCGAGGCCGTAGAACATCCCCTGCACGGCGAGGGCCAGTGCAAACCACCAGCTTTCGAAGGCCAGGATGGCGCTCGACACGAGGGCCGCCGCGAGCGCCCAGGGCACCAGCAGGCGTCCGACCTTGTGCGAGACGTAGTGGAGCCACACGGGATTGAGGAACGGGACGAGCAGCCGCGGTTCCTGCGCGAGGATCTGGTAATTGCCGGCCAGCGTGCGGATCTTGCGGCGTGACTCGGCGGCCGCGTCAGACGCCGCGCGATCGAAGGCCTGCGCGCGCTCTTCGAATACGACCCTCCACCCGGCGAGCACCGCACGCATCGGCGCCAGCACGTCGTCCAGCAGTGTTTCAGGCGGCAGGGGATCCCACAGACTGCGGCGCATGGCGTAAATAGCACCGCTGGCGCCGAGCGTGGACCAGACGAGGCTCTCGTTCCGGCGCAGCCATTTCTCGTACTTCCAGGTACAGACCGACACCATCGCCGACCGTCGAGCCGGCGGGGTTGCGCTCGGCATCGATGATGAGCTCACCAGTGGCGGCGCCGACCGATGGGTCGGAGAAGTTGGCGACCAGCTCCATCAGCGCGTGGTCGGAGAATCGCTGGCGGGCATCCGCGAACACGAGGATGTCTCCACGCGCTTCTCCCACGCCGGCGTTCAGGGCTTGTGGCTTGCCGCCAGACGGCACCTCCACGAGTCGGGCGCGCCCGCCGAATTCGCGGAGCGCTTCGGGGGTACCGTCGGTCGAGCCGTCGGACACGACAATGATTTCGCGTTCGCCAGGGTAGGGAATGCCGAGCAGGTTGTGGATGCGGCCTGGCAGACGGCCCGCCTCATTCCGGGCGGCGATGACGATCGAGATCGATGGCCAGGTCTCGACGCGGTCGATCGACGGACGACGAGGATGCCGCCGTGCCAGCCGCGCGCAGGCGGCGAGCACGAGCGGATAGCCGGCGTAAACGTAGCCGATGACCGCGATAGAGACCCAGAACAGCGTTCGCATATCCCACAGCGGTCCTAGCCGACCGCAACCTTTTCGTCTTCCGCGGCCGGCCGCGGGGCACCGAGTTTGAACACATGCGGATGCGGCTGCTTGATCGCGTTGCGCGTGTCCACGATCACGTCCGCTTCCGCCACCATCGCGTCGTAGTCAAAGGCCTTGTGCTCTGTGACGATGACCACGCAGTTGGTACTGGGGCAGGGAGCTGCGCGTCAGTTCCACCGCGCGGATGTCGAAGCCCGCCGACCACTCCCGCCCGTGGACCTCGGGCACGAAGGGGTCCGCGTACGACACCCGGGCCCCCTTGGCGTGCAGCAAGCCCATGACGTCGAGGGCCGGCGACTCGCGCATGTCGTCGATATCGCGCTTGTACGCCACGCCGGCGATCAGGATGTTCGAGCCGTTGACCGCCTTCTTCTTGGTGTTCAGCGCGTCGGCGACTTTCTCCACGACGTAGTGCGGCATGCTGGCGTTGATGTGGCCGGCGAGGTCTATGAAGCGCGGATCGAAGCCGCTCTGCCTGGCCTTCCACGACAGGTAGAAGGGGTCGATTGGGATGCAGTGGCCGCCGAGGCCGGGGCCGGGATAGAAGGCCATGAAGCCGAAGGGCTTGGTCTTCGCCGCATCGACGACTTCCCAGACGTTGATATTCATCCGGTCGCACATCAGGGCCAGCTCGTTGACGAGCCCGATGTTCACGGCGCGGAAGGTGTTCTCGAGCAACTTCACCATCTCGGCGACGCGCGTCGAGCTCACCGGAACGATCGTGTCGATGGCCGTCCCGTAGAGCGCGCCGGCCAGCGTCGAGCACATCGGCGTGAGTCCACCCACGACCTTTGGCACGTTGTGGGTCTGGAAGGTCGGGTTGCCCGGATCGACGCGTTCGGGAGAGAACGCGAGGAAGAAGTCCTCGCCCGCCTGGAGGCCCGTCGCCTCGAGCAACGGCTGCACCACTTCGTCGGTCGTGCCCGGATAGGTCGTCGATTCCAGGATGATCAACATCCCTGGGTGGAGGTGCTTGGCGATCTCCTCGACGGCGGAGACGATGTAGGACATGTCCGGGTCCTTCGTCTTCCGCAGCGGTGTCGGCACGCAGATGTTGATCGTGTCGAGTTCCTGCACGACCGAGAAGTCGGTCGTGGCGTCGAGCGTGCCCGCGCCGCGCAGCGCCTTCACGTCCTCGGTCGCCACGTCGGGGATGTACGAACGCCCTTCGCCGATCGCCTGGACCTTCCGAGCGTCGAGATCGATGCCCGTCGTGTGATACCCGGCCTTGGCCAGCTCCACCGCGAGCGGCAAGCCGACGTAGCCGAGCCCGACGACACCCGTGCGTGCCGTGCGGTTGTTGATCTTCTCTAGCAGTGACGGCCCCAACGCTGACATCTTTCGCAAACTCCCAGGTTTTCGACTCACGCACCTGCGGACAACGGACAACGGCGGCAACGGACAACGGACAACGGGCCGATCAGTCTACGGTCGCGGGGGACCCGAGCATGGCGCGCTTGACACGGTCCCAGACCGAGGCGCGCGCGGCCATGGCGTGAACGTGCGCGGGGCGATAACGATCGGCATCACTGGCGGCTGGAGCCGTGCGGCTGCGCAGCAACCGGTACTCTTCGGCCAGGATGCGGCGCTGCTCGGCGAGCTCGTGCTCGCGCTGTGTCAATGCCTGTTCGCGTTGATCGAGCTGCTTGGCACGAAGAGAAAGGTCCGGGCCGAGTGATGGCCGCGCCGCGACGGCGGCGGCGACAGCTGGCGGGACGACAACGCGAAAGGCTTCCTGGGCGCCGGTCGTCGCAGCGGCTGCAGGCGGCGCCGGGGCGAGCGCGGGCTGCGCCGGGCTCCCGCTGACCGGCGGCAGGATGCCGGTGGTTTCCAGCTCCGCGAGCACTTCCTGGATCAGCGGCACATCCACCT